>NC_009142.1:1368800-2737601 GCF_000062885.1 Saccharopolyspora erythraea NRRL 2338 | reverse complement strand
GGTGCCCAGCCATTCAAGAATCGTCGGAGCCGAGCGTGAAGTAGCGGATCGCACAACTCCGCAGAGGGACCGCGTAGCGAAACACGACACGCGATAGCGCGACTTGCGTCTCCAAGGTTTCTTCACTTCATCGAGGGCGGCCCCGGCGGGGCCGCCTGCCTGTATACGTCCACGCAGCTCGTCGGGGTACTTTTTCGGCGCTGCCACAGATGCTCCCTTCAGGTTTATAGGCCCATGCTTGGAAGCCTCCGAGCTAACAGGGGAACCTCAGTGGCGTGCTGCCGAACGCTTCCAGGTTGCGGTGACCACCGCCCACCGGTAGGCCGACCGCTACCGCCACCACGGCGCGGCGGGCATGACCGACCGGTCCAGCCGCCCGCACCACAGCCCTGCGCGTCTGGCACTCGCGGAGCAGCTCCGCTGATTCCTGCCTCCGAACTCGATGGAGTGAAAGATCAGCAACGTCCTCGGCCTGCGGAGTTGGCTCCAATAATGTGCAAATGATCATCCGTTCCTACATCGTGCTCCAGCGAATGAAACCCCGATACGGATGTCGTCGGGGTCTCGTGTGCCGTGTGTGGGTGTGCTGCGAGTCAAGGAAGGTCGACATTGCATCTGACTCCCCATGAGCAGGAGCGCCTGCTCATCCATGTGGCGGCGGACGTGGCCCGACGGCGCCGGGAACGTGACATCAAGCTGAACTATCCGGAAGCGGTGGCGCTGCTGACGGTGCACGTCTTCGAAGAGGCCCGGGCCGGGAAGTCCGTCTCCGACATCATGACCTCTGGTCGCGAACTGCTACGTCCGGAGGACGTGATGGAGGGCGTCGCGGAGATGATCGAGAGCGTCCAGGTGGAGGCGACCTTCCCGGATGGCACGAAGCTGGTGACGATTCACAACCCCATTCAAGGGGTGAGGATTCAACCCATCGAGGAGACGGAGCGGCAGCCGCGGGTGCATCCGGGGAAGGTGGAGCATCCCGCCGACGCGAAGCCGATTTCCTTCAACGAGGGGTTGGAGGTGACGACGGTGAGTGTGTCCAACCCTCAGGATCGTCCGGTCCAGGTGGGGTCGCACTACCACTTCGCCGAGGCCAATCCCGGCCTGGAATTGTCCGAGGAGGACAGGGAAAAGGCCTACGGCAAGCGGCTGAACGTGGCGGCCGGGACCTCCAAGCGCTTCGAGCCCTGCAGCGGAACCGACGAGGTCGAACTGGTGCCCATCGCGGGGGAGCGTGTCGTGCTGGGCCTGCGCAAGGAAGTGGGGGGATCTCTCGATGACTGAGGCGCCGACCGGCCCCCGGTACAAGAATCCACTGAGCCGCTCCGAATACCTGGAGCTGTTCGGGCCGACGGTCGGTGACCGGATCCGGCTCGCCGACACCGCCTTGTCCATCCGGATCACCGAGGACTGGGCCGGCGGACCCGGACGCAGCGGCAACGAGGTCGTCTTCGGCGGCGGCAAGGTGATCCGCGAGTCGATGGGCCAGTCCGGCATCCCCCGCGACCCGGGCCCCCGGGATCAGCGCAGGCCTGCGGACACGGTCATCACCGGCGTGGTGGTGCTGGACCACTGGGGGATCGTCAAGGCGGACGTGGCCCTCCGCGACGGCAGGATCCAGGCGCTGGGCAAGGCGTACAACCCCGAAACGATGGACCCACTGCACGGGGAGAACGAAACACCCACCAACATCGTTATCGGCCCGGAGACCGAAATCATCTCAGGCAAGGGCCGCATCCTCACAGCCGGCGGCGTGGACACCCACGTGCACTTCATCTGTCCGGAACAGGTCCGAGAAGCCCTCGCGGCCGGGGTGACCACGCTGATCGGCGGCGGAACGGGTCCGGCCGAGGGGTCCACCGCCACCACCGTCACACCTGGGACGTGGCATCTGGCCCGGCTCTTCGAGGCGCTGGACGACTTCCCGGTCAACATCGGTCTGCTCGGAAAGGGCAGCACCATGTCCAAGGCCGCGCTGTACAACCAGGTGGACGCCGGCGTTCTCGGCTTCAAGATCCACGAAGACTGGGGAGCTACCCCCGCGGTGCTCGACACCTGTCTTCAGGTCTGCGACGACACAGGCGTGCAGCTGGCCCTGCATGCGGACTCGCTGAACGAGGCCGGCTTCGTCGACGACACGATCAAGGCCATCGACGGGCGTTGCCTGCACGTCTTCCACATCGAGGGCGCGGGCGGCGGCCACGCCCCTGACCTGATCAAGATGGTGGGTCTGGACAACGTCCTGCCCGCTTCGACGAACCCGACCCGTCCTTTGACGGTCAACACCGTCGCGGAACACCTCGACATGATGATGGTCTGCCACCACCTCAACCCGGAGATCGAGGCGGACCTGGCCTTCGCAGACTCACGAATCCGCCCTTCCACCATGGCGGCCGAGGATCTGCTGCACGATCTGGGCGCGATCTCCATGATGTCCTCCGACGCCCAGGCCATGGGCCGCATCGGTGAGATGATCACGCGTACCTGGCAGACCGCGCACGTGATGAAGAAGCGATACGGATTCCTGTCCGGAGACAACGGAGCGGACAACCTCCGCGCACGCCGCTACGTCGCCAAGTACACCATCAATCCCGCGATCGCCCAGGGCGTCGACCACGAGGTCGGCTCGATCGAGGTCGGCAAGCTCGCCGATCTGGTGCTGTGGGAGCCGAAGTTCTTCGGCGTGAAACCGCACATGGTCGTCAAGGGCGGCCAGATCGCCTACGCCCAGGTGGGAGACGCCAACGCGTCGATTCCCACGCCACAGCCGATCCTGCCCCGTGCGGTGTGGGGAGCGCAGGGCCGAGCTCCCGCGGCGAACTCGTTCAACTTCGTCTCGCAGCGCGCCCTGGACAAGGGTCTGGCCCAACGGCTGGGCGTCGGCAAGAGATTCAGCGCTATCACCGACACCCGGTGCCTGAGCAAGAGCGACATGCAGGAGAACAGCGCCACGCCCGACGTCGACGTCGACCCCAACACCTACACGGTGGAAATCGGCGGTGCCGAGACATCGGACACGAAAACCTTCGTCGAGCAGCAGGAGATTTCTCTGGAGCACGTCGTCGAGGAGCTGCCGATGGCCCAGCGGTACTTCCTGTTCTGACCGATGAGCCGCGCAACCCTGCTCATTCTGGCCGACGGCCGCTTCCCCGCCGGAGGACATGCGCACTCCGGCGGGGTGGAAGCCGCTGTCGCCCGCGAAGCAATCCGTGACGCGCACAGCCTGCAGACGTTCTGCCAGGGGCGCCTGCACACCGCAGGCGTGGTCGCCGCGGGTCTGGCCGCCGCGGCGGCTGCCGGAGCCGACCCGTTGGCGCTGGACGAGGCCGCCGACGCCCGGACCCCTGTCCCGGCGCTGCGCGACATCGCTCGGAAACTGGGACGGCAGATGATGCGCGCCGCGCGGGTCGTGTGGCCGGCACCGGAGCTCGACCAACTCGCCCGAGACCGCCCGCAAGGCGCGCACCAGCCTGTGGTGCTGGGGGTGGCCGCCCACGCGGCCGGCCTGGCGCCTCTGGACGCCGCGTACGCCGCCGCATACGAGAGCATCAGCTGCCCGGCCACCGCAGCTGTGCGGCTGCTGGGCCTCGATCCCTTCGACGCCACCGCCGTCCTCGCCCGGCTCGCCGACGACCTCGACCAGGTCGCCGACCGTGCCACCCGAGCGGCCGACCGCGTGGCAGCCGAAGGCACCACCGTGCTACCGGCCACCTCCGCGCCACTGATCGACATCACCGCCCAGCAACACGCCCAGTGGCCGGTACGCCTGTTCGCTTCCTGACCAACCCGCTAACGAACAACCTGTGGAGGCCTCCGTGCACATCGGCAACTCCGTCCCTCATGCGCACCTGCACAGCGCCGCTCCCGCCCGACCTGCCGACCCCGTCCGGCCCGATGGTTCCCGTCGCGCGCTGCGGATCGGTCTGGGCGGGCCTGTCGGCTCCGGCAAAACCGCCACTGTCGCGGCCCTCTGCCGGGCCCTGCGCGACCGGCTGTCGATCGCCGTGGTCACCAACGACATCTATACCCGCGAGGACGCCGACTTCCTGCTCCGCCACGCAATTCTGCCGGCCGAGCGCATCCTGGCCGTTGAGACAGGCGCCTGTCCGCACACCGCGATCCGCGATGACATCTCCGCCAACCTCGAAGCCGTCGAGCAGCTCGAGGCGACAGTCGGCCCTCTCGACCTCATCCTGGTCGAATCCGGCGGTGACAACCTGACGGCCACGTTCTCCAAGGGCCTCGTCGACGCCCAGATCTTCGTCATCGACGTGGCAGGCGGAGACGACATCCCCCGCAAAGGCGGCCCCGGAATCACCACCGCCGACCTGCTCGTGATCAACAAGACCGACCTGGCTCCCCACGTGGGCTCGGACCTTCAGGCGATGGCCGCCGACGCCAAGCGCCAGCGCGGTGAGCGGCCCGTCGCCTTCACCTCGCTCACCGCCGACAACGGAGTGGGGCCGGTAGCGGACTGGGTCGGCGCGCGCCTGACCGCCTGGACCGCGGCGTGACGACCACGTCGCCACGCACCCAGGCTCCACCGCAGGCCGGCAGAGGTGTGCACGCCACTGCCCGCATCCGGGCCACCAGTCACGACGGCGTGACCGTCCTGCCGCTCCTGCGCAGCGACGGTCCCTTCCATCTGCGGCAGCTCCGCAACCATGGCTCCCAGGCACGCGTCTGCGTTGTCAGCGCGATGAGCGCGCCGCTGGGAGGGGACAGACTGGCCATCGACGTCAGCGTCGAAGCGGGCGCGCAACTGGAGATCACCACCGCTGCGGCCACCCTCGCTCTGCGGGGCGCCACCACCGACCACGCCACCTACGACGTGACACTCACCGTGGGAGAACAGGCGACCCTGTATTGGCTGCCCCAGCCACTGATCAGCACCCGAGGCAGCAACCTGCGGCAGACCTACACCGTGGACCTCGCACCCACCGCACGGCTCATCCTCCGCGAAGAACTGATCCTCGGACGCGCCCATGAACCCCCCGGCGACCTGTCCAGCCACCTCACCGTGCATCGCGACGGCCGCCCACTGCTGGCCCAGCACACCACGTTCGGCTCTACGGCCCCCGGCTGGGACGGTCCCGCCGTCCTGGGCGAGCACCGCGCTACCGGCCAGATCCTGATCGTCGACCCGGCCTTCGCCAACGCCCCGCCCGCCACCCGTCTGCTCGGCGACGAGCCGGCCAATGGCGAGGGCATTGTCGCACCGCTGGCAGGCCCGGCTGTGCTGGCCACGGCCCTCGCCCCGACAGCGACACCCCTACGGCACCTGCTCGACGACGCCGTCCGCCCTCGCACACCGTGCAGCACGTAACCGACCACATCGCGGAGACCTGAAATCTGACAAAGATGCCCTGGGAGAACGCTGATCGCCTGCCCCCAAAGCACCCCAGGCTCAGCTGGCCCGCAGAACTTGGACGGAGTCTTCACTTACGACTCGTTTCAGAATAATGGGCGTGTCTGATAGCGATGGTTGATCGACTCGGTGCATGGTCATGGTGTGATCGAGGAGTTGGTGCCAGATCAGTTGTGGTCTCGGGTGCAGCCGTTGCTCCCGGCGCGTCCGCCTCGCCGGAGCCGGTACCCGGGCCGGTTGCCGGTCGACGACCGGGCCGCTCTGGCCGGGATCGTGTTCGTGCTCAAGACCGGGATCACCTGGCGGGAACTACCGCACGAGGTGGCGGGATGTTCCGGAGTGACGTGCTGGCGGCGGTTGCGGGACTGGAGCGAGGCCGGGGTGTTCAACGCGGTGCACGAGCTGCTGCTGGACCAGCTTCGGGCTTTGGATCGGCTCGACCTGAACACTGTGGTGGTCGACGGATCGCATGTGCGGGCGCTCAAAGGGGGGCGGCGACGGGCCCCTCGCCCGTCGATCGGGCTCGCACCGGCACCAAACACCATGTGATCACCGACGCCGGCGGTATCCCACTGGCAGTGACGGTCACCGGCGGCAACCGCCACGACAGCACCCAACTCATCCCGCTGGTCGAGGCTCTGCCCACGATCCGTGGTAAGCGCGGTCGGCCTTGGCAACGGCCTCGCTGGCTCTATGGCGACCGCGCCTACGACTACGAACATCACCGGAAAGCCCTGCGCGAACGAGGAATCATTCCGCGTATCGCACGCCGCAACACCGGACACGGCTCCGGTCTCGGTAAGGTCCGCTGGGTCGTGGAACGCACGTTTGCCTGGCTGCACCAGTACAAACGCCTCCGCACCCGCTACGAACGCCGCGCCGACATCCACCTCGGGCTCCTCCGGCTCGGATGCGTCCTGATCTGCTACCGCCAACTACCAACCTCATTCTGAAACGAGTTGTTACGACAGATTCCTCACCAACCGCCGCCACCATCACCGCCGCCTCCGCCACCGGAGTCCCCGCCGCCACCGCCGGAAAGCCGCCGTCCCAACCAGCGGAATAGTCGGCACCGCCGGCACTCGAATCGGACCCGGTATGCCGATGCCGAAGGTACTGGCGCCTACGGCGCTCGATCAGCTTGCGCTCCACCCAACCCCAGACCAGCACTCCCACGGTGAAGATCACCAAGAGCAGACCGAAGTACGCCATCACGTCCACCGCGCCCCCTCCCGCCGCAACAACGCCACCAGGAGCAAGAACGCCGGTGTCGGGCGGCTCGTTGCCACCCGACATCAAGAAGCACAGCGGCAAACGAGTGAATAGCCGCTGGTGCCATCCCACCCACCGCTCGGTCGGACTTGCGGTCGAACATCACCAAGTGATGTGGCACGGCCGCACCACGCGCCGGAGGCGAGACCAAGGCCGTCGACCTCCTCCAGGCGTTGCGGACCAGCGTCGAATACGCACGAGCCTGGCGCAGCCGAGGCCGCGATACCCGCTGACCGCTACCGCGGGCTGGCAAGCCCGTACGTCTCTCAACATGCCCAGCAGCGTTTGTCGATCTGGTCCGGCAGGCGGCACGCCAGAGGCCGGCGAGGTCACGGGCTTCGCGGGCATCTTCCGATCGGTTCCTTGGCGACCACCAACCGCGCAGGGATCACGACCTTCGTCATGCGCAACCGCCAGTACCTTGCGGCTCTCACAGCCGAGCAGGAGGTCCTGGCCGTTCACGTGTTGCACTGCCACCGAAACGACTGACCTCATACAGGTCTGCAAGCCAGCGTCGAGCGCGCCCGCACTGCCCGGAGCGAGCGACGACGCCCGCTGACACCGAGCAGGGGGTACTTTCGCCTCTGCCGTCCACCGGGCGCGGGCCGAAGGGTGGCGGTTGCCTGCCCGTGCGGACGGAGGAGCCGACCGGTGCCCCCAGTGGTCGGCCCGCCGGCGTGAGAGTAGACGAGGACCCGCCCGGCGGGCAGGCCCCGCCCGGTTATGCCCCGATCGAGTACAGGCCCTCCACGGCACGATGCCGACGTCGACGAGGTCAGAGGCCCTGGGACGTCGGTGCGGCAAGATCGGCTAGGTGGTGCAGCGAGTTGGTGAGATGCTCAGGGCCGAACGGCGGAAACCAAATGTATTCCCGGATGGACTGCGGCACCGCCGACCAGTCGTAGGTCAGCGTGACCTCAGTCTCTGACGGACCGAACGGCACAAGGTCGTAGCGCCAGAACCAACCGCCGAACTCCAGGTGACCGTCGCCCTTGGGGGCGTAACCCGTCAGCCAGCCAATGGCGCGCGGCGGGTCTAGTACGTGGACCTTGTTGGCCACCTGGTAGTCACCGTCTTGAGCGTCAGGGTGGTACATGTCCATCCGGAAGATCTGCCCCACCTCTGTCAGCGTCGCCCGATCGACAGGTTCCTGAACCCAGCCGGTGCCATCGATCGCAGGGTGCGTCGTCGGGTTCGCCAGCACCGCGAACACCCTCTCGGCGGGTACGACGACGGTCAGGGTGGCGCTCACGTTCTCCTGGTCCACGGTATGCACGCTCCTTACCATGTCATTTTCGGCCTCACGCAGGCACGAAAAGAGGGACGTTCCATCATGGAGACCACACGGCGAGGCGGAACTCATCGGGTCGTGTGGGCGGAACCCGCACCCGTGCCGCTGTTACCCCGACGAGATCCCGCTTCGACAAGATGGCGGCTCACTTTCGGCGCGGCCTGCCGCTGCCATCGCCAACGAGCAGGCCGATGAGTCCTGAGACCGCATCCGGGGGCGGCCGGACTCCAAGCGCCCAACGGCGATGAATCTCGCCGTGGTTCCCAGTCTGTCTCCCCCATACCCGACCAACCGCACCCGCCGAGGAGAGCATCATGACCGCTACCTACACCTTCGACGTCTTTTCCAGCCTCGACGGCTTCGGCGCCGCCGGCGGCGGCTGGACCGGGTACTGGGGCAAGCAAGGCCCCGAGCTCCTCGACCACCGCCTCGCCCTCTACGACGAGGAGCAGCAGATGGTCTTCGGGGCGAACACGTACCGGGCGTTCGCGCAGATGCTCGCCGCGAGTACCGAGGACTCCGATGTACGCGACCCGTGGGTCACGCGGATGAGGAGCCTGCCGGCAACGGTCGTGTCGACCACGTTGCAAGGCCCCCTCGACTGGCCCGACGGGAAGGTCGTGAGCGGCGATGCCGTCGACGTCGTCGCTCGGCTCAAGGAGGAGTCCGAGGTGCCGTTGCGCTCGCACGGCAGCCTTTCGATGAACCGGGCGCTGATGGCCGCGGGTCTGGTCGACCGCGTCCAGATGACGCTGTTCCCGGTGATCACCGGCCGAACCGGGCTGGACCCGATCTTCCGGGGCGCGGCCGACTTCGACCTCGAGCTGATCGAGCACCGGACGCTCGACGGCCACATCCAGGAGCTCATCTACCGGCCCACCCTGCATGTCTGAGTCCATCCATGCACCCACCTCGTGGACGTGTCCACGCCCGCCCTTGACCGTAGCGTTGACTGGAGCCCGCACCGACCGCTGACCGATCGTCAATCGGATACATCTCAGGTCGAACTTCCGTTCGATCAGAGCGCGAAAGTCGAGGGGATGGTGCGCTCGCTCGCGGCGTTGCAAGCCGGCGTCGAACACGCACGAGCCGGCCCTCGGCACAGAGCACGAGTTCCTCCAGCGCTACGCCGGACCAGGTACCGGGCGGGCTCGTTCGGAGAGGGCGGAGGGCACCGGTGTCGGGGCGGGATCGCTCACGCCTTCCACTATGCGTACGACAACCTGGCCGACACCCGGCTTCTGTGTCCTCTTCCCGGCCGAGCGTGTCCTCTGTGAGGACACATGAGGGAACACGACACGACGGGGCACTGCTTCCTCGATCGCGCCACCAAGGCGATCGCGATCGACAGCCGGACGCTGCGGTACGGGTCTGCGCCGTGAGCCGTCCAAGTTCCGCTGCTCCTCCCGGTGGGCGGTGCTCGAGCCCCTGTTTCCGAGGCGTAAGAAGTCCGGCCGACCGCCGATGTGGACCAAGAGGCAGCTGGTTGACGGCATACGCTTCCGGGTCCGTACCGGCATCCCTTGGCGGGACATGCCGCAGGAATACGGGCCCTGGGGCCGGGTGTATGACCTGTTCCGCCGATGGCAGCGCAACGGCACCTGGCAGCGGATCTTCACTGCCCTGCAGGCCCAGGCCGACGCCAAGGACCTGATCACCTGGGACATCAATGTTGACTCCACCATCGTCCGTGCCCACCAGCATGCCGCCGGGACACGAAAAAGGGGGAACGTGCAGAAGAGCCGCCCGGCGGCGTCGCCACCGAGCCGGCCGACCACGACCTTGGGCGCTCGCGCGGCGGCCTGACCACCAAGCTGCACCTGGCCGTCGAGCAGGGCCAGAAGCCCATGTCCATCGTGATCACCGCCGGGCAGCGCGGCGACTGCCCGCGGTTCGAGTTCGTCCTGGGTCGCATCAGGGTGCCCCGACTGGGGGCGGGCAGGCCACGCACCCGGCCCAGGCGGGTGCGTGCCGACAAGGCCTACGCCTCCCGTAAGAACCGCGCCTACCTGCGCAGTCGGGGCATCCGCTGCACCATCCCGGACAAGGCCGACCACGCCCGTAACCGCAAGAAACTCAGCTCACGCGGCGCCCGTCCGCCGAAGTTCGACCCGGAGGACCACAAGGCTCGGCACGGGGTTGAGTGCGGCATCAATCGTCTCAAACGGCACCGAGCTGTGGGCACAAGGTATGACAAGCTCGCGGTCCGCTACGAGGCGACCGTCCTCGTAGCGGCCATCAACGAGTGGCTGTGAACAGGGATAGAGGCATCCCCGGCTCAGGCCCGCGCCCCGCCGTCGACCCGCAGGACCGTGCCGGTCACGTAGGAGGAGCGGTCGCTGAGGAGCCAGGCGGCGGCCTGCGCGATCTCCTGCGGGTCGGCCGCACGGCGCAGCGGGGTGTGCGCCGTGAGTCGCTCTCGGAGACCGGGTGATCCCTGTTCCCAGGTGCGTATCATCTCGGTCCGCGTGTTGCCGGGGGCGATGGCGTTGACGCGGATGCCTTCCGGGCCGTAGGTGACGGCGGCCGACTCGGTGAGGCTGTTGACCGCCCGCTTCATCGCGCCGTAGGCGGGCAGCTCGGGGTTGCCCATCAGGCTGCCGACGGATGAGTTGTTGACGACAGCGCCCGTCCCGGCGGTGGTTCGGATGGCGGCGATCTCGGCGACCATGGCCAGCCAGACGCCCTTGAGGTTCACGTCGTAGATGTGGTCGAAGTCGGCCTCCGGCATCTGGTCCATCGGGCCGGGCTGCTGGATCGTCGCGCCGTTGTTGAAGGCGATGTCGAGCCGGCCGTACAGGTTCACGGCGCGGTCCACGGCGGCGCGCACGCTGGTCGCGTCGGCCAGGTCGCACACCACGTAATTCGCGGTGCCGCCCGCCGCCCGAATCTCCTCGGCCACCGTCTTCAGCTGGGCCTCCGTCCGGGCCGCGAGAAGCACTCGGGCACCCTCGCGGGCGAAGAGCCGAGCCGCGGCCGCTCCGATGCCGCGTCCGGCACCGGTGATGAAGGCGACCTTGCCGGCCAGCAGGCCCAGGGCGGCAGGGGCGGTGGATGTGCCGGTGATGGGTGTGTTGTCCATGGCAGCGAGCCTGCGCCCGTCCGCGAAGCCGAGCCAGGCACCGGCGGTACCTGGCTGTGCCGGCCGACGTCTGTACACACTGGGGAGGTGGATCGAAGGGAACTGGCGAACTTCCTGCGCAGCCGACGCGAGGGGATCAACCCTGCCGAGGTTGGGCTGCCCGCCGGCCCGCGCCGCCGCACCCCGGGATTGCGCCGCGACGAGGTGGCGCAGCTGGCGTTCATCTCGACCGAGTACTACACGCGGTTGGAGCAAGCCCGGGCGCCGCACCCGTCGCACGAGGTGCTGGCCGGACTGGCTCGGGCCCTGCGCCTGTCGGACGCCGAGCGTAACCATCTCCACCACCTCGCCGGTGCACCGCCGCTCCCGTCGGCCGGGCCCTCGCGCGAGGTACGGCAGAGCATCCTCGACCTGCTGCACCGACTGCCGCAGGCCGCGGCAACCGTAACGTCCGCGACCTTCGAGGTACTCGCGTGGAACCAACTGGCGGCAGCCCTGATGGAGGACTTCTCCGCCCTGCCGCGACGCGACCGCAATCTTGTGCGCCGTGTCTTTCTTGGCCCGCACACGCAGGGGCAGCGGCTGTACGGGGTCTCGGACGCGGACGCGTTCGCCCGCCACTCGACGCAGCGCCTGCGCGCCGCCGCCGCCCGCTACCCCAACGATCCAGAAGTGGCCGAGCTGGTAGCCGAACTCCTCGACGCAAGCGAAGAGTTCACTCGCCTGTGGGAGTCCCACGACGTGTCCGCCGAGCCCACCCTGTGCAAGACCTTCCAGCACCCGGTGGTCGGCCCGGTCACCGTCAACTGCGACGTCCTCGACATCATCGACCGCGACCAGCAGGTCGTGATCTACACCGCGGTCCCGGGCTCGCCCTCCGAAGAGGCGCTACGGCTGCTGTCGGTCATCGGCACACAGCGCATGGACGTCACCCATTGAGCCACACCGGCCGCACTTCAGCGTTTTCTGATGTGGACCGACGCCGGTCAGAATCGCCCGCGCGCTTCTGAGCCCTGCCCTGCACGGCACGGCCCCTGAGCAACCACTTTCGACCTAATCGGGGGCCCCAGAATACGGCGGAAAGGGCAATGAGCCCCACCGGCAGCACGTGCCGAGAGAGCAACGCTTAGCTCGGAAGCGCCGGTCGCTGGTCAGATTCGGGGTCGATCGTGCGGCTGGGGCTGAGTTCTGTGACGTACTTGTAGATCGTGGAGCGGCTGACGCTGAGCAGGGGCGCGATGGATGCCACGGTGTTGTCCGGCTCGGCGAGCAGCTCGCGGGCGGGGCGGACCTGCTCGGGGGTCATGGCCGGTGGCCGGCCGAGCCGGACGCCGGCCGCGGGCGGCAGCCAGGCCCTCGCGGGTGCCGTCGACCGCAGCGAGGGCTGCGAGGACGTGGAAGGCCAGGCGGCCGCCGGGTGTAGTGGTGTCGAGGTTCTCGTGTAGCGAGGTGAACCCGATGCCGCGCCTGCGTTGTCCGCTGACGATGGAGTGCGGGTCGGCGAGGCTGCGGCCGAGGCGGAAGAGCTCCAGGACGACGAGGGCGTCGCCTTCGCGGAGGTAGTCCAGGCAGGCCCATAGCTCAGGGCGTTCGGCGTTCTTGACCACCTGATCCGTGGACCGCGATCAACACTCGACATGCGGATCGAACCGTCGTTTTGCGTCAGGTGGGGGCGCCGTTGCCGACGCCCGCACCGACTCAGCTGGAGATGTCTTCCAGGACGGTTTGGCGGGTTTCGGGGAGGAACAGGATGGCCACGACCGATCCGGTCACGAAGAGCACGGCGCTGGCGGCGAACACAACGCTGGGGCCCTGGGCGGCGATGACCAGAGGCACGACGACGGGTCCGAAGATGGATCCGAGGCGCCCGGCGGCGGTGGAGCTGCCCATTCCGATGGCGCGGGCACGGGTGGGGAACAGCTCCGGGGTGTAGGCGAAGATCGAGGAGAACATCCCGAAGAAGATGAACTGCAGGACCGACCCGGAGATGATCAGCTCGGTGACGCCGGAGGCGTTGCCGTAGACGAACGCTGCTGCTGCCGAGGACAGGGAGAAGCCGACCAGGCAGAACTTGCGCCCGATCCGTTCGATGAGCCAGGCGGCGGCAAGGAACCCGGGGATGCCCCACAGGGCCATGAGGACGATGTAGCCGACGGACTCGACCATGTCGTAGCCGGCGTCGCTGAGGAGCTTGCCGATCCAGGTGGTGAGGCCGTAGTAGCCGCCGAGCAGGCAGAACCACATCGTCCAGCTGGCCAGGGTCCGCTTGCGGTAGCCGTCGGTGAACAGCGCCCGCAGCCCTGCCTGCTGCCCTGTCGTGTCGCGGTCGTCGATCGGTCCGGGGGCGAGCAGGGGACGACCGAAAGCGGCTTCGGTCTTGCGTTCGACGTGCTCGAGGGTGGCGATAGCGTCTGCGTGGCGGCCACGGGAGACCTGCCAGCGGGGAGATTCGGGCAGGTTGCGGCGCACGATGAGCGCGACGACGGCGAGCAGGGCCTGGGCGAGGAAGAAGCCGCGCCAACCCAGGGTCGTTGACAGCAGCACGAACGATCCGATGCCGGCGAGGATGAATCCGGTGGGCCAGGTGCCCTCCATCAGCGCGACGTAGCGGCCGCGCCTGGACGACGGCATGAACTCGGACAGCAGGGCGGCGGCGACGGGGAATTCCGCGCCCATGCCGATGCCCAGCAGCAGTCGGAACGAGGCGAGGCTGGCGAAGTCCCAGGACAGCGCGAGCAACACGCTGGCCGAGCCCCAGATGATGATGCTGTACTTGAATACCTTGAGTCGGCCGAACCGGTCGGCCAGGACGCCGGCGCCGACGGCGCCGATGAACATGCCGGCGAAGGTGGCGCTGCCCACGAGGCCGGCCTGCAGCTTGGTCAGCCCGAACTCGGCGCTGATCGGGGCGAGCAGGTGCGTCAGGGCGCCGAGGTCGATCGAGTCGAACAGCCACGCGGTGGCGATGATCAGGAACAGGCTGCGCTGGTAGCTGGTCCAGGGCAGTCGTTCGAGCCGGGCGGCGACTTCACCGGTGCTGATGCGGCCGCTGGGTGGGGTCTGCAGGGATGAGGAGTCCAAGGCGGGCTGCCCTTCGGATCGATGAACGTCACCAGTCTGAGCGGTGACGCACCGAATAGTCAGACCGAGACGCGTCACTTGTCAAGGCGGTGACGGTTTCAGCCGTGTAAGGACCCCGCCACGTGGACGACGTCAAGAGGGGCCGGCGTTGGTCGTGAGACGACTCAGGAGGCGGCCGCAGCGTCGGTGCGGCGCTTGCGCGCCCGGTAGGCGGCGGCCTTGACGCGGTTGCCGCACTCGTCCATGCCACACCAGGTACGGCGGGCTCCGCGGGAACGATCGAGATAGATGCGAGTGCAGGCGGGGCGGCCGCATTCCTTCAGGTGAGCCTCGCGGTCGGCGAGGACGGTGACGGCGTCGCGGGCCAGTTCGGCCAGGACGGCGTCGATGTTGCCGGTCCGACGGGTTCCGGTGTCGCTGAGCTGCACAGTCAGGCCCGCGTCTCGGGCGAGGCCGTTGACGAGGTCGAGAGCTCGGCGGTCGAACCCGCGCTCGGCGAGCCGGTCGGTGGCGAGCTGGTAGACCGCTTCGCGCAGGCCGATGGCCTGCCGGAACGCGTCCTGGGTGACGCTGACGTCGCCGGGCAGGTCGGTGGAGGCGTCGAGCCAGCGCTCCAGGTCGGCCGGCCCTGCCAGCAGCTCTTCCGGTTCGGTCCGACGCCACTTCAGCGTGCCCGCCAGATCCAGTGCCGCACTGCCGCTCACGAACGCGAATCTCACGTCACCATCTTGACCGGTAACACTGAGTCGTGCAAACTGCGTCACCGTCTGAACTGGTGACGATTGGAGTGGCATGCTCAGCCGCGAGGACTACCTGTACTTCACCGATCGCGCGCTCGACGGGATGGCCGCGATCGTGGTCGAGCTCGGCGACGAGCGGGCGAACCGGGCCGCCTACCCCGGCGCGAACTCGCCGTACGCGCTGCTGCACCACTGCCTGTGCGTGATCGAGACCTGGGTCGGCGGGTTCGTCCGCGGCCGTCCGATCGACCGCGACCGCGACGCCGAGTTCACCGCCACCGGCCCGGTCGAGCTGCTCGTCGAGCGTTGCGCGACCGTGCGCGCCCAGATGCACACCGACGTCGTCGACGCGCACCCCGAGCAGTTCCTGCTCCAAGAGCCCCCCGCGGACTTCCTCGGCCCGCCCACCCGCCTCACCCAGGGCGGCGCGCTGCAGCACGTGTTCGAAGAACTCGCCCAGCACCACGGGCAGATGGAGACCCTGCGCGACGTCCTCGCCGCCGCGCCCGTCCGACCGCTGGAGACCGCATGAGTGCCCTACCCCGTGCTGACCTCGACCCGACTCGGCTACGAGCCGGCCACGGAGCCAAGTGGACTGCCGTCGACGCCGACGTCCTACCTGCTTGGGTCGCCGACATGGACATCGGCATCCCCGAACCCGTCCGCGCCCGAATGCTCGAGACCATCGAACGTCAGGACCTCGGCTACCCCTACTGGCCCGACGGCGACCCCGTCGTCGACGCGTTCACCGACCGCATGCGGTCCCGCTACGGATGGCACCCCCGCGAGGGCCGCACCCGCGTGTTCAGCGACCTGATCCAGATCCTGCAGATCGTCATCGAACACACCACCGAGCCCGGCGACCCCGTCGCCCTGCACGTGCCGAACTACCCACCGTTCCTCGCCGCGATCCACCGCGCACGACGCCGGATCGTGCCGCTACCCCTCGACCGCACCCCCGGCGGCTGGGAACTCGACCTCGACCGACACCACGCCGTCTTCGCCACCGAACGGCCTCGGCTGTTCGTGCTGGTCAACCCGCACAACCCGACCGGGCACACGTTCAGCGCCTCCGAGCTGCGTGGGCTGGCAGACATCGCGACCGACCACCACATCCCCGTTCTGGCCGATGAGATCCACGCCGACCTCACCTACCTACCACACCGGCACATCCCCTTCGCCGGCCTCGACCCGGCCGTGGAGGACCTGACGATCACCGCGACGTCGGCGACGAAGGCGTTCAACCTCGCCGGCACCCGGTGCGCGGTCGCTCACCTCGGCTACGCACCCACCGCCGACGCTCTCGACCGCGCCCCGCTGGACTACTTCGGCACCCCCAGCGTGCTCAGTCGCATCGCCACCGTCGCCGCCTGGCGCGAATCCCACGACTGGCACCACGCCACCACCGACCTGCTCACCCGCAACCGTGACCGCGTCACCGCCTGGGCCCGCGCCCACCCTGAGCTCGGCTACCTCCCCCCGGAGGCGACCTACCTCGCCTGGATCGACTTCACCCGCGCAGGCCTCGGACCCGACCCCGCGGCCGCGCTGCTCCGGCGCGCACGCGTATACCTCAACCCCGGTGCCGAATTCACTCAACACACCGAACTGACCAGCTCGACCTACGCACGACTCAACTTCGCCACCGCTACCGCGAACCTCGAACAAATCCTGGACCGACTCGACAGCGCACTGTGAAAGAGTTGAAGCAACCGAAGGGTGACTGACATGGGCAAGTGGACGGATCGGCTGGCGGAGATCGGCGTCCGGCTCCCCCACGTGGTGCCGCCGGTCGCGGCGTACGTGCCTGCCGTGCGGAGCGGCTCGCACGTGTACGTCTCCGGGCAGGTGCCCGTCGTGGACGGCCAGCTTCCGGCAACCGGCAAGGTCGGCGCCGAGGTGAGCGCGGAGGATGCGAAGCAGTACGCGCGGACCTGCGTGCTCAATGCGTTGGCCGCCGTGGACGCGCTGGTGGGGCTGGACTCGGTGGTCCGCGTGGTCAAGGTCGTCGGCTTCGTGGCTTCCGCCGAGGGCTTCAACGGTCAGCCCCCGGTGATCAACGGAGCGTCCGAGCTGATCGGCGAGATCTTCGGTGAGGCCGGCCAGCACGCTCGCTCGGCGGTCGGCGTCGCGGAGCTTCCGATCGGCGCACCAGTGGAAGTGGAGATGATCGTCGAGGTCGCCTGATCTCTTGTGGCGGCGTTGCCCGGCCTCGGGTGACGCCGCCTTCTCGTTCCCGTGCGGCCGATGACCTGGCGATCTTCCCTGAGACATTGCCCCTTTCCGTCGTATTCCGGCGGCCCCCTAATCCGGTCGATCACACGACCAAGTAATCAAGTACAGCGGCCCAACCTGGACGATCGAGACCGCCACGCCGATGGAACCCGGCCATGGAACCCAGCTCTCGCTGACCTTCACAGAGCGAACGCGCGGAGCGCGCTCCGAAGCCCCGTGGGGTAATTGAGCGTCCGAGGACAGAGTCGACCCATACGCCTACCCCACCCAACACGGCACCATCGATCTGTGACCCCACGCTGAGCAGCAGCAACTTCGGGCATGAACCCCCGCGCGGGTTCGGCTGGCACATTCCGGACCTCAGCCCCGCCCGTTCGCACCGCGAAGGGACCTCATCGAGGCCGCCGACTGGTCGGCACTGGGCTACGCCGACCCTGTGGCGCTTCGTTCCTTCGCCGTCTGCGACTCTGCTCTACGTCCGGCTGCTGGGCCGCTCCGCTGCCCCGCCCGAACGGCTTCGGTGCTGAACGCATTCGCGGCAATATCGTGCCAAGGCGGCTGACCACCTGGCCCTGACCTGCTCGAACGGCATCGGCAGGTCAGGGCGAGGGCGTTCAGAGACGGTAGTCGCATCAGGCGTCGGCCTTCCTGCGGAACTCAGGGTCCTTGTCGCTGCGCAATGACAGGCCCATCGGGATCGAGGCGAGGTGGAGAGCCGTCAAGCTCCACACCACGCCCTTCGTGCCGAACCCGCTCTGGAATACCGCGACGAGTGCGGGCCCGACGAAGGTCGCGAGCCCCGCTGCCAGGCAGTAGATGGCGAACGCGCTGCCGCGTTCCTCTTCCTTGCCCATCGCCAGCAGCAGCGGTGGGAGCGGGGTGTAGCCGGCGAGCATGAAGCCCCACAGCATCGCGCAGGCGACCGCGACGGCGAAATCGTTCCCCACAGCCAGCGGCACGTAGTAGAGGATCAGTGTGGCCACCGCGCAGCCGAAGGTACCGAAGATCGTCACGATGCGGCGCCAGCCGATCCGGTCGCCGACGGCGCCGACGAACATGTTTTTCCGCCCTGTGACGACGCGGGGAGCATCACGTCACACTTCGGACTCACATCGCCCGCCGGGCGGATCAACAGGCTTTGTCGCGGCCTCGCATATGCGCCGTTCCCGTACGCGACGAAGTAGCACCAGTGGCGCGAAGTCCGGATGCGCGTCCTCAACCGTGGGTCACCGGCCGTCCTGGCCGTCACGCACTCTCGCCGGAGTGCCTCCGATCACGACCCCCGTGACAGGCCGACCCGCCGAACATACCGCCGCACCTTCGCTCTGAGGGCTTGCGGAATCGTTCGATCACCGTCATCGCAGGCTCAGTGGGGCCCGCGGACCCGCTTGTGGGCCGCGTTGCGCGCGCACAGCACCACCGACGCCAGGCAAGCCGCGAGGAAGGACGCTGCGAGAACGGCGAAGGTGACGTGCTCACCACGCTCGCTACCGGATCCGAAGGCCAGGTCGCCGACGAGCAGTGCGACGGTGAAACCGATGCCGGTCAACAGTGCCAGGCCGGCGACATCGAGCCACGAAAGATCCTCGTCGAGCGTTGCCCGGGTGAACTTGGCCATCGCGAACGTCGCCCCGAACACGCCGACCAGCTTGCCCAGCACCAGGCCCGCGACAACGCCGATCGCAACGGGATCCGCAAGGGCGGCTGCGACCGCTCCCCCACGCAGTGACACTCCCGCGACGAACAACGCGAACAACGGCACAGCCACGCCCGCCGAAACGGGCCGCCACACGTGCTCAAGCCGCTCCGCCAAGCCTGGGCGTCCACGACGTTGGAGTACCGGAACGGTGAAAGCGAGCAGCACTCCGGCGATCGTGGCGTGCACCCCCGAGGCATGGACCAATCCCCAAGTCGCCAGGGCCAGGGGCAGCAGGGCCCACCACCACGTCTTGCGGAGCTGCACCAACAACGCGAACGCGGCGATCGGCAGCAGTGCCGACAACAGAGCCACGACGTTCACGGACTCGGTGTAGAACACCGCTATCACCGCGATCGCCAGTAGATCGTCGACGACCGCGAGCGTGAGCAGAAACGCGCGTAGCGCACTCGGAAGGTGCGAACCGATCACCGCGAGAACGGCCAGCGCGAACGCGATGTCGGTGGCGACCGGTATCGCCCACCCCCGCAACGCGTCTGCACCTGCGTGGAGGTTGATGGCGGTGTAGACGACAGCCGGGACCGCCATCCCGCTGACCGCCGCCACGATCGGGACCGCGGCGCGTTGCGGATTGCGGAGATCGCCGGCTACGAACTCGCGCTTGAGCTCCAGCCCCACGACGAAGAAGAAAACCGCCAACAGCCCATCGGAGGCCCAGTGCCTGATGTTGAGATCCAGACCGACCGGTTCGCCACCTGGCCACGGGACGAAGCCGGTCACGGTTCCGTAGGACTGCGCCCAGGGCGAGTTGGCCCAGACCATGGCGAGCACAGCCGCAACGATCAGCACTGCGCCTCCGGCCGTCTCGGTGCGCAGGATCTCCGCGATCGTCCGGGTTTCCAGTTGCGACAGCCGGGGAAACAAGCGTCGCGCCGTCGATCGTTCGGCACCACGTGTTTCGTCGTCTGCCACGCCAGTCTCCTGGATCGTCACTGGACAACGTGAAGCGGGCCGCGGCAAGGGCGGGAACGGACGCAGTCGCCCGAGAGACCTCCTGTTCCGACCGTCGGGCCGTTGCTCCGGTGATGGTCTCGCAGCCGGGCGCCCGGCGGACAGAGCCGAAACGTGCACAAGCCACCGACACTTCGTTGCCGATGTTCTGCAATCACGACGCCCGCAGACCAGGACTGGGCGGCGGCCTGACGTCGAACGGTGCCCACCACGCTCCCGCCTGAGGCACACTGGACTCCAGGGCCGGGGCTCGCCGCAGGGTCGAGGTGCCGACATGAACGCAAACATCCCGTTGGGACGCATCGCGGGTATCCGCGTCGGGCTGCACTGGAGCGTCGCGGGCATCGTCGTGGTGATCGTGTTCGCTCTGGCCGGCTACCGGTTCCCGGCCGTGTACCCCGGGCATTCCCAGATCGCCTACACCGTCGCCGGAATAGCTGCCTCGGGACTGCTGGTGTGCTCGCTGCTGGGTCACGAGCTCGCCCACGCCGTCGTGGCGCGCAGGAACGGGGTGGCGGTCGAAGGCATCACGCTGTGGCTGCTCGGCGGCGTCGCACGGCTGCGCGACGAAGCCAGAAGCCCCGGAGCCGACCTCCGCATCGCGATCGTCGGCCCGACCGCGAGCGCCGCGCTGGCGGTCGCGTTCGGGGCGTTGGCGTGGTCCGCGTATGTGGTCGGGGCGCCGGAGCTGGTGATGGCGGTGCTCGGCTACATGACTTTGCTGAACCTGCTCCTGGCGCTGTTCAACCTCTTGCCCGCAGCACCGCTCGACGGTGGCCGTGTGTTGCGTGCGGTGCTCTGGCGGTGGCGCGGCGACCGGTACAGAGCCGCCCTGTGGTCGGCACGGGCCGGTCTCGGTCTCAGCTATCTACTGGTTCTCGGCGGAATCGTGCAGTTGATCATCGAGTCGACCGCCGGACTGTGGTGGGTGCTGCTCGGCATGTTCATCGCAGCCGCGGCCATGACCGAGGAACGGCAGGCGCGAGCCGGCGCGGCGCTCGCCGGCATCCGGGTGCGCGACGTGATGTCCCACCCCGTTGCCGCGGTCGACGGGAATCTGACCATCGAGCAGTTCCTCCGAACAGCCCCATCACGCAGCCGCACCATCTGTCCCGTCCTCGATCCCACCGGGCGCATCGGCGGGGTGATCGCCGGCCGCGACATCAGCGCGGTACCGCAGCCGGAATGGGGCACGACAGCACTGCACCGTGTCGCGCGGCCGACCGAATGCATCGCCACCGCCGCCCCCGAGGAGCCGTTGACAGCACTGCTGCCCAGGCTGAGCGAGGAAGCCGAGGGGCGCGTTCTCGTCCTCGCAGAGGACGAACTCGTCGGGATCGTCGCGCCGTCGGACATCAGCCGCGCCGCCGAGGAACGAGGACTGCACCTCCCGGTTCCCGGTGCCTCCACCGCGGAGTCTGGACGGCCCACTCCTCCACCCGGCTGGTGGTACCCGGGCCAGCCCCCTCGGTGATCGGGCTGCTACGGAGGCAAATCAAGGTCCGGCTTCCGCGCATGCTCGCCGACACTCGCGCACCGCCTCCTCCAGCCGGGTCTGGATCTGCTCGATCTCGTCGAGTACCTGCTGGAGGGCCCGCGGATCCAGATTGCCGATGGCCTCGGCCGCGCGGTGCATCCGAGGTATGAGCTCCCGACCCGCATCGGCAGCCGCCGAGCACGGCACGTCGGTGGGCGCGGGCGACGGGCTGACCACCGGCGGCGGCGTGCTGGCCGCCGGTGGGTGGGTTCGCGGCGGCACGCTGATGGCGTGGAGTGCGTAACCGCCGCTGAAGCCTGCGGTGAGAGCGAGGACCACCGAGGCCACGGTCCATCGACGACGCGCCATGCTGCGGCGGCCGGGCACTTCGGACTCCTGGTTACCAGCCATTTCGTGCGAGCCTGACAGGTCGCGGCCACGGCGGCGAGTTGGCATGGTGGGGCTTGTGTCGCGTGCCGTGGAACCGGCGTTGCTTCTCGACCACCGGGCGGTCCGGAGGTTCGACATCGCCGCTGCGTTGATCGCGGCGTTGTTCGTCGCGCTCGGAGTGCTCGTGGCAGTGCAGCTGTGGGCGCTGTCCCGGCTCAGTGCCAGCCTGTTCGACGCTTCCTCGGCGTTGGACCAGGCCGGGCGAGGGCTTTCGATGGTGCGCGTTCTCCCGTTGATCGGGGACGAGATCGCACGCCTGGCCGACAGCATCCAGGCGACCGCCACCAGTGTCCACGCGGAAGCGGTACGGGTGCGCTCGAACATCCGCGTTCTGGCGGTGGTCGTCGGCGTGGCCGTCGCGCTCGTCGGCCTCGTGCCGTTGGCCCTGATCTACCTGCCTTTCCGCATCCTGCGGATGCGGGCACTCGCGAAGCTCGCAGGCCGGCTGGACGGGCCTGCCGACCCGATGCTGGTGGAGCAGCTCGCATGGTGCGCGCTCGCCCGGCTGCCGTTCGAGGAGCTGCGGCAAATCACGCGCTCCCCCTGGCGGGACCTCGCCGAAGGCCGCCATCAGCAGCTCGCCGAGGCCGAGCTGCGCCGGCTCGGTATCCGGCCGCCCGAAAACTGGGCAGCCCCCGGCGCGGGGCCTTCGCAGCATCCCGGGAGCTGAGCCGCCGTGGCGGGCGGAAGGTCCTGGGCGAACCGCTACGCGGCCGTTGTGGTGCGGGGGCGCTGGCTCGTGCTCGCGGGCGTGGCCGGGCTCGTGTACGCCGTGATGAGCTTCCTGCCGCCGCTCGGGCACGGCTCCGGTGGCCTGGCGGGGGTGGTCGGTACGGAGTCGGAGGCGATCAGCGCGCAGATCGAGGCCGTGCAGCGGTTCCGGATGCCGCTGTTGACGCGCGTGGCAGTCGTGCAGCACGACCCGGACGGTCTGAACCCCTACGCCCAGGCCCGCGTGGTGCTGCGCGCGCTGGCCGTGAACAAGGAGTCGCTGCAGGGCACGACGACGTCCGGCGTTCGACTGGCGCTGCCGGTGATCAACCGGCCGGAGCTCGGAGCCGGTGGCGGTGCGGCGACCACCGCGGTGACTTACCTGTTCACCGACCCCGCCGCCGACTTCGGCAAGCAGACCGAGGCCGCGCACCAGTACGCGTCCGACATCGACCGCCCCGGAGACCACCTGGTGGGTGTGACCGGTACCGCGCCGTTGCAGGCCGAGCAGACCACGATCGTGCGCAACAACGTGCGGTGGGTCGAGATCGGTTCGGTCGCCGTGGTCGCCCTCATCGTCGGAGTGACCTTCAGGTCGGTGCTGGCACCCGCGGTCACCCTGCTCACCGCTGCGGTGACCTACCTGCTGACCGCACGGGTGGTGGGAGCAGGCGCCGAGCTGACCGGTTTCAGCGCACCCGCGCAACTGGAGCCCGTTCTGGTCGCGCTCTCGCTCGGCGTCGCCACCGACTACTCGATCTTCTTCCTCGCCGGGATGCAGCGCGGGCTCGCCCACGGGGACGACCGCCACACGGCCGCCCGCGCGACGACGGTGGAGTACCTGCCGATCGTGCTCGTCGCAGGTGCGACCGTGGCCGGCGGCGTTCTCGCCTTGGTCGCGGCGGAGACGACGATGTTCCGCGCTTTCGGCCCGGGCCTGGCCGTCACCGTGCTCATGGCGCTGCTGATCTCGGTCACGCTGGTGCCCGCGCTGCTCGCGGTTCTCGGCCGTGCGGTGTTCTGGCCCCTGCCTCCTCGACCGGGCGGCGACGGGCAGGACGACGACGCGGGGCGAATGGTCCGGTTGCTCACCCGCCGCTGGGTCGCCGCATTCGTCGCGGTGGCGATCACCGCTCTGCTGGTCCTGGCAGCCCTGCCGCTGCGAGACCTGCGCGAGTCGTTCTCCCCGATGACCTCCCTCCCCCGCGACAACCCGGTCCGGGTGGCGTGGCAGGCCGCCGCCGACGGCTTCGGACCAGGCGTGCTGTCACCGACGGAGATCATCCTGAACCGGCCGGGGATCGCCTCCGACGCCGGTCCGCTCAGCGCGCTGCAAAGCGAGATCGGCCGCCAACCCGGCGTGGCCAGAGTGCTCGGACCGCAGGACTTCACGCTCCCCCCGCAGCTCAGGCAGGAGGCCGGGCTCTTCCTGGCACCCGACGGTGGCGCCGCCCGATACCTGGCGGTCCTCGACGCCGACCCGCTGGGCGCCGAGGCGGTCGCGGACCTGCGCCGCCTCGAAGGCCGGATGCCGGAGTTGCTCGCCGCGTCCGACCTGGGCGGCGCGTCGGTCTCCTACGCCGGCGACACCGCGCTGGGGCTCTCGCTGGTCGAGAGCACGCGCCCCGACGTGGTCCGCGTGGCCGTGGTCATCGCACTGGTCGACCTGCTGCTCCTCGTGCTGTTCCTGCGGGCCGTGGTCGCCCCGCTCTACCTGCTCGCGGCCAGCTTCCTGTCGCTGGCCGCCGTCCTC
Source organism: Saccharopolyspora erythraea NRRL 2338 (assembly GCF_000062885.1). Taxonomy (NCBI): domain Bacteria; kingdom Bacillati; phylum Actinomycetota; class Actinomycetes; order Pseudonocardiales; family Pseudonocardiaceae; genus Saccharopolyspora; species Saccharopolyspora erythraea. The sequence goes on along the minus strand of NC_009142.1, from coordinate 2,713,473 downwards.
GGCCTGACCACGCTGTTCTTCGAACACGCGACCGAGGAGCAGGGCATCGTCTTCTTCGTGCCGTTCGCCGCGGGCGCGCTGCTGATCTCCCTCGGCTCCGACTACAGCATCTTCAGCGTCGGCTACGTGCGGGCGGAGTCGCGCAACCGCCCGATGCGAGAAGCACTCGTCGTCGCGATCCCGCGGTCCAGGCGAGCGATCACCGCCGCGGGCTTGGCACTGGCGGCCAGCTTCGGACTCGTCGCGCTGGTGCCCCTGGCGCAGTTCCGCGAACTCGCCTTCGCCTTGGGCGTAGGCGTGGTCCTGGACGTCTTCGTCGTGCGGTCCTGGCTCGTTCCCGCACTGATGACGCTGGAGGCCGGGCGCAAGCTGGAGGAAAACGCGGAGAAAGACCATTAGCCGACGAGCGACATACCCGCGAGCACCCCCGGAACCGCTGCGGCGAAGCCGACGAACGCGTGCACGAGTGCGGCGACCACGGATGATCGATCACCTGCGCGTGCGAGGAGGTGCAAGGTGCTCGCGTTGAACACGCAGTAGGTGAACAGCGCACTGCTCGCCCCGATGCTCAACGCACTGCGCGCCTGGCCCGGATGCACCACGGTCAGCGCGAGCCCGGCCAGCACACCGAGCGCCAGCGCGCCGCCAGCAGTGATCGCGAACGCTCCCCAGCGAAACGGACTCGTACCGTTCTGCCACGAGCGTCGGATCATCATCCGCAGGAGCACCCCGAGCGCGCCCCCGAGGAGCATGGCGACCGTACTTGTCATCGCACCGTCCAGCGCTGATTCGGCGTCACTCACAGCCACGTCCGTGACCAGCACCGACTCAAGCACCCGACAAAGTCCCACGCCTGCTCGGCCACCGGGAACCAACTCATCGAGTGGCTACACCGAAACTCGTTCACGTTCCACGCGCGGAGCGCAGTCCGAAACCTTGCCGAACTGATGCAAGCACCCAGACCGAAGCCAGCCGAAAACCGCAATTGCAGAGCAGCGCACCGGGCTTGACCATTTCATTGCAAGGTTGCAAACAACTCTTTACCTAGGCAGGCACGGCACGTGGTTGACGTGCGGACCCGCACAGCCGGTCGAGACCCGTCGAAGTCCATCCAGGTCCAGCCGGCCGGTAACCGGAGGGGTTGCGTTGACTGTTGTTCCACACACTCGGATGACCAAGTGGCGGCGCTCGGGCGAACGGACGTCCTTCAAGGTCGTCTGCGACGGGTGCGGGCACTCGCTGCACAGTTCCAACGGTGTGCCAGACCGTTGGCCTCAGCTGTGGCGGGAGCTGCACCGCGAGGGCTGGCGGGGCTGGGCGTGGTCGTTCGGGCCGCACTTCTGCCCGTACTGCGTGGAAGCGCGCGTACATCTTCGGTTCCGCGCGCATGAGTTTTGCGAAAGCGGCGCTCCGGAAAGCACCACCACGCGTCACGACCGCGGTCCGTAATCGGGAGAAGCATTGCCCACGCAGCACTCGCTCGATGCAAATCCACGGCGATCGAGCAATCACGCGAATGCCTTGGTTCGCCACCCCTGCCTGCGCTGGCTTCCGCGACGGCCACTCGCGATGGCACTGCTGGCGGTTCTCACAGCAGCCGGGTGCGGAAACCCGCAAGAGGTGATCGACAGCAACACTGTCGGGAGCAACGCCCGGGTCGGCGACGTCTTGCTGCGCAACGTCCACCTCGCTGCGACCGAAGATCCTTACCAGCCCGGTGAAACCGCCACAGCGAAGTTGATGCTGTTCAACCAGGCTCAAGCGCCCGATGCGCTCGTCGAGGTGGAAAGCCCGCACGCCAAGCAGGTGCAGATGCTCTGGGACCGGGAGTGCGACGGAACCTACGAGCGAGTCGACCGGATCCCACTGCTACCCGAAGGATCGGTCCCGAACGCTCCGGGCCAGCGCACAGGCGGCGCCCCCTACCACCTGGAGATCAGCGACCTGTCGACGCTGGTCCGTCCGGGAACCACCTTCCCGCTGACGCTCACCTTCGAACGCGCCGGTCGAACGACGATAGACGCGAAGGTGCAGGCAACACGAGACGGCGACGCGCCACCTGCACCACCGTGCCGCACGGCACCGGCGCCCACGACACCCACGCCCGACCCGACGCAACCACCCACCGATCAGTGGAAGATCTCCGTCGTCGGGACGGTCGAACAGGGCGCCGAACCGGGCTGCCTGCTGCTCTCCGAACGCGGCCGCGCCTACATCCTCCTCGACGGCGACCCTGCCGTGGTGCATCCCGGTGCCCGCGTGGCGGTCCACGGCCAACTGGAGCCGGGAACCCCGGCAGGCTGCGGCCACGGCGACGTACTCAGGGTGCTCGATGCGATTCCGTTCACATAGGAAGGCGCTCATCGGTAGCTCTGCATTGCATGGGCATTGCCGGAACCGTGCAACGTAGCAAGCGCAAAACGGCCGAGAACTGTCCTTGCTCCCCTGGCTAGTCGGCGCACATCCTTTCCTTGCAGGGATGCAAGCAACTGCGGAAATCCTACGTTTTGCGCGACCGGGTGAAACGGGTTCGTGCAGGCGGGAGGTGAATGACATTGATCGCACCGATGCTACCGATCAGCGGATCGTCACCGAACGGATCGGAATGGGCTTACGAGTTCCGCTGGAGCGGGCTGCGATGCCTCGCTCGGGTGAGCGAGGGCGCGGTTCAACTCGTCGATGGTGCCCAGCAGCCCATCACGGCCCACTATCCCGAGCTCACCGTGCTGCGGGCGTTCAGCCGTGACCGGGAGATGGTCCTCGACGGGATGATCGTCGCAGTCACCCAGCAACCGCCCAGCACGTTCCCGCGCGCTGTGGGCGCTGACGTGGACCTGCCGTGGCACGTGCGCTCCGCCGGCAGATCTCTGGCCTATGTCGTGTTCGACCTGCTTTCCTTGAACGGCAACGACTTCCTCTCCCATACGTACCGGAAGCGCCGCTCCGTTCTGGCCGGACTCGGGCTGTACTGGCCACCGCGCGTGCTCGTGCCGCCGCACTTCCGCGACGGCGCGGCTGAGCAAGTGCAGGCCATGGCAAGGGACCACCGGTTCACGGGAGTCGTCGCCAAGCACCTGGATTCGCCGTACCGGCCAGGTCAGCGGTCCCCGGAGTGGGTCGAAACCGTCGACGGCCGGTCACCGACTGACGAGGATCGGCCCACGAGTGATCTCCGGCAGAACCGCACACCGCAAGCGGTGTGAAGCGAGGAATGGTTGCCATGAAGCGCGAAGAGCAGCCCGACCGCCAGAAAACCAGCGGGAACATGGGCGAACCCGGTCCTACCGTCGAGGGAGTGGGTCCCGACGCACCTGCTGGCACGCGCACCCGCGTTGGAGCCCTGTGGCTCGCGGTCGTCGTCGCCGCCGGCGTGCTGGGGCTCCTGCTCGTCTTCATCCTGCAAAATCCCGCGACCGTCACGGTCCGATTCCTGACCACGCAGGGCAGCATGGCGTTGGGTGTGGCGATGCTCTTCGCCGCGATCGCAGGAGCACTTCTGATCGCACTCGTGGCCACGGCGCGGATCCTGCAACTGCGCGGAGCAGTGCGCAGCAACCGCGGCCAGGGGACCTGAACCCGGCCGAAACGCACCATGGCGGGAGAACAGCCATGCTGAGCTGGTACGAGCGGCGCCGGCTGCGAGAGATCGAGTACTGGTTCGAAGCCAACGACCCCGGACTGGCCGCCTACGTCGGCACCGCTCCGGCGAGGTGGCCGCCGGACCGATGGCCCTTCCTGACCACAGCAGCCATCGTCACCGGTGTTGCGCTGTTCGTACTCGGCGTGGTGCTGAGTGCGCCGGTCCTGATCTTCACCGGCGTGACTCTGGGTATCGGTGGGCTGTCATGGCGCTACGGCTCGCGGGGAGACCAGGGCTCCCCGCACGAGCACCCTCAGATGTGGTAGCAGCCGGGGTCAACTCGAACGTGGTTTCGATCCCGTGTTGCCGTCAGCGACGACTACTCCGTCGACCGCGTCGTCGCACTGCCTCCACCTGCTCCACCATTCGGCATCGACGGGCTCGCGGGCCGCCTCCGCGAAGGCGTTGAGCGCCGCAGCCAACTCCTCCTCGTGCCCGGTGGCGGCCGAAGCCGCACTCGCCAGCTTGCTGATCTCCGCGCGCCGCAGCCGCATCGCCTCTCCCAACAACGCCTTACCCGCACTGGTGAGTGCCAACCAGGTCACCCGAAGATCGCCTTTGTGCCTGCTGCGGGTCACCAGGCCCTTCGAGACCAGCCTGTCGGCCAGCCGCGTCGCGGTGGAGATGGCGACACCCAATTCCTGAGCGAGGTCGCTCGTGCGCTGCGGACCAAGCGAGACCAGGGACACCAGCGCACGGTACTGCGGGAGGGTGACGTCGCTGTCCAAGCCGGCGAGGCTGCGCGTGGTGACAGCGATCATCGCTCGTCCGACGGCCTGGAACGCATTCGCGACCGGGTCTCCCGTCGCATCGGAAGCTGAAGGCAACTTGGGCACGATTACTCCGTCCGGCCACTTGCGCGCAGCCTGCGAATAGATGCTGGCACCACCCGCGCCGTGACACAATCGAGCCTGGACAGGCACCACTTCGTTGCGCATCGCCCGCAAGACCCGAAGGGGAGCGCTCATGAGCAGCGCAGTGCGCGGGCCGCACTCGCCGCGCCCCGGAGCCTCCGCAAGCGGGGCACGCAAGAACGCCCCCGATGATCCATTCCTCGCGGGCTACCCGAAGATGCTCAGCGGCGTGCTGTCCACCGGCCGGAAGCTGAGCGCCCACGAACTCGCAGCCTGCCGCGAAGCGGGGCGTCTAGCGGCCGAAGGCGGCGTCGCACTCCGCGCACTGCTCGAGCTGTACCTCTCCGCCACCCGCACCACGTGGCAGCGAGCCGGACCCGCGCCGGCGACCAAGCCCAAGCCGCCACGGGGCGTCGACGCCGGCCTTCGAGCGGTCAACGACGCCATCGTCGCGGTGACAGAGGGGTACGAAGACGCACACCACCTGGCGTTACGGCAGGAGGAGGCCGCCCGGCGCGAGTTCATCGACGACCTCTTCTACGGCCGCGGCGACCCCGGCAGTCTTGCCGAACGCGCCCAGCGGTTCGGGCTCCGTCTCGCCGAGGCGCACATCGTCTCGATCGTCAAAAGCGACGAACCGATCGACGAGACGACCCACGTCCTGCATGACGTGGAGACCGTCCTGCTCCAGCGATTCGGCACCGGGCAGCTGTTGTTCACGACCAAGGACGGCGTGTTCGTCTGCATCGCTCCCAGCACTCTGCCGCAGGCTGCCACCGAGCTCGCCCGCCAGGCCGCCAAGGCCCTACCGGCCGACCGTGAATGGCGCGTCGGCATCGGACGCGCCCACCCCGGCCCGGGAGGAGCGCTCCGCTCCTACGAGGAGGCCCGCGCCAGCGTCGACTTCGCCACCCGACTCGATTTCCGCGACCGCGTCGTCCGATCAACCGACTTCCTCGTCTTCCAGGTGCTGCTGCGGGACCGCGCCGCGATCGAGGACCTCATCGCGACGGTACTGGCGCCCTTGCAGAGCGCACGGGGTGGTGCCGCACCGCTGATCGAGACACTCGCGGCCTACTTCGACCGGGGCACGATCCAGGCTGCCGCCGATCAGCTGAACCTGAGCGTGCGAGCGGTGTCCTACCGCCTCGACCGGGTGCGGACCCTCAGCGGGTACTCGGCGACTGAACCCACCCAGCGGTTCACCCTGCAAGCCGCCGTCCTCGGGGCACGACTCCTCGACTGGGCCGGGTGAGCCACGCTTCGGCGCGGCGAGTGTCCCAGCCGTCACCCTGAGGTGGCCTCGGAATGACCAGGCGCTGACTCGCGTAGTCGCGGCGCGGCACCGGAGCCGCCACTCGCACGCTTCCTTGGTGGACCACCGATACGGCGTGCTCGCTGATTGCAGGTATCCGGAAACGAGGGCAGCGCTCAATTGGCCGAAAAGCACACTTGTTTACCGCAGCGGTGCAGCACATCCTCCTTGCAAGGTCTGCCTGGCAACCCGTCGGGGAGGAGGCTCGAACATGGACGCGTGGCTCGTCTGGCTGTTGCTCGCCGTCGCGCTCGGCGTCGCGGAGATCTTCACTCTGACCGCGGCGCTCGGACTGCTGGGCGGTGCCGCCCTGATCACAGCCGGGCTCGCGGCGCTCGGTGTGCCGCTGCCCGTGCAGCTCGTGGTCTTCGCCCTGGCCTCCGCGGCGAGCGTCCTGCTGGTGCGGCCCGTCGCGGCACGGCACATGGTCGGCCCCCAAACCCAGCGCTTCGGCGTCGACGCGCTCATCGGCAAGTCCGCCTACACCGTCCGAGAGGTGACCGCGTGGGACGGCCGGATCCGTCTCGACGGTGAGGAATGGACGGCCCACAGCTTCGACGAAACCGTGGTCATCCCTGAAGGCACGACCGTCGACGTCCTGCAGATCAGCGGATCCACCGCCATCGTCTACCCACGGGAGTGACCATGGAAATCTCGGCCGCGCTGATCGCAGGTGTGCTCATCGCATTGCTCGCCGTCTTCACCGTGATCCGAGCGGTGCGGATCGTTCCGCAGGCACGGGCTCGCAACGTGGAGCGGCTCGGCCGCTACCACCGCACGCTGCGCCCGGGCCTGAACTTCGTCATCCCCTACGTCGACCACGTCCACCCCAAGATCGATCTGCGTGAACAGGTCGTCTCGTTCCCGCCGCAGCCCGTCATCACCGAGGACAACCTCGTCGTCGAGATCGACACGGTGCTGTACTTCCAGGTGACCGATCCACGCGCCGCCGCCTACGAGATCGCCAGTTACCTGCAGGCCGTCGAGCAACTGACGGTGACCACGTTGCGCAATGTCGTCGGCTCGATGGACCTCGAACGCACGCTCACCTCCCGCGACACGATCAACAGCCAGCTCCGAGGCGTTCTCGACGACGCCACCGGCAAATGGGGACTGCGCGTCAACCGGGTGGAGATCAAGGCCATCGACCCGCCACACACCATCAAGGAAGCGATGGAAAAGCAGATGCGCGCCGAGCGCGACAAGCGCGCCGCGATCCTCGGGGCCGAAGGTCAACGCCAGTCCCAGATCCTCACCGCCGAAGGTGACAAGCAAGCCGCGGTCCTGCGGGCCGAGGGAGGCAGGTCCGCCGAGATCCTCAAAGCCGAAGGCCAGTCCCGAGCAATCGACCAGGTGTTCCAGGCGGTCCACCGCAACGACCCCGACCCCAAGCTCCTCGCTTATCAGTACCTCAGCGTGCTGCCGCAACTCGCTCAGGGGCCGGGAAGCACGTTCTGGGTCATTCCCAGCGAGGTCACATCGGCCCTGCACGGAGTATCCCGTGCGTTCACCGAGTCCCTGCCGAAGTCGGGGGCCATCCGCGAAACCTCGTCCGACGAACTGGGGACGCGCGCGGACGAGGACGCGGCTCACGCGGCTGAGGAAGCCGCGGAGGCGGTCGCCGATGCGGCCCAAGCCGACGCCACTCGACACATCACGACACCCGACTCCCAACCGGATATCACGCCTGCCCGACGTAACGCAGAACCCATGCTCCCGACGCAGCCCATGCCGCGCCGCGAAGGAAGCTGAGCAGCGGAGTCCGCCACATCCTCCACAGCGAGGTTCATCCACCCTCTCCTCGCCCGAATGCCGAGTTGACCCAGGCCTCGACACCGGTCGTACTTTGCCGTGAGGATGCAACGAGAAGCGTCCAACACAGCCGGTGGTGCTCGTTGCGATGCACTTCAGTCGGCGTCCATGCTTTCTTGCACAGCTACAAGCTATTGCCGGTACCCGCGAAGAGCCGCCACAGCACGACCGACGGCGACTGCCGGTCGGTGACGGTACAAGCAAAGAGTTCGGAGACCGACAGCACAAGAAGGAATGGTCGTCATGGAACGCAATGACCGTCTCAACGACATCCGCCAGCACAGGGTCGTGGGAGAATCCGGCCCCGCCACACCGGAGAACCCGAGCGTCCGCTCGCGACAGGTCGGACGCACACGTGTCAGTGGTCTGTGGGCCGCGGTCGTCGTCGCCGCGATCGTGCTGGCGTTCCTGCTCGTGTTCATCATGCAGAATCCCGCAGGCGTCACCGTCCACTTCCTCTGGATCCAAAGCACCCTGGCGCTGGGCATCGCGATGCTGTTCGCGGCGCTCGGTGGCGCGCTGCTGATCGCGCTCGTCGCGACCGCACGCATCCTGCAACTGCGAGGCGCCGCACGGACGCGGGGAACCGCACAGCACTGAGCCGGGAGTGCCAAGGCGCACCCGATCTGCATCATCAGCGTGCGAGGTCGTCATGCTGAAGCGGTACGAGCGGCGACGGCTGCGGGAAATCGAGCTCTGGTTCGAGGCCAACGACCCGGGACTCGCAGCCTTCGTTCGCGCGGCACCGGCCGTGCCCGCGAAGGACCGGGAAGCTCGCTCACTCACCTCCGCCGGCCTCGTCGGGGCGTTGTTCGTGATGATCGGGGGCGTCCTGGCGGTGCCGGTCCTGGTCTTCATCGGCTCCGCACTCGGGATCGGCGCGTTCTGCTGGCTCTACTGGCTGTTCGGCAAAACTCCCGGAAGCAGGTGAAGCTGGCTGCGCACGAGAACAACGGGCCTGCGAGTCGGTTTCACTCCCGGTCGAGCCCGGAGCACCTGCGGTGAACACAGGCGCGAACCCGTACGCCCGCGAGTCCGTGAATACGCGCCCCGGAAGGCGAATTCGTTCAGGACGCACTCGGCGAGGAGGGCGGCTGCCCACCGGCCGGATGCGGGCCCCGCGGCTGCCGAGCGCGGCGCTGCGCACTGCGACGCAGGTCTTCAAGCGGCTGTGGTGGCTGCGGAACGACAGACGTCAGCCGTTCGGTTCGCAAGCCGCGAACCAAGCCCAAGCACAGGAACATGAGAACGATGCAGAACGGCAACCCGGCAACGATCGATGCCGTTTGCAGCGCGCTCAGGGCGTCACTGCCGCGTGCGCCGCCGGCGAGCAGCAGCACCGCCGCGATCACACCTTCCAGCACTGCCCAGAACAGCCTCTGCTGCCACCTCGGGTGGGGGTCGCCGCCGTTGGTGAGGATGTCTACCACCAACGATCCCGAATCCGAGGAGGTCGCGAAGAACAACACCACTACGAGGATGGCCACGACCGACGCCGCGAGCGCGAGGACCTCGGCCACCGGTAGTTGCTTGAGAAGCACGAACAGCGCCGACTCCGAGCTCGCTTCCGCAAGCGGGTTGTTCGGGTCGGCCAGAAGCAGCTTCAAAGCGGAATTGCCGAAGACGGTGAGCCACACCATCGACGCACCGACCGGCGCGAGCAGAGTTCCGACGATGAAGGCGCGGATGGTGCGACCGTAGGAGATGCGGGCGATGAACATGCCGACGAACGGAGACCAGGAGATCCACCAGCCCCAGTAGAACAGGGTCCAGGACGCCTGCCACTCCTGCGCCGCGCTGTCGCCGGGGAACGTCTGCAGGCTCAGGCCTGCGAGGCCCTGCAGGTAGTGTCCGAGGTTGGCGGCCACGGTGTTGAGCAGGTCAAGGGACGGACCGGAGAAGAACACGAACAGCATCAACCCGAAGGCCAGCCACAGGTTGGCTAGCGAAAGCCGCCGGATGCCTCTGTCGATGCCCAGCATCACCGATACGACGGCGATCGTCGTGATGCCCAGCACGAGGATCACCTGCAGCGTGGTCGTGTTGGTGACACCGGTCAGCGCACTCACCCCGGCCCCCACCTGCTGACCGCCGATTCCCAGCGAGGTGGCCAGTCCGAACAGGGTGCCGAACACGGCGAGGATGTCGACCAGGTTCCCCATCCAGCCGTCGATCCGCTCCCCGAGCAACGGGTACAGGGCAGCCGCCGGGCGCAAGGGCAAACCGCGGCGGAACGCGAAATACCCGAGCGCCAGCCCCAGAACGATGTAGATCGCCCAGGGATGCAGCCCCCAGTGGAAGAACGTGTAGCTCATCGCGTTCTCGGCGGCGCCGGCGGTCCTGGACGGCCCTGTCGGCGGGGTCAGGAAGTGGGTGACGGGTTCGCTCACTGCGTAGAAGACGAGACCGATGCCCATCCCCGCGGTGAACAACATCGCGAACCACGCGAGATTGCTGTACTCCGGAGTCGAGTCCGGCGGCCCCAACTTGACCGCTCCGTACCGGCTGACCATCAAAACGACGACGAAGACCAGGAAGAACGTTCCGGCGATGATGTACAGCCACTCGAAGTACGTCGTGATGAAGCTGTTGGCAGCACCCGCCACCGCCGAGACATGGCCCGGCGCGAGCACACCCCACAACACGAATGCCACGGCGATCGCACCCGAAACCAGAAACACCGGAGGATTGGTGTGCGTCCGCACGTACTCGCGCATCATGTGAATCACCGTCCCGCACGGGATCCGAGCAGTTCGCGGGAGAGGACACTCTCCTGATACAGGTTACGCCCGCTCATGCCCGCCGAGCAGCGAATGCAAGCTCGCTGCTGGGGCGCAATCTGTGGAACCCGTCATTGCTCGCCAAGCCCGGGCAAACCAACGCCCGCCGCTGAGACGAGCGGGCCTCGGCGGTATCACGGCCTACGAACACGAGAGATAGCCGCTGCCCTGCCTCACCACCGGAGAGGTCCGCCCCGAGCGGGGGAACAACCGTGGCCCAGCCCGCACCACCACTTGTCGGATGCTCTTCTATCCGGGGTACATCGATACTCGACAGGCAGCCGTGGCCGAGTTGTTGGGTCAGTCGGACTGTTGGCCGATTGTGACGGTGAGCTGTTGCTCCTGGTTCTGGCGGATCACTGTCGTTCGCACGTTCTGGCCCGGTTCCGTGCCGCGCATGTGGCCCAGCAGGTCCTCGACCGTCCGCACCGGCTTGTCCGCGAACTGCACGATCACATCACCCGGCTGGATTCCGGCGGTAGCGGCTGGTCCGCCCGGATCCACTGCGAGGACGATCGCGCCGTGGTCGACGGGCAGTCCGAGTCGGGTGTCCAGTGCTGAAGTGACACGTCCGAGTGACGCACCGATGTAGGCATGGGTCGCTTTGCCGTGTTCCAGGAGCTGGTCTGCGACGTCCACTGCGGTGGAGGTGGGTATGGCGAAGCCGATGGAGACCGCTCCGGTGATCGGCTTCATGTAGGCATTGTTGATCCCGACTACTTCTCCACGGGTGTTGAGCAGTGCACCGCCGGAGTTCCCAGGTGAGATCGAGGCGTCGGTCTGGATGAGATCGACGAGGGCTTCGGTCTGCTTGGCAGATCCGGGGATTTCGCGGTGCAGTCCCGAGACGACGCCGGCTGTGACGGTGTTCTCGAATCCGAGCGGGCTTCCGATGGCGATGACGGTTTCACCCGGGCGAGGCAGTTCAGTGCGGTAGTGGATCTGCGGCAGACCGGTGCGTTCTGTGCGCACCACTGCGAGGTCCGTGACGGTGTCGGTGGCCAGAACCTGGCCTGGGGTGCGAGTGGCGTCGGCGAGGATGATCTCCACCTGAGCTTTGTCCCCCACCACGTGCGCGTTGGTCAGAACGATGTTGTCGCGGTACGCGACTCCACTCCCCATGCTCTGTCCGGCACTCACGGTGACCACGCTCGGCGCAGACCGCTCGACGACGGCGGGCAGGTCAGCACTCTGAAGCTCTTGTTGAGGGGCAGGTGGCGTGGTGTTGTGGGGCTCGGCAGTGCAGCCCGACGAGATCGCAAGAAGCCAGACAAGCAGTAGAGACGCTGACAAGTACCTGGTCACCCTTTCCTGGTACCCGCGAGCGGCACGTCCAAACCGGTCGACCCAGTGTGTCGTGGTTACCACGTCGGTGAAGTGAGATCACGATTCCGTCAGAGGGAACTGGTGCGGCTGTGGGGCTCGTGTTAAAACTCGGCTGGAAAGTGCCGACTGCACGCGCTTCGCGCTAGCGGAAAAGACCCGGATCCCGGCGCAGTAGGAGGCATTTCGTTGGGGCGCGGGACGGAGCGCACGGCCATGCCATCACTCCGAGGACAACAGAAACACGAACAACGCCGGCAACAAGTTGTTCACCTGGTGGGCGACTATGGATCCGAGCAGATTGCCGGTCAGCAGGCGAGCCAGCCCTACCGGAATCGAAACGACAGCGAGCAGCGGAGCACGCAGCGGCTCCAGGTGCGAGAGGGAGAAGATCACGGTCGTGACGGCCAGGATTCCCCACATGTTCCACCGCCAGTGCTCGAACGCACGCCACAGAACACCGCGGAAGAGCACTTCCTCGTAGATGGGCGCGAGCAGCCACACCACCAGGAAGCCGGCCACCGCCACGGGTATCCCGAACTGCCTGCCATGGAAAACCTCGCCGAGAGCGGATTCGGCCTGGGCCGGCCCCACCCATTGAGCCCACAGCACTGCGGCGGGCAGCGTCAGCACGAGTCCGGCCACTCCGATGAGCAGACCGTGACCGACAGCTCGCCAGCGCCAGCATACGGCGAGTTCACGCGTGATCCGGCCTGTACGCGGGCCTGCTCCGAACGCTGCGGTACCCGCAAGTGCCACCAGAGCGGCCAGCACGCCGGGAACCGAGAGTGCCACGAGCAACGGTGCGGCTGGCACGGCCCCGCCCGGCACCGCGTAGCCACTGAGTGCGGCAACAACCAGTGCCAGCACGGACATGGCGAGGAACGTGACCGCTGCGGCGGCGAACACGAGCAACATGAGCAGGCCGGCGCGTCCACCCTGGGGAGAACGTTCATCGGAGGCGCACATGAGTCCTCGATCCTGTGCTGTCGAGCAGCAGCAGAAACGCACCACCATCGGCAACCCCACTGCCGGCGGTGGTTCCGGAATACCCTGGCCACCCCGGGGTACACCATCGGCCCGTCCAAGGAGCCCCGGTGGCCCACTCTCACCTATGGAAGGCTCGTTGGATACCTCGACGTGGAGCGTTCGCCTTCTGAGCCCGGTCGTGCCATGAGGTTGAGCGCCGTGTTGATGAGGGCGATGTGCGACAGCGCCTGCGGGAAGTTGCCGAGGGACGAGCCGTCCTCGTAGGAGTACTGTTCGGCGAGCAATCCGAGGTCGTTGCGCAAAGCGAGCACCTTCTCGAACACGGCACGGCCGCGAGCGGTGTCGCCACGCTGGGCGTAGTTGTCGGCCAGCCAGAACGTACATGCGATGAAGGAGCCCTCGCCTGGCGGCAGACCGTCGATGCGGCGCGATTCGCGGCCCGTGGAGTAGCGCCGCACGAGGCCGTGCTCGCAAAGGTGGTTTCGCGTTCGACGGCGGCCACGGTGCCACGCATTCGATCGTCCTCTGCGGCCAGGAATCCGACGTCGGGAAGCGTGAGCACCGCCGCGTCGAGCGATCGGGAACCGAAGTACTGGGTGAACGTGCTGCGGGCGACGTCGTATCCCTTCTCGCACACCTCGTCGAAGATGTCGGCGCGCATCCGCTTCCACCGGTCGATCGGCCCGGGAAAGCGGAAGGTCAACGAGTCCTTGATCGCTCGGTCGATGGCTGCCCACGCCATCACCTTGGAGTGCGTGAAGTGCCGTCGTGGACCCCGCATCTCCCAGATCCCGTTGTCGGGTTCGGTCCAGTTCGACTCGAGGAAGTCCATCAGCGTGCGTTGCACCCGCCACGCGTCCGGATCGGGCGGGATCCCGTTCGTGCGGGATAGGTGCAACGCGTCCATGAGCTCGCCGAAAACGTCCAACTGGAACTGACTTGCCGCCTCGTTGCCCACCTGCACCGGACGAGACCCCGCGTACCCGGGCAACCAGCCCAGTTCGAATTCCGGCATCCTTCGCTCGCCATCCAGGCCGTACATGATCTGCAGTTGCCTCGGACTGCCGGCCACCGCACGCAACAGCCACTCGCGCCACTGCCGTGCTTCTTGGACATAGCCAGCGGAGAGCAGTGCCATGAGGGTGAACGTGGCATCGCGTATCCAGCAGAAGCGGTAGTCCCCGTTGCGCACTCCGCCGAGCTCCTCCGGCAGCGATGTGGTGGGCGCCGCGATGATGCCCCCGCTCGGTGCATACGTGAGCGCCTTGAGCGTGATGAGCGATCGCAAGACCGCCTCCCGGTACTCCCCTCGGTAACGGCACCGGGAGGCCCAGTCCTGCCACCAGCGCGTCGTTTCGTCGATCGCATCTCCGACGTCGATCCGCTCGGGAGGTTGTTGCGCCGAGGGGGTCCACGCCAGCCGCAGATCGACGCAACTGCCCTCGGCAACGCTGAACTCGCAAGAGACCGCGCTGTCATGCACCTCCAGTTCCAGGTCGGTATCCAGCGTGAGGTGGTCGGGTCCTGCGAGTGCGTGGAGCCGATGCCTCTCTACCCGGATCCACGGGATGACGCTGCCGTAATCGAAGCGCGGGTTGAAGACCATGCGCATCGGCACGCGCCCGCGCACCCCCTCCACGCGTCGTACCAAGTCGGCGTGGAAGTCGCGAATGTGCATGCAGTCCACGATGCGCATCTCGCCGGCGGCGCATGCCATGCGGGTTTCCAGTACGAGGCTGTCCTGTCTGTAAGCGCGCCCAACGGTGCTGGATGAGCCCCGCGGAGCCAATGCCCAACGGCCGTGGCGGGGCTCGCCCAGGAGGGCGGCGAAGCAGGCACCCGAGTCGAACCGCGGAAAGCACAGCCAATCGATCGTGCCGTCCGAAGCGACCAGGGCGGCCGTACGGGTGTTGCCGAGCAGGCCGTACTCCTGCAGCGGACGCACCGTGATCGTCTCCGATTCAGGGATGAATGTTTCGCAGGGTAGGGATAGCCGGAGTTCAAGGCACCGGATCCGAGTGTCTCGAGCGCGCCGGTCGGGGTGAGAATCTTCGCGTTGCTCCGAAGCACCGCGAGATCATCAAGGTGATCCGATCGCCCATGCTGACGGCTACTCCCAGAGCATCGACCACAAGTCGCACGACAGCGATGCCCCCACCAGTGTGCGTCGCGGGACCGATGCGAACAAGCCCGGCGGGCCCAGAGCCGTCTGCGAAGGCATACGTCCGTTCGGTCCACAGCAAGGGGATGCACTCGAGTACGACCCCGGTGTTTTCGAACTACCGCACCGGGGAGAGCAGGGCCGCAGGCGCGGCCGGACACGCAACGAGAACTACACGAAGGTCTGGTTGTTCGCGCTCAGCAACATCGACGGCTCTTTACCAGGAGGCTTCGGGTGGCTTCTGCGTTCGTCGCTGCTTAAGCTGTTCCGGCCGGGTCGTCGGTGTCGTTACCTCGATGCCTTCCACGAAAACCATGAGACCTACCTGCCGGCGCTGAGCGCGGCCCGGGCCGGGTCTGGTCGACCTGCCGGTCGATGACCGGGCTGACCACCGCGGCACACACCTCCCCCGCGCCGCGGCTCATGCCTGCGGCTTCCTGATCACGGTCCCTGCGGCACCGTCGATGGTGATCAGCTGGCCTGTTTCGATCTCCTTGACGGCGTTGCGGACGCAGATGACAGCCGGGATGCCGTACTCGCGGGCGACGGTCGGGCCGTGCGCCATCGGCGCGCCGGTCTCGGTGACCAGGCCCGCAGCCGTCATGAACAACGGGGTCCATCCGGGGTCAGTGGTCGGAGCCACCAGGATCTCGCCCGGTTCGATGTGTGCGCCGGCCGGATCCAGGATCACTCGCGCTCGACCGGTGACCTGCCCCGGCGCCGCCCCCAGCCCCGTCAGTGCACCGTCCTCAGCCGGCTCGGTCGCGGTCAGTGCTTCCGGTTCGGTCCCGTCGGAGAGCACGGCGACCGGAACCCTGGGCCGCCGCGACTCCCTTTCATGAACGGCTCTGCGGTGGGAGACGACCTCCCGCAAGTCATCGCCCTGCACCGCGGCACGGGCTTCGCGGATCTCGAGAAGCATGATGTCGTCGGGGTGGTCGAGCAGCCCGCGCGCGACGAGTTCCGCACCGATCAGCAGCAGTTGGCCGCGCATCGCATCGAGCGTGTACAACCAGGCGAACTTCCCCAGCTCCCTCAGGCCCGTGAGCTCGCGCGAGCGGCGGAGGAAGAAACCAACGAGCCGCCCACGAATCGGTCTGGTCCGGCGCGCCCGTCGCACCAGCTCGTCGATCTTGGCCTCTGCCCTGACCGCAGCTTGTTCGAACCGCCGGTCGGGGTACTGCTCGGGATCGGTGGTCCGCAGGTAGTTGGCGATCGTGGCGAAGACCGGTGCCGGGTCCTCGGACCAGCGCGGCACACCGATGTCGACTTCCGCCGCGGCGCGATGCCCGTAGCTGCCGAGGAACTCCGCCATCCCGACATCGGGCAGCGTGCCCTGGCGGTACAGGGCGGCCAGCTCGGTCGGCGGCGTGTTCAACAGCAGTTCGCGGTGCTCGGCGGGGACCGCTGTCGCGAGCCGCCACAGGGCCATGTCCATCTCGGTGGTGACGTTGTGCGGAAGGCCGCCGAGAACGGTGTCCAACTCGGCGTCGCCGGCGATGCCTCGGAGCAGGCCGGAGGGCACTGCGCTCACCAGCATGCCGGTCGCCAACGGCCACAGGATGCCCGCCACTTCCGGCCCCATGAACAGCCGCTGCACCTCTTCGACGAAACGGAGCCGCTCGGTCGCGGTGTTGAGCTCTGCCGGTGCAGCCGCCTGCCGCTTGATCTCCTCGACTTCGTCGAACGCACGGCGCCGGGCCGCGGCCGGGCTCACCAGTGACCGAGCGATCCCGGCCACCGCGGAAGGGGTGATCCGCAGCGCCGCCCTGAGCGCGGGCCCCACGCGGAACGGCGGACCGGGCTGCGGGCGGAAACGCGGATCCGCGAGCACGCGCTCGACCGCTGCCGACACCCGCGGCCCGTAGACCTGCATGGATCGCGGCAGGCGCTTGCGGGTCCATGTACTGCGCACCAGATCGGTCAGGTCACCGTAGAGGCGACCACCCACGTCGACGAACCCACCAGGACCGTCGATCGGGTCGACCTTGGCGCCGTAGGCGCGGAACCACATCGCCATCGCGAGCTTCATCGCAGACATCCCCATCGGCGTGAACGGCCGCAGCATGCCCTGCAGATGCCCGAATTCGACGTACACGCGCGGCAACGGCCGGCCCGTGTCAGGCGGCAGCGGGAACAGCGTGGTGATCGGCCGGGACTGCAGCAACCACAACGTGCCATCCGCGTCGATCGCCCATTCGATGTCCTGCGGCGACCCGAAACGTTCCTGGAGCCGCAGCCCTGCGGCTCGTAGCTCCTCCAGCTGGGTCTGGTCGAGGCATCCTCGCTGTGGTGCGGGGGCGCTGCCGGCCAGGACGTAGTGGTCGGCAGCCGCGGTCCCGTCAACCACCGCGGTACCCGGTCCGGCAGCGGCGTCGACGACCATCTCGGCGCGGCAGCCGGTCATCGGATTGGCGGTGAACAGCACCCCGGCCACCTGCGGATCGACCATCCGCTGCACGACGACGGCCATGTGCACCGAGTCGGGATCGACCCCGTTCGCCTCGCGGTAGGCGACCGCACGCTCGCCCCACAGCGAGTCCCAGCAGTGGCGCACAGCCTGGATCAGCTGGTCCGCGCCCTGCACGTCGAGAACGGTGTCCTGCTGGCCGGCGAAGCTGGCGAACGGCAGATCCTCGGCGGTGGCACTGGACCGGACGGCGACACGTCCGGCTCCCAAGCCGTTGTAGGCCTCGACGAGCTCGCCCTCCGGGATCAGCGCCGACCTGTGGGCCTCGGTGGTCAGGCAGAATCCCTCCGGTACCCGCTCGCCGGCCTTGATCAGCTCGCCGAGTCCGGCAGCCTTGCCGCCCACCAGGTCGATCATGTTCGCGTCGACCTCGGACAGAGCGATCACGTTCATCCGGGGCCCTCCTCCGTTGCCCTGCGGTCAGATCTTCTCGGCACAGGCCGAGCGTTCCACCTCGCTCGCGGTCAGCTCGCGACATGTCGGGTGCAGGTAGCGTTCGGCGAACTCGCGCGGGCCGGCGTCGTCGGTCAGCCGCCAGCCGTACTCGGACAGGAACTCGGCGACCTCGTCGGGATCCATCCCGAAGCCCCACAGCCTGCGCTTGACGACGTATTCCCGATACAGCGCCTCCCCACCATAAAGCTCCGTCCCGTCCAGGAAATCCCGGCGCACATAGGTGAAGACCAGTCGGCTGCCGCTCGCGGCCGCAGCGAGGGTGCCGAGAGTCCGGCGCACCGCAGTCTCGGTCAGGTACTGCGTGACGGCCTCCCACACGAATGCGGTCGTGTCCTCGTTCCGATGGCCGTGTTCGGTGAGCACCTGGTTCAGGTCACCGGTCTCGAAGTCGATCGGCACCAGCCTGACGTGATCCGGCACCTCGCCGTAGAGCCTTTGCAACACCGCCCGCTTGCGGCTGATGTTCTCCGGCAAGTCGACCTCGTAGACCACGATGTTCGACAGCCACGGCAAGCGGTAGGCGCAATCATCCAGCCCCGCCCCCAGGACCACCACCGCCTCGATCCCGGCACGGACCGCGCCGCGGATCTGGTCGTTGATGTAGCGCTTGCGGCACAGCATGCTCGCCCACAGGCCCGGAATCCGCTTCTCCGCGGCGTTGACCACCAACCGCCGCACCAGCGGAATGCTCGTGAGCGTGGCGATCATCCTCCCCGACGCCGGGAGCATCCAGTAGGCCACGTCGGACCGCACGAGCGGGATGTCCTCGTGCTGGTCGATCGCCACGATGGCCACCGGACCAACCGCGGTCTGCGCCACCGGGTCGTCCATGCTCGCACTTCCTTCCTATGTTCGTCCCATCAGGCATTCGAAGTCGCGTGAAAGGCCCGCTGAGGCTTCGGTTTCCACGTCAGCCAAGACGTGCGCTCGCGCGCCGAGCGGGTTGTTCCCCGATCACCAGATGTCCTGCCGAAGAAATGACCTGCGGCTCGATCCCGAGGGTGTCGCGAACCGCCGGCACGAGAGCGCGCACCGGGAGTGACACGTCGGGGTCCCCGACGAGGACGGACCGGTCCACGTCGCGAGCACCGATCCGAGCCTTGCCCGAGTCGGTGCTGGTGCGGACGTGCTTGGCCCCCGTACCACTGCAGTCGAGCACCCCGCGGAATCCGCTCTGCGCTGCTCAATCCCGGTTGACCGGGAAGGTCTGCGACGACGACCCGGGCACGCGCGCACAACGCGGTCGCCAGCGGGAGACACGTGGCGGCGCTGAAGTTCTTGCCCGGAAGGAACACGACCGTGCGACCGCTCTCTCCGGCCATGACCACGTGTGTGGCAACGCCCCGCACCGCGAGCATCCGGCGGGTGTGCGGAATGTGCCACTGGTCGAGCCGATCGCTGCACCAGCGAGCGATCTCCTGCTGTCCCGCCCGGGTCCGGTAGATCAGCTCCACCAGCCCTCCCCGGCATCGCGGTGCGCCTCGAAGTAGCGCGCCATGAGCTCCCAGTACACGAGCAACAGCAGCATCTGGGCAACGGTCGCCGCACCAGCGGGGACCGGACGGCGCCGCCTGGCAGCGACCAGCGCGACCAGTCCCGCACCGGTGGCCGCGGCGTTCACGGCCAACGCCGCGTCCTTGGGACGGGCGACGATCCACAGCTCCTCACCCAGCATGGCCCTCGTCGCCCACGCTCGCTGGTCAGCGGGCGCGGGGAAGACGACCGGGTTGAGCGCGAACCACACGCCGACGACCACGGCGTGCCGCCGGCTCCGCGTCCACACCGGAACCAGGACCACAGGCGCGGTCAACCAACGGGACCACGCGCTCCAGGGATTCGAATGCCGAGCGAACACCGCGCGGCGAAGGCGAGCGAACAGCCGTGCTGATCTCATCAGCGAATGCTCCATCCAGAAGACCGGTCAACAACACGCCGACCAGACTTCCCGGCACACCGCCGATCACCGTACGCCTCCAGGGCTGCCCCCACCAGTCCCCTGCCGCCTCCACGCCGTCCGACGAGTCCCGGCGACGCCAACCACTCCGAGGCCCGCGAGCCCGGAGCCGCATCTGGTTCATCTCTGACGGCGACGTCGTCGGCGCCATCGCGGCCGTCCGCCAGGACAGATCGTCCGGCCCCGCCGGCCGCCCCTGGTCGCCGATGAGCGGAAGACCCGTGCGATGTGGCATTGCAGACTTGTTCAGCGCGCGGTCTGCTCGATCCAGTCCCGATAGGCGGTGGCATCGGTGTAGATCGAGGGGCCGGCGCCGCAGACCGGGACGGCCGCGCCGAGCCGGCTGGTGACGCCTGTGAGCCGCCACGCGTCGGGTCCGCCTTCCATCTGCGGGCCGCCGGAGTCGCCGAAGCAGGCGTTGCCGGACAGCAGCTCCTTGCTGCCGGTGCAGATCTCGGTCGGGCCGTCGATTCCGCTCAACGAGCACGCTCCGTCGTCGACGACGCGGGTTGCGGTCTCCTGCAGCTCGGCGGGAGGTTCGCCGCAGCCGCGCAGCGGGCAGGTCAGGCCCCAGCCGATGATCCGCGACTCGGTACCAGCGGTCCCCGATGCCTTGGCGATCGGGATCGGTTCCTGCGGAACAGGTCTGTCCAGCTCGACCAAGGCGAGGTCGCCATTCGGCTGGCCGGCGGCGTAGGAGGGGTGCACGACGATCGTCGCCACGCCTGCGAGGGTGCCGCCGCTGGTGTGGTCGGCACTGCCGATGCGCAGCCCCAGATCGCGCGGTGCGGCGTCCTGGACGCAGTGCGCGGCGGTGAGCACCCACCGCTGGGCGATCAGCGAGCCGCCGCAGGTGTGCCTGCCCTCCCGCTGCAGGGAGGCCATCCACGGGTATTGCTCCGAACCACGGGCACCGCCGACGACGAGCGTGCCCGGATTCTCCGCGGCGCCGACCGGTGCGGGTGGTGCGCCCAGCGCGAGCACGAGCGAGGCCAGACCGCCGAACAGGGCGGAAGTCAGCTTCACGATCTCTCCTTCGTCTGGATTGCAAGCCCCGGGGTCCCGGGGACGGTGGGTACCGCGCCGTTGTGCGCGGTCAGTCGGCGACCGAGCGCGTCGCAACCTTGCCGGCGTGCCTGGCCGGCCGGGAGCGCAGGATCTCGCCGCATTGCGGCGGCCAGCGGCAGACGACCAGGTTGAGCGGGCTGCCGAACTGGCCCAGCAGAGCGTCGACGAATCGCTCGACCTGCATCGGTGTGAACTGCCCGACCCGCGCCAGGAAGAACACAACACCTCGGGTGGAGATCACCTGCAGCACGTGCACGTCGCCGAAGTAGTCGCGGAATCCCGTCATGAGGTTCCGCCGGGTGCTCTCCGGCCCCGGAGCGTGTGGCCGGGTCCAGGCCAGCCACAAGACGTCCGCGCCGGGAATCCACTCCTGGTCTTCGCCGAACAGGCGGGACCGCCGGGGTACGACCGCGGTCACCTGGGCCTGCTTCATCGTCTTCAGATACGCCTCGTCGACCAGCCCCCAGCGCGCCAGGTACTGCCCGGAGGTGCCCGGGGTGAGCAACACGCGGTGCTCGCGGTGCACGAGGTCGACCAGGGCCTGCCGGTTCCACAGCCGGTGGGCGAGGCCGTACTGGTCCGGTGCACCGGCGACGATCGCCTTGATCATCGCGGCCTGCTGGGCGGGGGTGAGGGCGAGTTGGTCGCCGGGTCGGCGGCCGCGCGGTCTGGGCCGCAGAGCACTCTCGCCGCCGCGCCGGTAGGCCCGCACCCACGCGCCGACCGTTTTCCGCGAGACGCCGAGCAGGTGGGCGACCTGAGCCTGCGAACTGCCCGATTCGACCGCGGCGACCGCACGTCTGCGCAACTCTTCGAGCGCTTCGGGCGAAAGCGCGCGTGCGTCGCGTTTGACCATCGTGATCGGTTCCTCGAGATCGGATGTGCGCCGTGCGATGAGCGAATCCCGGCGCGGGGGCGTGAGCGGGCGGTGGTCGGTCACCGCCCGGTAGGATCCGTGACCTTCCACGCAGCCTTTCCTCTGGTTTCCGCGCCGCACGTTCTCGTTTCGCTGGAACATCCGCGTTGTGCGTGGCGGAGTCGGTCTACGAGCGGCAGAACCGTACCTCGCACGACCTGATGACTTGGTTAATCACGGGTCACGGAAGGTGATTCCGGTGTAACCGTTCGCACTTCAGCTTTCCCGCTTTGGACGGATCCGGAACATTCCGGAAAGTTCTGCTCGGGCGCCGTGTGGAACTTGTTCGGACGCGGAACCGGCGTGGAGCTCGGGCGTGTTCCGGAGCAGTGCCGGTCCGGAACGGCGCGCCGCGAAGAGAGCGACGGGCCGCTGTGGCAGGCGGCGAGCGCTACAGATCCAGCACCAGCCGGCTCCCGCATGCCCGCGACACGCAGATCATCATCGTTTCGCCCGTCGCGCGGTCCGACGCGGTCAGCAGCGAGTCGCGGTGGTCCGGCGTGCCGTCGAGGACTCTGGTCTCGCAGGTTCCGCAGATGCCTTCGCGGCAGGATGACATCGCTGGTGCGCCCGCGTCCTCCACCGCGTCCAGGATCGAGCGGTTCTCAGGCACCCGGATGGTGATGCCCGAGCGGGCGAGCTCGACGTCGAACGCGGTGGCCGGGCCCGCGTCGGCCGGTGCGGCCGCGGCGAACCGCTCCACGTGCAGTGCGCTCCGCCAGCGGTGGCAGCGCTTCTCCGCCTCGGCAAGCAGGGATTCCGGGCCGCAGCAGTAGATCGCGGTTCCGCGCCCCGGCCGCTTGAGCAGTTTCCGCAGTTCGAGCGAGCTGCCGGAATCCGCCGGGCGCAGGCTGACCCGGTCGCCGAAGCGCGCGACGAGCTCGTCGGCGAACGGCATCGACGCCTGGGTACGACCGCCGTAGACCAGCCGCCAGTCCGCGCCGCGCTGCTCGGCGGCGGAGATCATCGGTAGCAAAGGGGTGATACCAATCCCCCCTGCGACGAACAGGTACCGCGGGGCCTCGACCAGTCGGAAGTTGTTCCGCGGCCCGCGCACGCGGACCAGATCGCCTGCGGCGAGTTCGTCGTGCACGTGCGCCGAACCGCCGCGCCCGGCCTGCTCGCGCCGCACGGCCACCTGGAAGACCGCGCGGTTCGCCGGGTCTCCGCACAACGAGTACTGGCGCACCAGGTTCTCGCGCAGCAACAGATCGATGTGCGCGCCGGGTGCCCATTCGGGCAGCGGTTCATCGCCGGGGTGGCGCAACGTCAGCAGCACCACCCCGTCGGCGATGACTTCCTTCTGCTCGAGAACCACCTCGAGCTCCACCTCTGTCGTGGACAGGACGGTCGCGGTCATCGTGGACCTCCTCAGCACGCGGGCGCGCAGGTCGCTCAGCGCAACCGGGTTCGCGTCGATTGATCGGATGGAACCGACATCGCCGGCTCGCACTTGGCGAATTTCTCGGTGAAAAGGCGGCATCGGCGTTGCCGGGCAGCATCGTGGCACAGCGGACGTGCCTCTGGCCAGCAGTGATCCGGTGCCGATGGGTACCTTCTGAACCTGGAATTCATGACTCTGCAACAATTACCGAAGAAGGCGTTGTGGCTGCTGGCGAGCGGTTTCGGGCGACGCTTTCGCAAGGTCCCCGGACGGCTGCTCCGACCGTGTCGTCGCGGAACTCGAACCAAATGGTTCACATGCCCCGCACTGTCTCATGCAGCCTTGAACTGGGCCTCACCGCCAGCCGGAGAACGCGACGACGGTCACCTGTTTCACCCAGGTATCCGCGGTCGGCGCCCACTCACGCGCCGACATCACTTCCGGGACCCGCCCCAGAAAGAGGAAGTTTTAATCCGTCGAGATACGGCGTTGACGTTGCAGAGACGGACGCGACACGAGCACTGACGCGGGATGCTGCCGGGTGAGTTCGACTTGGCCATGCAGGAACGCGGAAGGGCGAACAGCGGACCACGCTGGGTCGATGCGCCAGGTCATGATCGTGCCCGCGAGGAGTCTGTCCTGCTACGGGAAGGCCGTCGTCACCACGGCGCACGTCCGCGCGGGCGAAGGGCCGTCTCCAGATCACGCTCGGTCCCGCTGCCCGGAAACGAAGTGGAATCCACCGGATGCGTGAGCCTTGCAACACGCTCGGAATTCCAGTGCCGAGCGCGCTGCATGCCACCGGAGGGGAAGCATTTGCCCGAAGTACGCAGTGCGATTTCACCGCGAAGGCGAACCCGGCAGCGAGGGCGCCTTTACACGCGATTAACCGTTCTTTCCTTTCGCAGTGGATCAACCCGTGCTCTACTTTGCGTCGTTCGACTCGTTCGAACGGTGCCGCCGGAAAAACGGCGAGGCCGGAAATCCACGCGTTTGGTTTGGAGAGGTCCGCGGATCGAAGGTGCGCGGAGTTCTCCGGCGGCGCGCGGCTTTCACCGACGGCTCCAGGGTCGCACGGAACAGAGAGGAACCTCATGTCCGCAGAATCTCCACCGGGATCCCGGAAGGGGAGAAGGGCGCTCAAGGCGTCCTTGTCCCTGGCGGTCGCGGCGGCCAGCACGGCGACGGTCGCCGTGATACCTGCTCAGGCCCAGACACCGGTCGGTGTTGGCCCGCTGCCGATCACCTTCGACATCAAGGACGACAACGGCAAGTGGTTCGACTCCGGGCTCAACCTGTTCGGTAGCCAGTCGCTCGCGGTCGCCGAGCTGCCCCGCCTGGGGACACTGGCCGGCGGCGGTGGTGCCGTGGGCGGTGGTGCGCTGTCGTCGGCTCAGGCCGCGAGCCTGACCAACGCGGGTATCGCCGACTCGCTGACCGGGCTGGTGAAGGGAGCCACGCAGGCCGCGCCGAAGCTGGGCGAGACCGGGGTGAGCCTGCTCGACTCGCTCAACCTGGACAGCACCTTGGCGACGGTGCGGACGATCGGCGCGCAGAGGCCGGAGGCCAAGGCCAAGGCCGCCGAGGCCGAGAAGCTGATCGGCCGGTTCTCCCAACAGGTCGCTGCCATGCCGACCGATCAGCCGATCAACCTCGCCGAGCTGCCGGTCGGGCTCGATCTCCAGGGGCTGCTCACCGACCTGCAGCAATTCGCGGTCAAGGGCCCGCCGGTGACGGTGAACTTCCGGGTCGACCCGGCCAAGTCCGAGGGGCTGCGCGACCCGTTCGCACTCATCGCCCCCGAGGGTGCGAAGGGCTACCCCTTCGACGACAACAAGGGCGGGTTCTTCGGCGAGCAGTCCATCCAGCTCACCGAGCCCGGGCTGTACGCGTTCGCCGACCGGATCTCGCCGTACATGCTGGGCGCTGTCGTCGTCGACGACCCGCTCACCATCGGGCTGGACTTCGGCAAGAACCTCCAGGTCAACTCCCACGGGCTGACCGTTCCGTCCAATGCCGACATCGTGCAGCGGTTGGTGAACACCTTCTTCAACATCACCAACCCGAACAACTGGCAGCGGTTCAAGCCGGGCGAGGAGACCACCTGGAACCCGATCCAGCCTCCGGTACCGATCCTGCAGTACGACGCGGCGGGCAAGCCGGTGCTGATCCCGAACCTGGATGCCTACTTCGACAAGAAGTTCATGTACCCGAAGACGCTGAAGCCGGGCGACAAGGCACCGCCGAAGCCAGGCGTCGGCGAGGTCTGGATCGACACCGAGATGGAGGAGTGGGCCGGCAAGAACAAGGTCGGGTCCGCCACCAAGATCAACGCCGAGAACTGGTCGGTTGAGCGGAAGATCGGTGCTCCGGGCATCGACATGAACAACCCGCACAACATGTGGACGGACAAGAACTACAAGTACCTCTACCAGAGTGAGTGGTTCGACGACAAGGTGGACGTCTTCGACCGGGAAACCGGGCGGTTCATCCGGCAGACCCAGGTCGGGCACAACCCGGCGCACGTGATGACCAAGCCCGGCACCGACGAGCTCATCGTCGGGCTCAACGCCGGCAACGAGATCGTGGAGCTGGCCCCGGGTGGCACGCACGTCACCCGGAGGATCACGGTCAGCCCCTCGGGCGAGATCCGGCACCCGCACGCGCACTGGACCAGTGCCGACGGGAAGACGGTCATCACCCCGAACACGTTGACCAACAATGCCTCCGTGGTCGACATGGCCTCCGGGAACGTGCGCACCGAGCAGACCGGCCAGCTTCCGATCGCGACGAGCATGACCCCGGACAACGCCAAGGCGTACACGGCGGACTTCCTCGGTCAGAGCATCACCTGCATCTCGCTGAAGGACAACGCCTGCAACAAGGACGGCGAGAAGGTGCACAGCAAGCAGATCGACCTGTGGGAGAACTACAACCCGCTGACCGGTCCGAAGCAAGGCAAGCCGTTCGGTGGTCTGATGATCCAGCTGCCGGTGAGCCCGGACGGCAAGGCCCTGCTGGGAGCGAACGTGCTCTCCACGACGGTGTCGGTGGTCGATCCGAAGACCGACAGGGTCGTGAAGGATCTGCCGTGCACCGCCGGCTGCCACGGCATCAACTTCGGTGCCAAGCAGGGCGGTGGCTACTACGGCTACGTGTCCAACAAGTTCTCGAACGTCATCCAGATCATCGACGTCGATCCCAACGGGGACGGCAACATCGAGGATGCGGCGGTCGTCGGCCAGAAGACCATGGATGCGACCGCGGAGACGAAGATGGACGGCACCATCACCGGCCAGTCCGGTATGGGCGGCCAGGGCGTGCTGCCGGTTCCGCTGGTCTACAACGGCTGGGCGCAGCAGAACCAGGGCAAGTGGCGGGAGATGCTGACCTGCGAGCAGCTGAACCCGATCACTCCGGGCGCCTGCTGAGGTGAGCCGCGACCGGGGGCCGGGCCTTCCCGGTCCCCGGCCGCGGTCGCCCCGCCGAACTCCCCCGCAACTTCTCGCTGCACATCCGCGCATCACGTCCTCAGTGGACTCCCTGAGGTCTGGAGGTGACCATCCCCGTGACGATCGTCGACGAACGCCCGCAGCGGACCGACCGGCCAAGCCCGGCGCAGGGCCGCAAGGTCCTCGGCCTCCTGCTGGTGGTATTGGGCTGCTGGGCCACGCTGCTGATCTCCACCCCCGCGCAATCCGGTGACCCCGTGTTGCGCACCACCTCGCCGGGCAACTCCGAGACCGTCAAGTCACCGGACGATGTGGAGCTGACCTTCGACCGCCCGGTCCCCGCCGGCCTGGCCACCGTGCGGATCATCAACCCGCCCGGGGAGCAGGTCGTCTTCCGACGGCCGGTGAACCCACCGGACCGACCGGACACGATCTCCGTCCCAATGCCCAAGACCCGTTTCGGCGGCACCTACACCGTGGCGTGGACCCTGCCGTCACAACACCTGGAACCGCTCAGCGGGGCGTTCACCTTCGACGTGTTCCAGCCGACCTCCTCCGCCGGCGCTCCGGAGATCGAAACCCGCCGCGACCCGTTCATCGCCGCCTTCCACACCACCGCCCGCTTCGCGGCGGTCGCGGCGATGGCCGTGCTGATCGGCGCGGCGTTCTTCGTGGCCGCGCTCTGGCCCGCAGGCGCGGTGTTGCCGACCGTGCGACGCGTGGTCACCGGCGCGTGGATCGGGGTCGTGGTCTCGACACTGGCAGTGCTCGTCTCCTTCGGGCCCTACGCGGCGTGGGTGCCGCTGGGCGACGCGTTCGATCCGCAGCTGCTGTGGGGGACGCTGCGGTCCGACACCGGTGCGGGATTGCTGAGCAGGCTGCTGCTGCTCCTGCCGATCACGCTCGGCCTCGTCGAGCTCATGGCCGCACCGCCCGCCGAGCGGCAGCGCGAGCGGGCGCTGCGGGGCGGTGCGGTGCTCGGCTGCGGCGCGGCTCTCGCGGCGACCTGGAGTCTCGCGCGCCCGCATTCCGAGCTGACGCCGTTGTCCCTGGCCGTCGACGTCGTGTTGCTAATGTCGGCGGCGGTACCGGTGACCGGGCTGGGAATGCTCTGGTTGCTGCTAGGTGGCAAGGACCGCTCGGCACCCCACACCTACGTGCCGCGCTGGTCCCGCGCGACCGGAGCGTGCGCCGGTTCGCTCGCGCTCGTCGCGCTCTACCACCTCTGGCACAGCACCGACAGCACGGTACCCACTTCGCATACCTGGCTGCTGATCGGCCTGCTGGCATTGATCGGATTGCTCGCGGGCACGATCGCGGTGTTGCGCCTCCAGCTGCACCGACGCCCAGCCGAGCCACCCCAGTCCAAAGCGGACAGACGACGGAGCCCGGAGCTCACGCGCTACCGGAACCTGGCCGCCGGAGGCGCCGGTCTCGCCGCGCTCCTGCTGATCGCCACGGCACTGCTGGTCGTGACCCGGCCTCCGCACACCGCGCATGCCCAGCGCATCGAGCCAACGCCGTCCTCGCTGCGCCGTCAGCTGCCGCCGTTCCGGCTACCGTTCGACACCGGCAAGCCCGGTGGGAGCGGCGCGGTCGACCTCGTCCTGCTGCCCGGCGCGGACGGGCCGGACCGCGTGCACCTGGACACCCGCGTCTCGGTCCGCGGCGGTCCCGGCGATGTGGCCGTGACCGCGGAACTGCGCCGGCCCGGCCGCGCGCCGATCCCGGTACGGCTCACCGAAGCCGGGCCGGGCTACTCACGCGGCACGGCGACCGTGCCCGGGCACGGCGACTGGGAGCTCGCACTCACTCTGCGCGCCCCCGACGGGAGCCGGCAGACGGTGACCCAGCCCCTCGATGTCCGGTGAGCGGTCATCCGGCCGCCGTCCGAAGGAGTCCGCCTTGACCAGGACCACTACCGACCAGCAGACACGTCCACCGGCCCCGCCGCGCGACGCCGCGCTGAACACGCTGCGACTGCTGTCCCGGCGGGTGCACTTCCTGGCCGGGATCGTCGTCGCGCCGTTCCTGGTCGTCCTGGCACTGACCGGGCTGGTCTACGTGTTCAGCCCGCAGATCCACGAGAGCCTGTACCGCTCGCAGCTGTTCGTCGCCGAGGTCGACGGCATCCCGGCACCGGTGTCCGAGCAGGTGCGCGCGGCGCTGGACGCCCATCCGGAGGCCACGCTGCGCTCGGTGATCCCGCCGCCGGAACCGGACCGCACCACGCAGGTCCAGCTCGCGGTGCCAGGCCTGGACGCCGAGCAGAGCCGGACGGTGTTCGTCGACCCTTACACCAACTTCATCAACGGCGAGATGAACACCGACGGGCACCGCACTCCGGCCAACATGTGGCTGCGTGAACTGCACAGCAACCTGCACCTGGGCGAGCCGGGCCGGGTGTACGCGGAGCTCGCCGCGACCTGGCTGCCGCTGATCGTGCTGGGTGGGCTGGTGCTGTGGCTGGCGCAGCCGCGCGGGCGCCGCGGCCCCACCACACGGGACCTGCTGGTGCCGTGGTCGCGGTCGGCGAAGGGGTGGATGCGCCTGCGCTCGGTGCACGGAGCGCTCGGGCTGTGGCTGGGCGTCGGGCTGCTCGCACTGGGACTGTCCGGGCTGGGCATCTCACAATTCGCCGGGGGCAGGGCCGACCAGGCGGCCGATCCGGCGCACTTCCGGGACCACGCGCTGGTGTCGGACCCGGTGGAGCTGCCCGCCGACCCCACGCGGGATGCCGAGCCGCCGGGGATCGCACTGCCCGTGCCGCAAACTCCCGCACCGCGACCGGAACCGGCGCCGCGGATACCGGTCGCCGAAGAGCCGGCGGCCGAGGAACCGGCCGCGCCGTCACCGGAACCGCCGGATGAGCCCGAGCCCCCCGCGCCGACCCGAACGTCCACACCAGACGCTCCAGCACCGACACCCCCGCCCGCTCCACCGACGACCACCGAACAGCCCCCTCCCCCGGAAAGCCCTGCCCCACCTGCCGACGACGTCCCGCCACCGGTGACCACGCCGCCACCGGACAGCACCCCAGCACCGGTGCCGACCCTCCCGCTGCCGCTCATCCCCTCGCTGGGGGTGGAACTCGCGGCTCACACCACGGAATTCGAGCCGGCTCCGATGCGCCCGCAGTCCGCCGGAGACGAGCGGATCGGCATCGACCGGGCGCTGGCGGTCGCCCGCGCCGAAGGGCTGACCGGCGAGCTCGTCGTCACCCCGCCGCACGGGGCCGACGGCGTGTTCAGCGTGGCCGAGCGCTCCAACGGTGTCCCGGTCCAGCGCGACCGCGTCGCAGTCGACCCCTACAGCGGCAAGGTGGTGGAGCGGGTCGGCTGGGAGGACTTCTCGTTGGTGGCGAAGGCGACCACGCTGGCCGCCGAGTTCCACACGGGCACGCTGTTCGGCCTGGCGAACCAGATCCTGCTCGCGCTCCTCGCCGTCGGCCTGCTCGTGCTGATCGGCCTGGGCTACCGGATGTGGTGGGTGCACAACCCGTACCGCGGCCGGTGGGCCACCTTGCCGCCGCCGGTGTGGCGACAGCTACCGCGCCCCGTCCTGGCAGCCGCGCTGGTGTCCGTTGCGGCGCTCAGCTGGGCCATGCCGCTGTTCGGGCCGAGCCTGCTGCTGTTCGTGCTCGTCGATGCCGTGATCACCGCCGGGCTGCGGCGGCGGCGCGCGGGTGCGGCGGCGGCGCGCGGGTGACATCGCAACGTCGAGAGGAAGGGTTGATCGTGGACTGCCGGAAACCAGCCCGGCCACAGGGCCCGCGCGGCCGACTCCCCCGCGGGTTCCTCGCGGAGGGGACCAACCACCGCGAACGCCTCCGGAACCGATCGCTCGTGCTGGCCGGTGCGCTCGTCCTGGCGGTGTACGCGACGCCGGAGGACAGCTACGAACGCATGCGCTCGGAACGCGACTCCGCCTCCGGCCTGCCCGCATCGGTGACGACCGCCCCGTTCGACCTCGAACTCCCGCCGGACCTGCCGCCCGCGGTCCGCGCTCCAGAGCAGCCGAGCGGAAGCGGGTCGACGGAGTTCGGGATCCCGCGCACGGTGCTGCGTGCCTACCAGCGCGCCGAGTCGGAGCGAGCGCTCGGCGATCCGGACTGCCACCTGCGCTGGTCTCTGCTCGCCGGGATCGGCCGGGTCGAGTCCCACCACGCGCGAAGCGGCGACGTCACAGCCGACGGCGACATGCGCACCCCGATCTACGGCCCGGAACTGGACGGCACCGGCGGGACCATGGCCATCCGCGACGGAGCCCGCTGGGCACGAGCCGCCGGTCCCATGCAGTTCATCCCGTCGACATGGGCGAACTGGGGAGCCGACGGCTCCGGCGACGGCCGCGTGGACCCGCAGAACGTCTACGACGCCGCGGTGGCCGCAGGCCGGTACCTCTGCGCGGACGGATCCGATCTGTCCACCGAGCACGGGATGCGACGGGCGGTCCTGCGCTACAACCACTCCGACGAGTACGCCAGAACGGTCCTGGCCTGGGCCCGCGCTTACGAGCGGGGCGGGCGGCCGGAACCGGACCGGCCGGGAAGCACCGCCGCGGCCGAACTGATCGCCGTGACGAGCCCGGCACCCGTCACCGAACCCGCACACGCACCAATTCCCGAACAACCGGAACCCGCGCCGCCGCAGGACAACGGCGGGTCCACACCACCCCCACCACCACCGGGTACCGCCGCGCCCCCGGAGGACCCCGCCCTGATCCCGCTGGTGCGCCCGATCGTCGACGTCGTCAACGGCGCCGTCCCGGGGCTCACCGGCCCGCTCCGGGACCTCGCGCCAACGCCCGCCCCACGACCTGCGAAGACCGACCGAGCCCCCGCGCTTCTCGACGAAGAATGAGGTGACTCGATATGCGCAGTCCCGCCGAATACGCGGCCACGACACTGCTCTCCGCCGCCAAGGCCCAGGTGGTCACGCCCTCAGCCTCCGCGCGAGGAACCCCTTCCGGGCTCGGACCGGCCACGATCGGCGGACTGCCCGCCCACCCCCTGATCGTGCACGTCCCGGTGGTGCTCATCCCGCTGGCGTCGCTCGCGCTTGTGCTTTCCGCGATCTGGCCCGCGGCACGACGGAAGCTGAGCTGGTTCACCCCGGCGCTGGCGCTGGTAGCGCTGGCGACGGTTCCACTCTCCACCGAATCCGGGGAGTGGCTGTCCGGGCAAGTGCGGTTCACCCCGCTCATCGAAGAGCACGAGGAACTGGCCGAAGGACTGCTGATCTGGATCACCGGGCTGGCGGCGTGGGCGCTGCTGGTGTTTGGCCTGGACACATGGGAGCGGCGGAAGAGTCGGGAGCTTCGATCGATGCTGCGGCGCGGCGTCGCCGTAGTGGCGGTGGTCGGCGCGCTCGCGCTCAGCGCCGGATCGGTCACCCAGATCTACCTGGTCGGAGAGTCGGGAGCCAGTGCGGTGTGGACCGGCACCGCCGCCGGCCGGTAACGGACACGACAACGGAGGAGAAGACATGGAGAACGCGAAGAACGTCCTCGGGCGCCGCGATGTGATCGTGAGCGCGGCGGGCGGTGTCGGGGTTTTCGCGCTCGCGTCCTGCGGCTCGGCGGAGGACACGCCGCCGGCCTCGGGTCCGGAGGCTGCGGCTCTGACGAAGCTGTCCGGCATTCCCGTCGGCGGCGCGGTCTCGGTGACCGGCCCGGACAACGAGCAGATCATCGTCGCGCAGCCGCAGCCGGGCACGGTTCGCGCGTTCAAGGCCGCCTGCACGCACAAGGGCTGCCCGGTCTCGGTCGCGCAGGCCGAACTGCACTGCCCTTGCCACGGCGCGAAGTTCGACTCCGCGACCGGGGAGGTGCTCAACGGCCCCGCCGAGGAGCCGCTCGCTCCGGTGCAGGTGCACCTCGATCAGCAAGGAACGGTGCGCACCGGGTCGGCCTGACCCGCATGTCAACGGGTCCGCGCGATGCCGGGTGAGGCCATCCGGCGCCGCGCGGACCTCCCGCGCTCCATTCGGAGCTGGCGAACTGTGGTGAGTGATGTCGAAGAAGTACGCGAAGCGCGGAATCTCGATCAACGCCGTTCTCACGGCCGTGGTGGTGCTCGTCGCGGTGTGCGTGATCGGCGGGGTGCTGCTGTTGCACGGCGCCGGACCCGGCACCGCGTCGGGCGCGAGCCTGCGCAAGCCCGGGAGCAACACCCTCACCGAGGCACCGGGCGAGAAAGTCACCGTGGTCGAGTTCCTGGACTACCAGTGCCCGTCGTGCGCCTCCTACTACGACAACGTGATCAAGCAGCTGGAGCAGGACTACACCGGCAGGATCGACTTCGTCACGCGGGACTTCCCGCTGCCGGTGCACGCACTGGCGGTGCCGGCGGCCAAGGCCGCGGAAGCCGCGGCGATGCAGGGCAAGTACCGGGAGATGTACCACGCGCTCTACGACGGCTACGAGTCGTGGGCGGTGGCCGCAGACGGGAGCAGCATCAGTCAGGACGTCTCGGCGGCGCGGGCGCGGTTCGACGAGTTCGCGATGCGGATCGGCCTGGACCTGGAGCGGTTCCACCGCGACATGGCCTCCCCGCAGGTCATGTCCAAGATCGAGCAGGACCGGTCGGACGGGGCGAAGGCCGGAGTGAACGGGACCCCGACCTTCTTCATCAACGGCGAGCTGTTCGAGCCTTCGGGGCGGACCTACGACGAGGTCTCCAAGCAGTTCCGCACGGAGATCGACGGCATCCTGGCGAGGTGAGCCCGGCCCAGGGCGTCCGCAGGCCCGCCCGCGGTGCGGTTCGGAGGTCCGTTGTTCGACGACGAGCGGATACTGCTGCTGGCCGGGTTCACCCTCGGGTTTGTTGCGGAGTGGCTGAGCACCTGCCTCGTGCGGGACAGCGCACGGATGCTGTTCATTCAGGCTTCCAGGGGTGCTGCGGGCAGGCACCCGGCGCGGCTTCGGACTGCTCAGCCCCGTCGTGGGGCAGCTCCCGCCAGTGATCCTGGTCTTGAACACCGGCAAGCGGCCCGGCTACCGACGTCGACGAGCCGTACGCGCCGGAAGCAACGGCTGCACCCGGGACCACACCCCGCTGGCACCAACTCCTCGATCACCACGACCATGCACCAACCACCACTGTCATACACGCCGATCATTCTGAAACGAGCGGTGAAGCACACGAACCGAGAAGTGCTTGTCGAGGGCCCAAAGCTTCCGATGTGTGGACGCCGGCGCTCCCGATTCGGCCAGCCGCAGGCCCCCGCCCGGCATGACGTCGGTCCCTGGCCACTGGCGTGCGGCGCGGGCAGGATAGGAACACCACCTCAGCTCAGGGGACGTTGATGAGTCGATGCGCCCGCAGCTGCCACCATGTCCCGAACGCCGCTCTCCGTAGGTACCGGGCCGGCATCGCGCGCGACGAGGTGACCTGATGCCCACGTCCGCGTTCCCCTCGACGATCGCGCACCACGGCCTCGCGGGCCACGAGGTGGTGCTGCTGCTGGAAACCGACCAGCACCGGGGGCTCACGAGCGCGCAGGTCGCCGAGCGCCTGGCACGCTTCGGACCGAACGCCCTGCCCGCCTCTCCGGGCACCGGGCTGCTGACGCGTGTCCTGCGCCAGCTCCACCATCCGCTGATCTACGTACTGCTCGCTGCCGGCGTGATCACGGCCGTCCTCGGCGAGTACACGGATTCGGCGGTGATCTTCGGTGTCGTGCTCGTCAACGCGATCGTGGGCTTCATCCAGGAGTCCAAAGCCGAAGCCGCACTCGAAGGTCTGCGGTCAATGGTGCGTACGCAGGCCAGTGTGATCCGAGATGGTGAGGAGCGGACGGTACCGTCCGGCGATCTCGTCCCCGGTGATCTCATCCTGCTGGAAGCGGGCGACAAGGTGCCGGCCGATGTGCGGCTGATGCGGTTGACGGAGCTGCGGGTGGACGAGTCCGCGCTGACCGGCGAGTCCGCCCCCGTGGCCAAGGACGGGGACGTGCTACCCGCAACGGTTCCGGTGGCCGACCGGTGCAACATGGCTTACTCAGGCACCCTGGTCACCTCGGGCAACGGGGCCGGGGTCGTGGTCGCGACCGGCGCGGAGACCGAGCTGGGTGAGATCCACCGCCTCGTGGGAGCCGCGGAAACGCTCGCGACCCCTTTGACGCAGAAGCTAGCCAGGTTCAGCAAGATCCTGACGGTCGGCATCCTCGTCCTGGCCGCGCTGACCTTCGCCGTGGGGCTGCTGCGGGGACATGACGCCGTGGAGATGTTCACCGCGGCGATCGCTCTGGCGGTCGGCGCGATCCCGGAGGGCCTCCCGGCGGCGGTCACGATCACCCTGGCCATCGGCATGGCTCGGATGGCGCGACGGCGCGCGGTCATCCGCAGGCTGCCCGCGGTGGAGACGCTGGGCAGCACCACGGTCATCTGCTCGGACAAGACCGGCACGCTCACCGAGAACGAGATGACCGTACGGATTGTGTGGACCCCGGACGGCCGGTTCGGGGTCACCGGGTCCGGCTACACCCCGGACGGTGTCCTGCACGATGCCGACGGCGCCCCGGTGCCCGCGGACACCAGCCAGGCCCTGCGCTGGTCGTTGCTGGCGGGCGCCGCTTGCAACGATGCCGCGCTGAGCGACCACGACGGGCGCTGGGAGATCGTGGGCGACCCCACCGAGGGCGCGATGCTGGTGGTGGCCACCAAGGCGGGCCTCGGCCCGAGACGGGTCCACGCGCTGCTTTCCCGGCTGGCGACGATCCCGTTCAGCTCCGAACGCCAGTACATGGCCACCCTGCACCACGACCCCGCGGCAGCGCATCCGGCCGACCGCGTGGTGCTGGCCAAGGGCGCCGTCGAGCGGATACTCGACCTCTGCGGAGGGCAGATGGACTCCGACGGCACTGTCCGGCCGCTGGAGCGCACCGCGGTGCTGCGGGCGGCCGACGACCTGGCCGGCCAGGGGCTGCGGGTACTGGCCACCGCCATCCGGCCCGCGACCGCGGAGGACGAGTTCAGCGAGGTCGCGCTCCCAGGAAGCCTGGTGCTGACGGGGCTGCAGGCCATGCTGGACCCTCCCCGAGCCGCCGCGGCGGCTGCCGTGGCGGCCTGCCACACCGCGGGCATCTCCGTGCGGATGATCACCGGCGATCATGCCGCCACCGCGACGGCGATCGCCGGTCAAGTCGGGTTGCTCGGCCATCACGACCGGCACTGCGTGCTGACCGGCACCGACCTGGCCGCACTGCCTGCCGAGAAACTACCGGACGCGGTCGACCGCGCGGCCGTCTTCGCCCGCATGTCCGCGGAGCAGAAGCTGCGGCTGGTGGAGGCGTTGCAGTCCGCAGGACACGTGGTCGCGATGACCGGCGACGGCGTCAACGACGCTCCTGCGCTTCGCCAGGCGAGTATCGGCGTGGCCATGGGACACAGCGGCACGGAGGTGGCCAAGGACGCCGCCGACATGGTCCTCACCGACGACGACTTCGCCACGATCGAGGCCGCCGTCGAGGAAGGGCGCGGCGTCTTCGACAACCTCACCAAGTTCATCACCTGGACCCTGCCGACCAACATCGGTGAGGGACTGGTCATCCTGGCCGCGATCGTGTTCGGTGCCGCGCTGCCCATCCTGCCGACCCAGATCCTGTGGATCAACATGACCACGGCCGTCGCGCTGGGCCTGATGCTCACCTTCGAACCCAAGGAAGCCGGGATCATGGCGCGACCGCCCCGCGACCCGGACCAGCCGCTGCTCACCCGGGCGCTGATGGTGCGGATCCTGTTGGTCTCCACCCTGCTGGTCGTCGGCTCGTGGTGGCTGTTCGAGTGGGAGCTCGCAGATGGAGCGAGCCTGGCCGAAGCCCGGACCGCTGCGCTGAACCTCTTCGTCGTGGTGGAGGCGTTCTACCTGGTCAGTTGCCGGTCCCTGACGCGGCCAGCGTGGCGAATCGGGCTGTTCTCCAACGGATGGATCATCGTCGGTGTCACCGTGCAGGCGATCGGCCAGCTCGTCATCACCTACCTGCCCGTCATGAACACCGTGTTCGACACCGCACCGATCGATGGAGGCGTGTGGCTGCGCATCCTGGCCATCGCCGTGGCCGCCGGCTTCGTGGTCGCCGTGGACAAGCGGGTACGGCGGTGGAGTTGACCGGGCAGCCCGGGCGCAAGGGCCAAGCGGCCGTACCCGGCGCGCGCCCGCCCCAGTACTGATAGCGGCGCACACAGCGTTCCCATGGGGGTGGGTCGATGGGGGTCGAGGCGCGCCTGGTGGCGGGGATGGACGGATCGGCGGACTCCGCCGACGCCGCGGCGTGGGCCGCCGACGAGGCCGTGCTGCGCCGAGCGCAGAACCTGTGCCTCATCCGGGTCATCCGCGGTCCGGCCGAGGAAGCCGAAGCATCCGCGGCGCTCGCTGAGCTCGCGGGCCGGCTGAGGAGTCGCCACCCCGTACTGGACATCTCGGTGCGGATCCCGCACGGCAATCCGGCCGAGGAACTGGTCAGCGCGTCCGGCGACGCGCAGCTCACGGTGGTGGGACCGCGCAGGCGAAGCAGTCTGAGCGCGGTACTGCTCGGTTCGGTCAGCACCAAGGTCGCCACCCACGCGCACGGCCCGGTCGTCGTGGTGCGAGGGCGCCCGACCGCAGGTCCTGTGGTCGTCGGGCTCGACAACTCACCGCAGAGCCGTCTTGCCTTGGGGTTCGCCCTCGACGCCGCCCACCGCTACGGCACCGGGCTGGTCGCGGTGCGGGTGTGGCCGGACGTCGGATACGCCCCGAGCGTGCCCACGCTGAACTTCGAGGCGATCGCGCTGCGGGAAGAAGCCCAGCGCGAGCTCTCCGACGGACTGCACGGCCGGACCGAGCAGTACCCCGACGTCGCGGTCCGCAGGAGCACGCCGCGAGGACATCCGGTGGCCGAACTCGTCGACGTGGCTCGTGATGCGCGGCTGCTGGTCGTCGGCCACCGTGGGCGAGGAGGATTCGCCGGGCTGATGCTCGGCTCGGTCGCCGCAGGCGTCCTCCACCACGCATCGTGCCCGGTGGCCGTGCTCCGCGGCGGAGTAGCCGAGGAGGAGGAAGGATGACGGACCGACCAGTCATCGCCGGGGTCGACGGCTCCGACGACGCCCTCAAAGCCGTCCGGTGGGCCACTTCGGAGGCGGCGAGGCGACACGCCCGCCTGACCCTGTTGCTCGTCAACGACGATCCCGCCCGGGCGGAGTATGCCCAGCAGGCGGTGCAGAAGGCGGCTCGGGCCTGCACCGCGCAGGAACCCGGCATCGAGGTCGTGTCCGAGGTCGCCGAGGGCCATCCAGTCGAGGAACTGCTGCGCCGGAGCGAACACGCCCAGATGCTCGTCCTGGGCGCCCGAGGCCACGGCGGCTTCACCGACGCCCTGCTCGGTGGTGTGAGCACGGCGGTGGCCACTCACGCCGCTTGTCCAGTGGTCGTCGTACGCAGGAGTATCCCGACCTCCGTCGGCCCCGTCGTCGTCGGAGTCGACGGTTCAGCCTCCAGCACGCGAGCACTCGAGTTCGCCTTCGAATCCGCAGCCCGGACGAGCGCCGAGCTGGTAGTGCTGCAGGCATGGCACGAGGAGGGGCTGCTCACGGAACTGATCCCGGCTCCTGACCCGGAGCAGGTCCAGCGGGAGGTCGAACGCTCGGTGACCGAACAGACCGCACAGCTACGCGAGCAGCACCCGCAGGTCCGGACACGGGAAGTCGTCCTACACGAGCATCCGGTCGCGGCACTGACCAACGCCGCTCGTGACGCGCGGCTGCTCGTCGTGGGACACCGCGGTCGCGGGGGCTTCGAAACACTGTTCCTGGGCTCGGTGGCCTCCGGAGTGCTGCACCACGCGCCGTGCCCGGTGGCCGTCGTGCGCATGCCGTAGAGCCAGAGCCTCACTTCGGTGCGCGTAGCACCGCGACCGGGCACGGAGACCTGTTGACCACGGCGTGACTCACCGAACCGAGCAACGTGCGCCGGACGGGACCGCGGCCGTGGCTACCCACGACCAGCAGACCCGCCTGCCCGGCCTGCTCCAGCAGCGCGTCAGCAGGCTTGTCCGGCGTCAACACCCGACGCACCGAGACATCGGGATACCGCTCGGCCCACCCCGCGACCGACTCTGCGAGGAGTTCCTCGGCCTGGGTGCGTGCGTCTTCGCGGACGCGATCCCAGTCCGGCACCCGCACGAACGGATCCGGGAGCAGGTCGCTCCACCCGTGCACGGCCACCAGCTCGGCGCCATGGCGGGAGGCGAAGTCATATGCGAATCCGATCGCGAGCGCGCTGTTCGCCGATCCGTCGACACCGACCACGACAGGCGCCGACGAGGCCGGCTGTACCCGGCCTCCCCGGACCACCACAACCGGAACGCCCGAGCGGTGGGACAGCAGTTCGGCCGAGGTCGAACCCACGAAGCTCAGGTCGTCCTCGACACGCGGACCACCCAGCACGAGCAGTTCCGCATCGGACGCCAAGCGCCTGAGCACCTCGACCGGGTCCCCGAACGCGAGCTCGCCGCGCACCTCGAGCCCGGGATAGACCTCCTCGCACGCGGCGACCATCTGCTCCAGTTCGCGTTCCAGGATCTCGCGCAGCGGTTCCCGAACACGGTTGTCGGCAGCCACCCGGATGGGTGCCTGCGCCACGAACGGCCACCCGACCGCGTGAGTGAGCAGCAGCGGGAGTCGCCTGCTCGACGCCTCCCGCGCCGCCCAGGCGGCGGCCTCGCGTGACCGCGTGGAACGGTCGAATCCCACGACGACCGGCTTGCGTCCCGCCACGGCCCTCCGCCTCCATCCATCGCACGCGACGGGTCCATGGTGGAGCGCGCACGACCGTCGGGCACACCGAGTGCAGGGGACGTTTCCTGTTCGACCTGGCGAGAGGATCTCGGTCGTTTGCGTCCTCAATCCGCGCGAGGCCGGGGTGCCGGGGCTCGCGGCTGGAACAGCCGAACCGCTGGCACACCGTCGAGATCCGGCGTCGGTGGCGCGGTCTTCCCCGTTGCGCGCAGGTGATCGCCACCGCAATGCCTGTCTACGACCAACGCGAACCTTGTCGGCCCTGGTTTCTCGCTCGCCAGGCACACGTCGCCGTACCGCCGGAAACGGCCGGGTGCGGCTGTGGCGTGAAGCCGATGACTCGTACGACGAACGAGGCAGACCCGATGCTGTTGCTGTTGATGGCCAAATCCACGCGCGTGGCCCATGAGCACGTACTCCGCGGGGCCTCTACCCAGGTGTGCTGGACACGGCAGGAGCTTCCTGCATCGCGACGAACTGCCCGTGCCAGGTGTGATACCAGACTGCTGCCGTCTGCGTGTTCACCGACATCATTCCGACGACCTGATCACCGCGGAGGGTGTGCAGAGTGTAATAGCCGGGGAACGCAGTTGGGTCGGCGGCGTGCAGGCCGGGAAAGTTCTGGGCCAGCCATCGATCGGCGATCCGCAGCGCTTGGTCGGGGCTCACCGACGACAAGCTGGATTGCGGCGTAGTGGCCATCATCCCGTACGTGGTGTTCCACATCATTGCCGGGCCCATCTCCAGTCGGACGAAGCCGCTGGTGGGGTCGATGAGGATCTCGGTGGCGCCACGGCCGTGCGGGTCCAGGAGCTCGGCGTAGTAGCCGTCGCTGAACTGCATGATCTCCCCGGTGCTCAGTCCCCTTTGCTGTGCGAACCGGTCCGCGGCCCGGCGAGCGTCGTCGAAGGAGCGCACTGGTCCATCTCCTGGCGTGTTCGGCACAATCCCACCTGGGCCTGGTGTCATGGGCGTTCCGCTCCAGCAGGGCCCATCGAGCGACCCGCGCAGGCCTTCGCCGCCTGCCACCCAGACGATCGAGGCGATCAGAGCCGCAATGGCGAGGACCAGCACGGACGCTGGGAACCAACGGTCACCGGGTACGGTCATCACGAAGATCCCGGACGCCGCTCGGCCAATGATTCTCGCGCCTGCCGAAAGGCGTCCGCGTCGATCTCTCCAGCTGCGAACCGCCGTCGCAGAATGTCCTCGGGTGTGTCCGGGCGGTCTTGCCGGTCATGCCACCGGCCCCCGCCCCGGGTCAACACGACAACAGCCCACACGATCAAGCCAAGCAGCACGAGCCAGATCACCGGCACGAACATCATCCACGCCGAGCCGGGCCCACAACCCCACATCATCGCGACCAACCTTCGACGCCTGTGATGCAGAGACTCGAGTGCACCGCTCCTGAGCACCAGAGTCCTTGGTCCCCGCTTGGCTCGATGCTCCTCGACGTGAGGCACGGGGGTGAGAACGATGGAGGCGTTCCACACCGGCCCCGTGGCCGCCGGGTATGACGGTTCGAAGGCCTCGCAGTGCGAGCGCCCCGTGGTGACGAAGTGCCCTGTCCATGCCCGATCGCCGTCGCGACCATTCGGCCGTGGCCGATCCGCACTCGGGAGGGATCAATGCGCCAGGAGAAGCCCAAGCGCCACGGCCGTGAGGACGACGAGCCGCCCGAGCCGGCGCCGGCCGGCCGAGCGCGGGACACCACCGTCGGCGACGACACAGATGAGCTGCTGGACGAGATCGACGGGGTCCTGGAGGAGAACGCGGTCGAGTTCGTGCGCTCATACATCCAGAAGGGCGGCGAATGACAAGCGGCGAGGGCTGCCACGAGGCGGTGGTGTTCGATGACCGCACCGACGCCGGACAGCGATTGGGGCACCGGTTGGCCCGGGGCACCTGGACGGATCCGGTTGTGCTGGGCGTGCCACGAGGCGGCATCGGGGTCGCGTTCGAAGCGGCCCGGATGCTGCGGGCCCCGTTGGACGTGATCGTGGTGCGCAAGCTCCACGTCGCACACCACCCGGAGATCAACCTGGGTGCTGTGGGCGAGCAGGACGTCCGCCTCATCGACGACGAGGTGCTGTGGCGCACCGGCGTCGGCGCGGACGAACTGGCCGACGCGGTACGCGACGCCCGAAGCGAACTCGCCCGGCTCGCCGATCTTTACCGAGGAAATCGACCCCGGACCGACGTGCGGGGGCGAACGGCGATCGTCGTCGACGACGGAATCAGGACCGGCTCCACCGCGCACACCGCCTGCCGCGTCGCCCACGAACTCGGCGCCGCAGAGGTGGTGCTGGCCGTACCCGTGGCGCCACCGCAGGCGCTGGAGCGCCTGGAAGAGGTCACCGACGAGCAGGTGTGCCTGGCCACGGTGGGTCCGGCCGAGCCCATCAGCCGGTCGTACCGCTGCTTCCCCCCGGTCCGCGACGCCGAGGTGAGCCGGCTGCTCCGCCGCGCCGTTCAGTCGCCGGGCGCAGGCGGTGCTCCGCAATCCCGAGACCTGCGCTGAGACGAGTAGCGGCACACCGGGCCGTTGTCCCCTACTCGGCGGCGGCCGGCCGTGGCGAGGCTGACCTCAGCAGGCCGAAGGAGCAGATCATGCGAGCACAAGTGGGCGACTGGCTGATCGTCGAAGGCGTCCACCTCGACGACCACCGCCGCAAAGGCCAGATCACCGAAGTGCGCGGCCCGGACGGAGAACCCCCGTACATGGTCCACTGGCTGGACGACGGCCACGTCAGCCTGTTCTTCCCCGGCCCCGACACCCATGCCGAGAAATCCCTTCCCCACCACCTGAAGCTTCCTCCGCGCGCATCGCATGCCGACGCGACCGGACGGTGACCCCGGGGGGTGCCCTGACGCACCGGCACGTCAACGTGCCGCTCCAGCGTGCCGGGAAGAGACTCGTTATGGGCGCGAGGCGTCGACGAAGGAGCACGAACGACCATGTGCGCAGAAGTGAGCGAACGAGAGCCGGGGGTGGAGTGGATCCGGTGGCTGACCGAGATCGATATCAAAGCCGTACCCGTCGCCGGGGGCAAGGGGGCCAACCTCGGTGAGCTGACGGGCGCCGGCTTCCCGGTCCCACCCGGTTTCGTGGTCAGCGTCGAGGCCTTCCGCACCTCACTGCGGGAGGCGGACATCCAACGGGAGCTCGATCAGCAGCTCGCCGAGGCGGCCCGAGTCGTCAACGACCCGGACAGCCTGTCCGCGGTCAGCGACCGGCTGCGGGACCTGGTCCACCAGGCGGGGGTGTCCGCACAGGTGAGAACAGCCCTCGACAAGGCATACACCGAACTGGACCACCACGACCGGGTTGCGGTCCGTTCTTCCGCCACCGCCGAGGACGCCCCGCACCTGTCCTTCGCCGGGGTCAACGCCAGCTACACCAACGTCACCGGCCAGGAGGAGCTCGCCGAGCGGGTGGTCGACTGCTGGGCCTCGATGTTCAGCCCCCGAGCGCTCGCCTACCGGGCTGCCCAGGACGTCCGCGAGGCACCGGCGATGGCGGTGATCGTGCAGTCGATGGTCGACGCCGACACCTCCGGCGTGGCCTTCACCGCGAACCCGGCGACGGGCTCGCGCGAGGAGCTGCTGGTCGAGGCGAGCTTCGGGCTCGGCGAGTCGGTGGTGTCGGGCGCCGTCGAACCCGACACCTACACCATCCGCAAAGCCGACCTCCGCTTGCTGGACATGAACATCGGCCACAAAACGCACAAGATCGCACGTGACGAGAGCGGCCACCAGCGGAGGATCGAGATCACCGGCGAAGCCGAGCGGCGGACGCTCGGCGACGCCGACCTGCGCGATCTGGGACGCCTGCTGGTGCGAGTGGAAGAGCATTACGGTGCTCCGCAGGACGTCGAGTGGGCGATCTGCGACGGCAAGCTGTGGCTGCTGCAGTCGCGTCCGATCACCACGCTGGCCACCCACGAGCAGCACGGCGCCCAGGGCACCGCCCTGGCCTCCGGTCTTGGTGCTTCCTTCGGCACCGCGTCGGGGCCGGTGCGGGTCATCAGGACGCCGGCCGAGTCCGGTGACCTGCACGACGGCGATGTCCTGGTGGCTCCCATGACCGCGCCCGACTGGCTGCCCGCGATCCGCAAGGCCGCCGCGCTGGTCACCGACAGCGGTGGGATGACC
The DNA here is from genome assembly GCF_000062885.1 of Saccharopolyspora erythraea NRRL 2338. Lineage (NCBI taxonomy): Bacteria > Bacillati > Actinomycetota > Actinomycetes > Pseudonocardiales > Pseudonocardiaceae > Saccharopolyspora > Saccharopolyspora erythraea. Next base: position 2,669,960 of record NC_009142.1, on the reverse strand, counting down.
TGCCACGCGGCGATCGTGGCGCGCGAGCTCGGCCTGCCGTGCGTGGTCGGCACCCGCAGCGCCACCAAGGACCTGCACGACGGCATGCGGGTGACCGTCGACGGCTCCAGCGGCACGGTCACCGAGGAAACCGCCACCGCGGTCACCACTTCGGGGCGAGAACGTCCCAGCGCCGCCACCGGCCCGGCACCGTCGTTGGCCACCCGCATCTACGTCAACCTGGCCATGGCCGAACGCGCTGGAGAAGTGGCCGCCATGGACGTCGACGGGGTCGGGCTGCTGCGCGCGGAGTTCCTGCTGACCGACGCGCTCGGCGGTGAACACCCCGGGCGGGTGCTCGCCCGCGACGGCCGCGAGGGGGCGATCACCGCTCTGGTGTCGGCCGTGAAGTCGATCACCGGGGCATTCATGCCCCGACCCGTCGTCTACCGGGCGGCGGACTTCCGCAGCAACGAGTTCCGCCACCTGACCGGTGGAGAGGAGCACGAGCCGACCGAGGACAACCCGATGATCGGCTACCGCGGCTGCTACCGCTACGTCCAGGACCCGTCGCTGTTCCGCATGGAACTGGAGGCGCTGGCGCGCGTGCGGGAAGCGACGCCCAACCTGCATCTGATGATCCCCTTCGTCCGCACCCGCTGGGAGCTCGAACAGTGCCTCGAGGAGGTGGACCGCAGCCGCCTGGGCCGGGATCGCGGACTGCGGCGCTGGGTCATGGCCGAGGTGCCGTCGGTGCAGTACTGGCTGCCGGTGTACGCCGGTCTCGGCATCGACGGCGTGTCCATAGGCAGCAACGACCTCACCCAGCTCGTCCTCGGCGTGGACCGGGACTCGGAGTTGTGCGCTCCCCTGTTCGACGAGAGCGACCCAGCGGTTCTGGACGCGATCGGGCGCATCGTGTCCGCTGCCCGCCGCGCGGGCATCACCTCGTCGCTGTGCGGTCAGGCACCGTCCCGCGATCCCGCGTTCGCCGAACACCTCGTGCGGCTGGGCATCACGTCGATCTCGGTCAACCCCGACGCGGTCGCCGCGGTGCGCCGCACCGTGGACAGCGCGGAACGGCGGGTGCTCCTGGAGGCAGCCCGGACGAGAACCTGAGCGCACCTCACCGATCCGCGAACAGGGGCTCGACCGACTCCGACAGCGGCCTGCGGTGCGTGTGCACGGCGGGGAACTCGCCCGTCACCGGCCATCCGACGCGGACCACCAACTGGGGCACACCGGCGCCCCCGAGCACCTGCCGACACACCTGATCACGCGCTTCGGCGACCTCGCTGACCTGGCTCAGCGGACAGGTCGCCAGTCCCTCGCGCGTCGCCGCGAGAAGCACAGCGCTCAACGCCTCGCCGGCCCCCAGCCAGTCGGACACGGTGTCTCCCCCGGTGGCCAGCACCGCCAGCACCGCACCGTCGTCGAGCACCGGTACCGGCAACTCCCCCTCAGCGACCTCACCGAAGTCGCGCTCGGCCATCCCCCTCGGATACGGACTCCGCTCCGGCAGGCTGCGCGCGGGAACTCCCTCCGCCAGCACGTGCGTGCCGCTCCACTCGGCCAGTTCCCGGCGGTACTCCGGTCGAGCGCGTTCGACCGAGCCCGCGTGCTGGATCGCGAGTTCGACCTCCCTGCGCGTGGACTCGTCTGACACCAACACCAGCCGCGCTCCTGCCGAGTGCGCGAACACGCGTAGTGACTCGAGCAGGTCCGGCGGAACCGGATCGGGCAGGAACGGCCTGCGATCCGTGTGGCGATCGACGGCGACCGCGGCGAGCCGCACCGCCTCGTCGTCCACCTCGGACAGCCTGCTGAACTCGATCGACGCCAGGTGGTCGGGCTGGGCGGGATTGGGCACGCGGTGCACGATCGGACGCCACCCCTCGGCCGCGAACGCCACCCTCGCGTGGTGCAGCCCGGCACCGCAGCTGATCACCATCTCGCGCCCGAGCGGATCGAGCACGGGCAGCAGCCGTGAACGGTCGGCGTAGAGCTGGACCGAGTGCTCGGCCAGCTTCCACCGCCACGGCTGGCTGTTGTGCACCGACGGTGCCCGGCACGCCAGTGCCAGCGCCGAACGCATCGTCTCCTGCGACGGTTCACTTCTCCCGGTCATCGAACACCCCTCACGGATGTGGTCGGCACCGACGCCAACGTGCCTGCGTCGGGGACTCGGTGCCAGGGAACAAAGCCATCGGCAGGGGCCGCGGCGCTTCTTTCTCACCCGGAACCGCCGCGGACGACGGCGACCGGGCACTCGGCGTGGTGCAGGACCCCGTCGGCGACCGAGCCCAGCAGCAGCCGCTCGAACCCACCGGCGCCGCGGTGGCCGACGACGAGCAACTGGGCGTGGGAGGCAGCAGACGTCAGCTCGTCCACCGGATGCCCGTAACGCACCTCGGAGTGCACCTCGACGCCGGGGAACGACGCACGCACCGCGTCCAGCTGACCGGCCAGGGAGCGCTGAGCGTCGTCCAGGTCGAACCAGATGGCCCCGGAGGGCGCGTCGACCCACGAGTACTCGGCGCGGACAGGTCGCCACACGTGCAACGCCACCAGGTTCGCCCGCCGTGCCGAGGCGGACTCGAAGGCGAACCGCAGCGCCTCCCGGCTCGGCGCGGACTCGTCCACGCCGACCACCACGGGGCCGACCGTGAAACTGCGGCGCCGGTCGCGGACGACGACCACCGGGCACCGGGCGTGCATCGCCACCGCCCTGCTGACCGACCCCAGCAGTGTCTCGGCCACCCGGCCGCGCCCGTGCGAGCCCACCACCAGCAGCCGTGCACCACTGGAACACCGGATCAGTTCCGAGGTCGCGGCCCCTTGGCGGATCTCCTCCACGACTTCCACGCGCGGTCGTTGTGCACGGCACCCATCAGCCGCCTGCGACAGCGCCTCCCACAGCTCCTCCTCGCGGTCCGGGTGGTCACCGACCGCCAGCAGCCGAAGCGGCGCACCGCGGAGATCGGCCTCCTCAGCCGCCCACTCCGCGGCCACCACGGCCTGCTCGGATCCGTCCACACCGGCCAGCACCGGCGAATCTCCCACCATGGACACCCCGCACTCGACAGCACCCCCGGCTGAGCCCGAACACCAGTGGAAACCGGGCACACCCTCACCGCAACCGGGTCACGGGCGGAACACCTGCGCCGCTCGCCGCCCGGATGCCTTTCGCACGGGTTATCCATGCCCGGGGTCCGGGGTATCGCTGTGCCGGCACAGCCAACGCGCGCCGGACTTGGCCGCGCACTGGATCGGGAGGCACGGACATGCTGGAGAAGCTGGCGAACATGCCCGAGGGGATCGATGGCGTCAAGGCCAGTGGAAAGGTCACGAAGGAGGAGTACGAGGCCGTCGTCGAACCGCTGATCGACGCGGCACGGCGGGAGAACCGCCGCATTCGCCTCCTCTACCAGGTCGCCCCGGACTTCCAGGGGCTCGCCCCGGCCGCGGTCTGGGAAGACACCAAGGTCGGTCTCTCGTCCTTGAAGCTGTTCGACGGCTGCGCCGTGGTGACCGACATCGGCTGGATCCGTGAACTGAGCCGGCTCGGCAGCTTCCTGGTGTCCTGCCCGACCCGGGTGTTCGGCAACGACGAGCTCGGCGAAGCGACCGACTGGCTGAGCTCGCTCCCGCAAGGCCCCGGTGTGTCCCACCACCTCGACTCCGAAACCGGCGTGGTCGTGGTCGAAGTGCAACAGCCGCTGAGGGTGCAGGACTTCGACGCACTCGCCGTGACTGTGGACACGTGGCTGGAGCGCCAGGGTGACCTGCACGGTCTGGTGGTCCACGCCCGCGAGTTCCCCGGGTGGCAGAACTTCCCGAGTCTCCTGCGGCACATGAAGTTCGTCCGCGACCACCACCGGCGCATCGGGCGCGTGGCCCTGGCCGCCGACAGCAAGCTCGCCGAGCTGGTACCGCACCTGGCCAAGCACTTCGTGCAGGCCGAGGTGAACCGCTTCGGATACGACGACCTCGACGAGGCCATCGCCTGGGCCGCCGGTACCCGCCAAGCATCGTCGTGACGGTGGTGTGCTCCGGCATCAGTCCTCGCTACCGCGCACCACCATCAGCGGGCACGGCGCGCAGTGCAGGAGCGCGCGGCTGGTGGAGCCGAGCATCATCCCCGTCATGCTCCCCCGGCCGCGGCTTCCCACGACGATCAGCTGGCCTTCCGCGCCGTGCTCGACCAGGTAGCGCACCGGCCGGTCCCGCGCGACGACCCGCCGCACCGGCACCTCGGGGTAGCGCTCCTGCCAACCCGCCAACCGTTCGGCGAGGACCCGTTCCTCGGCCTGGCTGATCGACTCCCAGTCCCTGGAGTCATCGGTGAACCACTCGTCGACGGCGACGTCGCTCCACACGTGCACGGCCACGAGCGGCACGCGGCGGTCCGAGGCTTCCGCGAAGGCCACCGCGACCGCCGGCTCCCCGACGCGGGACCCGTCCACCCCGACGATGACAGGCCGCTGCGCGGTCCCCTCGAGGTCCACCGCCTCCGGAACGACCACCACGGGGCACCGGGCCCGCATGGCGACCAGTTCGGCGGTCGACCCCAACGCCAGTTGCACGCCCGTGAACTCGCCCAACCCGCGGGTTCCGACGACGAGCCGCCGCGCGTGCTCGGACTCCTCCAGCAGCACCGCTCCGGGGTCGCCCTCGCGGACCTCCTGCTCGATGTCCAGGTCTGCGGCCGCGACCGCCGCCGTGCTCGCTGCTTTCGACAGCCAGCGCAACCGCTCGTCGGTGACCATCGAGGTGCCTTGGCGTGTGGCCTCCGGCCCGAGTTCGCCTGGTGTGCGCGGTGCCGCGCACACCAGCCGCAGCGTTGTCCGGTGCAGTGCGGCGTCGGCCGCCGCCCAGCGCACGGCGGCCAGTGCCACCTCGGAGCCGTCGACTCCCACCACCTCGCGCATCACGCCCCCCGGTGGCTTCGCCGCCATTGCCTCGCTGTCGACCGTACGGCCGCTCCGGGCCACCGCAACCCGCACCCACGGGCACGGCCATCGCGCGGCTCCCGGCACATCGCGAAGAAGCCGTCCGGGGTCGGCTGGCGGCGCGGCACCGCCGCGTGCACGGTGAACACGCCGGCACCGTCCCTGGCGAGAAGGCGGGACCTCGGTGGACACCACGACCGCGCTCATCCACTTCGCCACCGCCCTGGCCATCGGGTTGCTGCTGGGCCTGGAACGCGAGCACAGCACCTCCGGAGAGCGCTTCCGGCCGGCAGGTTCCCGGACGTTCTCCCTGCTGGCGGTGGCGGGCGCGGCATCGGCGGCATTGGGGATCCCGGTGCTGGTCACCGCCCTGGCAGCCGCGAGCGCACTGGTCATCGCCTGGTACGTGCTGGCGGTGCGGGCGTCGGCGGAGGAGGAAGCGGGCGCGACCACGGAAATCGCGGCGATCACGGCTGTGCTGCTGGGCGCGCTGTCCTGGACCCGGCCGACGTGGGCGGTCCCGATCGCCGTGGCGGTGGTGGCACTGCTGGCCGCCAAACGACCACTGCGGCGGTTCGCCACCCGCCTGGTCACCGACCAGGACGTCGCCGACGCCGTACGCCTGTTCGTCGTGGCGTTCGTGGTCTACCCGCTGCTGCCGGACCGTGCGATGGGGCCGTACGGGGTGCTCAACCCTTCCAGGATCTGGTTGCTGGTCGTGGCGATCACGGTCATCGGCTGGGCGGGCTACGTCGCCGCCCGCGCACTCGGTGAACGCCGGGGCCTGCTCGTCGTCGGCTTCCTCGGCGGGTTCGTCTCGGCATCGGCGACCACGGTCGTGCTGGCACGCCGCTCCGCGCGCGACGTGCCAGCGGCGGTGCTGCCCGCGGTGCTGGCCGCGAGCATCGCCACCCTGGTCCAGCTCATCGCGGTGACCGCGGTGGCCAACCCGGCGGTCGCCGTCCGGCTGCTGCCCGCCGCCGCGGCGGGGGTCGTGGTGCTACTTGCCGAAGCGGGGTGGATGCTCTGGCGATCCGGCGACGACCACCGGCAGGACGAGCCGCTCCCGGATCCCGGCTCGACTTCGGCCGGCTCCGGCCTGGATCGGCCGTTGTCGCTGCGGGCCGCGCTCTCGCTCGCCCTCCTGCTGGTCGTTCTCCTGCTCGCCACCAGGGCGGCGGCCGACCTGCTCGGCGACCGCGGAGTGCTCGCCGCCGCGTTCGCGGGCGGACTCGCCGATGCGCACGCGGCCTCGGTGGCCGCGGCGGCCCTCGCCGGAGCGGTCGTCCCCGTCGGCACCGCCGTGCTCGCTGTCGGCGCTGCCCTGCTCAGCAACACGCTGATCAAACTCGTGCTCGCCGCCGCAGCCGGTGGCCCGCGATTCGCGGTGCGCCTCGCGCTGCTGCTGATATCGCCCGCAGCAGCGGTGGCCGCCGGTATCGCTCTGGCCGCGCATTGACTCGCGCCACCTCTCCGGCTGCCTGGGGTCACAGCACCGCCGGTGGGGAGGTCGCGGCTTCGATGGCCGATCGCGCTTCCCGCGCCGACTCGTCCGGCGGCCGGGTGGTGTCGACGTCGGTGGCCTGCGGCCAGTCGTCGAAGTGCCGGCTCATCGCAACCGCGACATCGGCTGTGGCATCCGAGACATCGCCGTAGCGGCCCGCGATACGCGCTTCGGCGACCTCCCGCGGCGCGACGCATCGCAGCTCGGCCAACGCCGAGTGCGTGTCCTGCGCGATCGACCGCGCCGACTCGCGCTCCCCCGCACTGCTCCAGCTCGCGTCGAGCACAACGGTCTCGCCTCGCTCGAGCAGTGCACGGCAGCGGGTGAGCATCGCCTCGTAGGTGCCGTGGACCTGGCTGCCGTTGTAGAGCCCCTGGCCGTAGCCGGCGTGAGTGGCCAGGTCGTCGGCGCCGGGCATTTCCTTGCGGATGACGTCGGTGCGCAGCAGCACCGCACCGAGCTGGTCCGCCAAGCCACCGGCGAGGGTTGTCTTGCCGGTCCCGGGCAGGCCTCCGACGAGCAGCAGCCGGACCTGGCCGGCACGCAGGTGCCGTACCGCGATGCCGCTGAGCTGCTGAGCGGCATCGGCCGCTTCCGCCGCCCCCTGCGCCGCGCGCAGGCATGCGACCTTGGCTCGCACGAACGCCCGGTAGGCGGTGTAGTGGTGTGCGAGCGAGTCGGCCACCTGCGCACCGGAGAACTCCCGGTACCAGCGCAGGAACTGGTGTGCCAGCCGTGGTGCGCCGAGGCGTTCGAGGTCCATTGCCAGGAACGCCGCGTCGTCGAGCCCGTCCACGTAGCGCAGGCGGTCGTCGAACTCCAGGCAGTCCAGCACCCGGGGCCCGTCGGGCAGGCAGAAGATGTCCTCGGCCAGCAGGTCGCCGTGCCCGTCGACGACGTAGCCGCGGCCGATGCGCTCGTCGAGCAGCCGGCCCCGCCCATCGACGTAGGCCAGGGCGAGACCGACGATCTCGTCGAACTGCCCGCGGTCGAGCACCGTGCCGACGAACCGCTCCGCACCGGCGAAGTTGTCGACCCACCGGCGGCGCAAAGCGGATGCCCGTCCCTCGGCGGCGACGTCCGGCCCGCTGCGGGCGGTGCTGTGGAACGAGGCGAGCAGCCGGGCGAGCTTCTCCAGGTCGGGCCGCACGTCGGCACCGGTGCGCACCAGCTCCGACAGCCGACGTGACGGGGGCATGCGCCGCATGACGACGATCCAGTCGCAGGTGCCGCCTGTACCGTCCAGCACGCGGCACAGGTCCAGGTAGACGTCCGGGGCCAGTCTGCGGTTGAGCTCCAGCTCGCGTCGGCACGCCGTTTCCCGCGCCTGCACGGTGCTGAAGTCGAGGAATCCGAAATCGACGGGCTTTTTGACCTTGTAGGCGCGGTCGCCGATGAACGCCACCACGGCGCAGTGGCTTTCCGCGATGCCGGCGGCCCCCACGTCAGTCGAGGTCCGGGGCGAGGGGCGGATACCGGAGTCCTCTTCGGCGTGAACCATCCAGGTCACCTCCACCAGGGCGGACAGCCTTGCACGTGCATCCGAACCATCCCCCGCGCGAGTCTCACGGGGCAGGGACCAACGGCCACCTACCGCTGACCTGGTGAGCCGGCACTGACAGCGGTTTCGTCCGTACCGGCGGGGGTAAACCGGTGGGTTCCCGGCCGACTCGGCTTGAAGACCGAACGGGGGAGGCCCGATGAACGAACGTCCGGACGAGGGCACGTTGAGGGCTGCTGTGGGGTTGGCCGGCCTCGCTCCTTCCCTGTTCAACGTGCAGCCCTGGCGATTCGAGCTCGAAGCCGGCGCCCTGTTGCTGCACGTCGACCGTTCGCGGTCGCTGCCGGTGACCGACCCGCACGACCGGGAGCTGACGCTGAGCTGCGGCGCCGCCCTTCAGCACGCTGTTCTGGCCATGCACGTGCTGGGCTGGCGAGTCCGGGTGCGCCGGCTCCCCGGGGCCCACGTGCCCGATTTGCTGGCGACAGTCGAGGTTCTCGGCCCGCAGGAGGCGAGCGAGGCAGAGATCGCGCTCGCCCAAGCCGCTTGCTCCCGGCACACCGACCGAGCCCAGTACGCCCCGGAATCCGTGGCCGGCGCTCTGCTGGGCGAGCTCCTGCAAGCCGGTCGGCATGCGGGGGCCGAGGTGGCCGTGCTCGACGGCGACCGGCGGTACGCCTTGGCGCGGGCCTTCGCGAAAGCGGCCGCGGTGCACGGTGCGTCGCAGGCCTATCGCGACGAGCTCGCCGCCTGGACCGGCCGGGCCTCCGCGCACGGCGAGGGCATGCCCCAGGCGACGGCTCCGCAGCACGGGGTGCAATACGGTGATCTCGTCATCCGCGACTTCGGCAGGGTCAGCGCTGCGCACGAGGAGATCGGGACGGCGCGCACCGTGGGCAGCCTCCTGCTGATCAGCACCGCGACCGATGACCGCCTGGACCAGCTGCGTGCAGGCGAGGCGGCGGGAGCGCTGCTGTGCACCGCGGAGCGGGAGGGATTGGCCGCCAGCCCGCTCAGCGAGGCGTTCGAGGTCGAACGCACGCGCCGGGACGTCGCTCGCGAGGTGTTGGGCGATGCCGGATACCCGCAGCTCGCCGTGCGGGTGGGGTGGCCCGCCTCCGGACGCAGGCCGCCCGCCTCGCCGCGGCGATCCGTCGAGGACCTCCTGCGCGGGCTCGGCGACGACATCCGGCGATGAGGACCTAGGACCCAGCGCCCTCCCGTTCGGCGGGGCGGACCACGACCAACGGGCACGGGGCGTGGTGCACGCAGTGCTGGCTGACCGAGCCCAGCAGCGTCCCGACGAACCCACCATGCCCACGGCTGCCCACGACGAGCAGGTCCGCGCCCTCGGCCGCGCGCACCAACGCCCGCGCCGGGATGTCCTGGACGACGCGGCGTTCCACCGGAACATCGGTCCCCAGCGCTGCGGTGACCTCCTCGACGGACCGGCTGAGTCCCCGTTCGGTTTGGTCACCGAAGTCCTCGAGGGGAAGCGGCGTCATCACGTCGCCGTAGTAGATCGGTACGGTCCACGCGGCCACTGCCGTGATCCGGGCGCCGGTCTTGTCCGCGTACCGCAGAGCCCACTCCAGTGCCGCCTTGGAACCTGGCGAACCGTCCACTCCGACCACGACCCGCTCCGCACCCTCGCTCACCGCGGTCCTCCCCGTGGACTCGACGACGCCGCAGACATGGCGTCCACCCCCCCAGGGGCGACGGTCCCGAGTGTCCTCCACTGCCGCCGGGCTCGCCGGGCGGCCGCTCAGGTGACCAGCGCCGTGGCGACCACGAAGTAGATGAGCACCGACAGAAGGTCCTGCACCACGGTCGCCAGCGGACCGGAGCCGAACGCCGGGTCCTTGCCCAAGCGGTGGAAGGCCCACGGCAGTGCCATCGCGATGACCGTCGCGATGGAGGAGGCCAGCACCAGCGCGACCGCCACCGCGAACGCGACGTCGAGGTCGCGCCACAGCAGCGCCACCACCGGCAGCGCCAGCACGGCCAGCAACAGCCCCAACAAGACACCGGTGAGCACCTCGCGCATGGCGACCCGAGCGATGCCCACCCCCACCGACAACCCGCGGATCACCAGCGTCTCGGTCTGAGTTCCCACCGCGTCGGCGATGTAGACCACGCCCGGGACGAAGAACGCGATGAGGACCTGCTGCTGCAACTGGCTCTCGAACGAACCCACGATGACCGCCGCCACCAGGGCCCCCGCCAAGCCCACGAGCAGCCAGGGAAGCCTGTGCCACAGCCGCCGGAGCACACCCTCGACCGACGCGGTGCGTGCCGAGGCCGCCGAGGCGAGGAAGCCACCGAGCCGCGCCATGTCGCGGTCGTGCGCGTCGAGCAGCACCGCCAGCATGCGCTCCGGAGGGATCAGGCCGCGGAACCGGCCGTCATCGTCGACCACCGCCAGACCCGACTCCCGGTGGTGCACCGCCTCCCACGCGGCTCGCTCCTGGTCGGTGCCAGGCGCGACGACCGGTGGGTCGGTGTCCATCACCGTGACCACCGGGGTTCCGGGTGCGGCGGCCAGCGCGCGCTCGATCGTGATCAGGCCCGTCAGCCGTTCACCACGGCATACGACGAGGACCGAAGCGCTGTCGAACACCTTCCCGCGCAACCGGGCCAGTGCCTGGTCGACCGAGTCACCGGCGTCGGCGCGGGGAACGTTCGTCGAGGCGTGCTGGTACGCGGTGCCCAAGACGTCGCGACCACCCACGGCTCGGGCCGGCTCCCCCATCAGTTCTCCTCCGTGCTGAGCCGCTGTGGGCTACTCGGTGCGATCCGTCCGCCCTCAGTCTGGAGGGTCCTCCGGTTCTGCCGGGTGGCCGAACCGCATGATCACCATGGGTTCTCCGGACAGTTCCAGTTGCCGTCGCAGGGCGTGGGCGACCTCGGGCAGGTGCAGAGGTTGGGTCATCACCGAAGCCGCGAGGCCGGCAGACGTCGCGTCCAGCCAGGCCGTCTGCATCGCCTGCCCGGTGCGGACGGCAGCGCGGTGCCGGTCACCGGGTGCGCTGAGCACCAGGACGGACTCGGCCGCGATCCACGACGCCAACCGCGACTCGTCGGGCAGGTGCGTCGTCGAGGTCACCAGGCCGACCGCGGGCACGCCTCGCGCCCCCAATGCTTCGTGCCGCAGACCCAAGTCTCCGGTCATGCCCGGCGCGACCGTCCACATCGCCAGCTCGCGCTGGTACTCCCGGTCGTCGTGGTAGGCACGCGCGGCGAAGTGCAGCGAGCGGGCCAGCAGAAGCGCCTTCTGCTGCCCGTGCACCCATTGGGCGTGCACGGGCGGCACGCCGGCGGCATCGCGCAGGTGCGCGCGAACCTCCTCGGTCAGCGGTTGCGGTGCGAAGGGACGGCGATCGCTCGTTCGACGGGCGATCGCGGCGTAGCGGGCGCGTTCCAGGTCCGTGGGCTCCGCCCGGTCATCGCCCCGGATCACACCGATCACCTCGGGTGAGTCGCCGGGTTCCGCGGTGGCGGCCCAGCCGATTTCGCGCACGGCCAGCTCCAGGTTCGTCAGCGCGGCACCGCACGAGATGAGCTGGTCCCGTCCGGTGATGTCGTGGCGGTCGAGCTGCTGGTCCGTGCGGCGGCTCAGCACCGCTCGGTGGCCGTGGACCTCCAGCGACCACGGCCGCGTGTTGTGCACCGACGGCGCGCACCGCACCGCTCGCTGCAACTGCTCGACCTCTTCCGGCGACCAGTCGTCGGGTCCGGTACCGCCGCGGGGGCTCGGAATCGCTCTGTCGTTCATCGGCCGTCCTCGTCGTCGTCCTCGGCGATCCGGTGCTCGGCGACCGCGCGGACGATGTCGACCGCGGTCAGCACGCCCCGCACACCGTCGTCGGCGGTGACGAGCAGCGCGTCGCTGCCGGCCTCGATCATCCGGCGTGCCGCGACGGCGATGCCGTCGCCGGCTTCCACCGCGGGAGCGGGCCTGCGGCACAGGGCCTCGACGTGCACGGTGTCGCCGGGCAGCCGAGCCGCGACCCCGAACAGCAGGTCAACAGCGGTGACCAGACCGGTCGTGTCGTCGCCGAGCACCGCGAGATGGTGGACCCGGTGCCGGTACATCTCGCGCAGCGCGTCCATCGCGTCCAGACCACCCCGGACCGCCACGACCGGTGTGCTGGCCAGTTCCAGCGCGGTCGGTGGCCCGGAACCGGTACGTGTCGGATCATCGGCGGTCATACGGCCTCGATTCCCTTCCTCGTTCCCGCGGCGCGCACGAAGCGCGGGCTCGGGGTATACCCGCGACATCAGCATCCGATGCCGCGGCGATGTCCGTCAGAGCCCATAGGCCCGCAGGGAGCCGCCATGGCCGCCACCGTCCTCGACCCCGCGCGCCACCACGCCGTCCTGTTCGACATGGACGGGGTCATCACCGACACCGCATCGGTCCACGCGGCAGCGTGGGCCCGGCTGTTCGACGAGTACCTGGCGCACCTCCCTCCGCGCGCGGGCGAAGACCACCGTCCCTTCTCCCGTGAGGACTACACCCGCCACGTCGACGGGAAACCCCGGATGGCCGGGGTGGTCGACTTCCTCGCCTCCCGGGGCATCACGCTGCCGCTCGGACGTCCCGGCGACCAGCACGGCCAGGCGACCGCACACGGTCTGGCCGCGCTCAAGGACCACTACTTCGGCCAGGAGCTGGATTCGGCCGGAGTCCGGGTGTTCGACGATGCCGTGGCCTTGGTGAGGGCGCTGCGCCAGGCTCACGTGCCCACCGCGGTGGTTTCGGCCAGCCGCAACTGCGCACAGGTGCTGCGACGTGCCGGGATCGGTGATCTGTTCGACGCCCGGGTCGATGGCGTGCTCGCCGAGGCGCGCGGACTCGCCGGCAAACCCGACCCGGCCACGTTCCTGGAAGCCGCCCGCCTGCTCGATGTGGACCCGGCTTTCGCGGTCGTGGTCGAGGATTCCGAGGCCGGTGTCCGAGCGGCCAGGACCGGTGGTTTCGCGCTGGCCATCGGCGTCGACCGCACGGGCGAACCGCAACGGCTGCGCCAGGTGGGCGCCGACGTGGTCGTGGACACCCTGCGCGCCGTCTCGGCAGCGGAGCCCCGGGGCGGGCCGCGCCCGTTGTCGACCGTGCCCGGCGCCGGGGTGCATTGGGACGAGATCGCCCCTCGGTTGCTGCCGGGCCGGCCGGTGCTGGCCTTCGACTTCGACGGCACGCTCGCGCCCATCGCCGAGACCCCGGCGGAGGCCATCCTGCCCGCGTCGACGCGGGAGGTGCTCGCCGCGCTGAGCCGCCGCTGCCCGGTCGCGGTCCTCAGCGGACGCGACCTCGACGACGTTCGCCGCCATGTCGGTCTGGACCGGCTGTGGTATGCGGGCAGCCACGGCTTTGAGATCGCCGGCCCCGGTGGCGAGCATTTCGCACACGCGTCCGCCCGTACCGCGCTGCCTGCGCTCGACGAAGCCGAAGCTCGCCTCGCCTCCCGACTGTCCGATGTGGCGGGAGTGGTGTTGGAACGCAAGCGGTTCGCCCTCGCCGTGCACTACCGGCAGGTCCCAGATTTCGCGGTGGCCCACGTGCTCGACGAAGTCCGCGCCGTGACGCCGTCGTCGATCACGCTCACCCACGGGCGGCTCGTGGCCGAACTGCTGCCCGCCGTCGCATGGGACAAGGGCCGCGCCCTGCGCTGGCTGCTGGAACGGCTCGACCCCACGGGCATGGCCCGACCGGTCGTGCTCTACGCCGGCGACGACCTCACCGACGAGGACGCCCTGCGTGTCGTCGCCGCCACCGGCGTGGGCATCGTCGTGCGCAGCACCGAGCACGGCGACCGCGACACCTGGGCGCACTACGCCGTCGACGACCCCGGCTCGCTGGGCGTGCTGCTGACGCGCGTCGCATCCTTGATGCACACCACCGGAGGTGACCATGACCGAGGAACGCGTCTACACGATCGTGGTCGGCATTGACGGCTCACCAGCCTCCAAGGAAGCGCTGCGCTGGGCGCTGTGGCACGCCGGCCTCACCCGCGGCTCCGTCACCGCGCTGATGGCCTGGGACACGCCGCTGATCTACAACTGGGAAGTACCCGGCCTGGAGGACTTCGCCGCGACCACCGCCCGCTACCTCGACAAGGTGATCAACGAAGTGGGCGGGCAGACCTCGATTCCGATCAGCAAGGAGGTCGCCCAGGCCCACCCGGCCAGGGCCCTGCTCGACGCCGCCCGCGACAAGGAAGCCGACCTGCTCGTCGTGGGCAACCGCGGGCACGGCGGCCTGACCGAGGCGCTGCTGGGATCGGTCAGCCAGCACTGCGTCCACCACGCCCGCTGCCCGGTCGTCGTCGTCCGCGCCCCGCACTAGCAGTCGTGGCAGCGGTCGATCCATGGCGCCTGGCCTTCAGCGACTTCGACCCGGCCGACGAAAGCCGCCGGGAAGCGCTGTGCGCGCTGGGCAACGGCTACTTCGCAACCCGCGGAGCCGCGCCCGAGGCCGGCGCCGATGACGTGCACTACCCCGGCACCTACGTCGCGGGCTGCTACAACCGCTTGACCAGCACGCTCGCTGGTCGCGAGGTGGAGCACGAGTCGCTGGTCAACGCCCCGAACTGGCTCATGCTCACCTTCCGCGTCGACGACGGCCCGTGGCTGGACCTCGGACAGGTCGAACTGCTCGACCACGAACAGGAACTCGACCTCGAACGAGCGGTGTTGCTGCGGCGGGTGCGTTTCCGCGATGCCGCCGGGCGCACCACCAGGCTCGTGCAACGCCGATTCGTCCACCAGGGCTCGCCCCACCTCGCCGGGTTGCAGACCACGCTCGTCCCCGAGGACTACTCCGCGACGCTGGCCGTGCGCTGCGGCATCGACGGGCGGATGCGCAACAGCGGCGTCGCGCGCTACCGCGCGCTGAACGGACAGCACCTGACCGGCCACCGCACCCACGAGCACCCGGACGAAGTACTGCTGCTGCAGGCCCGCACGAACCAGTCCGGGATCCTGCTGGCCGAAGCCACCCGCTGCCGCCTCTGGCTCAACGACGCTGCCCTGCAACCCCCGCGCACGCTCCAGCAGCACGACGACTGGATCGCCCACGACCTCACATGCCCGCTACGCCAAGGCGATGAGCTGCGAACCGACAAGATCGCGGCGCTGTACACCTCCCGCGACTTCGCCATCTCCGAACCCTCCTCCGAGGCCGTGGACGCCGTGCGCTGCGCCGCGGACTTCGACGACCTCCTGCGCAGCCACACCCGGGCATGGTCCCGCCGGTCGGCGGCGTTCCACTGCGGCCTGTCCGCGAGCCGGCCGGCGCAGCAGGCGGTGCGGCTGCACGTGTTCCACGTGCTCCAGACCCTGTCACCCCACACCGCCGACCTCGACGCCGGAATACCGGCACGCGGACTGCACGGCGAGGCCTACCGCGGGCACGTCTTCTGGGACGAGCTGTTCGTCCTGCCCACGCTCACCCTGCGCGACCCGCACCTGGCGCGCTCACTGCTGCTCTACCGCTACCGCCGGCTGGGACACGCCCGCAGGGCAGCCGAGCAGGCAGGCTTCGCCGGCGCGATGTATCCGTGGCAAAGCGGCAGCAACGGCCGCGAGGAGACCCAGCGACTGCACCTCAATCCGCGCTCGGGGCACTGGCTGGCCGACAACACCCACCTGCAACGCCACATCGGCATCGCCATCGCCCACAACATCTGGTACTACCACCAGGCCAGCGGCGACCAGGACTTCCTGGCCGACTTCGGGGCCGAGATGATCCTGGAGATCACCCGTTTCTTCGCCTCGCTGGCCCGCTACGACCACAGCCGCGACCGCTACGTCATCCGCGGTGTCGTCGGCCCCGACGAGTACCACACCGCCTACCCGGGGCGGCAACGGCCGGGCGTGGACAACAACGCCTACACCAACATCATGACGGCCTGGCTGTGCCGCACCGCCCTGCGCGCCCTGGCTGCCCTTGCCGACGAACGCCGCCACGAGCTCACCGACGCCCTCCAGCTCGGCCACCGCGAGATCGACCGGTGGAAGCGCATCTCCCAACGGCTGTTCGTGCCCTTCCACGACGAAGGCATCCTCAGCCAGTTCGAAGGCTACGAGCACCTGGCCGAACTCGACTGGGACGACCACCGGCGCCGCTACGACGACATCCAGCGCCTGGACCGCATCCTCGAAGCCGAAGGCGACGACCCCAACCGCTACCAGGTCTCCAAGCAGGCCGACGTGCTCATGCTGTTCTACCTGCTGTCAGCCGAAGAACTCGAAGACCTCCTCGCCGGTCTCGGCTACCCCATGCCCGCCGACACCATCCCGCGCAACATCGAGTACTACCTGCGGCGCACCAGCCACGGCTCCACCCTCAGCGCCGTGGTCCACGCCTGGGTCCTCGCCCGTGCCCACCGCCCCCAGGCCCTCACGTTCTTCGACCACGCCCTGGCCGCCGACCTGCACGACACCCAGCGCGGCACCACCGCCGAAGGCATCCACCTCGCGGCCATGGCCGGCAGCATCGACCTGCTGCAACGCTGCTTCGCCGGCATCGAGGTGCGCGACGCGAAACTGCACCTCAACCCGTACTGGCCCGCCGAGCTCGGCACGCTGGAGCTACCGATCCGCTTCCACGGGCAGGTCGTCACCATCACCGTCACCGGCCGCACCGCCACCGTTGGCACCGCGCCCGGTCCGCACGCGCCACCGCTGCTGTGCGTGTGCGGGTCCCGCACTGCCCAACTCGGCCCCGGCCAGACCGCGACCTTCGCACTGGAGCACCAGACCGACGGCCCGTGACCATGCGAGGCGCCTGCTGCTGACCCATTCTGGGTGCGGCACCGCCCGGCCAGGCGGAGGGGGAAGCAGCCATGGCGATGCAGGCACCCGTGGTCGTGGGGGTGGACGGTTCCGAGCACTCGGTGGCCGCGGCGACGTGGGCGGCCGGCGAAGCCGCGTTGCGGCGCGCTCCGCTGCGGCTGGTGCTGGTCACCGACCTTCCCCCGTACGGCGGCGAACCCGAGAAGGTGCTGCATTCCGCCGTGCTGCGCAGCACCGGACACCACCCCGAGCTGGCTCCTGAGTCCGCGGTCCGGCGCGGCGACCCCGCCCGCGAGCTCATGGACGAGTCCGAAGGGGCACAGCTGGTCGTGGTCGGCTCCCGCGGGCGAAGCCCAGTGCGGGCGAGGCTGCTCGGATCGGTCAGCGCCAAGGTCGCCACCCACGCTCACTGCCCGACCGTCGTGGTGCCCCACCAGCAACTGCCGGACGGCGGGCCGGTGGTGGTAGGACTGGACAACTCCCCCTACAGCCGGGCGGCCCTGCGGTTCGCCTTCGACGAGGCGGCCGTACGCGGCAGCGAACTCGTGGCCGTGCAGGTCTGGGAAGAAAACGAGTACGCCCCCATCGTGCCGCTGCTGGACTTCGAGGTCGGCGAGCGAAACGACGAGACCCGGCGAGCTCTTGCCGAACAGCTGGCCGGGTGCTCGCAGGACTACCCCACCGTGGCAGTGCGCGAGGTCGCCCGGCGGGGCCACCCGGTGGTCGCATTGAGGACCCTGGGCGAGGACGCGCAACTGGTCGTCGTGGGCCACCGCGGGCGTGGCGGCTTCGCCGGAATGCTGCTGGGATCGGTCGCCGCGGGCGTACTCGACCACGCCCCCTGCCCCGTCGCCGTCGTGCGCGGCGAGAAGAAGTGAGGAGCGCGGGCATGGTCAGCACCGGAAACCCCGTCGTCGCGGCCGTCGACGGCTCCGAGCACGCCCTCAACGCAGCGGTCTGGGCCGCCGAGGAGGCCCAGCGCCGCGGGGCAGCCCTGGAAGTGGTGATCGCCAACGACGACCCGGCACGGGCCGACTACGTCGACAAGGCACTCCACCAGGCCGCCGACCGCTGCCGCGAGCACGCACCCGGCCTGCGGGTCACCGAGGAAACGCTCAGCGGCTACGCTGCCGACGAACTGATCAGACGCAGCGAATACGCCCAGGTGCTCGTCACCGGCTCCCGCGGCCAGGGCGGCTTCGCCGACGCCCTGCTCGGGTCGGTGAGCAAGGACGTGGCCACCCACGGCCACTGCCCGGTGATCGTCATCCGCTCCGACCGCGCGTCCACCACCGGTCCCGTCGTGGTCGGTGTGGACGACTCTTCCGGCAGCCGTGCGGCTCTGCGCTTCGCATTCGACGCCGCGTCCCAGCGCGGCTGCGAGCTGGTGGTGATGCAGATGTGGCGGGAGGAGGGGCTGCTCGCGGTGCCCCTGCCACCCGAGGACCGGCAGCTGGTCCAGGACGCGATCGAGCGGTCGCTGACCGAGCAAACCGCCGAGCTGCGCCGCAACTACCCCGACGTGCCCGTGGGCCACGTCGCCCGGCGGGCCCACCCCGTCGCCGCGCTGACCGACGCCTCCGCGGATGCCCGGCTCGTGGTCGTCGGCCACCGCGGACGCGGCGGCTTCCAGGAGCTGTTCCTCGGCTCGGTCGCCAGCGGCGTCCTGCACCACGCACGATGCCCCGTGGCCGTCGTCAGCGACCCGGAATCACGGTGAACCACGGCGGAAAGGTGTCGCACCATGGCAGCACCGAAGACGGTGGTCGCCGGATTCGACGGCTCTGCGCAGTCGCGCAGCGCGGTGTGGTGGGCGGCGTACGAAGCCAGCAGCCGCAACGCGCCGCTGCTGATCGTGCACGCCTTCCCCGTCCCGCTGGAAGAGCTGACCCGGTTGCGGCTGCCCAGCGAGGCCCTGGAAATCGGACCACTGCGCAGTGCCGCCGAACGACTCCTCGACGAGCTGGCCGGCGAATGCGGCAGCATGCTCCCCTCGCTCGAGGTGCACACCGAGGTGCGCATGGGCCATCCCGCCGCCATCCTGGGCGACGCCGCCGCGGAGTCGGGCCTGCTCGTGCTCGGCCCGCCCGGCCTGAGCCGCACCCGGCGGGTGCTACTGGGCTCGGCATCGGCGGAACTGGTCCGCACCGCTCCGGCACCGGTCGTCGTGGTGCGCGGCGAACGCGAACACCAAAGAGCGGCGCAGGATCCCGCGCACTTCGAACGCGTCGTCGTGGGCGTCGACGGCTCGGCCTGCAGCGTGCGCGCGATCGAGTTCGCCCACGAGTTCGCCTCCCGCCACCAGGCCGGACTGCTCGCCCTGCTCGCGTGGAACCAGCTGCCCACCGATGCCATTCCGGCTGCCAGCGGATGGGCCATGGACTGGGGCGACATCACCCGAGCCTGCCAGCGCGAACTGTCGGAATCCCTCGCCGGGTACCGCGAGCGGTACCCGGAGGTGTCGGTCCACCAAGAGGTCGCGACCTCCCAGCCTGCCGCTGAAGCACTGCTCACCGCCGCCGAGAACGCCGACCTGCTCATCGTGGGCACTCACGGGCGAGGCACGTTCCGCGCAACGCTACTGGGTTCCGTGAGCCACGCCGTGGTGCACTACGCACCTTGCCCGGTGGCCGTGGTGCGCTGACCACGCCCAGGAACCCGGTGATCACAAGCGCAGCCGGCGGATGAGCGGATCGTCGGGTTCCCTGCGCCGCACCCGGATCCGCGCGTCGGCGATGCAGGCACCCTCGCCGGTGACCACGACCGGGTTGAGGTCGACCTCGGTGACCTCGGGCAGCAACTCCGCCATCCGCGCGGTCCGCAGCGACACGTCCGTCAACGCCGCGGTGTCCAGCGCCGCCACCGACCGCTCGCCGAACAACGCGGCCGACGAGCGCAGCTCCCCCAGCATGGCCGCCGCGTCACGATCGGTCAGCGGCACCAGCCGGTGGCTGCGGTCGGCCACCACGTCGGTGTCCACCCCGCCCAGACCGAAGACGACAACCGGACCGAACACGGAGTCGCTGTGCACCCCGACCAGGAACTCCCGGCCCGGCTCGACCATCGGCTGCAGCAGCACGCCGTGCAACGCCTCACCGAAGCGCCCGTGCAGCCGCGACCACGCCGAGCGCACCTCGCCGACGGTGGTGACGTCCAGGACGACGCCGCCCGCCCGTTCCTTGTGCACGAGCCCCGGCACCCACGCCTTGACCACGACTCGACCGGTCATGCTCCGGAACGCCGCGAGCAGCTCCACCTCGTCGGCACACACCGTTGTCGGCACCGCGGGAAGACCGAACGCGGTCAGCACTCGCTGCACCTGGTCAGGGCCGAGCCACCCGTCGGTGTCCTCGGCGATCGCGGAGGCCACCACCTCCCGCGCCGCCGCCGCATCGACGCCCACCAGGTCGGGCACGACGCCCGGCGGGACAAGTCGCCACCGCGCGTAGTCGCTGACCCCGGCCAGCGCTCGAGCCGCCACCGCGGGGTCGGAGAAAACCGGGACCCGACAGGCTTGCGAAGTCACCGAGTCCACCGCCCGGGAATGTCCGGCACGGACCACCAGCACCGGCTTGCCGAACTCCTGCCCCCGCTGGGCTTCAGCCGCCGTGTCGGCCACCACGGGCAACGGGTCCGCGACCGCCGTCGCGGTCACGACCACGACCACCGAGTTGACCTCACCGGATCTCAGCAGCGCCCGCAGGCTCTGCGCGAAGCCCGCGCTGCCGCATTGCGCGGTGGTGTCGACCGGGTTGCGCGTGCTCGCCTGTCCGGGCAGCACCGAGGCCAGCTCGGCCCGGAGGGCGCTGGAAAGCTCCGGCAACCGCAGTCCGCGGTCGGCGCACGCCTCGGCCGCCAGCGCCGCCAGACCGCCGGCGTTGCCCAGCACCGCCACGCGACCGCCCTTCGGCAGCGGCTGCCAGCGCAGGAGGCACACCGTGGCGAACAGGTCGTGCAAACCCTGCACCCCGATAGCACCGGACTGCCGCAGCAGCGCGTCCCGCGTGGTCCCTGGTGTGGCCGACGCCGCCGTGTGCGAGGCCGCGGCCGCCTGCGCGACCGGGCTCGCACCACTCTTGAGGACGATGACCGGTTTGCCGCGGGCCATCCGGCGCGACAGCCACGAGAACTTGCGCGGGTTGCCGAACGACTCCAGATAGACGACCGCCAGCCGGGTGCGCTCGTCACGCTGCCACCACAGCAGCATGTCGTTGCCGCTGACGTCGTACTTGTCGCCGACCGAGACCACACTCGAGACCCCCAGTCCGCACGCCGCCAGCCCGTCGAGCAGCGCGATGCCCACGCCGCCGGACTGAGTGATCACGCCGACGTCGCCGGCAGGAGCGCACCCGGAAGTGAAGGTGGCGTCCAGCCGCACGTCCGGGTCGGTGTTGATCACACCGAGGCAGTTGGGGCCCACCAACCGCATCCCCCACCGGCGCACGGCATCCACCAGCCCGTGCGCGAGCACGGGATCGGAGGTCACGCCCGCCGATACGACGACCAACGCCCGCACACCCTTGCGACCGCAGCTCTCGGCCACCTGCGGCACGGCCTCGGCCGGCACGCACACCACGACCAGGTCCGGCACCTCGGGCAATTCCTCGACATCGGCGAACGCGGGGAGGCTCTCGACGGTCCGGGCGTGCCGATTCACCGGGTAGCAGTTGCCGCGGAACCCGGCGGCCAGCACCTTGCGGAACACGGCGTTGCCCACCGACGACCGGTCACGTCCGGCACCGACCACGGCCACGCACGAAGGGCGCAGCAGGAAGCGCAGGCTGGCCACGTCGGCCACCCGCTCCCGGTCGCTGACCCAGGTCTGGTACTGCTGGTCGGTGTCCAGCACCAGCTCGACGTGCACGGTGCTGCCGTCGCGACGGGTGTGGCAGCGCAGTCCGCTGTCGGTGAACACCCGGAGCATGGCGGCGTTCTCGACCAGCACCTCTGCTGCGAACCGGCGTACTCCTCGCCTGCGCGCAGCGCTGACCAGGTGCTCCAGCAACAGCGTGGCCACCCCGCGCGCGTGCAGGTCACTTGCGACGACGAAGGCCACCTCGGCTTCCTCGGGATGGGCGAGCACCACGAAGTGGCCCACGCCGACCAGCCGGTCTCCTACGAACACCCCGAGCATGAGGCCGTGGGCGTCACCGCCGTCGAGCAAGCGTTCCACGAACCGGCGCAGAGCCTCCGGAGAGAGCGCCCCGAAGAACCGGAAGTAGCGTTCCTGCTCCGACATCGACTCGTGCAACCGCCGCACCTGCTCGACGTCGTCCGGTCCCACGGGGCGCACCAGCGCGACCGTTCCATCGGCCAGGACGACCCGCGCCGCCGCACGCGTCATGCCCTCACCCGCGTCTGCCCCCGCCGAAAGCGTCATAGGCCCACCATCCAGGGCTCGTTCAGTCCGGGCTGTTCACCGGCGAACCGGCATCCATCACCAGTTCCCACGGCGCACGCCGCGGCGTGCGCGGCATCGGCGAGCCGTAGCCGACGCGCACCACCGCCTGCGGCCACAGGCCCTCGCCGAGCAGCCGCCGCAACTCCGCGTGAGCCTGCTCGACCTCCACCACCTGCGACAGCAACGACGCCGACAGACCCAGCGATGTCGCCGTCAACAGCATCCGCTGCAAAGCCTGCCCCGCCTCCAGATCCGCGATCCTGCCCGCGCGGTACGAACACAGCACCACCAGCAGCGGTTCGTCCTCGAAGTCCTTGCCCGCCACCCGCTGCCGCGCCTGTCCGCCCGAGAAGTCGCGCACCACCCACTGGTCCTGCGGCTCGGGCTCCGGCCCCGCGCTCGCCGCCGGGACGCCTTCAACCACCCCCTCCGGCGCACCGGTCCAACGGGCCAGCTCCTCCCGGAACCGCGGATCGTCCATCTGCTCCCGGTGCGCGCGGTGGACCAGCCGTTCCAACTGTCCTCGCTCATGCCGCTCGACCAGGTGCAACCGGCAGTGCTCCTCGTGCACCGCCTTGACCATCTCCTGGCGGTGCACGGGCGGGACCGGGGCGTCCAGGAACGGACGCCGATTGCTGCGCCGCGCCGGGATAGCCCGGTAGAGCGCCTCTTCGGCCGGTGCGGCGGGCCCGTGGTCCTGAACGCGAACCGCTGCCAGCGCCGACGGACCAGCCAGACGCGGCAGCAACGTCACCACCGGCCGCACACCGGCATGCGCGAGGGCCAGCCGCAGGTTCAACAGCGCCGCACCACAGGCCAGCCGCAGTTCCCGGTCGCTCGGATCGGCCGCCGGGAGTCGCCGGTCGGGGTCACCGTGCAGCTCGATCACGTGCGGCGAGAGCCGGAACCGCCACGGCTGGCTGTTGTGCAGCGACGGCGCGGCAGCCGCCGCACGGACCACGTCTTCGGTCTGCTGCGCCGACAACCCCAACGCCGACGGAAACGAACTCATCCTCCCCACCCCCTCGGGCGAGCTGCGAAGTCGACCCCAGCGTGCACCACCCGGGCTCAGGCAGCGACCCTGATGACCGCCGCGCCCTTCACCCGGTCGTGAGCGAGGTCGCGCAGCGCCCGGTCAGCCGCCGCGAACGGGTGGGAAGCAGTGGCGACCCGCACCCGGTGACGCGCGGCGAACCGCAGGCGAAAGAGCACGTGGATGAACTCGGCGAGGCCGGCGAAGACTGGGAAACGAGGCCGTCGCCGGGCGTGTTCGCGACGGGTTCTTGGTGCCGCCGCTGTGGTGAGGGCTCCCTCGCGGGTGGCGCTGTCGGCGAGGATGCTCTCCACGACGCCGGGGTGCAGCGCGGCACGTTGCCGGTCTGGTCCCACGCGACTGCGCCGATGCGGCCGAGTTCTTCCAGCACGGCCCCTCCTTCGACCAGCATCCGGGTGCTCGGTCCGGTCAGCCAATGCTGCGTCCGCCACGGCACCTGCCCCGTCGTCGTGGTCAGACGAAAGCGGCCGACGAGGTCCAGCCCTGGAGACCGGCTACCACCGGCGTTCACAACAACCCAGCGGCGTGATCCGGGACGTAGGTGTAGCGCGTGCGCGATGGCCGCTGGGTCGAGCCGGCAGGCGGCACGGCAGGCAGCTCGACCGACGGCCGCGACGGCTCGTAGTACGGCACGGTCGAGAGCAGGTGCGCGATCATGTTGATGCGCGCCCGCCGCTTGTCCTCGCTTTCCACCAGGTACCACGGGCATTCCGGAATATCTGTGGCCGAAAGCATCTCGTCCCGGGCAGCCGAGTACTCGTCCCACCGGACCATCGACTCCACGTCCATCGGCGACAGCTTCCACCGCCGCATCGGATCCTCGCTTCGCCGGCTCAGCCTCCGCAGCTGCTCGGCCCGGCTGACCGAGAACCAGTACTTGCGCAGCAGTAGGCCGTCCTCGACGAGCAGGCGCTCGAAGACCGGGCACTGCACCAGGAACCGCCGGTACTCCTGATCGCTGCAGAAGCCCATGACGTGCTCCACGCCCGCGCGGTTGTACCAACTGCGGTCGAACAACACGATCTCCCCCGCGGCGGGAAGCTGCGCGATGTAGCGCTGGAAGTACCACTGCGTGCGTTCCCGCTCGGTCGGCGCCGGCAGGGCTACGATCCGCGCCACGCGGGGATTGAGGTACTCCGCGACCCGCTTGATCGTGCTGCCCTTGCCCGCCGCGTCGCGTCCCTCGAACACCACGACGAGCCGCACTCCTTCGGCCCGGACCCATTCCTGCAGCTTCACCAGCTCCCCCTGCAAGCGGAACAGCTCCTTCTCGTAAACCGCGCGGGGCAAGCGATGGGGACCGACGTTCGCGTCCCCGTCCGACCGGGTGTTGCCGGCCATCGCGATGTCCTCCCACATCGACGTCATCCCGCCACGAGGGTCCTCCTCCGCTCCACCCGCCGCACCGCCGGCGCCACCGCGGGCGATTTCGGGTCTCTCGGCCCTGTCGGCCGCTCGGGCCGCGGACGGAGGCTCGGAGACGCCGAAGCCAACGACCAGGAGGGAACACCATGACCAGCTTGCTGCCTCGGCCGAGCATGGCTCTACCGGACCTGTTCCGCATGTTCGAGAGCGAGTGGCCATTCGGCGAACGGCACTCCATGAGGGTGGAAGCCTTCACCGACGAGGGCGATTTCGTGGTGCGCTGCGAGCTGCCCGGAATCGACCCGGAGAACATCCACATCAACGTCGAGGGCAACCAGCTCAAGATCGATGCCGTGCGCAAGCAGGAGCATCGCGCCGAGGCGCACAGCGAGTTCTACTACGGCTCCTACAGCCGCACGATGTTGCTCCCGTCCAGTTGCGACACCGACAACATCAACGCCGAGTACGAGAACGGCATCCTGACCATCCGCATTCCCCGGCGCGAGGCCGAGGCGAGCAAGGAGATCCCGGTCGCCCGCAAGGGGAAGTAGCGCGGGACGACGACGGGCGTGGCCGAATCCGGCCACGCCCGCTACGCGTCCTCACGCTGTCCGGGGAACCACCACCCCGGCGGCGGAGTTGGTTCTTCTTCGCTCCATCTCAGGTCTGCCCCACCCGGGGTCCCGACATGCAAACCGTGCCGGGCGACGGCGCGACTGATGTCCGAGGGCGACACGATGCCGACGAGTTCGTCGGCGCGAAGCACGACGATGCGCCCTCCGGTGTCGGCGGACAGGCGGGGCAGCACGGTCGCCAGCGGCTCATCGGGTTCGGCGGCCGGAACGCGTTCCGGGGGCACCGCGAGTGCCGCTACGCTCGTCGAACGCCGTTCCCGCGCGGGCACGCTCCGCAGCTGCCGCAACGTGACCAGGCCGTTGAACCTCCCGGAATCGTCGGTGAGGGGGAAGGTCGAATGCGGCCGGTCGAGCACGACCTTCTGGACGAACTCCTCGACCGACCGCCGACCGTCGGCGGTTTCGACCGGGCTCGACATAACGTCCCGCACCCGCACCCCGGCCAGCGCCATGCTCACCCGCGCCTGCTGTTCCTCCGCCGAGGCGACGCTGATGATGAACCAGCCCAGCAGCACCCACCAGATCCCCCCGACGCCACGGGCGAGCAGCTCCACGAACCCCAGAGCCACGAGCACGAAGCCCAGTCCCCGGCCGGCCCGTGCCGACCACACGGCGGCCTTGTACCGGTCGCCGCCGAGCCGCCACAGCACCGCGCGCAGGACCCGACCGCCGTCCAGCGGCGCTGCGGGAACCATGTTGAACACGGCGATGACCAGGTTGAGCAACGCCAGGTAGCCGAGCACGGCCGCAACCAGTTCGGCCGTCATGAGGTCGGCAACCCACCAGGCGACCCCGAACAGCACTGCCAGCACGAGGCTCGCGGCAGGCCCCACCACCGCGATCACCAGCTCGGCGCCGGGGCTGCCCGCCTCACCGCGCAGCCGAGCGACCCCTCCCAGCAACCACAGCGTGATGCCGTCCACGGCTACACCGTTGCGGCGGGCCACCACAGCGTGCGAGACCTCGTGGGCCAGCAGCGAGGCCACCAGCAGCACCGCCGCGGCGACCCCGCTGAGCACGTACCCGACCGCGCTGTGCCCCGGGTAGAGGAGCGGCAGGGTGTATCCGGCCAGCCCGACGACCACCAGCACGACGATGCCCACCACGCTCCAGTGCAGGCCCACCCGCAGGCCCGCGACCCTGCCCAGCGCGATCGTGTCGTTCACCGTGGTGCTCCGGGCCGCGTCACGCCATGGCCGGCAGCACGGCGACCGGGCAAGGTGCGTGATGCACCACTGCGTGGCTCACCGAACCGAGCACGAGCCGGCGGACACGGCCGCGACCATGGCTCCCGACGACGAGCAGACGTGCTCCCTTCGCTTCGTCGAACAGCGTCCGCGGTGGCTGCTCGGCAGCGACCACCCGCCGCACCGGCACGTCGGGATACTGCTCCGGCCATCCCGCCAGCGACTCCGAGAGCACTTCGAGCGCGTCGTCGCGCATCTCGCTCCACGGCAGTTCCCAGCGCTGCACACGCGCGTACGGGTCCAGAGGGAGATCGCTCAGGGAGTGCACGGCCACGAGCTCGCCACCGTGCCGCGAGGCGAAGTCGAAGGCGAAACCGATCGCGCGTTCGCTGACCTGCGACCCGTCCACGCCCACCACCACCGGTGCGGGCCCCTGGGCCGGTTCCTCGCCTCGGACGACCACCATCGGAGCACCCGAACGGCGCGCCGCCAGCTCGGCCGCGGTCGAGCCGAGCTCGCGCCAATGGGCACCCCCCGTCCCGACGGCACCCAGCACGAGCAGAGCGGCGTCCTCGGCCTTGGCGGCGAGCTCCTCGGCGGGATCACCGAACGGCATGTCGTCGCGCACGTCGACATCGGGCGCCAGCTCCCGGCAGCCCGCGACCAGGGTTTGCAGTTCGCGGCGGAGCGCGTCCTTGAGGGGCTCCATGATCTCCCGCTGGCCCGGCACGGTCACCTGGGTGAGCTCGGCGAAGGGCCAGACGAACACGTGCACCAGCAGCAGTGGCCGATGTCGGCTGGCCGCCTCCGCGGCCGCCCACCACACGGCTCGGCGCGAGGCATCCGACAGATCGAAACCCGCGACGACGCAATCGCGACCGGACTCCGGCATGAGAACCGACCTCCCCGTCCAACTGATCAACACCCGCGCCGTGCCGTCTCCACGTCAGGAGGAATCGCTCATCCCAGCACGGGATCGTTGATGATCTGCTCCTCGCCGCGCCCGACGTCATCGTCGTCGAGCTCCACACCGGCGGGCACGATCACCACCGGACAGCGCGCCTTGTGGGCGCACTTCAGCGCGGTGCTGCCCAACGCTCCGCCGAACCGCCCGTGCCCGCGGTCCCCCAACACCAGCATCGCCGCGTCGGCGGAGTTGTCCACCAGAACCTCCGCTGCGCTTCCTTCGACCAGTTCCGCCTGCACCTCGGGGTTCGCGGCGCCGGCCCTCGCTTCGCGGACCACTCGCGCAAGTTCCTCCCGGCGCCTGTTGTGGATCTCGTGCGGCGCCATTTCCGGGCGGAGCAGCATCGGTGCGGGGCCCGACATCACCGCGTGGGACTCCCATGCCATGATCGCCAGCACCGACGTCGACCTGCGCCGTGCCTCAGCAAGCGCCCACCGCAGGGCTCGTGAGCTGGCGTCGGAGCCGTCGACCCCGACCACCAGCAGTCCGTCTCCGCTCACCTTCGCCACCCCGAATTCCTGATCAACCCAGCCATTGGCTCCATCTCGGCCCCACGCGGTCCCATTCGCGTTCCCAGTCCCTGCGGGCGTGGGTGTACCCGGCTCGTCGGACGAGGACGATCAGCACCACGCAGAGGGTCTGCATCGCGGCGAACACACCGATGCCACCCACCACCGCCGAGGCGAGCACGTGGTCGGCATCCGGTGGGGCGACGGTGACCCGGTCGTCGGTGTCCACCCACAGGTGCATCCTGCTGCCCGGCGCGGAGCTCAGGTCCACGGCGACCACCTCGGTCCGCGGCAGTCCGTCGCGTCCGGTCCAGGAAACCGGCGCCCAGGCCCGAGTCGTCTGGGTGCCGTGCGGACCCGAGCCGACAGTGCGAAGCTCAGCTGGTCCGGTCACGGTGGCATCGACCTCGTGCCTGGTGGCCGCCGCACGTTGGGCGTCCACGAGCCCCTGCTCATAGCTCATGCTTGCCCAGGTGGCGGCCAGGGGCAGAGCGAGCAGGGCGGCGCCGACGATAGCAACGGTCACCAGAGCGACGACGCGGTCGACGCCGCGCCGCAACGGGTTCGGCTTCCAGCCCAACGCATGTGCGAACCAGCACGCGTCCGCCCACAACCACCCACGCCGCATCGCGCGCTCCTGTGAGGAACCAGCTTCCCGGATCCACCGTGCTTGACCGGTCATGTCCTCCACAGGGCATTTCGTCACGGCGTTCGAGGTCCGGACTGCCGAATCCGGACCCTCGGCCGACACTGACCTCAGGGGGCATGTGATGCGCGAAGCATTCGTGGAGTGGCAGGAGCGCTTCGGACACGAGGGGACCGGCGTTCTGGAGCGGTTGCGGGCCGTGGCCGAGGGTTCCGGGTCGATCACCGGTGCCGATGTGCGCCGCGTTGCCGACGAGTTGGGGTGGCCGGTGGCCGCCGTCGCCGGCGCGGCGTCGTTCTACGCCGACCTCACCGCCCCGCAGGGCCTGCGCCACGTGCGGGTGTGCCGGGGGACGTCCTGCTTCGTGTCCAGCTACGGACGCAATGTCGCTCAGGTCGAGGCCGCGCTGGGGCTGCGGTGCGGGATGCGCGACCCGGAGGGGATCGTGTCGCTCGATGGGGCCTACTGCCTCGGTCACTGCTATGCCTCGCCCGCGGCGCTCAACGGATCGACGCCGATGACCGGGCGCCGCCTCGGCGAACGGCTGCGCAGCGACACCGAGGCCGAGGTGTTGGCGCAGCCGATCCCGTTCCGCGCCGCGAGCCGACAACCGGTGACCCTGGCCGGGCTCAGCGGCGACGCCGGGGAATGGCAGGTTTGGCCGGAGACGGTCAGCTCCGGAGATCCGACGTCGGTTCTGGCCGAGGTCGCCGCTGCCGGGCTGCGCGGCCGCGGCGGGGCGGAGTACCCCGTGGCTGCCAAGTGGCGGGCGGTGGCCCGTGGCCCCGCACCCCGTTACGTCGTGGTCAACGGCGACGAGGGCGATCCGGGCTCCTACTGCGACCGGCTGCTGATGGAAGCCGATCCGCACCGCGTGCTGGAGGGCCTCGCCCTGGCCTGCTTCGCCGCGGGCGCGCACCGCGGTTTCGTGTTCGTGCGGTCGGAATACCCGATCGCGGTGGACCGGATGCGGGTCGCGGTCGCCGAGGCCCGTTCCGCGGGCCATTTCGGTCCGAACGTCCACGGCACCGGCTTCGATCTCGAAATCGATGTCGTGCAAGGCGCCGGTTCCTACGTCGCGGGCGAGGAAACCGCGCTCCTGCACGCACTGCAAGGGCTTCGCGGCGCGGTTCGTCCACGGCCCCCTTATCCGACCAGCTTGGGCTTCGAGGGCCACCCGACCGCGGTCAACAACGTCGAGACCATCGCCACCGTCCCCTGGGTGGTGCGCCATGGCGGTATCGAGTACGCACGGATGGGCACCCCGGAGGAAACCGGCACCAAGTTGGTCAGCCTCAGCGAACGGTTCGCCCGACCAGCGGTCTACGAGGTCGAGTTCGGCACACCGTTGCGTGACATCGTCGAGGTGCTCGGCGGAGGACTGCGGGACGACCGGGAGCTCCGGGCCGTGCAGGTCGGAGGACCGCTGGGCGGCTTCCTCGCACCCGACGAGCTCGACCTGCCACTGCTCGCAGACGCGTTGGCCGACGCCGGGGTGGCCCTCGGGCACGGATCGCTCGTGGCGATCGACCGGTCCGTGTCGGCCCCGGAACTGCTCCGGCACCTGTGGAGCTTCGCCGCCGCCGAGAGCTGCGGCGCGTGCACGCCGTGCAGGGTGGGAAGCCGCCGAGGTCTTGAACTGGCCTACCGCCTGGCCTACACCGACACGGCCGAAACCGAGCACCAGCACCTGCTGGAGGTGATGGGCACCGGCAGCCTCTGCGCGTTCGGTCGCGGCGTCGCCGGCTCGGTGCGCAGCCTCCTGCGCGTCTTCTCCCATGATTTCGGGTCAGGAGTTCTCTGATGCGGCTGACCATCGACGGCACCGCAGCCGACTACCGGGAGGGCGAAACCGTCCTCGACGTCATGCGCTCGATCGGGAGCTACGTGCCCACCCTCTGCCAGGACGACCGGATCTCACCACGGGGCTCGTGCCGGATCTGCCTGGTCGAGGTCGACGGCACCACCGCCGCGGCGTGCACGACCCCGGCCTCCGACGGCATGGTCGTGCGCCGGGACAACCCGCACGTCCGGCTGGCCGCCCGCGGCGCGCTGGAGCTCATCGTCTCCGAACTCCCGCCACGCGCCCTCGACGTCCCCGCCGACCGCAGCGAACTCGTCCGGGCGTGCGACCACTTCGGCATCACCACCACCAGCTTCACCGGCGAAGCCCACCGCAGGGGACTCGACCACTCCCACCCCTACGTCAAACTCGACCGCGACCTGTGCATCGCCTGCGGGCGGTGCGTGGCGATGTGCTCGGAAGTACAAGGCACCTTCGCCCTGGAACTCGTCGGCCGGGGCTTCGACACCGTCGTCTCCCCCGGCGCCGGCGAACCCTGGGTGGATTCACCCTGCGTCGGGTGCGGAGGCTGCGTCGACAGCTGCCCCACCGGGGCGCTGTCGGAGCCCGAACTGCTCGACCCCCGGCCGCTCACCGGAACCGTCACCACGACTTGCGGCTACTGCGGCGTCGGCTGCACGCTCGACGTCCACCTGCGCGGCGGGGAGGTCGCCGTCATCACCCCCACCCGCAGTGCTCCGGTCAACCGCGGGCACGCCTGCATCAAGGGCCGCTTCGCCCACACCTTCACCCGGGCCGACGACCGCCTCACCACACCGCTCATCCGCCGCGACGGACAACTGCAGGAGACCTCCTGGGACGACGCGCTCGGCTTCGTCGCCGACCAGCTCACCGCGATCCGCGCGCAGCACGGACCGGACGCCATCGGCATGATCTCCTCGGCGCGCGCCACCAACGAGGAGAACTACCTCGCGCAGAAGTTCGTCCGCACCGTCATCGGCACCAACACCATCGACAACTGCTCGCGCCTGTGCCACGCACCCTCCGCGGCCGGATTGACCGCGTCGTTCGGACTCGCGGGCGGCACCAACTGCCTCGACGACCTCGACCGCACCGACTGCGTCCTGCTCGCCGGCGCCAACCCCACCGAAGCCCACCCCGTCGTCGGCGCCCGCATCAAGCAGCTCGTGCTCGGCGGCGCCGGACTGATCGTCATCGACCCCCGCGAGACCGAACTCGCCGCACTGGCCGACGTCCACCTGCGACTGCGCCCCGGCACCAACGTCGCCGCCTTCAACGGCCTCGCCCGGCTCCTGCTCGACCACGGCCACATCGCAACCGACTTCCTCACCGAACGCGCCGCCGGGCTCGACGAGTTGACCGCCGTGCTGCACGACTACGCACCCGAACGCGTCAGCGAGATCACCGGCCTGACGACCGCAGACCTGACGCAGGCCGCCGAGCTGTACGGGCAGGCGACCAATCCCGCGATCGTCTACGGGCTCGGCGTCACCGAACACGCGCACGGCACCGACGGCGTCCGCACCCTGGCCAACCTCGCCATCCTCCGGGGCACCGTCGGCACTCCCGGATGCTGCGGCATCCTCCCGCTGCGCGGCCAGAACAACGTCCAGGGCGCCTCCGACATGGGTGCCCTGCCCGACCTCCTCCCCGGCTACCAGCCCATCACAGACCCCCGGGTCCGAGAACGCTTCGCCCGCGTGTGGGGCAGCCCCGTCCCGGAACGCCCGGGACTGCGCATCCCGCAGATGTTCGACGCCGCCGTCGCCGGCGAGCTGCGGGCGCTGTACGTCATCGGCGAGGACATCGCCCAGAGCGACCCCTGCACCAGCCACGTCGAGCACGCCCTGCGCTGCTGCGACCTCGTCGTCTGCCATGACCTGTTCCTGTCGCGCACCGCCGAACTCGCCGACGTCGTGCTTCCGGCCGCGAACTTCCTGGAGAAGGACGGCACCTTCGTCAACTTCGACCGCCGCGTCCAACGCGTGCGCCCCGCACTCGACCCACCCGGCGCGGCCAAGACCGACTTCGACATCCTCCGCCACCTCGCCCACGCCCTCGGCAACGACCTCGGCTGCGCCGGCCCGGCCACCGCCATGGACGAATGCGCCGCACTGACCCCCACCTTCGGCGGCATCTCCCATGCCCGGCTCGACCACGAAGGCCCGCTGCACTGGCCATGCCCCGACACCGACCGTCCCGGCCAACCCGTGCTGCACCTCGACGGTTTCGCCACCCCCGACGGACGCGCCCACCTCGCGGCATGCCCCTACCTGCCGCCCGGCGAACAGGCCGACGCCGAGTTCCCCTTCCTCCTGGTCACCGGACGCCGTCTCGTGCACTACAACACCGGGTCGATGACCCGCCGCACCCCCGACACCGAACTGCTGCCCGCCGAAACCCTCGACGTGCACCCGGCCGACGCCGCCCTGCTCGGCCTCACCGACACCGCACCGGTCGAGGTCACCAGCCGCTGGGGCTCGGTCACCATGCCCACCCGCACCACCCGCGAAGTCAGCCAGGGCCAGGTCTTCGCGGCCTTCCACTTCGCCACCACCCCGACCAACGCCCTGACCTCCCCCCACACCGACAGCGCCACCGGCTGTCCGGAGTACAAGGTCACCGCCGTGGCCTTGCGACCGGGGTGACGGCTCGCCAGGCGGGCTCCAGCAGAACTCATCCCAGCGCGGACGGGTTCACGTACGCCGCTACGGCGACGAACACCGCGACGGCGAGCACGACGTAGGCGAACCACCGGCGCACGGTCGCCGCGTCCAGCCTGGTGGACAACCGAGCAGCCACGATCGACACGACCAGCGCCGTACCCGCGAACAGCAACAGCAGGGAGTGGTCGATTCCTCCGGCCGCGCCGGCGTGTGCGGCGAGTCCTGCGGCGGAGTTGATGAGCACCACCACCAGCGAGGTGGCGACCGCCTCCTGCGCGCCCAGACCCAGCAACAGGCTCAAAGCGGGCACGATGACGAAACCCCCACCGACGCCGAACAGCCCGGTCAGCAAACCGACGACCGCGCCGGTGGCCACCGCCTTGGGCAGGCACGAGCGCCAGTCGACGCCGCCTTCCCGGGTGCGGCAGGCACCAGCCTGGTTCTGCCCGCCGCGCAGCATCCGCACCGCGACGACGATCATGAGTGCGGAGAAGGCCAACAGCAGCCAGCGCTGCGGGAGCAGCCGTCCCAGCGCCGCGCCGCCGAAGGCGGCCGGGGTGCCGGCCGCGCCGAACACCAGCGCGACCGGCCACCGCACGACCGTGCGGCGCTCGCGAGGAAGCAGACCGCCGAGGGAGGACAGCGCGACGACGGCCAGCGAAGTGGGAATCGCCATCTGCAAGGGTTGTCCGACGCCGTATACCAGGGCCGGCACGGCGAGAATCGAACCTCCCGCACCGAGCAGTCCCAACGCCAGGCCGATCACAGCACCGAACGCCACCGCCAAGAGCAAACCGAACACCACCTGTTCCGATGGCGGGGCAGGTCCGCCACCGCTGACGTCATCGCTTCGACTTGCGTCGCCCCGTCGACTAGCCCGCGGTTCGAGCGCCAGGAGCCTTCCCGCTGATCTCTTCGAGCGGGGAGGATGTGTCGGTGGTGGTGGTGCGGTTGTGCGGTAGCAGCCCGAGCAGCCTGGCCATGGCGCAGGTGTTGGTCACCGCGGCGAAGATCAGGCCCGCACCGACGAACCCCGCGATCCACTTCAGCGGTTCGTAGGCCGTGCTCGCCACGACTCCCGTGAGCACGAGCACGCCGGCGGTCAACCGGACCTGCCGCTCCATCGCCCACGTGCCTCGGCCTCGGCTGAGGTCTCCGCCGTCGCGTTCCCAGCCCGTGATGCCGCCGCGCAACACGCTGAGCCGCTCCAGTCCGGCTTCCTCCAGCAGGGCTCGAGCTCGCTCAGCGCGATTCCCCGAGGCGCATACCAACACCACGGGGTCACCGTGCCGCACCGCGCCGAGCTCGTGCCGGTTCTTCTGAATCAGGTCGAGTGGAACGTTGGAGGAGCCCGGGATGTGGGCTGAGGCGAACTCACCCGGTGTGCGCACGTCGATCAGCCGTACCTGGGGTTCTGTCTCGCGCAACTCCCGGACCTGCGCGGTGTCCATGGCTCGGGGCGGGGTTCGGGGCATCTTCGGCATCCTTCCTCGGTTGTTGCGGGTCGTGTCAGGAGGCGTCGGCCATTGGCACGCCTGCTTCGGCGGCGGCGTCGAACCTGTCATCGATGACCACGACCGTCCGACCGGCGGCCTCCAGCAGTGACGCCGCGGCGGTCGCCCGGTATCCGCTGCCGCAGTGCACCCACACCACCCCGTCGGGGACCTCGTCAATCCGGTCCTTGACCGCGTAGAGCGGGATGTGCACCGCGCCGGTGACGTGCGAGGCGGCGAACTCGTTGTTGGTGCGCACGTCCAGCACGACATCAGGCCGGGGCAAGCCCTCGGTGTCGCCGGCCGATGCGGCGGCCAGGTCCGCGAACGTGGCCGTCCGGGTGCTGCTCAGCTGGCTCGGGTCGGCCGCCAGCTCCTCCGGCCGGCCCACGGCCGCCGCGGCGAACTCGTCGATCCCGATCCGCGCCAGTTCGCGCTGCGCCTCGGCCACCTGTTCGCGGGACTCGCCCAGCAGCGTGATCGGCGCGCCCCAGTCGATCATCCACCCGAGCCAGGTCACCATCGGTCCGTCCAGCCCGAGGCTGACCGTGCCCGCCAGGTGCGAGACCACGTATGCCTTGCGGGAACGCAGGTCGACCACCCATTCGCCGTGCTCCAGACGGCGCTTCAGCTCTTCCGGCTGAGCCCGGACCGGAGCGCGGAGGTCCACCGGTGGCGGTCCCGCGGTGTTCTTCACACCCATGTGCGCGTAGTAGGCCGGGTAGGCGTCCAGCCCCGCAAGCGTCTGCTCGACGAAGTCGCGTTCGGCCAACGTCAACGCGGGGTTGATCCGCTTCTGCTCACCCAGCGTCGCCGAGTCGCCGGAGGCCTGAGTGGCCGAGCAGAAGCTACCGAAGCCGTGAGTAGGCCAGAGCTGCGCGCCCTCAGGCAGAATCTCGGCCAGCTTCCGCGCGGACGCGTACTGGTGACGCGCCAGTTCCTCGCTGTGCTGCTCACCCAGCAAATCGGTGCGCCCGGTCGTGCCGAACAACAGCGACCCGCCGGTGAACACGCCCACCGGGCCATCCTGGGATTCCACGACGTAGGACAGGTGGTGGAACGTATGCCCAGGGGTGGCCACCGCCCGCACCCGCATCCTCGACGACAGCTCCACCACTTCGCCGTCCCGCAGCCCCCGACGGTCGAACGGCACGTCGTCCGCGGCCGCGAACCCGTACTCGGCACCGGTCAACCGGGCCAGTTCGAGACCACCGGAGACGTAGTCGTTGTGCACATGCGTTTCGAGCACCAACGCGACGTGCACCCCCAGCCGCCCGGCGGTGGCGATG
Organism: Saccharopolyspora erythraea NRRL 2338; assembly: GCF_000062885.1. Classification (NCBI taxonomy): domain Bacteria; kingdom Bacillati; phylum Actinomycetota; class Actinomycetes; order Pseudonocardiales; family Pseudonocardiaceae; genus Saccharopolyspora; species Saccharopolyspora erythraea. The sequence continues at coordinate 2,634,188 of NC_009142.1, read as the reverse complement.
ATCCGGTCCACGTCCCGCTGCGGGTCGACCACCACGGCCACCTCGCCGTCAGTGGCCAGGTAGCTGCGGTCCCCGAGCGAGGACGTCTCGATCACCTCGACCGCCAGTCCACCGGCGAGCCGGTCTTCTTGCTTGACCACGTTGGCCGCCGTCATCACGAAACACCCCTCTCGATCTCGTGCCCGGCGTCGATCCACGCCGGCCTCCCGGGACCGACGCCGTAGCACTTGCTCCAACATGAAACTCCGTAATACCCCAGGGGGTACCAACGCAACACATGGCTGCCCGACGGAGGGACTCAGAGCCGCGAGCCACCCTCAAGCGAGTGCCAGGAACAGCCGCTCCAGCTCCTGCTCGGTCATGGGCGGCTCCTCCCCATCGTCACGCGCCTTCTGGCAGTAACGCATCCCGCTGGCCACGATCTTGAAGCCGGCACGGTCCAGAGCACGGGAAACCGCGGCCAACTGCGTGAGCACCTCTGCGCAGTCACGCCCTTCCTCGATGGCTTCGATCACGCCACCCAACTGCCCGCGCGCTCGGCGCAGCCGCGCCAGCGCGTCACCTACCAACTCCGGCTTCATCTCCATGACGAGCACCTCCAACACCCAGCATAACAGGCATACCCCTGGAGGTATTCCGGGTCGAGAAGGTGGTCCGGATGGTGCGAAAGCTCGCAGCCACCGCTCCGGCACAGACCCGTTGACGTGCGAGTCCGGCCGGTACGAACAGGTCCCGGCACGCACCCGCTCACAACGACATCGCGAAACCGATTGGCTGCTGGAGCGCCACCGCTTGCCCGGAGCACAAGGTCACCGGGGGCCGCGTTGCGACCGCGGCGACGGTCACGGGTTCGCCGGCTCCGCCGAGCCGATCAGCATCTCGGCGGGATCGCGACGAGGAGTCGGCGGCGTCGGCGATCCGTAGCCCACCCGCACCACGGTCTGCGGTCGCAGGCCTCCACCGAGCAGCTCACGCAGTTCGTGCTGCGTCTCCTCGACCTCGACGACCTGCGACACCAGTGACGCGGCCAGGCCCAGCGACGTTGCCGACAGCAACATCCGCTGCAGTGCCTGGCCCGCCTGGAGGTCGGCCGCTCGGCTGTCCTCGTAGGAGCAGAGCACGACCATCAGCGGGTCGTGCTCGAACTCCTTGCCCGGCGTTCGCGGCTGCGCCTGTCCGCCGGAGAAGTCCCGCAGCACCCACTGGTCCTGCGGCTCCCGCTGCGGGCCCGCCGCGGAAGCGGGCACCCCCTCCTCGGCCCCCTCGCCACGGCCGGTCCACCGGGCCAGCTCACTGCGGAAACGCGGATCGGCCATCTGCGCCCGGTGCGCTCGATGCACCAGTCCTTCCAGGCGCCCCCGCTCAGACCGCTCCACCACGTGCAGCCACGCCTGCTCCTCGCGCACCGCCTGCACCAGGGCGCGGCGGTGCCCGGCCGGAACGGGAACGTCGCGGAACGGGCGCCGGTTGCTGCGCCGGGCCGGGATGGCCATGAACAACTCCATGTCGGCAGCCGCAGCAGTGCCACGACTCGGAGCGCGAACCTCGGCCAGCACCGAAGGTCCGGCGAGGCTGGGCAGCAGCGTGATCACGGGACGCAGTCCCGCGTGCTCCACCGCCAAGCGCAGGTTCAGCAACGCCGCTCCGCATCCCAGCCGGAGCTCCCGATCATCCGGATCGGCGACCGGCAGCCGGCGCTGCATGTCGCCATGCAGCTCGATCGCGTGGGGCAGCAGCCGGAACCTCCACGGCTGGCGGTTGTGCAGCGACGGAGCCGCACCCGCGCACCGCACCAGCTCCTCGGTCTGCTCCGGGGACAGTCCCAACGCCGACGGGAAGTCGCTCATCTCGGATCCCCTCCGCGTCTGCCTTCCCGCGCTAGCTGTGCAGGTGCGCCGGCCGTCCGGTGGCCTGCTCGACATCCTCGGTGGCCGCGCGCAGGAGGTGGTGGGCAAGTTCGAACAGGGCCCGGGCGGCTGCCAGCTCGGCTCCGATCTCCGGCACGTCGCGATCGTGCGGATTGCGCTTGGCCAGCCCCCTGCCCCTGAGATCGGTCGCGTCCCGGGTGTGCAGCCGGGCCTCGGCGTGGGTCCGTTCCTCGTCCTCGTCGAGATAGATGTCGACCGACCAGTGCTCAGTGGAAACCATCCCGGCTCCTTGCTTCTCGACTTCGGCGACGACCGCGACCATTCGCCCGTACCAGGGAACACCAGTGCGGTCGGCGACGCACGTACATACGTTGAAATGGTGCGAGGCACACGGTCGTCCGCATCGATAGCGTCATCAACCTCCGCCGGGCGCGGACAGGGGCGAACGGCCTTTCTCCTCCTCGTCGTGCCCGTGCTCGGTGCTCGATCAGCGTCACCGGTTACACCCGCGCCTCAGCGGGCGACGACGACCGGACATGGCGAGTGGTGCAACAGCTGCTGACTCGTGGAACCCAGCAGGAGGCCGGTGAACCCGCCACGCCCGCGGGCTCCCACGACGACGATCTGGGCGTGCTGCGCATGCTCGAGCAGTGCGCGTGCCGGCCGGTCATACGAGACGTACCGCCGGACCTCGACCTCGGGATACTTCGCACACCAGCCGGCGAGCTGCTCGGCGAGCCACCTCTCCTCATCGGTCTGCGCGGTTTCCCAGTCGCCCTCGGTCCACCACGCCTTGTCGCCGGAGACCGAGTGCCAGGTGTGCACCGCTCGGAGCACGACGCCTCTGCGCGACGCGCTCTCGAAGGCGGTGGTCAGCGCCTTCTCGCCGGCAGACGAACCGTCCACCCCGACGACCGCCGGCGCGTCGGGCAGTGCGGTTTCCGGACCGGGTATGACCGCCACCGGGCAGTGACCGTGCGCGCTGAGCGCCACCGCGACCGAACCCACGATCAAGCCGGTCAACGCTCCCAGTCCACGGCTGCCCACGACGACCAGCTGCGCCTCCAGCGACTGGCGGATCAGCACGGTCGCCGCCTGCCCGACGTGCACCTCGGTTCGCACCGCGAGTCCGTCCATCGCGGCCTCGGCGACGTCCTTCGCCTGCTCCAGCCACCGCTCGGCCTGCCGCCGCACCGCGGTCGTATAGGGCTCCGGCAGCGCGACGGCCGGCATGTCCGGGATGAACACCATCGAGAACACGTCGGCGAAGACCAGCCGCAGGTAGGTGTTCCTGCGCCGCGCCTCCGCCGCGGCCCACCGCACCGCGTGGATGGCCGACGACGAGCCGTCGACTCCGGCAACGACCGGTTTCGAACCTGGATTGCTCATCAATCCCCCCGGCATGCATGCCGTGCCCACTCGCGCGAACACCGCCGAACGGCTACCCGCTGCGCGTGTCCGGCAGTCATCACGGAGCCTGGAGTGTCGACCATGGGACGTGTCACTCGGCATCGGCGGCGCCTGGAACCACTCGTACTACGTTCGCGACTCGCGCCGGCGGACCGCCCATCGGTAGAACTCGTCCACCGCCCACACCAGAACCGGGAAGAACGCCATCACCGGGTACAACCAGGCCGGGGGCGGTGCGGTGCCGAAAACGTGCTGGAGCGGAGGCGCGTAGACGATGACCGCGGCGAACAGCAGCTCGAAAACACACCCGGCCAGCAACAGCCGGTTGGTGCCCAGCCCGATTTCGCGCAGCGACGCGTGGTCGGCGCGCGAGGCGAACGCGGTGCCGACCTGGCAGAACACGATGGCCAGGAACGTCGCGGTCGTCGCCTGCCGGTAGACCGGCTCCAGCGCCGGGTCGGTGGCGACGTCGGCACCCGGCCGCCACCCGCCGGCCAGCAGCACCGCGAAGAAGGCGGCAAGGGCGAGTATGCCCGACACGATGCCCATGATCCCCCAGGCGCGCAGCAGCATCCGGCCGGTGACGACGCCCTGCTTGCGCTCACGAGGTGGTTGCCGCATCACGCCGGGCTCCGGGCGTTCGCGGCCCAGCGCCAAGGCGGGCAGGGTCTCGGTACCGAGGTCGATGGCCAGGATCTGCAGCACGGTCAACGGAAGCGGAACCGCACCGCCGGAGAGGGCGAACAGCAGGAACGGAATGACCTCCGGTGGCATGTGCGCGAAGATGTAGAGGATGAACTTGCGCACGTTGGCGTAGACCCGGCGGCCTTCCTCGATCCCGTTGACGATCGTGGCGAAGTTGTCGTCGGTGAGCACGATCGTCGCGGCCTCCCGGGCGACGTCGGTGCCGCTGGCGCCCATGGCGACGCCGAGGTCCGCGCTCCGCAGCGCGGGGGCGTCGTTGACGCCGTCGCCGGTCATCGCGACCACGTGCCCGCAGTGGTGCAGGGCGTCGGCGATGCGCAGCTTGCTCTCCGGCGCCGCCCGGCAGAAAACGACCTCCTGACCGCTGGTGAGCAGCCGGTCCAGCTCGCTCTCGGCCATGGCTTCCAGCGCCACGCCGTCGACCACCTGCTCGGCGTCGATGCCGACCTGCCGGGCGATCGCCGAGGCGGTGCGCCCGTTGTCCCCGGTCACCACGTGGACCCGGATCCCCGCCGAGTGGCAGGCGGCGACCGCGGGAGCCACCTCAGGCCGAGGCGGGTCGATCAGCCCGACAAGCCCGAGCAGGCACAGACCCGACTCGGCGGTGGTGCGCTCGGCCGGCACGAAGGAGAACTCCCTCCGTGCGACCGCGAGCACGCGCAGCCCGCGATCGGCCATGTCGTCGACCGCGACGAGCAGGTCGGCCCGGACCGCACCGGTCATCGTCCGGGCACCACCGCACGCGGGCAGCGCGCTGGTGCACCGGTCGAGCACTTCCTCCGGTGCCCCCTTCACATGCGCGACGAACCCGCCGGCGGTGCGGTCGACGGTGGTCATGCGCTTGAGGTGCGGATCGAAGCGGAACACCCGTGCCCGTTGCCGATCCCTGGTTTCCTCGTCGATGCCCGCGCCGGCGGAACGCGCGAAGGCGAGCAGGGCCAGCTCCGTCGGGTCTCCGGCTCCGGTGCGTTCATCCGCCGTCGTGCAACGGACCAGTGCCGAGGTGAACTCCGTGTGCACGGATGCCGACGCCCCGACGCCGTCGCGCGCCTCCACCACCCGCATACGATTGCGGGTCAGCGTGCCCGTCTTGTCCGTGCAGATCACGGTCGTCGACCCGAGGGTCTCGACTGCCGACAGCCGCTTGACCAGAGCACCGCGCCGAGCCATCCCGCGCACCCCTGCCGCCAGAGCGAGGGTGATGGTCGGCAGCAGCCCTTCGGGCACGTTGGCCACGATCAGCCCGACGGCGAACAGGAATGCCTGCGCCCAGCTCAGCCCCGCCAGCACCCCCAAAGGCAGGAACAGCGCTCCCACGCCGACCGCCACAGCCGCGATCAGCCAGGCGATCCTGCGCACCTGCCTCTCCAGCGGACTCTCCGCGAGACGCACCCGGACCGACAGCGCGGCGATGCGCCCCAACTCGGTGTGCCGGCCGGTGGCGTGCACGACGGCCTCCGCCGAGCCGCTCGTGCACACGGTTCCGGAGAACACCAGCACCGGGGAATCGAGCCGTCGCGCCGCGGTGTCCAGCAGGTCCGCCGCGCGCTCCACCGGGCTGGACTCCCCGGTCAACGCCGAGGCGTCGATCTCCACCGCTCCGCTGACCAACCTCCCGTCGGCCGCCACCCGCTCCCCTTCACCGAGCAGCAGGACATCACCTGGGACCAACGCCGTAGCCGGCACCGACCGCACCTGGCCGTCCCGGCGCACCTCGCACTGCTGCGGCAGGTAGTCCCCCAGCGACCGGACCGCCTGCTCGGCCTGCTCCTCCTGCCAGAACGCCAGCAGCGCATTGAGCACGATGACCGCCACGATCGCCCACGCCAGCTCCACGGTTCCGGCCAGCCATGCCAGCACCGCGGCCACCCACAGCAACAGCGCCAGCGGGTGGGTGAACTGCCTCAGCAACGCCGCGGGCCACTGCCGCACGCGGTGCTGGGGCAACGTGTTGAGGCCATGCACCGCCTGCCGCCGCTGGGCCTCCCGCTCGGTCAGGCCTTCGAGTCGTGTCCGCAGATCGCGCAGGAGCCGTCCCACCGGCTCGCGCGGGTCGACCGGCATCGGCTCGCGGTGCTGCTCGGCTACCCGCGCCCGGTGCGGATGGGCCACGGCAAGCCTCCTTCCGGGGCCGGCGCACGCGTCAGTGTGCGACCACACCGCGGCCAACGCAGCCCACCTCGGCCGTCCACACCCGACACGAGGCCTCGCCGGATCACCAGTCGACAGGTACCGCGGGAGCGGTCCGCGTCAAGGTTGCTCCGCCGGTTCGGGGCCGTGCTTGACCGCCAGGGAACGCTGGAGGCCGTCGGTCAACCGCCTGAGCTCAGGCGTCCAAGCCACCTCGCCCGGCGAGGGGTCCACCAGCAGCCGTGCGCGTTCGGGAAGCCAGCCCAGGTCGTGTTCGCACCAGGCTCGCGCGGATGCAACCCCATCGCCGGCCACCCGCACCCCACCCGTCATCGCGGGCCGCAGCAGGGCCTCCCTCCCGTCCGGAGGCGGCTCCTCCCGGAGAGCGAGGAGGTCCGCCTCGCCCGTGCCGCCGCGGTAGACCTGCTTGGCGCCGGGCGCGGTCAGCTTCTCCGGCGACAGCTTCATCACCGGACGGCCCTCGTACTCGACGAGCTTGTAGGCGCTGTCGAGGGACGGCGCGTCAGCCGAGACACCCATGCGCGTGCCTATCCCGAACGCGTCGATCGGTGCGCCCGCGGCGGTGATCTCGGCCAGCCGGTGCTCGTCGAGGCCACCGCTGGCCATGATCCGGGCGCCGGTGAGTCCCGCCTCGTCCAGCAGCTCCCGCGTCTGCTTCGACAGCCCCGCGAGATCGCCGGAATCGAGCCGCACCCCGAGTGGGCCGCGCACTTCGGACGCGAGCTCGATCGCGGTGCGGACGCCGTGCAGCGTGTCGTAGGTGTCCACCAGGAGCACCGCGGCTTCCGGGAAGTCCCGCGCGAAAGCCAGGAACGCGTCCCGCTCGCAGGGAAACGCCTCGACGTAGGAGTGCGCCATCGTGCCCACCGGGCGCAGTCCGAACTCCCGCGCCGCGGCGACGTAGCTGGTGCCGGTGAACCCCGCGATCGCCGAGGCGCGGGCCACGGCCCTGGCGGCTTCCAGGCCGTGCGTGCGGCGGGCCGCGAAGTCGACCAGCTCCGCACCAGGTGCGGCGAGCCTGCACCGCGCGGCCTTGGTCGCCACCGAGGACTCGAACGTCACGAAGTTGAGCAACGCCGTCTCGGCCAGCTGCGCCTGCGCTATCGGGGCCGTCACCTCGATGAACGGCTCTCCCGCGAAAACCACCCGTCCCTCCGGTACCGCCAGCACCTCGCCTTCGAACCTCAGCTCCCCGAGCGCGGCCAGGTCGCCGTCAGGCAGCCCGACGACGTCACCGAGGTAGGCCAGCTCATCCGCGTCGAAGCGCAACCGCTCCAGGAAGCTCAGGCAGTCGGCCAGGCCGGCGGCGACGAGGAAACCCCTGGCACGCGGCAGCTTCCGCGCGAACAGGCTGAACGTGGCAGGGGCGTTCATACCCCGCCTCAGGTAGCTGGCCGCCATCCTGATCTCGTAGAGGTCGGCGCACAGGGCGGTCATCAGCGCCGTCCGTCACACCGCGGTCGCCCGTTCGGCGGCGGCGCGCAGGGTGGCGCGCATGATCGTCCGCACGAAGGGCGCAGCCGTCCGCCAGTAGACGCCGAAAACCCTTCGGGTCAGCGGGTCGGTGAGTGTCGTCCGCACGTCGTAGGTCATCAGGCTGCCGCCCCGGCCGTACGGCCGCACCGATACCGACATCACGATCTTGCCGCGGCGCGGACGACCGTACTCGGCGAACTCCTCCGCCGACACGGGTTCCGGGCGGACGATGGGTGTCCAGAACCGGCCGACCGCCCCGAAGACCGCCTCCCGCCCCGGCTGTTCGCCCAGCAGGGCCCAGTCGCCCCCGGCGACGAGGTCGTCGAAGGTGAGCCGCGTCCGCTGCCTCGGCAACCGGTGCCGCCTGAGCCTGGCGGGCATGCCGCGCAACCACATGGCCATGCCGGCAACCCGCGAACGGATAGTCAGCAGGTCCAGGTGGCGCAACGCCGGGTAGGCCGCCTCCGGCGGTGCGTCGACGAGCAGGTGCTCCACCGCCCGGAAGTCCGCGTGCGCGGCGAAGTCGTCAACGGTCACCGCCGCACTCGTCAACTCCCAGTCGGCTGGCCTGACATCGGGCTCCGATCGAGTCTTGCGCTCCTTCTTCCCCTCCACCGGCCTGCACCTCCTTCGAGCTGTGGGCGGTGCGCCGCCTCGCCGACCCCGCCGCGGACGTCGGTGGCACGCCCGCCAGAGCCCGCATCGAACCTCGCCGCCAGGCCCTTCCATGCAACGCCACAAACCCGTATCGACCATCGCATCTGCGCCGGCTTGTCCGGCAGAGGAGTTGGTCCCCGCCCGGGGGGACGCAACCCACGTGCTTGCGCCGCCCACGCTGTCCCCTGCTCAATCGGTGAAGTCGCGGTCGCGGGCCGCCAACCGGCCACGACGACCGTCGGAGCCGGGCCCACCGCACCCTCCGCTGGCAGGTCTGCGGGGCCGAGCCGATCCTTGAGGCACGTTGTGGAGGTCACCCATGAGCAACGAGCACACCTACATGATCGTGGTCGGCGTTGACGGTTCACCCGCCTCCAAGGCAGCGCTTCGGTGGGCGGTCTGGCACGCGGGTCTCGCGCACGGGGCCATCACCGCGTTGACGGCCTGGCATGCCCCGCACGTCTACGACTGGGACGTTCCGGGACTACAGGGCGTCGTCGACACCGCCGCGAAGAAACTCAGCGAAGTTGTCGAGGAAGTCGTGGGCGATACCGAGGTCGCAGTCCGCAAAGAAGTCGCACAGGGGCATCCGGCCAGAGCACTGCTGGACATCGCCGAACAAAGCAACGCAGATCTCCTCGTTCTCGGCAATCGCGGACACGGCGGCTTCACCGAAGCGCTCCTCGGGTCGGTCAGCCAGTACTGCGTCCACCACGCCCGCTGCCCCGTGGTGATCGTCCGCGGACACTCCGCCCAGTAGAACGCGGCTGGCCCCACCTCCGTTTCGGTCCTGTGGCCGTGAGCATGTAACCCCCATGCCCTCAACCGGCGCGGGGTGTACAACGCGCATCCGGAAGCAAGCGGTGCTTCAGCGCGGCACTGGCACGGCTGCTTCGACCATCGGCTGCCAGCGGTCTGCCAGGCGCTTCTCCAGAGTCGCCATGGTCGTGTACTCCAGGTCCTCCAGCGGAAGCCGGTGCGGCTCGAACGGCCCGTGTCGCCTCAGGTAGTCCATCACCTCGTTGCACTGCGCCCTGGCCCGGTCGAACGACGGATCGTCGAACAGATCACGCGGTCCGATGAGCTTGCTCTCGTGGACCTGGAAGCCCAGGGCGACCACACGCGGCGGCCCGTCGAACCTCGCCGGGTGCGCGTCGCCGGTGCTGACGGGCATCATCGGCGCGTGGTGCGAACCCCGCATGCACCCGCCTGCCGTGTAGGCGAAGGCGAACGGCTCCAGCACCTCACCCAGCGCAGGCAGACCGGACTGGCAACGCACGATCATCACCGGATCGTCCTTGCCGACGTACTTGCCCGCGATCAGCGACAACCGCTGCGTGGAGGTCGCCACCGCCTGCTCGTCCAGCGTCTTGGACTCCACCGAGTGGATCACGTACCGCGCCGGAGCGCCGATGAACATCAGCATCTCGTACAACTCGGACGGGCAGTCGAACCAGATCCGCTTCTCCTCGAACAGGTCGTAGACCTCGAACCTGAACCCGGCGTGCATCTTCGCGTCGATCACCAACCCGGCGGTGTTGAACGGATCGGCGAAAATCTTGTACAGCGGCAGGTTCCACGCGCCCGGCTCGGTCTTGTCGGCCAGGAAGCACACCACCGGTTCGCTCGGCCGCTCGGTGAACTCCAGCTCGGCATACCCCGGCCCCATGCCACGCAGGTTCCCGCTGAAGGCGTCCGACAGCAGATCCTGCCCGGCCCCGTACAGGCCGAGCCGCTTCGCGATCCCCGTGGTCCGGCCGAACACGTCCCACGCGAACGAGTGCACCTCCTCGGCGTCCGCACCGCGCTCGTGCGTCATGATCAACGAGAGGTCGTCTCCGCAACTGGCGACCTTCCCATCCAACAACAACCCGTCGCCGACCGCGGTGCTCACCGCGTCCCGGGCCTCGGTCACCATCTCCGGATGCACGGCCGAGTGACCCACGAATCCCCCGGTGTCGGCCTTGATGATGCTCAGCGTGACCATGCCACCCTCCAATAAGAGGCCATCGCTGCTACCATGCGCCCCACTCACGGCTCTGACCAGGGCCAACGGCCCCATCTGCCCCTACGTCGGGTCACCGTGCTCGGACTTCAGCACCGTGGCCAGGCACAGAAACACGACGGTACCGATGGGGATGAGCGGCGGTTCAAGAGCCGCCGGCGCCGCGAGACATCCCGCCAGCACGCAACACACGCCAAGTACTTGAACGCCATCGAAGTGGTCGGAAACCACCCTCCGACAGGACGGCAGCGACGGCCAGCACAGCGGTCTTCAGGTACGTGGTCAGGTAGACGCTGAACGCCACGAACCCGCCGAACGTCAGCGCGTAGAGCACGGCCAACTGCCACGTCACCGGCATCCGCAAGGCGCCGACCGTGCGCTGGATCATGGGCTCCGACGGCAACGCGCGCCCCGGGGGGACTTCGCAGCAACGGGTACAGCACCGCGACGCGACCAGTGCGACGGCTACGGTGTTGAACGGCGCCTCGGGACCGAAGCGCCGGCGAGCGGGATCGTGGTGAACGAGGCGATGGCCGTGCCCCCGGCGCCGATGCCGAAAGCGCCCAGCGCCGCACCTCGGCGAGAGCGCGGGACCCAGGCGTTGACCGCTGTCACCCCGATCGCGAAAGTCGTCCCGCCCGGCCCCAGCAAAGCGGCACCGGCAAACGACACCTCCACGATCCCGTCCCGGTGCACGGGGCCAGGGCAAGGCGGCCTTGGCCACCAAGCACCGTGCGGAGTACCCGTAGGTTGGGCTGCCCAGTTCTGGAACCAAAGCTCGGCGGGCACACCGAGCGGGTGGAGGTGACCTGAGGCCCTGGTCAACGACGCCCGTTCGGAGCTACACAGCCATCGTCACCGATGCGGCGGGCTGCAACCTCCGGGAGAAGCCATGCGTGTTGAACAGGTCTACCATCCGGGCGCATTGACCTGCGAGGCCACCGACACCCTCGACGTGGTCGCGAGGAAGATGACCGACGAGCACGTGGGAGCCTTCGCTGTGCTCGACGGGAACCGGATCCTGGGCATCATTTCCGAACGGGATCTCGTGCGAGCCGTCGCCGAGGGCGCGGATCCGGCTGTCACCAAGGCGGGGGTGCTCGCCTCACGTCAGGTCGAAACGGCACGACTCGACGAGGACATCGCCGATGTCGCACGCCGCATGCTCGACGCCGGAATCCGCCACCTACCGGTTCTGCGCGAGCGGCTGGTCGTGGGCGTGGTCTCCATGCGAGACCTGCTCGCCGTGGAGACGCGGCTGTAGGAGCGTCCCGACGCCGCGGACGTCCTTCGGTGCTGACGCCCGCACCGGCCGGCGTGGGCTGCAACATCCAAGCGTGGTGCGGTCGGAGGTGACAGCATGCACGGGCTGCACACCGATTACGTCATCGCCGGTTTCGACGGTTCGGCGGAGTCCCGCAGGGCAGCGTGGTGGGCTGCATCCGAGGCAGCGAGCCGCCACCAGCCCCTCGTGCTGGTGCATGCCTTCTCGATCGCGCTGGAAGAGCTGACCCGCATCCACCTGCCCAGCGAGGCCGTCGTCGACGAACCGTTGCACAGCGCCGCGCAACCCGTGCTGGAGGATCTCGCCGCGCAGATTCGGGAGGGCATGCCCGGGCTGCAGGTCCGGACCGGGGTGCGAATGGGGCATCCCGCGAGCGTGCTGGTCGATGCCGCCGTGGGGGCGAGTGTCCTGGTCCTGGGCCCGCCGCGTCTCAGCCGCACCCGGCGCGTGCTGCTGGGGTCCACCGCTGACGAACTCGTGCGCACCGCCCACGTACCCGTGGTGGTCGTGCGCGGAGAGCACGGAGCCGTTCTCGCGTCACCGACCCCACCGGAACTCTCGCACATCGTCGTGGGCGTGGACGGTTCGCCGTGCAGCACCAGAGCGATCGGTTTCGCGTTCGACTTCGCCGACCGGCACAACGCCGAGCTGGTGGGCCTGCTGGTCGGCCGGCGGGACCACCGCACCGGCTCCGACGACGCGCGCCGCGGCATCCTGTCGGACGCCATGAGCGTGTGGACCGAGCGCTACCCGGACGTAGTGGTGCGGGAGGAGGTCACCACCGCCGAGCACCCGGCCGACGCCCTGCTCACCGCCGCGGTCGACGCCGATCTGCTCGTCGTGGGTGTACGAGGTCACGGAGCCGTCCACACGACCTGCCTGGGTTCGGTGAGCCATGCCGTGGTGCACTACGCCCCCTGCCCGGTAGCAGTGGTGCGGTGACCTGCTTCCGATATGGCCCGCACGTGGTGACCATGCGGCCCGGCAGCAGTCCACGCATCCTGGGCGCGGCGAACGGGACGGCACCGAGGAGAGCGAGTCGCGATGGTCACGCAGGAGGAGCCCCTGGTCGTGGGCACCGACGGATCGGCCCAGTCGCGACTCGCCGTGTCCTGGGCCGCCGCCGAAGCCGCCCGACGCGCCACGGCGGTCCGCGTGGTGTCGGTCAACGACGACCCCCACCTCGACGAGAAGCTCTGGACGGACCTGGAGACCCTGGTCGAGGAAACTCGCCACGAGTACCCGGAGGTCGAGCTCTACCCGAAGATCGCCCGCGGTCACCCGGCTGCCGAGTTGGTCCGCAGATCCTGCGAAGCGCCCCTGGTCGTCGTGGGCTCGCGAGGGCGAAGTCCACTGCGGGCGACGCTGCTCGGGTCGGTGAGCACGAAGGTCGCCACGCACGCGCACTGCCCGGTCGTCGTCGTTCGAAACCAGGCGAACGGCGCCGGGGACGTTGTCGTCGGCTTGGACGACTCCGGCTACAGCCAGGCGGCCCTCCGGTTCGCCTTCGACGCCGCGGCGGCCCGCGGCACCGAACTGGTGGCCGTTCAGGTGTGGCAGCCCGTCGATCCCTCCGCAGTGCTGCCCATGCTCGACAGCGACATGCGCGACCTGGCCGAGTCGGCCGAACGCGGCCTCGCCGAGCAACTGGCGGGATGGTCCGAGCAGTACCCGACCGTGCCGGTACGGCGGATAGCACGGCAGGGCCATCCCGTGTTCGAGCTGACCTGCCTGGGACGCGACGCCCGGCTCGTGGTCGTCGGACACCGCGGACGGGGAGGGTTCACCGGCCTGCTGATGGGATCGGTGGCCACGGGTGTCCTGCAGCACGCGACCTGTCCAGTCGCGGTCGTGCGCCGCGCGCCCGGGCTGACAACATCCCCGGGGCGCTGATCGCTGCACAAGGACGTTTTCCTCTTCGGCCTCGCCACCCCATCTCGGACTCTTGACTGGGTCCCCGTTGCGGCGAACCGACACTTCGGCAGCAGGAGTTGAGGGCAATGGCACAGGCAGCGCACGGCGCCCGCGGAGCACGTCCTTCCCCCGCGCCCTGGACCGGCGGGATGGAGCTGTTCGCCGCCGTAATGATGATCCTCATCGGACTCTTCCACCTCGCCGTAGGACTCGCCGCGATCCTGCAGAGCTCGTTCCAGGTGGTCACCGACGACTACATCTACTCCTTCGACATCACCTCGTGGGGCTGGGTCCACCTCGTCCTCGGCGTCCTCATCGGTCTCGTCGGCATCGCGCTGATCATGGGCCAGACCTGGGCCCGCGTGGTCGGCATGATCCTCGCCGGGCTCAGCATCCTCGGCAACTTCCTGTTCATCCCCTACCAGCCGGTGTGGTCAGTGCTGGTCATCGCCATCGACGTCGCCGTGATCTGGGCACTGACCCTGCGACTGCGAGAACTTCCGGAGTCGCAGACCCGGTAGACGGGAACCGCCGTGGCCCATGTGCGCTCGTGGCACGAACCCGCGCTCCTGGTGATCACCGCGGGCGCGCTGGTCGCGGGCGGCGCCGCATGGCTGGCGGGCGCGAAGGCCGCGGCCGAGCTGATGTGGGTAGGGGGCACGGTCGTCGCGATCGTGCCCGCCGTGGTGTGGATGGCGCTCACCCTGTGGCACGGCCGGACAGGTGTCGACCTCATCGCCGTTCTGGCGCTCGGCGGCACCCTCGTCGTCCACGAGTACCTGGCCGGAGCGCTGATCGCGGTCATGCTGGCATCCGGGCGGACGCTGGACTCGATGGCGCAGCGCCGTGCCTCCCACGACCTGCGGGCTCTGCTGGAGCACGCGCCCCGGTTCGCCCACCGCCGGCTGGACGGCGGAATCGACACGGTCGCCGTGTCCGAGGTGGTGCCGGGCGACCTCCTGGTCGTCGGCGCGGGTGAGGTCGTTCCCGTCGACGGCCGGGTCGCCTGTGGTGCCGCCGTGCTCGACGAATCGGTCCTGACCGGCGAGTCGGCCCAGGTCGAGCGCAACACCGGCGAACCGGTGCGCAGCGGTGTCGTCAACGCCGGATCCGCCTTCGAACTCCGAGTCGACGCCCGGGCGGAGGACAGCACCTACGCCGGGATCGCTCGGCTGGCCGCGCAGGCCGGCGCCGAGCGCGCCCCCGTGGTCCGGCTGGCCGACCGCTACGCGACGTGGTTCCTGCCCCTGGCCCTGCTGCTGGCGGGCGCGGGCTGGTTCGTGACCGGGACCGCGGTCGGCGCGGTCGCAGTGCTCGTGGTCGCCACGCCCTGCCCGCTCCTGCTGGCCGTACCCATCGCCCTGGTCTCCGGCATGTCCCGCGCATCCCGGATCGGCGTGATCATCCGCGACGGAACCGCGCTGGAGAACCTCGGCCACGCCACCACCGCGGTCCTGGACAAGACGGGCACCCTCACCTCCGGCCGCCCCGGCGTCATCGAGGTCGTCGCGGCTCCGGGCATCCGCCCGGCGGAGGTGCTGCGGCTCGCTGCCGCAGTCGACCAGGCGTCCCCGCACGTCCTCGCCGAAGCCATCGTCACGCACGCCCGCGCCCGGAACCTCGCACTCCCTGCTCCCATTGGCGTCACCGAACAGCCCGGGCGGGGCACGAGCGGTGTGGTCGACGGCCATCGGGTCGAGGTCGGCAGGCTGACCCTGCCGGAGCACCGGCCCGCCTGGGTCGAAGCAGTGCTCAACCGGGCCATGCTCGACGCGGCCGCCATCGCATGGGTGAGCCGCGAAGGGCTGCTGCAGGGCGCGATTCTGCTGCGCGATCCGCTGCGCCCCGACGCACCCCGGACGATCCGGCGACTGCGCGGCGCCGGCCTCGTCCGCGTCGTCATGCTGACCGGGGACAGGGCCGAGCCCGCCCAGGAGGTGGCGACCGTGCTCGGCCTCGACGGTGTGCACGCCGAGCAGACGCCGACGAGCAAGGTCGAGTGCGTTCGCGCCGAGAGCACGGCCGCGACGACGGTCATGGTCGGTGACGGCGTCAACGACGCGCCCGCGTTGGCGGTGGCCACGGTCGGCGTCGCGATGGGGGCGCGCGGCTCGACGGCGTCCTCGGAAGCCGCCGACGTCGTCCTCACCGCGGACCGGCTCGACCGGCTCGCCGACGCCATGGACATCGCCCGTCGAGCACGGCGGATCGCGGTGCAGAGCGCCGCGGTCGGGGTGGCGTTGTCGGTCACCGCGATGGGCGTGGCCGTCTTCGGGTGGCTGCCTCCGGCCGCGGGAGCGCTGCTGCAGGAAGGTATCGACGTCGCGGTGATCCTCAACGCCCTGCGGGCCCTGCGCGGTGGGCGGCACGAGGGCGTCGCGGTCCCGCCGTCGACCGAGAGCCTGCTGCACCACTTCGCCACCGAGCAGGAAGGGCTGCGGCAGACCCTGCACCTGGTCCGCGACAGCGCCGTCCTCATCTCCGAAAGCCCGGGGAGCCAGGAGGCACTTGCGGCGCTGCGCCGCACCCAGGAGTTCCTCGACCGCGAGCTCGTACCCCACGAGCACGCCGAGGAGAAGCGGCTCTACCCGGCGCTGGCAGCGGCCCTCGGCGGCACCGAGGCGACCGCGACGATGAGCCGCATGCACGCCGAGATCGACCGGCTCAGCCGGCGCACGGCGACCCACCTGGCCCTGGCCAATACCCGAGAAGGCATCGGCGCGGACCAGAAGGACGACCTCCTGGCCACCCTCTACGGCCTGTACGCGGTGCTCCGGCTGCACTTCGCGCAGGAAGAGGAAAGCTACTTCACCCTCGCCGAGGCCGACCGCCACCCGGAAGCGACGCATGGCCCCCAGCCGTGAGTACCCGGCCGCTTTCCCCTGCACAACAGTCGCGCCCGGAACCCGCGAGCGGAAGCGGTGTCATCCGGTGACGGTGAACTGCCCGCGAATCCCGCCGCCCTGCATGCCCGGCTTGCATGCGGTTGTGTAGCCGCCCGCCCGCGGCACATCGACGACGAGTTCGCGCGTCAGTCCAGGCGCGATGTCCTCCACCTCGCCGAGCACCCGGTCCCCCTCGCCGTAAAGGTAGAACTCGGTGACCTGGCTACCGGTGTTGGTGATGTCGAAGCGGATCGTGCCCGCGGGAGCGGTCGTGGCCGACAACTCGCAGGATTGGTCACCCGCGCGGACGGTGATCCGGCCCGCCGTGTCCTCAGCCGGCTGCTCCCCGCACCCCGCCAGCAGCAGCACTGCGAGCAGGGAGGCGGTGCGGGCGCGGACGGTCATGCCGCCTCCGCCTTACGAACGCCAGCCGCCCGAGCCGCTCCGCGGTGGGGACGCAGGAACAACGGCAGGGTCACCGCGACGTATCCGGCCCACACGATCGCTTCCAGAACCGTGGTCCGCGGCGAGAAGTTGAAGAGCCCCTTCGCCAGTGCGCCGTACCAGGACGACGCCGGTACGTAGGCACTCACGTCGAACGCGAGGGTGTGCATGCCCGGAAGCAGCGCGGCTTCCTGGAGGTCGTGCACCCCGTACGCGAGGACGCCGGCGGCGACGATGATGAGCAGCACGCCCGTGATCGTGAAGAACCTCGACAGGTTCAGCCTGACCGCGCCGACGTAGATCAGGCAGCCGAGCAGCACCGCGATGGCGATGCCGACCACGAACCCGACCAGCGGCAGCACCGTTCCGCCACCGGCGGAGCGCACGCTGGAGAAGAAGAACACCGCGGTCTCCAACCCTTCCCGCGCCACCGCCAGGAACGCCACGACGGCGACGGCCACGGGGCCGACCCGCAGGGCTTGGTCGAGCCGGCCGCGCAGGTGAGCGGCCAGCGTCCGCCCTGCACGGCGCATCCAGAAGACCATGCCGGTGACGAAGACGACCGCGATGATCGAGGCGATGCCCCCGAACGCTTCCTGGGCTTCGAAGCTCAGGCTTGCCGCGGTGTAGGTGAGCACGGCGCCCACCGCGACCGACAACAGCACCGCGATGCCGACGCCCGTCCAGACCTGCGCCAAGGCCCGCCGGTTCCCGACCCGGACGAGGAAAGCGATCAGGATGCTGACCACGAGAACGGCCTCGAGCCCTTCTCGCAGTCCGATCAACGCATTGCTCAGCAGCATCCCGGCCCTCCCCGCTCGAACACCCGAGCCAAAATGCTAGGTAAGCCTCACCTTACTCTCGAGACTGGATGGGTGCAGCCCCGACCGGTGCTCTGTTCGTATCGGGTCAGGCCGCCGGCCAGCCGATCCGTCCAGCGGCGTGCCGGGCTCCCGGTTAGCGTGAAGAGGTTCTCCGCCGACGAATCTGACCGCAATGCCGATCATCCTGGGGGGGTCGCCATGCTGTGGTATTGCCGTTTCCACTGGCACCAGAACACCCGCGCGGACGACGTGCGGCGGCGCGTACTCGAACAGCACGAAGCAGGCACCAACAAGCCCGAGCGCATCCGCGGCTGGTACAACCTCGCCGGAGGCGGCTCGGGCTTCCTGCTCGTCGACACCGACGACCCGCACGAGCTCACCGAGCTCCTCCAGCCCTACATGGACCTGGTGAGCTGGGACGTGCACGCCATCTACGAGGTGCCCTACGCGGACATGATCGACCAGATCCGCCAGCGGCTCGAACCGACCGCCTGACGGTCGGCCCCGAGGCCGACGATCCCGCGGTCGCCAGCGGGCTGGGGCTTCCGACGGTCGCGGGACGCTCGCTGAGCGCCCGATCCGCCCTCGGTGCATCCTGGAAACGAGTTGCGTCGGGGAGGACGGCTGCCGAGTGGGCACCGGATTGCTGTGGGGACCGTGCCACCTGCCTCCCGGACCAGCGGTGACCGCGCGCGGGACGGGCCTTGGACCGACTCGTCCAGCACGCACTGACGCCCGCTGCCGGTGGTCCGGCGAGCCTCCCGCCGAAGGCACACCTCCCAGGACGCGCCAGATCGGAGGCGACACCGGTGGAGATCCGAGTCGACGGGTTGTACAAGGTGTTCGGACCGGATCCGGCGGAAGCGGTCCAGCGCCTCCGGCTCGGCGCCGTCACGGCCGAGGAGCTGCGCGAGGAGGGCAAGACGGCCGCGGTCGTGGACGCGAACTTCCACGTGCGTCCCGGCGAGACCTTCGTCGTCATGGGACTGTCGGGCTCGGGCAAGTCGACGCTGATCCGCATGGTCAACGGTCTGCTCGGGCCCACCGCGGGCCACGTCTACGTCGACGGCCAGGACATCAGCACCATGTCCGCCAAGAACGTGCGGCTGGTGCGCCAGAACTCCATGAGCATGGTCTTCCAGCACTTCGCCCTGCTACCGCACCGCACGGTTCTCGACAACGCCGCTTACGGGCTCCAGGTGCGCGACCGCCCCAAGGGGGAGCGCTTGAAGAAGGCGCGCGAGTCGCTGGCGCTGGTCGGGCTCGACGGCTGGGAGGACCAGTTCCCCCAGCAGCTCTCCGGAGGGATGCGGCAGCGCGTCGGACTGGCCCGCGCGCTGGCCACGGGCACCGACGTGATGCTCATGGACGAGGCGTTCAGCGCGCTCGACCCGCTGATCCGGCGGGAGATGCAGGACCAGTTGCTGCAGCTCCAAGCCAGTCTCTCCAAGACGATCCTGTTCATCACCCACGACCTCAACGAGGCGATGCGCATCGGCGACCGCATCGCGATGATGCGCGACGGGCGGATCGTGCAGATCGGCACGGCTGAGGACATCCTCAGCCGGCCGGCCACCGACTACGTCGCCCAGTTCATGCGGGATGTCGACCGCGTGCGGGTGCTCACGGCGTCACTGGTGGCCAACCGCGACGAACTGGTCCTCCACGCCGACTCCGACCCCGCGGCAGCCCTGCGGACCATGCGGGCGCACGGCCTCGCCGGGCTCGTCGTGCTCGACGCCCAACGCCGCGTGGCCGGGTTCGTCACCGAGGCCGACGCCGAACGCGCCCTGGCGGCCGGCCGCGCGCAGGTCGGTACGCCGTCGGCGGCGGTACTGCCCACCGCACGGCACGACACCCCGTTGGCCGAACTCTGCACGCCCCTGTCCCAGACGAACTGCGGACTCGCCGTGCTCGACCCCGACGAACGGCTCGTCGGAGTCGTGACCAGGGGCGCGCTGCTGAACGCCCTCGGGGAAACGTCCGCGGCAGGCTGATTTGGGAGCGACCTGATGAAGGCGGATGGACCGATCCTGGTGGGCGTGGACGGCTCCGAGCAGTCGCGGACCGCGGTGTCGTGGGCGGTCGCCGAGGCCGAACTGCGGGGTGCGGAAGTGCACCTCGTCGTCGTCGAAGACCGGCCGGCGCACGACGAAGATCGCTGGCACATGGTCCGCGAACTGGGCGATCACGTCAGGCTCGAGCACCCGTTGGTGGAGATCCACGAAAGGATCGTGCGAGGACACCCGGCACAACGCCTGGTGAGCCGTTCGGCCAAGGCGCGGATGGTCGTCGTGGGTGCGCGCGGCCGCGGGGCCATCACCGCGGCGCTGCTGGGATCCGTGAGCGTCCACCTGGCCATGCACGCCCAGTGCCCGGTGGTGGTCGTGCGCGACCTGCCGGACCCCAGCGGCCAGGTGGCGGCCGGGGTGGACGGTTCTCCGCAGAGCCGAGCCGCTCTCGGGTTCGCTTTCGAAGCCGCCGCCTTGCACCACACCGACCTCGTCGCGATACACGTACGGCAAGAGCGTTCGCCCGAACACGCGGCACCGCAGCCCCCGCCCGGTGCCGAGCAGGACCGGGCGGACGGCCTGGAGGTGGCGCTCGCCGAGTGGGACGAGCGCTATCCGAACGTGCCCGTGCACCGGGTGGTCCCCCACGGGCGTCCGGTCGCGGAGCTGGTCGCAGCCGCCCGCGGCGCCCGGCTCCTCGTCGTCGGCCACCGCGGACGCGGCGGATTCGCCGCTGTCCAACTGGGTTCGGTCGCTTCCGGAGTTCTCCAGCACGCACCGTGCCCGGTCGCGGTCGTCCGCGACGAGACCCAGTGACGCGCTGAGGCGGACTCCCGAGCGCAGTCTGCGCGCTCGTACCCGGGAGACCCCGAGGGACCTTGGCCCCTGCCGACCACAGCCGACGGTCTCCACGCTTGGCACCGTGGGAGGAAGGGAGTTGCGATGCGGTGGGAGCCCATCGTCAAGTCCGAGAACACGCGAAAGGCGTCGAACCTGGGGGACTACGAACGTGCTCGTCGTGAGTTCACCTGGGAGCAGGCGCGCTCCGCGCTTTCGGGCCTTCCCCGCACCCGGGGGTTGAACATCGCGTACGAGGCCGTCGACCGGCACGCCTTCGGAGAGTCCGCGCGTGCTTGCGCCCTGCGCTGGATCGACAAGCACGACGAGGTGACCCGCATCAGCTACGGGGAGCTCCGGGAACTGACCAACCGCTTCGCCAACGTACTGCACGACCTCGGCATCACCGGGGGCGAACGGGTCTACACGCTGCTCGGGAGAATCCCCGCCCTGTACGTGTCCGTCCTGGGAACGCTGAAAGCCGGCGGCGTCGTGGCCCCGCTCTTCTCTGCCTTCGGCCCCGAACCCGTCGCCGAACGGCTGCGGATCGGAGAAGGCGCCGTCCTGGTCACGACCCCGCGGTTGTACCGGAACAAGATCAGCCAGGTCCGCGCCGGACTGCCCCACCTGCGGCACGTGCTGCTGGTGGGCGAAGGCGAGGCGCAACCGGGCACCGTCCGGCTCGAAGACGCCCTCGCGCATGCGAGCCCTACGTACGAGATCGCGGCAACCGCCCCTGAGGATGCCGCGCTGCTGCACTTCACCAGCGGGACCACCGGCAGCCCGAAAGGAGCGGTGCACGTGCACGATGCCGTGGTCGCCCACCACGCGACCGCTTACTACGGGCTGGACCTGCGCCCCGACGACGTCTTCTGGTGCACTGCCGACCCGGGCTGGGTCACCGGCACCTCCTACGGGATCGTCGCACCGCTGACCCACGGAGCGACGCTGGTCAGCGACGAGGGCGAGTTCGATGCCCGGCGTTGGTACCGGGTGCTCTCCGAGCAGCGCGTCACGGTCTGGTACACCGCGCCCACAGCCCTGCGGATGCTGATGCGGCACGGCTCGGAGCCGGCGTCCCGCTACGACCTGTCCGCTCTGCGCTACGTGGCCAGCGTCGGCGAGCCGCTCAACCCGGAGGTCGTGGTGTGGGCGCAGGACGCACTGGGGATGCCCGTCCACGACAACTGGTGGCAGACCGAGACCGGCGCGATCATGATCAGCAACTTCCCCGGCGAAGAAGTCAGGCCGGGATCGATGGGCCGGCCCCTGCCCGGCATCGAGGCCGGACTGCTGGAGCGCGGCGACGACGGGCGAGCGCGAGTCGACCAGGGCAGGGTGCGGGAGATGCCGGGTGCCGATGCCGAAGGCGAGCTCGCGTTGCGCCCCGGCTGGCCGTCGATGTTCCGGGGGTACCTGCACGACGACGCCCGCTACGCGGCGTCTTTCGCCGACGGCTGGTACCTCACCGGCGACATCGCCGCACGGGACGCCGACGGCTACTACTGGTTCGTCGGCAGGGCCGACGACGTGATCAAGTCCGCGGGGCACCTCGTGGGGCCGTTCGAGGTGGAGAGCGCGCTGATGGAGCACCCCGCGGTCGCCGAGGTCGGAGTGATCGGCAAGCCGGACCCCGTCGCCGGCGAGCGGGTGAAAGCGTTCGTGTCACTGCGCTCCGGACACCAGCCCAGCGAGGAACTGCGCGGCGAACTCCTGGCGTTCAGCCGGCGCAGGCTCGGCGCGGTCGCCCCGAAGGAACTCGCCTTCGACGACGACCTCCCGCACACCCGCAGCGGGAAGGTCATGCGCCGGCTGCTCCGTTCCAGGGAACTGGGGCTTCCCGAAGGAGATCTGTCCACTTTGGAGAGAACGTGATGACTCGGCGAGGATCGCCGGAAACCAGCGCACGGGCGAAGAACCGCACAGCCATGCTGCACCAGATGGTGCGCATCCGGCGTTTCGAGGAGCGCTGCGTCGAGCTCTACAGCGCCGCGGAGATCCGCGGCTTCATGCACCTCTACATCGGAGAGGAGGCCGTGGCCGCTGGACTGATGCAATCCCTCGGTGACGAGGACGCGGTGGTGTCGACCTACCGCGAGCACGGCCACGCACTCGCGCGAGGCGTGCCGATGTCCTCGGTGATGGCCGAGATGTTCGGCCGTGCCACCGGGTGCAGCCGCGGCCGGGGCGGTTCGATGCACCTTTTCGACGTGGCTCGCCGCTTCTACGGCGGCAACGCGATCGTCGGCGGCGGACTGCCCATCGCGGTGGGCCTCGCCCTGGCCGACGCGATGCGCGGCCACCCGCGGGTGACCGCGTGCCTGTTCGGTGACGGCGCGGTCGCCGAAGGCGAGTTCCACGAGTGCCTGAACCTGGCAGCCCTGTGGCGGCTGCCGGTGCTGTTCTGCTGCGAGAACAACCTCTACGCCATGGGCACCGCCCTGGCGCGGGCCCAGGCCGAGGTCGACCTCGCGCTGCGGGCGAGCTCGTACGGGATGCCGTCGTGGGCCGTCGACGGGATGGAGGTCGAAACCGTGGCCGGTGCGAGCAATCGAGCGGTGGAAGCCATGCGTGCCGGCGGAGGCCCCTGCTTCTTGGAACTGCGCACCTACCGCTTCCGGGCGCACTCGATGTACGACGCCGAACGCTACCGCGACAAGGCCGAGGTCGAACGCTGGAAGCAGTTCGACCCCATCGACCAGCTCACCGCACGCATGCGTGAAGCCGGCGAGCTGACCGCCGACGGCCTGCAGGCCCTGGAATCCGAAGTGGCCGGTGAACTCGACCAGGCCGTGGCCGAAGCACAGGCGGGCCCGTTCGAGCCGATCGAGGACCTGACCCGGTTCGTCTACAGCGAACAGCCATGACCACCGTGCACACCACCTACCGCGAAGCCATCCGCGAAGCGCTCAGGGAAGCGCTGCGTGAAGACGAGCGCGTGTTCCTCATGGGTGAGGACGTCGGCCGCTACGGCGGCTGCTTCGCGGTGA
Organism: Saccharopolyspora erythraea NRRL 2338; assembly: GCF_000062885.1. Lineage (NCBI taxonomy): Bacteria > Bacillati > Actinomycetota > Actinomycetes > Pseudonocardiales > Pseudonocardiaceae > Saccharopolyspora > Saccharopolyspora erythraea. The sequence continues at coordinate 2,610,725 of NC_009142.1, read as the reverse complement.
GCCTCGGGCTGCTGGAGGAGTTCGGACCGGATCGGATCCGCGACACGCCCCTGTCCGAATCGGCGTTCGTCGGTGCGGGCATCGGTGCCGCACTGGCCGGGATGAGGCCCATCGTCGAGGTCATGACCGTCAACTTCAGCCTGCTGGCGCTGGACCAGATCCTCAACAACGCCGCCACCCTGCTGCACATGTCCGGCGGGCAGCTCAACGTTCCCCTGGTGATCCGCATGACCACCGGTGCGGGCCGGCAGCTGGCCGCCCAGCACTCGCACAGCCTGGAAGGCTGGTACGCCCACATCCCCGGTTTGCGCATCGTCACTCCCGCCACCCTGGAGGACGCGCGCGGGATGCTGCGTTCAGCGCTGGAGGACCCGGACCCGGTTCTGCTCTTCGAGCACGGCTCGCTATACAACACTGACGGAGAGATCGAAGAACCTGCCGAGTCGAAGGACATCGACAACGCAGCCGTGCGCCGACCCGGCACCGACGTCTCGCTGATCACCTACGGCGGCACCCTCCCCGTGACGCTCGAAGCCGCCGAACGGCTCACCGACCAGGACATCGACGCGGAGGTGGTCGACCTGCGCACGCTGCGCCCGCTGGACGAGTCGACGATCCTCGACTCCGTACGGCGCACACACCACGTCGTCGTCATCGACGAGGGATGGCGCAGTGGCAGCCTTTCGGCCGAGATCACCGCCCGGATCACCGAGCACGCCCTGTACGAGCTGGATGCCCCGGTGCAACGGGTGTGCACGGCCGAAGTGCCGATGCCCTACGCCAAGCACCTCGAAGAGGCCGCACTGCCGCGCACCGAAGACGTGGTCGCCGCGGCGCAACGGGCGGTGGGGTGACATGGCCGAGTTCCGGATGCCTTCCCTCGGCGCCGACATGGACCAGGGAACCCTGGTCGAATGGCTGGTACGCCCCGGGGACACCATCAACAAAGGCGACATCATCGCGGCGGTGGACACCAACAAGTCGACCATCGACGTGGAGTGCTTCGAAACGGGAGTCGTAGACCGCCTCCTGGTCGACCCCGGCAGCATCGTCCCGGTGGGCACTCCGCTCGCGGTCATCACCCCTCGAGCCCGAGGAGCTCCCGCCGCTCCCCCGCCTCCGCAACCCGCTCCCGTGGCCAAGGCTCATCGCGCGGTCCCGACCGTCTCGCCCCCCGTGCGCAAGCTGGCCGCGCGGACAGGTGTCGACCTCACGACGCTCCACGGCACCGGACGCGCGGGGGCGATCACCCGAGCCGACGTCGAGGCAGCCGCACGCACAGCCGCGCAGCCGGTGCCGAGCCCGTCCCCGGCACCGCCCACGCCATCGCGGCGACCGGTATCGCCCTACGCCCGGCGGCTGGCCACCGAACTCGGTGTCGAACCCGAGCGGCTGACGGGGTCCGGCCCGGACGGCGCGGTCCACGCGCGCGACGTCCACCGGGCAACGCAGCGCCCCGCCGAGGCCACCCCGGCGCCTGCCACGGCCGAAGGACGCCCGGAATCCATGCGGCGCGCCATCGCCGCCCTCATGGCCAAATCCAAGCGCGAAATCCCGCACTACTACCTGACCAGCACCATCGACGTCGGCAGAGCCGTCGAGTGGCTGCACGAGCACAACCGGCACGTCCCCGTCACCGAACGCCTCGTGCCGGCCGCCCTGCTGCTCAAGGCCGCTGCTCTGGCAGCCCGTGGCGTGCCCGAGCTCAACGGCCACTGGGTTGACGACCGCCTGGTTCCCAGCGACTCGGTGCACCTCGGCGTCGCGGTGTCCCTGCACGGTGGCGGACTGCTCACCCCCACCCTCGCCGACGCCGACCAGCTCCCGCTCAGCGAGCTGATGCACCGGCTCCGCGACGTGGTCGCCCGCGCCCGCGCCGCGCGGTTGCGGTCCTCGGACACCACGACGGCGACGATCACGGTGACGAACCTCGGCGAACTCGGCGTCGAGTCGGTGCAGGGGGTGATCTACCCGCCGCAGGTCGGACTTGTCGGCTTCGGCGCCGTCATGCGCAGGCCCTGGGCAGTCGGGGAGCTGATCGGGATCCGCCCCGTGGTCACGGCAACGCTGTCCGGCGACCACCGAGCATCCGACGGCGCCACGGGCGCTCGTTTCTTGAACACCGTCGACGCGGTCCTGCAACGACCGGAGGAGTTGTGATGCCCCGGCGAATCACCACCGGACACGCTCGGGAGCTCGTGCGCGACGCCTTGCTCAAAGCCATGCCCGGAGCCGACCTCGACTCCGTCGACGAGGGCGAGAACATCCGCGATGCCCTGGAACTGGACTCGCTGGACTTCCTCACCTTCGTCGAGCAGCTCGGCGACGCGGCGGGAGTGCGCATCGACGAAGACGACTACGACCAGCTGACCACGATCAAATCCTCGGTCGAATACCTCACCAGACTGCCCTGAGCTCCGGCCTGTGAACGGTGAACGCAGCCGTGGCCCGGCCGACGGTGCCGCCACCGCCCTTGCGGGACGGCGACTGCTGATGAATGAGGGGAACCGATGATCGAGGACAAACCGCGGGTCGTCGTCGGCGTGGACGGGTCGCCCGGCTCACGCGCCGCGCTGCGCTGGGCGCTGCGGTACGCCGAGCTGAGCGATGCACGCATCACAGCTGTGATCGCGTGCGGATGGCCGGCGCTCATCGACTTGACGCTGCCGATGCAGGAGGACGACATAGCCGCCAACGCGAAACGGGAACTGACGAAGACTGTCGATGAAACCCGTGCTCTGCTCGCCACGCGCGTCCCTGTGGAACGGAAGGTGGTGCGAGATCACGCGGCGCGCGCACTGCTCGACGAGGCGCAGGACGCGGACCTGCTGGTGGTGGGACACCGCGGGCACGGCGGGTTCGCCGAAGCACTGCTGGGGTCGGTGAGCCGGCACTGCGTCCACCACGCCCCGTGCCCGGTCGTCGTCGTTCACCAGACGCCCGGCGGCGACCGGGCACAGGACGGCCCTTCTCAACGCGGTGGCGTTGCACGCGAGTGACGGGCAACGACAATGGACCCCAGGCCTGCCTGCGGACCCAAGTGCCAGGCATGGAGACCGGAGGAACGATGCAAGCCGGAGACCTCATGTCACGGCCGGTCGTCACCGTCCGCGACTTCGACTCGATCAAGAAAGCCGCCGGGATACTGGCCGAACACGGCTTCACGTCGCTGCCCGTGGTCGACGCGGACAGCAGGCTGCTCGTCGGCATCGTCACCGAAGCCGACCTGATCCGGGACGCTATTCCCCCGGATCCTCGCAGCGACACCAGGCACGAGACCGGTCACCGCAGCCCCGTGCCCAGTGCACCACCGCCCACCCTCGTATCCCAGATCATGACCAGGTCCGTCCACACCGCGGGCCCCAGGACGGACTGCGCCGAGATCGCCGCCACCATGCTCGAGCACAACCTGCGCAGCGTCCCGGTCACCGAGGACCGAGTGGTCGTGGGCATCGTGACCCGGCGCGACCTCATGCGCGATCTCGCACGCGACGACGTGCTGATCCAGATCGACGTCCGCCGCAACCTCGATCGCTATGGAGGATTCGAGGACTGGCAGGTGTCGGTGTGCGATGGTCGCGTCGTGCTCACGGGTCCGGTCGGCGACCCGCCGGCCCGCGACGTCGCCCGCGCGCTGGCATTGGCCACTCCAGGCACGCGCCAGGTCGAAGTGGCCGCTCCCAGACCCTGCGCATAGCTACCAACCGTTGGAGGGAGGATGAACACCGTACCGGCTCGCCTTTCAGCCGTCGGCCCCCGACGACGACCTCGTGGCGAACGGTTGCATCGCGGTGGCCACGTCGGAAAGGAACTGCATAGCGAGCGCGGTTCGCGTGTTCTCGAGGTGTCCTGGCGCTTCAGCGGCATCCCACGCCGTACCCCCATAGGAGTCGTGGTGCACTTCGGACCGCACCCGGTCGCCAACGACGACGGTTCGCAAGCCACCAGCGCTGGGCAGCGCGAGCGGTGACCAGCCAGAAAGAGCGTCAGGCTCACTCTCCCGCCTCCTGCGCGGTGGCCGGAGGCGGACCCGGCGGCATGCTGCTCGCCTACCTCCTGGCCCGCTGCGGCGTCCCGGTCACGCTCTTCGAGGCACACCGCGATTTCGACCGCGACTTCCGGGGCGACTCGCTGCACCCCTACACCCTGGAACTGCTGGACGCTCTCGGGCTGGCCGACACACTGCTGGAGCTACCGCACTTCCCCGCGCGCTACTTCCGCTTCCACACCCCCACCACCACGATCACCACGACCGACTACGGGAAGCTGCGAACCCGGTTCAACTACGTCGCCCTGATGCCCCAAGCCCAATTCCTGGACTTCCTCGCCGAAGAGGCATCACTCCTACCGGCCTTCACACTGCGCTTGGGCGCCAAGGTCACCGGCCTGCTCCACGACGACAACGGCCGGATCGCCGGCGTGCGCTACCGCGACGAGCACGGCGAGCACGACCGCCCGGCGACCCTGGTCGTCGGCGCCGATGGACGGTTCTCGAAGGTACGCCGCCTGGCCGGTCTCTCCGCCCATTCCCTCGGCGCCTCGAGCGACCTGCTGTGGTTCCGCCTGCCCCGGCGCCCCGACGACCCGCCCGAAGCCGATGTCGACCTGTACTTCGGGCGCGAACACTACGTGGGCCTGCTCGGCGGTCCATCGGGCTGGCAGGTCGGCTACTCCCTGCCCAAGGGCGGCTACGCGGCCGCCAGGCAAGCCGGCGTCGACCCGATCCGCACCTTCGTCGCCCGCCACGTGCCCTGGCTGGCCGACCGCATCCACCTGCTGGAGAGCTTCTCGCAGATCACGCTGCTGCCGGTCGACATCGCCCGCGTCACGACGTGGCACCGACCGGGACTGCTGCTGCTCGGCGACGCCGCCCACGTCATCTCACCCGTGGGCGGCAACGGAATCCTCATGGCGATCCAGGACGCCGTAGCCGCCGCGAACCGGCTCGTTCCCCTCTTGCGCCGAGGAACCGTCACCGACACCGACCTGGCCAGCGTGCAGGCCGACCGCGAACCCGCGATCAAACAGGTTCAAGCCCAGCAGGTCGCCATCGAGCGACGCGCGGCCCGTGCCCTCCGCACCGGCCTACCCATGAGCCCACCCCCGCTGCTCAAGCTCCTCACGGCCCTGCCGGGCGTCCGCGCGCGCAACGCACGCGCCAACGCCTACGGCCCGCAGCCACCACAGCTCAACACCGCCCTGCTCGACGCCCCAGGCTCATGAGCCGACCCGGGTCACGCCTCAGTGCCGAGGGGATTCCCGCCCCTGCGGGTGCCGCGCTGAGCACAAGGCCAGCCGCTTCGTCCAACGAGTTCCGGCCGGGAATGTGCGCGGGCCGCGCGGATACTCGCCCATCCCAGCCCGCGCATCAGCGTTGGAAGCAGTGTTCAGCGAGCGCGTCCGAGCCGAAGGGCCTGGACCAGCACGCCACGGTCCAGGCCTACCCTTCGCACTGCGGTGACCGTAGCGGACGGCTCGCGCGGCCCCAGGAAACGTGACGGGCAGCTCCGCTCGGCCAGTGCGGCCTGCAACGCCTCCATCGGCAAGCTGTGCTGCTCCTCGGGAGCACAGCTCAGCAAGTCCCGAAGCCGTGCCCAGCAGGCGCCGTCATCCGAAGTTCGAGCGCGCCGATGCCGACGACGGCAAGATCCAGCCATCAGGCTCCGCGCCCGACCGCCATGAGGTGATCGGTGAACCAGGCTCGGGCCAGCTCCGCGACTTGGTCCAGAGCACCCTCCTCCTCGAACAGATGAGTCGCGCCCGGCACGACCGCCAGCCGGCTCTCGCACCGCAACCGGGCCTGGGCTTGCCGGTTCAGTCCGAGCACCGCGTCGTCCCGGCCGCCCACGATCAGCAGAGTCGGCGTTCGCACCTCGGCCAGCCGGTCAGCCGCGAGATCCGGCCTGCCACCGCGGGACACCACGGCCTTCACCAGATCCGGTGCCTCCGCGGCCGCCCACAGTGCCGCCGCGGCACCGGTGCTCGCGCCGAAGTAGCCGACACCGCGGTGCTGGGCCTCGGGCTGGGTGTGCAACCACCTTGTCACTTCCACCAGCCGCGAGGCCAGCAGTTCGATGTCGAAGACGTTCCTGCGGTCGAACTCCTCGGTACCGGCGAGCAAGTCGAACAGCAGCGTCCCCAACCCGGCCCGGTTGAGCTTGATGGCCACATAGCGGTTGCGGGGGCTGTGCCTGCTACTCCCACTGCCGTGTGCGAACACCACGATCCCCTCGGACCGCTCGGGAACGCTCAGATGACCAGCCAGGCGCACCACACCGGTCGCGAGCTCGACCTCCTCGTCCCGCAGCAAGACGTCGGGGTCGGTGGCACGCGTTGTGGGGGAGCGCGGGATGCGCCCGCGCGGCGCCCTGTCGAGCAAATCCACGACTTCCGCGTCCGAAGTCTGGGCGAAGTCCGCATACCACTCACCGATCGCCCAGAACACCTCGGGCGTTTCCAAGCACACCAGTTCGTCCACGGCGTTCCGCAGGCCCGCCAGAGCACTGGGCGGGGCCACCGGTACGGCCAGCACCACCCGCGTCGCGCCCTGCGCTCGGGCCACGCGGCAGGCCACCGCCGCGGTCGAGCCGGTCGCGATCCCGTCGTCGACGACGATCGCCGTCCGCCCCGGAAGCTCCTCCCGCAGCCGGCCTCTCCGGAACCGCTGTGCCCGCCGGTCCAATTCGATGCGCTCGCGTCGCTCGACCTCGGCCAGCTCGTCGGGCCGCACGCCGGTTCGCCGCACCACCTCGTCGTTGATGACCCGGACATCGCCCTCCCCGATCGCGCCCATCCCCAGCTCAGGGTGGAAGGGGACACCGAGCTTGCGAACCACGATCACGTCCAGCGGTGCGTCCAGCGCCCGGGCCACCTCGAAAGCGACCGGAACGCCACCACGCGGCAACCCGAGCACCACCACGTCCTCGTCCTGCAGATGACTCAATTGCCGGGCCAGCCGCCGCCCGGCATCTGTCCGATCTGCGAAAGGCATACTCCACCACTTCCTCCGATTCAGCCCGATGCTCACCCACAGGCGCCGCGCACGCACCGGTCCAACGTCACTTTCCTCATTCGCACCGCGTTACCGGCCGACCGCTGGGCCTGCGCACGGGGGCGTCCGCTGGCAACGTCGTACCCGGTCCGACGGGACATCGGCGCAACGGCTTTTCGCCCCGGCCAACACGACCACAACGCTTCGGACGGGAGCGAACGCTCCGCGCCATCAAGCGAACGAGGTGGAACATGGCAACATCTAGCAGGCCCGTGCTCGTCGGGTGGACGAATCACCGGCGTCTCTTGCCGCTGCGGAAGCCACACTGCGCCGCGCGCGCAACTCGTGGTGATAAACAACGACCCCGCTCAGGATGTCGGTCTCCAGCGCCGGCTGCACGACGTCGCCGCCCAGTGCCGTCGGCACCTCCACCATGGCCGTCCCGCTGACGAGCTCATCCGCCGCCCGGGTGAGGCACAGCTGCTCGTCACCGGTCCCCGCGGCCAGAATCGCCGGTGTCGACGACTCCCAGCACAGCGGTGCCGCCCTGCGGTTCGCACTCGACACCGCGACCCTGCACCACGCCGATGTGCTGGCAGTGCTCGTCCTGCGCGCATCCGTGCGGAATACCCCTGGACTGAAGAGTCCATCATCCACATCGGCTGGAAGCGCTGGCACGATGAAGCACTGCACAACCTCGGCGGGAAGCTCACCGAGTGGGCCGGGGAGTACCCGTGGATCAGGGTCCGCGCAGAAGTGCGGCGCGGCCATCCGGTCCGAGAGCTGGCCGAAGCCGGCAGTGCGGTGGCCTCCGGGGTCCGGCACCACGCTCCCTGCCCCGTCACCGTGGTCAACTGAGCCCGCAGGGCGGAGCACTGACTATGCCGAGATTCGCATACGCCGGCACCCGATTGCGACGCCGCACCTCGTACGCCCGATGCTTATACGCCCTGGTCGGCAGCCCACCACTTGTATCAGGAACACCACACGGGGATGCACCGGCGTGGTGCACCGGCAAACCCGGCGCAGCGGAAAGTTCCCCTTCCGGACCATACTCCCCGGCCAGGTCGACCCCGAGAACATCGAATGCACGTTCGGTGCGCGAGGCCGGGGAGTCCCAGCTCGGCAAAGATCGAGATCAAGTAGTAGACGCGGCGAGCACCCGACCTCGGAGCCAGGAGGCCCTCCGGCATGGCTTCGAGGTGCATCCAGCGACCACTTCAGCTTCGAGCGAGGAGGTCGTCCACACTCAGGTTCTGATGCAGTCGCCCGATGGCGTCGGCGAGCAGAGGCGCAATGGAATGCACCTCCAGCGGGAAAGCGGCAGACGCGCGCTGAGCCAGGCTGTCGGTGACGAACAGGCTGCGCAGCGGTAGTGCGGCAAGCCTGTCTGCGGCGGGATCGACCAGGAGGCCGTGCGCGGCGACCACGGTGATGCCGGACAGCGCACCGTGTTCCAGCAGCACGTGCGCCGCCGCCTCGATGGTGCCACCAGTGCTGATCATGTCGTCCACGATCAGCACCGGCTTCGACTCGACATCGCCCACCAGTTCCTCGGCACGGACGGTCGATCCGGTTTGCCGCGTTTTGCGGACCACGGCGACCGGCGCCCGCAATGGCGCGGCGCAATGCTCCGCCAACTTCACCGCACCGAGATCCGGTGCCACGACCACCACTTCGCCGAGCCCCCGCTTTCCCGCGGCCGCCAGTTCCGGCACTGCGGTAAGCACCTCAACCGGTATGGGGCACATGGCCTCGAGCGACTTCGTGTGCGGGTCCACGACGATCAGCCGATCCGCCCCCGCACCTGCTATCGCATCGGCGACCACCCGGGAACCCAGCGACTCGCCCGCCCGGTTGCGCCGATCCTGGCGTGCGTAACCGAAGTACGGCACCACCGCGGTGACCCGTGCTGCATCCGCACGTCGGCACGCGTCGAGGAGCAGCAGGAGTTCCACCAGGTGCTCGTTGACCGGGGGCCGGTGGGCTGAACCACGTAGACGTCCGCGCCGCGGCCGGTGTCCAGCACCGGCCGAAGCTCGCCGTCAGGAAATCGCTCGATCGAACTTCCGGCCATGTGGGCACCTGACGCATCCGCGATGGCTGCGGCGAGGGGACGGTTGGCCGTTCCCGCTACGAGTTGGAATTTCATCGCATCGCTGCTCCTGCGCACCCAACAAGCGTCGGTCGTGACCACAACCGCCGCCACGGGCCCAGTTGCGTGGGCGTGCGGAAAGGTCGTTGGACCAATGCTGAGCACTGTTCTGCCGTACCGCCATCACCTTTCGCCGTGCGCTGTCCGTATTCGCACGTTGCCGGCAGCGCGGCCTCGGCCCTCACCTCCGCGGGTGTCGTGAAATCCCCTTGTTACGCCGAAGGCGTGATCAGTCCGTAGTGCCCGTCGTAACGGCGGTAGAGCAGGGCCCCTCTGCCACGTTCGCCGTCCAGGTAGAAGAGAAACGGAAGGTCCATGGCTCCCATCCGCTCAACAGCTTCGGCTGTGCTGAGCACAGGCGCGCGCTGTTCGCTGACGGTAACCGGCAACGCGTGCTCGGCAAGGTGGCCGGGGTCCGGTTCGACTTGGGCGAGCCGAAAACCGCTCGGCGTGCGGTACAAGACGCTGTCCTGACCGGTGCCCACTTCGGTGAACAGGTGGAAGTCGTAGTCCATGACGTCCATGTCGAACTCGGCGTCGTCCACACCGCATCGCGCGAGGGCGAAGGTCTTGTGGCGGATCACCTGGCTCTCCTCGACCGGGCGCGGGAAGTACGGGGGGCGGCGCGCCGGCTGGTCACCGTGGCGCCATTCATGAGGTTGCCTCGACCCCATCCGGCCCCGCCGCGCTTCCCAATGCCGGGCGACCCGCTCCAGGACGTGCTGAAGGCGATCGTGCAGCCGGTCGATCGCTTCCTCCGAAGTGGCCGCGCGAACCTGTGCTCGCACCGGCCTTCCGTTGACGTCGAGGCTGGCTTGCGCCACCGCGCGCGGAGAGGCCGCGGGGTCCCGATGGCGCGACACGCGCACCCGCGCGTACAACACGGGCTCGTGGGCGAAACGAAAAACGGAACGGACTCGTTCCTCGGCATAGTCAGCGATACCTATGATCGGCTCATCGGTGACTTGCACGCTGACCGGAACATCCGAGGACGCTCGTGACCGAGCCACCATTGCGACCGCTCTCCAATCCAGCGAACCGACGGGCTAGGCCGCCGGGCTCAGCAGCGCGCGAATTTCCTCCGGAAGCCGATCGAGCACCTTGTCCACCTGTCCCGGCGATAGGTGCCGGAGGGCGACTGCCGTGACCGCGGGAGCGGCCCGGTGCACGTCCTGCACCGAGATGTTCGCCGACACCGCGAAACGGGAGACGTACTCCTGCGCGTCGTACTTCTCCGGGACCGCACTGGGGTTCCAGCCCTCGTAGTAAACGCCCCGCAGCAGCTCGGGCAGCTGTGCGGCGAAATGCGCGGCGGTCTCCACCGGCAGCCGGTCGCGCAACGTCTGCAACCACGTACGCAGGACCCGATAGGCGAAGTGGCGGTCGTCGGTGTCGAACTCGCGGCCGACGTCGTGCACCCACGCACTCGCCGTCTGCACCGCGTGCTCGAAGAGCGGAGCGTTCGCCGTCGGCACGGTCACCCCTCCTTCACGCCTTCGTTCCGTCTCCAGCCTCCGATTCAAGCCCGGACCGGTGCAGAGGCGGAAGTCCGGTACCGCTCGCCGTGCAGGCGCGCAGGACACCGCAGCCCCCGAACCCTGGGCGACATCGCACCCTGGGCCGCGGCCGCCGCACCGCGAGGGTCATCGAACCCGCGTTCGGCCACCTGTGGGACAGCAGTGGATGCACCGTCAGATCAGGTACCGGTGTGCCACCGGGGAGAGAAGTTTTCGCCGTGGAGAAAGCAGTCGCACCCTTTCAGCCGAGTACTCAACTCGACCCGCCAGTGCCTGGAGGTCGAACCGCTACCAGGCTGCGGAGGAGTTCCGCGCGGCCTCCGACGGGGAGCCCACGAAGTGGATGGAAGCCGGGCATTGCTTCCAGCACGACGCCGTGGGCGTGGATGTCGAGCGCGGCGTTGAGCAGGTGAGCGTCGTCCCAGTCGCGTTGCGATACCGGATCAGCACACCATTGGCAGTAGGCCTGCCTGGAGATGCCCAGCACCCCGCACGTCACCGCGGTCGGCACCCTAGTCTTCCCGCTCGTCCGTGAACTCGGTAAGGCTTGGGCACGGCGGCATCCTTCCAGGTGAGGCCAAAGCCTCACACGTCAGGTGTCAACCAAACCCTGGGCAGACCCCGAACGCAGCGGAGGGCGCGACTGACTCGGTACCGCAGGCGCACGGTCGCTCCCGGCCTTCGGGAAGCCGCGCTGGTTGCCGTTGTACAAACATCGCCAGCCGCTGGCGCACAACCTCCATGCAAACGGCGGTGCAGTTCGTCGCGGTCCTGTGGCAGCTTACAGCTGGTCCCCCGGGGCGTCATCACGAAGGAACGGTGTGGAGTTTCCTGAGAGCCGACTACGCAACAGCAGCGCGCCGGCTCGGCGCGGCCGTCCCGGTCTGCGGCGCGGCCGCGTCGATCTACACCGACGCCACCGCCTACGGGACTGGATCGACCGGACCGCGCGCTGAACCACTCAGGACACATCGCCCCTGGTCTCCCGCTCACCGGAGGCCAGGGCGGGCGAACAACGCGGAGCCGTCGTGCTTCAGGTACTCCATCATGCGGCCGACCGATGATCTCGACCCGCGTCCTCTGCGGTTTCGACGTCGAGTCGACCTCGGGGACGGTGGTAGTCGTAGTCGACCTGCCATTCTTCGAGCCGGGCATTTTTGCCCCTCCAGCGCGGTTACTGGTGCTTCAGGCCAACCCGCCAGCTGCAAATCGACCGGAACGACCGCGTGTGTGGTGGATGAGACCGGCAAGGTCGTGTTCGGTCAGAAGGTCATCAACAGTCAGGCCGCGATCGAGGCGTTGATCGCTCGCATCGGCAAGAAGGCCGACGGGGTGGTGTGGGCGGTGGACATGACCTCCGGCTCCGCAGGTCTGCTGATCACGCTGCTTTTGGCTACCGGGCGGCCGGTGGTGTATGCGCCCGGCAGGCTGGTCAACCGGATGGCCGGAGCGTTCGCCGGCGAGGGCAAGACCGACGCCAAGGACGCCCGCACCATCGCCGAAACCGCCCGGCTGCGCGGGGACCTGACTCCGGTGGCCAGCCCGAACGACATCGCACCCGACCTGCGGATTCTCACCGCTCGGCGTGAGGACCTCATGGCCGACTGGGGCCGGGGTGTCAACCGGATCCGCGAACTGCTCGCGAGCATTTTCCCCTCGCTGGAGCGGGCCTTCGACTTCTCCACCCGCTCGGCGCTGATCCTGCTGACGGGGTTTCAGACCCCCGACGGCGTCCGCGCCGCCGGTACGGACGGCCTGCGGGCCTACCTGACCGAGCACCAGGCCCACGCCCGCAGCATCCCGTCCATCGTGGACAAGAGCCTGTTCCTGAACTGGTCTTGGTCGTCGGGGCGTTGCGGAGATGGGAAGGGACTCCTGGTAGATCGGGTGGTGTCTAGTCAACCGTCCTACCGAGGAGTCCCGGGTGCCATCGTGCCCGAGTTCGTCGGCCCTGTTCGCGCGCGGTCGACAGTGCTGTCTGCTGGCCACCACGCACCGCCCTTCGCACAGGTCGCGGCGTTATCCGTCGGATACGACCGACGCTCAGTGGGCTGTGGTCGAACCTTTGCTGCCGACGCCGGGCTGCCTGGGAACACCACGGTGGGACCCAACACCTACTCGACCAGCGCTGAGGTCCAGGACCGCATCGCCGCCCGGAACCTCCTGGCCAGGCTGCGCTACCTCTGCCCGAGCGTGCGGCACCTCTGGGCTGCGATGCACCCCATGGCCGCGCAGCTTCTTCTCCAACTCGCCCAGCAACGCGCTGCCGATGCCGCGGTTGCGCCACCGCGCGTCGAGGGCGAACATCGCCAGCCAGGCGCGCTCACCCTCCACCTTGGCCGCCGCCATACCGACCACGTCCTGACCCACGACCGCCACCATCGCCGGGTGACCCGCCCGAGCGATCGAGATCACCTCGGCGGCCGAGAAGACCGGCTCTCCACCCTCCCTGCTCTGATCCCAGATGTGGATCGCCTGGTCGAGGTCGTCATCGTGAAAATCGCGCACCCGCCACGACGGCATGACACACTTCGCGTAGTCCACCGGTGATCTTGGGAACGAGCGCCGCCATTGTCCGGTGCTCGACCGAACCCCACCACACGCCGGCTCCGTAGGCGAGATCGTCGATCCGGCGCAGGACGACGAACGTGACGGGATCGAGCTCCGATGCCTTCTTCTTCCACTCCACCAATCCGTCTACAGTAGACATTCCAAGGAGCAGCCATCGCGCTCGGCGGCTTTTCATCACCAAGGCGAGCCCGATCGGCCAGTGGTGACGTACACCGGCCCGCAACAGCTGGAGCGCCGTGGAGTACAGGCCTGCCAGGGTTAGCAAGCCGGCTGCGCGAACCGGGGTGTCCGCGTCCGGCATCCGGCGTGCCAGGCGCGTTCCGGCGATGGCCGCCAGTCCGGTCGCCGAGGCTACAGCGGCGGGCTTGCCGGTCAGAGCCAGGCACACGGCGAGCAGTGACCACGCCGTCACATGCATCGGCGGCACCTGCCCGGGATGGCGGGCGGCCAGCGCCGCCGCACCCGAACCGTAGAAGGCGCGCCGCGCCGCCCAGGGAAGGAGTGCGGTGCGGTGGTCATGCGCCACCTGCGCGGTGGGCACGTACCGGAGGCGCCACCCCTTCTCGTGCAGGCGCATGCACAGGTCGACGTCCTCGGCCACCTGGAGCTGTTCGTCGAAGCCTTCCGGTGCGGCGGCACGTCGCAGCACGATCGCGGCGCTGGGCACGTAGGCCACTTTGGACATGGGGATGATCGGTGCTTCGTCCGGTCCCAGGTCCAGGGCGGAGCATGTCTGCTCGAACGAGCCGATTCGGGTCGGTCGCTGCTGGGGCAGCGCTACCACTCGCGGCGCTGCGAGTCCCACCCCGGGGTCATCGAACTGCGCCAGCAGAGGCGGGAGCCAGCCGTGCTCCGGCACGACATCGGAGTCGCAGAACGCGACGAATTCCTGGGTCGTCGCGTGAAAGCCGGCGTTGCGGGCGGACGCAGGCCCCTGGCTGCGGTCGTGGCGGATGACCTCGGCGCCATGCTCTGCGGCCACCGCACGGGTCGCACCGGCATCGCGGGACCCGTCGTCGACGACGACGATCGGCACCCCGGCGGTGCGGGGATCCGACCGGACAGCGTGCAGTAGCCGTGCCAGCATGTCCTGGCGGTCACGCACCGGAACCACGATGGCGACCGATCGCTCCTCGTCGGCCGCTGGCCGAGGATGGACGACGCCGACGTCGAGCAGCGCGCGGGCCAGCGCCGCCGACGCCGGATCCCGGACCGTGAACGAGCCGGCCTTGACCAGTTCGGCGGCTCGCGGGTGCAGCCGCAGCAGGCGGCCGGGGCTTCCCCCGAACACGAGCCTGCCATTGCGGGACAGGCGGGCCGACCTGTCCAGTTCGACGCCGAAACCTCTCGGCAGCGCGGCGTTCATCCGGTGAAGCCTCCATCCGCGTGCAGCACGGTCCCGTTGAACGCGCTCGCGTCCGGCGAACTCGCCCATGCCACCGCCGCTGCCACCTCCTCGGGTTCCAACAGCCTGTCGACCAGCTGGTGCGCGCCGAGCGACTGCACGTCGTCGAGTTGGTAGAGGGCAGCCGTCGCTCGAAGCATGTCGGTGCGAGTAGAGCCCGGGGACACTGCGACCGCGCTGACCCCGGACCCCTTCAGGTCGGCGGCCATACCGCGCACCAGACCGAGCACCGCGTGTTTGGCGGCGCAGTAGGCACCCAAGTGCCACAGCCCGTGATGCGCCGCGGCGGAAGCGAGCGCCACGAACCTGCCCTGCCGCGCGGGAAGCATGGCGGGCACCGCTGCCCGGGCCAGGTTCAGCAAGCCGCGCACGTCGATGTCGAACAGCGTGTCCCACTGCTCGTCGGTGGTCTCCCACAGTGGTCGGCCGCCCAGGATCACGGCTGCGGCACCGATGGCGGCGTCCAGCCTGCCGTGCTGATCGAGTGCCTGCTGGACGGCGGTGTCGAGGACCGCGCGCTCGCGGACATCGCCAGTCAGCACGGTGATTCCGTCGCCGTCCTCGGCCAGCGTCCGCAGTTCGTCGGCGGTACCCAGCGGGTATGGCACGGCCGGGTCGTCGTCGCAGAGGTCGACAGCGACGACGTTCCAACCATCGGCACGGAGCCGCCGAACGACCGCGGCGCCGATGCCGCGTGCCGCACCGGTGATCACGGCGGTCGGCTGTGCGGTCATGACCTCACCTCGGTTCTCGTTCGGAGCAGACGTCCTGCCCGGACGTTCCATGAATGGACGGCGGTGCACAGCTCAGCGGCCATCCTGTTGAGCAGCCGTTCCCCTGCGGCGGCCGACGCGCCGCCCGGATCTCCCAGCACTCCGTTGGGGCTGACCGCTCGGACGGAGTTCCGCTCCAGTTCGCCCATGAGCTTCCTGACCGGCTCGGTGCGTCCCGCTCTCGCGCGGTCCTCGCGCACGGACAGCGGTCTGAGCGCCATCATCATCGAGGTTTCCGTTCTCCCGGCATGGGCATCGCCACCCTGGACCGCACACGGCCACCACGCCACCTCGCGCCGCTCGTCGCGCAGTTGCGCGACGGCCTTCGCCAGCACCGCGTTGTTGCCGCCGTGGCCGTTGACGATCAGCACGCGCCCGCACCACCCCGACAGGGACCGGCCCAGTTCGACCACCAGCAGGTGCAGCGCGTCGCAGCCGATGGAGACCGTTCCGGGAAACCCCTCGTGCTCACCGCTGGCGGTGTAGTGCTGGGTCGGGGCGAGCAGCACATCGGTGCCGTCGGCCAGTTCTCGCACCCCCTTCCACGCGACCGCGGTCGCGATCGAGCTGTCGGTGTCGAGCGGAAGATGCGGTCCGTGCTGCTCGCAGGACCCGAACGGTACGATGACGAGCGGGCGGCGGCCCTCCAGGTCCGGCCAAGCCTGCTCGGCCAGCAGCAGGCTCATGGCCGACTCCCCTCTGGGTGGCATGCACGCTCCCGGAGGTAGCCGAGTTCGTCCACCGCCTCCGATGCCGGCATCCGCCCCACCACGCGAGCCGGGGCGCTGGTGGACGCGCCGGTCAGCTGCGCGAGGCGTTCCCGTGGTCTCGTGCCGGCGGGCGGCGCGAGCGCGTGCGTCCGCGGGCGGAGCGGGTCGCGGGAGAGCACCCTCGCCGGGGCCTCGTCCGCGGAAGGGGCGTCCACGACGGCGATCTCCCTGCGGCGAGCCGCCCTCACCTCCGGCAGCGCTGCCCGCCGCGGCCGGACGCCGGCCGCCTCGACTGACACGACCGCCGGGGTCGCGAGACGCAAGGCCTCCCTCCTGCCGTGGTCGAGTCGACGGTGCACGAGCAGCTCACCGCCGCCTTCCTGGCCCCGGACGACACCGAACGCCTGCACTGCCCCGAACTCGGCGGCCAGGAAAGCCGGTACCGTTCCCGGCCCCGGTCTCCGCACACGATCAGGGCAGGTGCACCGCACCTTTCCGAGGTTGGCCACCTCGTCGACGCAGACCGGGAACAAGGCATGCCACTCGTCATGGTCTTCTTCCCATAACATTTGCCCGCCGGCCATGACCGCCGCCGCGGCGACCGCCGCGTCCACCCCACCAAACCGGTATTCGGCAACCGCGACTGCGTCGGCGAGAGTGGTTCGGTCCTGCACATCGGCCACGACATCCGCGACGGCACCGGGAAACTCCTCGACGAGCGCGGCCAACTCCTCCCGGGTGGCCAGAGGGTATGAAACCCGATTGTCGTCGGCGCAACGGTCAACGGCCACCACACGCCACCCCGCCGACGACAGCCGCCGAACGGTGGCCGCGCCGATTCCGCTTGCGGCACCGGTGACAACAGCTACTCGTGGTTTCCCCCATGGCTCATCGCATCCCACGGGTGAAGCCGTCGGGGATGACGAGATCGGCGCGATCCACATCGTGCACCGAGGACTTGGCCAGCCCGAGCAGCGCGGAGTCGATCCCGCCGCGCAGGACCTCGATGACGTTGTGCACGCCCCGCTCGCCTCCCGCGGCCATTCCCCACAGGTAGGCGCGGCCGATCATCACGGCGCGGGCGCCCATCGCGAGAGCTTTGACGACGTCGCTGCCCCGCCGAACACCGCCGTCGAACAGCACCTCGATCTGGTCGCCGACGGCATCGACGACACTGGGCAGCACCCGGATGGTCGCCGGAGTGCTGTCGAGGTTGTTGCCGCCGTGGTTGGACACCGAGATCGCGCTGGCTCCGATGTCCACGGCACGCCGCGCATCATCGGGATGCGTGATCCCCTTGAGCAGGAACGGCCCGTCCCACTGCTCACGCAGCCACGCCAGATCCTCCCAACTCGGAGGCGTCGTCTGCATCCATTCCCCATAGGCACCGAAGAAGGTCGGGCCCGTCTCCCCCGGGTCAACCAGATTCGGCGTCGTCAGGTCGGGCAGGCTGGCACTGCGCAGGTACTGCATCAACCAGCCGGGCCGGGTCAGAACCTGGGGCGCGAACTTCAGCATCGTCTTGATGCCGACCCGCTCGGGCAACGGCGGGCTCCCCCAGTCCCGGGCGGTGGCGAACGTCCAATCCAACGTCACCATGAGGCCTTTCGCCCCCGCGCGCTTGGCGCGGTCCAGGCGGCGCTGGATCGACTCCCGGCTCCCGAGCCAATAGGCCTGGAAGAATGTCTTCGGGTTGGCCGCGACCACGTCCTCGATCGGCTTGCTGGCGAAGGACGACAGCCCCACGGCAGTGCCGGAAGCCGCAGCCGCCTTGGCGACGGCGATCTCACCCTCGGGGTGCACGGCCTGCACCCCGGTCGGCGACAAGATCACCGGCAACGACACGTCCTGTCCCAGCACCGTCGTGCCCTGGCTCCGCGTGGCAGGGAGGTCCGCGATCCGCGGGCGAAACCCGAGCTCGGCGAAAGCCTCGACATTGTCGTCGAGTGTGGTTCGACGTTCCGAGCCCGCCAAGAGAGCCAAATACACCGACTTCGGCAAGCGCTTGCGCGCCCGCTCCCTGGCTTCGGCAACGGTCTCGAACCACTTCCTAGTGGATGCCATCGACTGCTTCCTTCCTCGTGCTTCGCTCAGCTCACCAGGGGGCTGGAGTCGCAGGGTTTGGCAGGAACGGCGGGAATGCCCAACCCCACCTTGCGCCGAGAGGTGCGGGAGTGGTCCTGCGCGGCCTTCGGCAGCCCGGAACGGTCCACCACGGACAGGGCGGTCTGCCCGTACCCCTTGACGCACTCGGGGTCCGGGCCGTCGAGCGGCAGGCCGGTGAAGAACTTCGCCGCCATACACCCGCCCTGGCAAGCGTCGAACGCCGAGCACGACCGGCACGCTCCACCGGTCTGCGGCTGACGCAGCTCGGTGAACAACTCCGACTCCTGCCACACCCGTGCGAACCCGCCTGTCTCGCGCACGTTTCCCGCCTTGAACGCATCATGGATCGCGAACGGGCACGCGTACACATCTCCTACCGGGTCGATCAAGCACACCACCCGACCCGCACCGCACAGGTTCAGCCCAGGCAACGGGGTGGAACCCAATGCATTGAGGTGGAAGAACGAATCACCCGTGAGCACCTGATCGCCATGCGCCACCAGCCACGCATAGATCTCGCGCTGCTGTTCATCAGTGGGATGCAGCTCGTCCCAGACGTCCGCGCCTCGACCCGACGGCCGCAACCGCGTGATGCGCAGCTGCGCCCCGAACCGATCCGCGATCGCTCTGAAATCATCCAGCTGGGAGACGTTCTGCCGGGTCATCACCACCGATATCTTGAAATCGCGCATCCCCGCCGATGACAAGTTCTCCAACGCCCGCATTGCGGTGTCGTACGAACCCGGCCCGCGCACCGCGTCGTTGACCTCGGCTGTGGCGCCGTCCAACGAGATCTGCACGTCGACGTAGTCCGTTGCCGCCAGCTTCCGCGCGCGTTCGGGCGTGATCCGGTAGCCGTTGGTGGAGAACTTGATCCCGACGTGGTGGTCGACGGCGTAGTCGACCAGTTCCCAGAAGTCCGATCGCACGGTCGGCTCCCCGCCGCCGACGTTGACGTAGAAGACCTGCATCCGCTCGAGCTCGTCGATGACGCGCTTGATCTCGTCGGTTCCCAACTCGTCGGGGTCGCGGCGACCCGACGACGACAGGCAGTGCGCGCAGGACAGGTTGCAGGCGTAGGTCCACTCCCAGGTCAGGCAGATCGGCGAGTCGAGGCCGTGCTTGAACTGCTCGACCAGTGGTGGCACATCGGCGGTGGTCATGAGGGCTCCCGGGGTGTCAGTCGCGGACGATCATTTCCGCGCGGGCCAGCGATGCGAGCGCGTTGAGATACGCGCGCTGCTCGTGCTCGGTGACGCCGTGGGCAGACAGCGCGGCCTGCGCGGATCGGTGCTTGTGCAGGCCTTCGACCACGGTCACCAGCAACGGCGTTTTGAGGAATGACAGCCGGCGGTTGCCGAAGTGGTAGGCCAGCGCGCCGAAGGGCTCGGGGCGCAACGCCACGTTCGGGCTCAGCGCGTAATGGCCATCCGGTTCGAAGTCGGGGTGGCCCCGCGTCTCCGGGGGCGTCGGCGCGTCCCCGGAGACGCGGTGCTCAGTAGACACCGCACATCCCGTCGATCGACACCTCTTCGACGAGCAGTTCCTCAACCTGGTCCGGCTCCACTTCCTGGGCGGACAACTCGACGATCTCCTCGGACATGGCGACTTCCCTTCTGTGACGGCGGTCTCGCTGTGGTCGAACCGAAGCTAGCCCCCGGCAACTCGCCGTTTCGCCGTGCTGTCGGTTCTACCCGGCCTACCCGATCGGACAGGTCTCGCACCGCACGCCTGGACGTTGTCGCGGATCACGAGCAACAACAGACTCATCGCATCAACCTCAACGCGGAGGAGGACGCATGGAGCTCAACCGGATCTGGGATTTCCCGATCAAGGAATTCCACCCGTTCCCACGGGCGATGCTCGGGGTCGGCGCCCACGAGATGGTCGGGGTCGAAGCCAAGAAGCTCGGCTTCACCCGTGCTCTCCTGGTCACCACCGGGCTGCGCGGCTCGGGCATCGTCGAGGACCTCAAGGGCAAGCTGGAGTGGGCCGGCGTCGAAGTCGTGCTCTACGACAAGGTCGAGTCCAATCCCAAGGACTACAACGTCATGGAGGCCGCCGCGCTCTACCAGTCCGAGAAGTGCGACGGGGTCGTCTCGATCGGCGGCGGCTCCTCGCACGACGCGGCCAAGGGAGCGCGCGTGGTCGTGGCCCACGACGGCCGCAACATCAACGAGTTCGAAGGATTCGAGAAGTCCACGAACAAGCAGAACCCGCCGCACATCGCGATCTCGACCACCGCGGGAACCGGCTCGGAGACCTCCTGGGCCTACGTCATCACCGACACCTCCGACATGGACCAGCCGCACAAATGGGTCGGGTTCGACGAGAGCACCATCTGCTCACTGGCCATCGACGACCCGGTGCTGTACTACGACTGCCCGCAGCACTTCACCGCGTTCTGCGGCTTCGACGTGCTCGCCCACGGCAGCGAGCCCTACGTGGCGCGGCTGGACTTCCCGCCATCGCTGGGTAACGCGCTGTACTCGATCGAGCTCGTCGCCAAGCACCTGCGCGAGGCGGTGTTCGAGCCGCGCAACCTGGAAGCCCGCTCCGGGATGATGCACGCGCAGTACATCGCCGCCCAGGCGTTCAACTCCGGCGGGCTGGGGATCGTGCACTCGATCTCGCACGCCGTGAGCGCCTTCTTCGACAGCCACCACGGCCTCAACAACGCCATCGCGCTGCCCCGCGTGTGGGAGTACAACCTGCCGTCCCGTTACGAGCGCTACGCCCGCATCGCGACCGCGATGGGCGTGGACACCTCGGGTATGACCACCGTGCAGGCCGCCGACGCGGCCGTAGACGCCGCGATCCGGCTGAGCAAGGACGTCGGCATCCCCGACAACTTCGGCCAGGTCAACAAGGACAGCTACGACAAGAACCGGATGGACACCGGCAAATACAGCGGGCGCGGCCCCTCCATTCCGGGTGATGATGCCACCGTCCGCAAGATCTCCGAGCACATCCAGGGTGACTGGTGCACGCCGGGCAACCCGCGCGAGGTCACGGTCGAGTCGATGCTGCCCGTCGTTTCGCACGCCATCAACAAGTCGTACTGACACCGGTGTCCGGGTGGGCGGCGAGGCGCGCCGCCCACCCGGACCGAACCGCGGGAGGCGAAGTGGGCAACGGTTTCACGGATGCGGACGAGGTGGTCGAGGCGCTGCGCGAGCAGGACTACGTCCCCGACGCCGAGCTGGCGGTCGTCGTGCTGCTGGCCACCAGGCTCGGCAAGCCGCTGCTGCTGGAAGGTCCGGCGGGGGTGGGCAAGACCGAACTGGCCAAGGCGCTGGCGGCCGCGGGTGGCCGCCGGTTGGTCCGCCTGCAGTGCTACGAGGGGATCGACGAGGGCCGGGCCCTCTACGAGTGGGATTACGGCAAGCAGCTCATGCACGTGCAGATGCTGCGCGAACGCATCGGTGAAGCCCTCGCCGACGCGCCGGACCTCGCCGCGGCGGCCGAGATGCTGCAGCGCCAGGACACCGGCCTTTACACCGAGCACTTTCTCGCCACCCGTCCGCTGATGGAGGCGATCCTGTCCCCGGAGCCGGTGCTGTTGCTGGTCGACGAGGTCGACCGGGCTGACGAGGCGCTGGAGGCGCTGCTGCTGGAAGTGTTGGCCGAGCAGCAGGTCACCGTGCCCGAGATCGGCACCTTCACCGCCCGCAGCTCCCCGTGGGTGGTGCTGACCTCCAACGACACCCGCGAACTGACCCCCGCGCTCAAGCGCCGCTGCCTGCACTTCCCGATCGACTTCCCCACGGCGGAACGGGAAAGTGAGATCGTGCAGCGCCGTGTCCCGGGGATCAAGGACGAAGCGCTGGGCACGCTGGTCGAACTGGCCGGCCGCCTCCGCGAGCTGCCGCTGCGCAAGCCGCCGTCGATCTCGGAGGTGGTGGACGCCGCCCGGGCGGCCGAGATGCTGGGCGACACGTGGTTCGAGGACGAGGCGTGGCTGACCTCCCTGGTCAAGTACGTCGGCGACCGCGACGTGGCGCGCGGCGAACTCGCCGCCCGCGAGCCCGCCGCCGCCGAACCCGCCGGCACCACGGCCGGTCCTGCGGCGGCATTCCGCGGCCACGGCGGCCGGGACCACGACCGCGGCTCCCAGCACGGCCACCGGAGCCGTCGATGACCGCGCCCACCCTCGTCGCAGTCGCCTTCTCCCAGCTGCTCAGGCGCTGCGGAGTCGGGGTGTCGCCGGCCGAGACGATCGAGGCCCGCGAGGTGCTCGACCTGGTCGGTCCGCACAACCTGACCGCTCTGCGGGCCTCGCTGCGCGCGGTGACCACCAAGTACCGGCACGAGTCAGCGGCCTTCGACGCCGCGTTCGACCGCTTCTTCCTCGGAACCGGGTCCGCCGGGACCGAGGACGCCCGCCCGGATCCGAGTGGGCAGGCGGACCTGCCGGCCACCGAGCTGGATCTCGTCGACGACGAGCCGCTGGCCGGCTACACCGACCACAACCCCCGGGCCGAGGAGATCGGGGACCTGCTCGATGCCCCGCCCGACCCGGGCGACGGGTTCAACCCGCACAAGGACGACGACGACCTGAGCCTGTCCACGAGCGAGCGCGAGCTGTCGGTGCGTACGGGAGGCGACAACGGCCGCCGAGGGATCAGCTACACCGTCGAGGTGTCCCGGGCCGGTTCGGCGGTCGCCCGCGAACTCGCTTCCGGCCGGGCCGCACCTCCGTCGGCGCGCACCCTCGACTGGACCGACGCGCGCTCGCTGCTGGCCTGGCTTGACGCCCTCGATCCGCACGCGGTGTACCGGGACGGCCCGGAGGACCCCCGGCAGCCGACCGACGAGGAGCTGGCCCGGCTCGCCGAGGCGGTGGAGGCGTTCGTCGCCTCGCTCGCGGAGCAGGTGGTCGCACCGGCCGAGGAGACTCCGCAACAGGAGGCCGACGCGGTGCAGCACGCCGAACTGCAGCGGGCGTGCCACGAGTTCCTCCGGCGGGTGCGCGGCGCGGCGCGGCAACGCCCGCTGCGGCGCGGGCGGGGCAAGCTCGACATCCGCCGCACGGTGCGCCGCAGCATGCGCGCCGACGGCATCCCGTTCGAGCCGATCGTGCGCCGCCCGCTGCCGGATCGCGTGCGGCTGCTGGTCGTCGCCGACGTGTCGCTGTCGGTCCGCCCCGTCACAGCCTTCGCACTGCGGCTCGCCCAGACGATGCACGGCGCCGCCCACCGCTGCCGGGTCCTCTGTTTCGTGGACAAGCCGATCGAGGTCACCGACGAGCTCCGGCGCAGGGCCGGCGATGACGTGCTGTCCCGGATCCTCGCCGGTGGCCGCATCGACCTGGAGGCAGACAGCGACTACGGCGCCGTGCTGACCGGGATACTGGCCCGGCACAGCGACGCCTTCGACCGGAGAACGGTGGTGCTGTTCGTCGGCGACGGGCGTTGCAACGGCCGGGCGCCGGGGGTGGAGGAATTGGCGGAGCTGCGGCGCCGGGTGCACCGGATCGGCTGGATCACGCCGGAACCACGACGCTACTGGCGACAGGCGTCATGCGCGATGGAGGACTTCGCCGAACAGTGCGATGCGGTCGTCGTCGCCCGCGATCCAGCGGAGCTGGTGCGCGGGGTCGACGACCTCGTCGCGGGTCTGTCCTGACCGTGTCCACATCGGCGGTTCGCCACCCGTCGTCAACCGACGCCCGACCGTGGCGGCCCAGCGTCCCGCCAACCCGCGCCGTGACCACGTCACGAGCGGATACCAGTCGGAGAGGAGACGCCTCATGAACGCCGAGGAGCTGCTCGAGCCCTTCCTGTGCGAGCGGCAGCCGCTACGCGACCTGGCTGGTCTGGCGCACGCGTCGGATGCGCTGTCCGCAGAGTCGGTGGGCCTATGACCGACATCAGGCAGTTCTCCGGCAGCGCTGCGATCGATCCGCTGGCCAACAGCAGTCCCGGCTGCTACCGCGATGAGGCGGTGGTCGTGATGCACGAGGGGCGCGCCACGCCGCCGGAAGAGAAAGCGATCACCCGAACGTCGCACTTCAGCCTGCACCGCAACCGCGACCAGGTGCTCGTCAGTCACCGGATCGCGCCGCAGGAGCTCGACAACGACGTCGCGGGCAAGCTGGCCGATGAGCTGTTCGCGCCGGGGTGGCTTTCCGGCGCGGAGATCTTCGAACGGGTCTTCACCGGGGTCGTCAGGTCCACTGTGGATGACGCGATCAGCGCTTGGTCCACCTTCTACCGAAACACCCTCGGCCGCATCCGGAACTTTCACGACGTACCGGATTCGTCGATCTCGGCGATGGTGCCCGTCTATTCACGGGTTCTAACGCTGGTGCCGCCGGGCAGGGTCCTGGACGTGGGTTCCTGCTTCGGCTTCCTGGCTCTGCTGCTCGCCGAACGCCCCGGGACCCGCGTTGTCGCGTCCGACATCGCCAACGGCACCGTCACGTTGCTGCGCGCGATCGCCCCGGAGCTGGGCCTGCCTTTGGGGACGCTGATCTGCGATGGGGCACGGGTGCCGCTGCCGGACCAAGCTGTCGACACGGTCACGGTCATCCACCTGCTGGAGCACCTCGAACGCGATCACGGCGAAGCCGTTCTCGCCGAGGCGATCCGGTTGGCGCGACGACGGGTCGTGGTTG
This sequence comes from Saccharopolyspora erythraea NRRL 2338, assembly GCF_000062885.1. NCBI lineage: Bacteria > Bacillati > Actinomycetota > Actinomycetes > Pseudonocardiales > Pseudonocardiaceae > Saccharopolyspora > Saccharopolyspora erythraea. The sequence continues at coordinate 2,585,878 of NC_009142.1, read as the reverse complement.
CGGTGCCGTTCGAGGAGGAACCAACGGCCGCCTACGGGCACGTGCGCACCTTCGACATGGCCGAACTGCACCGGCTGGGCTTCGGCACCGGCCAGCCGTACGAGGTCTGCGAGCATCACGGCGGCTGGCTCGTCGTCGACTGCTCGTAGTCAGATCAAGCCGCGCTTGCTGGCCTCGTAGACGGCTTCGGCGCGGGTTGATACGTCGAGCTTGCGCATGATGTTGCGCACGTGGAACTTCGCCGTCGTCTCCGAGATGTAGAGCTGACCGCCGATTTGCCGATTGCTCGAGCCGGCGGCCAGCAGCCGGAGCACGCCGAGTTCGCGCTCGGTCAGCTCCGGCTCGCTGGACCGGTTGTTCATGGAGTGCACCATCGCCGCGGCCGAGCGCGAGTCGAAAGCGCTCTCGCCGCGCGCCACCGCACGGATCGCCCTGACCAGCTCGGTGGTGTCGACGTCCTTGACCACGTAGCCGCGGGCACCGCGCCGCACGGCCTCGACGACCAGCTTGTCGTCGAGGAACGTCGTCAGCACCAGCACCCCCAGGCCGTCGTGCTCACCGGTGAGCCGCTCGCACAGCGTTAAGCCCTCGGAGTCCTCGCCGGACGACAGCTTGAGGTCCAGCAGCACGACCGACGGCGACGTCCGGGCGACCACGGCCACCGCCTCGGCGGCGGTCGCACCCTCTCCCACGACTTCCAGGTCTGGTTGCCGCTCCAGCAGCGACCTCAGCCCTTGCCGCACGATGGAGTGGTCGTCGACGATCACGATCCGCACCGGACCGGGCGGTGCGCTCACAGCTCCTCCAACCGGCCGTGCCGCTTCCTCACGCATCGCCGTCCCCTTCCGCAAGCGGCATCGGTACCTCCAACCGGATGAGCACTCCGCCCATCTTCGCCCTGCCGATGCTCAGTTCACCGCCGAGTTCTTCGGCTCGTGCGGCCATGTTCGCCAACCCCCGGTGATGTCCGTTGAGATCGCTGGTGCGTGCGATCCGCAGCGTCCGACGCAGCTGCGCGGGATCGCCTGTGCCGTCATCGGCGATGGACAGCACGATCCGGTCGATCTCGTATCGCAGGTGCACCGACGCGCGGCCGGCCCCCGAGTGGGTCGCCGTGTTGAACAGCGCCTCCCCGGTCAGCCGGAGCAGCGAGTGCTCGGCCTCGCCAGGTAGCGGCACCGGCTTGCCCTCGATCCGCACCGCGACGTCGACGTAGGCGGGCAGGTGCACATGGGACAACCGCTCCAGCAGGACCGGCAGCGACCCGGGGCCTTCTTCGGCACCTCGGTGCAGGGCGTAGATCGCCGAGCGTAGCTGCGCGACCGCTTGCTGGGTCAGCTCCTTGGCGGGCTGCAGTCGCTCCGCGACCTGCTCGGAGGCGCCACCCAGCGCCGCCAGCTCCGCCCGGCACACCTCCACGATCATGCCGGCGCTGAGCACGGCCTGGGTGACGCTGTCGTGCAGTTCCCGGGCGATGCGGTGCCGCTCCTCGTCGATGACCTGCCGCTGCATCGCGTCGGTGAGCCGTCGCTGGACCTCCTGGAGCTCGGCTTTGCGCTCGACGAGGTCCTTGGCCTGGCGTGAAGCCTCCGCGTCGAGCTGCTCGGCACGCCCCTTGAGCTGTGCTGCGGTGTGGAAGAGGTAGGAGTTGTACAGCGCGACCGCAGCCTGGTTGGCCAGCACACGCAGGACCGCGAGATCCGTATCGGTGACCTGCACGCCCGCACCGGGCCGGCCGACCACGCCGCCGACGGGTTCCTCGTCGAGCAGCATCGGCGCACGAACCCATCCCGGCCGGGCCTCCCCCGGCTCCAGCTCCCACGGCCGCTTGCGGATCACGTCCAACTGCTCGCGCGCCTCGGCGGGTAGCTCGTGCTCCTGGTCGACCAGCTCGCCGTCACGGGCGAACAGGAAGCCCGGACGTATTCCCCGCAGCGCTCCGTCGGCGACCGCGATGAGCACCCACTCGGCCTGCAGGTGCTCGACCGCTGCCAGGACGACCGCCTCCACCAGCGCCCTCGGGCCCTCGGCCGAACGCACGACGGCGCGGGAGATCTCGTCGAGCGCCTGGACCGCCACCGCCAGCCGCTCGTTCGATCGCCGGTACTCGGGGTAGAACGATCTCTTGCTCGACCGCACCCCGGTGAGTTCACCGAGGGTCGCCTCTCCCGCGCGGACGCGGTCACCACCGGACACTGCTGACCTCACATGGCGCTGCGGAACAGCGACTCGATCTCGGCCTGGGTGACCTGGCGGGGGTTGGTCGCCAGGCAGGCGTCCTTCATCGTGGTCCGCGCGAGGTCGGCCACGTTGTGCTCGCCGACCCCGAGGCACGACAACCCGCGCGGAACGCCCACCGAGTCGGCCAAATCCCGGACCCGGTCCGCCAGCACCTCGGCGACCTCGTCCGAGGGCAGGCGGTCGGTGTCGATACCCGCGGCGGAGGCCAGCGGTACGTACCGGGCCGGGTCCTGCTCGGCGTTGAACCGGATGACATGCGGCAGCAGAACACCGTTGATCACGCCGTGTGGCGCGTCGAGCAGGCCGCCGACCTGGTGGCTCATGGCGTGCGTGGCGCCGAGGATCGCGTTGGTGAACGCCATCCCGGCCGCCAGGGAACCTTGGGCCATCGCGGTGCGTGGTTCCTCGTCAGCCGGGTCCAGCAGGGTTCGCAGCAGGTTCTTGGTCACCAAGTGCACAGCGTGCAGGGAATGGTGGTCGGTGAGGACGTTGTGCGCGAGAGAGACGTAGGACTCCATGGCGTGAGTCAGCGCGTCCAGACCGGTCGCCGCGTTCAGCCAGTCCGGCATCGTCGTGAGCAGGCGCGGGTCGATGATCGAGATCTCGGGCACCAGAGTCCTGCTGATGATGGTCGCCTTCGTCGCGTTCGTGGTGTCGGTGACCACGCAGAACTGGGACACGTCAGCTCCGGTCCCCGAGGTGGACGGCACCATGACCAGCGGTGGGATCGGGTTGACCACGTGGTCGACGCCCTCGTAGTCGAGGATGTGCCCGCCGTTGGCGGACAGAATCGCCACGCCCTTGGCCGCGTCGATGCACGAGCCGCCGCCGACCGCGATGATCACGTCCGCGCCGGCCTCGGCGTAGGCGTGGTGGGCGGCCTGCACCTCGTGGTCCTTCGGATTCGGCGTCAGGTCGTGCCAGACGACCGGGGCAAGCCCCGCCTCCCGCAGGTGCGCCACGGACTCCCGCACCCACCCCGCTTCGACGATCCCCGGATCGGTCACCAGGAACGGGCGGCGGGCTCCGAGGCGGCGCGCCGAGTAGCCGAGCTCGGCCAGCGAGTCCGGGCCGAAGACGATTTCCGGGGCGTGGAACTTGGCCAGTGCCGGACGCTGCGCGCTCACCTGTTCGCAGCCGACTTGGCGCGGCACGTACGCGTGTTCGAAGGCGATGTTCAGCTCCGGCATTCGCGTGGTCCTCCCGACTCACCGTTGAGCCTCGCCCGCGACACGTGACGAGACCGGTTGCAAGCAGACCAGAAGCATTGCTGTGGCGTAAACCACACGTGAACCTACAAGAACGGACTGTACCTCGGAACCATCCGAACGAGCACCTCCCGCCTGTCCGATCGGGTAGGTGCGCTACGCCTCGTCTTCGAGTAGGAGGCGGAGCCTGGTTTCGAGCACGTCGCGGTGGGGAGCGTCCGGAGCCGACAGGTCACGAGCCCGCTCCAGCACCTCCGGATCGTCGCGCCCCGCCTCAGTGTTGGCGAAGCGCCACAGGAGGTCGGCGTTCTCGGTGCCCAGCACCCAGCCGCGCATCGACGCGAGCAGTTCGTCACGCTCGGCGCGGACGGCGGCGGACTCCGAATCCGGAAGCAGCAGTCCGGCTCGCTCGACAGCGGCTTCGACATCCCCCCGGCGCAGCGCTTCCCGAAGTACGAGCAGATCGGCGTCCACGTCGGCGGTGATGCGGTACGGCTTGGTTTCGACCACGTGGCGACCGAGCACGTTGCGGAGGCGGTGGATCTCCACCCGGACCGTGGTCGGATTGCCCTGCTCACCGTGCAGGAGCAGCGCGAGCCGTTCCGCCGTCAGCCCGCGGGGATGCATCACGAGCAACGCGAGCATCTCCGCATGCCGCAGGCTCAACTCGTGGCGCACACCATCGACCGTGGCTGCTGGTGTTCCGCTTCCGAGCAGTTCCAGCGACAAGCGGGGTTTGCGGCGGGATCGGCGCTGCCCGACGCGCAGCAGGTAGCCGCCGTCGAGCGGTTCGAGCCCGGCCTCGCCCAGGCAGGTCCCGCCGTCGTCGAGTCCGACTCGCTGCCCGGGCACGAGGCGCGCTGCGGGAGCGCTCGCGACGACCCGGCCGGTGTGGCTCAGCAGCGCTGCGCCCTGACCGGCCTCGGCGAGGTGGTGCTCATTGCGTTGCGTGAACAAGGCGTCGGAGGCGAGCAATCGCCAGCGGAGTTCGTTCTCGATGATCCGCGCCGCGGCCACCACGAGAGCCAGGAGTGCGGGATGCATGGTGTGCAAGGGGCCGCTGAGGTCGATGGCGCCGAGCAGTGCTCCCGTTTCGGGGTCCCGGATGGGACAGGCGGCGCAGGTCCAGGAGTGGTAGGTGCGCACGAGGTGCTCGGCGGAGTGGATCTGTACCGGTGCACCGGTGGCCAGGGTGGTGCCCATGGCGTTGGTGCCGATCGCGGTCTCGGCCCAGCGGGTGCCTTCGGCGAGGTGGACGCGGTCGGCGTCGCGGCGCACGGCGGGATGTCCCTCCCGCCACAGGATCGTCCCGTCGGCATCCGTGATGATCATGACCTGGCCGGCGCCCTCGGCCCCGTCCAGCAGCGTCTGGCGCAGCATCGGCACCCATCGCGCCAGCGGGTGCTCCTGCCGAACGTCGTCGAGTTCGCCGTGGTCGAACGACACCGGCGGTTCACCGAAGTCGGGCACGATCTGCGCCGCGAGCGAACGCCGCCAAGACTCGAACACGACCGGGCGCGGCTCATGCGGAGCCCGGTCTCCGGCCAGAACGGCAGCATGCACCCGCTCAAGCAGCCGGGCACGCTCAAGCGGGTCAACCGAAGAGTCGTAGCTGATGTCCATTCGCCTGCACAGATTCTCGAGACCGCGACAACACTCGGCCATTGGGTGTTTCATAGTGCGCGGCGACCAGCGTTGCAGGCAAGTGTCCTCTCAGGTCGGTTCGTCTCCGGTGCAACGCCGCTGCAACGTTGCGACTCCTAGCTTCCTCGCCACACCAGAAGCATGCGTGGCCCAGGTCACCGCGACTCGAGAAGGAGTCGCACAACATCGAGAGGCAAATGATGGTTCTGTATGCGGCGCCGGGTGCGGCGGGTTCGGTCGTGGAGTACCGCTCGCGCTACGACCACTTCATCGGTGGCGAGTACGTGGCCCCGGCCGGGGGCGAGTACTTCGAGAACCCCACCCCGGTCACCGGCAAGACGTTCACCGAGATCGCCCGCGGCACCGCAGACGACGTCGAACGCGCGCTGGACGCCGCCGAGGGCGCCGCGCCGGCGTGGGGCCGCACCCCGGCGGCCGAGCGGGCAGGCGTCCTGCTGCGGATCGCCGACCGGATGGAGCACAACCTCGAAAAGCTCGCGGTCGCCGAGAGCTGGGAGAACGGCAAGCCGGTGCGCGAGACGCTGGCCGCCGACCTGCCGCTGGCCATCGACCACTTCCGCTACTTCGCCGGGGCGCTGCGCGCCCAGGAGGGCTCGATCTCCCAGATCGACGAGGACACCGTCGCCTACCACTTCCACGAGCCGCTGGGCGTAGTCGCCCAGATCATCCCGTGGAACTTCCCACTGCTGATGGCCACCTGGAAGCTCGCGCCCGCGCTGGCCGCGGGCAACGCCGTGGTCCTCAAGCCCGCCGAGCAGACCCCGGCCTCGATCCACGTGCTGCTCGACCTGATCGCCGACCTGCTGCCCGCCGGCGTGCTCAACGTGGTCAACGGCTTCGGCGTGGAGGCCGGCAAACCGCTGGCCTCCAGCCCGCGGGTGCGCAAGGTCGCCTTCACCGGCGAGACCACCACCGGCAGGCTGATCCTGCAGTACGCCAGCCAGAACATCATCCCGGTCACCGTCGAGCTCGGCGGCAAGAGCCCGAACATCTTCTTCGACGACGTCGCCGCCCAGCAGGACGCCTTCTACGACAAGGCACTGGAAGGCTTCACCATGTTCGCCCTCAACCAGGGCGAGGTCTGCACCTGCCCGTCGCGGGCGCTGATCCAGTCCGGCATCTACGAGGGCTTCCTGTCCGACGCCGTCGCGCGCACCGAGCGGATCAAGCAGGGCAACCCGCTGGACACCGACACCCAGATCGGCGCCCAGGCCAGCAACGACCAGCTCGAGAAGATCCTGTCCTACATCGACATCGGCAGGCAGGAAGGCGCCGAAGTCCTCACCGGCGGCCACCGCGTCGAGCTGGAAGGCGACCTGGCGGGCGGCTACTACGTCGCGCCCACCATCTTCCAGGGCCACAACAATCAGCGCATCTTCCAGGAAGAGATCTTCGGCCCCGTCGTCTCGGTCGCGAAGTTCGACGACTACGCCGACGCGATGAACACCGCCAACGACACCCTCTACGGTCTGGGCGCCGGCGTGTGGTCGCGCAACGCCGGCACCGCCTACCGGGCCGGACGCGACATCCAGGCGGGCCGGGTGTGGGTCAACAACTACCACGCCTACCCCGCCCACGCCGCCTTCGGCGGCTACAAGCAGTCCGGCATCGGCCGCGAGACCCACAAGATGATGCTCGACCACTACCAGCAGACCAAGAACATGCTGGTCAGCTACTCCGACAACGCACTTGGCTTCTTCTGATGGCAAAAGCCGCACAGGGTCAGCCCACACGGGTCGTCCTGTTAGGACCGCCCGGTGCCGGAAAGGGGACGCAGGCCAACGCGATCGCGTCCAGGCTGGAGGTGCCGCACATATCCACCGGCGACATCTTCCGGCGCGCCATCGAGGAAGGCAGCGACCTGGGGCTTGTCGCGAGAGCCCACATGGTCAGCGGTGAGCTGGTGCCGGACGGCATCACCATGACGATGGTGAGCAGGAGGCTGGGAGAGGAGGACGCCTCCAAGGGGTTCCTCCTGGACGGGTTCCCGCGAAACGTGGACCAGGCCCGGTACCTGGACGAAACGCTGCGCCGGTCCGGCGACGTCGTGGAGCTCGTGCTGGAACTGCACGTTCCCGCTGAGGACATCGTGCGGCGCCTCAGCGGAAGGCGCATGTGCGGGCAGTGCGGCCGGAGCTGGCACGTGGAGTTCAATCCGACGAGGGTGGAAGGGATTTGTGACACGTGCGCCGGTTCCCTCCACCAGCGCGAAGACGATCACCAGGACTCGGTCCGACGCCGCCTGGAACTTCACGAACGGGAAACCGCTCCCCTGGCCGGGTACTACCAGGACAAGGGCGTGCTTTCGCGCGTCGATGCGGTCGGAACAGTCGAAGTCGTCAGCGAACGGGTCCTGGCCGTGCTCATCGCGCACAGCGCCGGGTCGAGAGCGGAAGCAACGCCGTCGCAACGGTGAAAACAATAGGCTGCTCGGACCGCCCGCCGGCGGGTGGTCCGAGCCGTGAACGGAAATAGCGATCATGTCGTCAAAACGCGTCGAGAGGTTGGAAGTGGGCAAGCACTCTCAGAACACTTTGGACAACCTCCTCCACGAAGAGCGGATCCACGCACCGTCCGGGGAGTTCGCCGCCCAAGCCAATGCGACGTCGGAGCTCTACGCCCAGGCCGACGCCGACCGTGAGGCGTTCTGGGCCGACCAGGCCCGCCACCTGCACTGGGACACCGAGTGGGAGCAGGTGCTGGACTGGTCCGGCGCCCCGTTCGCCAAGTGGTTCGTCGGCGGCAAACTCAACGTCGCCTACAACTGCGTGGACCGCCACGTCGAGGCCGGCAACGGCGACCGGGTGGCCATCCACTGGGAGGGCGAACCGGGCGATTCCCGCGCCATCACCTACGCCGAGCTGGCACGCGAGGTCTCCCGCACCGCCAACGCGCTGGCCTCGCTCGGGGTCGGCGCGGGCGACCGGGTCGCGATCTACCTGCCGATGCTGCCCGAGGCGGTCTACTCGATGCTGGCCTGCGCCCGGCTGGGCGCGCTGCACAGCGTGGTGTTCGGCGGGTTCTCCTCCGAAGCGCTGCGCACCCGCATCAACGACGCCCAGGCCAAGGTCGTCATCACCGCCGACGGCCAGTACCGCCGCGGCAAGGCCATGCCGCTCAAGACCAACGTCGACGAGGCCGTGGCCGCCACCCCCAGCGTCGAACACGTCCTGGTCGTCCAACGCACCAAGACCGACGTGGAATGGAACGACGGCCGCGACCAGTGGTGGCACGACGTCGTCGAGGGCCGGCCCGCATCCCACACCCCGGAGTTCTTCGACTCCGAGCACCCGCTGTTCATCCTCTACACCTCCGGCACCACCGGACGCCCCAAGGGCATCCTGCACACCTCCGGGGGCTATCTCACCCAGGCCGCCTACACCCACCGCACCGTGTTCGACCTCAAACCCGAAACCGACGTGTACTGGTGCACCGCCGACATCGGCTGGGTCACCGGCCACACCTACATCGTCTACGGGCCGCTGGCCAACGGCGCCACCCAGGTCATCTACGAAGGCACCCCCAACACCCCGCACGAAGGCCGCCACTGGGACATCGTCCAGAAATACGGCGTCACGCTCTACTACACCGCGCCGACCACCATCCGCACCTTCATGAAATGGGGCGCGGAGATCCCCGCCCGCTACGACCTGTCCACCCTGCGGGTGCTGGGCTCGGTCGGGGAACCGATCAACCCCGAGGCCTGGATGTGGTACCGCGAACACATCGGCGGCAACCGCGCCCCCATCGTCGACACCTGGTGGCAGACCGAAACCGGCGCGATCATGATCTCGCCGCTGCCCGGGGTCACCGCCACCAAACCCGGCTCCGCCCAGGTCCCGCTGCCCGGCATCGCCGCCAAGGTCGTCGACGAGTCCGGCGAACAGGTCGGCCACGGCGGCGGCGGACTGCTGGTGCTCGACCAGCCCTGGCCCGCGATGCTGCGCGGCATCTGGGGCGACGACGACCGCTACCGCGAAACCTACTGGTCGAAGTTCGCCGACAAGGGCTACTACTTCGCCGGCGACGGCGCCAAATACGACGACGACGGCGACATCTGGCTGCTCGGCCGGGTCGACGACGTCATGAACGTCTCCGGCCACCGCATCTCCACCACCGAGGTCGAATCCGCCCTGGTCTCCCACCCCACCGTGGCCGAGGCCGCCGTGGTCGGCGCCAGCGACCCCACCACCGGCCAGGGCATCGTCGCCTTCGTCATCCTGCGCGGCGGCGCCGACGACCAGGCCTCCGGCGAAGCCGCGATCAAGGCCCTACGCGACCACGTCGCCCACGAAATCGGCCCCATCGCCAAACCCCGCCAGATCATGGTCGTGCCCGAACTGCCCAAAACCCGCTCCGGCAAGATCATGCGACGGCTCCTGCGCGACGTCGCCGAAAACCGCGAAATCGGCGACGTCTCCACCCTCGCCGACTCCTCCGTGATGAACCTCATCTCCGCCGGGTTCGCCACCTCCAGCGACGACTGAAGACCACCAGGACCACCGCCCGGTAGGCCGATGCCCCGACTCTGTCCCCGGCCTACCGGGCGGTTTCCACGTGCCGTCGTTGTCCTTTTCCGACGCAAAGTTCTCCACCTGCCTCACAGACAACTCCAGCCACACCGAAGCCTGTCCATTCGGATAGCTCCCCTGTCAGCTTGCGGCAGCTACAAAGGAGTCCTGGTTCCGCGACACCGAAAACGGGTCGCCGCTACAACGAATCAACACCGGATTCCATCCGGCTACAGGAGTCACCATGAAAGCCGCCGTCGTCCACGACTTCGCCAAGGAACTGACACTGACCGAGGTCCCCAAGCCCGAGCCGGGTCCGGGCGAAGTCGTCGTGAAGATCGAAACATCCGGCCTGTGCCACACCGATATCCACGCGGCGCACGGTGATTGGCCGGTCAAGCCCAAACTCCCGCTCATCCCCGGCCACGAGGGCGTGGGCATCGTCGAGAGCGTCGGCGCGGAGGTGACCGAAGTAGCCGAAGGCGACCGGGTGGCCATCCCGTGGCTCGGCGTCGCTTGCGGCACCTGCGACTACTGCACCAGCGGTTGGGAAACGCTGTGCGAGAAGCAGCTCAACACCGGCTATCTCATCGACGGCGGCTACGCCGAGTACGCCAAGGCATCGGCGAAGTACGTCGCCAAGGTCCCGGACGGCGTGGACCCGCTGGACGCCGCACCGCTCACCTGCGCGGGCGTGACGACCTACAAGGCGGTGAAGCTTTCCGGCGCCCGCCCGGCCGCCACCGTCGCCGTGTTCGGCATCGGCGGACTCGGACATCTCGCCCTCCAGTACGCCAAGATCTTCGGCGCGAGGGTCATCGCGGTCGACGTGGTGGACGAAAAGCTCGAACTCGCCCGGGAACTCGGGGCTGACCACACCGTCAACGCCCTCACCGAGGACCCCGTGCAGGCGATCAAGGACCTCGGCGGCGCCGACGCCGCGATCTCGGTCGCGGTGGCGCCGAAGGCGTTCGAACAGGCCTACAGCTCGCTGCGCCGAGGCGGCAAACTCGTGTTCGTCGCGCTGCCCGCGGACAACCAGGTGCAACTGCCGATCTTCGAGACGGTTCTCAACGGCATCACCATCATCGGCTCCATCGTGGGCACGCGGGGCGACCTGGACGAGGTCTTCCGACTGCACCAGCAAGGTCGTACCAGGGTGATCCGGGAAAGTCGTCGCCTCGAAGAGGTCAACACCTGCTTCGAGGAAGTCGAGAAGGGACAGGTCAAAGCCCGGCTCGTGTTCGACCTGCGCTGACTCCGAAGCGGCTTGCCGCCACCGCTTCTGCCAGAACGGCGCCGGTCAACGCAGAACACGCGATGAGCAACACCGCACCGACAGCTGAACAACCTCTGTTGCAGTTCGTCACTGCGGCAAGCAGGCCGTGCGGTGCGCTCCGAGCACACCGCACCGCCTGCGTTTGTGTTACCAAGCTCGGGTCTGTCTCTCGCTCCTCTGTCAAGCTGGTGCGGGAGCGAGGGCCTGGGCATCGTTGATCATGGCGCGGTAGACGACGTCAGAAAGTCGTCGTTTGAGGATGCGGAGGGCCTCGAGCCCGCCGTCGCCGGCGGCTTTGCGCCGGGCGAGCATGGCGCGGGCCTTGGGATGCCAGTGGGCTTGCGTCAGCGCGATGCGGTGCAGCGCGGCGTTGAGCTGCCGATTGCCGGTGCGGGATAGCCGGTGCCGGGCTCGGTTGGACGACCAGACAGGAAGCGGTGCGGTTCCGGTGTGCCGAGCGTAGGCGTCCTTGGAATGGAATCGGTCGGCACCCGCGGTTTCGCCGAGGATCTTGGCCGCGGTCAGTGGCCCGCACCCGGAAATCGCTAGTAGCGACGGCGCTCGCTTTTCGACCAAGGACGTGATTTCGTCACGCAGGTGGTCGATGTCGGCGGTCAGCGCGCGGCAGTGTTGGACGAGGGTGCGGGCTAAGACCACATCTCATTTGGGTGTGCCCTTGGGAGGGGAATATCGTTGATCAACTGTGAGCGATGTGGAGAAGTGGTGTCCGGAGCCGTTGTGGCTGCTGGCGCGTTCGCTGTTGCCCGAAGCGCCGCAACGCCACCAGGGCGGAGGTCGGCGTCGGCTGGACGACCGCGCGGTGCTGGCCGCGATCCTGTACGTGCTGCAAACCGGGTGCGCCTGGTCAGCGCTGCCCACCTCGTTCGGAGTCAGCTGCGCCACAGCACACCGCCGGTTCACCGAGTGGTCCCAAGCCGACGTGTTCACCCGGCTGCACCAGGAACTGCTGGACCTGCTCGGCACCGCTGGAGCGATCGACTGGTCCCGGGCGTCGGTGGACAGCATGCATATCCGGGCGGGCAAAAGGGGGACCTGACCGGCCCCAGCCCGGTGGATCGAGGCAAGCCCGGCTCGAAGATCCACGCGATGAGCGACCGCAGTGGCATCCCGCTGGCCGTGGTCATCTCCGCGGCCAACCGCAACGATCACCGGGAACTTCAGACGGTGATCGATGCGGTTGCGCCGGTCAGAGGGTCTGCCGGACGGCCTCGACGTCGGCCGCGCAAGCTGCACGCCGACAAGGGCTACGACTATCCGGTCTGCCGACACGCGTTGCGTCGGAGAGGAATCATCGCCCGGATCGCTCGCCGGGGTATCGAGTCGACCACCCGGCTGGGACGCCACCGCTACGTCATCGAACGCACCCTGGAGTGGGTTTCCCGGTTCCGTCGGCTGGCTCGCCGCTACGAGCGCAAGGCCGCCCACTACGCGGCATTCGCCAGCCTGGCCTGCGCGGTGATCTGCTACCGCCGCGCCGCCAAACTGGATCTGCTCACCCATAACAACCCCAAATGAGATCCCGTCTAACCGGGCAACAGTGCCGTGCGCGTGTTGGAGGCGTCGTTCGATTTTGTCGTAGGCGCTGGCTCTCTCGATCTTGGTGGGTGGCTCCCAGCTGGGGTCGAGCTCGTGCAGGTGCCAACGGAGCCGACTGATGATGCGGGTCCGCTCGGCGACCAGGTCTTCACGGTGATCAACCAGCAGCCGAACCTCGCGGTCTGCGCCATCCAGACGTGCTGTTGGCAGATCAGGCTCGCGCTGTGCAGCGCGTGCGACAGCCAGTGCGTCGATGGGATCGGACTTGCCATAGGTGCGTGCCGAATCCCGTACGTGTGCCATGAGCTTCGGTGGCACACGCATGATCTTCTCCGGCGGCGAGCAGATCACGCTCCAAGCCTCGTGACAGATGACGGCAGTCTTCGATCGCCCACAGACGCTCTTCTCCTTGCTCGACAGCCCATCTGAGCAAAGCAAGGTGACTTTTAGTTGTTGTGCCAACGGTCTTCGCAGCCGGCTGACGACCTGCTGAATCAATGGCAACGACCGTATGGGTGCGTTTGTGTGCATCGACTCCGAGGATCACCATGTGTCCGTGTCTCCCTTGTCGCTAGGGGTGGCACAGGACCGGTCGGTGGGCATATCCCAGTCGGGGCGACGCCACGCTCCTCTCAAGCCACGCCGGCCGGTCCCTGGCGTCCGACGGGCCGCACAACAGACATCAGCCACGAAGGCAATCAACATGGTGGAGCGAGCCCGCCAGAATCGATCACCGTGACACTGGGCAACGGTGGACCTGGTCTTGGTCTGACACGCCGAGCAGCGTGCTTGGCGGGAAGGAACGATGATGGCCGAAACACTGGAGCCCGTGACCGATGCCGTCTGTGGGCTTGCAATACGGCGTGATCACCCCGGGGTTGCCCTGGTAGCCGCCATCGGCCATCACGTGGGCGCCCTTGCAGTGCTGGTCGACGCCGGAATCCCGGTAGGCGCGGCAGTCGTTGCGGTTGCCCGGCAAGGGTGTGCCGATCGCGACGGTCAGACGGGTGTTGGCGTCGATGACCACCTGCAGGTTGGTCGAGTACCGGTAGTTCTTCGATGACGCACTGATCGTGCGGTCGTGGGTGGGCACCAGGGTGCCGTCCACGATCAGCACCGTGTCCGGGCTGTGCTTGCGGGTGACCATCGACAGCGCGAGGTACGGGCCCAGGTGGTCCACGACCCGCCCGGCCGCGGATTTGGAGATGTCGAACAGCAGCGCGACCTGCCGCAGGGTGAGGTTGGTGCGGTAGTAGACCGCGACCAGCAGCACCCGGTCATCCAACGACAACCCCCACCGGCGGCCGGCGCCGGTCTGCTCGGCGCCGCGACGACGCACGATGCCCACCAGCTTGCCGAACTGCCGCACCGACAACCCGGTGAACGTCGGTATCCACCCCGGCTGGTCAACCCCGATCACCCGCACCGAGCCGTAATTACGGGACTGCGATGATCGGCTGTGCCGTCTCCGGATCGGGCCTGACTCTTTACGGGACCGGGCTGAACAACCGGACCCGACATCCACTGTGGCGTGGTGGCCAAGCCGCTCACAGGGTTGCCGCGTGTCCACTGTTCGCGCGTGAGTGTCCGGTTCCGTGCCACGCCATCGCCCGGCTTTCGTGAAGCACACCCGGGGGCTGGTTGCATCCTTCGACGACTGCGCCATACGGCTGAGGTCGCGCCTGGAAGGTCCGGCGGCTTCAGCGCGCGAGGAGCGCGGCCACTTCCTCCGTGCGCAGCCTCGCCGGGGTCGTCTCCCGCAGGAAGCCGCTGAGCACCGCGACGAAGCGGGCCGGGTCGGCGACGTGCGGGAAGTGCTGCGCGGACTCGAAGATCTCCACCCGGCTGCCCGGAATCGCCTCGGCGGCCCGGTGGCCGTGGCCGACCGGGATGAGCTGGTCGCGCTCGCCCCACACCACCAGCGTCGGCATCTTCTCGGCGAGGTAGAGCCGGTCCAGCGCGCTCGCGCGTTGCCCGCGCAGGTCGATCACGCCGCGCGCGGTGGCCAGGAACGCCTGGCGGCGCCCGCGATCTCCGAGCGAGGCGTAGTGGCGCAAGAGTTCCCGTGCCTCCCCGGAGGCCCGCACCCCCACCGCGGCGGCGAGCCGGCCGACACCCCGCAGTGCCGCCAGCACCGGCCTGCTCGCGGCCACCGCCAGCGTCGCACGCGCGCCGGGAAGTGCGGTCGCGCGCAGCGCGAGCGCCACCTCGCTTCCCAGGCCGCCGCTGTCGACCAGCACGAGCCTGCCGCACATCTCCGGGAACTGGTAGGCGAACTGCAGCGCGACACCCCCGCCGAGGGAGTGCCCGACCAGCGTGGCGTGCGAATGTCCTTCCAGGGCGAGGATGTCGCGGACGGTGGAGGCGAACGCGCCGAGCCCGTACTCGGCCCGCGGCGCTGCCGACTCGCCGTGCCCGGGCATGTCCGGGGCGAGGACGCGTCGCGGGAAGCCGGTTCGGGCGAGCTCCTCGAGCACCGGCTGCCAGGTGCGTCCGCTGCCCGCGATGCCGTGGATCAAGACCACGACGTCGGCGTCGTGCGCGCCACCCGGACGCTGGGCCGGAACGTACTCGCGCAGGCGGACGCGCTTTCCGTGCAGGTTCAGATCGCGGACGACGGAATCCATGTGGCGCATCCTCCATGAGCATTCCCGGAATATCCCCCGGCCATGCCGACAATAGCAGCGGAATCGCACCGGACACCAAAACAGTCACCCGCGAAAGAACGCTCCGAATGCATTTTCCGCAGCGCCGGGACAAAATTAGTTCCGGCACCCCGCTCACCCGTGCGTGCCAGCGGGGTTCATGAGCAGCACCACCACGCGCAGCGCCATTTCCAGCTCGAAGCGCGTTTCGGGGTCGGCCGCCTCCGCGCCGAACACCGGCCGCAGGCGATCGAGCTGCGCGTCCACCGTCGCGGCGGGCAGCCCGAGCGCGTCGCCGATCCGCACCGGGTCCCCGCCGGTGCGGATCGACCACAGCAGGGTCCGCGCCAGCACCAGCCAGTCCTGCGGCGCGGACTCGACCAGCGGCGCCAGCCGCCTCTTCGCCAGTTCGAGGGACAGCGCCTCGTCGCTGAGCAGCAGGACGCTGGACAGGTGCTCCTCGCAGCGGGTGACCGCGCGGTCGGGCAGGATCCGCTGGCGCACCAGCACCATCACCCGCCGCGCCCAGCGCAGCGCGTCGGCGGCGTCGTGCAGGGCGACCGGACCGCTCAGCACGAGCCTGCGGCCGGGGAACAGCCGCTCCCAGTCGGCCTCGGCGCGCTCGCCCGCGTCGGCGGGCAACACGAAGCAGGGCTCGCCGCTCTCCAGGTCCGCCAGCCCGTCGAGCAGGAGCGCTCGCGGTGTCCCGGTCTCGCCGACCGGACGGTCCAGCACCGCGACCACCACCCTGCGCGGCAGCGGCCACCGCGCCGCCGAGGCCGCCTCCTCCAGTTCCCGCTCCGCCACGAGCGGGTCGGAGACCAGCAGTTCGAGGACCCTGCGGCGGCGCCGGGCAAGCATCCGCGACGCGCCCTGCGCGGCCAGGTAGCCGTCGGCGGCCAGGTTCGCCAGCTCGTCGATGTGGGCGATGATCGCCTCGCCGAGGTCGACCAGCGTCCGGTACGGCATCCCGGCGCGGGAGCCGATGGTCATGAACCGCCGCCAGCTCAGCCGGGCGCCGATGCGGTAGGCGCGCTGCAGGTTGTCCAGGCCGCGGCCTTCCACCATCTCGTTGCGCCCGAGCGCGCGGTGGATGCGCTCGCAGCGGGTGCGCGGCGTGGCGGGGTCGGCGATCTGGTCGACGAACTGGTTGAGCGCCTCCTCGACACCGCGACTGATCGAGTGCATGTAGTTGCGGTTGCGGGGCCGGGCGTACTCCGGGATCCGGCGCTGGATCTCGTCGAGGACCATCGTGGTGAGGCCGCTGATCTCCGGCCGCAGCGCCGTGGCCAGCGCCGGCGGCAGGCCGTCCCAGAGCGGCCGGGAGGATGCGATCTCGGCGGACGTCGCGGTCATCGGGCGGCTCCCCTGGTCTGGCGGCCGAGGACCCGGCAGCGTTGTCGCTCGGCTCGGCTCGGCTCCCGCGGCGGACCCGCCTGTCTACTGGCGGGTAGGTCACAATACATTCGGGCTCGGGCCCGCCCCAATAATCCTTTCGAGCGAACACCGCCCGGCCCCCGCCTGCGGATCCGAACGTGCTCAGCCGACGACGGAATGCGGTGCCGCGGATTAGCAGCGGAATGACAACGCGGAATTGCCCGCCGATCCGCCGCGGCACCGCACTTGACCGGTGAACACCGGAGCCGATTCAGTGGGCGAAACCTCGTCCGGCGTTTTTCCGCGCCCGACCCGCCGAAAGGACGCGCTCGTGAACGGCATTTCCGACGTCGTGCGCAAATCGGCCCACACCGCCCACGGCCTGCGGGTGATGGCCCGCGCCGGGATGATCAGCGGACTGGCTGTGGGCCGCGCGCTGGCCGCGCTCAAGGAGGTGCGCCGCTGGGGACCGCTGGTGAGCGCGCTGCGGTACTCGGCGCGCAACCGCCCCGACGTCCCCGGCGTCGTCGACGAGGCGGGCCCGGTCACCTACCGCGAGCTCGACCTGCGCTCGACCGCGTTGGCGGCGGCACTGCACGCGCGGGGGCTGAAGGCCGGCGACACCGCGGCGGTGCTGTGCCGCGACCACCGCTGGCTGATTGAGTCGCTGCTGGCCTGCGGCAAGCTCGGCGCCGACGTCCTACTGCTCAACACCGGCTTCGCCGGCCCGCAGCTCGCCGACGTGCTCACTCGAGAGGGCGCCGAAATCCTCGTCCACGACGAGGAGTTCACCCCCGTCGTCGCCGATGCCCACGTTTCCCTGCCTCGCTACCTCGCCTGGAACGACGCCGGGCCCAGCCGGGCCCGGCCGGAAACCCTGGAGGAGCTCGTCTGCGAGCGCTCGGAACCCAAGCTGCCGGTACCGCCGCGTCCGGCGAACGTGGTGCTGCTGACCAGCGGTACGACCGGGCTGCCCAAAGGGGCCAAGCGCGAGATCCGCTCCGGGCTCACCGCGGCGGACTTCCTCGACCGGATTCCGCTGCGCGCCCGCGAGAGCACCTTCATCAGCGCCCCGTTGTTCCACGCCGTCGGTTTCTCCCAGCTCACGCTCGGTTTCGCGCTGGGCTCCACCCTGGTGTTCCACCGGCGCTTCAGCGTCGAGGGAGTCGTGCGCGCCGTCGAGGAGCAGCAGTGCACCGCGCTGGTGCTCGTGCCGACGATGCTGAACCGCATCCTCGACCACTACGGCGAGCGTCTGAGCGGTCCGCTGGCCTCGGTGCGGGTTGTCCTCGCCTCCGGCTCCGCGCTGCCGCCCACGCTGTGCGAGCAGACCCGGCGGGTGCTCGGAGAGGTGCTGTACAACCTCTACGGCTCGACCGAAGCCGCCGTGGTGTCGGTGGCGACGCCGGACGAGCTGCGCACCGCGCCGGGCACCGTCGGCCGCCCACCACACACCTGCGCGCTGCGGCTCGAGGACGAAAACGGCGCACGCATCACCCGGCCCGGGGTGTCCGGGCGGATCTTCGCCGGCGGCGCGCTGGCGTTCAGCGGGTACACCGACGGTGCCGGCGGGGACGTGCGCGGCGGACTCATCGGCACCGGCGACCTCGGGCACTTCGACGGCAACGGCCTGCTGTTCGTCGACGGGCGCGCCGACGACATGATCGTCTCCGGCGGCGAGAACGTGTTCCCCAGCGAGGTCGAGCACCTGATCGCCCGGCACTACCAGGTCAAGGACGTGGCTGTCGTCGGCGTGGACGACCCGGACTTCGGGCAGCGGCTGCGCGCGTTCGTCGTGCCCATCCCGGGTTCGGACCTGGAGCCCGACGAGGTCCGCGACTACGTGCGGGCCTCGCTCGCACGGCACAAGGTGCCGCGCGAGGTCGTCATGGTCGACCAGGTGCCGCGCAACGCCACCGGCAAGATCCTGCGGCGCGCGCTCACCGACGAGTAGCGCCCCGCGACCATCGCGGACCGCCAGGCGCCCCGGTGTCCTGGCGGTCCTCGCCGTTCGCGGAGAAATCCGCGCAGCTCGGGAGAATCCGGCGACCGCGAGCTCGTCACGTGCGGCGCGCGGGGGTGCGGTCGGCTGCTCGCCTTTCCTTCTCGATCTCGGTGATCAGCCACTCGACCGGGTAACCGCCGCCCGCACTGCCGTGCTGCGACCGGGAAACCCGCCGCCAGCGCTTGGTGAGCACTCCGCCCGCGGTCGCCCCCAGGGCGTTGAGCACGATGTCGTCAGTGGACACGACCCGCCCGCTGACCAGCAGGAGCTGCGTCAGCTCGATGCCGCAGGCGGTGACGAACGCCGCCGCGCAGAGCCGGCCGGCGGAGTCCAGGACCGGCAGCCGCATCGGCGCCAGCGCTCCCAGCGGGAACAGCAGGAGGAGGTTGCCGACCAGCTGCACCCACGGGGCGACGTCGCCGGGAGCGGCCCGCAACGCCGTCACCACGTCGGCGCCCGGGTACAGCCGGGTCTGCTCGGCGACCTCCGGCTGCGGTGAGAACACCAGCCCCGCGACAAGGACCCCGCAGTAGAGCAGCAGTCCGTCGACGAACGGGTCTCGCGACTGCGAGCCGGTGCCCAGGAAGCTGCGCAGCACCAGCGAGGCCGCCGTGGTCAGCATCGCCAGCGGGAACGGCAACGCCAGCACCGGGAGGAGATCGTCGACGGTCGGCCCGAACTGGTCCACGGCGAGGTCCCGGCGGTCAGTGGGGGCGCATCCCGGTGATGCGCCAGTTCCCCTCCTGCTCGTCGGCCGTCACGGAGAGCTGGGCCGCCCCGGCGCTCGTCCCGCCCGTGTCGCCGCGGGTGGCGGTCTGGTCGAGGAACACCAGCAGCAGCGCGTGCGGGCCCTCCAACGACCGCACTCCGGCGACCGAGACGGTCGTGCGGAGCACGACCTGCTGGGCGGCAGCCTGCTCCCTGACCGGCGCGAAGAGGCGTTCGTACTCCGCGGCCGCCGGGCCGGTGAACGCGTCGGCGGCGGCCTTTCCGATGGCTGACGGATCGTCGTGGCGGTAGGAGAACGCCGCTTCCAGAGCCGAAACCACCCGGTCGCGCACCGCGGCCGTGCGCTGCACGTCGACCAGCGCGGCATCGGCCCCGGCGGAGGCGCGCACCTGCTCCGCCCGCACCAGGAACCACGCGCTGAGCCCGCCGAGGACGACCGCGAGCATCACCAGCACCTGGGTCAGGCGCCACCGCAACGCCGTCGTACCGGCCACCGGTTTCCGTGGTCGCTGCTCGCTCGTGTTCACCTGGCGGTGTCCTCTCCCTCGGGGTGTGCCGCTACAGCACCGCGATCGGGACCTGGCCGATCCAGCTGACCTTCCAACCGGACTCGGTGCGCGTCAGGCCGGCCTGGATCCGGTCGTGCTTGGGTTCCGGTGGCGCACCGTCCCTGGTGACCACCACCTCGACCGAGGCGATCACCGTCGCGGTGCCCGCGCGCTCGTCCAGTTCGGTGACCGCCGCGTCCAGGACCCTGGCCTCGGTCACCGCCGCGGTGGCCACCAGTCGCTCCCGCCCGTCCCGCCGCTGCCGCGAGAGCTCCTCGTGCAGCGGACCGGTGGAAAGCGCGAGCCAGCGGTCGAATCCCTCGTCCACGCGCCGGTAGTCCAGCGTGTTGAACGCCGCCACCACCTGCTCCCCGGCCAGCAGGGCCTCCTGCCTCGCCGCACCTCGCAGCACCTCCTCGTCGTGCTCGGCCGACCACCACGACGCGGCGGTAGCTCCGGTGAGGCAGACAGCGAACACGAACAACGCGACCGCCGCGGTGAACGCGTTGACGCCGACGCCGAGCGACGCGCCGATCCGATGCCGTCTGCGCATGCCGGTCACCGCCCCGGCGTGGGCGCGTTCTGCGAACCGCGCACCCCGGTCGGGTCGCCGTACGGCAGCGTGCACGCCGCTTCGAGGTTCAGCGGTGGTCCCGGGGAGACGTCGAGCCCGTCTCGGTACTCGGTGCCGCCGTAGCCCTTCGTGCAGGGTGGCGGGGCGAAGAAGGTCAGCGACAGTCCGAAGTGGGCGCCGTCGGCGCGCACGACCGACGAACCGGCCGCGACCGCCTTCGGCCCCATCACGAGGAGCTGTTCGAGGCCGTCCTGGCGGACCTCGAGAACCTCGGAAGTGGTGAGCAGGTTCGCCATCAGCAGTCCCATCCCGGGTCCCGACTCCCGGATCAGCGCGCTGACCTCCCGCGCGGCGGGCGGGACCGCGCCAATGAGCGCGCGGATGTCGCCGTCGGAGCGCTTGAGCTGGTCGGCCAGCAGGGCGGCCTGCGATCCGAAGGTGCGGATGGCCTCGGAGTGCTCCAGCTGCGTCCGCAGCACCGTCTCTGTGTCGGTGACGAGCCTCGTGGTCTGCGGGACGTGCTCGGCCGCGGCGTGGATGAAGTCGATCCCGTTGTCCAGCAGGCCCTCCAGGTGCGGCCCGGCGCCCGAGGTCGCGTTGTGGAGCTCGTCGACCACCGTGCGCAGGTCCTCCTTCGGCACGGACTCGACAAGAGCGTCCAGATTGGACAGCACGCGGTCCACCGGCAGCGGGATCGCGGTGTCGGCCTGCTGGATGACCGAGCCGTCTCGCAGCACCGAACCGCCGGTGCGGCGCGGACGCAGGTCCACGTACTGTTCCCCGGCCGCCGACCGGTTTGCCACGACCGCCTCGGTGTCGGCGGGGATGCCGGCGCCGGCGGAGTCGATGAGCAGGTCGGCCTCCATTCCCGACGCGGTCAGGCGCAGCTCCCCCACCCGGCCCACCGGCACCCCGCGGTAGGTCACCTCGGCGTTGGTGAAGATGCCGCCCGCGCTGGCGAACCTGGCGCGGACCACGTACCCGTCGTCGTACAGCAGCTTGTCCAACCCGGCGTAGTTCGCGCCGACGTAGCTGACGCCGAGCAGCGCCAGCACCAGGAACAACAGCACCTGCCTGCGGATGCCCTTGGTCAGCATCAGGGCGCACCTCCCCGGCCGCCCACGGGCCCCACGGTGCGCGCGTCGAACGTCAGATAGGAGTTCAGGTAGTCGCCCCGCAGGGCGTTGAGCGCCTCGTCGGGGAACGGGAACGTCAGCAGCGTCTGCATGGCACGGGGCAGCCGGTCGCCGGACTCGGCGAGGCGGCGCAGCGTGGGCTCCAGCGCCCGCAGGTCGGCAACCAGGTCGTCCTTGCTGCGGTTGACCGTGTCCACCGAGACGTCGCTCAGCTCGCCCAGCGACTTCAGCATCGCCACCAGCGCCTCCCGCTGCTGGGAGAGCGCGTCGATACCCGGGGACAGGTCGGTGAGGGTGGTGTCGATCAGCGGCTTGTCCCGCTCCAGGGTGGCGGCCAGCCGGTTGACCCCGTCGAGCGCCCTGGTGATCTCGCCCCGGTGCTCGTCCAGTCCGCCGATGAAGGTGTCGAGGTTGCCCAGCAGCTGCCTGGCCGCGCTCTCGTTGCCGCCCAGCGCGTCGTTGAGCTCCTGGTTGATGTTCTGGATCTGGCCGATGCCGCCGCCGTTGAGCAGCAGGGACAGCGCGCCGAAGACCTCCTCGACCTCGGGGCTGCGGTCGTTGCGGGCGGCCGGGATCCGCGCCCCGTCGGCCAGCCTGCCCCGCGGCGACTCCACATCGGACGGAGCCAGCTCGACGAACTTCTCACCCAGCAGGCTGGACTGCCGCAGCCGTGCGACGGCGTTGGCGGGCAGGTCCACATCACCGTTGACCACGACGGTGACCTGCGCGGTGCGGCCGTCCGGCGCGAGCTCGACCGACTCGACCTTGCCGACCGCGATGTCGTCGACCTTGACCCCGGACTGCGGCACCAGGTCCAGGACGTCGGCGAAGCCGACCGTCAGGCGGTACGGACGCTCGCCGACGTCCGCGCCGCCCGGCAGCGGCAGTTCGTAGAGGCCGCCCTGCCCGCATCCCGCGGTCACCAGCAGGGCCAGCGCCGCGCTCGCCGCGGCGACCCGGCGCCGCCGCGCCGCGCCACCTGCGCCGGCCCGGGTCTCCGCGGCGAGCCGATCACGTCGGGGCATCAGCGCCCACCTCCCCGCATCGTGCCCGCGTCGGGCAACGGCAGCGCGGGACCCTGCTGGGCGGAGAACTCCAGGAGGTTGCCCCGCGCGTCGATCGTCCCCGTGGCCGGGTTGTAGGCCTCGACCACGTTGGTCAGCGCGTTCGGCGCGGTGTCCAGCGCCTCGGCCAGCGACGCCTTCTGCTCGGCGAGCAGACCGCTGACCACCGCGAGCTTGTCCACATTGGTCCGGACGCGGCCGCGGTTGTCGCGGATGAAGCCCTGCACCGCGGCCACCGCCTCGTTCAGCTCGGCCAGCGCGGCACCGAGGTCACCGCGGTCGGCGGCCAGCACCTCACTGATGGAAGCGAGCTGGTCCAGGGCGTGCCCCGCCTGCTCGTCGTTGGCGGCCAGCACCGCGGTGAAGGCGCTCAGCTTGTCGACGGTGGTGAACAGGTCGCCCTTGGAGTCGTCGATGGTCCGCGCCAGGTCCCCCAGCCGGCGGATCGACTCGCCCAGCGGTGCACCGTTGCCCGATAGCGTCCGCGCGCTCTGCCGCAGCAGTTCGTCCACGGCGCCGTCGGCGTTGGCACCGGTGGGTCCCAGCGCGACGGTCAGCTCGTTGAGGCTGCTGAACAGCTCGTCCAGCTCGACCGGTGTCGCGGTGCGGGCGACGGGGATCTCGGCACCGTCGGTCAGCCTCGGCCCGCCGGTGTAGGCGGGGGCCAGTTGCACGTACCGGTCGGCGACCACGCTCGGCGTGACGACCAGCGCCGTCGGCTCGGCCGGGAGGTCGACGCCGGCGTCGATGCTCATCTCGACCCGGACGCTGTCGCCCATGGGCTCCACCGACTCCACCGTGCCGACCGGCACGCCGAGCACCCGGACGTCGGACTCCGGGTAGATGCCGACCGCGGTGGTGAAGTGGGCGGTGACCCGCTTGCCGCCGTGGACGTCCAGCGCGAGCCAGCCCGCGCCTGCCATCAGCACCGGCACCAGCGCGACGACTCCCCAACGCAGGAAGCGACGTCCGCGGGCGGTGCGGCGGTGCTTGCGCTCGGGCATCAGCGACCTCCCGCTCTCGGTGGCTTGCAACTGCCGGACGGCTCGCCCGCGGGCACCAGTCCGCAGATGTAGGTGTCGATCCAGCGGCCGTTGCCCACCGCGTTGCCGATCACGCGGTAGAACGGCCCCGCTCGCCGCAGGCTCTCGGTGAGGTTGTGCTGGTTGCGCTCCAGCACGGCGGTGACCCGTTCGAGCTGGTCGAGCGCGGGCCCGAGGGTCTGCTGGTTGTCGGCGACCAAGCCCTTCAGCTCGACGGCGAGGCGGCGGGTGCCGGTGAACAGCTGCCCGATCGCCTCCCGGCGCTCGTTGAGCTCGGTGAGCAGCCGGTCGCCGTCCTTGATGAGCGACTCGAACTGCCCGCTGCGGTCACCGAGGGTGGTGCTGATGCGGGCGGTGCCCGCCAGCAACCTGGCCAGTTCCTCGTCCCGCGAGGCCAGCGTGCCGGACAGCGCGGAAAGACCGTCGAGGGCCGAGCGGACGTCCTGCGGCGCCGACGCGCCCAGCGTCGCCGACAGCGTGCGGAAGCTCTCGGCGAGCCGCGCGGTGTCGATCCGGCCCGTCGTCTCGGCCAGGTCGCCGAAGACGTCGCTGACGTCGTAGGGCGAGGTGGTCCGTTCCAGGGGGATCGTCACCGCGGGGTCGAGCTCTGCGCCCCCGACCGGGTCGAGCACCAGGTTCTTCTGCCCCAGCAACGTCTTGATGCGGATCGAGGCGCTGGTGCGGTCGCCGAGCCAGGCGTCGCGGACCCGGAAGGCCACCCGCACGCGGGCCCCGTCGAGCGCGACGTCGCGGACCTCGCCGACCTTGACGCCGGCGACCCGGACCTCGTCGCCCGGCTTGAGCCCGGCCGCCTCGCCGAACTCGGCGGTGTAGGTGGTGCCGCCGCCGATGGCCGGCAGCTCGTCGGAGAAGAACGTGCCCAGCCCGATCAGCGTCATCACCAGCGCCCCCACCACGCCGACGGTGACCGGGTTTCGTTGCCGGAACGGTTTCACCGCAGGCACCTCGCTTGCTCGACGGGGCGGCCGACCGGTGGTCCGCCGGGCGCGGGCTCGGCGTCGGAGGACACCGAGCACAGGTAGAAGTTCAGCCACGAGCCATAGGACGCGGTCCGTCCGATGCGGTCGTACTTGGTGGGCAGGTTGCCGAGGAACCGCTCGAAGATCGGCGTGTTGTCGGCGAGGTTCCTGGACAGCTCGCCGAGCGTGACGATGCCGTCCTTCAGCGGCTTCCTGCCCTCCTCCAGCAGGGCCGCGGTGCTGGAGGTCAGCTCGCCCATGCCGCCGACCGCGTCGCCGATCGGCTCGGCGTCGGCGGCCAGCCCCTGGACCAGCCGCTGGGTCGTGGTGACCAGCGTGGCGAGCTGGTCGCCCTTGGCGTTGATGGTGTCCAGGACCGCGTTCAGGTTCGCGATCACCTCGCCGATGACCCGGTCGCGCTCGGCCAGCGTGGACGTCAGCGACGCGGTGTGGCGCAGCAGGCTGTCGACGGTGCCGCCCTCGCCCTGCAGCACCTGCACGATCTCGAACGAGAGCTTGTTGACGTCCTCCGGCGACAGCGCCTGGAACAGCGGCTTGAACCCGTTGAACATCGCGGTCAGGTCCACCGCGGGACGGGTGCGCTCCAGCGGGATGTGCGCGCCGGGGGCGAGCACGCGGTCCATCGGCAGCGGACCCTGGTCGAGCGACAGGTACCGCTGGCCGACCATGTTGCGGTAGCGGATGGCCGCGGTGGCGTGCCGGGAGACCGCGCGGTGCGCGTCGACGGCGAAGGTGACCTCGGCGAAGCGCCGGTCGGCGACCTCAACGGCCTCGACCTCGCCGATGCGCACGCCCGCCATGCGGACGTCGTCGCCGGGGTTGAGCGAGGTCGCGTCGGTGAACCGGGCGGTGTAGGCGACCTTGTCGCCCATCCCGACGTTGGCGATGGTCACCCCCAGCGTCGCCGTAGCCACGAGGGTGACGAACAGGAAGATCGCGCCCTTGACCAGCGGAGCGGCCAGTCCTCTCATCGCAGCGTCACCTCCGCGCCCCGCAGCAGCGGTCCGACCAGCAGGCCGTTCCAGGCGGGGACCTCCCGCGGGTGCACGCCCATCCCCGGTGCCAGCAGCTCGGAGATCAGCCGCGTCTCGTACTCCGATCCCGCCACCGGTGCGGAGCTCGTCGCGACGCCGCCCGCGGGACCGGCGCCGGGCGGGTAGCAACGCGGGCCGCCGGTGGCGTCGTAGACGGGGTCGTCGGCGCCGGGCCGGTACTTGCCGCGCGGCGGCTGCACTGTCAGCTCGACGTGCAGGCCGGGTTCGTTCGTCCCCTTGCCGAGCGCCTCCACCATCAGCGGCGTGAACCGGTTCACCGCGTCGAACAGGCACGGGTACTCCGGCGAGTACCGCGCCAGCAGCTCCAGCGTGGGCCTGCTCGACTCGCTCACGCCGATGAAGTTCTCCCCGTTCTGCCGCAGGAACTCGGTCAGCCCCACCGACGTCGAGGTGACGTCGGAGTACAGCGCGTCCAGTTCGGATCGCTGCTCGGCGATGGTGCGGCCGGTGACCGAGAGATCGGCCAGCGCGCGCAGGACGTCCGGCGCCGCGCGTTGGTAGACGTCGGCGACGTCGGCCAGTCCGCTGATGTCGGCCCGCAGCCGGGGCATGAGCGGGTTGACCTGCGCGAGCAGGTCGTTGAGCTGCCGCACGCTCTCGCCCAGCGGCTCACCGCGCCCGTCCAGTGCCATCGAGATCGAGCCCAGCGACGCGGCGAGCTTCTCCGGCTGCACCGCGCGCAGCAGCGGCAGGACGTCGCCGAGCACCCGCTCCAGCTCGATCGCGTTCTCCGACCGGTCCTGGGTGATCGTGTCACCCGCGGCGAGCGCGCGCCGGTCCGGTTCCGCTGGCAGGACCAGGTCGACGTAGCGCTCGCCGAACAGCGTCTTGGGCACCAACCGGGCCGAGACGTTGCTCGGCAGCCGGCCGATTCTCGCCGTGTCCATCGCCAGCTCGATCTCGGCGCCGTCCCCGCTGGTGCGCACCGCGCGCACGGTGCCGAACGGCACTCCGCGCGCCTTGACTTCAGCGTTGAGCTCCATCTGGTTGCCGATGCGATCGGTGCGAAGCATCACCGTGCTCACCGGGGTGAAACGCTTCTCGTAGACCGCGACCGCGAACCAGAGCAGCAGCGCCAGGATCACCATGAAAACCAGACCGGCGAACTGCGTTGCGAGCCTGCTCATCCCGCCACCTTCACCGTCGTGTTGGCACCCCAGATCGCCAGGCTCAGGAACAGGTCGAGAACGCTGATGAGCACGATGGAGGTGCGCACCGCCCGGCCGACCGCGACACCGACCCCGGCGGGACCTCCCGCCGCGCGGTAGCCGTAGAAGCAGTGCGTCAGGATCACCGCCACGCTGAAGACCAGCACCTTGCCGAAGGACCACAGCACGTCGACCGGCGGCAGGAACAGCGAGAAGTAGTGGTCGTAGGTGCCGCCGGACTGGCCGAAGAACCACACCGTGACCTGTCGCGATGCCACGTACGAGGTCAGCAGGCCGATGACGTAGAGCGGGACGACCGCCACGAAGCCCGCGACGATCCGGGTGGTGACGAGGTAGGGCAGGCTGCGCACCGCCATCACCTCCAGCGCGTCGATCTCCTCGGAGATGCGCATCGCGCCGAGCTGGGCGGTGAACCCGGCACCCACCGTCGCCGACAGCGCCAGGCCGGCCACCAGCGGGGCGATCTCCCTGGTGTTGAAGTAGGCCGTCATGAACCCGGTGAGGGTGGAGATGCCGATCTGGTTCAGCGCGCTGAAGCCCTGCAAGCCCACCGTGACACCGGTGAACACGCACATACCCAGGATCACGCCGATGGTGCCGCCGATGACGGCGAGCGCGCCGCTGCCGAAGGTCACCTCGGCGAGCAGCCGGACAACCTCGCGCAGGTACCGGCGCACCGCCAGCGGTGCCGCGCCCAGCGCATACAGGTAGAACAGCAGCTGGTCGCCGAGGTTGTACAGGGTGTCGCCAGGACGCCGCAGCACGGTCCTGGCGCGCTGTCCGATGCCGATCACGCTCTCACGTCCCCTTCGCAGGCACCAGCTGCAGGTACAGCGCGGTGATCACGGTGTTGACGAAGAACAGCAGGAGGAAGGTGATGACCACCGACTGGTTCACCACGTCCCCGACCCCTTTGGAACCACCCCGGGGGTTGAGACCGCGGTAGGCGGCCACCACCCCGGCCAGGAAACCGAAGATGAGCGCCTTGAACGTGCTCACCCACAGGTCCGGGAGCTGGGCGAGCGCGTTGAAGCTGGCCAGGTAGGCGCCGGGGGTGCCGTCCTGCACGATGACGTTGAAGAAGTAGCCGCCCGCCACGCCCACGACGCTGACCAGCCCGTTGAGCAGCATCGCGGTCAGCACCGCCGCCAGCACCCGGGGCACGATCAGCCGCTGCACCGGGGACACGCCGAGCACCTCCATGGCGGCGATCTCCTCCCGGATGGTCCGCGACCCCAGGTCGGCGCAGATGGCCGAGCCGCCGGCGCCCGCGATCACCAGGGTGGTGACGATCGGGCTGGCCTGCTGCACGACCGCGAGCACGCTCGCGGCCCCGTTGAACGACTTCGCGCCGATCTGCGCGGTCAGCGTGCCCAGTTGCAGCGAGATGACCGCGCCGAACGGGATCGAGACCAGGATCGCCGGGGTGATCGACACGCTGGCGATGAACCAGAACTGCTGCACGAACTCCCGGAACTGGAACGGGCGCCGGAACATCAGCACCGCGACGTCGAGTCCCAGCGCGAACATCCGGCCGAACTCGCGCGCTGCGCCGGTCGCCCGGTTCCGCAGGGCCGCCACCGGGGCGCTCACGACCGCTGTCCTTCTCGGCCTGGCCCACGTCCGCTCATCTGCGATCATGCCTCCTCCGGTGGGCAGTTCTGGTTGTTGAAGCAGCGCAGGACGAGCTTTCCGCTCAACCCGTTGCCAGGACCGGAGATCAGCCCGGTCAGCAGCGGGTCCAGGTCCTCGGCGACCCCGCAGCCGGTGAACGGTGGGATCTCGTAGGCGGTGGTGAACGGGGTCGGCGGCACACCGTTGGGGTTGTTGCGGAAGACCAGCTTCCCCTGCACCCGGATCGCTGCCGGGGCGGCGGTCCGGCAGTCCGGGCCGACGTCCAGCGCGACGCCGTCGACACGCACGTCGTGGAGCCGGACGACGACCTGGATCGTGGTGTCCACCTCGCCGACGATGTCTCCGTTGACGAACGTGATCCCCTTGAGGTTCCCGACGGTTTCGCCGCCCTGCACCATCTCGACCGTGCTGGTGACCGGGGCGAAGCCGAACGTGACGAAGTAGCCCTGCGCGGACGGGAGCCGGACCTCGCCGGTGACCGGGTAGGGCTTCTGCAGTGACGTCCGCGCCTCGAACCTGCCGCGCCCGATGGACATCTCGGAGCCGAGCTTGGCGATCCTGGTGACCGAGTCCTCGATCCAGTACGACACCGGAAGACCGGCGGGAGCAGCCGGGACCGGCGGCGGGTCGGGGTCCGCGCCGGGTCCGGCCGCTCCCGCCACCCGGACCGCGGCCAGCACGGCCGGCTCGCCGGGCACCGGTGCGCACACGACGTCGGAGTCCTGCCCCTGCGGGTTCAGGACGGCGGTGACGCCGTGCAGCTCGAAAACGACCTCGCCGGGGCCGTCGACCGCCACCGCGGGGAACTCCGGCCGAACCGCGAGCCGCAGCTCGCCGGAGGCCGGCAGTGGCGTCGCGGCGACCGGCACGGGGACGGTGGAGACGTCCCGGCCGGCATCTCCGCGGCGCACCGCGATCCGGACACCGACGGTGCCGCCGACAGCGGTGACCCCGTGGGCGCGCAACCGTTCGACCCCGGACGCCGGTAGCACCAGCGAAACCGACAGGCCGTCCGGACGGATGGCCGTGCCCGCCGCGGCCGACTCCGGGAAGCCGGCCGAGACCTCGCCCGACACCGACTCGGTGCCGTGGGCGAACCCGCACGTCCCTGCCGTCGTGCGCGAGGCCGTGCCGGCCACGGCGGTGACACCGCTCAGCCCGGCCGCCGACACCCCGGCCGCCAGGCCCAGGGCGGCGGCGCGCACGGCCACCGATCGAAGAGTCCACATGAGACGTCTATTCCCATCGCTAGGGGAATTCGCGTATACCGCCCGTTTCCCGGGCAGACCGCCGAGCTGTGCGACGGCACGTTACTGACCGGCCGCACCGGCGACAAGGAGCAATTTCCCACGGTTTCCAGCGATACCGCGTTTTTGTCATTCCGGTTACGGTCCTGCCGCGAGCACCACGACCGCGACACACAACTCCGCGCACCACCCGCCCGAACGGGCGAGTCGGGTCGTTGCGGCCGATCCGCCGCGAATCCGTTTCGGCGCCGAACCAATTCCTCGCGGTGCGGAGCGACTGCGACCTCCCGCGACCGGCACAACTGCGAACGCCCATGCCAAAACCCGGCGCCCGAACTGCGACGCGCATGTCTAGAAACGCCGGTGCCGCATCGTGAACACTGCCGCCCCTGAGGAGTTTTCCCAGCGACCCGAGGAGTTGCCCATGCGGCGGGCTCTTGCACCCGCGGCGGCGCTGACCATCGCATTCGCCGCGATGTCACCAGCCGCCATGGCCGACGCAGCGGGGCGCGGCAACGCGCCCTGCTCGGCCACGGACGAACAGATATACACCCCACCGGTGCAGCCCGCGGGCGCACCGGGTGACGTACTTGCCTGCCTTCCGGCGGAATTCCCCAAGATCCCGGGGCAGATCCCGAAGCGCTCGTGGAAGTTGCAGTACCGCTCCACCGACATCAACGGCGCCCCGGTCGCGGTCTCCGGGATGCTGGCCGTCCCCGAAGCACCATGGCCCGGCCCCAACCCGCGCCCGGTCGTGGCCTTCAACCCCGGAACGCTCGGCCTGGGACCGCAGTGCGCGTACTCCAAGCAGATGTCCGGGGCCCACGAGGACGCCTACGAGATCGAGCAGCTCGCCGCCGCGCTCAAGGCCGGCTACGCCGTGGTGGCCACCGACGGGATGGGCTACCTCAACGGGCAGCGCCACCCCTACATGGTCGGGCAGAACGCCGGGCACGCGCTGCTCGACGCGGTGCGCGCCGCGTCGCGGCTGCCCGAGTCGGGGATCGACCCCGCCGCGCCCGCGGGCCTGTGGGGCTACTCCGAAGGCGGCCAGGCCGCGCTGTGGGCCACCCAGCTCGCCGCCTCCTACGCACCCGAGCTCAACATCGCCGGAACCGCCGCCGGAGGCGTCCCCGGCGACCTGCGCGTGGTCGGCAACGCGCTCAACGGCGGCCAGTACGCTGGTTTCGCGGCCGCCGCACTGGTCGGCTTCCACGTCGGATACCCGCGGATGCCGTTCGACGAGCTGCTCAACGACAACGGCAGGCAGGCCGTGGCGAAGCTGTCGGGAAGCTGCCTGATCGACACCATCTTCGGGTTCGCCAAGGAGCGCGTGGAGGACTACACCACCGAGGGTCTCACCGTCGATGAGATCTACGCGCTTCCCGGCCCGGACGGCACGACCTGGGGTCAGATCGCCGACCGCCACAAGCTCGGCGTCGGGATCGGCGCCCCCGGCTCCGGCGCGCAGTACGAGATCGAGTTCCCCGTCTTCCAGTACCGCGGAGCGAAGGAGCAGATCATCCCCGTCGAGACGGAGGAACGGACGCGGACGGCCTACTGCGAGGCGGGAATCCCGACCCGTTGGAAGCCCGACGTCGACGGGGACCACCTGATCGCGGCCAAGTCCGCGATCCCCGATGTGATGGCGTGGTTCGGCGACCGGTTCGCCGGCGCGCCCGCTCCCGACGACTGCGGCCGATGAGCCGGCCCGAAACGCACGCACACCGGGAGCGCCGGAACCCGCGCGGCGCTCCCCGGCGCACATCCGTCCCACCCGGGCGATCCCCGGCCGAACCGTTGTGGTGATCACGTGAGCGAACCCCCGAGGGCGGAGCTGTCCTGCTCCGTAGAAGCCGACTACGACTCCCTGACCGCGCCCTCCCGCGGCGGAGGTGACGACGAGGAACGCGGCAGCCGGGTGCGCCGGCTGTGGGAGCTGCTGCCCAGCGGGCTGGCGGGCGTGTTCCGGCCGAAGGTCGACGACGTCACCAGCGAGGTGATGCGGGAGATCCAGCGGGCGCTGCCCGCCTACGCGGGCCACCTGGAAGGCGAGTTCGGCAGCACCGCGGCCGCCGGCGTGCAGCAGGCCATCCACCACTTCCTGGACCGGCTGGGCAACCCGGCCGCGGGGTACGACGACCGCGGCCGGGTCTTCCACCGGCTGGGGCGCCACGAGATGCAGCAGGGCCGGAGCCTGGACATGCTGCAGACCGCCTACCGGGTCGGTGCGCGGGTCTCCTGGAGGCGGGCGTCAGAGGTCGGCACCCGCGCCGGGATCCCGGTCGCCACGCTGTGCCTGCTCGCCGAGGCGCTGTTCGCCTACATCGACGAGCTCTCCGCGCTGTCCATCGAGGGTTACGCCGCCGCGCAGACAGAGGCCACCGGGACCCTGGAACGCCGCCGGCGCAGGCTCATGGACCTGATCCTGGCCGATCCGCCGACCGCCCCCCAGAGCCTGGCCGACTTCGCCGCCACCGCGCACTGGGCGGTGCCCGAGCGCGTCATCGCGGTGGCGATGGAGCCGGCCGACGACGCGAGCGAACCGGCGCAACCCTCCTTCGGCGACGACGTCCTGGTGAACTTCGAGGACGGCGCGCCATGCCTGGTCCTGCCCGACCCAGGCCCCCACCGGCACCCCGCGCTGGTGGCGGGTCTGTCGCACTGGCAGTCGGCGATCGGTCCCGCCGTCGCGCTGCGCGATGCCCGGCACTCCCTGCGCTGCGCGCGCCAGGCCCTCGAACTCGTGCGGCGCGGCGTCCTGCCTGCCAAGCGGGTCACCCATTGCGACCGCCACCTGTTCGAGCTCTGCCTGTTCAGCGACGCACCGCTGACCGACGAGCTGGTCACCTCCGCGCTGGCCCCGCTGGACGAGCTCCCGCCCAGGCAGCACCGCAAGCTCGCCGGCACGCTGCTGGCGTGGCTGGAAACCCGTGGCAACGTGCGCGAGGTGTCCCGCAGGCTGCAGATGCACCCGCAGACGGTCCGGTCGCACATCCAGCAGCTCGAAGGGCTTTTCGGCAGCGGGCTGGACGACCCGGCCCACCGCTTCGACCTGGTGCTCGCGCTGCGCGCGGCGCGGTACGGGACCCGAGCGGGGTGAGAGCCTGTCTTTCGACCTTCGAAGCGGCGCAGCCGCTTGGCCCACCTCCGCGACCGGCACCGCCGCGGGTTTCTCAGGGATCTCTGGCGAGGACACCTTTTTCGCGGCGTATGCGCAATACGTGAGAAACGGGCCCGGAGCCGGAGACTCGACAACGGCTGCACATGGCGTGGGCTGTCCGTGGATTTTCCCCCGTTACCTTCTTCGTGGTCCCCAGCCGGGGATCTTCTGGTCGCCTGGCCTGGCATGACTGACTGCCCCTGTCGTTGATGATCCGGGGGGTGTTGTCACCAGGCCAGGGGCGCCAGCCGACCGCTGATAGGGACATGATCGCCTTCGGGCAGGTCTCGTCGTAGGCGTGGCTGCCGGCAGCTGACGCCGGATCGGCGACCAGGCTGCGACGAGTCGAAGGACACCACCTGTGACCAGTGGTTATGACGTGTTCTGCGGATTGGACGTCGGTAAAGGCGCGCACCACGCGACCGGCCTGGCGCCGGACGCCACCCGGCTGCACGACGCGGCACTGCCCAACACCGAAGCCGGATTGCGCAAGGTCTTCGACCGGCTCGCGCGGCACGGGCAGGTGCTGGTGGTGGTGGATCAGCCGGCCTCGATCGGTGCCCTGCCGGTGGCCGTGGCCCGAGCCTGCGGGCATGACGTGGCCTATCTGCCGGGCCTGGCCATGCGCCGGATCGCTGACCTGCACCCGGGCAACGCCAAGACCGACGCCCGCGACGCCTACGTCATCGCTGATGCCGCCCGCACCTTGCCGCACGCCCTGCGGCGGGTCGACACCGGCGAGGAAACCCTGGCCGAACTGGAGGTGCTCGTCGGGTTCGACGACGACCTCGCAGGCGAGGCCACCAGGATCGGCAACCGCATCCGGGGCCTGCTGACCCAGATCCATCCCGCCCTGGAGCGCGTCCTGGGACCCAAGATCCAGCACCCCGCGGTGCTGGAAATCCTCTCCCGGTGCGGCGGGCCTGACGGGATCCGCAAAGCCGGACAACGACAGCTGACCTCGATCGCGGCCACCCGCGCTCCCCGCATGGGCCAGGCCCTCGTCGAGGCGATCGTGTCCGCGCTCGACGAACAGACCGTGTCGGTGCCCGGCGCCAAGACCGCCGAGCTCGTACTCCCCCGCCTGGCCGATTCGCTGAAAACCGTGCTGCAGCAACGGAGAACAGTCGCCGACGAGGTCGAAGGGATACTCGATGCGCACCCTCTTGCCGGGGTCCTGACCTCCATGCCCGGCATCGGGGTCAGGACCGCAGCCCGCATCCTCCTCGAAGTCGGCGACGGCTCGGCGTTCAAAACCTCCGGACATCTGGCCGCCTACGCAGGCCTGGCCCCGGTCACCCGCCGCTCCGGCAGCTCCATCCGAGGAGAACACCCCAACCGAGGCGGCAACAAACATCTCAAACGGGCGTTCTTCCTCGCCGCCTTCGCCGCCCTGGCCGACCCCACCAGCAGGGCCTACTACCAGCGGAAACGAGACGAAGGCAAGAAACACAACGCCGCCCTCATCTGCCTGGCCCGACGCCGCTGCGACGTCCTGCACGCCATGCTCCGCACCAAAACGAAATACCAAGCACCAGCCCCTCAAGCCGCTTGACAACCGACATAGGGACACCCCCCGTTAGCTTTTTCGTGGCTCTGATCAAGGGCCCTGGTCGCTGGGCTCGGCATGACTTTGTCCCCCTGTCGAACGCATGATCCGGGGGGTGGTGTCACCGGGCCCGGTGGCATCGACGGACCGCTGATAGGGACACGGCCGCCTCCGGGCAGGTCTCTTTGTAACGTGGCTGCCGGCTGTCGATGCTGGACCGGCGACCAGCCCTGCGGCGCGAAGGACTGGCGCATGGACGCCCCTGACAGCGTGTTCCTCGGACTGGATGTCGGCAAAGGTGAGCACCACGCCGTCGCCGTGGACGCCGATGGGAAGCGGCCGCACGACGCGCCGCTGCCCAACAGCGAAGACACACTGCGGGAGCTCTTCGATCGGCCGGCCCGCCACCGTCGGCTGCTCGTGGTGGGCCGCCATCACCCTCATGACCCGCCAACTCACCCACCAACCAAGATCAAAAAAAGGCACTGAGTGCCTGTTTTTGATCCCCGGGGGTGGGGTGGAAGAGGGCCTTTGCTAGTGATCGTGACACCACATCAAGATCGACACAGCAAAGGCCCGATCCGTTTGTACAC
The DNA here is from genome assembly GCF_000062885.1 of Saccharopolyspora erythraea NRRL 2338. Taxonomy (NCBI): domain Bacteria; kingdom Bacillati; phylum Actinomycetota; class Actinomycetes; order Pseudonocardiales; family Pseudonocardiaceae; genus Saccharopolyspora; species Saccharopolyspora erythraea. The sequence continues at coordinate 2,550,884 of NC_009142.1, read as the reverse complement.
CACAACAGCCCAGGACAGCTCTACCGCCCGCCCACGCCGCTACCCGACCGACACCACCGACGCCGAGTGGGCGTTGATCGAACCGCTGCTGCCCACTCCGGCGTGTGAGACCTCCAGCGGCGGTCACCCGGAACAGCACCCGCGTCGCGACGTGGTCGATGCCATCCGCTACGTCATCGACAACGGCTGCAAATGGCGTGGGCTGCCCGCGGACTTCCCTCCGTGGCAGACCGTCTACGGCTTCTACAACCGCTGCAGCCGCGACAACGTCGTCCTCGCCCTGCGTGACAGCCCGCGCGAGCAGATCCGCACCCGCGCCGGACGCCACCACCAGCCCAGCGCGGGCGTCATCGACTCCCAATCCGTGCGCGCCGCCGAAACCGCGGGCCGCGACACCCGCGGCTACGACGCGGGCAAGAAAGTCAACGGACGCAAACGACACATCACCACCGACACACTGGGCCTGCTGCTGGGCGTGTGTGTCACCGGAGCCCACGTCACCGACCGACGCGGCGCCGAACTCCTCCTGCGCTACCTCCGTAAAACCCAGCAGCGGCTCAGCCTGCTGTGGGCCGACGCGGGCTACGCGGGCCGCCTGATCACCTGGGCGGACACCGCCCTGGGCATCACCCTGCACATCGTCCGCAAAATCACCGGACAGATCGGTTCCCAGGCACTACCCCGACGCTGGGTCGTCGAACGCACCCTGTCCTGGATCACCCAAGCCCGCCGCACCATCCGCGACTACGAACGCCTGCCCGCCCACTCCGAAACCGTCATCAACTGGGCCGCCATCACCCTCATGACCCGCCAACTCACCCACCAACCAAGATCAAAAACAGGCACTGAGGTTCCGCACCCGCACCGCTGTGCAAGATGAGCTCAAAGACAGCCTCTGAGGCCTACCCGGCGCCGGCTCCACGCGGGATGGCACGGCTCAGTTCCCGGCCACGAGCTTTTCGGCGCGCAGCGCGATCTCCAGATTCAGCCGCTCGTCGGCGTCGGTGAGCCGGTCGCCGAATAGGCCCTCCAGCTGGTGCATTCGGTACCGGACCGTCTGCGGGTGCACGCCCAGCCGTTCGGCCAGTTCCGGCGCGCTGCCCCGGGACTGCAACCACACCAGCAGCGTCTCGGTCAGCCTCGCCCGCTGCTTGACGGTCAGACCGTCCAGCGGGGCGAGGCTGCGCGCGCTCAGCTCCCGGATCAGGAACTCGTCGCTGAGCAGCCACAGCGTGGTCAAGTGATCAGTGCAGCGGGTCACCGGGGCGTCCGGGAGGACCCTGCGCTGGACCAGGGCGATCACCCGGCGCGCCCACCGCAGCGACAGCGCTGCCTCGCTGAGCCGCACCCGCGTCCCGATCGCGGCACGCCAGCCCCGCAGTCCGGCCCGAAGACCGGCAAGATCGGTGATCTGGCCTGCCACCAGCAGGCACGGTTCGGCGCCTTCCAGATCGACCAGCATGTCCGCTTCCAACGCGGGGGTGTGACGCTCACCCTGGTCGGCGACCGGTTCCAGCGCGACCGGGGTGACCCACTCCGGCAGCTTCCAGCGGGCGGCGGCGGCCTGGTCGGCCAGCACCTGCGGCGACGCCGGCGGATGGGCCAGCACGAGCTCGAGCAGCCGGCGCCTGCGCCGCGCGAGCGTGCCCGCCGCGCTCTCCTGTGCCTCGGTGTAGCCCTCGATGGACAGCGCCGAGAGCTCGTCGACGTAGGCGAAGATCGCCTCGGCGCACACGCACAGGACGTCGACCGGCACGCCCTGCTTCTGACCGAACTCGGCGATGTGGCGCCACGCGACGCGCCCGCCCACCCGGTAGGCGGTCTGCAGGCAGTCCAGGCTGCGACCCTCGGCGAACTCGCCCTTGCCCAGCGCGCGGAACACCCTGCCCCAGTCCTCGTGCGTTCTGCGGGCGTCGCGGATGTTGGACAACGGGTAGAGGATCGCCTGCTCGATCGCCTGGGAGAACAGGTCGCCGAACACCCCGTCGAGCGGCTGGGAATACTCCGGGACGACGTGCTGGATTTCGCGCACCATCGCCTTGGCCAACCCGCCGACGTAGGGACGGAAACCCTCGGCGTACTCCCTGGGCAGCACCGACCAGAGCATCTTGGCGCGGCCGAACCCGGTCTTCTCGGCGTCCATCGCCGCCCGCAGGCCGGAGATCCAGCGGCTGGACTCGGCGCCGGCGAGCGGGCGCGGACCGGTTCTTTCCCCGGCGCCCTTCCTGGCGTCGCTCACGTACCTGGAACCGACGTCGAACGTCATTGCTTCCCCTACGTCGCAACAAAAGCAGCGGTTTCAACGTTTCAAACGAGTTGACGCTTTGCAATCCCGGCAACATAATTTCACACCGGTCCGGTGTCAACATGCCGGAATCCATATTTGCCACAGCGCACGCCACTTTCGGCCGTTCGGGTGGACCTCCGCGAAAAAACGTGCCAACTTCCCACGGCAGAGTTGGCGCGTGCGTGACAAAACTTGTCACCCCACATCGCAGCGGCCGCTCCGGACCAGACGCGCGAGCCACGCGTGCCGGCCACCCGATCGAGAGCCCCGGGCGATCAATCCGAACATCGCTCACGTTTAATGGTCTACCAACTCGCCCGAAACACCGACCGGCTTCCCGCCCCGCACGTCCGGATCACGGTACGGCCGATGCGCTCCGGTCACCGGCAAACGAATCCCCAACCAGCTACGTCGTATCCCCATGACAATTTTCGGCGGCAATCGCCAACGCTCATCCCGACGCCCCGGGAAAGCCTTGCCAATGAACTTCACACCCCAGTAATCTACTCGGCAGTAGGGCGAGCGGGTAAAATGCGTGACCCCGTTTCCAGGCCGATTCCCGGCCCTCTTCCCACCCGCACCGAGCCCTCACCCGAAATCGGATCGCCGGCAAGGTCGCCAATCCCGGCGCCTGCTCTTGCCGGCCAATGATGAGGAGTGCCCATGCCAGTTCGTCCGAATTCCGCGCGGACCGGCCGCGCGGCCGCGGTGGTCGCCACCGCGGGGATCGTCTCGCTCACCGCGCTGGCCGCAGGCCCCGCCGCGGCAGACCCGGGCGCCACCACCGCGCCGCGGGGACCCGTGACCAAGGACGTGACCTTCACCTGCGAGTTCCCGATGGTCGGTGCGCGGCCGACGCAGGCCAAGGTCAACGCGACCTTCCCCGACTCGGCCAAAGTCGGCGAGTCCATCAACGTCACCGACTTCAAGGTCGACGTGACCATCGACGAGCAGACCGCCGACGCGCTGCGCCTCATCGGCGGCGCCTCGGTCGAGGGCACCGCCGCGACCGGCGTGGACCTCAACGTCAACGGCACCGACCTCGGCGTCACGCTCAACGGCCTGAGCATCCCGTCCACGCCGGTGCCCGAAAGCGGCCCGCTGCCCACCCAGATCACCGGCGCGGTGCCGGGCCTGACGGTGAAGCAGCCGGGTCAGGTCACCTTCGCCGTCGGCAGCAACTTCGTCGGCAAGATCACCCCGAAGAAGGCCGACGGCACCGAGACCGAGCTCGGCACCTTCGACCTGCCCTGCACGTTGGACCAGGGCCAGGACCCGTCGCTGGCCACCGTGCAGGTGCAGTGACCAGGTGCTGAGGGTCCCCAGTGGACCCGGCGGTGGCCGGTCGCCGGTGGCCGGCCACCCCACCTCCCATCCCCGGCGGTGCCGCGTTGTCGCGCCCCCGACGGATCCGGGCCATTGCGCTCGAGGATCCATTTCGGACGGTTCCGTTCCGTCCCACGCCGCTTCGAACTCTCGCGAGGGCGAGCAGAGGTCCTCCCGGGCTGCGCCCCGGACTTCGCTGCGCGAACGGTCCCCACGCGACTCACCAGTCGCCGACGGCTCACCGCGGCGGTGACCACCGCCGGATTTCCCAGCACTCCACGAGATCGGACAAACGATGCGAATTCAGAGTCGGTTGACGGGTGCCCGCAGGATCAGCGGCATCGCCGCCGTCGGCACCGCGGCCGCCCTGGTGGGCGGCCTGGTCAACCCCGGTACCGCCGAGGCCGCCATCGACCTGCACTACAAGGTCACCGGCACCGCCCACGTGGTGAAGATGAACGCCGACATCCCCATCGAGGGAGAGGTCGACGTCCAGCTCAACGGCGCCACCGGGGAGTTCACCAGCAAGTTCCGCCAGACCAGCGTGCCGCGGGTGAAGTTCAAGGCCTTCGGCATGTTCGACAGCGAGGTCGACGTCGAGTTCTTCGAGGCCGCGCCGTCGCACGGCAAGATCGCGGGCGGCAACGTCACCTTCGACCTGCCGTTGCAGATCAGGCTGCAGAACATCTCCGCCGTCGGCTTCCCGATCGGCGGCGGGCCGGACTGCGTGCAGCAGCAGCCCCCGACGCTGTCGCTGAAGTCGACCAGCCCGTTCGTGCCCGCCAAGGGCGGTGACCTGGCCGGCGCTCCCTACGCCCTGTCGGAGTGGTCGCAGGGCTGCGGCGGGTTCACCGGCCTGGTCAACATGAACTCGACCGGCCCCGACAACACCGCGCAGGTCAAGCTGACCCACGTCGGGTGAGCCCCGGCTCGCGGCAACCGTAACCCTCGTCCCGGCGAACCGGATCGCCGGGACGAGCCGCGTCGTGTTCACCTCACATCGACGGGTCGCGCGGAGGCGTCGTCATGACCTTGCGAATCAACGTGATCGGCCCGCTCGAGGTCGTGTGCCGGGACGAGGTGGTCACCCCTTCCCAGCCGAAGCTGCGCAGGCTGCTGGCCCTGCTGGCGATCGAGGCCGGATCGGTCGTTCGCACCGAGACCATCACCAGGGAGCTGTGGGGGTCGCAGCCCACCGGCAAGCTCGCCCGCACCGTGCAGACCTACGTCTCGCACCTGCGCAGGGTGCTCGCCCCCGCTGGGCCGGCCTGCTGCACCCTCACCCACGTCGCGCGGGTCGGCTACCGGCTGCGGATGGCCGAAGGCGCGCGGGTGGACCTGGACCGGCTGCTCACCCTGCGCGACAGCGCGGAGGCCGGCACCGGGGGCGATGCGCCGGACACGGACGCCGTCGACATCCTGCGCGACGCGGTGTCGTTGTGCCGCGGCGAGGTGCTGTCCGACGTGTCGCTCGGCCCGGTCCTGCAACAGCACCGCTCGCGCATCGAGTCGGTCCGCGTCGGCGTCCTCGACCGGTACCTGCGGGCCTGCCTGCGGCTGGAGCGCCCGCACGCGGTGCTGGAGCAGGCCGACCGGATCATGCGGGAGGACAGCGGGCAGGAGGAGCTCTACACGAGCCTGCTGCTGGCCTTCGCCGCCGCGGGCAGGCACTCCGAGGGTGCCGAGGTCTTCCAGCGCCTGCGCCGGGAGCACCTCGAGCGGACCGGCGCCGAGCCGGGCGCCGCCGTGCGGGACGCCTATCGCGAGCTCGTCGCCGGAACGCGGGAACCGAGCGTGCCGGAGCGCACCGCATCACTGGCCGCCCCGGCCCCGCCTCCGGCCGCAGTGGCCGTGCCGAGGCAGTTGCCGCTGGACGTGCCCGCTTTCACCGGTCTGGCCCGGCAGCTCCGCATCGCCGAGACGGCCCTGACGACGGGCGGCGCGCAGCCTCCCGCGACAGTGGCGGTCGTGGGCTCTCCCGGCTCCGGCAAGTCCGCCTTCTGCATCCGGCTGGCCAACCGCGTCGCGCACCTGTTCCCGGACGGCCAGTTGCATGCCGACCTGGCCGGAGTGACCCCGTCGCAGGCGCTCGCCGGTTTCCTACGCGCGCTGCGGACCGGAGCGCGGATCCCCGAGAACCCGCACGAACGGGCCCGGCTGTTCCGCGAATGCACGGCGGACTCGCGACTGCTCGTCGTGCTGGACAACGCGACCGGTCGCACGGACGTGTCCCTGCTGCGTCCGGGTTCGCCGCGCAGCGCCGTCCTGATCGCCTGCGCGTCGCGCCATCCGGCCGCGCTCGCCGGCACGACGGTGGAGCTGCCACGGATGGGCGTGCGCGAACTGCTGGAGGTGTTCGCCGACCGCGCGGGCCGGACGCGGGTCGAACGCGAGCCCGACGAGGCCCGCGCCCTGGTCGCGGAGTGCTCCGGCCTGCCGCTGGCGGTCACGTCGCTGGCCGCGCTGCTGCGACGCCGTCCGCACTGGTCGGTCGGCCGGTTGCTCGGACGCGTCCGCGAGGACCGGTTCGCTCTCGGCGACGACGACCTGCTCGCCAGCGTGCGGCGGGCGTTGGCCGCACTCGGCGACACCGACCGCGCCGGTTTGTCCGAGCTGGTGCGCAAGGCACCGGCGCAGGAGTCGCTGTCGGTGCGCTGGGCCGCCGGAGCGCTCGGCGTCCCGGTGCGCGACGCCGAGCGGGTACTCGAGCACCTCGTGGAGCACCGGCTCGCCGACCCCGTCGCCACCGATCCGGCCGCCGCCTCCAGCCGGTACCGCATCGACCCGCTGTATCGGCTGGTGGTCCGGGAGCTCGACGCCCGCGGGCCGGGTCCGCTGCGCTCGTCCGAGGCCACGGAGCAGCTGCGCACTATCCGTCGGCGGTGAGGGTTTCCAGGTGTCCCGCGGCGGCGGACGCGCCTCCGGCCCGTTCGAAGGACTCCTGGAGGCGCTGGGCCTGCCGCGCGTACTCGGGTTCGCCCAGCACGTGCAGCACCGCTTCACCGACGTCGGCGGCGCTCGCGCGGTCGAAGCGCAGCCTTCGGCCCACTCCTGCGTCGACGACCTGCTGGGCCAGCACCGGCTGGTCGTCGCGGATCGGCGCCACGACCAGCGGCACGCCGAAACCGAGGCTCTCGCACACCGTGTTGTGGCCGCCGTGGCACACCACCAGCGCCGCCCGCCGGATCAACGCGAGCTGCGGGATCCGGCGCGGCACCAGCACGTGCGGCGGCGCGCTGCCCGCCAGCATGCCCGCCGGGTCGGCAACCACGCCCTGCACCTGGTCGGCCAGGTCCCCGAGTGCGCGTGCGCACTCGCCCAGGAACCGGCCGGAGACGTCGGCGTTGGCCGTGCCCAGCGTCACGAGCACCAGCGGCTTGGCGGGGTCGAACCGCCCCCAGTCCACCCCTCGGTCCCAGATCATCCCGCGGAGGCCGGACACCGCGGCCGCGTCGCGCTCGCAGCGCCCTGCCAACGACGGTCCGACGTAGTGCAGTTCGCCCGCGACGGGCACCGCGGGCGGCCCGGCCAGCGCCTCGGTGCTGAACACGACCACCATCCGCGGCGAGAACCGCAGGTCCTGTCCCGTGCCGGGTTCCAGACCGTGGCGCAGCCGCAGCCCGTCCTGCAGGTCCTCGATCCACTCCGCGACCTTCGACAGCGAGCCGAGCGGGTCGGTGAGCTCCGAGGACGTGCTCGCCGAGGTCGCCCACGGCAGGCCGGTGCGGGCTGCCACCACCGCGCCCGCCAGCGCCTGCTGGTCGACCACCAGCGCGTCCGGGGAGAAGTCGCGCACGGCGGCCTCGACGCCCTCGACCATCGCGTCGGCCAGCGGGATGAGGTACGACTCCCAGAGGAAGCGCAGCGCGGCGAAACCCCGCAGCCCGCCAGGACGTTTGTCCACCGCGAACTGGTCGCCGTCACCCGCGGCGTAGACGTCGCGCTCGGTTTCGAGCTCTGCGACGACCGGGTGCGGTCCGGCCCAGGCGACGCGGTGACCGCGCGACCGCAGTTCGGCGGCGACCCCGAGCAGCGGGTTCACGTGGCCGGTCAGCGGTGGGACGACGAACAGGAACCGCGTCACGCCGCGTCCTCCGAGTGCCTGGCGATCCAGTCCAGCAGGATCGTGCGGACCTGCCGGTGCCGCTCGACCAGCACCGAGTGGCCCTCGTCGTCGAAGACGAACAGCTCCCCCCGGGGCAGGATCGAGGTCAGCGCGTCCAGGTCGTCGGACTGGTAGCCGTGGCGGCCCAGGATCGACAGCACCGGGCAGTCGATCGAGCGGACCTCCTCCAGGCTCAGCAGCGGCCCGAGCGGGACCTCCTCGGCCATCGTGGTGGAGGTGATGCGCTCGGCGGCCATCCTGGCCAGCCGCCGGTGGTGGGCGCTGTAGTTGGCCTCGATCCACTCGTAGCTGGACTCCGCGCTCAGGAACTCCACCGTGCCGGCCAGGGTGCGCCGCATCTTGTCCGCCCACGGCTCGGTCGGCGGCTCCGCCTCGATGCACACCAGACTGCGGACCTTGCGCGGGTGCGCCGCCGCGTAGCCGTAGGCGATGGTGCCGCCGAAGCTGTTGCCGACCAGGTGCACCGGCCGCCGCACGTCGAGCGCACCGAGCAGGTCGTCGAGGTCGGTGACGAAGTCGGCGATCGTGTAGCCGCTCGGCGGGCGGTCGGTCTTGCCGTGGCCGCGCAGGTCGTAGCTGATGACGTCGACGCCCGCGGCCGAGACCGGGGCGGCCAGCGTCAGGTGGAAGCTGGCCAGGCTGTCGGTGCCCATGCCGTGCACGAACACCACCGACTCGGTCGGGCTGCCCGCCCCGGCGAGCACCTGGCAGTTCGTCCGCAGGCCGTTGACCAGGAATTCGGGCATCCCCTCAGCTCCCAATGCGCTCGGCGACGTATTCGGCGATGTCGCCGACGGTCAGCGCGATGACCTCGTCGAGCTCCTTGTCCGCCAGGTGCTCGGCCAGGTTGACCCGGTCGCCGAAGTGCTCGGCGAGGATGCCCGCGAAGGTCACCAGGTCCACGCTCTCCATCCGCAGGTCCTCGTGGAAGGTGGTCTCCGGGGTGATCTCGGTGCCCAGGACCTCGGCGTCGCCGACCAGCGTGCTCAGCAGGTCGGCGACCACCGGAAAGGTGTCGGCGCTCGTGGTCGGGTTGGTGGTCATGGCAGCTTCTCCAAGGTGATCTCCCGTTGTTCCTCGACGGTCCAGGTGACGACGTAGTCGTTCGCGCTTCTGCCCGAAACCTGGACGTGCTCGACGACGAAGGCGCGTCCCCGCGGCTCGCCGCGGGTGCGCACCGAGACGCGCGCCCTGCTCCTGTCGGCGGCGACCACGACGAGGTCCTGCGGCGTGCCGGCCAGCCCGGTACCGAGGGCCTTGCCGACGGCTTCCTTGGCCGCCCAGAACCGCGTGAACCACAGCGCCTCGTCGCCGGTGCCCGCCAGCGAGGCCAGCAGCTCGTGCTCGGCTCCGGTGAGCGCGGTCCGCAGCGCGGGCGACATCGGCGTGACCTGCTGCGCGTCGATCCCGGTGGCGGGGCCGTGGGCGCCCGCCCGCACCAGCGCGACCGCGATGTCCCCGCTGTGGGCCAGGGAGACCGCGAACGCGGGCAGCTCCCGGTGCCTGCCGGTGACATACGGCCTGCCGCGCTCGTCGTTGCGCACGTGGATCTCGGCCGGGTAGACCGACCGTTCGCCGTGCTGCCACAGCCACGACCGCACGGCGTCCTTCACCGCGATGCGCCCGAGCAGCCAGTGCCGCTGCCGACCCGGCCGCAGCCCGTCGTAGACCTCGCGTTCCGGTGCGCTGAGGTGGATTCCCGCGTAGATGTCGCGCGACGCGGGGCCGGGCCAGCGGTCCTCCACCAGCGTCCAGCCACCGGGCCTGCGCTCAGAGAGCATGTTCCGCTGCGGGAACGCGTAGACGCGGTGCGCGCGGCGGTCACACTCGAGCCGGACGTCGCGCCACGCCGTGATCTCGACCCAGACCTGTCCCTTGTGGACCAGATGGGCGTCCATCTCCAGCGTGGAGGAGTCCGGCGTGCGGGCCCGCACGTGGCAGCTCAGGTGCGCGCCCGGCGGCGGCTGCGGGCCGAAGAAGGTGATCCGGCCCATCCCGGACGGGAACGCCAGCAGGCGGTCGGGCTCCCTGGCCATCAGCCAGCAGCCCAGCAGCTGGCCCGCGTTGTCCAGCAGTGCGCCCGGGGCCGCCGGAGCCGTGATCTCCCCGCTGATGTGCTCGGGCCCCATCGAGGTGATGTCGGTGAGCCCCTGGAACCCGGGGCCGTGGAACATCTCCCGCTGCCGGTACACCTCGCTCGCGGTCATCGGTGCCGGTGCGCCGGAGCCGGTCTCCTCGCACAGCGCGGTGCGCGGGTAGCTGCCTGCGATCTCCACCGCCATGGAGGCGAACTCCCCGACCGACACCGACACCATCGCGCCATCGCGCCGCATGCGCACCGGCACATCGCGGTCGGGCGCGGCGACCAGCCAGCGGTGGAACCTCGCATCGTGCACGGCGACGACCACCCCTCCGGGCCACGCACGCTCCACTTCGGACAACACGAGGTCGATCAGGGTGGTGGCGGGGACCACCGGCCTGCGGTCGGTTTCGTCGGGCCAGTCCGCGCGCTGGCGGAAGAAGCGGTGGTCGCGCAGGTAGGGCATCGTGCGCAGCGACACCGGCAGCACCGCAGTTCGTTCATCCGACTGCGGTGTCTGGGCGGTTTTCAGGGGTGCGGACCGATTGTCGCGACGAGCACGCTCAGCGGCCGCCTCCGCCACCACCACGGCGGCCTGCCTGGTCTGCTCGAGCAGGCCGTCGAACTCCGCCGCGACACCGCCGCCGAGCCGCCCGGGCCGCACGCCCGGCGCGCGGTCCAGCAGACCCCGCGTGTGCGGGGCGACCGACAGCAGACGCGTGCCAGTGCTGAGCCGCACGGTGCCGGACCCTCCGCCGGTGCGGCCGTCCAACGCGTCGAAGTCCGGTGCCGCCCCCTCGACCCACAGCGCCGTCAGCACCCGGCGCAACTGCGCCATACCGTCCCGCCGCGCGGATCCTGCGCTCACCGCCAGGTGCGGCCGGTCGCCGAGGGTGTCGGCGATGAACGACGCGAGCTGACCGGGCCCCATCTGCACGAACACCCGGAAGCCCGCCGCGTGCATCGCCTCGGTGAGATCGCGGAACCGCACTGCGCGCACCAGGTGCTCCAGGTAGCGCTCCCGGATCTCCCCGGGCTCGGCCGGATAGGGCGCGGCCGTCGTCGCCGACCAGACCGGCACCTCGGGCGCACGCAGCTCCAGCTCGGCGAGCAGGCGCGCGAACGGCGCGAGGTAGGGCTCGAACATCGGCGTGTGGAAGCCGGACCGGAACGGCAGCACCGTCGCGAAGACGCCGTCCGCCCGGCATCGCCCTGCAAGCCGCCGCACCGCCGGCGGGGATCCGCAGACGATGGACTGGCGCGGTGCGTTGTCGTGCGAGACGACCAGTTCGGGCAGGCCCCGGATCCGGCGCCCGGCCTCCTCCGCCGAGCAACCGAGGGCCACGAAGTCTACCTCGGGAACCTCGAACCCGCCGGGCCAGAACCGCTCCAGCGCGCCGCGCTGGCTGACCTCGGGCTGCATCCCGGCGACGACCATCGCGGTCCACTCCCCGATGCTGTGCCCGGCGAGCCCGTCCGGCCGCACTCCGAGGCGTCGCAGCGCGGTGGCCAGCAACCGGCCCACCCCGCTCACCGCCGCGGCACGAGCCGACAGGTCGTCGTCGGACACCTCCGGCACGTCGAGTCCGAAGTGGACGGCGACGTCCGCGCAGCGCGGGGCGAACTCGGCTTCCAGGCCCGGGAACACGAAAGCCGTCCTCGCGTCCGGGGCTTCAAGCAGCGGGGATGTGGTGAACCAGACGTCGTTGCGCCCGCGCCAGCCCTGTCCGCGGGCGACCACCTTCCGGGCCACCGAAAGGCGATGCGCGGTCGGGTCGGCGATTCCCATCCGGCAGGGGCCGGTCGGCACGGGTCCGCTCCCCAGTAGTTCGCGGTCCGGCCGATCGAGCAGGGTCCGCATCTCCTCCGGACCACTCGCGCACACCCGCAGGATCCGTTCCGGCTCCCGCACGGAGACCCGCCCCGCAACGCGGTTCTCCCATTCTTCGAGAACGACGTGGGCGTTGACGCCGCCGAAGCCGAACGCGTTCACCGCCGCCCGCCTCGGCCCGGTGTCCTCCCAGGGGCGGGCGGTGTCGATCACGCCGAACCGCGTGGTCTCCAGCAGCGGGTTGGGGTCGGCGCAGTGCAGGGTCGGCAGCAACGTCCGGTGGTGGACGGCCAGAGCCGCCTTGATGAGGCCCGCGATCCCCGCGGCGGGCAGCGCGTGGCCGATCATCGACTTCACCGAGCCGATCACCGCGGGTGGCCCGCCCGGCCCTCCGAAGACCTCGGCCAGCGTGCTGATCTCGGCCTCGTCCCCGGCCCTGGTCGCGGTGCCGTGGGCTTCGAGCAGCCCCACCGACCCGGGCTCGGCCGGGTCGAGCCCGGCCGCCTCCCAGGCGCGGCGCAGCGCCAGCAGCTGCCCGCCGGAGTCCGGGTGCAGCAGGCTCGAGCGGCGGCCGTCGCTGGAGCCGCCGACGCCGCGGATGACGGCGTAGACGCGGTCGCCGTCGCGCCTGGCGTCGGCGAGCCGCTTGAGCACGACCACGCCGGTGCCCTCCCCGATCAGCAGCCCGTCGGCCTCCCGCGACAGCGGCCGGATCCGCTGGCTCGGCGACAGCGCGCCGAGCTGGGTGAACATCGACCAGAGCGTGTCGTCGTGGCAGTGGTGCACGCCCCCGGCCAGCACCACGTCGCACCGGCCACCGGTCAGCTCGCGCACCGCGTGGTCCACCGCCACCAGTGAGGAGGCGCAGGCCGCGTCGACGGTGTAGGCGATGCCGCCGAAATCCAGGCGGTTGGCCACCCGGGAGGCGACCAGGTTGGGCACCAGGCCGATCGTGGACTCCGGCCGCACCGGCCCGAGCGGGTCGAGCAGCGCCTCGCGCACCTCGCGCAACCGGTCGGGCTCGATCGAGGGCATCAGCTCCGACAGCGTGCGCAGGACCTGCCGCACGGTGCGGACACGCTGGTCGTAGCGCAGCAGGCCGGGCGCGAGGTAGCCACCGCGGCCGAGGACGACGCCGACCCGGTCGCGGTCGCGGAGCCGAGCCCGTCCCCCGGCATCGGCCACGGCGTCGGCGGCGACCTTCAGCGCGATGAGCTGGTCGGGTTCCATGCCCTCCACCGAGTTCGGCATGATCCCGAACGCACCGGCGTCGACCGACACCGGTTCGGTGAGGAATCCGCCCCGGTGGCAATACGTGCGGTCCGGCGGCAGCGGTCCGCCGGCGCGGGCGTCGTGGAAGTCCGGGTCTCGGCGGTCGTGCGGCACGTCGGTGATGGCGTCGACGCCGGTGACCAGGTTGTGCCAGTACGCGTCGAGGTCGGGCGCGCCGGGGAACATCGCGGCCATCCCGACGATCGCGACCGGCTCCTGACGGCTCACCACGTCGACGCCGCGTAGACCACGGACTCCGCCGTGCCGTACGCGAGTTCGCGCAACAGGCACGCGGGCCCGTCGCCGGGGTCGATCAGCCGCACTCCGCGACGCTCGTACTCGCGGGCCAGTTCGGCCGACACCATCCCGCCGTGTTCCGCGCTGGGCGCCCACGGCCCCCAGTGCACGGTCAGCACGCGGTTGCCGGTGCGGGCGGACCAGGCCGCGCCGAGCGATTCGAGCGCGTCGTTGGCGGCGGCGTAGTCGGTCTGGCCCTGGTTGCCGAGCACCGCGGCGATGCTGCCGAAGAAGGTAACGAACCGGGGTCTCGCACCGAGTTGGGAGAGCGCGTCCAGCAGCACTTTGGCCGACTCGGCCTTGGTGGCGAAGACGTCGCGGAACGAGGCGTCGTCCTTCTCCGCCATGCGCCGATCGTCGATGACCCCGGCGGCGTGCACGACGCCGTCGATCCCGCCGTGCGCGGTGTGCAGGTCTTTCACCAGGTGGCCAAGCGCGGCGCCGTCGCGCACGTCGATGCTGTGGTACGTCACCGGGCTTCCGGTGGCGCGGATCTCCTCCAGCGTCCGCGCGACCTCGCGGCGCGCGAGGAGCGCGTGGACCTGCCGCTCGGCCTCGGCCAGCGAGGACGCGTCCGCGGCCAGCACCCGTCGCAACTCCTGCGGATCGGTGACCCCCGCGGTGGCCGTATCCTCCGGCGCGGCGGGGCACGGCGTGCGGCCGACCAGTTCGACGCGGCACCCGGTCGTGGCCGCCAGCTCGCGCGCGAAGCGGGCGGTGATTCCGCGGGCACCGCCGACCAGCAGCACCACCGAGTTCTCGTCGAGCCCGAGGTCGGCGGCCTCGGGCAGCGGGCGGCGGTCGAGGGGTTCGGGTTCGAGCCGGAAGCCCGTGCGCACGTCGGCGCGCCGCTGGACCACCGGGATGCGGTCGTCGGTGCGCAGCTCCCTCACCAGCTCGCGCGCGGTTGCGGCGGGCTCGCCCACCTCGAGCTCGACCAGCTTGCCCGCCAGGTCATCGCGCTCCCTGCACACCGCGCGCAGCAGTCCGCGCAATCCCGCCGCGTGGTCGTGCGGTGCCGCGTCGGCGGCGAGCGGGGCGGCGACCAGCAGCGCCGAGGCGCCGCGTGCCGCCGCGTCGCGCAGCAGGCCGAAGACCTGCGGGACGACGGGCTCGTCGCTCCCCGCCAGCGGGTTCAGGCACAGCAGCACGTCGAAACGGCCGGACGGCAGTTCGTCGTGCTGCGAGGTCAGCACCGTCGCTCCGTGGCGTTCGAGTTCGTCGCGCACGGCGTCGCGCAGGAGCGACTGCGACGGTTCGTGCACCACGGCCACGACCTTCTCGCCCACCTCGCAGGTCTCGTGGTTGGCGATCTCGGCCGCCGGTACGACGCGCATGACCAGGCGCTGCACCGCGCTGCCGCCTCCAGTGCGCTGCTCGATCCATCGCACGATCGAGTTCACCGTCCGCTGCCTGCTCAGTTCTTCCTGCTCGTCCGCGCTCACCCCGCCCTGGATCCCGAGCTCGGCGAGCAGGATGCCCGCGATCTCGGTGCGTTTGATCGAGTCGATGGACAGGTCGGTCTCCAGGTCGAGATCGCCGGTGACCAACTCGGCGGGATAGCCGGTGCGCTTTCCGATCACCTCGACGACGACCCGGTGCGCGTCGATCTCTTCGCCGGTCTCCGGCGCGGACGGCCGGGCAGTCGGCAGGTCCTCGACCCGCTCCACCTCGGCCCCGTGCCGGGTGGGCATGGCGGGTGCCGGCTGCTCCGGTGCGGGCGCGCGGGACGCGTCGAGGTAGCCGAGAAGCACGTCGCGCTGCGCCGCCACCATCTCCCTGCTGCCGCGCAGAAACTCGTTAACGATCCGTTCACGTTCATCCACTGTCGTCTCCGATGTCTCCGTCGCCGCGACCACCGCGATCGGCCGCCGCCGGGCGGGCAGGAGCCCGTTGGGCACCCGGCCGCCGTCCTTCCTGCGGACCCGGTGGCCGTCGACGACCCAGTCCGCGCCGACCGGCTCCCCGATCCCGGCGCGGCCGCGGAACAGCCACTCGGTCCGCACCTCCACACCGGCCACAGCCAGGCGCGCCGCCGCCGTCAGCAGTCCCCGCAGGCCGCCTCCGGTACCGGGGTCGCATGCGATAGCCGAGTAAGTCCGGTCGCCCAGGACCGACCGGACGAAACCGGTCAGCACCGAGCCCGGTCCCACCTCGACGAAAGTCCGCACCCCCGTGGCGTACATGTCCTCGATCTGTTCGGCGAACCGCACCGGTGCGCCGATCTGCGCGCAGAGCTCCGCGCGCACCTGCTCCGCGTCCACCGCGTCGTAAGGGCGGGCGGTGCGGTTCGACCAGACCGGTATGCGCGGCGGGTGGACGCGTTCGGCCGCAACCGCCGGGGCGAAGCCGTCCCGGGCCCCGGCGACCAACGGGCTGTGGAACGCGCACGCGACCGGGACCGGCTTCACGCCGAACGACTTCTCCCGCAGCAGCCGGACCGCCTCCTCGACCGCCCCGGTCGTCCCCGAGATGACGACCTGCTCCGGGGAGTTGTGGTTGGCAACGACCACGTCGAGCGCGCCCAGCGCCACTGCGACGTCCACTTCGGACCCTTGCACCGCGGCCATCGCTCCGGGGTCGTCACCGGTGGCCTCGAGGATGGACTCGGCCCTGCGGCGGCTCATCCGCAGCAGCGCAGGGTAGTCGTAGGACCCGGCGACCGAAAGCGCGACGAGCTCCCCGTAGCTGTGCCCGGCGAGCGCGTCCGGCCGCACCTCCAGGCGGGCGAGGAGTTCGCACAACGCGGTTTCAACGATTCCGAGCGCGGGTTGCGCGATCCTGGTGTCGCGCAGTGCCTCGAACTGCGCGGCTGCGACCGAGGGATCGAAGGCGTGTGGCGGGTAGACGACCGCCGAGACGGCCGGGTCGACGTCGAGCAGGTGGCGCAGCTCGGGAAGCGCGACGAACAGCCCGGCGAGCATCCCCGGCCGCTGGCTCCCCTGGCCGGGGAACAGCAGCGCCAGCCGCCCCGGATCGCGGTCTTCCTCCGCAGCGAAGAGCCCGGGTGCCTCTTCGCCGGCCAGGGCGGCCCGCAGCGACTCCGCGAGCTCGGCCGGGTCGGAGGCCACCACGGCGAACCGCACCGAGCCGGACTCCTGTTCCGCCCGTTCCGAAGCCGTGGCGGCCAGCGCGTGCAGCGGCAGCTCTGCCCGCTCCGCGAGAGCGAGGAGTTCTCCCATCGCGTCGCGGGCTCCCCTGCCGCGGAAGAGGAACAGCTCGCAGTCCCAGTCGCGCATCCCGTGCCGTTCGGCCGCACCGGCCGGGCCGGCGGTGAGCACCGCGTGGAAGTTCGTCCCGCCGAAGCCGAACGCGCTGACTCCGGCCGCCCGCTCGGAACGCGGCGCGGTCCACGGCCGGGCGGAGGTGGTGAACCGGAAGGGACTGGAGTCCGGATCCCACGCCGGGTTCGGCTGCCGCAGGTGCAGCGTCGGCGGGTGCACCCCGAAGGACAGCGACAGGGCCGTCTTGATCACACCGGCCAGCCCGGCGGCGCACTTGGTGTGCCCGATCTGGCTCTTGACCGAGCCGAGCGCGCAGCCTCCCGGCCGGGCCCCGGCCTCGGTGAAGAAGCGCGTGAGGGTTCTCAGCTCGGTACCGTCGCCGACCACCGTTCCGGTACCGTGCGCCTCGATCGCCCCGATGCCGGACGGCGCCACGCCCGCGGCCCGGTACGCGCGCTCCAGCGCGCGGTGCTGCCCCTCCGGGCGCGGGGCGGTGAGCCCGAGCGAGCGTCCGTCGCTGGCCGCGCCGATGCCCTTGACCACCGCGTACACCCGGTCGCCCGCCCGCTCCGCGTCGCCGAGCCGCTTGAGCACCAGGCAAGCGACCCCCTCGCCGAGAGCGATGCCGTCGGCCGCGCTGTCGAAGGGCCTGCACCTGCCGGTAGGCGACAACGCCCCGGCCGAGGCGAACATCAGGTAGTCGTTGATGCCGTTGTGCAGGTCGACTGCCCCGCACAGGACCATGTCGCTGCTGCCCTGGACCAGTTCCTTGCAGGCCAGGTCCATCGCGGCCAGCGACGACCCGCACGCCGCGTCGACGGTGTAGTTCGCCCCGCCGAGGTCGAGCCGGTTGGCGATGCGCCCGGCGATGACGTTGGCCAGCGTGCCCGGGAACGAGTCCTCGGTGAGCTTCGGCAGTTGCTCGTCGAGCTCCGGCGGCAGCACCTCGAGGTAGGCCGGGAGCAAGGCGCGCAGCACCCCGGCGTCGGCCAGGTCGCCGCCGGACTCGGCACCGAAGATCACGCTGGTGCGCACGCGGTCGAAAGCCCGCTCGCCGTATCCGGCGTCCTCCAGCGCACGGCGGGCGGTCTGGAGGCTGAGCAGCTGGGACGGGTCGATACTGCCCATCGAAGCGGGCGGGATGCCGAACGACAGCGGGTCGAAGGCCACCGGCGGGAGGAAACCGCCCCACTTCGACGGTGTCGTACCGGGCTCGGCCTCTTCCGGTGGCCGGTGGTAGACCTCGGTGTTCCATCGTTCCGGCGGCACCTCGGTCACCGAGTCCACTCCGCGCAGGACGTTGGACCAGAACGCCGGCAGGTCCGGCGCGCCGGGGAACACGCACGCCATGCCGACGATGGCCACGTCCAGGGGTTCACGACGCGGTTCCGCGACCGTCGCCCTGCTCTGCGCGGCGCGGTCGCGCAGCAGGGCGGCGGCCTCTTCGGTCACGGCGCGGTGCAGCGAGGCGATGTCGGTGGTCTCCTCGCGCAGGACCGCGACCTGGCCCGCCATGTACATGCCCTCGGCGAGTTGTTCCCGCTCGCCCACGGCGACCAGGTCGGCGCCTTCCCTGCGGATCCCCTTGCTGGCGACCCGCAACCGGCCGGTGTTGAGCTCCTCCAGCCGTCGCCACCGCTCCTGCGCCTGCACGCCGTCGGCGTGCAGCTCCCGCGAGGCGGTGCGGAACTCCTCGACGAACGGGCTGTGCAGGCAGCGGGTCAGGTGTCCGGGCGCGGTCTCCAGCGTCGCCGTCGAGCCGGCTTCGACCGCGCGGCGCTGGAAGAGCTCGGTGATCGCACCGTGCGCGACGGCTTCCTCGGTGAACAGGTAGGCGGTACCCAACAGGACCCCGACGCCCGCACCCCGCGCGGCGACCGGCGCCGCCATCGCCGCGACCATCGCGGCCGACCGCCCGTCGTGCACCCCACCGGCGAAGAACACCTCGACCCGGGCGTCCGGGTGCTCGTCGAGGAAACCGCCGAGCACGTCGAGCTGCGCCTCCCACAGGGAGAAGCTCGAATGCGGCCCGATGTGCCCGCCGCACTCCGAACCCTCGAACACGAAGCGCCGGGCACCCGCGTCGAGGTACTGGCGCAGCAGGATCGGCGACGGCACGTGCAGGTAGGTCGCCATCCCCTCGGCCTCGAGCCGCGCGGCCTGCCCCGGCTTGCCCCCGGCGATCAACACGCAGCGGGGCCGCACCCGGCGGATCGCCTCCAGTTGCTGCGCGCGCAGGTCGTCGGAGACGAAGCCGAGGATGCCCGCGCCCCAGGGCCGGTCACCGACGACGTCGGCAGTGCGGCGCAGGAGTTCGGTGGTGCGGGCACCGTCGGCCAGTGCGACGGCCACGAACGGCACACCGCCGCGCTCGGCCACGGACCCGGCGAACTCCGGTTGGTCGCTCACCCGCGTCATCGGGCCCTGGGCGACGGCGAGGTCGGCGCCGAGCGTTCGGCGCAGCGGTGCGCCCTGGGCCACCGGGTCGACGTCCTGCGCGGGCCGGGCGAGGATCGCCGCGATGTCGCGCACCGCTTGCTCGGCCGTACCGTAGCGGCGGGCGAACAGGGACGCGAGGTGCGCGTCCTGCCCGAACGGCACCGGTCGCGAGCCGGTCCCGGGTTCTTCCGGCGTCCCGGCGGCGAGCACCCGGTGACCGTCGACGACCACCGTCCCAGAACCGTCGGCGCGCGCCAGCTGTTCGCGCAACCGGCGTGGAGCGCTGCTCTCCGGGAACAGGCCGAGCTGGCTGTCGAGCACGACTCCGGCGGCACCGCCCGCGACGGCCCCGGCGGCGGTGTGCGGTCCGATCCCCCCGCACACCCACACGGGCAGGTCCACGCGGTAGTCGGCCAGCAGCCGCTGCAACAGGACGAAGGAGCTGAGCTCACCGACCCGGCCCGCGGCCTCGTTGCCGCGCGCGATGAGCCCGTCCGCGCCATCGGCGACCGCCCACAGCGCCTCGTCCAGGTCGGTGACCTCGACCAGGATGATCCGGCCCGCGGCCGGCGACTGGGCGGCCACCGAGCGGATGGTCCACGGCGAACCCGCTCCCAGCACCACCGCCCCGACACCCGGGCCGGCCAGCACCTCCCCCGGTCCCAGCTCGCAGCCGCCTGCGCTGCGCACGCCGAAGGGGGCCGCCGAGGTGTTCCGGACGCGCAGCAGCGCCTCGGCGGCCCGGGTCGGCATGCCGGCGAGGTCGAGCACCCCGAACCCTCCGCCGCGCGAGACCGCCGACACCAGGTGCGCGTCGGCGACGCCCGCCGGGCTCATCCCGAGCACCCGCGTCCGCGGCCACAGCGGGCCACCGGAACCGGCCACAGACATGGGAACCCCTCCTCCTGGCTGCACTGACGAGACGGCCGGCAGACGGAATCGGCCGCGCCAGAAAATGAATAGGAGCAACCCACTGCGAACCGCAACGGATCCGGAAGCGATGACCGTCCACAAAGCAGGAATTGAGCCCGGTTTGAGCCGCGCTTCAGCACTTTTCGAGCAAGATCGACGGTGCTAGTCTCGCCTCGCCGCGATTCGGCGGCAGTCCCCCGGAACTCACCCCGCGCGAGTTCCCGCTCACCGCGGAATTGTTGTGTGCCTGACAATTCCGAACCCGTGAACCCGCTCACTCGGAACCGAACTGGAGCATTCCTGTGGATCTGGCTGACCGCGTGGTCGTCATAACCGGAGCCGGAAACGGCATCGGCGCCGCGATGGCGCGCCGCTTCGCCCGCGGCGGAGCGCGCGCCGTGATCGTCTCCGACATCGACGGCGACGCATCAGACGCCGTGGCTGACTCGATCGTGGAGTCCGGCGGCACCGCCCTCTCCAGAGCAGCCGACGCCACCTCCCGCGAGGACCTGCGCGCCTTGGTCGCCATGACCCGCGCCGAATACGGCGCGCTGGACCTGTTCTGCTCGAACGCCGGAGTCGCCTTCGGCACCGGGGTGCAGGCGCCCGCCGCCCAGTGGGCCCGCTCCTGGGAGGTCAACGTCATGCAGCATGTCCACGCCGCGCAGGCCGCGCTGCCCGCGATGCTGCGCGGCGGGCAGGGCCACCTGCTCATCACCGCCTCCGGGGCCGGCCTGCTCAGCGCGCCCGGTGACGCGCCCTACACGGTGACCAAGCACGCCGCGATCGGCCTCGCCGAATGGCTCGCGATCACCTACCGCGAGCGCGGCATCCGGGTCAGCGCGCTGTGCCCGCTCGGGGTGCGCACCGACCTGCTGATGCCCGCGATCGAGGCGCGGCACCCGGCGGCGATGGCCATCGCGGCGGCGGCACCGCTGCGCACGCCGGAGGAGGTCGCCGAGTCCGTCGTCGAGGGACTCGCCGCGGAGCGGTTCCTGATCCTGCCGCACGCTTCGGCGGGCGCGGCCTACGCGCACAAGGCCCTGGCCCCGGACGCGTGGATCGAACGCACCGTCGAGGAAACCGCGGCCGCAACCGGGAAACGGAGCTGAGCGCGTGCGACACCGTCGGATCGGCCGCAGCGGGCTGCTCGTCAGCGAGATCTCCTACGGCAACCGATTCGCCCACCGGGAGTCGGCGAACTGCGCGCGTGCCGCGCTGGAGGCCGGGATCACCACCTTCCACACCGCCGCCGCGTGGGGTCACGGCGCGGCCGAGGAAGCCCTCGCCGAAGGTCTTCGGGAGGCGCGGCGCGACGACATCGTGCTCTGCACCGGCGTCTTCTGGCTCGAGCATCCCGGGGCAAGCCAGTTCGGGCTGGGGCGCAAGCACCTGATGTCCTCGCTGCACGGCTCGCTGCGCAGGCTGGGCACCGACCACGTCGACGTGTTCCAGCTGTGGCGCTTCGACCACCGGACACCGCTGGAGGAGACCTTCCTGGCGCTGTCGGACGTGGTGCGCGAGGGCAAGGTCCGCTACGTCGGCACCGCGGAGTGGACCGCCGAGCAACTCCTGCGCGCCGACGCGCTGGCCAACGAGCTGCGCGTACCGCTGCTTTGCAACCACGCGCACTACTCGATGCTGTGGCGGGCGCCCGAGTCCCAGGTCATGCCGGCCGCCGCGCGCGCCGGGATCGGCCACTTCGCGTCGATGCCGCTGGCCCAGGGCATCCTGACCGGCAAGTACCGGCAGCAGCGCATCCCGCCCGGGTCGCGAGCCGACAACGACGAACGCGGCAGGAGCGCCGTGCGGCCGTTCCTCGACGCATCCCTGCTGGAGCGCGTGGACCTGCTGCGCGGCATCGCTGAGGAAGCCGGACTCACCATGGCCCAGCTCGCGATCGCATGGGCGCTGCACCACGAAGGGGTCGCCTCGGCGGTCGTGGGCGCCTCGCGGCCGGCACAGGTGGCGGAGAACGCGCGGGCATCAGGCGTCGAGCTCGGCATCGACGTGCTCACCCAGATCGACCAGCTGCTCGGCGGATTCGTGCAGAGCGACCCGCGCCTGACGTTCACACCCACCCAGTACGACGATCTTTGAAGTCGCATGTTCTCGGGGGTGCGTCCCAGGCCGCCCCGCTGCGGCCCTTCCGGAACAGGTCCTACGGCGTGATGCCCATCCCCTGGCCAACGTCGGCCAGGAGGCGTGCAGCTCGCGCTCCCAGGCGTGGGTGCCGTTGCCGTAGTAGTTGGTCGTCACCGCGATCCCTTGCTGCCGCAACCGATCCGTGAAGCTGCGCGAGGACTCCAGCGACGACGCCTCGTGCGCCTCGTACTCCTGCCCCGGCGGGTCGAGCGGCCCCGGCTGTCCGTTGCCGCAGGAGACGTAGAGCTCGACGCCCCGCAGCGCCTCCACGTTGTCCGCCGGGTTGTGCGACATCCAACGGAACCGGTTGGCGTACTCGTTGCCCCACAGGTCGTAGGCGCCCAGTCCCTGGCTAACGAGGATGCTCTGGATGCCCATCGGTGTGCCGCCCTGCAACATGTCGATCGCGCCGCTGTAGGACGCGGCGGCACCGAAGACGCCCGGGTTGCGGAACGCGTATGCCATGGCGCCGTAGCCACCGATCGAGAGACCGGCGACCGCGCGTTCCTGCCCCGCGCGGTAGTCGCGCTCCAGGTCTCGCGGACCTCCTCGACGTGGAAGGTCTCCCAGTCCGGCAGCGGTGAGCGCCCCTGGTTCCACCACTGCGAGTACATCCCCGCGGGACCGTTCTGGGCATCACGACCAGGACGTCCTTGTCCGCGGTGAACTTCTCCACGTCGGTCCATTCCGTCCAGGACCGGTAGTCCACCGGCGTGCAGCAGGTAGAGCACCGGCCAGGTCCGGTCCGGTTCCAGCGCCCAGCGCGCGGGCAGCAGGATGCGCACGGGTGCAGTGGTGCCGAGCGCCGGTGAGTCGATCCACAGGTCCACCGTGCGTCCGTCGACCAACTGCCGGTCCACCACGCTCGCCTTCCCCGGCAGCGACCGCCGCGGCATCTCGGGTGCCTATGCCGTCGGAGGCACGCCCGTGACCGCGAGCAACACCGCCAGTGCCGTCGCCGCACCGCCCAGGCGCAGGAACCGGCCACGCGGGTGCGGGAATGCTGTGGGGGTCATGGTGGTCTCCTGAGCCGGCTCTGCGCCGATTGGTGCGGACCGGTTGGCGTCCGGTGAACGTAATGAGGCGTCGCAACGGCGTCAACAGTCCCGAATCCGGCTAGCGGCGACCGGTTTTCCTTTGTATCAACGCGGAACAGTCAAGGCTCGGCCGATTAGCACCCTGCTGACAACAAGAACGAGATGACCGACGTGTTGCGCTGTACCCGTGGACAGCATGCCACCGCCTCCGGAAAGGTCTGCACCCTGCGGAACTGGAGGTGCAGTCGTGGCGTACCCATGGGGTTCACCCCGTCGTCGGGGCGAGCGGTTCACAGCGGTCGTGACGGGGCTTCTGTTCGCATTCGGACCGTTGCTCGCGCTCCGCGGCGACGCCGTCGTGCAATCGGCCACCGACGACTCGGCCCTACCCGACGTCCTGGCGGCACGCGACCACTTCGGCGGCACCGGGCGGTTGCCCGCGGACCTGATCCCCGACTTCGCCTTATTCGAGGAACCAACGGGACGCGGTCTCAACTCCGAAGCCGCAGAGCCCGCCCCGGGACCGACCGGACGGCTGGGCATCCCCGGTGTCGTGCTGGACGCCTACCGGCAGGCCGAGCAGACTCTCACCCGCTCGAACCCGCGTTGCGGACTCCAGTGGCCCGTACTGGCCGGCATCGGGCGCATCGAGTCCGGCCACGCGCGATCCGGCCGGGTCGACGCGCGGGGCACCACCACCTCGCCTATCCTGGGCCCGCGGCTCGACGGCGCTCCCGGGGTCGCGGCGATCCCCGACACCGACGCCGGAGCGCTCGACTCGGACCCGGTGTGGGACCGGGCCGTGGGGCCGATGCAGTTCATCCCGTCGACCTGGCGCCGGCACGCCGCCGACGGCAACGCCGACGGGATCCGCAGTCCGCACAACGTCTTCGACGCCGCGCTCGCATCCGGTCGCTACCTGTGCGCGGGCGGTGGGGACCTGCGTGAACGCGATCAGCTCGCGGCGGCTGTCTTCCGCTACAACCACTCCGACGGCTACGTCCGTGCGGTGCTCGGCTTCGCCGACGCCTACGCCCGCGGCGTGGTGCCGACGCGCGTCGTCCTCGACGTCGTGCCGGCACCGCCGCCGCAGCTCCCACCGCCGCCCCCGGGAACGCCACCACCGCCGGTGCCGGTACCGCCACCGGGGACGGTGCCACCGCCGCCCCCGACGACGGAGCCACCGCCGACGACCCCGCCACCAACGACGGAGCCACCGCCACCGCCGACCACGTCGGGGCCACCACCGCCGAGCACGTCGACACCGCCGCCGACATCGTCGTCGAACCCGACGTCACCGTCACCCACACCGTCCATAACGGACACCAGCGCGCCGGCCACGCACTGACGACGAGTGCGGTGCCTCCGGCCCGCGGGTGAGGGCGAATCCTGCCCAGGCGGAAAACGCCTAAATCACCTCACTGCGCGAGTCCCTGCGCTCCCTTTTTGTTGAGCAATCGCAGATGTGGTTTGGGCACCGAGGCGTCGATCACCGCGACGATCGCCAACGGCGTGGTCTCGGTGGTGTCGGTGCTCATCGGCATCTACCTGCTCGACCGGGTCGGACGCCAACCCGTGATCATCACCGGCCAGGCGGGCATCACGATCTCGCTGGCGCTGCTCGGCGGCTGCTTCCTGCTGCCGGAATCCACCGTCCGCTCCTACGTCGTGCTGGGCTTCATGCTCGTGTTCCTGTTCTTCATGCAAAGCGTGATCAGCACCGTCTACTGGCTGGTGATGGCGGAGGTCTTCCCATCCGCCTGCGCGGTTTCGCGATGGGCGTGGCGATCTTCGCGCAGTGGCTCAGCAACGCCACCGTGGCGTTCACCTTCCCCATCCTCATCAAAGTCGAAGTCTTCCAGGGTGACAATCGCCCAGGGCTGCCCGTTCTTGTTGAGCCGCCGCTGAACCCCGGAAATCATCCCGGCGATCTTGGCCTCGTCCTTGCCGTTGCCGCCGGGCTCACGTTCTCCGCCGACGAGCTCGGCGATGCTGGTGTCCTGGTACGGCGCCAGCAGCCGCTCGGCCCCGTCCAAGGGGTGCGCCGAGACGTAGAGGCCGAGCATTTCCCGCTCGTAGGCGAGCAGCTGCTTACGCGGCCACTCCTCGTCAGTGAACTGCAGATGCGCCAGCGGCGAGGCGTCGTTGCTGGCGGCGGTGTCGTCGCCACCGCCGAACAGGTCGAACTGACCCATCGCTTCGTGCCGCTTGAGACCGATCACGGCATCCACGGCCGCCTCGTGGTGCTGGGTCAGCGCCATGCGGGTGTGCTCGAGCGAGTCGAACGCACCGGCCTTGATCAACGACTCGAGGACCCGCTTGTTGCAGGCGAGGATCTCGACCTTGTCGAGAAAGTCGGTGAACGAGGCGTAGCGGCCCTTGTCCTCGCGGGTCTTGACGATCGACTCGACCACGTTCGAACCGACGTTGCGGATCGCGCCCAGCCCGAAGCGGATGCGCCCCTCGACCGCAGTGTGCTGGGTCACGGATTCGTTGACGTCCGGCTGCAACACTCGGATGCGCATCCGGCGGCACTCGGACAGGTAGACGCCGGTCTTGTCCTTGTTGTGCGCGTTGGCGGTCAGCAACGCCGCCATGTACTCGGCCGGGTAGTGCGCCTTCAAATAGGCGGTCCAGTAGGTCACCAGGCCATAGGCCGCGGCGTGGGACTTGTTGAACGCATACCCGGCGAACGGCAGCACCGTCGCCCACAGCTGGTCGATGGCCTCTTTGCTGTAGCCGCGCTCGGCCATACCGGCCTCGAACCGGGCGAACTGCTCGTCCATCACCTCCTTCTTCTTCTTACCCATCGCCCGTCGCAGCAAGTCGGCTTGCCCAAGGGTGTAGCCGGCGACCTTCTGAGCGATGGCCATGATCTGCTCCTGGTAGACGATCAGGCCGTAGGTCTCGCCGAGGATGTCCTTGAGCGGTTCATCGAGTTCGGGGTGGATCGGCCCGACCGGCTTCTTGCCGTTCTTGCGGTCGGCGTAGTCCAGGTGCGCGTTGACGTCCATCGGGCCCGGCCGGTACAGGGCGACGCAGGCAACGATGTCGCCGAACCGGGTGGGTGCCATGCGCTTGAGCAGCGACTGCATGCCGCCACCTTCAAGCTGGAACACGCCCAAGCTCTCGCCACGGCCCAACATCTCGTAGGTCGCGGGGTCGTCGAGAGGGATGTCGAGCGGTTCGATCTCGTCGCCGTGGTTGGTCTTCACCATGCGCACGGTGTCGTCGATCGTGGTCATGTTGACCAGCCCAAGAATATCGATCTTGAGCAGGCCTACCGCCTCACACTGCGGCCCGTCCCACCCGGTGATGATCTCGCCGTCGTCACGCTTCCACAGCGGCAGCACATCGAGCAGCGGTTCACGAGAAATGATGTGCGCGCACGCGTGCACGCCCGCGTTTCGGATCAGTCCTTCGCGACCGCGAGCGGTGTCGAAGATCTTGCCGATCTGCGAATCATTTTCGATCAGCGAGCGAACCTCGGCGGCCTCCGAGTACCGCTCGTGGGCTGGGTCCACGATCCCGGACAGCGGGATGTCCTTGGCTGCGATCGGCGCCGGGAGCGCCTTGCTGAACTGGTCGGCGACTTGGAAGCCGGGCTGGCCGAGGTGCACTCGAGCAGCGTCCTTGAACGCCGCCTTGGTCTTAGGGGTCCTTGCATAATGATCTTGGTCTGGCATGGTGGTGGCTGGAGTTGATCACGTTTCGATCGTTGGGAGCGTGGGATGGCTCGCCCGAGGCCGTGGGAGGTCAGCGACGAGTTGTGGGCGTTGATCGAGCCGTTGCTGCCCCGGCACGAGCGTCGGTTTCGGTATCCGGGTCGGCGTCGGATCGACGATCGCAAGACTCTGCAGGGCATCTTGTTCGTGCTCTACACCGGCATCCAGTGGGAGTTTCTGCCGCAGGAGTTGGGATTCGGCTCGGGGTCGACGTGCTGGCGGCGGTTGGCCGAGTGGCAGCAGGCCGGAGTATGGGAGCAGTTGCAGCGGGTGCTGCTGGATCGCCTGCGAGCGGCCGATCAGTTGGACTTCTCCCGAGCGGTCGTGGATTCCTCCCAGATCCAGGCCAAACGGGGACGTGGTTGCCCAAAAGTCGGTCCGAGTCCGGTTGACCGTGGTCGGCCGGGCTCGAAGCACCACGTCATCACCGATGCCTGTGGAAGAGCCTGTCAAGTGGTTTGTGTATAGGACTTTGGGTGGGTCAGTTGAGGTAGGGGTCGAGTCGGTCGGGGAAGTGCAGTGCGAGGGCGCCGAGGGCTTGTTTCCAGCCGTGGACGGTGGCGCCTTCGACCAGACGTGCGGGGGCGCTGCGCTGGTGGGTGGGTAGTCCGCGTTGTTTGTCGCGTTGTCGGGCGCGTTTGTCTTCGATGTCGCGGATGGCCAGCCACAACAGCTTGATCACCGCGTCGTCGGAGGGGAAGTGCCCGCGGTTTTTGATGATCTTGCGGAGTTGGTAGTTCAGTGACTCGATCGAGTTCGTGGTGTAGATGATCTTGCGGACTTCGGGTGGGAACGACAGGAACGGGATGAACCGTTCCCACGCGTTTTCCCAGGTCCGCACGGCGGCCGGATACTTGCGGCCGAGGTCGGACTCGGCGAACTCCAGCAGGGCGGTCTCGGCGGCCTGGACGGTGGGCGCGGTATAGATCGGTTTCAACGCCGCAGCGACCTTCTTGCGGTCCTGATACGAGACGAACCGCATCGCCGCCCGGATCAGATGCACCGTGCAGGTCTGCACCGTCGAGGACGGCCAGGTCGCCTCGATCGCCTCCGGCAACCCGGGCAGGCCGTCGCAGCAGACGATCAGGACGTCTTTGACGCCGCGGTTGCGCAGCTCGGCACACACCCCGGCCCAGAACTTCGCCCCTTCGGAGGCCTGGATCCAGATCCCGAGGACGTGCTTGACACCGTCGAGATCCACACCGACGGCGATGTGGGCAGAGCGGTTGCGGACCTGGTGGCCGTCACGCACCTTCACCACCAGCGCATCCAGGTAGATGATCGGGTAGATCTCTTCCAGCGGCCTCGACTGCCAGGCCGTGACCTCCTCGAGCACCGCGTCGGTGATCTTGGAAATCGTCTCGTGGGAGAGCTCGGTGCCATAGGTGCGCTGCAGGTGGTGCTGGATGTCGCGGACGGTCATCCCGCCCGCGTACAGCGAGATGATGATCTCGTCCAGGCCGCCGGCCCGCCGCGACCCCTTGGGCACCAGCCGCGGCTCGAACGAGCCCGCCCGGTCGCGGGGCACCTCCAGATCGACATCGCCGACCTCGGTCGAGATCGTCTTACCGCTGGCACCGTTGCGCGAGTTCGGACTACCCCGCCCGGCCGGATCCCCCTTGTCATACCCGAGATGGTCCGACATTTCGGTTTGCAGCCCACGCTCGAGCACGGCTTTGACCAGCTCGGGCAAAAACCCGCCCTGCCCGGTCAACGCCAGCCCGCCCCGGTCGACGGTGTCCATCAGCCCATCGAGCAGGCCTGCCTCGATCATCTCATTGACCGCGTCCCGTGCTGACGAGGGCTGTGCGGCCGTCCCGAACGGATGTCCTTCCTGCTGCTGCGAATCACGCGTGCCCATCGGTGCGTACTCCATCAACTATCGGATCTTGTACACAACCCACCTGACACGCCCCGGCCCACGGGCCCCGCGTCTCCGACTGGGCCGCTGCCGACATCCGCCCCCTGCGGGATCCCGGCTGCGGGCATTTTGGTTGCTGGCCCGCCGCTCGATCACCGATCCGACCGAGATCGCCTACTACGTCTGTTACGGCCCCGCCGAGACACCGTTGACCGAGCTGGTGCGCGTGGCCGGAAGCCGGTGGGCGATCGAGGAATGCTTCCAGACCGCCAAGAACGAAACCGGACTCGATCACTACCAAGCACGCGGCTACACCGCCTGGTACCGCCACATCACCCTGTCCATGGCCGCCGCCACGTTCCTCGTCATCACCCGCCACACAGCGCAAAAGGGGGCTCACTCGACAGCCCCCGGAAACAGATCCCCTTGACTCTGGGCGCAATCCGCCGCCTGTTCAACCGCATCACCCGCCCCATCCGCCACAGCACCGACCACATCCTGCACTGGTCGGCATGGCGACGAACCAGCCAACACCGCGCCCGCGCCAGCCACTACCGACGACATCACAACCTGTCGTTGCAGTATTAGGTGTTGCGGGCAAAGAGGTTGTTGGCGGCGTGGCTGTAATCAAGGTGTTCCGAGCAGCGCCGCGACGGCTGCGTGCGCGTGACGGGCTGGGGCGGGGTCGCCACTGATGCCGGCCGCCACGATGGCTCCTTCAGCGAGCAGGAAAACCGGTTCAACCACTGCCAGCCCGGTGGCGTGGACCCACACCGCGATCTGGTCGTGGAAATGCCTGCTTGTGTGACCGGACTTCGGCTCGCACCGCCTCGGATGAAGGGCGGGTCGCGCGGAGCAGCAGCCGCACCTGCCGACCTGACTAGTGGCAGGCGTGGCAGAACTGGCACGACGCGGTTTGAGACCGTCGCACGTGCGATCAGCCGTTCTTGATCTTCACGTGGTGTGCGAAGCGTCCGAACCGTCACGGGTTTCCGCAACGTTTGGGGAGGCGATGCGCTGGGCGAGTTGACGTTGATCCTGGTCGCCGAGTTGGTCACGTGCGGGCCGCGCGGACTATGGCTTGGGCCCTGGCGATGACCGGCGGATCCACCATTTCGCCGTTGACCTGCGTGGCTCCGGCGTCGGTGCGGGTGTTGAGCACCTCAAGCGCCCAGCCGAGTTCCGCCTGGGTCGGGGCGAACGCTTCATGGGCGGCAGCTACTTGGTCCGGGTGGATGAGCAGCTTCGCGGTGAACCCGAGCCGGCGCTGACGCCGGGCGTCGGCGGTGACGGCGGCGTGGGACCGGGTGGACGTCGTGATTCCGGCGATGGGGCCGGGCAATCCTGTGGTGCGGGAGGCGATGACGAGTTGGGAGCAGGCGAACAGCAGCTCCGGCTCGTCCGGCTCGGTCGGGCTGATGCCGGTGTCGGTGGCGAAGTCCAGGTGACCGAACGCCAAGCGCGCCACTCCGGGTGCCGTCGCGATGTCGGTGAGGTGGGTGAGGCCGAGTGCGGATTCGACGAGGGGGATGAGGGCGGTGCCGGGCAGTGCGCTGCGCACCCGGTGGAGTTGGTCGGCGGAGTCGGCTTTGGGAATCATCACGCCGGCCAGGCCCGGACGGGTCGCTATCTCTGCGACGTCCTCGTCGAACCAAGGTGTGTTCGTGCCGTTGATCCGGACGATCGCCGGCGCACCCGCGAGCCATCTGGCTGCCTGCCGGCGTGCCCGGGGCTTGTCCTCCGGCGCGACGGCGTCTTCGAGGTCGATGATGACGGCGTCGCTTCCGGCCGCGGTCGCCTTGGCGAAGCGGTCGGGCCGCGATCCGGGGACGAACAGGAAGGTGGTGGCCCGTGCTGCCGCGATCACTGTTCGAGCGCCTTCTGTGAGAGCGCATCCCACTCGGGCTGGACAGCGGTGAAGTCCGGCCCGCATCCGGACTTGTAGACCAGCATTGTGCGTTCGAAGACGATGACGATCTCCGAGCGCTGGTTGAAGCCGATGGTGCGCACCTTCACGATGCCGACTTCGGGCCGGGAGCGGGATTCCCGGGTCGAGAGCACCTCGGATTCGGAGTAGAGGGTGTCGCCTTCGAAGACCGGGTGCGGTAGCCGGACCTTGTCCCAGCCCAGGTTGGCCAGCACGTGCTGCGAGAGGTCGACCACCGATTGGCCGGTGATCAGAGCCAGGGTGAACGTCGAGTCGACCAGCGGGCGCTCGAACTCGGTCTGCGCGGCGTAGTGGGCGTCGAAGTGGATGGGCGAGGAGTTCTGGGTCAGCAGGGTGGTCCAGATGTTGTCCGTTCGCGTGATGGTGCGCCCCAGGGGATGGCGGTAGACGTCGCCAACGGTGAAGTCCTCGAAATAGCGGCCGGTCCATCCGGGGACGTAGTTCTTGGAGGTGGTCATGGCGGTGAGTCTGCCGGTCCGGGGCGGCTTCTAACCACGTCGAGCCCATTGCTGTTCCACATAGAATCGATGCTTCCGGCGCATGGTCGGTCACCGGCGGATCACCGGGTGGCTGTGCACAAACTCGACGAAGCGGGCGACCGGTGGAGACACCTTGCGGGTGGCGAGCGTGGCGAACCCCGCTGTCCGGACGGCTCCGGCGTCCTTGATGCTCAACTGCTTCGTCCCCCTGGTGAGCGGGCCGCGCGTGGCCGCTGGTAGCACGGCCACGCCTGCCCCGGCGCCGACCAGTCCCCACAGCGTCGGGATTTCGGTGGCTTCCAGGGCGACCGCCGGTGTGAAGCCGGCCTTGTTGCACAGCACGTCCGTGATTTGGCGGAGCCCGAACTCCGGGCGCAGGGCCACGAACGTCTCGCCGGAGGCGTCCGCCAGTTCGATGCGCTTTGCCGTTGCCAGGGGATGATTTTCGTTGACGACCAGGCGCAGCGGTTCTTCGGCGATCGGGTGCCAGTGGATGTCCTCATCTCGCGGCTCCGGGCTGCAGAACGCGGCGTCCACCGACTCGTGCCGCAGCATGTCGAGCACCGCATCAGCCGGGCCACCCTCCAGCATGAACTGCGCCGAGGGGGCCTGTTGGCGGTATTCCTGCACGAGCTGCGGCACCAGCCATGCGCCGTAGGAGGTGACGAACCCCAGCGATACGACGCCCCGCTGCGGGTCGAGCATCGCTCCGACGCGCTGCTCGGCGGCGTCGATCTCGCCCAGCACCCGTGCGGCGTGCGCCCGGACCACCTCGCCGTACCGGTTGAGCCGCAGGCGCTTTCCCACGCGGTCGAACAAACGGGTGCCGAAGTGCTTCTCCAGCCGGTTGACCGCTCGCGACAGCGTGGGCTGGGTGACGTGTAGCCGCTCGGCGGTGCGCGTGACCTGTTCGGTCTCGGCCAACGCGACGAACCATTCCAATTCCCGAAGCTCCATGGCGGCATCATGCAGCTGGCGCATGAATTGGGCAAGGATCGGTCATTGGACTTCGCCGCGCCGGTCTCCACAGCATGTTCGGCATGCAGCAAAACCACTTTCCCGTGCAAGATCTCGGCGAGCACGCTGGCGTCCTGGCCGATGTCGTGGTCGTATCGCTGGAGCAGGCCGTTGCCGCCCCCTTCGCCACCCGGCAGCTCGCGGATCTCGGAGCGCGGGTCATCAAGGTCGAACGGCCCGGCGTGGGCGACCTGGCCCGCGCCTACGACACGACCGTCAAGGGGATGGCAAGTCACTTCGTGTGGCTGAACCGGGGCAAGGAGAGCATCGAACTCGACGTGAAATCCGCAGCCGGGCGCGAGACCCTGCACCGGCTCGTGGCGAGGGCTGATGTCCTGGTGCAGAACCTCGCGCCGGGCGCTGCACAACGCCTCGGGATCGGCGGCGAGGAACTGCGCAGCACGAGGCCGGACCTGATCATCTGCGACATCTCTGGGTACGGAATCGGCGGTCCTCACTCCGACCAGAAGGCCTACGACCTGCTCATCCAATGCGAAACCGGGCTGGTCTCCATCACCGGCACCGAAGAGGTGCCGTCCAAGGTCGGACTCTCGATCGCGGACATCGCGACCGGCATGTACGCCTACAGCGGCATCCTCACCGCTTTGCTCGAACGGCAGCGGACCGGTCGGGGCTCCAGGATCGAGGTGTCGATGTTGGAAGCGCTGGGCGAATGGATGGGCTACCCGCTGCTCTACACCTGCTACGGCGGTACCGCCCCTGCTCGCGCCGGCGCCAGCCACGCCACGATCGCACCCTACGGCCCGTTCACGGCCGGGGACGGCGTGACCATCAACCTCGGGCTGCAGAACGAGCGCGAATGGGCCCGCTTCTGCGAGCTGGTCCTGGAAATGCCGAGCATCACCGATGATCCGCAGTTCGCGGACAACAGCTCCCGCGTGGCGAACCGCATCGAACTGGACAGCACCATCGCGGGCGTCTTCGCCTCGCTCACTTCCGAGGAGGCGATGCGACGGCTGGACGCGGCCGCGATTGCCTACGCCCGGCAACGCACCGTAGCGGAATTCGCGGAACACCCGCAGCTGCGCGCCCGCGACCGCTGGCGCCCCGTGCCGACACCGGTCGGCGAGATCGAGGCGCTCGTGCCCCCGGTCACCGTGGCCGGCAACAAGCCCGTCATGCGCCCGGTACCCGCGCTCGGCGAGCACACCGAACCCGTTCTCGCCTGGCTCGACGAGCAGTAGCACCCATCAGATCGCGGGAGTCCGCACTCCGCGCAAGCAAGGAGGCTCAGCAATGGTGCTGACCACGGCGTTGGCCGGTTTGATCGTCATTTTCCTCCTGGGTTCGCTGCGACCGGTGAACATGGGCGCGATCGCGCTGGTGATGGCCTTCGCGCTCAGCGCGCTCAGCGATACCAGCACCGACGAACTCCGCTCCGGATTCCCGGTGTCCCTGCTGATCACATTGGTGGGCGTGACCTACCTGTTCGGCATCGCCAAGACCAACGGGACCGTCGACCGGCTGGTGCAACTCGCGGTCTCCGCCGTGCGCGGCCGGAAGGCGCTGATCCCCTGGATCGTATTCCTTGTGGCCACCGCACTGGCTTCGATCGGCGCCGCCTCCCCGGCCGCGGTGGCGATCGTCGCGCCAATCGGGATCGCCTTCGCGCTCCAGAACGGCACCAGTCCGCTGATGAACGGGCTGATGGCGGTCAACGGCGCCGCCGCCGGGAGCTTCTCACCGGTCGGCGTGCTCGGCGGCATCGTGCTCGGCGCGGCACGCCAGCACGGACTGGAGGTCGACCCGGTCATGCTCTTCGGCACCACCTTCGGTTTCAACGTGCTGGTGGCAGTCGGCACCGTTCTGATCTTCCGGCGACATGGGGTCAGCCCGCCGGCAGCAGAGCACTTCGAAGACACGTCCGCGAGCGGCTCCGCCGGACTGGCCGTGGCGACGCGGCCGCGTGCGGAGACCCGCAACCGCACCGAGCAGGCGATCACGCTCGCCGGGATCTCGGCCATGGTCGTCGCCGTGACCGGCTTCGGCGTGGACACCGGCCTGGCCGCGCTGAGCGCATCGGTCGTGCTGGCCCTGCTGTTCCCCAAGACGGCGCAAGCCTCGACCTCCAGCATCGCCTGGCCGGTCGTCCTGCTCGTGTGCGGGATCGTCACCTACATCTCCGTCCTGGAGCGGATCGGCGTGCTCGATTCCCTGGGACAGGGCGTCACCGCCGTGGGGGCGCCGTTGCTGGCCGCCTTGGTGCTGTGCTTCATCGGCGGCCTGGTGTCGGCGTTCGCCTCCACCACGGGAATCCTGGGCGCACTCGTCCCGATGAGCATCCCGTTCCTTCTCAGCGGACACATCGCACCGACCGCGCTGTTGGCAGCCCTGTGCGTGTCGTCCTCCGTAGTCGACGCGAGCCCGTTCTCCACCAACGGAGCCCTGATCGTGGCCAACGTCCCCGAGGAGCAGCGTGCTGCCACCTACAAGGCATTGCTGCTGTGGGGATTTGCCTTGATCATCATGGCTCCACTCACGAGCTGGGCATTCCTCGTCGTGCTGCTTTGAGCAGGTTCTCCAAGCTCGGCGGCTCCGCCTCCGCGGGCAGCGCCGCCAGGTGCAGGCGGCCGTGCTCGTCGAAGCGCACCGCGGTGTTGTCGCCGAGCCCGGCGGTGACCTCGCGGAAGGTGGCGTCCAGCAGCTCGGCGCGCTCGTCGAGGTGCTCGTCCGGGTCGGGTGGCAGGTTCAGGCTGGCCAGCACCACCGGCTTCGCCGTGATCCACGCACTGCCGGCCAGGAGCTTGGCGCGCGGGTCGCCCCACTTGCTGGAATTGACTGCGAAGATG
Source organism: Saccharopolyspora erythraea NRRL 2338 (assembly GCF_000062885.1). Lineage (NCBI taxonomy): Bacteria > Bacillati > Actinomycetota > Actinomycetes > Pseudonocardiales > Pseudonocardiaceae > Saccharopolyspora > Saccharopolyspora erythraea. Next base: position 2,516,068 of record NC_009142.1, on the reverse strand, counting down.
TCCCGGCGCCGCAGGCACCGGTGGAACTGCTCCAGCACGCAGAAGGTGTAGGCCCGCCAGTCGATCGTGCCGGGCTCCAGATCGGGTGCGTGCAGCACCAGGCGCCGCCAGGAGCCGATCAGCAGCTGCTCGTCGATCTCCGAACGGTCGACCTTGTTGCGGCCGCCACCCCACAACCGCGGCAGATCCCGCAACGCCGCCAGCACCCGCTGCCCGTCCGGGTCCGCCCCAAAGCGGATCACCTCGCACAACAACGGCAGGAACGGCCGCACCGTGGCGAACCGCTTCACCAGCACCGCCCGCCACGCCTCATCCGAGTCCGAGTCCGGCGGCCCGGCCAGCTCCACCACCGCGACCAGCGCCTCGGTGAGCTCCGAGCGGGGCACCACGGCCTCGATCTCGGCCCACACCTGCGCCAGGCTCACCGGCTCCACCGTGGCGCTGTCATCGGCGGCCTGCTCCGCGAGGTCGTCGTGGGCGCCGGTGACTTCCAGCAGCACCCCGAGCGCGGCCGCGAGCTTCGCCGACGCCTTGCCCAGTTTGGGCAGGGTGCGCAGCTTCTCTTTCGCCGACTCCCTCTCCGCACGGGCCAGCAGCTTGGAAGAGATCAGCACGTCCGGCAGGTCCAGGGCGTCATCGACCGCCCTGGACTGCAAATAGGTCACCGTCGCCAGCAGCGTCGCCGCCCGGCGGGAATCGCCGTGGCGGCGCAGCAGGCTGGCCTTGCCCTGCACCCCATACCGCGACAACTCCGCCAGCCGTCGGGGCGGTACTACCTCGGTGTCAACCTCGGCGAACCCCAGCCCCAGGATCTCCGCAGCCCGCTGGAGCGCATCGACCATCGCTGGTCCCGACACCCGCAGGGGCGGCCGCCGCAGCTTGTCCAGCTGCGAATTCCTTTGCCCGTCCGGGACTTCCAGCAGTACATCCAGTGTGGAGCGCTGCTCGTCGTCGAGCAGCCGGTACAGCGTCTCCCATAACCGCTGATTCGCCGACTCGCGTCGGGACGCGACCAACCGCACCAGAGTCGTCACACCCGGCAGCAACACCCGCCGTTCCCGCAGCCATCCCACCGCGGCGTCGAACAGCGCTTTGGCCCATCGCCCGTAGTCCAGGCGCGGGCCTCGATCCACTCTCCGAGCTCGCCCTCGACCTCGGAAAACTCCCGCCACTTCTCAGCCCGACGGATCTCCCACTGGTGTTCCAGGCGCGTCATGGCCCGCTCGCCGTAGGACTTCACACACGACGCGTCGTCGATACCGAGTTGCTCGGCGAGGTAGTCGACCAGCTCGACCGGCACATCCAGCGGGTCGTCGAGGAAAGCGCCGGCGTTGCGCACGGTCACCAGCTGCAAACTGAAGCCGAGCTTGTTGTGGTCCCGGCGCTTGGTCTCCACCAGGCCCCGGTCGACGTCGTCGAGGAAGAAGAACCGCTCCAACTCGGCCCGGGACAAACGACTCCGATAACCGGCTATAGGCCGTGGCCTGCTCATCGGACAGGAACTCAACGGGGCAACGAAGTGCCTCCTGCTGCTCACCCGCCCACCGTGGCGGCACCGCGGCGTACCTCAGCAGCAGCCGACAACCAAGGTCAAATCGCAAACCGGCAGGTCACGACTTAGCGCTGTCCACCGTTCCGATGTTCCTCAACCCCCGCAACCTGCACACCGGCGAGTCCGGCCTCCGGGTCCAGCCCATGAGGGGCTGACCTCCCGCGCACGGCCCCGGGGCCGCTGGTGGTCAGGTCAGCCTGTCGTGATCGCCTGCGGCGTACTGGCTCCAGTTGACGCCGAGCTGCTGGGCTACCTGGGTGAGGTGGGTGTCGTCGAAGCCGAGCACTTTCGCGATCACCGGTGGCGGGGCGTCGAGCAGGAGCTGCTGGAGCGCGGCGGAACGGCCGCTGAGTGCGGGCAGGCCGGCGCGTCGCAGGTGCTTGCGGACGCCCGCGGCGGTCATGGGCTGGCCGGGGTTGATGCTGGGGAACAGCCAGTTCGCGCCAGCATTGCTGGTGGTGAGGTTGCGCCGGTGGTCGAGGTAGTCGGTCAGGATCGCGTCGAACGGCGCGGGCACCGGGGTGGGCGGGTCGCCGAGCCGGAGGAGGACTTCGGTGTCGGTGCGCACGATGTCGTCGACGGTCAGGCGCAGGACCCGCAGGAGGGGTTGGGCGTAGAGCACCATGAGCACGGCGGACACCCGGGCTGTCGGGTGGATGGTGTCGTCGTCGGCCAGACGGCGTAGCACGTCGAGCCGTTGCTGCTGGGTGAGCGGGCGCGGGTTCAGCTCGCGGCGATGCGGGATCGACGCCGGGCTGATCAGCTTGGCGCGCATCGCCCACTTCAGGAACGCGGTGGCGAGCCTGCGGGTGTAGAACGGGCCTTCGGCGAACCAGGCGTCGAGCTCGGGCTGGCCGACGTCGCCGAGCTCCTGGCCGCGTTCGTGCAGCCAGGCCAGGAAATCGATGGCGTGGGAGACCTGGTGCTGGGCGCCTTCCACCTGCTTCGGGGCGATCGGCCGTTGTTCGGCGAGTTCATGCAGCCGTCGCCGGACATGCCAGGCGGTGAACCGCTCGATGAGCCGTCGGTGCTCGACGTGCTCGATCACGGCGAGCTTGGCGCGCAGCCACCGATCGAAGGCCAGCAGATGACGATCGGCCTGAGGCAGACAACCGCGCCGCATCAGCAAGTCGCGCAGGAACGCCACGGACCGCCAGTGGCTGATCGCTTCCAGCTCGGTGACCGTCTCGTGGGTGATCGGCCCCGGATCCGTTGCCAGGGCTCCCAACATCCGCTGGACGTGCGGGCGGCCTATCCATTTCTCTCCGGTAGCGGGGTTCGGCATCGCGGTGAGCCCGTCGGCGAAGGCCCGCAGGTCCTCCCGGACCGCGCCGGTTCCGTCATCGAGCAGGGCGTGCAGCCGGACGGTGAAGCAGCAGCGCGCGCACAACCCGCTCCGGCGGCGGTAAATCTCCTGCTCGTTCTCGCACCGGGTACAGGACGACGGCATCGTGTTCAGGAGTCGGGGCGCAACCGCGCCCGGGTCGGCCGCTTGGCGTTGAGGTTGATCGCGCCGGTGTCGGTGCCGGTGCGGCGGACGGTCTTGTCCTCGGCCGAGGTGGTGATGAGATCGGCGGGTGTGCAGGCGAAGATGTCGCACACCGCCGCCAGCACCGGCAGCGACAACCGCTCCGGCTTGCCGGAGACCAACCGGTGCACCTGCGACACCGACAGGTTGATCCCGCGTTCGGCCAGCGGTGCCACCAGATCCGAGGTCTGGTACATGCCGTGGGCGGCCATGACCTCGCGCAGCCGCCACTCGTAGCCGACCTCCCGCTGCATCAGATGCTTCCCTTCACATTGAGGGCGGCGTTGACCGCCTGTCCCAAGGCGCGGCGCATGGTGCGCACGCGAAAGTCCGACGACACGCACGTGTAGAGCGAGGTCGTGCTGGCGTGCTCATGACCGAGCTGGAACTGCACGAACAGCGGATCGTAGCCGTCCTCGATCAGATACGTGGCGTAGCTGCGGCGCAGCGAGTGGAAATCCAGCCCCGGGTCCAGGCCGAGAGCGTCACGGTAGGTGGCGAACCGCCTGTCGATCCGGGCGAGACCGATCCGCGGTCCACGCTCCGAAGGCCACAACGCCGAGTTCCCCTCGACGGCCAACAGCGGCCGGACCGTCTCCACCCACTCCTGCACGACCAGCACAGACCAGGGGAACAACCGTCATGACGGTGCGCTGCTTGGGCGGCGATCCCTTCTTGGCCTTGCCGAACCGCACCCGCACCCGTCCGAACTCGCCGAACTTCGGCTCGTGCGGATTGCGACCGAAGTCCACGGTGTCGAGCATCCGAGCCTCGTTGCGCCGCAACCCGTAGGCGTAGGCGGACTTGAACAGCGTCGCATCGCGGAACGCGGGCAACCAGCCCTTGCGGCCGGCGCCGCGGGCCTTGAGCACCTGGTCGTCGGCGTAGTCGAAGAACGCCTGCAACTCCTCCACGGTGAACGCGCGCTTCGTCGGAGACGCCTCGATCTCCTGAACATGGACGGCGGCGTTGCCGTCGTGGATCACCGGGACCGGGAACGTCCCGAACCGACGCTCGCACTCGGCCGGCCACTCGTAGGCCGAGCTGGTCACGTAATCGCCGAACGACCGGAGTGCGTCCTGATAGGACCGAAGCGTCGACCTCGCGCAGTGGCGGATGGCTCGCAGGTCAGCGAACCACTCGTCAGCGAACTGCGGTGTCCAGTCCCAGGGGAAAGCGTTGGTGTAGTCGACGAACGCCCGCACCGTCCGCTCCCGCTGCTCGATCGTCGAGAACGCCAGGTTCCGCGCGAGCTGCTGGTTCCGCCAGCCATTCAGCATCGCCTGGAACACCTGCTCGTCCGGCCGCAACAGCGCCACACCGTCGACCAGATGCAGCCGCGCCGCCGCGCCGTCACCGACTTCTCGGCCCCGCATCCGCCCTCCCGTCCGTTCGCATCAGACGCGAAATCTTTGCATCCAATGCGAACGGTGTCCAAACCCCCTGCACACAGCCTCAGCGCAGCCCCCGAGCAAGGGGCGGAACCTCCCGGTTGTCCGAGCACCGGGAAACCGCAAACCCCGAGGACACGGTTTCAGCACCCGGAGTGCCCGCAACTCCGCAGCTCGTGGTGACGAATTCGCATCCGGTGCAATAGGAAACAAAAAGTGGAAACACGAAACCGCTGTTGAGGACTGCCGCCCGGCTGCGAATGTGGGGCTTGTGCAGTAAGTGCCTCGATGAACCGTCGCCGGGGTTACCCCGCGCCGAGGGAGCGCCGAAGAGTTCACAAAGAGCGCGACGGATCCAGCGCTCGTGCCCCTGCGGCGAGGTCTCGGCTGACTGATGCCTACGCGCGGAGGGCTCGAGCGGCAAGCCCCCGTGCGAACTCGTCCGCTCGTTCCTCGCTCCCGACTTCGCACTTTCCGGGCTGGCCGCTCGACCCCTCCCCGCGTCGAGACGGCATCAGCCGAGACCCCACCGCAGGGGCCGGCGAGTTGAAATCACGTTCCACCATGGAGGTTTTGATGTCCTGGTCTGCACTTGACCAGCAGATTCTGCCCGACGACACCCGCTGGGGGCAGGGCTTCGCGGGCCGCGCCTACACCGACAGCGAACTCGCCGAGTTCGCCCAGCACGTGGCCGAGACCCAGCAGCCCGGCTACGGACCTCGCCTGCACGCCTCGGCGGCCGGGTTCGAGCGCACCGAGCACGGCTACAGCCTGCCGCCCGGCTACGACGCGACCGGCTCGCCCCACCGTGCCGGCGTCAACCCCGCGCGGCTCGACCCCGATATTCCGACAGCCGCGGACGGCTGGCAGCTTCCCGCTGCTGTGCAGCAGCACTTCCGCGAGCGCGCGTTCGCCCTGGACCAGCACGGCAGGCCCGTCCACCCGCACGCCGACCAGCTGCTGGAGCGCATCGGCATGAACACCGGCATCGGGTGGGGATGGCGGCTCGGCGAAAACGTCGTCGTCGACGCCGTGGTCCTCATCGGTGACGGGGTCCTGCTGTGGCACACCGGCGATGCCGGCCGGTGGGCCGTGCCCGGCGGCTACACCATTCCCGCCGATCACGGTCTGACCAATGCCGACTGGAACGCCGGTCGGCGCCCGGTCTCCGTCGAGGGCATCCAGGCCACCGCGCGACGCAAGGTCGCCGCAGAGACCGGCATCGACCTGCCGCAGGACTGCCCTGGCGAGATCGTGCGCGGAATCCGCCCGATCAGCTCCCCGCACATTCTCCGGACTAACAACTCGTTTCAGAATAATGGGCGTGTCTGATAGCGATGGTTGATCGACTCGGTGCATGGTCATGGTGTGATCGAGGAGTTGGTGCCAGATCAGTTGTGGTCTCGGGTGCAGCCGTTGCTCCCGGCGCGTCCGCCTCGCCGGAGCCGGTACCCGGGCCGGTTGCCGGTCGACGACCGGGCCGCTCTGGCCGGGATCGTGTTCGTGCTCAAGACCGGGATCACCTGGCGGGAACTACCGCACGAGGTGGCGGGATGTTCCGGAGTGACGTGCTGGCGGCGGTTGCGGGACTGGAGCGAGGCCGGGGTGTTCAACGCGGTGCACGAGCTGCTGCTGGACCAGCTTCGGGCTTTGGATCGGCTCGACCTGAACACTGTGGTGGTCGACGGATCGCATGTGCGGGCGCTCAAAGGGGGGCGGCGACGGGCCCCTCGCCCGTCGATCGGGCTCGCACCGGCACCAAACACCATGTGATCACCGACGCCGGCGGTATCCCACTGGCAGTGACGGTCACCGGCGGCAACCGCCACGACAGCACCCAACTCATCCCGCTGGTCGAGGCTCTGCCCACGATCCGTGGTAAGCGCGGTCGGCCTTGGCAACGGCCTCGCTGGCTCTATGGCGACCGCGCCTACGACTACGAACATCACCGGAAAGCCCTGCGCGAACGAGGAATCATTCCGCGTATCGCACGCCGCAACACCGGACACGGCTCCGGTCTCGGTAAGGTCCGCCGGGTCGTGGAACGCACGTTTGCCTGGCTGCACCAGTACAAACGCCTCCGCACCCGCTACGAACGCCGCGCCGACATCCACCTCGGGCTCCTCCGGCTCGGATGCGTCCTGATCTGCTACCGCCAACTACCAACCTCATTCTGAAACGAGTTGTAAAGAGGCGTCCCGGTAGCTTTCGCGCAGCAGGCAACGTTTTAGCGTCTGAACTGCGATTACGTCGATCAGTCCGTGGCCATGCGGGCGGCGAGTTCCTCCGCGCTCGGCGTCCAGGTGCCGCGTTGAGCGTCGATCACTGCGCGGTGCTCTAGGGTCCGCGGCGTTCGGGCTGGGTATTCACCGTCGTGCCGCCGACGATGGCGCCGATGCCGGCGAAAGCAAGCATCAGCAGGATGTTCTCGTCTTTGTCCCGGTACGCGAACACGGCGGCGGTGAGCACGGTGAAGGCCGCAGTGGCGGAGCTGACCAGGACCAGGAGCGTGCTCAAGCCGGCGAAGTGCGCGTCCGTCGCCTTCCACCCCACCACGATCGTGGCACCTGCCAGGGCGGACAGGACAATGAATCCGAGGCCGAGCAGGGTCCCGGCCACTGGGAGGTCCGCGAACTCGTCGCGGATCGTGTAGGAGATCTTGCCTGAATTCGACCTTCGGCGTTCGTACACCCGGAGGAATCCGATGACCCACAGAGTGCCGGTGATCGCGGTTGCCAGGAGCAGCTTGGACACGGGGCCCAGCGCCGTGAGCGTGGAGGCGTCAGGGTTCGTTCTGCGGCCCTGGTGGACTTGGATGACAGCTGCAGTCGTCTGGACCAGGGTGGCGGCGATGACGATCCACTTGATGACATCGGAGTCGGGGGACATCTGCGGATGGTCTCGCGGTCGAGGCACACGGCGCCCGGGATTGCGGGATTCCGGACCGTGGGAGTCCGGCTACCGCCCGAACGGAGCAAGCGCGAGGAGGGGTGGTGTGATGTTCTGGTGACTGTCGGCCGCCGGTGTCGGCCGGGGATTCGGGGCTGACCACTACCTACTGGATCAGCCATCACGACTCAGTCAGGAAACCCTCTGACCAGCACTAATCCAACTAGGCGATGCTTTCTGACGCCTGCTACCGGAATGCCTAAGGGGTCCTTTCAGATTGCGTGTGTGGGGAGCTTGGCGGCGAGGATCATGCAGTGGGTGAGTTGGAGGAAGCCGTCGTGGATGTCGTCGCGGGTTTCCCAGCGGATCCGTAGGCGGCGTGGTCCGTGCAGCCAGGCGATCGCGGCTTCGACCACCCACCGCAGCTTGCCGAGGCCGGAACCGTGGTCGTCACCTCGGCGAGCGATCCGGGGTGTGATGCCCCGGGCCCGCAGCTTGTCTCGGTAGACGTCGTGGTCGTAGGCCCGGTCTGCGTAGAGGCGGCGGGGTTTGCGGCGGGGCCGACCCGGCCGTCCGCGCACCGGTGGGATCGCCTCCACCAGCGGCACCAGCTGGGTCACATCGTTGCGGTTGCTGCCGGTCAGCACCACCCGCAACGGGGTTCCACAGGCATCGGTGATGACGTGGTGCTTCGAGCCCGGCCGACCACGGTCAACCGGACTCGGACCGACTTTTGGGCAACCACGTCCCCGTTTGGCCTGGATCTGGGAGGAATCCACGACCGCTCGGGAGAAGTCCAACTGATCGGCCGCTCGCAGGCGATCCAGCAGCACCCGCTGCAACTGCTCCCATACTCCGGCCTGCTGCCACTCGGCCAACCGCCGCCAGCACGTCGACCCCGAGCCGAATCCCAACTCCTGCGGCAGAAACTCCCACTGGATGCCGGTGTAGAGCACGAACAAGATGCCCTGCAGAGTCTTGCGATCGTCGATCCGACGCCGACCCGGATACCGAAACCGACGCTCGTGCCGGGGCAGCAACGGCTCGATCAACGCCCACAACTCGTCGCTGACCTCCCACGGCCTCGGGCGAGCCATCCCACGCTCCCAACGATCGAAACGTGATCAACTCCAGCCACCACCATGCCAGACCAAGATCATTATGCAAGGACCCCTAAAGCCTGGTCGGGTGGCCGGGAGGGGTCTCACCTCCCGGCTCCCACAGATCCGGGCGTAACAGTCTCCCGTTACCCGGCTCTTGTCATCCTGTTCCCCAGACGTCGCGGGTCCAAGCCCAATGCGCGAACATGCGCGGGTGCTGGGTGGTGATCCTGGCCCAGCATGCCTTGGCTTTCTTGGACTGGCGCAGTCGTTTGTATTTCTTGCGGATCCAGCGCATCAGGTAGGCGTTGATGCGTTGCAGGAAAGGGTGCAGTGCGGAGCGGTAGAACGCGCCGTAGTACTGCATCCAGCCTCGCACGACGGGGTTGATTCGTCGGGCGAGGGCGGCGAAGGTGTGGCCGGTCCGCAGGTGCAGCCGCCAGGAGCGGACCTCCCTGCTGATCTTGTTGAGGGCGCCCTTGCTGATTGCGGGCAGAAAGCCGGTGAACTTGTTCCCGTGCTTGCTGCGCGCCACGCGCGGGCGGAACGTGAATCCCAGGAATGTGAACGCGGTGTTCTCGTAGCTGAGACGGCGCTTGCTGTCCTGGCAGTACACGATCTTGGTTTTGTCGGGATGCATTCGCAGCCCGACCTCGGCCATCCTGTCCGCGATCGCCGCCCGCATTCTGCGGGCTTGGTCTTCGCTGACGCAGTGGACAACCGCGTCATCCACGTAGCGCTCGAACGGAATGTTCGGGTGCTCCCGAGCCATCCAGGAATCGAACGCGTAGTGGAGGAACAGGTTTGCCAGCACGGGCGAAACCGCCGACCCTTGCGGGGTTCCTCGGTCCCGCTGCTGCAAGGTCCCGTCGGGAAGCTGCAGCGAGGCATGAAGCCACCGCTTGACATACAGCACTACCCAACGCTGGTCGGTGTGTGCCTCGACCGCCTTGACGACGAGATCCCAGGGAACGCTGTCGAAGAACTTCTGGATGTCCAGATCGATCACCCAGTCGTACTTCCAGCAGCGCCTGCGGCATGCCGCGACCGCGTCCAGGGCCGACCGGTTCGGTCGGTAGCCGTAGGAGTCCGGATGGAAGATCGGCTCGACCTTGGCCTCCAGTCTCGCGGCCACCACTGTTTGGGCGATCCTGTCCGCGACGGTGGGCACGCCGAGCACCCGGACCCCGCCGCCGTGCGGTTTAGACCGCATCTCATTTGGGTGTGCCCTTGGGAGGGGGATATCGTTGATCAACTGTGAGCGATGTGGAGAAGTGGTGTCCGGAGCCGTTGTGGCTGCTGGCGCGTTCGCTGTTGCCCGAAGCGCCGCAACGCCACCAGGGCGGAGGTCGGCGTCGGCTGGACGACCGCGCGGTGCTGGCCGCGATCCTGTACGTGCTGCAAACCGGGTGCGCCTGGTCAGCGCTGCCCACCTCGTTCGGAGTCAGCTGCGCCACCGCACACCGCCGGTTCACCGAGTGGTCCCAAGCCGACGTGTTCACCCGGCTGCACCAGGAACTGCTGGACCTGCTCGGCACCGCTGGAGCGATCGACTGGTCCCGGGCGTCGGTGGACAGCATGCATATCCGGGCGGGCAAAAGGGGGACCTGACCGGCCCCAGCCCGGTGGATCGAGGCAAGCCCGGCTCGAAGATCCACGCGATGAGCGACCGCAGTGGCATCCCGCTGGCCGTGGTCATCTCCGCGGCCAACCGCAACGATCACCGGGAACTTCAGACGGTGATCGATGCGGTTGCGCCGGTCAGAGGGTCTGCCGGACGGCCTCGACGTCGGCCGCGCAAGCTGCACGCCGACAAGGGCTACGACTATCCGGTCTGCCGACACGCGTTGCGTCGGAGAGGAATCATCGCCCGGATCGCTCGCCGGGGTATCGAGTCGACCACCCGGCTGGGACGCCACCGCTAAAGGTTGTCCCGTATTCACGGCTCGGGGCGGGTAGTGGATCATGTGCTGTTGCAGGTGATCGGGGTTGATCAGCCGGGGTGGATACCGACGTTCACCGGGTTGTCGGTGCGGCAGTTCGGCAAGCTGGTGGGCATCGTGCGCCGTCGCGGCGCCGAGCAGACCGGCGCCGGCCGCCGGTGGGGGTTGTCGTTGGATGACCGGGTGCTGCTGGTCGCGGTCTACTACCGCACCAACCTCACCCTGCGGCAGGTCGCGCTGCTGTTCGACATCTCCCCGCTGCGCCCTCGAGCGGTTCACCCGCGGCTTTGGGTCAGGACGGCTATTCGCGGATTTCCGCGCCCGAGTCCGTTTGACATTGAGCGGGAGCACGTACTGCCCGTGCGCGTCTGCTATCGACTTGGCAAATGGATCAGGTGGTTGCGACGGTGTCACGCGGCGCTTCAGTGCAGCGCCGCCGCCTCCCCCGCCACCTCGGGCGAGCAATCCGAACGTCTTATAGGCAATGACGCCACGCACGAGACTGGCGAGCATCGATGACCGACCGCCACCACGAATCGACCCCAAAATCCAGAAAGGAATCTTGATGAGCACGTAGCACAGCGCGAGCGCCACCAGAAAGGACACCATGACCGGCCCCTTTATTACTAGAAGAGAGTGATGCCCGCGCCGGGCGTGAAGAACAGCTTCAGCGCACCGACCAGCGCGAGCGACTGAGCCACCTGGATTGCCGACACACCGCCGAAGGCTTTCCACCACCAGAACGCGACCGCTTCGGTTTGCGGCAACGCGTGGCACATCAGCAAAAGAGGGGCGGCAGCGAGCAGAACAATGGCGAGCGTGACTCGCACGATGTAGGTCAACAGCACCACGATGAGCATCACCAGCAACGCCAGCGCCATGAACAGAAGAAAGAGCCCGCCGCCGTCGAGATCGTGCATCAACGTCTCCGCCATGACGCGCCCGGCTTGCTGCGGATCGAGCTGCTCACCGAGCACCGCACGCGACAGCGCGTTCGCCAAACCAATGGCGTGCCCGGACAACAGCAGCGACATGTTGGCCGCCAGAAAACCGATCGCGATGCGCGGCAGTATCTCCTTGATCGTGGTGCGCGTTTGCAGGCTTTGGTAGGCCATCACGATCAATCCCGCCAACATGATCAGCACCGCGTACACGGCGAGCACGATGTGCTGCGACCGCGTCCAGATCTCGCCCATCACCGGGATCTGATCCAGCTGCGGCGTGACCAATAACGAATCCGCCAGCATCCGCAGCACCTCATTGAGCCCCGGGGTGACCAGATCCCGGAAGAACGCCTCGATCGCATCCGACACACACGCCGGGACGTTGGTGAACCCGCACTCGGACTCCGACGTCCCCGGATTCGGCGCCTGGGACGGGACCGCGGCGCGCGGTGCCTCGACGGCAGGGGCCATGGTCACGCACCCACGATCTGCCTGAGGATGTCGACCAACACCGGAGCCAACGCGGTCAGCAGATAGCCGATGCCCGCGTTACGCAGAGCCTGCTTGGCCTTCTCCAGCTCCCCCGGCTCACCGTTGCTCGCCACGTACCTCAGCCCGCCCAGTGTCAGGAACACGGTCGCGACGAGCGCGAGCAGCCCATGATCCAGTTGCGGATGTTGGTGAGCACTTCGTCGAGCGTCCGGGCCAGAGCGACAACGTGGGTGGACTCAGCCCACCCGGCTCGTTGCCACACCATCCAGCAGCACACGGCGACCGCGGCGACAAGCACGAGGCCCGGTTGCATACCGCGGGCTGCGCACCGCGTAGACATCGGACGTTTCAGCGGGCCCCGGGCGTTGACGCGTCGGGAACGAGGACGGGTTCTGTTCAGCATGGCGGCATCTCCGAAGTCACAGCGGATGGGGCAGTCGGCGTACAACGGCCGCGTCTCTGAACTCCGGTTCCGCGGCCCTTCGGGGACATCAAGGGGCCGCATCGGGTCGTCGAATCTCCTGCTGCCTCCTCGCGCAGATAGGCTGCGAGGCGGTGCTCGACCCGTCGGCGACACTTCTTGAGCGCCTCGTAACCGATCCCGCGCTCCTGGGCGACATCGGCCAGCGGCTTGCGCTCGAGCCGGGTGGCAGCGATCAGCTCCGCTTCACCTGACGTGATCACGTCCTCGGCAACGGCGCGGGCAAGTACGAGATCCGGATGTCCCGCAGCTTCCGAAACCTGCCGAGAGCTCAGCGGAGCGGTGCCGTCGTCAAGCGCTGGAGACGGGGCGTCGAGGGCCTCGCGCAGCACGCGGTGGCCGCCGCGGTACGCCGCCCACCGCAGCCGGTTCATGATCAACGGCCTGATGAGATCGATTTCGGCGAGCTCCGCGAGGAACCCGGTCAGCACCCCGGAGTGGATGTCGGCGGGGTCGGCGGCGAACCGCGCCGACAAGCGGGCAGCGATCGAGGTGAGCGCGGGTAGCGCCAGCCCGGCGCAGGCGACGGACCATGCACCGCCTTCGGCGCGAGCACGTTCGACCACGTGGGCCCACACCGCGTCCCGAACCTGCTGCGGCACCGCCGATGCAGCAGCAGATCACGCAGCTCGTCCAGCGCCAGCCGGCGCGACGGCAGTCCGGGGAAGCGATCTCCGTCCAGGCTGATCGGATGCGGTCCGGTGACCAACAGGCGGAACGCGCGACGCGCGGCGTCGAGAGGACCTGGTTGACCATCGGTTTGCGAATTCGTGGAGTGTCGGTTCACCGCAGCTCCTTGCGACACGAATGGAACAAGACGTGCCACAAGAAGGCCACATGACGCCTTACCGGCCTCTTACCATCTGAATTCCGCGCAGTTTCAATCTGCGCACAGCCCGCTTACCAGGCACATACCTTGCGCCCCTACCCTCGGCATTGCCGATCTTGATGGATGCGACTCAGGCTGTCGCCACACCAGGGTGGTACTACGTCTGAGCCGCGACGTTACCCCATGTCATGGGCCTGGACACCAGCTCGAGCCGCGGCTTCACGCAGGCTCGACACCTCGCCCCGCGATGACATCCCGACCTTCACGAGTTTTCCGTCCACCACTTCGCGCAGCCGAAGAGGATCTCGAGAAAATCTGCCGACCTGTGTCCCGAATGGACTCGCATTCCGGAGTTCAGGAGTGTCAATCACCGCCGCCTTTTCGCGGCTTCCCCGGAGGACACTCATGGCCAGCCCGGACACTCCCAACACCGGACGCAATTCCAACCAACGGCGCGGCTCGTCCCGCCCAAGGCACCGAGGAGCGGATCCCCGGCCCTACCCCGGCGCCCCGACACGAACCCGACCGACCCAAGCACGGTCGACCTCCCGACGGCCGCGGGCCCAGAACGCTTCCCCCGCACCGACGCCCGCCACCGTCTGGACGCCCCGCACTCCGCTCACCTCCGCGAAGTGGCCCGCCCCGCTCGTTGCCCAGATCGTCCACGCCTTCACCTCGTCCGGCGACCGAGTAGGCCTACTGCCCTGGCCAGGTACCTCCGCATCCACATCTGCTCGTGACCGCTCGCCCGGATGCGAGCGCGAGCATGAAAAGGAACGCGACGACGCCCTCGCAACCGTGGTCGAGCTCGACCGGATCAGCTCGCTGGAACACCTCGCCGCGCCGGCGACGCCAGCCCTAGTTCGGACACCCGAGCAGGAGGCCGCCTCCGCGTCCGAATTGGACTTGCTCATCACGAGCCTGCACCCCCGCGACTGCGACGACGCCGGCTGCGACCGCGTCGCCACCCACGCCGCTCACCGGCTCCGCACCGGCGGCATCCTCGTCGTGCTCACCCACAGCCACCAGGAACACGGCGAACTCCTCGACCCCACCGGCACAGTCGTCACCGCCGCGCAGAACGCCGACCTGCTGTACCTGCAGCACATCGTCGCCCTCCACACACCCATCCGACACGGGCGACTCTTCACCGAGCCGACCACGCCGGACGCACCTCACCCGCCGACGGGCCTCCATCGACGCGTGCACTCAGACCTGCTCGTGTTCGCCCACCCGAGCACCAACGGCACCAGCTGAAACCTCGGACGTATCGACGCCAAAGTCCCCAAGCTCCCTCTGCCCCGAAGGACTTCCCTGTGGATCTCCAGACACCGCCCGCCGACCACGACAACTCCTCCGAACCCCTGTCGGTGTGGACCACGGCCCAGACCGCACCCGCGAGCCAGCGCAAGCATCGCTACACCCCCGACTCCACCGCCCACCCGGCCAAGATGCTCCCCGCCATCGCCCGCCACGCCATCACCCACTACACCCAGCCCGGCGACCTCGTCCTCGACCCCATGTGCGGCATCGGCACCACCCTCGTCGAAGCAATCCACACCGGACGCCACGCACTCGGCGTCGAATACGAACCCCACTGGGCCCACATCGCCCGCGACAACATCGCCCTCGCCCACGCCGCCGGCATCGACCACCGCGGCGAAGTCATCCAGGGCGACGCCCGCCAGCTCTCCTCGCTGCTCCCCAGCACCTACCTCGGTCAAGCCGCACTGGCGGTCACCTCACCCCCGTACGGGCCCTCCACCCACGGGCAAGTCGTCACCCAGCCCGACCGGATCGTGCACAAGTTCCACCATCGCTACGGGAACACCCTCGACCGCGGCAACCTCGCCAACATCGGCCACCAACGCCTACTGACCGGCTTCACGCGCATCCTCACCGGCCTCCGCCACTACCTGCGCCCCGGCGGACACCTCGCGATCACCATCCGCCCCTGGCGCGAACACTCCGAACTCATCGACCTGCCCGCCCAGATCCTCACCTGCGGCCGCCAAGCCGGACTCATCCCCACCGAACGCTGCGTCGCCCTCCTCGCCCGCGCCGCCGAACACCACCTCGTCGCCCGCGGCAGCTTCTTCCAACGCGACTTCATCCGCAAACAACGCGACGCCGGACTCCCCCTCCACCTCATCACCCACGAAGACGTCCTCATCTTCCGCACGCCAGAGACATCCATGGGTGCCGAGAACCTCGGGCAGCGCCAACCGCGACCACGCGTCTCGCCAGCATGCCTTTCAACCATCGGCTCGAAACCAGCCAACGCATAACGGCCGCGAAGTCTAATGGGCAAGAATCGGCTGGAGGCCGAGCATCAGAGTATCTCCGTGGAGCTACCCAGCTCCGCACCCGAATTTAGTGATCCTGCCGCAAAGATAATGCTTCGGCTTCTTCTTCACGTGTCATCGAGCGACAATGGGGACGCAAACAACACCCCCAACTCATCCAGCGAGAACACACTACCATGACACTACAGTTCGCCTTCTACGGCCGCGTTTCTACCGAAGACCAACAAGACCCGGAGACGTCACGGAACTGGCAACTAATCCGCGCCCGCGGACTGACAGACGCACACGGCCACATCGTGACAGAGTATTTCGACGTCGGCCACACACGCGCGTTGCCGTGGAAGCGACGTCCCGAAGCGTCTCGGCTTCTGGCTGCGCTCGCGGACCCAATGCGTGGATTCGACGCCGTTGTCATCGGCGAACCCCAACGCGCCTTCTACGACAACCAATACGGGCTCACATTCCCGGTCTTTAACCACTACGGAGTCGGACTCTGGGTTCCTGAAGTCGGTGGCCCGATCGACCCCACGAGTGAAGCCCACGACCTGATCATGGGTGTCTTCGGCGGGATGTCCAAGGGCGAGCGCAACCGCATCAAAATCCGCGTACGCACAGCGATGCAGTCACAAACCCAGATCGAAGGTCGTTACCTGGGCGGCCGCCCGCCCTACGGCTACCGCCTCGCCGACGCCGGCCCCCACCCCAACCCGGCGAAGGCTGCCGACGGAAAACGTCTCCACCGACTGGAACCCGACCCGGAAACCGCACCGGTCGTCCAGAGAATCTTCCGCGAGTACCTGTCGGGCGCCGGGCTTTACGCGATCGCTGAGGGACTCACCCGCGACAACATCGCCTGCCCCAGTGCTCATGACCGCAAACGCAACTCGCACCGAAGCGGCGTGGCCTGGTCCAAGGGCGCCATCCGAACCATCCTGACCAACCCCCGGTACACCGGCCGCCAGGTGTGGAACAAGCAACAAGCACGAAGGCCTCATCGACGTCGAAGACGTCGCGCTCGGCCACCAGACCAAGCTGCGATGGAACGATCCCTCCCAGTGGATCTGGTCCGACAGCACGGTCCACGAAGCCCTTGTCCCACCTGAGGACTTCGACCACGCCCAAACCAGAATGCACGCTCGCCGCGCCACCACCCACACCCAACGGGCCCCGCGACCATCGTCGAGGCGCTACCTGCTGCGGGGGCTGCTCTACTGCGGCCTGTGCGAACGCCGGATGCAGGGCAACTGGATCAGAGACCTGCCGCACTACCGCTGCCGCTACCCGCAGGAATACGCGCTGGCGAACAAGGTGCAGCACCCCAACAACGTCTACCTACGCGAGCACCTGCTCATCGATCCACTCGACGGCTGGATCCAGACCGCCTTCCGACCCGACCGAGTTGAAGCCACACTCACTGCCCTGACCGACGCGCAGACCACGAGCGTCGACCCCAGCATCATCAAAGCCGAGCAGACGCTCGCCGACTGCAACGCCAGACTCCAGCGCTACCGCGCAGCACTCGAAGCCGGAACAGACCCCGCCATCATCGCCACCTGGACAGCCGAGATCCACGCCACCAAGCAAAGCGCCGAACGGGTTCTCAACCAGGCCAAGCGCAACCACCGCTGGACCCGCGACGACATCCGAACCGTGATCGACAACATCGGCGGCATCCGTACCGCGCTGCGCAACGCCGACGGCAGCGACAAGACATGCCTCTACCAGGCCCTGGGCCTACACCTGACGTATCACCCTGACGAACAAAAAGTGGTGGTCCAGGCTAGGCCTGACCACCACATCGTAGGCATAAAGTCTGTGTCCGAGGCCGGAGTCGACCCATACGCCTACCCCACCCAACACGGCTACATTCACCTATGACACCACGCTGGCCTTAGCAACACCAACCGCAAACGCGACCGCACAAGGTACAAGGCTCATTTTTTGGCAGAGCGCCATAGAGTTATCCCGAACCCGCGGATCGTTTCCGCAGTCAGTAACTGCCGGCACATCGATTCTCGTAGCGAGGCTAACGACGATCACGTCCCTGCGGCCATGCTTCCCCTTACGTCTTGCTGGACACGGGCGGCGTCGGTCAAGGTCGGCATCCAGCGTTCGGTGTGGCGCAAGCCAACGATCTCCTCGGCGCGAGCAGTCGGAGGCTCATCGGCAGGTAGTCGATCTCGTCGGCCGTAACAACCTAGTCGGCGTCGCGGAAGATGACGGCGCGTCCCTCTCGGAGCCCAAATACCCTATCGACACCAAGGAAGGAAACCATGCAGGAAAGTACGGCGACGTTCTGGCTGGGTCAGAGCATCGAGGCTGACGCGCTGCCGCACGACGACGGAGGACCTCGCCCGTGAGCGGTCGCACTAGGCCCTTATCTCAGTGTTGTAGTGATGCGGTTAACCCACATCCGTACGGTCGTTCGGTCACGCTTCTTGAGCAGGCGCATGTGGGAGATTCTGTTGCGTATCGGCATAACCTCCTGTCTAAAGCGCCGCCATAGGACCCCGTCCCACGACAGGCCGTTGAACTTCGGAGACTCGACGACATCGAGCAGTTCGCCGAGAGACAGCCACTCGATAGGATCTCGGAGCTCGGAGATACTCGCCGCAGTCACGTTAACGTCGTTTCGCGCTCGTTCGAGCACGTGCTTGGCGATAGTCTCATTGAAGAGATTTTTGCGCCATTTTCCACCCGCCTCCCGAATGGCGGCTTCGCGCAGCAACTTCCGGATCGTGCGTTCAATTTGCCATAGTCCCTCAGAGACTGCGGGGAGATCGGCCTGAGGTCCGACGATCGTGGCGATGACATCCGCTATGGCATTCTCGAACTGCCAGAACGGCCCTGGCGAGTTAAACCGCAGGGCGTCGTCGATGATGTGGGCAAGGCCTGCGCCACGCAGCGCCTCCGCGACACCAGGCTCGACTTCGGTGATGAAGTTGGCGCCGTGCCTTGCTTCGAATACGGCAAAATCTAGGTCAGTGAGGACGTTGACGCCGAGTTCTTCCAGTGCCGTTCGCAGGAGAAGGTTTAAGTCGGCTTGATGACCAAGCCCGACCGACGGAAGCGATGACGCCGGAGTACGACGTAGCTCTTCGAGGCGTTCGTGCGGCTCTAGCAATGGAAGGCAATGCCAGGACGAATCGTCAAGCAGACTGCTACCCGCGACCGGAGCAAAAGAGATCTTCGGCGTGCGGGAAACCAGGCAGATATCCGCGTCGTTGTCTCGAAGCTTATTGACCTTCGCACGGAGCGCTCCGAGCGTGACACTGCCGACTTTGCCGTCACGCGCGAATGCCTCCATGCCGTCCAGGACAACTGGACCCGGGGGAAGGTCGACGGGACTCGAAGTTCCCGCGAAGTCCGCAGCGTCGAGCACAGTTCCGCCCAGGGCGTCGAGCAGAGGTTTTCGGAGAACGTCGAACGTGGCACCGCACTGGATGAAAACTAGCTTGTAGCGCTTCATCCGGGTGCGGATCTCCGCAGCCCGGTCCCGAGCGCTCGCGAGAATGATGTCCGTCATAGTAGTTGCAGTACCGGTGTGAGTTCGTAGGAGTTGTCGACCTCCTGAACGAGGCCGAGGCTGATCAGATGACCAAGCGCGAGGGGAACATCGTCGGCGACGACAGCGAAGGACTCAGGCTCTTCCATGAGGATTTGGAGGAGGTAGGACTCGTCGGGATAGTACCTTCTGACGTGATCGAGCATTTCGCGCATGTTTCCTGCAACCTGGCGGCGCCAGGTGTTGATAGTCCTCAGAACCAGCGGCTTTTTGATCTCACGATGGAACGTGTCGACAGGCAACTCGTTGACCACGGAGGAGGCCAGGTGCCGGTACAGAAAAGCATGCCCTCCCGTTGCGTCAAACAATGCCTCCAGGGCACCTTCTTGGATCGTGATGCCCATCTTCTGCCCCACGGACCGGGCAAGGTCATCGGCTTCGTGCCGTTCGAATGGAGCGAGGAAGTTCGCCTTTGCCCAGGAGAACAGCGGATTTGGCCGACCGTAGAGTCGACCGCTCTCGATGATCGCGCTGGTCAACCCTGACAGGAGGAAGGTGAAGTTATAATTCTCCTGCACGAGGCTGCGCAAGGTCCCGAGAAGCTGGGCGACCGAGGTCATGTCGCCCTCGCTGACGTCGATTCGGTCCGACGGCGTCAGATACTCGATCTCGTCAAGCATGAGCACGACCTTGATGTCACTGCGAGCCAGTTTGCGCAGGGTCGCCTGAAACGCGCGCTTAAAATCTGAGATGCCCGCGTGTCCCGCGAGCCTGCTCAAGTCCTGAGTGCTTAGCTCACGCTGCCGAAGCTCGCCGCGGAGATCGTCGATCAGGTCCTGCAGAAGAATGGGTACCGGATCGTCTGGAGGCGATGGAAGGCTTTCCAAGTCACGTAGGATAAAAATCGTTTCGGGGCCGGAGAGATTCTGCGCCAACTCCGAGAGCACGCTTGTCTTCCCCGCCTTTCTTAGCCCGAACAATCCGGCGACCCGCTGATTGCGGATGTCGTCACGGAGGCTCTGGAGAAGCTGGCGTCTGCCGAAGAACCTATCGCCTCGCACGGGCGTCGTTTCGTAGAACAAATCGCGCTTAAAGACATAGTCGCGTAGGAGCTTGATAAAGGCGATCGGATCGCCGTCATCGGATAGCTCGAGCGGAATGGCCAAGAAGTTGCCAGATGACCAGTCGTCCAGCTTCTCTCGAAGGCGCTTGTCGGGCGCCCAAAGGAACATCATATCGGGAGTCACTTCCCGCTGCAGTCCAATCAGGGCATTCTTCGCTGCACGGAATGTCCTAATCTGCAGGTCTTTGTGCGGACTGTAGAAAAAGAACACCTCTCTGGTGAGCCCGAATGCGTTCTCGATGGCCTGGCTGAACCGCACCAGGGCGAACCCGCAGTCATCAAACTTGGGCACCCGGCCCGTTACCGAGTAGAGGAATTGCGATCCGAAACGAGCGAGAATCACCTGATGATCCTCGACTACAGGAAACGCCTCTTTGAGCCGCTGGAGATTCCGCAAGGTGTCGGGGTGCGTTGATGGTTTAACCGCTCCGGCGTTCCAGGTCGACTGGCGCGGAGTGGTAGCACCGGCCTCGGTCGCGACGTCATACTGGCCGAATGACTCCTTGACGCGTGTCGCTGTCGCGCTATCGACAAGACTGGAGGGACTGCGGGCCGGAACGCCGAGCTCGCTCAAGCGCGCTAGGACGCGATGAGAGGACATGCTCAGAGATTTGGCCAACTCATGGACCCGAAGCCCCACGCGCGTCACCATCCCAACCGTGTCTCGTTTCACAACACAATAGTGGACGTTCTCAGAGCCCGAGGAGGGCCTTGACTACTCCAGAAGAACATCTTGCTTGTCGCCCGAATGGCCCTATTAAGCTCCCGCAAAAGTTGGGATAATGCCGCCCGTCGAGGTGGGCCGTGCTCCACGCGGGTGTCTCCCGAATGGGACCTGATCTCCGCCGCCGCCTCTCACGCCACTACCGAGTGGCTAAGGGGCCGTTTCAAAGTGCGTGTCCGGAAGTTTGGCGGCGAGGATCATGCAGGGGCGAATTGCAGGAAGCGGTCGTGTAGGTCGTCGCGAGCTTCCCAGCGGATCCGTGGCTGCGGGGTTCATGCATCCGGGCGACTGCGGCTTTGACCACCGACATCGTCGGTTTGACTATTCAACCAGCCAGGCTCACATTCTTTCGGGCACGTCAGCTTTGGTGAGCCCGAGTTCGGCGAGCGCGGCGTGCTGGTCGTAGAGGATCCAGGCGGGTAGGCGGACGGCGGGTGGTCCATCGTCGGGTGGGGTCAGCAGGTCGCGTCGGCGCAGCATCAAGCGGAGGTGGCGTGCAGGTGCCGAATCCTCGCCGTTGCTCCGGTCGAGCAGCACCGGTCGGGAGGTCCCGTCGCTGTACTTGAGCAGTGCGTCGAGGGGATATCCGTTGAGGCTGGCTCCCAGTTCGGCCTCAGTGTCTGGAGCTACCGAGGCGAGGTCGTAGAGCCGCTGCACGTGTGCGTCGGGTGCCTTGGTCGCACCGCGTTCGCTGGCCGCAGCCTCTTCTGCCGCGCGCACGAGTTCTCCACCGGTACCGCCGCGGTGACGCCAGAACTCCTTGTCCCCGACCACGATCAGGTGTGATCTGGCCCGGGTGATGGCGACGTTCCAGAGGTTGAGCTGGCGGTTCACCCAGCTGATCGCGCCCGGGGACATTGCTTCGCCGGCGACGAGCGAGAAGACCACGGCGTCGCGTTCGCCGCCTTGGAAGGTGTGCACGGTGCCGACACGGACCCTGTCGTCATTCCGCAACTGGCGGGAAAGCAGGGCCTGCTGGGACTTGAACGGTGTCACGACACCGATCGTCGCTTTCGCAGGTAAGTGCGTCAGGAGGAAGTCGACGCACTTCGCTACGGCGCGGACCTCCTCGTGGTTGATCCACGAGGTGCCCGACGGCGCGCGCTGAGGCCGTCCCGCGGCGTGGGACCAAGCCACGGCCGGCCTGTTCACCGCCGGGCGACCGCGGACATCAGTGAGCACGGTCAGCGCATCGCCGTAGAAAAGTTCGTTTGACACCGCGGCGATGTCGGGGTGGCACCGGTAGTGCTCGTCGAGCAGAAGGCTGCCGCCGCAAGAGTTCTCGGCGGCGTGGAACGCGGAGTGCCGGCGAAAGGACAGCTTGTGCTTTTCCAGGAATGTCGAGCTGACACCGGTGCGGCGTCGGATGAGCGCCTCGCGTTCCGCGGGGATCGTGGTGATGTGAGCGAGCTGCATGACGTCGCCGATGATCAGTGCACGTCGTGCTCGGAACAGCAGCGGCAGTACCTGAGGGATCGAACACTGGCTGGCCTCGTCGATGATCACGAGGTCGAACAGCCCCGGATGAGTCGGGAACCGCCGGGCAGACAGGCTCGTCGTCGCCCAACTACGCACGTGGGGCAGGACGGCGCGCAGGGCTGCCCAGTCAGATGAGTTGCCGGCGGTCGCCTGCACGAGGGCGCGGATAGCGGCCGTGCCCCCACCGACCCCGCTGGCATGGGCCGCCTGCCACACCGCGAGGGACGCTTCCTGGACGGCCGCGTCGACGGCGTTGAGGGAAGCAGCGAGATCGTCGTCGGCAAGCGTGGCACTCGCTTCGTCCCGAAGTCGACGCCACCGGGTCTCCGCCGCGGCGAATTCGGCCACGTGCTGGCACACCGTCCGGGTGTCCTGCGCGGAATCGATCCTGAGCTTGCGCAGCAGTCGCCCACGGCGCCACGCACCGAGGAACCATGCGTTGCTGAGTCGTCGGGCCCGGCCTTCCCACACCTCCGGCTGAAAACTGAGGCGATCCGCGAGCTCACCTGTGGTGTGGCCGAGGTGTCCTGCGTGCCGTTCCCTGTCGGTCGCGGCAACGAGCAGTTGCTTCTCCACCTCTGCCTTGCGGGCGAGGTCTTGATAGACGCGATCATGTTGCTTGTTGCTCGTCGCGTGTTTGGCGAGGGTTGTGGCGAGGTTGATGTGCGGCGGTTTCGTCCTCAGCAGGCGTTGGAGGGCGTCGGCTTCGTGCTGCCGGTAGTCCTCCTCGCCGGAGGACGAACCGGTGCGCACCACGCTGTCCCCGAGGAGCCGATCGCAGCGCCGCCAGACTTCGTCCACAGCTTGGTTGTTGGTGGAGGCGACGAGCACCGACTGCTGGTTGGCCACTGCTGTAGCGACGGCGTTGGCCACGAGCTGGCTCTTGCCCGTTCCGGGCGGTCCCGTGGCTACTGTCAGCCGCTGGGACATTGCTGTACGGAGCACGGCCAGTTGCGCTTCGTTCGCCGGCAGTGGGGTGATCGCGGTGCTGGGTTCGACTGCTCGTTCGTCGTTCGCGCTGGACAGCAGGCATCCCATCGCGGTGTCCGCGATCTTGTGATGGTTGTCGGCGATGTGTTGGAGGTCCTTGAGCAAGTTCGTGCTCGCGCCACCGGTGCGGGGAACGCGGATGAGGACTGCGGCGTTGCGGGCACCGTCGCCCGGTGAGTTCGTGTCGATGCGTTCGTCAAGGAAGTCCGGGCGGAGCTCCTGCACGCAGGGCAGCTCGAAATCGTGCCGGAGCAGGTTGCGCGAGTCGGTGGCCAGGAGGCTGTGCTGGCCTGCGTGCCACGTCGGCTGGTAGGTCTCGATGAGGTGGCTGGCCTGTTCCGAACCGAGATGGTCCTCGGCCAGTCCGGGATGTGGCACCACCGGCCCGTACGGGCGGAACCGGGGGGCCGCGCCCTCTTCATCTCCAGTGACTTCGACGCGGCGCATCAGTAGCGGTGCGAACCGAGGCGACGCCCAAGGTTTCCCGTTGCGCGGCCGGTTGAGCACGACGGCCGGATAGCCCGCCCAAAGCTCATCCTGCTCGTCGACGCTCTCGAGGAATTCGGCCGCTTCATCGGGAATCTCGGCGGTGCCGTGCTCATCGAGGTCGCCGGAGATGAGCTGCTCAGCGCCGGTGAGGCAGGCGTAGCTGCGGCCACGATCGGCCACAGGCAAGTACGGCATCTCCGAGGATTCATCGAGCACGCACGCGCGGTAGTACTCGATCAGTTCCTTCCACGTGGCCGAGCGCTTGGCAGCCCGGACGGCGCCGCCCTCAGCAGTCGGCCCGGTGGGGGGTTTCGACTGCGGCGCCTGTGCCGAAGGAGCGAGCACCGGTGCCTCACCGACCGGGCACGAAGCGATCACGATGCGGTCGTTGACCCCCAGCGACGACCTGGTGGGTATCTGCCCGCCCCGACCGCGCAACTGCCGGGTGACATGATCGACGAGGTCGTCCACGGATACGTTCCCGGAGCCGTCTTTGGCCGCCTTGCCGGTCCGCAGCGCCTCGACCACTGCTCCGGTGAACACCGATGGGGCTGGCCCCTCTGGTGTGTTCGCACCGGAGAACGACTCCTCCAGTGGCCCGGATGAGCTCAACACGTAGACACCGCGGCTGTTCAGGGGAGACGCCGTCGCGGACTTGGCGGTGCCCCGCGCGGTGGTCCGGAAGCCCAATGTGAAACCGCCGCTGAGGCAGCAGTCCAGCATCGCGACCTTCTGCGGAGCCCAGCATTCCTCGAGCCGCTCGTTGACGAACCCCGCGCTGACCCCGGTCTCGGCCAGCCGATCGTAGTCAGTGTCTGCAGCGACGAAGTAGAACTCGCCAGTCGTCTCGAGCGTCCGCGCACCGTGGCCGCTCAGGTAGAGGAGTGCCAGCTCGTCCTGCTCGCAGCTCTCGAGGAACTCCGAAACTTCGGCGTGCATGTCGTCCGCGGTGAGGTCGCCGACCACGCGGACGGCCTCGAAGGCTCCGATGTTGCGGTGCTCGAGGACCTGCCTGAGCTGCCAGGTGTCGGCTCGCGTCGACGGCAGCGCTGGGTAGCGGTCATCCTGGTAGGTCTCGGTGTGGATGAGCAGTGCGCGTCGTCGCAGCACGCGTCGGTTCACGCGTCGTCCTCGAACTTCTCCATGAACTCCCGCACGAGCTGCTGCTGGTCGGCGGTGGGGTTGCCGGTGATCTCCAACTCGGCGTCGCCCCGGGTGATGCGGACCTTGCGGTGCCGCTCCCTGCTGCACCATTCGTTAATGGCGGTGGTCAAGACACCGGCAAGGGGCTTCGAAGACGCCACAGCGGCCACAGCCAAAGCGAGATCGGCGAGCGCACCGCCCTTGCTCCCAGGTGCGCTGGGAGCGTCTCTGACGAAGTCGACCGCGATCCCGTCAACCTGCACGAGGTCGTCGCGCAACGACCGCGTCCACCGCTCCTCCCTCAACGGGTCACCACCGGCGAGAACCTCGAGCCGGTAGGTCCGCGCGCCTTCTGCCATGTCGTCCTCTCGATCGCTCCACCGTCCAAGATCGATCGAAAGGGTAGAACGATCGGACCTGCCCGCGGTCCAAGTTGATCACGCTGCCGCCCGTATGGAGTAGCCGCAGAACCGAGCGCACCACAAAAGGCGCATCCGAATCGAACTGGTGGATGAGTGTTCCTGCATTCATCGGGGCGGTACCTCGACTGAGCGAGGGCGGCGGCCATGTCCTGCCGTACACGCTGGTGTGGGCAGCCGATATCCTCAAAGCTCTTGGCCACCAGGCCGCGTAACCGGTACCTGAAGCTGGTTCGCTGAGTGATCAAGCGCGCACAACGCGAGTTCGGCAGGTGCTTGGGGCGCGACCGTCCGGTCGCGATGTGTCCAGGCGGCACTCGCGAGGTAGTTGCCAAACCAGCCGACGGGACCAGCGCCATTTGCGGCCGTGTCGCGGAGAACGTCCCGAACGACGAGGTGCTGCAGATCGAATCGTCCCGTCAGGGGAGCAGGCGCATGGCGAGCACGGTTCCATCCGGGTGCACCGACACCGGGCCGTCCCACAAGTCGTCCCAGGACTTGCTGGGCCAAGCGGAGCGGCGCTCGTAGATCTCGCGGCGGGACTGCTCCACTCGTCCTTCAGCCAAAAGGTGGAGCAGGTCCTTCGCTACGCCGGAGAAGGCCTCAACGCGGGTCCCGTTCAGCCGGAAGACGTGGTCGGTGCCGATGAAACGAATGCCGAGGAGAGTGTGGTCCGCATCCTGCACGCTACCGGTGGCCGCGTGCGCGAAGCCGGTGAAGTGCTTCCGCCCTTGGCGCTCGGTCAAATACTGGGCGGTGGCCTCGAGGCCGTTGCCGGCGAAGGCCGTCAGCCCAGCGGCGGCCGTGCGCGCGAGCACCTGCCCGAACCACTCGTACCGCTCCCGCGTGACGTGGAAACCGGGAACCGAAACAGGGGCCTCGTCACCGTTGGCGGGCAGCTGGATTTGGGGGAAGTGGTTCTCGTCCCTGAGCTTGACGTCCAGACCACCACCCTTGGCGTGGTCCCTGCCCAACCAGCCGCCACTTCCCCCGGCGCAGAGGGCGTGCACGGCGACATGGCCCTCCAGGGGCAGCTCGGTGCTGAAGACCAGCGCCGGGGTCTCGTTCCAGGGCCCGATGTGCACCGCCTCCACGTGAGCCGATGCGGAGGCGAGTTGGCCGTGGGAGTACGCGGCGTTGCTGTGGTTGCCCTTGCAGGCGATCGGGAGCACCAGCGAAGGCGCTCCCGGCCTCCACAACTCGGCAAAGAACTGCGGGCGGTACCGATAGTTCTGCCGTGGTCCCTTCTCTCTGCTGGTCAGAGCCCAGCCGGCGCGCAACGCCGTGTCCGCGGGCACGATCGAGACGACGCGGTCCGGATGGCGCTGCGCAAGAACCCGCCGCGCCAACGCCAGGGCGAAACCAACGCCTAGCTCGCTCGACTGGATGACCTTGTAGTAGTCCGCCGTCACCTTGCCCTCAGCGGACAGCTTCATGAAGGAACCGGTATCGCCGGTCAGCGCCTGGCTGTACTTCAGCGCGCCCCAGTGCTCAGCGAGTCCACGCGCGGCGCCTCGTCTCGACAGCGCAATGGCCCGGCCAAGCACATGCAGCACGTCCCACGACGTCAACTGAACGGACCCGTCTCCTCGCACGGGTATGGGCTGGAGTTCGGGCTTCCGCCGCAGGACGCCGTCCTCGTCCTTCGTGCCTTTCTCCTCAGCCTGCTTCTTCGCACGCTCCTCATCGTCCTCTGCTGCGGCGGTGGCCACGGCGCCAACCAGCCCGGAATCCGAGTGGAGGGAGACGTTCGAGCGTTGCGCGAGATCCCCCAGCACCTCTTCTGCCGACTTCAACACCATTCCCCCTATGGGCCCACTACGCGGACTGAACTCGGTACTCCGTGATCGACACCGACGTACAACGCTACGTTTTCGATCACACGCGCGCTTCCGCGCAACGAGTGACGCGGGGTTGACGATCTCGGTTGGCCCACGGTGATGTGGTGCGGCCCGGCTCGTGCGACAGAGCGTTGAGATTCAGGCGATCTTGGTGGATGGCTGCTACTGGCACTCGTGCCGGAACACGCCAACCTGCCGAGGAGCAACCGCGGGTGGTGGCGGCGCAAGTTGGAGGGCATCGTGCGGAAGGATCGGGACACCGATCGCTTGAGTTGCGACCACCTGAGGACTGAGGTATCAGCCAGACGCGGCGACATCATCACAGTGAGCACCGGCGGCGCGGCATGATCGGCCCTCAAGTCGATGTGCCGCTCTACGGCTGCCCGTCCCAGCTCACGCTGCGCCAGCCCGGCGACCAGTCGCCAGCACGGATATAGCTAGCGTCACAGGACACGGAAAGCGTGTCGGGCCCGGCAAAGGAGCGGAGATCGAGGAGTGACGTGTTCGCCGCGATGGGCCGGCCTACGGTGACCACATCACCCTTAACTCAGACCTCACATCAGACACCCCGACGTGCTCGCCCGTCGTTCATACGGCCATTCGGGTTGCGTCTAATTGGCGCGGCGTCATAGAGCCCGAGCGCCTGCGTTCCAATTCCGACAACGTCACGATCTCCGATGTGAGGTGCAGTGTGGCCGGGCTCGACGACCAAGACCTGATCAGACGTGCGGTCGCACGACGTCGTCGTAGACCACGACGGGGAGGGGCTGGATGCCAACCGCCGGGGTTGCGGTTCGCGTTCTACGGCCGGATGTCGACCACAGAGTTCCAAGACCGCGAGACCTCGTCGCGATGGCAGCGCGACGTCGCCACGGAGACGATCGAAGGGCGCGGTGTGATCGTGGCCGAGTACTTCGACCAGGGCTGCTCCCGCCGACTGCCCTGGCCCGAACGCCCTTCCGCCGCAGCCCTGCTGGAGGACGCCTCAAGTCCTGACCGCGGTTTCGATGCCGTGGTGATCGGCGAATACGAGCGTGCCTTCTACGGCACTCAGTTCCACACCGTGGTGACCGCTCTGCGGGAGCATGGGGTGCAGCTGTGGCTACCGGAAGCGGGTGGTCCCGTGGACCTGGACGATCCGGCGCATCAAGCGTTGATGCTGATGCTGGGAGCACAGTCGCAACGGGAAGTGATCCGGGCACGACACCGCGTCATATCGGCGATGCAGGCACAAACCCGCGGCCAGGGCCGGTTTCTGGGCGGGCGACCACCATACGGGTATCGGCTGCTCGATGCCGGCGTCCACCCCAACCCCGCGCATGCCCGGTGGGGCCGCCGGATGCACCGGCTGGAACCCGACCCCGCCACAGCACCCTGGGTACGGTGGATCTTCCAGCAGCGGGCCAGCAAACGCAGCGTGGCCAGCATCGCGCGAGAACTGAACGAACGTGGCGTGCCCTGCCCCGCAGGCGCCGACCGTGCACGGAACCCACACCGACCGGGGACGGCATGGATCGTGCGAACAGTGGTGGGCATCCTCGAAAACCCCCGCTACACCGGACGACAGGTATGGAACCGCCACAGCACCATCACCAACGCAGACCGCACCCACACGGCGGATGATCTCGGCGCCGTCCCGTGGACCGACGTTGACGGCTGGGCGGTATCGAAGCCCAACGCCCATCCCGCGCTCGTCGACGATACGACGTTCGTCGCGGTACAGGGCACACGAGCGGCTCGCAAGACTCACGACGGCAGCACCAGAACCTACCTGCTGGCCGGGCTGGTGATCTGCGGAGTATGTCAGCGACGAATGTACTCACACTGGGCCCACCACCGAGCCGGCTACCGCTGCCGCCACGGTCACACCAGCGCACGCACCCGCCCACCAGGAGCCCCGAAGAACGTCTACGTCCGAGAAGACCACCTACTCGAAGGTCTCCGAAACCGACTCGCGAACCCTGCCGCAGAGCCCACCACCCTGGCTGACCATCTTCGATCACACGACCAAGTGATCAAGTACAGCGGCCCGGTCTGGACCATCGATACCGCCACGCCAATGGAACCCGGCCATGGAACTCAGCTGTCGCTGACCTTCACAGAGCGAACGCGCGGGAGCGCGCTCCGAAGCCCCGTGGGGTAATTGAGTGTCCGAGGGGGGACTTGAACCCCCACGCCCATTAATAGGGCACTAGCACCTCAAGCTAGCGCGTCTGCCATTCCGCCACTCGGACGCCTCGGGCCCGCCCTTCACTTCCGGGCGGCCCCGCTGTGTTGTGTACATAAGATTAGCCGATCGCTCAGCGGCCTCCCAACCCACCCCCCTCTGCGCCACCCGGGTGGTAGAAAAGCCTGGTGAGTGAGCACATCGATCCCACTTCCGGCAGCGGCGACGACCCAGGGCTCAGGCAGGCCGAGGACGAGGTCGTCAGCCTCGCCAGCGATCTCATCCGCATCGACACGACCAACACCGGAGACCCCGCCACGCTGGTCGGTGAGCGCGCCGCCGCCGAGTACGTGGCGGCCAAGCTCAGCGAGGTCGGCTACGAGACGACCTACGTCGAGTCGGGCGACCACCCCGGCCGGGGCAACGTCATCGCCCGGCTCCCCGGCGCCGACAGCGGCCGCGGTGGGCTGCTCGTGCACGGCCACCTCGACGTCGTGCCCGCCGACCCCGCGGAGTGGTCGGTGCACCCGTTCTCGGGCGCGGTGCAGGACGGCTACGTGTGGGGCCGCGGCGCGGTCGACATGAAGGACATGCTCGCCATGAGCCTGGCGGTGGCCCGCAGGCTCAAACGGGACGGGATCACTCCGCCTCGCGACATCGTCTTCGCGTTCCTCGCCGACGAGGAGGCCGGCAGCTTCCACGGCGCGCAGTGGCTGGCCGACCACCGCCCGGAGCTGTTCGAGGGCTGCACCGAGGCGATCAGCGAGGTCGGCGGCTTCTCCGTCACGCTCAAGGACGGCGTGCGCACCTATCTGGTCCAGACCGCCGAGAAGGGCATCCGGTGGCTGAAGCTGCGGGTGCGCGCCCGCGCCGGCCACGGCTCGATGGTCCACGACGACAACGCGGTTACCAAGCTTTCCACCGCCGTCTCCAAGCTCGGCCAGCACCGGTTCCCGCTGGTGCTCACCGACTCGGTCCGCGAGTTCCTCGACGGCGTCACCGAGCTGACCGGCTGGGACTTCCCCGACGACGACATCGACGGTTCGGTCGCCAAGCTCGGCAACCTCTCCCGGATCGTGGGTGCCACGCTGCGCGACACCGCGAACCCGACGATGCTCACCGCGGGTTACAAGCACAACGTGATCCCCTCGGTGGCCGAGGCCGCCGTGGACTGCCGGATCCTGCCGGGCCGCGAGGAGGCCTTCGACCGCGAGCTCGCCGAACTGCTCGGTCCGGAC
Source organism: Saccharopolyspora erythraea NRRL 2338 (assembly GCF_000062885.1). Taxonomy (NCBI): domain Bacteria; kingdom Bacillati; phylum Actinomycetota; class Actinomycetes; order Pseudonocardiales; family Pseudonocardiaceae; genus Saccharopolyspora; species Saccharopolyspora erythraea. The sequence goes on along the minus strand of NC_009142.1, from coordinate 2,485,495 downwards.
GTGGAGCGCGAGTGGGTGGGGCTGCCGCCGGTCGAGACGAAGTTCGAAGGCCGCATCGTCAACAACATGACCGCCGCGCTGATCGCCGAGGACCCGGGCGCGCGGACGCTGCCGTACATGATGTCCGGTGGCACCGACGCCAAGTCGTTCAGCAGGCTCGGCATGAACTGCTTCGGCTTCGTCCCGCTGAAGCTGCCCGCCGACCTCGACTTCGCCGCGCTGTTCCACGGTGTGGACGAGCGCGTGCCGGTGGAGTCGCTGCGCTTCGGCACCCGTGTGCTGGACCGCTTCATCCGCAACTCCTGAGCGGCTCGCGGCTCGGCGCGCACGCCGGTCGCCCGTTCGATCTGTCGGGGCCGTCTGGTTCGATCGGCCCGCGGAGTTGATCAACGGGAGGTGCGGCTGTGCCACGGCAGGAAGACGCGTCGCTTGCGCACTGGATCGAGGTGTACCTGGAGCACCTGCAGGCCAGGAAGCTCGCCGCGAACTCCCTGCGTGCCTACCGCCTCGACCTGACGGCCGTGGCCGGTGAGCTGGCCGAGCTCACCGGCCGCGGCACCGCCGAGCTGCCGGTCGACGAGCTGACGACGTCGGTGCTGCGTTCGGCCTTCGCCCGGCACGCCGCGGCGCGCTCGGCGTCGTCGGTCACCCGCACGTGGTCGACGTGGAACGGCTTCTTCGGCTTCCTGGTCGTGGAGGGCGTCGTGGGCGGCAACCCGATGCAGGTGATCCCCAAGCCCCGTACCGCGCCGGCCACTCCGAAGCCGCTGCAAGGCGAAGACACGCCCGAACGCCTGCTGCGCACGGTGTCGGCGGGCGTGCGTCGCGCCCGCAACCCCTGGCCGGAACGCGATCTCGCGGTGCTCGCCACGCTGCTGTGCACGGGTGTGCGCTCAGCGGAACTGCTCGACCTGAAGGTGGGATCGCTGGCCGGTCGCGCGGGCGACCGCAGGCTCCACGTGCGCGGCAAGGGCGGCAAGAACCGCTCCATCCCGATCGAGGACGCCCTCGATTCCGTGATCCAGAACTACCTGGAGACGCGCCGGGCGCGTTTCGGTGAACGCCTGCCCGGATCGGACCCGCTGTTCGTCGACCATCGCGAGGAGCCGTTGCGGCGCGGTGGGCTGCAGTACCTGGTGCGCCAGTCTCTCCGCGCGGCTGGAATGTCCGACCGGGTCCAGCGTGGCGCGATGGTCCACGCGTTGCGGCACACCTTCGCCACCCGGCTGGCCGAGGACGGGGCCAGTGCCGCGGAGATCGCCAAGCTGCTCGGCCATGCCTCGATCAACTCCAGTCAGACCTACATCGACGTGACCGCGCGGGAGCAGCGGCTGTCGGTGCGCGCGAACCGCACTCACCGCGTGCTCGGCGAGCTCTCCTCCCCCGAGTGCTGACCGCCCCACCGCTCACCGGCGCCGGCCAGGGCGCTCACCACGCCCACCGGGTCGCGGAACACGACCGTGTCACCGAGCAGCGGGTGCCGCGCCCAGTCGACGACGGTGCCGCCGAGCTCGAGCACCCGGTTTCCCGCCACGTCGATGTCGTCGACCGCGAAGTAGCACAGCCAGCCCCACCGGCCGTCGACCTGGTGTCCGGTCCGTCCGGCGACCGCGCGGCCACCGACGGCGTAGACCGCGTCCGAGACCGTCCAGTTCAACGTTTCGGTCCAGAACCCGTCCGCGCGCTCGGCCTCGGCCGCGAACAGCTCGACCCAGCACGGCTCGCCCAGTCGCGGTCCGGGAGCCCAGGGGCCGTGCTGCGCACGGCCTCTGGTCATCCCCGCGCTCGCGTCGTCCGGGCCGGTCAGCGACCCGTCGTGACGGCCCCCGGCGAACACGACCCGGACCTCGGTCGCCTCCCCCGCCTTCCTGCCGCGCACCGACGCGCACCTGCGGTTGCCTATCCAGCAGTCGAACCCGGTCTCGGTCTGCATCGGCACCCAACCCAGCAGTGCCTCGTGGAACGTCATCGAGGCGAGCGGGTCGGCGGTGATCAGTTCGGCGCGGCGCAGTCCTCGGGCCGCAGGGTTCAGGCGCACGACATCGATTCCTCAGGCCGGTCGGGGACGGGCTCGGGCGTACATCCTTACCCCGGGACCGGGAGGTGACAATGCTCGGTTCGATCTCAAATCGACGACGTGACCACTCTCACCGGAGTCTTTCCAGCTCAACGGCCACGTCCACGACCTGCGCGGCCATCTTGCGCAGTTCCTCCGCCGAGGCTCCGTCCTCGGCCGCGGTCACGACGTCCTCGGCTGCGCACCGCAGCTGGAACAGGCGGTCCTGCAGGTTGGCCAGCTCCGCGGCCGACAGCACGACCGCGTCCTCCGGCAGGCCACCGCGCTGCACGGCGGTCCGGCGCTCGTAGGCGCGCTGCCTGCACGACTGGGCGCAGTACATCCTCGGACGGCCTTGCCTGCCCGCCTCCGGTATGCGCCGCCCGCACCAGGCGCAGTGTCGGATCGCGCGCGGACGTGCGGTCTCGTGCAGGGGCTCCACGGCCGCTAACGCTAACCGGCACCCCCGCGAGCGCGGTGCCGCCACGCCGATCCGGCACAGTGGGTGCCGTGACGCACCCTTTCCTTCAAGGACCATGGCCGCGGGCCTTCGCCCACCGCGGATGGCACGTCGGGGAACTGCACGACATGGAGAACTCGCTCAGCGCGTTCCAGCGTGCCGCCGAGGAGGGCTTCCACTACATCGAGACCGACGTGCACGCCACCGCCGACGGTGTGGTGGTCGTGCACCACGACGCCACGTTGGACCGCACCACCGACGGTCGCGGCGCGATCCGGCGCCTGCCGTGGTCGGCGGTCGGGTCAGCGCTGATCGGCGGACGTGAACCGGTGAGCAGGCTCGACGACGTGCTGGAGGAGCTGCCGCACACCTTCTTCAACATCGACGTCAAGGCCGACTCCGCGGTGCAGCCCGTCATCGACGCGATCCGCGCGCACGACGCGTGGGACCGGGTCTGCCTGGCCGCGTTCGACGACCGGCGGCTCGACGCCCTGCGTCGCGGCGCCGACGACCGGCTGCTGACCTCGATGGGCCAGCGCGCCGCGACTTTCCTCTGGGTCGCCTCCCGCTGGGGCGGCTGGCCGATGCGTCCGCGGATCAACGGCTGCGCGGCCCAGGTGCCGCCGCACCACGGCCGGGTGCACGTGGTGGACTCGCGTTTCGTCCGCGCCGCGCACAAGTGGGGCTTCGAGGTGCACACCTGGACCGTTGACGACGCGGCGACCATGGGAGCGCTGCTCGACATCGGCGTGGACGGCGTGGTCACCGACCGGCCGGACGTGCTGCGCGACGTGTTGCGGGTGCGGGGGCAGTTCCCGGCGGAGGTCGAGGACCGGCTCTCCGACTCCGGACCCGCTTGAGTGGAAATACGCAATGTCAGCGCGTGATCCTTCTCCGTTCTGAGTGAGCCAGTACAGTCCGGTTACCCCCCGAACAGGTGAGCACGGGCTGGAGGGACCGAACGGATGAGCGTGATGGGCAGCGAGCTCGCACCGGACGCCGCGCGACGGCGCCGGGAACAGCGCGGTTGGTGCTGGTACGACTGGGCCAACTCGGTGTTCCCGACCTCGGTGACGACGGTCTTCCTCTCGCTGTACCTGACTTCCGTGGCCACCGAGGCCGCCCGCGCCGACATCGCGCGCAACGGCGTCAACGCCTGCCCCGGTGACAACGCCCTGCAGCGGTGCGACATCTCGTTGCTGGGGCTGTCCTTCCCGGCGGGCTCGCTCTGGGGCTACCTCCTGTCGGTGGCGACGGTGGTGCAGGTGCTGGTCCTGCCCATAACCGGCGCGATCGCCGACCGGACCCAGAACAAGCGCGCGATGCTCGCGACGTTCGCCTTCGGCGGCGCCCTGGCCACCGCGCTGCTCTCGCTGGTCGCAGGAAGCAACTGGCAGTTCGGCGTTGCGATGTTCATCGCCGCCAACATCTGCTTCGGGGCGTCGGTCGTCGTCTACTACTCGTTCCTGCCCGAGATCGCCGACGCCGACGAGCGTGACCAGCTCTCCTCGCGCGGATGGGCGTTCGGCTACCTGGGTGGCGGTCTCGCGCTCGGACTGCACCTGATGCTCTACCTCGGCCACGACGCGATCGGGCTCAGCACCGAGACCGCGGTGCGCCTGGTGTTCGTCTCCTCCGGAGTCTGGTGGGCGGCGTTCACGCTGCTGCCGCTGGCGGCGCTGCGGCGGCACCGCCGGCCGGAGGGCGCCGAGCGTGGTGCTTCAGTGGTCACAGCCGGCTTCAAGCAGCTCGCCTCGACAGTGAAGGGGGCGCGGCACTTCCCGCTCACCCTCGGCTTCCTCGGCGCCTACATGATCTACACCGACGGCATCGCCACAGTGGCCAACGTCTCGGCGCAGTACGGGAGCCTGGAGCTGAAACTCCCGCAGGACTCGCTGATCACCACGCTGCTGATCGTGCAGTTCATCGCGTTCGTCGGCGGCGTGCTGCACGGCAGGGCGGCACGCCGGTTCGGGGCCAAGAAGACGATCATGGTGAGCCTGGTGTGCTGGGTCCTGGTGCTCGGCGCCGCGTACTTCGTGCAGGCCGGACAGGCGCTGCAGTTCTACGGCCTGGCGGTCGGGATCGGCCTGGTGCTCGGCGGCACCAACGCGTTGTCGCGTTCGCTGTTCAGCCAGATGGTCCCGGAGGGCAAGGAGGCCGAGTACTTCTCGCTCTACGAGGTCGGCGAGCGTTCGACCTCGTGGCTGGGCCCGCTGCTGTTCGCCGGCGTGGGGCAGGCGACCGGGTCGTTCCGGCTGGCGATCATCTCGCTCGTGGTGTTCTTCGCCATCGGCCTGGTCCTGATCGCACTGGTTCCGGTGCGGCGGGCGATCGAAGCGGTCGGCAACCGGCCGCCGGCCGTGCTGTGAGCACTTCGTTGTGTACTTACGGTAACCATTCGGTCGCACTATGGAATCGATAGTGCATTGCTCCAAGCCAGTGACGGCGTCAGTCGGGGTGGCCCCGGGAACGGAATATGCCGGTACACAGCGTCGTGACAGGCTGGAATCCAATGCGGCTACATTCCGTTATCAATTTGCGCGTCAAGGCCACAGGCGGGTGTCGTGATCTCCGTCCCACTCTCCCGCCCCGACCCCCACCTCGCGTGGCTTGAGTGACTCTTCATCTGGCACTATCACCCGTTCGAACGCACCTATAGATTGTCAGGGGGATAACGCGTCACGAACGCGGACCGACTGCATCTCTAGGGGTGCGGCCTTCGTTGACGGGTGAAGAACGTCACCGACGGCGACCAGAAGACCTACGCCGGGAACAGATGACGGGACCGCCGTCGTTGCACTCGGTGAGCACAACCGCCCGGGCTCCCTCCGGGCCGAAGTGAAAGGAACCGTCATGGCCGATCGCGTTCTGCGTGGCAGCCGGCTCGGAGCGGTCAGCTACGAGACCGACCGTAACCACGACCTCGCACCGCGCCGGACGGTGCGCTACGCCTGCACCAAGGACCACGAGTTCGAGGTGCCGTTCTCCGACGACGCCGAAATCCCGCCCACCTGGGAGTGCCGTCTGCACGGCACCGAGTCGAAGATCGTCGACGGCAGCGAGCCGGAGCAGAAGAAGGCCAAGCCGCCGCGCACCCACTGGGACATGCTGCTCGAGCGGCGCAGCATCCCCGAACTGGAGGAGCTGCTCAACGAGCGGCTCGAGATGCTGCGCGGCCGCCGCAGCCACTCCGCCTGAGCGAGAGCACCGCACTGTCGGCGCCTGGGCCCCGTCGGGGCGCCCAGGCGCTTTTCCGCGTTCAGCGCAGGGTCCGCCGCAGCAGGTCCAGAGCCTGACCGCCCCGTCGGCGAACTCCCCACTCGGTCACGCGCAGCAACGCCTCGCGCACGACCGAGCCGCTCATCTTCGACTCGCCGACCTCGCGCTCGATGAAGGTGATCGGGGCCTCCACCACCGTGCAGCCCGCCTTCACCGCGCGCCAGGTCAGGTCCACCTGGAAGCAATAGCCCGCCGACTCCACGCCGCGAAGGTCGAGCTTCTCCAGTACCTCGCGGCGGTACACGCGGTAGCCGGCGGTGATGTCGTTGATCGAGAGCCCCAGGGCGAGCTTGGAGTAGAGGTTCGCGCCCCGCGACAGCGCCTCGCGGTGCCAGGGCCAGTTGACCACGCGCCCACCCGGCACGTAGCGGGAACCGATCACCACGTCGGCGCCGGCGGCCAGCACCGCGAACAGCCGGGGCAGCTCCTCCGGGGAGTGCGAACCGTCGGCGTCCATCTCGATGACGGCCTCGTAGTCACGCTGCAGCGCCCACTCGAAACCTGCGACGTAGGCGGCGCCAAGACCCGCCTTCTGAGTCCGGTGCATCACGTGCACCCGTTCGTCGGCCGCGGCGAGCCGGTCGGCGACCTCGCCCGTCCCGTCCGGGCTGCCGTCGTCGACGACCAGCACGTGCACCTGCGGCAGCGCGGTCAGCAACCGGTCCACGATGGGGCCCAGGTTGTCCCGCTCGTTGTAGGTGGGGATCACCACCACCGCCGAGCCTGGACTCCCCGCCGGGCCGTCGAGGGGGTCTTGCCGCTTCGCCATCCATTCCTCCTTGCCGACGCCGGGTCACGTCGGCAGTACGTCGAATACCTTCTCGGGCGCTTCGATGGCCCTCACACGTCCCGGGAACGCCTCCGCAGGGTGAAGGCGAGCGCTCCCACCCCCAGGGCCACCAACACCCACAGCGGGGCGTTGCCGAGCCAGGTCGCCGGTGTGCCGCTCGAGCGCAGCGGCACCTCGCCCACGACGTTCTGCGCGACGAACTGCCCGGTCTGCTGCGCGACCGTGCCGTCGGGACGCACGATCGCGCTCACGCCGCTGGTCGCGGCCACCACGACCGCGCGACCGTGCTCGACCGCGCGCAACCGCGACATCGCCAGCTGCTGGTAGCTCATCTCCGAGTGGCCGTACCAGGCGTTGTTGGTCGGCACCGCCAGCAGCGTCGCGCCTTCCCGGGTGGCACCGGTGAACACGTCGTCGTAGGCGACGTCGTAGCACATTCCCAGCCCCACCCTGGCCGGTCCTGCGTCGAGCACGCCGGGTCGCCGGCCGGGCACCATGTCGCGCTCGAAGCGGTCGACGAACGGGCTCACCAGCCGGGCGACCGGACGCATCGGGATCGTCTCGGCGAAGGGCACCAGGTGCTGCTTGTGGTACTCGCCGCCCGGGCCGGTCACCGGGTCCCACTGCACGATCTTGTTGCGCAGCTGCCCGTCCTCGTCGACTCCCAGGCCGCCGACGAGCATCGGCACGCCGATTTCGGCGGCGATCCTGCTCAGCTCGGGGTCGTACTTCGCGGGCCCCCACGAACCGACCTGTTCGGGCAGCACGACGAGGTCCGGACGCGGTACCCGGCCGGCCCGGACGTCGTCGGCGAAGCGGTCCGCGGCACGCATGTGGTTGTCGTGCAGGACGTCGTCCTCGTAGAGCAGGTCGAGCCCGATGTCGGGCGCGTTGCCCTGGATGACGGCGACCCTCGCAGTCCCCGCATCGGGCTCCGTGCCGATCGTCGGCAGTGCCGCGAGCCCCGCGAGCACAGGAACGAGCGCCGTGGCCACCGGCGCCACCAGACCGCTGCGCTCGCGCAGCCTTGCGACGAACTGCGCGACCGCCGCACCTATAAGCGCGACCGCGAAGGTGACGAATACGGCGCCGCCCAGCGACGCCAGCGGGAGCAGGGCTCCGGTGGCCTGGGTGAATGCCAGACGCCCCCAGGGGAACCCGCCGAACGGCACGCTCGAGCGCAGCGACTCGGCGACCACGAACACCGCTGCCATCCACACCGGAGCGGCCGCGAGCCTGCTCACCCGGGCCATCCCGGCCCCGGCGAGACCGAAGAACAGTGCCTCGACTGCCGCCACGCCCAGCCACGGCCACGGTCCGAACTGGGCACTCAGGAAGTCCTGCAACCACCCCAGCAGCGGGAGCATGAACGCGAAGCCGAACAGCAGGCCGTAACCGAAGCCCGCCCGAGCCCGCCTGCCCAGCACGACCAGCGCGAAGCCCGCGAACGCGACCGGCGCCAGCCACCAGACGTCGTGCGGTGGGCTGACCGCGTACAGCGCGAACCCCGCCGCCACGGCCAGGAGCATCCGTCCCCACACAGCACGGCCCGGCAGCCGCCCACCCGGGCTGCCGCCTCCACGGCGCTCACGACGCTGCGGACTCAGCGTGGGGACTGCCACCTGATCAACCTTCTCGGCCATGGGCCCCGGTCGGCGACCAGGACGTGCGTACATCAGAAGCCAGGCGCGCCGCCGGCGCGCCCCAACAAATGTACGCCGAGCCGCTGACCGGGCCGGAGGATCGGTTGCTCAGCGGTCGCGACGGCTCAGCTTCAGCTTGGGGTGGCGCACGTCGTTTCCGCCCATGAACGAGTAGGTGCGGATGCGCACCAACGGGGCGTCGGGCAGCTCGGCGTCCTCGTCCACCTTGACCTTGTTGCCCCCGAGGAAGTCGGTCGCTTCGACGACGACGCGCACGCCGCGCGGCACGATGACGTCGCTGCCGCCCATGATGGAGACCAGGGTGATCTCGACCTCCCCGCCGGGCAGCACGGCCTCCCGCAGGTCGACCTTGGAGCCGCCCATCAGCGCGAAGACCCCGACCCGGCGCGGCACCCGCCAGCGGCCCTCGTAGTCCGAGCCGCCCATGATGGCGAGCTTCCACCGGCGCTTGTGCTCCGGCTCCCCGCCCTGGTCCTGGTCGCCCCGCTCGGCCGGGAGGTCTGCGGTCAGGGCTTCGAGCTCGGCGCGCGTCGCGGCCGCGTACGCCGCGTCAACCCGCTGGGTGAACTCGGCCAGCGCGAGCCGGCCCTCGCCCACCGCCTCGGTCAGCCGCTTCGCGACCTGGTCGCGTTCGGCGTCCGACGCCCGGATGGCGGGCGGCCGCTCCCCACCGCCCTCGGAGCTGCTCATGTGAACAGTTTACGACCAGAAGCGCGAAGTTGGTACCATTTCTCCAAACCTCGGCCTTCGCGCCGGCCACAGGAGTTCACTCCATCAAGCGACGGCGAACGCTCGTTCGAACGCGGATACTCGATCACATGAGCACCGGATCGAACCAGTTCCCCACGTCCCGTCCGCAATGGACACCCGACTCCCACCGTACCCGCGAAGCCCGAACAGGAATGGCACGCATGCGAGTTCGCGGTCGTCCACCGGACCGCGCCACCGTCCACGAGCGACAGCAACCGTCCACGAAGGACGGTTCAGTGGTCGTGGCTCTCGTCGTCATCGCTCTGGCGGACGTAGATCGTCTCGCCGCGGAGCACGGTGCGCAGGCAGCGCGGAAGCCTGGCGCCCGAGCTGAGGTCGGGCAGTCCCGGCACGCCCGCACGCGGATCCGTCGACCAGCGCTGCACACGCGAGTCCGGCGCCGCCACGACCAGTTCCCCGGCATCCCACACGGCGTAGGTGGCCGGGGCACCGGGCACGAGGGTCCCCGTCACACCATCGTCCACCCCGGCGGCCCGCCAGCCGCCCTTGGTGTGGGCGGTGAAGGCCGCTCGCGGCGAGATGCCGAAGCCCTCGGTGCGGTGGTTGACCGCGGCCTGGACGGAACGCCACGGGTCAACCGGTGTGACCGGGGCGTCGGAACCGAACGCGAGCAGCACGCCGCTGGCGGCCAGTTGCGAGAAGGGGTTCAGCCGCGTCCCGCGCGCGGTTCCGAGGCGCCGCGCGTACATGTCCTCAGTTCCGCCCCACGCGGCGTCGAACGCCGGCTGCACCGACGCCGCAACCCCGTAACGGCCCAGTTCCGCTGCCTGCTCGGCGTCGATCATCTCGAGGTGCTCCAGGCGGTGGCGCGCCCCGGCCAGCGCCGGGACGCCGACGGTCTCCGCGGCCCGGCGGAAGCCTTCCGCCACCTCGGCGACACCGGCGTCCCCTATGACGTGGAACCCGGCCTGCAGGCCGTTGCGGGTGCATTCGACGAGGTGCTCGGCGACGGCCTGCGCGTCGAGGTACAGCACACCCGACGTCGACGGGTCGTCGGTGTAGGGCTCGTGCAGCGCCGCGGTGCGGGAACCGATGGCGCCGTCGACGAACAGGTCACCGCCCAGACCGCGCACTCCGAGTTCCCGTGCGCGCTCGAGGGCACCGAGTTCTCCCCAGTAGCCCACGACCTCGGGCAGGCCGCCCTTGGCCGCGACGTCGAGCAGGTCCGCGAGGTCGTCGGCACCGGAGATGTCCGGCCCCGCGCATTCGTGCACGCACGCCACGCCTTTGGACGCCACGTCGCGCAGGAACTCCAGCTGCGCCTCGCGTCGCTGCGCCGAGCTCAGCGACTCGCGCGCCGCGCTCCTCGCGTGGTGGTGGGCGACGCGGGTGAGCGGCCCCTCCTGGCTCCAGCCCTCGGCACCGCGGGCCAGCGGCGCGCGTTCGACCAGAGCGCTGGAGACGAGCGCGGAGTGGACGTCGATGCGGGAGAGGTAGACGGCCGCGCCCGCGGCGGCGGAGTCGATCTCCGAGCGGGTCGGCGGGCGGCGTTCCGGCCACCACGTCTCGTCCCAGCCGTGCCCCCACACCAGCGAGCCGGGATGCTCCTCGACGTGGTCGCGCAGCGCGTGCAGGAACTCGGTCAGCGACGCGCAGCCGGTGAGGTCGAGCCCGTTGAGCAGCAGGCCGGTGGAGGTCGCGTGCACGTGCGCGTCGACGAAGGCGGGGGTGACGAACGCGCCTCCGAGGTCGACGACCTCGGCGTCGGGATGCAGGGCTCGGCCGACCTGGTCGCTGCCGACCCACGCGACGGTTCCGTCGATCACAGCCATCGCGGTGACGTCGGGGCCGGCGGGCGAATGGATCCGGCCGCCGAGCAGCAAGGTGGTGTCGGACATGTCCCTGTAGTTTCCGTGTCGCGGATGTTCAGCAGCGCGGTGCGCCGTGCGCCGTGGGTTCGGTCGCGTGCCGACCACGATCGTTCCGGCGAGCTTACCCGCAGTGGCCTGGCGGTCGGCGTCACGCCGACCGGCTCACCGACCGCTGCTGTCGTCCGGCGACGCTGCCTGCGAAGACGAGCCCGAAGGACCTGTCCCGCCGCGGGCACCGGGAATCTGCGACCGGGTCCCGTCGTCCCCGTGGGACGGGTCGTCGTCCTCGGTCACGGAGATCACCTCGCCGTCGATCACCCCGTCGTCGGCTCCGGAACGGCTGCCGAAGCCAGCCGCGGCACCGCCTCCGGCTGCGGTCTGCTCGCGGCGGATGCGTTGGGTGTGCAGCCACACCTGGTCCTGCATCTGCTGCGAGCGGCGCTCGGCAGCGCGCTGCATGCGGCGACGGGCCAGCGCACGGGTGGGCGGGAACAGGCAGAGCAGGCCCAGGACGTCGCTGACGAAACCGGGCAGGATGATCAGGATCCCGCCAACGGCGATGAGCGCCCCGTCGGCGAACTCGCGGGTCGGCGGCCGCTTCGCGCGGACGGCCTCGTTGATCTCGCGCAGGGTTCTGCGCCCCTCGCGGCGGACCAGCCACGAGCCCAGGACCGCGGCGACGACCAGCAGGCCCAGCGTGGGCCACACGCCGATCACCTGCCCGATGGCCACGAGCACGCTGATCTCGACGATGGCGGCGACGAGGAGCAAGACCAGTATCGGCACGACGTCGGCAACCTCCGGTTGATGGCTTTCACCTGTCCAACGTCCGAGAACGGCCAAATGCTCCCACAACCGCCGAAGAAGGCGGGACGTGCGTTGTTAGCAGCGCCACGATCAGCCCGCGACCTGATCGACTCCGCGCGCCATAGACTGCCCGGTGATGCGGGCGCACATTACGAAGCTGGTCACACTGCTGCTGGTCGTCGGCGTGCTGGTGCTCGCCGTCCTCGTCAGCGACCGGTACTTGCCGGACCTGCCGCAACAGCCGGAACGCCTGCCGGCGGCGGTGGTCACCATGGGCGACAGCACGCTCTCGGGCGAGGGCGGCGGCAACTACGAGGCCGGGACCAACGGCGAGAACGACAACTGGTGCCACCGCTCCCCCGCCGCTCCGGTGCACCAGCTGCGCCTCCCAGCGGACGTGACGCCCATCAACCTCGCCTGTTCGGGGGCCCGCACCGACGTCGTGGGGGCGAACCCGGAGTCGGGCCGCCTGGAAACCTCCCAGGCGCGCCAGCTGGCCGAGCTCGCGCACCGCTACCGCGTCACCGACGTCATCGTGCAGGTCGGAGCCAACGACGATCCTGGCTTCAGCGATGTCGTGAACCGCTGCGTCGAGGCGTGGGCGAGCCGTTCGGCCGTCGGGTGCGCCGAGCAGATGCGTGCGGAGTGGCCCAAGCGCGTGGAGCGCATGAAGCCCAAGGTGCACGCTGCCCTCGGCGACATCCGCGCCGCTATGGACAGCGCTGGCTACACCCCGGGCAGCTACTCGCTGGTGGTGCAGTCCTACGCCTCGCCGGTCGGCCCGGAGGTCGCGCCGGAACTGCAGAACCTCTCGGGCTGCCCGTTCCTGACGCCCGACCTCGCCTGGATCCGCGACACCGGGGTGCAGCAGCTGTCGGACGGCTTGCACGACGTCGCGCAGCAGGTCGGCGCGCGGTTCCTCGACCTCTCGCAGGCCGGGCGCGGCCACGAGGCGTGCACGGGTGGCAACAAGACGCCCGAGGAGGAGTGGTTCACCAGGCTGACCGTGGACTGGCCGTCGTTGAAGGACGAGCTGCGCGCACCGCACGCGATGCAGGAGTCTTTCCACGCCAACGCGACCGGTCACGCACAGTTCGCCCGGTGCCTTCGCGCGTTCCTGGCCACCGAAGACCCGACCGCGGTGTGCCTGCCGGACGAACGCGGGAACCTCCAGGCGGTCTCGCCGGAGGTCGCCGCCCAGCGGTCGAACCCCTGACCGAGTCCGGACCCGACCCGCGCGCCGCGGTGGTGCGGCCGTTTGTGGAGCGGCCTTTGGTGCGGTGAGCCAGGTTCGCCAGGACTGGTGAGTTTGCTGGGGCGTGAGGGGCGGGCTCGTCGCAGCCAACACGTACCGCAACCATGGTCGGCTGCCTTCGCGGTGGCCGGGTGCGGCGGTGCAGCCGCTCTCCGAGCGGCTACGGGCGGACGACTTCTTCGCTCGTGGTCAGGAGGTTCGCCTCATCGGATGATCGACAGGATCTGGCAGGCGGCTTCGGCGAGCTGCCGGTCGCCTTCGAGGCGGCTGCGCCCGATGGCCGCTTCCGGCTCGATGCCGCGCGTGCACAGCAGCCATGCCGTCTCGGCGTCGAGGTGGACGACCGCCGCGGGGTCGCCCGCCGGGTCGGGCGCCAGGGACCAGCCGAGGCGGGCGCAGGTCACGGCCCAGGTGCCGCCGGCTGGGCCGTCGACCACCACCTGGACCTGGGTCGCCGCTTGTGCGGGCGCGGCCCGCATGGTGTGCGGGAGGGCGCGCATGAACGTGTCCAGGACCGGTGCGAGCAATCGCGGGTCGTGGTCGGTGGGCCGGCCCACGGCGTGCCTGACCTGCTGGCGATGCGTCCAGTACTCGGTGAGGTCTCGTGCGCAGTCCAGCCACAGGGGCGCCGGGTCGGCGCCTGCCCAGGACACGCCGAGGCTGCGGCCCTCGGGGTCGCTGTGTTCCCACAGCGCGCTGATCGCGCTGCCGGTCATCTCGAGCGTCTCGATCAGTGCCGCCGGGCTGATGCGCGCGGCGGCGTCCACCCATTCCTGGTTGGTGCGGTGGATGAAGGCTTCGAGGGGTTCGCCGGGTGCGAGCGGTGGCCGTCCGCGTGGTGATCGCGGTCGCGGGAGATCCGGCCGTAGTCGTCACCGAGGACGTGTGCCGCCAGGTCGCGGATCGTCCAGCCCGGGACGCTCTCCTCGCGCCAGTCGGCGCGTTCCAGGGAGCGCAGGAGTTCCAGCAGCCGGGCGCGTTCCGGGGTGAACAACGGGCGGGCGTCGATCGGCGGCCCCAGCCAGGAGAAGTCGGGCATCTGGTCAAGCTAGTGGATCGGCCACCGCCTGATCGGACACGACCTGCCGGCTGAGGGGCTTGCGCAGCCGGATCGTCGGCGCCGTCGCGGCACTATCGTGCGGCCACGGCGCGGACCAGCAGGAACACCGGCTCGGAGCTGAGGGTCTTGTACGCCTTCGGGTTCGCGGCTTCGAGTGCGGGCAGTGGTCGCGGCTCTTCGAGTTGTTCGATGGTGAATCCGGCCTGCCGCAGAAGGCGGAAGATCTGCGACAAGGGTCGGCGGTAGAACGAGACCTCCACCGGTTGGTCGCCGAGGTGCCAGGTCTCGGTCACGAGCGTGGTGTCCAGGTAGACCGGTCGGCCCGCCCACTGCCAGTCCGCCGCCGGGTGGTGCACCGAGAGCACCAGCGCACCGCCGGGCACGAGGCATCGGTGCAGTTCCGCGAGCACGGGTGCCCAGTCCGCCAGATAGTGCAGGACGAGGGAGGCCACGACGAGGTCGATGCTGCCGGTCGGCACCGTGGTCAGCGGCTCGGCGAGGTCGGCGACCTCGAAGCGGGCGCGCTGTCCCAGCCTGAGCCGGGCGAGCCGGACCATCTCCGGTTCCCGGTCCAGGCCGAGCACGTGGGCGCCGCGGTAGACGAGCTGTTCGGTCAGCGCTCCGGCGGCGCTGCCGAGTTCGAGCACTCGCTTGCCCGCGACGTCCCCGGCGAGTTCGAGGACGGCCGACCGGTCGTAGTAGGCGTTGGCCGGACTGTCCTCGGAGTGTCTGGCATACGCCTCGGCGAACCGGCCGTACATGGGCCGCACCGTCAGATTTCCGGCGGGCGGTTCTCGAACGGGGTCGAGAGCACGACCGTGGTGCGGGTCGAGACCTTCGCGGCTTCCCTGATCTGGCGCAGCAGGTCCTCCAGGCCGAGCGGCGAGGCGACCCGGACCTGCAGGATGTAGGACTCGTCGCCGGCCACCGAGTAGCACGACTCGATCTGCGGCAGGTGCTCCAGCCGCTGCGGGTAGTCGTCGGGGGCCGCCGGGTCGATCGGTGTCAGCGAGATGAACGCCGTCAGCGGCAGACCGATCTGCTCGCCGTCGACCTTGGCCACGTAGCCCTGCAGGGCGCCCCGCTGCTCCAATCGGCGAACCCGCTGGTGCACCGCCGAGACGCTCAGCCCGACCCGCTCGGCGAGCTCGGTGAAGCTGCAACGTCCGTCGCGGGCGAGCTCCCGCAGGATCGCCCGGTCGGTCGCCTCCAAGTCGCCGGTTGGCGTCCCTCCCCTGTCGCTCACGCCGGAAGCACAATCAGCTCGTGGGGCTGGTTGTTGACGCTCTCCACACCGTCCTCGGTGACGATGACGATGTCCTCGATCCGCGCTCCCCAGCGGCCGGGCTGGTAGATGCCGGGCTCGACGCTGAACGCCATTCCAGGTTCCAGCACCGTCTTGTCGCCGTCGACGACGTAGGGGTCCTCGTGCACGTCCAAGCCGATGCCGTGACCGGTCCGGTGGACGAAGAAGTCGCCGAAGCCCGCGGCGGCGATCGGCTCGCGCGCCGCGGCGTCGATGGACTCGGCGGTCACGCCGGGTCGGACGGCCTCGACTGCGGCGCGCTGGGCGGCCTGGAGGACGGCGTAGGTGTCGCGGACGTCGTCCTGCGACGGCTCGCCGACTGCGTAGGTGCGGGTGCAGTCGGAGTTGTAGCCCTCGGCGATCGGGCCACCGATGTCGATGACCACGACATCGCCTTCCTGCACGACGCGGTCCGAGAGGGCGTGGTGCGGGCTGGCTCCGTTGGGGCCGGAGCCGACGATGACGAACGCGGCCTCGACGTGGCCTTCGGCGACGATCGCCTCGGTGATGTCGGCGCCCACCTCGGCTTCGGTGCGACCTGCCTTGAGGAATTCGGCCATCCGGGCGTGCACCCGGTCGATGGCGGCCCCGGCCTTGCGCAGCGCCTCTACCTCTGCGGCATCCTTGCGCATCCGCAGCTCGCGCAGGACCCCACCGGCGAGAACCTGCTCGGCGCCGGGCAGCGCGTCGCGCAGGGGGAAGGTGTGCAGCGCGGGCATTACGTCGGCGACCGCTACCCGTGCGGGGGCTGCGCCACCGCGGCGCAGCAGGTCGGTGACGATGGCGTACGGGTTCTCGCCGTCGACCCAGGTCACGACCTCGATGCCGAGCTCGCTCGCCGGGACGTCGGCGTAGCCGAGCTCCTCGAGCTTCGGCAGCACGAGGGCGGGCGGGGCGTCATGACCGGCGGCGGGCAGCACGAGGCAGCTCAGCCGTTCGAACGACCCGGCGCCCGCGCCGATGAGGTAGCGCAGGTCGGAGCCGGGTGAAATGAGCAGCGCGTCGAGGTCCGCGCCCGCTGCGGTCTCGGCGGCGCGCCCGAGGCGGGCCGCGAGCACGGAGGGATCCTGCTTCATCGAAACGGTGGCCATGGAGCTAACCCTAATCCTGCTCGGCACACCCGCCATGGCGGCGGTCGGTGGTGCCGCTGCCGCCGACCGGACTCCCGCCCCGGCCCGGCGAATCCCCTGGTCAGACACGCAGAGGCTGGCTGGAGCACGCGGTGGTGCGGTGCTCAGGGAGCGCGGCGGGAGGCAACCTCGATGCACACGTTCGGGCGAGGAAGCCCGGCGAGCACGACTTGATCTTGGGCTGACCCCGAACTGCCCTGGGGTATCTGTCACGCCGGCAGGTGGTCGGGATACCTGGCGGGCACGTACTGGCGGCCGATGGACTGCTTCCCGGCGGGTCGTGCTCGCGACGGGGCGGATTCCTGGAGGGGCGCATTGGCGCCGGGGCGGATTACTGGTGGGGCGTATCGACGCCGGGGCGGATTACTGGTGGGGCGTATCGACGCCGGGGCGGATTACTGGTGGGGCGTATCGACGCCGGGGCGGATTACTGGTGGGGCGTATCGACGCCGAGGCGGATTACTGGTGGGGCGTATCGACGCCGAGGCGGATTACTGGTGGGGCGTATCGACGCCGAGGCGGATTACTGGTGGGGCGTATCGACGCCAAGTGGACGTCTACACGAGCGGGTCGGGTTGGCGGCGGTTTTGTTGACCGGCTCCGCAGGGTCGCATGATCGCAAGGGCTTGAGCCTGATGAGCAGCGGGTGGGCGAGTCCGCGCAGGCTCTTGGCGTCCAGTACCCGCTCGTGCCGTTCGATCATCGCGCAACGGCGAAACCGCCAAGAATTCTCTGCACGGAATTCTTGGCGGTTTCGTTCGCGGGTGGAACGGGCGGCCGCTTCGATCACCTGGACGGACGGGCCCGCTCGGTCACCTGGACGGGCGGGCCGCTCGGTCACCTGGACGGAAGGCCGTCCGCTCCCCTGAGTGGGAGAGCACGGCTCGCCCCTGGGCGGGAGAGCACGGCCCCCGCCCTTGAGCGGGAGGGAATGGCTCGGCTCCTGGTCGGACGACGCCGCCGGGTCCCGGCGCGAGCCGCTCGGTCCTCGTCCCCGACAAACGCGGCAGCGCCCGAGGAGGAGCAGACCGAGCGGCAGCGCTCGAGGCAGACCGGGTCGAGCGGCAACTACCAAGGTCGACCAGACCGAGCGGCAGCTACCGAGTCGGCCAGGCTGATCAACAAGCGCTGAGGTCGAGCAGACCGAGCGGCAGCGTCAGACGGCAGCCGGGCCGGGCGGCAGCGTCCTCATCGCAGCGGGTACAGCTCCAGCGACTCCACCCTGACCTGCCCGCCCGTGGCGAAGGGGCGGACGCGGTCGCCCTCGCCTGGGAAGACGAGCTCGGTCAGCACGGTTTCGCCCCTCCCGCCGAAGACTTCCACGCAGGAGCGGTCGACGAGCACCCGCAGCCGCAGAACGTCGCCGTCCGGGTGGAGTTCGGCCGAGTGCGTCGCGGCGAAACCCGGGCTGATCGACGTGCCGGAGGCGGTGCGGTCGACGAACAGCCGCCGCGCCGCCACGTCGTAGCCGATGCGGGTCCGCTGCCCCTCTCCCACGAAGACGTCGACACCGAACGTCGTGGCCGTGTCGAGGCGGAACTCGGCGACGATGTCGAGCACCGCACCGGAGAACTCCGGGGCGGGCCCCTGCTCGGAGATCACGCCGCTCCAGTTCTGCGGCTTGCCGCGGCGGGATTCCAGTTCCGGCACCGGGTTCTGGGTGATCCGGACCCCGGATGCGGTTTCGGTCAGGCCGACGGTGCGCGGCACGGTCATCGCTCCGCGCCAAGGTTCGGTCGGCACCTGCTTCGCGTAGTCCCAGTTGCTCAGCCAGCCGAGCCAGATCCGCCGGTCCGGGACGTCGGACCAGGACTGCGGCGCGTAGAAGTCGGCGCCCTCCTCGACCCACCGCACCTCTTCCGGCGGCGCCTCGGAGGTGAACGTGGTGCCGTCGAAGTCGCCAAGGAAGTACTGCGTGGCCGATCCTCCGGCTGGTCCACCCGGGTTGATGCTGACGATGAGCACCCAACGGGTACGTCCGGTGTCGCCGTCGACCGGTAGCTCGAACAGGTCCGGGCACTCCCAGACGCCGCCGTGCGAGCCGTGGCCCACGCCGAACTCGCTGATCCGGTTCCAGTTCTTGAGGTCGGCCGAGTCGTAGAAGGCGATGCGGTCACCGGCGGCGAGCATGAGCACCCACTTGTCGCCGTAGCGGATGACCTTCGGGTCGCGGAAGTCGGCGACTCCCGGGTTGGGGATGACCGGGTTGCCCTCGTACTTGGTCCAGGTGTGGCCCCGGTCGGTGCTGTAGGCGAGGCTTTGCTGCTGCGTCTCGCCCGCGCTGGTGTAGAGCGCCACCAGACCGGGCTCGGTGTCGAAGAAACCGCTGGTGTTGTCGTGGTCGACCACCGCGCTGCCGGAGTAGATCTCACCCAGGTCGTCGGGTAAGAGGGCCACCGGCAGCTCCTCCCAGTGGGACAGGTCGGTGCTGACCGCGTGGCCCCAGCTGAGGTTGGCGTGGTCGCTGCTCTCAGGGTTGTGCTGGAAGAACAGGTGGTACTCGCCCTGGTGGTGGACGAGCCCGTTGGGGTCGTTCATCCAGTTGCGCCGCGGGGTGAAGTGCACCGCGGGCCGCCACTGGGCGGTACGTCCACGGGGGCGGGCGGAGGCCGGGGCCGCCGCGCCGGTCAGGCCGAGGCCGACCAGTGCGCCCGCGCCGGCGAGGAAGCCCCGCCGCGGAAGTTCGAACGCCGACTTTCCTTTGTGGTGCCGCATCCGTTCCTCCTGCCCTCAGGCGTTGACGGGTTCGTTGTCCAGGTCGCGGGAGAGCATGGAGACGAGTTCGTCGAGCACGGACTCGGCCGTGTCGCCCTGCGCGGAGAGCTCGACCTCGTCTCCGTGCTGGGCGTTCAGCGTCATCAGGCCGAGGACGCTGGCGGCGTCGACCGGCTCACCGGCCACGCCGTCGGTGACCTTGGCGATGCGGACGGCGACCGGCTGGGCGCCCGCTGCCTGGGACAGCAGCGAGGCGGGCCGGGCGTGCAGGCCGACCGCCGAAGCGATCGTGACGCGACGTTGCATCGTGATCTCCTTTCAGAAAGGGACATTGCGAGCGGGGACGACCCCGACGCGACTGGAGGGAGGAAGAGGGGTAGCGATAACGGACGACGGGTCGGGGCGGGTAACGGGGGCGGAACAACGGGAACGAGGCGGGACTGGGCTGGGCTGGGAGTGCGGTAGCGGGAACCGAGGCGACCGGCGGGTTGGGACGGGGGGTCAGCCCGCCGGTCGCGTTCGGCCTCCACAGCGGACTCGGGAAGCACTTCTGTTGTCAGGCGACGAGGGTTCCTGAGCCGCCGGTGTGGCATCGGGTTTCGGATGCGAGCGGGGAATCCGCCGACGTTCGTAGTGGACGAAGGTCCGCCCGCAAGCGGGAAAGATCAGGTTTGGCTTTCCAGAGGGGTGGAATTCGGCGACGTGCTGCGAGCGCGCTGGCAGGTGGGTTGCGGATCAGTCCACACAGGACCGCTACCCCCGGCGGCCGCGTCGGACCGCGGCCGCCGGGATCACCGGATCGCCCGGCGGCCACCACCGGAGTCGGCGGTGGCCGCCGCACCACGGGTCCGGATCACGCGGGTACGGCGCTGGCGTCCGCGGTGGTGTCGGCCGGTGCCTGTGCACGCCCGAGCTGCTTGGCGAAGATCACCGCCACCGCCGAGATGACGACGCCGGCGAGGATGGCGACCAGGTACAGCAACGGCTGGCCGACCAGGGGCAGCACGAACAGCCCGCCGTGGGGGGCACGCAGCGTGGCGCCGAAGATCATCGACAGGGCGCCCGTGGCGGTGGAGCCGACCACGATGGACGGGATGACGCGCAGCGGGTCCGATGCGGCGAAGGGGATGGCGCCCTCGGTGATGAACGAGGCGCCCAGCAGCCACGCCGGTCGTGCGCTCTCCCGCTCCGCGGGGGTGAACAGCTTGGCGCGCACGGTGGCGGCCAGCGCCAGCGCCAGCGGCGGGGTCATGCCCGCGGCCATCACCGCCGCCATGATCTCCAGGGACGTTTCGGTGCCCGTGGTCAGTCCGCCGACGGCGAAGGTGTAGGCGACCTTGTTGATCGGCCCACCCATGTCGAAGGCGATCATCGCGCCGAGCAGGGCGCCGAGCAGCGCCGCGTTCGCCCCGGTCAGGCCGTTGAGCCAGCCGGTGAGCGCGGCCATCGCCCCCGCGATCGGCCCGCCGATGACCACGAACATCAGCACGCCCACCACGAGCGAGCCGAGCAGCGGTAGCACCATCACCGGCATCACGCCCGCGACCGCCCTGGGCACCTTGATGCGCCGCAGAGCTCCCACGACCGCACCCGCGAGCAGACCGGCGACCAGACCGCCGAGGAAGCCCGCGCCGACGGTGACCGCGATCGCGCCGCCTACGAAGCCGGGTGCGATGGCGGGCCGGTCGGCCATCGCGAAGGCGATGAAGCCGGCCAGCACCGGCACCAGGAAGTCCATCGCCGCCGAGCCGATCTGGTTGGCCAGCGCCGCCCAGCTGGTCAGGCTGGCCGCGTCGAAGTGCTCGGTGACGCTGGGGGCGTCGGTGATCTGGTAGCCGCCGAGGGCGAAGCTCAGCGCGACGAGCAGGCCGCCCGCGGCCACGAACGGGATCACGTAGCTGACGCCGGTCATCAGCCACTGCCGCAGCTTGCTGCCGATCCCGGCGCCCGCCACGACCTTGGTCGCCAGCTCCGGCCCGGCCTGGGCCACGCCCGGCGCCGGTTCCGCTGTCGCGGGGGCCTCGGCGGAGGCGGCAGCGGCCCGCTCCAGCAGACCGGCGGCGTCGTTGATGGCCTGCTTGACCGTCGCCTCCACGGTGGGCTTGCCCGCGAAGCGGTCGCGGTCCTGGACCCCGACGTCGGCGGCGAACACCACCGCGTCGGCCTCGGCGACCTCGGCCGCCGACAGCGAGTTGGCCCCGGCCGAACCCTGGGTCTCCACCTTGATCTCGTGCCCGGCTGCCTTGGCCGCCTGTTCCAGGGCCTCGGCGGCCATGTAGGTGTGCGCGATGCCCGTGGGGCACGCGGTGACCGCGACGAACTTCATGGGGTGACCTCCTCGCGCACGTACTCGGCGACCTGCGCCGGGTCGGTGGCCTCCAGCAGCGTCTGCTTGAACTCCGCGCGCACGAGCCGGCGCGCGAGCGCGGCCAGCACGGTCATGTGGTCGGACCCGCCGCCTTCGGGGGCGGCGATGAGGAAGATCAGCTTGGCCGGGCCGTCCTCGGCGCCGAAGTCGATGCCCCCGGTGCTGCGGCCGAAGGCGAGCGTGGGGGTGGTGACCGCAGCCGACCGGCAGTGCGGGATGCCGATGCCGCCTTCCAGACCGGTGGGCATCTGCGACTCGCGCGCCTCGACGTCGGTCAGGAACCGGTCGAGGTCGGTGACGCGTCCGGCGGTGACCAGCCGCTCGGCCAGCGACCGCACCGCCGCGCGGCGGTCGTCGTCGGCCAGGTCCAGGTCGACGAGTTCGGTGGTGATCAGTTCAGTGCTCATGCCGCCGCTCCGGTGAGGCTCAGTGATTCGTCCACTTCGTGCACACGGACGGCCGCCGTGCGCAGGTCCGACGGGTGGGGCATCCGCGATCCGGCGAGTCCGACCGCGGCGGTGCCGTAGGCGACCGCGGTGCGCAGCGCACCCGGTCCGTCGCCACCCTCGTGCAGGAAACCCGCCAGTGTCGCGTCTCCCGCTCCCACGGTGCTGAGCACCGCGGTTGCCGTGCTGAGCGCGTGCCAGGCGCCGGTCCCGGTGACCAGCAGCGCTCCGTGTTCGCCGAGGCTGACCAGCACCGCCCCCACGCCGCCGGCGCGCACCTCGCGCGCGACCCGCAGCACGTCGCCGAGGGTGGGCAGGTGGCGGCCTGCGAGCTCGGCCAGCTCGGTCAGGTTGGGTTTGATCAGGTCCGGTCCGGCCTGGCAGGCCGCTGCCAGCGCCGGGCCGGAGGCGTCGACGGCGACCCGGGCACCTGCCCGGTGGCCGGCGCGCACCAGGCGGGCGTGCAGGTCGTCGGGGCAGCCGCGCGGGAGGCTGCCGCAGGTGACCAGCCAGTCGGCGCGGCCGGCGAGCTCGACGGCCCTGGTCTCCAGCGCCGCGACCTCCGAAGCGGTCAGCTCCGGGCCCGGCTCGTTGAACTTGCTCGTGGTGCCGTCGGCTTCGACGACCGCGACGTTGCTGCGGGTGGGCATGCTGATGGGGACCTCCACCACCGGCACAGCCTCCGGCGCCAGCAGCTCGGCCAGCCGGGCGCCTTCGGCGCCGCCCGAGGGCAGCAGGGCCAGGGTCGGGCGGTCGGCCGCGGCCAGCGCGCGGGCGACGTTGACGCCCTTGCCGCCGGGGTCCAGCCGCACCCGGCTCGCCCGGTGCACCGCACCGCGCTGCATGTGCCCGACCAGGATCGTGCGGTCCAGGCTCGGGTTCGGGGTCACCGTGACGATCACGCCGCCACCACCTCCGTCTGCGCGCTCAGCTCGGCGACGGCGGCCTCGTCGAGCCCGCTGTCGGTGATGAGCACGTCGATCTCGGACAGCTCGGCGAACCGGCTGAACTGGTCGTCGCCGTACTTGCTGTGGTCGGCCAGCAGCACCCGGCGCCTGCAGGCGCGCACCATCGCCGCCTTGACCGCCGACTCGGCGGTGTCGGGGGTGGTGCAGCCGCGGTCGACCGAGAAGCCGTTGGTGCCGAAGAAGCCGACGTCGACGGTGAGCCCGTCGAGCACGTCGAGCGCCCACGACTCCACCGAGGCCAGCGTGGTGCCGCGGATGCGGCCGCCGAGCATGTGCACGGTGCAGTGGTTGCGGCCGGCGAGCTGGCCGGCCACTGGAAGCGAGTTGGTCACGACGGTGAACTCCCGGTCCGCGGGCAGCATCCCGGCCAGCCGGCCGGTGGTGGTGCCCGCGTCGAGCAGCAGGGTGCCCCGGTTGGGCAGGAGGTCGAAGGCGGCTCTGGCGATGCGTTCCTTCTCCGCGGCGTTGGTCTGGTCCCGCTGGGATACCCCTGGTTCGAAGTCCAGTCGCTCCACCGGGATGGCGCCGCCGTAGACGCGCCGCACCAGCCCCTGGCGCTCCAGCGCGCCGAGGTCGCGGCGGATCGTCTCCGGTGCCACCGCGAGCTCCTCCGCAGCCGCCATCACGTCGATCCGGCCGTCACGGCGCGCACGCTGCGCCAGCAGTTGCTGCCGTTCCGCCCCATACATGCCCGTTTGCCTCCGGTATGTGTTTGGTGTTGCCTGATTCTGCCCTTTGTTGCCATATTGTCAAGGGACAGCAAACCGCTGGAAACCCGAGGAGCGGACATGACCACGACGACAGCGCACGGTGTGGGCGTCAGCCCCGGGCAGGTGTCCGGGCCCGTCGCACGCGTCGAGGAGCCGCTGCCGGAGCCGAAGGCGACACCCGCCCCCGCCGACCGCGACCAGGAGGCCGCGCGCATCGGCCCGGCGGCCGCCGCCGTGGCGCGGCGGCTGGCGGAGCGGGCGGAATCGGTCAAGGGAGAGGCGCGGGCGATCCTGGAGACCACCTCCGCGATGGCCGGCGACCCGACGCTGCTGGCCAACGCCGAGAAGCTGGTGCGGGAGCGCGGCCTGCCCGCGCCGCGCGCGGTGTTCGAGGCGGCCGAGGAGTTCGCCGCCCTGCTGGCCTCGGCGGGCGGGTACCTGGCCGAGCGGGTGCGCGACGTTCGCGACGTGGCCGACCGGCTGATCGCCGAGCTCACCGGCACCGCCCCGCCCGGTGTGCCGGAGCTGTCCGGCCCGGCCGTGCTCGTCGCCCGCGACCTCGCGCCCGCCGACACCGCCGACCTCGATCCCCGGCTGGTGCTCGCGCTGGTCACCGAGGAGGGCGGCCCTACAGGGCACACCGCGATCCTGGCTCGCTCGCTGGGCATCCCCGCGGTGGTGGCGGCACGCGGCGTGCTCGCCGCCGGCGCCGTGGGCGCCCGGGTCGACGGCGACACCGGCGAGGTCGAGCTGTCCGACGAGCCGGTGGCCGTGCAGGTGGCGCAGCGCCCCGCGCAGCGCCCGTGGGACGGCGTCGGCCGCACCGCCGACGGGCACCCGGTCAAGGTGCTGGCCAACATCGGCTCCGCCACCGACGCGGCCGCCGCTGCCGCCGCGGGCGCCGAGGGCGTGGGCCTGTTCCGCACCGAGTTCTGCTTCCTGGCCGCCACCAGCGAACCCGGCGTCGAAGCCCAGCGCGCCGCCTACGCCGAGGCGCTGGCGCCGTTCGCGGGCAAGCCCGTCGTCGTGCGGACCCTGGACGCCGGCGCCGACAAGCCGCTGCCGTTCCTGAGCGCGACCGACGAACCCAACCCCGCGCTCGGCGTGCGCGGCATCCGGGTCGCCTTCGACCGCCCCGAGATCGTGGACCGCCAGCTCGAAGCCATCGCCGGCGCGGCCGCCGACACCGGCGCCGAGGTCTCGGTGATGGCCCCGATGGTGGCCACCGCCGATGAGGCGGCGTGGTTCGCCCGGCGGGCGCGCGCGGCCGGCATCACCAGGGCGGGGGTCATGATCGAGGTGCCGGCCGCCGCGCTGAGCGCCGCCGAGGTCCTCGACGCGGTCGACTTCGTCAGCATCGGCACCAACGATCTCGCGCAGTACACCTTCGCCGCCGACCGCATGCTCGGCGCGCTGGCGCAGCTCAACGACCCGTGGCAGCCCGCGCTGCTGCGCCTGGTCGAGCTGGTCGCGCGGGCGGGGCGCGAGCGCGGCAAGCCGGTCGGGGTGTGCGGGGAGGCCGCCGCCGACGGGCTGCTGGCCGGTGTCCTGGCCGGGCTCGGCGTGACGAGCCTGTCGATGGTCACCGCCGCGCTCGGCGCGGTCGGCGCGTCGCTGGCCGAGCACTCGATGGCGACCTGCGAGCAGGCGGCGCGGACCGCGGTGGCCACCGCCGAACCGGCCCAGGCCAGGCAGGCCGCTCGCGACGTCCTGCACCGCTGAAAGCACCGACCCCTGCGGCGTGGCCGGACATGCCGTGACAGGCTGGTCAGCCGTGACAGGTCCTCTGATGCTGATCGACTCGGCGGGGCTGTGGTTCCGCTCGTACTTCGCGCTGCCCGACTCGCTGACCGCCCCCGACGGGACGCCGGTGAACTCGGTGCGCGGGTTCTGCGACATGCTCGCGAAGCTGGTCACCGAGCGGCGGCCGGCGCGGCTGGTCGCCTGCCTGGACAACGACTGGCGGCCGCAGTTCCGGGTGGACGCGCTGCCCTCCTACAAGGCCCATCGGGTCGCCGAGGAGGACCCGGACGCCGAGGAGGTGCCCGACACGCTCACCCCGCAGATCCCGGTCATCCTGGAGCTGCTGGACGCGCTGGGCATCGCCACCGCCGAGGCCGAGGGCTTCGAGGCCGACGACGTCATCGGCGCGCTGGCCCACCGCGAGACCCAGGACCGCGTCGAGGTCGTCACCGGCGACCGCGACCTGTTCCAGTTGGTGCGCACCGAGCCCACGCCGGTGCGGGTGATCTACGTCGGCGGCGGCCTGTCGAAGGCGCAGAACTACGGGCCCGAGGAACTCGCCGAGCGCTACGGCCTGTCTCCGGGCCGGGCCGGTGACGACTACGCCGACATGGCTGTGCTGCGCGGCGACCCGTCGGACGGGCTGCCCGGTGTGGCCGGGATCGGCGAGAAGACCGCGGCGAAGCTGATCACGCAGTTCGGCTCGCTCGACGCGCTGCTGGCCGCGGCGGTCGAGGGCACCGGCGTCACGCCCCGGGTGCGCGCCCTGCTGGCCGACGCCGCCGACTACCTGGCGGCGGCCCCGGCCGTGGTGCGGACCGTCAACACCGCGCCGGTCGTGGTCGACCGCGTCGACGACGCGCTGCCGTCGAAGGCGGTCGACCACGAGCGGGTCGTCGAGCTGCAGAAGCGCTGGGGCCTCGGCGCGAGCGTCGACCGGCTACTGGCCGCGGTGACGCTCTAGCTCGACGGGGTCGTGCGCGCGGTAGCGCTCCGGGTCGACGGGGTCGTGGCCGCGGTGACGCTCCAGCTCACCGGGATCGTGGGCGCGGTAGCGCTCCAGCTCCACCGGGTCGTGGGCGCAGAACACCTCGACCTCGTCCGGGTGGGCGATGGCCAGCTCGCGCAGCCGGGCCCGGTTGCGCACCCGCGCCGGCCCGTCCACCTGCATCTGCCGCTGGAAGTAGCGCAGGCCCGGCGTGCACCACGGCTGCTGCGCCATCTCGCCGTGGAAGAAGTACGCGTCGCCGGCGTGCACCAGCCACTTGTCCGCGGTACGCACCGCCACGGCGGTGTGCCCGCGGGTGTGGCCGGGCAGCGGCACGAGCAGGATCTCCGGCGGCAGGCCGGGGATGTCGCGCACGGCCTCGAAGCCGAACCAGCGTTCGCCGTCGTCGCCGCGATGCGGGTTCCAGCGCGGGCCGTGCTGCCACTGGTGGCCGAGATATCGGTCGCGCTCGGGGTTGTCGCGCATGGCCTGGTACTCGGCGTCGAGCACGTGGACCTGCGCGTGCGGGAAGTCCGGCAGCCCTCCGGCGTGGTCGCGGTCGAGGTGGGTCAGCACGATGTGGCGCACGTCCTCGAGCCGGTGTCCCAGCCGCACGACCTGAGCCGCGGCGGTCTCACCGGCGTCCAGCACCGGGCGGGCGAGCCACCGCCAGCTTCGTTCGAGCTTGTCCCTGTCGGTGGTGACGTCCCTGGTACCGAGCCCGGTGTCCACCAGCACCAGCCCCTGCTCGGTCTCCACCAGCAGGCAGTGGCAGACCATCCTCGCGGCGCCGAGCAGGCCGCCCGCCCGGTTGACCAGACCGCCTCCCCACGGCCGCATCGTCCCGCAGTTGAGGTGGTGCACGCGCATCGGTTGTCCTCCTGGTGTTGTCACTGGCGGGCCGCTTCCAGCAGGCCGGCGAGCTGGCCGGCCGCCGTGCGGAGGGCGGATACGTCGCGCTGGACCCGCGCCAGCAGCAACGCGCCCTCGAGCATCGACAGCGCGACGGTGGCCAGTTCCCCGGCCCGTTCGGGCGCGATCCCCCAGCGCAGGAACCGGACGCGGAGCGCTTCGAGCCAGGCGGCGTAGGCGCCGTGGCAGGCGTCCCGGACGTCCTCGCTCGCCGCGCTCGCCTCCAGCGCGACCGTGGCCACCGGGCAGCCGAGCTGGAAGTCCGAGCCCTCCAGGATCGCGGCGAGGGCGTCCACGACCAGGCTCACCGCCTCGCGCGGCCCGTCGGCCCGGTCGAGCGCGGCCTCGATCAACTCGCCCATCCGCCGGCCCGCCACGGCCACCGACTCGGCGGCGAGCTGCTGCTTGCCGCCGGGGAAGTGGAAGTACAGCGAACCGCGCGGCGCCGCCGACTCGGCGAGCACCTGGTTCAGGCCGGTGGCGTGGTAGCCCTGCCGCTGGAACAGCTCCATCGCCGTGTCGAGCATCTGCTGCTTCGTTCTCGCGCCCTTGGTCACGAGAAAAATATGACAGTCGGTCTACTTATTTTCAAGCCGGGAAAACGGCGGCCGAGGCCGCCGCTGGTCAGAAGGACGTGCCGCACCAGGGGGTTTCGGCGGTGGCGAACAGCCGGTCGGCCGCCGCGACCGCCGACGGGTCGTGCACCGCGACGCGACCGGCGGCCACGAGGTCCGACACCGCGACGTCGCCCAGGTACAGCGACGCGAGCGCGTCGACTCCGATGCTCAGCTGCGGGCGGTCACCGCACAGCCGCACCTCGCCGGGTGCGATCCGGTACTGCCCGGAGTTCTCCGGCAGGAACGCGTCGCGCACCTCCAGCACCACCGGATCGGCCTGACCGTAGGTGCGGGCGGACAACGCGGCGGGCACGTCCACCAGCCGCAGCCACAGGTCGTCACCGACCGAGGTGACGCGGCACTGGCGGCGGTCGGTGAGCCACCACTCCAGCAGCTCGTCCACCGGACGGTTGATCGCCACGATCCTGTTGGACAGGTCCAGGCCCAGCAGGAACCCCCACAACCCGGCCACGGCCGCGGGCTCGGCTCCATGGAGGTCGAGGACCTGCAACGTGATGACACCGTCGTCGAACCGGTGGTCGTTGACCTTGGCCTCGTAGAGCACGAACCCGTCGTCGACACCGTCGTCGTCGCTGTGCACTGCGGCGACGGTGTTGTCGCGCAGCGCCGCGAGCCACGACGTCCACCAGCCGTCGGAGCGGCTGATCATCCCGGTGCGGCACAACCCGATGCGCCGGTAGATCTCCGGCAGGAGCTTGGCCGCGCTCTCCGCGTCGACCATCCGCACCCGGCCACCGGTCGGTGCTTCCGGGCGCAGCACCGAACGGAAGCGGTCGAGCGAGACGGTGCGAGAGCGGGTGGCCACGCCGTACCCGAAGCGCTCGTAGATGACCGCCTCCGACGCGTGCAGCATCGCCAGCGGCTCACCACGCTCCCGCACGTCGGCGAGCTGCCTGCGCATCAGCGACCGCAGCGCACCGCGCCGCGTGCGATCGGCCCGCACCCCGACGCCGGTCACCGCCGCCGAAGGCAGCACGGCACCACCGGGCACCGCGATCGAGCTCGCGAGCGAGATCGTCGTACCGGCCAGCTCGCCCTCGTCGAAGGCACCGAGGACCCGCCCCGGCTCGTAGCGGCCGGCGACGCTCTCCCACTGGTCGTCTGCATCGGGTCGGTGCAGGCTGCGCATGAACAGCGAGCGCGCACGGCGGTGTTCGGAGTCGGCCAGCGGCCGCACGTCGAGGTCGTCCACGGGCCCGATCCTGCCCGCGGCCGCGGGCCTCGGTCGACCCGTTCGAGTGTGACGGTCAGCGGGGGTGGCCGACCTCGTAGGTGCCCTTGTCGTTCTTCACCGTCACCTTGACCGACTGCTGCCTGCCCTCGACGGTGACCCGGCAGTCGAAGCTGTGCCCCGGCTGCACCGCCTGCCCCGACGGGCAGGTCACCGGGCCGACGTCACCGAGCCGGTAGGAGGTCTCCAGCGTCTGCCGCACGCCCTTCTCGACGCTCTCGGCGTCGAAGACCGACCGCACGAACCACCCGGGTGCCACGAAGCCCAGCACGAACACCGCCGCGGCGACGACCACGAGGACGACTCCGCCCAGCACCCACGGCAGCGCCCGGCGCTTGCGCTTCTCCGGCGCGGGGCCGCCGAAACCCGGTTGCCCGCCGAAACCGCCCTGCGGGTACTGGCCGTAGGGCGCGGGTGGGGCGCCGTAGGGCTGCCCGCCGTATCCGCCCTGGTGCCCGTAGCCACCCGGCTGGCCGCAGCCGTACCCGGACTGCGGAACCCCACCCGGGTAAGGCCCGGGGCCCTGGGGCTGCTGCCCCCACGGGGGCTGCTGTCCCCCCGGCGGGCCGTAGGGGTTCGTCATCTTCACCTCCGGACGTCGATCACGAACGATCGCGTGACTGCCCGCGGAACCGGACGGCTCCGCCGAGGCGATCCAACCACAGCCGCCGTCACGGCCGCCTCTGCCGTCACACCACGCCCGCGGCGACCACCCCGCGGCGGATCGCGGTGACCGCCTTGGCCGCGGCGGCCCCGACCGGGTCGGACTTGCCCACGACGTCGCGGATCTGGTCGAGCAGATCCACCACCTGGCGGCACCACCGCACGAAGTCACCCGCCGAGAGCTCGTGACCGGTGGACTCGGCGGCGGTCAGCACCCGCTCCAGGCTCTCCCCGCGCGCCCACCGGAACACCGGCCACGCGAAGCCCGGGTCGGGCTCCCTGGTGCGGTCGAGCTTGTGCCTGCGCTCGTCGTCCTCCAGCTCCCCCCACAGCTGCCAGGTCGCCTGCAGCGCGTCGGACACCGCACCCGAGGGCACCGCCGGGGCCATCGGCCCCTCCCGGCGCGACTCGTAGACCAGCGACGACACCACCGCGGCCAGCTCCGGCGGCCCCAGCTTCTCCCACACCCCGACCCGCAGGCACTCCGCAGCCAGCAGGTCGGACTCGCTGTAGAGCCGGGTCAGCCGCCTGCCGTGCTCGGTCACCGGCTCCTCTGCGTCCTCGTCGAGCAGCACGTAGTCGCGCTCGGCCAGCAGTGCGATGATCCGGTCGAACGAACGCGCCAGCGAGTGCGTCGTGGCCGCGACCTTGCGCCGCAGCTGCTCGGTCTCGCCGCGCAGCCGCTCGTGGCGCTCGGCCCAGCGCGCGTGGTTCTCCCGCTCGTCGCAGCCGTGGCACGGGTGCGCCTTCAGCGCCCGCCGCAGGCTCGCCAGCTCGGCGTCGTCGGCGGCGTCGGCACGGCGCCGCGACCGCCCGCCCGGGGTGCTGATGCCGGTGTTGCGCAACGTCGAGGCCAGGTCGCGGCGCGACTTCGGCGAACGGGTGTCGACGTGCTTGGGCAGCTTGATCCTGCCCAGGGCCTCCACCGGGGAGGTGAAGTCGGCGACCGAGAGCCTGCCCGCCCACCGGTCCTCGGTGACCACCAGCGGCCGGGGCTCGCCCATCGGCTCCAGACCCGGGTCGATCACCACCGCCAGACCCGAACGGCGACCCGCGGGCACCGCGATCACATCGCCCTTGCGCAACCGCTCCAGCGACTTGGCCGCCTCGGCCCGCCGCGACGCCCGGTTCTGCCGGGCCAGCGCCTTCTCCCGGTCCGAGATCCGCTTGCGCAGCCCGAAGTACTCCTCGAAGTCGCCCAGGTGGCAGCGCATCGACTCGGCGTAGCCGTCCAGGGCGTCGGCGTTGCGGTCGACCCGCCGCGACATCCCGACCACCGAGCGGTCGGCCTGGAACTGCGCGAACGACTGCTCCAGCAGCTCCCGCGCCGACTCCCGGCCGACCCGCTGCACCAGGTTGACCGCCATGTTGTAGCCGGGCCGGAACGACGAGCGCAGCGGATAGGTCCGCGTCGAGGCCAGCCCCGCGACCCCCTTCGGGTCGATTCCCGGCTGCCACACCACCACCGCGTGGCCCTCGACGTCGATGCCCCGCCGCCCGGCACGGCCGGTCAGCTGGGTGTACTCCCCCGGGCTCAGGTCGACGTGGGACTCGCCGTTGAACTTGACCAGCCGCTCCAGCACCACCGTGCGGGCCGGCATGTTGATGCCCAGCGCCAGCGTCTCGGTGGCGAACACCGCCTTGACCAGGCCCCGGACGAACAGCTCCTCGACGGTCTCCTTGAACGCGGGCAGCAGACCCGCGTGGTGGGCGGCCAGCCCGCGCTCCAGCGCCTCGCGCCACTCCCAGTAGCCCAGCACGGTCAGATCCGACTCGGGCAGGTTGCTGGTGTGCTCGTCGATCACCCGCCGGATCTCGTCGACCTCGTCCTCCGAGGTCAGCCGCATGCCCGCGCGCACGCACTGGCTCACCGCCGCGTCGCAGCCCGCCCGGCTGAAGATGAACACGATCGCGGGCAGCAGGCCGGCCGCGTCCAGGCCGTTGAGGATCTCCACGCGCGACGGCGCGTAGAAGCGCGGCGGACGCGGCCCCCGGCGCTTGCCGTTGGGGCCACCACGACGCCCGTAGGGCGTGTGCACCCGCGACAGCTCCTGGGTGTGGCGCAGCAGGTTCGGATTGATCTTCAGCTCGCGGTCCGTGGTCTCCCCGCCGAACAGGTCGAACATCCGCGAGCCGACCAGCATGTGCTGCCACAGCGGCACCGGCCGGTGCTCGTCGACCACCACCGTGGTGTCGCCGCGCACCTCCACCAGCCACTCGCCGAACTCCTCGGCGTTGCTCACCGTCGCCGACAGGCTGGCCAGCTGCACGTACTCGGGCAGGTGCAGGATGACCTCCTCCCACACCGCGCCGCGGAACCGGTCGGCCAGGTAGTGCACCTCGTCCATCACCACGTAGCCCAGCTGGTCGACCGTCGACGAGCCCGCGTAGAGCATGTTGCGCAGGACCTCGGTGGTCATCACCACCACCTGCGCGTTGCCGTTGATGGAGGTGTCACCGGTCAGCAGGCCGACGGCGTCCTCGCCGTAGCGCTCGCACAGGTCGGCGTACTTCTGGTTCGACAGCGCCTTGATGGGCGTGGTGTAGAAGCACTTGCGCCCCTCCGAGAGCGCCAGGTGCACGGCGAACTCGCCCACGACGGTCTTGCCCGCGCCCGTGGGCGCGCACACCAGCACGCCGTGACCGGACTCGAGCGCCTGGCAGGCGGTGCGCTGGAAGGGGTCGAGCTCGAAGGACAGCTCCCCCGCGAAATCGGCCAGCTTGGGGTGGGCGCTGCGGCGCGTGTGCGCCGCATAGCCCTCGGCCGGGGACAGCTTGGCGATGTTCGAACGGCTTGCAGCCACACCCCAAGGTTTTCACACCTGACCGACGCTCGTCGCAGGTACGTGCGCAACTGCTCATCACACAGCGCAACACCCCGACCCCGCACGGCTCACCACGACACCCCGCGACCCCTTCCCGGAGGGGGACCAGCCAGGGGTCCGTGCTACATGCGCCTCAATGCAGGACGCAGGATCCGCCGCCACACAAACAACTCCTGGAACACTCGCCCAGGCACGCTCAGCTAGGCCCCACCACCTCCAGCGCCGCACGCTCGCACCGAACACCCAGCGGCAGCCTGGCCTGCGGCTCCCCGTCGGCGTAGCCGAACCACCCGTTGTCGCCGCCGAGCCGCACCGCAGCCGCCCGCAGCGTCCGCACCGCCGGGTGCCGCACGTGGTCACCCGAACACATGCCCGGCAGGATCCGCAGCAGCTCCCGCCGCGACACCTCCCCCACCACGGTCACGTCGAACTGCCCGTCCGAGGGGTCGGCGTCCGGGCAGATCGGGATGCCGCTGCCGTACCAGGCGGTGTTGCCCACCGCCACCCAGCACGCGTCGAGCTCGAGCAGCTCCGACGCGGTCTCGACGCGCAGCGGCATCGGGCGCAGCCCGGCCAGCTCGCGCAGCACAGCCAGGTCGTAGCGCCGCCTACCGCGCGGCCACCGCATCCGGTTGGCCCGCGCGCTGACCATCGAGTCGAACCCCGCGCACAGCACCGTGGCGAACCAGCCGCCGCCCACGACCCGGCCCAGGTCGATCCGGCGGCGCTCGCCCCTGGTCATCGCCTCGGCCGCCGCCCGCGAAGCCAGCACGGGGTTGGACGGCACGCCCAGCGCACGCGCCAGGTCGTTGCCCGTGCCCGCCGGGATCACCGCCAGCGCGGTCGAGCTCCGCGCGCAGGACTGCAACGCCAGGTTCACCACGCCGTCCCCGCCGAGCACCGCGAGCACGTCCACACCGTCGGCGACCGCCTCGGCCGCCGCCTCCGACGTCGCCGCCGCATCCGGCGCCACCACGACCCGCACCCGTGAGACCGCGCGGAGGTGACCGGCCACCGCACCTGCCACCTTCGCCGCCAGGCCGCCTCCGGCCGCCGGATTGATCACCAGCACACTGCGCACAACGCCGTATCCTGGCCCAACGGCCCCGGGGCCGACCACCTACTTAAGTTGCCCGCTCGATCAGGTGATGTCGTCGTGCTTCGCGGGCGCGGACGGGGTCACGTCCAGCTGCGAGGGCCGGTGGTCGATCTCCGAAGCGTCGTCCAGGCCGATCCCGGCCATCCCCTGCTTCTCCAGCTTCCTGGCCTTCGACCGGTCGTGCGCCCGGCACATCAGCGTCGCGACGCCGAACAGCAGGCTCAGCGCGGCGGCCAGCGCCAGCATCGAGATCGGGTCCTGCCCGGGGGTGGCCACCGCGGCGAAGACGAACAGGGCGAAAACCAGCCCGCGCCACCAGCTCTTGAGCTTGGCGTAGGTGACGACCCCCGCCCGGTTGAGCATCACCAGGATCAGCGGCAGCTCGAAGCTCACACCGAAGATCACCAGCATCAGCAGCACGAAGTTGATGTAGTCGCCACCGGTCAGGGCGGTGAAGAACGTCTCGCCGCCGAAGCCGGCCATGAACGTCAGGCCCTCCGGCACGACGAAGTAGGCCAGCACCGCGCCCGCCACGAACAGCACGCTGGCGAAGCCGACGAAGGTGCCCGCGAACTTGCGCTCCTTGGCATAGAGCCCGGGCGTGATGAACGCCCACACCTGGTACAGCCAGATCGGGCTGAACAGCACCGCACCGACCGCGATGCCCACCTTCATGCGCAGCATGAAGACCTCGAACGGCTTGGTCTGCAGCAGCTGGCACTTGCCCGGCGTCGGGCTGAAGCGCATCTCCGCGGGCATCGCGCAGTAAGGCCCGGTGATCAGCTGCCCCAGCGAGGGCAGGCCGAAGACCGTGTTCGAGAACCACCAGAAGCCGAAAGCACCACCGATGACGACCGCGACGAGGGCCACACCGAGCCGGTAGCGCAGCTCGTAGAGGTGGTCGACCAGCGTCATGGTGCCGTCGGGGTTGTGCCGACGTCCCCACCTGCGCCGGTCGGCGCGGAACGGGTTCAGGCGGCGCAGCGGACTACCCACCGTGAGATCCCGCCCTCAGTCACTTCTTGCTGTCGTTGCGCTGCGTTTCCTCGACCGGAGACGCGACCGTCGGGGCGCTGGACTCACCCGCGGTGAGCTGCTGCGGCTCCGACTTGGCCTGCTTCTCGCGCTTGGCGGCCTCTTCGTCTTCCTTCATGCCGCGCGCCTCGGCCTTGAAGACGCGGGCGGACTGGCCGAGGGAACGCGCCATCTGCGGCAGCTTGGTCGCACCGAAGAGGAGCACCAAGACACCGACGATGAGTACGAGCTCCCATCCACCTGGCAGACCCATCCGTGCACAACCTTTCGTGAGTTCCCCGCATGCCATCGTACGCGGGAAGAGTAGTGGTCAATAGGGCCGCTAAACAGACCCGCGCCGACGCTCCGACAGGGCCACCCGGAGGCCCGCGCTGCGTGCTTTCAGCAGACCGGTGCGGTCGCCGACGTCGGATGCGACGCGTTTCTGCAGGGCCCTGACGCGGCCCAGCACCCGGATCGTCCTGATCAGCAGCACCAGGAGGAGCAGGAGTCCAGCGCCCAGCAGTACCAGGCTCAACACGTACGGCACCCGATCACCGTAACCCCCTCAGGTGGACGGCAGGTGACGTGCCCGCGTCAACGCCTCCTCGGCGCGTTGACGCACGTCACAGGCCAGGTCGTCGGGTCCGCTCACCCGCACCCGGCCACCCTGGCCGAGCACCAGCCGCACCATCCAGGACCGGTCGGAGTAGCGCATCCGCACCCGGGCCCGGCCACCGGGCAGCTCGACCAGGTCGTCGACCGGGTAGTACTCGGCCACCCACCGGGCGTCGGGCTCCAGCTCCAGCTCCGCCATCCGCTGCTCGGGCGCGGGCCGGAACAGGCCCTCGGAGAAGTCCGCCGGGTGCGCGTCCGGCGGCGGCTGCGCCGGTTCGGGCAGGACCTCGATGTCGTCGATGCGGTCCAGGCGGAACAGCCGCATCCCCTCGGCCTGGCGGCACCACGCCTCCAGGTAGCTGCGGCCGTCGATGAGCAGCAACCGCATCGGGTCCACGGTCCGCTCGCTGATCTCGTCCCGCGACGCGGTGTAGTAGCGCATCCGCAGCGCCCGGCCACCGGTCGTGGCCTCCTGGACGGCCTCGCGGACGCCCGGGGCCATCGGACCCTCCCGGCCCGCGAGCCCGACGACGACGCCGGCGGGCCGGGCCTGGCCGACCGCGTCCTCCACCTTGGCCAGCGCGCGCTGCACGGCGTCGGTGTCGGTGATGCCGGGCGTCTCCGCCAGCGCCCGCAACGCCACCAGCAGCGCGGTCGCCTCCGACGCCGTCAGGCGAAGCGGCCGGTTCATGCCCGCGTCGTAGGTGACCGTGACGGTGTCGCTCTCGAAGGAGAGGTCGATCAGGTCGCCGGGGCCGTAGCCCGGCAGGCCGCACATCCACAGCAGCTCCAGGTCGCGCCGCAGCTGCTGCTCGCTGACGCCGAAGTCGGCGGCCGCGTCGGCCACCGGGATGCCCGGTCTGCTCAGCAGGTACGGCACCAGGGCCAGCAGCCTCGGCAGGCGCTCGGTCGCGCTCCTCATGCCCGCATCTCCCCTCGGGCGGTGTCGGCGGCCGCGCCCAGGTGCGTCTCGTGGACGGTCTTGCGCAGCGTGTCGGGTTCCAGCACCACGACGTCGGGCCCGTACCCGGCGATCCACGTCGCGGCGGACTCCGGGTAGACCAGGTCCAGCTCGACCACGTCCCCGGGCACGCCGTCGAGCTCCATCGCGTCGACCACGGTGGACCTGCGCCGCAGGCCCTGCGCCCGGCCATGCTCGATCCACAGCCGCGCCGGGGTGATCGGGGGCGTCTCCCGTTCACCGCCGGCGACCACGCGCAACAGGTCCACATCGGGCGGACGCTGCACGACGTCGCGCGGTCCGGTCGCCTCGACCGCACCGACCACCCTGGACAGCCGGAAGCACCGCTCGGCCTGCCGGTCGCGGTCGTGGCCGACCAGGTACCAGCGGCCGCGCCACGACACCACGCCCCACGGCTCGACCGTGCGGCGGGTGGCGTCCTGGCTGCTGGGCCTGCGGTAGTCGAACCGGACCACCCGGCCCGACTGCACCGCCGCCAGCAGCGGCGCGAAGGCGGGTTCGCTGGTGCGGACCTTGGGCTCCACCGCGGCGGAGGCGCGCTCGTCGACGTCGACGCCCGCGGCGCGCAGCTTCAGCAGCGCCCCGCGCGCGGCCCCGGTCAGCTCCGGGGAGTCCCACAGCCGGACCGCCAGCGCCACCGCGGCGGCCTCGTCGGGCAGCAGGTCGACGTCGCCGAGCTCGTAGTCCCGGCGCGCGATGCGGTAGCCGTCGGTGAGGTCGAACGCCGAGTTGCGCCCCGTCTCCAGCGGGATCCCCAGGTCGCGCAGCTCGGCCTTGTCGCGCTCGAAAGTCCGGAAGAACGCCTCGTCGTTGGGCGCGTCCGCATAGCCGGGCACGATGCCCCGGATTCGCTCCGCCGTGAGGAACTGGCGAGTGGACAGCAGACACAGCACCAGGTTCACCAAGCGTTCAGCACGCATAGTGGCCACTTCGAAACTCTAGCTCCACACCAGGTGATCAAGTGTTCGGGTGCCCAGGCCCCTCGGAGGCCCACCGCACGGCGGCGAGCGGGCCGCCTCACGTCCCCAGCCGGACCGCGCCCTCACCGGTCAGCACGGCGGGCACCCTGCTGCCCAGGTCGTCGGTCCTGGCGGGACCGAGCAGGCCGCCGTGCACGAGCCGGCGGGCGGTGGCCTGGTCGCACAGCGGCAGGCCGTCGACGTAGAGGTCGGGTTCGGAGCTGCAGGTGATCTCCACCCTGCCTTCGGCGACCGCGCGCAGGGTGGCGCGTTCCCGGTTGTTCAGTTCGACCAGCATGCCGGATGCCATCTCCAGCCTTTCGTCGTCTCTGCGCTGGGGGTGCTGACCGCACCTCGGGTTCCCACGCGCGGGACAGCTCGCGGGTTGCCTCGTGGGCTGAAGGATTTCCCCAGTGGCGCAAGGACTTCTTTGCGCACGACTACGAGTGCACCAGCGTGCGCGCAACGTGGCCAGAGTAGGAATACCTGACGTGCGGCGAGCACTGTTGCGTCGCGTTGGCGACCGGCCGCCGTTGGTGTGGCCGACGAGATCGTTCCGGCGAATCGGAGCTTCGATCTTTTCGCTTCGGGACTCACCACGTTTGATTTCATTCGATGCTGAATGGGTGAATGTGATCGAGGGTGGGTTCGGTGCCTCTAGGCTGAGCCGCATGTCCTCACCGGTCATGTTGATCACTGGTGCCTCCCGCGGGATCGGCGCGGCGACCGCCCGCGCCGCGGCCGCGGCCGGTTACCGGCTCGGGCTGGTGGCCCGCTCCGCCGACCGGCTCTCCGCCCTCGTCGACGAGCTGGGCCCGGCCGACGCCATCCCGCTGATCTGCGACGTGGGCGACTGGGCGCAGATCAGCGCCGCCGTCGAGCGCACCGAAGACCACTTCGGACGACTCGACGCCGCCTTCGCCAACGCCGGCCTGAGCCTGGAGACGTCCTTCCTCGGCGACAGCGGCGCCGACCCCGGCCAGTGGCGGGACCTGGTGCTCACCAACGTCTGCGGCCCGGCGCTCACCGCCCGGGCGGCCCTGCCCGCCCTCGTCAGGTCCAGGGGGCACCTGCTGCTGACCGGTTCGGCGGCCGGGCGGGGCATCCGCCCCGGCAACCTCTACTCGGCGACGAAGTGGGCGGTCACCGGGATGGCGCAGAACATCCGCGCCGAGTGCGTCGGGACCGGTGTCCGGGTCACGCTGGTGCAGCCGGGACTGGTCGAAACCGGCATGAACACCCCGGAACAGCTCGACCGCCCCAAGCTGCGCCCGTCCGATGTCGCCCAGGCGGTGCTCTACGCGCTCTCGCAGCCGGAATCGGTGGACGTCAACGAGATCATGATCCGCCCCACCGGGCAGCACCCGCTGTGCTGAGACCGGCACGCGCGACGGCGTGGCAGGCGGAGCCGTGCCCTGCCTGCCACGCCGGACCGGTCACCCGCCCTGGAGCAGGTTCGCGTAGACGATGACGTTGTCGCGGTAGCTGTGCGCCCTGCTGTCGAACGACCCCCCGCAGGTGATCAGCCGCAGCTGCGCGTCCGGTGTGCTGCCGTAGACCGACTGCGTCGGGAAGCTCGACTTCGGAACCCTCTCGACGCGCTGCACCCCGAACCGGGCCGTCGTGCCGTCCTGGCGCCGGACGTCGACGACGTCACCCGGCACCAGCTCGTGCAGGCGGTGGAAGATGCCCGCCTTGCCCTTGCCGTCGACGTGGCCCGCGATGACCGCGGGGCCCGGCTCGCCCGGCGTGGGCCCGTTGCGGTACCAGCCCGCCTGCATCGGCTGGGACACCGGCGGCACGTCCAGCGTGCGGTCCGCCCGCAGCCCCAGCTCGACCAGCGACGACCTGGCTCCGATGCGGTGGACGTCGATCCGGACCGGCTTGGAGTCCGGCATCGGCGAAGCCACCGGCGCCGATGCCCGGCCGCTGTAGCCGGTCTGGTAGCCCGGACCGGGACCGCCCGAGGACATCGCCCACCCGCCGAGCAGCAGCACCAGGGTCGTGAAGGTGACCGCCGCCGCGATCAGCAGGCGGCCACCCTTCGAGCTCGTGATCTTGTTCATGACTACCGCCCCTCGGCGTCGCCGTGCAGCCCGCTCGACCGGCGACGGGTCACGAACACGCCGACCAGGGCGCTTCCGACCACGACGCTGCCCGCCGCGAGCAGGACCATGTCGTCGGTGAGCCCGTCCGGGCTGCCACCGCCGGTGTCCACCGAGCCCTGCGGGACCTCGGAGACCTGCGCGACGGCGTCGCCGTTCCAGCTGCCGCCCGCGTAGGAGCCACCGCCGTAGGTGCCCGAGCCGCCGGTGTACTCACCACCGCCGTACGAGCCGCCGCCGGTGTATCCACCGCCGCCGTTGTCGGTACCACCGTTGTCGGTACCGCCGTTGTCCGTGCCGCCGTTGTCCGTACCGCCCGGGTTCGGCGCCCCGCCCGTGTCCGGCTTGCCGTTGCCGGTGTCGGGCGGCGGAGGCGTCACGGGAGGAGGTGTCACTGGCGGGGGCGTCACCGGAGGCGGGGTGACCGGAGGTGGCGTCACCGGGGGAGGTGGCGTCACCGGTGGCGGGGTGACCGGCGGCGGCGGAGGCGTCACCGGCGGCGGAGGCGGCGGCTTGGACGGACCGCAGACGAACGGCAGCGGGATCAGCTTGCAGATGTCGATCGGCGGCTTGCCCGGCAGCGGCGGCGGTGGCAACGGCAACGGCCGTGGCGGCGGAGGCAAGGGATTCCCGGGGATCGGCGGCAGCCCAGGGATCGGCGGCAGCCCAGGGATCGGCGGCAAGCCGGGAATCGGAGGCAGCCCAGGAATGGGCGGCAACCCGGGGATGGGCGGCAGGCCCGGAATCGGCGGCAGGCCGGGGATCGGCAGGAAGTTCTGCCGCGGCTTCTGCTCGTTCTCGGGAGCTTCGATCCGCGGAGTCTTGTCCCGGCTCGAACCGGTGGTGTCGCGGTCGGAGCCGGTGCTCTTCTTGCCACTGCCACCCTTGCCGTCCTGCGCGCTGGATCCGGACGCGCCGCCGGAACCGCTGCTCGAGCCGCCCCCGGTGGATCCGGAGCCGTTCGCGCTGCCGCCCGAACCGGACTCGCCGGTCGAGCCGCCGTCGTCGGACCGGCTCCCGCCCTGGCTCGCCAGGTGCACGACCGGCGCGCCGGCCTGGACGGTCTCGGCGAGCGCCGAGACCGGCGCCATGGCGCAGCACGCGGCTCCCGCGAAGATCACCCCTAGGGTCCTGATCGTTTTGCTCATGTGGGCCTCACTCATCCCGCCCGGCGCGGAGACCGGGTCCGTGGCTGATCGGTGATGGCCGGGCACCGGGTGTTGCCGCATGCCTGGCCTGCACCGAAAGCCTGCTGGTCAGAGGCCCGCGGTTCGATGGAGCGAGCCCCCGGCCGGCGGGAGGGGGCCATAGTTTTCGAGGTGGTGCGGGCACCGGCGGGAGGTGGGCGAACGGTGCGTCCGCCGGTAGGGCCCATGCAGCTCGGCAGGTGGAACCGGCGAGCGCGCGCAGCAAGACGCCGACCGCACGAATGCGGTCGGCGTCGCCGGTCCGGGCTGCTACAGGGAGCTGATGAGCCGCTCCACCCGCTCGTCCACCGCGCGGAACGGGTCCTTGCACAGCACCGTGCGCTGCGCCTGGTCGTTGAGCTTGAGGTGCACCCAGTCCACCGTGAAGTCCCGGCCCGCGGCCTGCGCCGCCGCGATGAAGTCACCGCGCAGCTTGGCCCGGGTGCTCTGCGGCGGGGTGTCCTTGGCCGCCTCGATCTCGCCGTCCTCGGTCGCCCGGTCCACCAGGTCCTTGCGCTGGAGCATGTCGAACAGGCCCCGGCCGCGCCGGATGTCATGGTAGGCGAGGTCCAGTTGCGCTATGCGCGGGCTGGAGAGCTCCAGGCCGTGCTTGTTGCGGTAGCGCTCCAGCAGCCGCAGCTTGATCGCCCAGTCCACCTCGCGGTCGATCAGCGAGTAGTCCTGGTGCTCCACTGCGTCCAGCGCGCGGCCCCACAGGTCGAGGATCCGCTCCGACATCGGGTCCGAGCCGCGCCGGGCCACGTGGTCGACGGCCCGCCCGTAGTACTCGCGCTGGATGTCCAGGGCCGAGGCCTCCCGGCCGCCCGCGAGCCGGACCGTGCGCCTGCCGGTGAGGTCGTGGCTGATCTCCCGGATGGCGCGGATGGGGTTGTCGAGGCTGAAGTCGCGGAACTGCACGCCCTGCTCGACCATCTCCAGCACCAGGTTGGCCGCGCCCACCTTGAGCAGCGTGGTGACCTCGGACATGTTGGAGTCGCCGACGATGACGTGCAGCCGCCGGTAGCGCTCGGCGTCGGCGTGCGGCTCGTCGCGGGTGTTGATGATCGGCCGGGAGCGGGTGGTCGCGCTCGACACGCCCTCCCAGATGTGCTCGGCGCGCTGCGACAGGCAGTACACCGCGCCGCGCGGGGTCTGCAGCACCTTGCCCGCGCCGCAGATGAGCTGGCGCGTCACCAGGAACGGCAGCAGCACGTCGGCGATCCGGGAGAACTCCCCCGACCGGCCGACGAGGTAGTTCTCGTGGCAGCCGTAGGAGTTGCCCGCCGAGTCGGTGTTGTTCTTGAACAGGAAGATGTCCCCGCCGATGCCCTCGTCGGAAAGCCGGCGCTCGGCATCGATGAGCAGGTCCTCCAGGATCCGCTCGCCCGCCTTGTCGTGGGTGACGAGCTGGACCAGGTCGTCGCACTCGGCCGTGGCGTACTCCGGGTGCGAGCCCACGTCGAGGTAGAGGCGGGCTCCGTTTCGCAGGAAGACGTTCGACGAACGCCCCCATGACACGACCCGCCGGAACAGGTACCTGGCGACCTCGTCCGGGGACAACCTGCGCTGCCCGTGGAAGGTGCAGGTGACCCCGAACTCGGTCTCGATGCCGAAGATCCTCCGCTGCATGCTCTCCACAGTAGGCGTATCGGCCGCTGTCGGCGGTCCGCCGTTCGGGCTTGTTTCCCGATTTGCACGGTACCGGTGCGTTACATTCCGCCTGGTCACGGACCGATGACTACGCTTCGTGGCCGCGCGTGCACACCTGCGGGCGGCGTGTCCAGGCCCGATGCGGGCGCCGCGCGCACGCCTGCCACGCCTGGCGGTGGCGGCCTCGGCCACCGCGGCGGTGACCAACGGGTAGCGTTTCGCAGGTGCTGCAATGGTTTCGCAGAGTCATCGACGACGTCAACGCGTTCGACCGCGTTCTGGCCGGCAAGAGCGCCGGGCTCCCCCGCAGTGTCGCCGACCCCGGGCTGAAGGCGCTCAGCACGGCTGCCAACCACAGCCTGCTGTGGCTGACCGTGGCCGCCGCCCTGTCCGGTGGGAAGGGCGTGACCCGCCGCGCGGCCTTCCGCGGTGTCGCGGCGATCGCCGGCGCGAGCGCGACGACGAACCTGATCGGCAAACCGCTGTTCCCGCGCAGGCGCCCGGCGGCCGAGCTGATGCCGCCGCACCGCAGGCTCGACGATCCGCCCACCTCCTCGTCCTTCCCGTCCGGGCACGCCGCCTCGGCGGCGGCGTTCGCCACCGCGGTGGCCATGGAGTCGCCGAAGCTGGGCGCCGCGGTCGCCCCGGTCGCGGCGGCGGTCGCCTACTCCCGGGTGCACACCGGCGTGCACTGGCCGACCGACGTCGTGTGCGGGGCGGCGGTCGGCGCGGGCATGGCCTGGGCGACCAAGCGGTGGTGGCCGGTGCGCCCGGCCGAGCCCGCGGCCAGCAACCATCCCGCCGAGGCGCCCGCGCTCATCGACGGCCGGGGGATGCTGGTGCTGGTCAACGCCGTCTCCGGCAACGGCCAGCTCGACCCGGAGCAGTGGGTGCGCACGCACTGGCCCGCGGCCGCGGTGGTGCGTGCCGAGCCTGCCAACGGCCTGATCGACGGCCTGCGCGAGGAGCTGGAGCGGCGGCAGGACCGCGTGCGCGCGCTCGGGGTCGCCGGCGGCGACGGCACGGTGGCCGCCGTGGCGGCCCTGGCCACCGAGCGCGGGCTGCCGCTGGCGGTGCTGTCCACCGGCACGCTCAACCACTTCGCCCGCGACATCGGCGTGGAGCACCTGCCGGCGGTGTCGGACTCGGTCGCGGCCGGATCGGCGGCCACCGTGGACCTCGGCGGGTTCACGGTGGACGACCGGCCCACCGACTGGTTCATCAACACCGCCAGCCTCGGCGGCTACCCGGACATGGTGCGGTTCCGCGAGAAGTGGGAGCCCCGCTGGGGCAAGTGGCCCGCCGCGGCGATGGCGCTGGTGCGGGTGCTGCACGAGTCCGAGCCGCTGGAGGTCGACATCAACGGGGAGCGCCACCGGGTGTGGGTGCTGTTCGTCGGCAACGGCGCGTACGCGCCGCGCGGTTTCGCCCCGACCTGGCGGCCCCGGCTCGACAACGGCACGCTCGACGTGCGCTTCGTGCGCGCCGACCGCCGGTTCTCCCGCCTGCGCTTCGTGCTGGCGGCGATCACCGGCGCGCTCGACCACAGCCACACCTACGTCGAACGCGAGTGCTCCCACCTGGAGGTGGCGGTGCACGGCTCGCCCGTGTCGGTGGCCACCGACGGCGAGGTCCACGCCCCGGGGCGGCGGTTCACCTTCACCGCGCACGAGAACGTGCTCAGCGTCTACCGGCCGACCACAGCGGACTGACTCACCGTCCACCCGGAACGGACGACGCCCTGCTCCCCGGCGGGGAGCAGGGCGTCGCGCGTGCGAGCGGGGGGTCAGCTCTTCTTGTCGTCCCCGGTCTTCTTGTCGTCCCCGGCGTCACCGGAAGCTTCGCCGTCGGTGGAGCCGCTCTCCTCCTGGCTGGGCAGCAGCGCCTTCAGCGCGGCACCGGTGATCCGCCGGAAGGTCCGGTTCGGCCTGGCGCGGTCGAGCACGGCGACCTCGAGCTGCCCGACGCCCAGCTCCCGCGTGCCCTCGCCGCCGGAGGACAGCGCCCGGATCGCCAGACCGGCGGCCTCGGCCAGCTCCAGGCCGTCGGAGAAGGAGTCCTTGAGGGTGGTGGTGATGGTGTCGGCCTGCCCGCCCATCACCACGTACTGCGGCTCGTCGACGATCGACCCGTCGTAGGTGAGCCGGTAGAGCTGGTCGTTGTCGGCGGTCTGGCCGACCTCGGCCACGCAGATCTCCACCTCGAACGGCTTGATCTGCTCGGTGAAGATCGCGCCCAGGTGCTGGGCGTAGGTGTTGGCCAGCGCCCGGCCGGTGACGTCGCGGCGGTCGTAGGAGTAGCCGCGCACGTCGGCGATCCGGACCCCGGCCACCCGCAGGCTCTCGAACTCGCTGTAGCGGCCCACCGCGGCGAAGCCGATGCGGTCGTAGATCTCCGACACCTTGTGCAGCGTCGTCGACGGGTTCTCGGCCACGAACAACACGCCGCCCGCGTACTTGAGGACCACCACGCTGCGTCCCCTGGCGATGCCCTTGCGAGCGAGCTCGGAACGCTCCCGCATCAGCTGCTCGGGAGAGGTGTAGAACGGCATCGTCACGACTGTGC
This sequence comes from Saccharopolyspora erythraea NRRL 2338, assembly GCF_000062885.1. Lineage (NCBI taxonomy): Bacteria > Bacillati > Actinomycetota > Actinomycetes > Pseudonocardiales > Pseudonocardiaceae > Saccharopolyspora > Saccharopolyspora erythraea. Next base: position 2,440,717 of record NC_009142.1, on the reverse strand, counting down.
ACTCCTGGATCGAATCGTTCGCCCGCGCCCGGGCGGCGAGGTTTCTCGGTGAGCAGGGGTGGGTGGGCTCAGCCGCCCGGGTTCTGCATGCGGCCGTTGACGACCTCGGTGGCGATCTCGGCCGCGCGCTCCTCGGGGACCCGCGTCGCACCGTCGGTCCCGGTGATGGTGATGATCGACGGGTAGATCCGGCGCGACAGGTCGGGTCCGCCGGTCGCGGTGTCGTCGTCGGCGGCGTCGTAGAGAGCCTCGACCGCGGCGCGGACCGCGGTGTCGACGTCGGCGTCGGGGTCGAAGCGCTTCTTCAGCGCGGACTTGGCGAACAGGGATCCGGAGCCGACTGCGTAGTAGCCGCCGAGCTCGTTGTAGCGGCCGCCGGTGATGTCGTAGGACACGATCCGGCCCGCGCGGTCGGGGTCGTCGGCGTCGACGTCGAAGCCGGCGAACAGCGGCAGCACCGCCAGCCCCGCCATCGCGCCCTGGAGGTTGCCGCGCAGCATCGTGGCGAGCTTGTTGGCCTTGCCGTCCAGCGACAGCGAAACGCCTTCGAGCTTCTCGTAGTGCTCCAGTTCGATGGCGTAGAGCCGCACCATCTCCAGCGCGATGCCCGCGGTGCCCGCGATGCCCACGGCGGAGTAGTCGTCGGTGACGTAGAGCTTCTCCATGTCCCGCTGGGCGATGAGGTTGCCCATCGTCGCCCGGCGGTCCCCGGCCAGCAGCACTCCGCCGCGGAAGGTGAGGGCGACGATCGTGGTCCCGTGCGGGGCCTCCACGGCGCCGTCGGGGACCGGGCGGCTACCCGGCATCAGTTCCGGGGCCGCGACCCGGAGGAAGTCGGTGAACGACGACGATCCCGGGGTGAGGTAGGCAGCGGGCAGGGCCTGACCCGGGAACCGGGTCGAGCTGGATTCCATCGGCGACATCGTCTCCTGCTCTAACTGGTGTCACGACAAAACCTGTGACCTGAGGACAGGACTGCACTCTAGTCAAGATCGGCGCGGGACCGGCACCGTCGGCACCCGCGCGGTGCGCGACCGCACCGCGCCGGGACGCGCCAGGGCGGTGCCGGGCCGGTGTGGACACCGGCCCGAACCGCCGACGGCGCGCGCGCCGATCCGGACTACTGGCCGCCCTTCTGCACGTAGGCGCGGACGAAGTCCTCGGCGTTCTCCTCCAGGACGTCGTCGATCTCGTCCAGGATGGCGTCGACGTCCTCGCCGAGCTTCTCGCGACGTTCCTGACCGGCGGCCTCGGGACCCGATTCCTCTTCGCCGTCGCCGCCGCCGTGCCGCTGAACCTTTTCCTGCGACATCTTGCCTCCCGGTGGTCGCACTCGGCGGATGCCGGCCGACGATGCCGGACATCCATGCTTTGAACACTACCCATCCGACCACCCGTTCGCCCACAGCCATGCGGGCGTCGTTTCGATCATCCGCCCGCTGCTGACGTGCGCGAAGCGTGGTGTCTCACCCCTTGGTCAGGGAGTCCACGAGCTCCTCGGCGCTGCTCGCGGCGTCGAGCAGCTCGCCCACGTGCGCCCTGGTCCCGCGCAGCGGCTCCAGGGTCGGGATCCGCACCAGCGACTCCCGTCCCAGGTCGAAGATGACCGAGTCCCACGAGGCGGCCGCCACCGACGCCGGGTACCGCTCCAGGCACCGGCCGCGGAAGTAGGCCCGGGTGTCCTCCGGCGGCGAGGTGACCGCCGCCCGCACCTCCTCCTCGCTGACCAGGCGCTTCATCGAGCCGCGGGCGACGAGCCGGTTGTAGAGGCCCTTGTCCATCCGCACGTCGGAGTACTGCAGGTCGATCATGTGCAGCCGCGGCGAGGCCCAGCCGAGGCTGTCCCTGGTCCGGTAGTTCTCCAGCAGCCGCAGCTTGGCGGGCCAGTCCAGCCGGTCGGCGCAGTCCATCGGGTCGCCGCCGAGCAGGTCCAGCACCTCGCCCCAGGTGGCCAGCACGTCGCGGGCGGCGCGTTCGGCGCCGTGGGAGTCCAGGTGGGCCGCCGCCCGCTCGTGGTAGGCCCGCTGCAGGTCCAGGCCGGTGAAGCGCCTGCCGTCGACCAGCTCGACGGTCTGCTTCAGGCCGGGGTCGTGGCTGATGAGGTGCACCGCCTGCACCGGGTCGGCGAGCTTGAGGTCGTCGAAGCGCTCCCCCGCCTCGATCATGTCGAGCACCAGCGCGGTGGCGCCCAGCTTGAGGTAGGTGGAGGTCTCGGCGAGGTTGGCGTCGCCGATGATGACGTGCAGCCTGCGGTACTTGTCGGCGTCGGCGTGCGGCTCGTCGCGGGTGTTGATGATGCCGCGCTTGAGCGTGGTCTCCAGGCCGACCTCGACCTCGATGTAGTCCGAGCGCTGGGAGAGCTGGAAGCCGGCCTTCTCACCGGCCTGGCCGATGCCGACCCGCCCGGAGCCGCAGACCACCTGCCGGGAGGCGAAGAACGGCGTCAGCCCGGTGATGACCGAGGTGAACGGCGTGCTGCGGGCCATCAGGTAGTTCTCGTGGGTGCCGTAGCTGGCGCCCTTGCCGTCCACGTTGTTCTTGTAGAGCTGCATCGGGGCGGTGCCGGGCACGCTGGCCGCGCGGATCGCGGCCTCCTCCATCACCCGCTCGCCCGCCTTGTCCCATACGACCGCGTCCATCGGGTTGGTGACCTCGGGAGCGGAGTACTCCGGGTGGGCGTGGTCGACGTAGAGCCGCGCCCCGTTGGTGAGGATGACGTTGGCCGCGCCTAGGTCGTCGCTGTCCGAGCCGTTGGGCTGCTGGGCAGCCGCCCCCAGGTCGAAGCCGCGGGCGTCGCGCAACGGCGACTCGACCTCGTAGTCCCAGCGCGCCCGGCGCGCCCGGGGGATGTCGGCCGCCGCCGCGTAGGCGAGCACGATGTGGGTGGAGGTGAGCACCGGGTTGGCGCTCGAGTCTCCGGGCACCACGATGCCGTACTCCACCTCGGTTCCCATGATCCGCCGCATACCTCGCAGCGTACGGGTTCCGGAGCCGTTGGCGGAGTGCCGGACGCGATGTGTGACCCGGCAATCGCACCGCGTGTGCGAAGAACCGGTGCGGGTGGTGCGGGTGGGATGATCTTCGGCGTGAGCGGCGAACACGAAGAGGTGGCGATCTACGACGCGTCCGGGCGTGTCGTCGGCAGCGCCCCGAGGGGGCGGATGCGCGCAGAGGGGCTGTGGCACGCGGCGGGCGAGGTGCTGCTGCTGTCACCCGGGCGCACCGAGGTCTACGTGCACCGGCGCACCGAGACCAAGGACATCTACCCGGGGATGCACGACTGCTGGGCCGGTGGCGTCGTGGCCGCGGGCGAGGACCCCGCTGTCACGGCGGTGCGGGAGCTGGCCGAGGAGCTCGGCGTGGCGGGCGTGCGCCCGCGGTTCCTGTTCCACACCGTCCACGAGCGGGGTTCGGTGCGCTTCCACGCCTACCTGTACGAGGTGCTGTGGGACGGCCCGGTCGTGCACCAGCCCGAGGAGGTGGCCGAGGGGTGGTGGATGCCGGTGGAGGAGCTGCGCGAGCGGCTCAGCGACCCGAGCTGGCCCTTGGTGCCCGACGGCCGCCAGTTCGCCCAGGAGTGGTTCGCCGGGCGGGCAGGGAGGCGCTGAGAGCCCTCCGGCGGCGTCAGTGCCCGCCTTTGACGCTTCTTTGAAGCGGCAGCCGCTTGGCCCACCTGGCAACCGGCACCGCCGCGGGTTCTCAGGCGTTCTCTGGCGAGGACAGCTTTTTCGCGGCGTATGGGCGATACATGAGAAAAAGGATCCCGGAGCCAGAGGACACCTGAGGTTCCGCCACCGGAACCGCTACGAAAGGTGACCGCGAAGACAGGCGATCAGTGCCACGGCAGCGCGGCGCGCTCACCCCAGTAGGTCGCGGCGTCGCGGGTGACCGGCGCGAGCTCGTCGAGGTCCTGGCGGCTCAGCACGACGTCGCGCACGGCCAGGTTGGACATGAGCTGCTCCACGCTGGCCGGGCCGATGAGCACCACGTCCGCCCACGGCTGCGCCAGCACGTGGGCCAGCGCGACGGCGTCGGGGCCCACTCCGTGGCGCTGGGCGACCTTGAGCACCGCCTCCGGCGGTTCGACCGCCAGCCTGCCGTTGGCCAACGTCTCCTTGACCAGCACCCGCCAGCCGCCGTGGTGGGCCTCGGCCAGCGCCCGCCCCGCCGAGGGCTCCATCGAGTTCCACGTCGACTGCACGGCGCCGAAGAGCTGGGTGCCGCCCACTTCCAGCTCCCAGCCGCGTTCGATGGCCTCGGCCTGCGCGGCCCCGCTGGTGGAGAAGCCCAGCCGGACGCCGGAGTCGCGGATGCGGGCGAGCTCGTGCTGCAGTTCGAGGTCGTCGAACAGCGGGCTGTCGGCGGTCAGGGAGTGCACCTGGTAGAGGTGGACCCGGTCGCCGAGCAGCTTGCGGGTCTCCGCCCACTGCGCGCGCAGGCGCTCCACGGAGTGCTCCTTGACCTCGTGGACCTCCGTCTCGATCCGCCACTGCGCGACGTAGGCGTAGCCCCACTTGCTGGAGACCGTGACGTCCTCGTGCCCGCGTTCGGCGAGCCAGCCCGCGAGGAACTCCTCGGCGCTGCCGTAGGAGCGGGCGGTGTCCACCCAGCGCAGCCCCTGGGCGTGCGCGGCGTCCAGTACCAGCTTGGTGCGCTCCCGCATCTCGTCGGCCGTGCGCAGCCCGGGCAGGACCCCGGTGCGTCCCACGTTGATGTAGGCGGGGCGGCCCAGCGCCGCCAACCCGACGCCGAGGCGCTGTTCGGTCGAGATCATGCCCCGAAACCTAACCGGTCGGCGCGCGCGCCGACACTCGGCGCGGTCCGGGGCCGCCACCGGCGTGGGTGACGGCCCCGGACCCGTTGTCGTCGCTCAGGCGGCGCGGCCGCCCGGCAGGGCGACCAACTGCACCGCGCCTACAGGTACTGGCCGGTGTTGGTGGCCGTGTCGATCGCCCGTCCGGACTCCTGGTTCTTGCCGCTGACCAGGGTCCGGATGTAGACGATGCGCTCGCCCTTCTTGCCCGAGATCCGCGCCCAGTCGTCCGGGTTGGTCGTGTTGGGCAGGTCCTCGTTCTCGGCGAACTCGTCGATGATGGCGTCCTGCAGGTGCTGGACCCGCAGACCGGGCTGGCCCGTCTCCAGCACGGCCTTGATGGCCGCCTTCTTCGCCCGGTCCACGATGTTCTGGATCATCGCGCCGGAGTTGAAGTCCTTGAAGTACAGGACCTCCTTGTCCCCGTTGGCGTAGGTGACCTCCAGGAACCGGTTCTCGTCGGTCTCGGCGTACATCCGCTCGACGGTGGTCTGGATCATCGCCTCCACGCACGAGGCCTGGTCGCCGCCGAACTCCTTGAGGTCCTCCTCGTGGATCGGCAGCTGCCTGGTCAGGTACTTGGAGAAGATGTCCTTGGCCGACTCGGCGTCCGGACGCTCGATCTTGATCTTCACGTCGAGCCTGCCGGGCCGCAGGATCGCCGGGTCGATCATGTCCTCGCGGTTGGAGGCGCCGATGACGATGACGTTCTCCAGCCCCTCCACACCGTCGATCTCGCTCAGCAGCTGAGGAACGATCGTGGTCTCCACATCGGAGGACACGCCGCTGCCGCGGGTGCGGAAGATCGAGTCCATCTCGTCGAAGAACACGATCACCGGAGTGCCCTCGGAGGCCTTCTCCCTGGCCCGCTGGAAGATCAGCCGGATGTGCCGCTCGGTCTCGCCCACGAACTTGTTGAGCAGTTCGGGACCCTTGATGTTCAGGAAGTAGGACTTCGCCTGCCCGTCGTCGTCGCCCCGCGAGGCGGCGACCTTCTTGGCCAGCGAGTTGGCCACCGCCTTGGCGATGAGCGTCTTGCCGCAGCCCGGAGGGCCGTAGAGCAGGACGCCCTTCGGCGGCCGCAGCTGGTACTCGACGTAGAGGTCGGAGTGCAGGAACGGCAGCTCCACCGCGTCGCGGATCTGCTCGATCTGGTTGCCCAGGCCGCCGATGTCGTTGTAGCCGACGTCCGGGACCTCCTCCAGCACCAGGTCCTCCACCTCGGCCTTGGGCACGAGGTCGTAGGCGTAGCCCGCCTTGCTGTCGACCAGCACCGAGTCGCCGGCCTTGAGCCCGGACTCGGCCAGCGGCTCGGTCACCCACACCACACGTTCCTCGTCGGTGTGCCCGAGCACCAGAGCCCTCGGGCTCCGGGTCACCGCGTCGACAGGCAGGAGCTCCCGGAAGGTGCACACCTCACCGGTCTGTTCGAACGCGCCCGCCTCCACCACGGTCAGCGCCTCGTTCAGCCGCACCGACTGACCGAGCCGCAGGTCCTCGGTGGCCACGTTCGGCGACACCGACACCCGCATCTTGCGGCCGGAGGTGAACACGTCGACCGTGCTGTCCTCGTAGGCGTGCAGGAACACCCCGTAGCCGCTCGGCGGCTGGGCGAGGCGGTCGACTTCCTCGCGCAGGGCCATGAGCTGGCTGCGCGCTTCCTTCAGGGTTTCGGTGAGTTTGGCGTTCCGTTCGGTGAGCTGGCTCACTCTCTCGGATGCCTCGGCCAGCCGCTTTTCCAGCAACCGGACCTGCTGAGGGGACTCGTTGAGCTTTCGGCGCAGCAGGGCCACCTCGTCTTCGAGCAGACGAATCTGGCTGTTGAGCTCGGCATCTCCACCGATCTGCTGCTCGCCGCCCTCCTCAGGCCGGCTGCCGGGACGGTCGTGCTGCATGTCGGCACCCTCCTCCCGTGCTCGTACCACCACGGTACCGGCGATCACCGACGACGGCGGCGTCGTGATTGCCCGCCGGATCGCCCAGAGTGCCACACAATTCGGCGAACTCACATGAATGACGCCGGGTCGGTACCGCCGCGACCGCCTCCCAGCAGGGCACCGGCGACCACGCTGTGTCGATGATCATGGGCCGTTCGGTGCGGCCCGGGGTGCCCCGGCGACGCGGATACCCGGTGGCAGACGGGCATGTTCGGCGTTGCGCCACGCCGTCGGCCACCCGCTGTGGCATCCGGGTGTACGACTCCGGCAACCGGGTGTCATTGTCCGGAAGCCCACCGTGAGCACCCCGGAACTTCTCCCATCATTTGGAACAACCCCCGTCGCGCGGGCCCCGCCGCGCATGGCGGCCACCGCGGACCGGCGGCGTTCCGGAGCACGATTCGGTGCCGAAATCGTCCACTCCCCACACCGCGCTCGGCGGGCTCTGGTCTACTTACGCCCGCCGTGCACACCGGACGGCGCCCTTGACAACCGAAACCACTCGGGGGAGGACGCGCAATGACCTATCCGCCGCAACAGCCAGGTCCAGGCGGGTGGGGCCAGCAACCCGCGGGCGGCGGGATTCCCGCCCAGGGCCCGCAGCAGCCACCGCAGCAGCAGCCCGCCTGGTACGGCAACCAGCACACCGGCTGGGGCCAGCCCGGGCAGCAGGCGCAGCCCACGCAGCAGGTACCGGCCTTCGGGCAGCAGACGCCGCCCCAGGCGCCCGACTGGGGCGGGGAGTTCGGTCCGGGGAGCTGGATCCAGGAACCGGGTGGTTTCGCCGACGTCGAGCCGCCGCGCAGGAAGTCGAAGCTGCCCTGGATCCTGGGCGGCGCGGGAGCGGTGGTCGTGGCGGGCGGGGTGGCCGCCGGGCTGTTCTACTTCATGGGTGGCGGCCCCGGCGAGGCCAGGCCGGCCGCCCAGGCGGTGGTCGACAAGGTCAACGCCCACGACTTCGCGTGGCTGGCCGACAACCTGTGCCAGGCCAACCACCAGCAGCTCAAGTCGGCCCTCAACCAGCTCGAGCCGTGGCAGTTCGACATCCGCCTCGGCCAGGTCACCGAGCAGGGAGACCAGGCCACCGCGAAGATCTCGGGCACCTACGTCGAGGACGGGGTGGCCCACCCGGTCGAGCAGACCATGGGCCTGTCCGTCGAGGACGGTCAGTGGAAGCTCTGCAAGCTGGAGCAGTGACCGGACCCGTCTCGCAGCGGCCCGTCCGGCGTGAAGCCGGGGCGGGCCGTTCCACGTCGGCGCCGGTCCGGCTCAGCCCTTGCTCGGCCTGCGCTGCGGCCTCGGCGGCGTCACGCCGTCCGCCAGCCTGCGCGTGACCAGCAGGAACGCGGTGTGGGCGACCATCCGGTGCTCCGGGCGGACCGCCATGCCGACCACGTGCCAGGGCCGGACCAGCGTCTCCCACGCCTGCGGCTCGGTCCAGCACTGCTGCTCGCGGATGGCCTCGGTCACCCGCGAGAGCTGGGTGGTGGTGGCCACGTACACCACCAGCACCCCACCCGGCACGAGGTTGTCGAACACCGTGTCGAGCACGTCCCATGGCGAGAGCATGTCCAGCACCACCCGGTCGACCTGCCCGCCGTCGTAGTTTTTGACGTCGCCGACGCGCAGGGTCCAGTTGCCGGGCACGTCGCCGAAGAACTTCCGGACGTTGCGCTCGGCGTGCTCGGCGTGGTCCTCACGCACCTCGTAGGAGGTGACGCTGCCCTCGTCGCCCACCGCGCGCAGCAGCGAGCAGGTCAGCGCCCCGGAGCCCGCACCGGCCTCCAGCACCCGCGCGCCGGGCCGGATGTCGCCCCACATGAGGATCTGCGCGGCGTCCTTGGGGTAGATGACCTGCGCCCCGCGCGGCATCGACAGCACGTAGTCGGCGAGCAGGGGCCGCACGGCCAGGAACGAGGTGCCGCCCGCGGAGGTGACCACCGACCCCTCGGGCTGTCCGATCAGGTCGTCGTGGGCGAGCGCGCCGCGGTGGGTGTGGTACTCGCCGCCGGTCTCGAGGACGACGGTGTAGTGCCGCCCCTTCGGGTCGGTCAACTGGACCCGGTCGCCCGGCCGGAACTCACCGCTGACGGTGCTCACTCGCGTCGAACCTCCTGGATGTCTGGCCGCCCACCGGCGGGCACGGCGGACCATCGTCCCAGAAGGACCCGGCGCGTCCTCGCTCACCCGCGCCGTGCGTGCGCGTGCAGCGCGCTGCGCAGATCCTCGCGGCGCAGGACCCCGTTGGGCCTGCCGTCGGCGTCGAGGACCAGAAACTGCCAGGCCAGCACCGACTGAACCCGTTCCAGGACCGCCTCGGGCGGCTCGCCCGCGAGCAGGATGGTCTCCGGGCCGACCGGCTCCGACGCCCGCTCCGCGGGCTCCAGCGGCGCGTGGGCGGCCAACCGCTCGGCCGCGGTCTCGTCGAGCAGCCCGACGGCCAGGCCGTCGGCGCGCACCAGCACCACGCCGCGGCCCGCGGCGGCGACCAGCGCGTCGCGCACCGGGCTCTCGGCGGGCAACTGGAGCACCGGGCGGACCAGGTCCTCCAGCCGCAGCCCGTCCGGCCAGTGCCTGCGCTGCTCGGCGTTGTGCTCGGCCCCGGCCCCCGCGACGACGAACCAGGCCAGCAGCACGCACACGCCCAGCCGCAGCCACTGGTCGTCGGCGTTGCCCAGCAGCCCGACCAGCGCCCACACGATCAGACCCACCGCGACGGCTCCGGCGCCGACGACGCCCGCGGTAGTGCCCGCGTGCCGCCGTCCGGTCACCGCCCAGGTCAGCGCCCGCAGCATCCGCCCGCCGTCGAGCGGCAGGCCGGGCAGCAGGTTGAAGACGCCCACCGCGAGGTTGGCCACGCAGGTCTGGGCGACCAGCAGCCACACCGCCCCGCCGGGCGGCAGCGCCAGCCAGGCGACGCCGGTGAGCCCGGCCAGCGCGATCGACACCGCAGGCCCGGCGACCGCGACGACGCCTTCCTGGCCGGGTCGGGGCGGTGTCCTGGAGATCTCGGTGATCCCGCCGAGCAGGAACAGCCGCACGCGGCGCACCGGCAGTCCCAGGCGCAGCGCGACCAGGCAGTGGCCCAGCTCGTGCAGCAGCACCGACAGCGCCAGCAGCACCGTGAAGGCGGCCGCGACCAGTCCGCTGGTCAGGCTGGTCGCGCCGGGCAGCAGGCGGCCCACCAGCGGCGTGTAGAGCAGGACGATCACCGCCGCGCCCACCCACCACGACGGCGACAGCAGCACCGGCACGCCGGCGACCCGGCACAGCAGGAGCCCTCCTTCGCCGTGCCGCGCTCGGCCCCGTCCCGACGTGGTCGCCATGGGCGCAGCGTAGAACGGCGGAGGTGACCTCGTCGTGACCCGGCGGGCCGTCAAGCGTGTCGGGCAGCTCATCTAGGGTCTGGGACCATGGTCGACTCGCAGGCGGAAACCGCACCTCAGCCGGCAGGCGTCCGGCGGCCGGCGCTCTCGCCGTCCCGAGCGGGGGACTTCAAGCAGTGCCCGCTGCTCTACCGGTTCCGCGCGGTGGACCGGTTGCCGGAGACCCCGACCAGGGCGCAGGTGCGCGGCACGGTGGTGCACTCGGTTCTGGAGCGGCTGTTCTCGCTGCCCACCGCGGAGCGCGGCCCGGAGCGCGCCCGCGCGCTGCTGGCGCCGGCCTGGGAGGACCTGCTGGCGGCCGAGCCGGGGCTCGGCGAGCTGTTCGACGGGGCCGGCGACCCCGAGCTGGCCAGGTGGCTGGACTCGGCCAACGCCCTGCTGGACTCCTACTTCGAGCTGGAGGACCCGCGCCGCCTCGAACCGGAGGCCTGCGAGCTGAGGGTGGAGACCGAACTGGAGTCGGGTGTGCTGCTGCGCGGCTTCATCGACCGCGTCGACGTCGCCCCCACCGGGGAGATCCGCCTGGTCGACTACAAGACCGGTGCCGCGCCGCGCGAGATCGGCGAGGCCAAGGCGATGTTCCAGATGAAGTTCTACGCCCTGGTGCTGTGGCGCACCCGGGGCGAGATCCCGCGGCAGCTGCTGCTGATGTACCTCTCGGACAAGCAATCGCTGGCCTACACCCCCGACGAGGCCGAGCTGCGGCGCTTCGAGCGGACCCTGGAGGCCATCTGGCAGGCCATCCTCAAGGCGGGCCGCACCGGTGACTTCCGGCCGAACCCGAGCAGACTGTGCGACTACTGCGACCACAAGCCGCTGTGCCCGGCCTTCGGCGGGACCCCACCGCCCTACCCCGGCTGGCCGGAGCCGGACCCCGGACCGGAGACGGTGCTGGACCGCACCGACTGAGAGGCGGCGAGGACGAGGTGACCGGCGACGTTTTCTACGAACCGGTGGGCGGGGACCGCTACCTGGCGACCGGGCACACCGCGGGGCCCTGGTCGGAGCGCGCCCAGCACCTCGGCCCGGTCGCGGCGCTGCTGGTGCGCGAGCTGGAGTCGTGCTCGCCCCGGGAGGGTGTGGCGCTGCGCCGGGTGAGCGTCGACGTCCTGGGCCCGGTCCCGGTCGGTGAGGTCGACCTGCGCGCCGAGCTCCTGCGTCCCGGCCGGTCGGTGGAGCTGGTCTCGGCCGAGCTCTCCTCCGGCGGCCGGGTCGCCGCGACCGCGCGGGCGTGGCGCTCGGCGCGGTCGGACACCGAGCAGGTCTGCGGGGTCGCCTCCGACCCCGTCGCGCCGCCGCACCTGCCGGAGATGGACATCCCGGGCGGGTGGAGCGCCGGCTACGCGGCGGCGGTCGAGTGGCGGGTGGCCGACCCCGCCGCGCTCGGCACCGGCCGCGTCCAGGTGTGGGCGAGGCTGCGGATGCCGCTGGTCGCGGGCGAGGAACCGAGCAGCCTGCAACGCCTGCTGGCCATCGCCGACTCCGCCAGCGGGGTGTCGAGCTCGATCAGCATGGCGGAGTGGTCGTTCGCCAACACCGACCTGACGGTCCACGTGCACCGTGAACCGGCGGGCGAGTGGATCGGCATGGACGCCGAGAGCGCGGTGGGGACCGACGGTGCGGGCGTCGCGAGCAGCGTGCTGCGCGACGTGCGCGGCCCGGTCGGCCGCGGCGCGCAGTCGCTTTTCATCAGCCCGCGCTGATCCGTCCTCCACTGTGGAGGATCGGTCCGATTTCCGTTGCCGGACGGGAAAAGCGACCGCGGCAGATCCGCCGCGGTCGCCCCCGCGTCAGTCGTCGTAGGGGTCGAAGTTGGCCGCGGTGCCGAAGTTGCCCGCCTGGCTCGGGTCGACCACGGCGAACCGCGCGCCCGTCGGATCGCGAAGCACCGCGACCCGCCCGATGCTGGAGTCGTAGGGGTCGACCCGGACCCGGCCGCCGAGCCCGATCGCCTCGCGCACCACCTCGTCGGTCCCGCGGGCCCGGTCCACGCCCAGGTACAGCAGCCAGTGCGGCCTGGTGTGGGCGGAGATGAACTCGCGGATCATGCTGACCCGGGCCAGCACCGACTCCTCCCCGAGATACCAGACCGAGTAGTCCGAGCGCCCCTCGGTGCCGAACTGCTCGTGGTCGTAGCCGAACAGCTCCTGGAAGAACACGTCGGCGGTCTGGGCCTTGATCGTCACCAGCTCGGCCCACATCAGGGTGCCGGGCAGGCCGACGTCGAACTGCCAGCCCTCCTCCGGTTCCAGCAGGCCGAACTCGGCGTCGCTGGGCCCCATCAGCACGACCTTCGTGCCGAGGCCGCTGACGTGGTTGCGGGGCACGGTGATCGCGGCTCCGAGGCGGGTCGCCTCCTCGGCGGTGGCAGCGCTGTCCCCGGTGGCCAGGTAGAGCCGCCACACCGAGTGCTCACCCGAGGCGGCGCGGATGCTGGCTACCGGGAACCCGTCGTGCAGGGCGATCAGGTGCTCGCCCGCCTCCGGGTCCCGGTGCAGCCGGTACTCCCAGCCGAACAGGCCCGCGTAGAACTCGCACGCCCGCTCGGCGTCGGTGGTGATCAGCTCGATCCAGCAGGGCATCCCAGGGTAGAGATCCCACTGCGGTGGCGAGGATCCCGGTGTCACGACGGCCATTTCCCACCCCCGGCGAACGGTTCAAGATCGTTTCGTTGGAGGCAATTATGACTTCCCGGGCCACCGTTGTGCAGCGACCCGGGAAGAGAACCGGCAGATCAACCGGCGATTTCGGGCATTTCGGCGTCGGAGGTCACCAGCTCGTAGTGCTCTACGACCGGGAACGGATCGTAGAAGTGGTGCAGGAGCTGCTTCCAGCGCCCGTAGTCGGGGCCGCCGCGGAAGCCCACCTCGTGGTCGCGCACCGACCGCCAGCGAATCAGCAGCAGGTACCGGCCGGGCCGCTCCAGGCACCGGCGGAGCTCGAGCCCGAGGAAACCCGGCGTGGCCGCGACCAGCGGCCTGGCCTCCTCGAAAGCGGCCTCGAACTCCGCCGCACGGCCCGCGACCACGTCGAGGACGGCGGTCTCCAGGACCCCGTTCACATCCGGCAGGAGCGGATGTCCGACGACAGGATCGCCTTCGCGCCGAAGTCGGCGAGCCGGTCCATGATCGCCGGGGCCTCCTTGCGGGAGACCATCGCGCGGACCGCGACCCACTTCTCGTCGGCCAGCGGCGACATCGTCGGCGAGCCGAGCCCGGGGGTCAGCTTCGCGGCCTCGTCGAGCAGGTCGCGGGGGCAGTTGTAGTCCAGCATCACGTACTGCTGGGCGAACACCACGCCCTGCAGCCGGGCCACCAGGCGGTCCTTGGCCTCCTGCTGGTCGGAGCCGCGGCGCTCGATCACCACCGCCTCCGAGGAGCAGATCGGCTCGCCGAAGGCGACCAGGCTGTGCTGGCGCAGCGTGCGCCCGGAGCCGACGACGTCGGCGATCGCGTCGGCCACGCCGAGCTGGATGGAGATCTCCACCGCGCCGTCGAGCCGGATGACATCGGCGCTGACGCCGTAGCGGGCCAGGTCGTCGGTCACCAGCCGCGGGTAGGAGGTGGCGATCCGCCTGCCCGCGAGGTCGCCGACGCTCCACTCCCCCGCCTCCGCCGGCGCGGCGTAGCGGAAGTTGGAGCCGCCGAAGCCCAGCGCCAGCCGCTCGTCGACCGGCGAGCCGGAGTCCAGCGCCAGGTCGCGGCCGGTGATGCCCAGGTCGAGCTCGCCGGAGCCGACGTAGATGGCGATGTCCTTGGGCCGCAGGAAGAAGAACTCGACGTCGTTGACCGGGTCGAGCACGGTCAGGTCCCGCTGCTCATGCCGCTGCCGGTACCCGGCTTCCGCGAGCATCTCGGAGGCGGGACCGGCCAGCGTGCCCTTGTTGGGCACTGCCACACGCAGCATGGGACTTGATCTCCTTCTTCTCTGGGGTTACAGGTAGCGGTAGACGTCTTCGAGGGACAGCCCGCGGCCGAGCATGACGACCTGCAGCCGGTACAGCAGCTGCGAGATCTCCTCGGCCAGCGCCTCGTCGGACTCGTACTCGGCGGCGATCCACACCTCGCCGGCCTCCTCGATGACCTTCTTGCCCTGGGCGTGCACCCCGGCGTCGAGAGCGGCCACCGTGGCCGAGCCCTCCGGCCGGGTCCGGGCGCGTTCCTGCAGTTCGGCGAACAGCTCGTCGAAGGTCTTCACGTGTCCGATCCTTGCATCCGGCCGGTCCGGTACCGAAGGCGACCCGCGGTGGCCACGTCCGTCACCGGAACCCGGCGGTGCCTTCCAGCACCGCGCCGAGGGTGTCCTTGACCATGGCCAACGCCGCACCGCGCGGGCTGGAGCGCCCGCCGGAGACGGTCACCGGCCCGGCCTCGCCGCAGTCGTAGGTGACGGCCTTCTCCGGACCGGTCAGGGCGCCCAGCGGCGAGGTCACCGGCTCGGCGCTCAGCCGGACCTCGACCACGCCTGGCCGGTCGGCCTCGGCAGAGGCGACGTGGCGCAGCCGGTGCCCGGGTTCGACGCCGCGTTCGGCCACCGGCTCGGCGCTGACCTCGGTCCGGGCCGGGTCCCAGCCCCACAGCAGTGCCGCCAGCAGCCGCATCTTGGTCGCCGCGTCGCCGCCGGACAGGTCCGCCGACACGTCGGCCTCGGCGATGCCCAGCTCCTGGGCCCGCGCGACCGCCTCGGCCTGCGGAACGCGCTCGGCCAGCCGGTCCAGGACGAAGGTCGCGGTGCCGTTGAGGCAGCCGCGCACCGCCCGCACGTCGAACCCGCGCAGGACGGAGCGGGCGAGGTCACCGGCGGGCATGGCGGCGCCGGTGGCGCCGGAGACGCGGACCGACCGGCCGGCGGCGCGGGCGGCCCGGTCCAGGGCGTGCCACTCGGTGAGCAGGTGGGTCTTGGTGGCCGTCACCACGTGCGCGCCGCAGGCGAGGGCGGCCAGCGCCTCTCGCGCCGCGCGGTCGCCGCCGTCGGAGGGCACGGCCTGGGCGAACACGCGGGCGCCGGTGCGGGCGAGCGCGTCGGCGATGTCGTCGGCCGGCTCCCACGCCTCGCGCGGCGCGACCTCGCCAGAGGCGCCGACCGAGGTCCTGGTCCGGTTGCCGCGGACCTCCACCAGCCGCAGGTCGACGCCGTACCGGTCGCGCCAGGCGGCCCGGTGCTCGCGCAGCAGCCCGGCGTAGGCCTGCCCGACGGGTCCGTACCCGGCGAGCAGGACCGGCGTCTCCATCAGGCCGCGGCTCCGTCCAGGACGGTGGAGAGCGTGGTCAGGTCGAGCCCCTCCAGCGAGTCGCGCAGCACGCGGCGGTCGCCGGGCAGCAACGGCACCTCGCACGGGATCGCGATCACCGTGCAGCCAGCGGCCTCGGCCGAGGCGACCCCGGTCGGGGAGTCCTCGATCGCGACGCACCCGGCCGGGTCCACCCCGAGCATGCGGGCGGCCCGCAGGTAGGGCTCCGGGTCGGGCTTGTTGCGGCCGTCCACCTCGTCACCGCAGACGGTGATGTCGAAGTGGTCGCGTCCGATGGTGTCCAGCGCGATCTCGGCCAGCGAACGGATGGTGGAGGTCACCAACGCCGTGCTGATGCCGTGCTCGCGCACGGTGCGCAGGGCTTCCGGGGCGCCGGGCCGCCAGGGCAGGCCCTCGCGGAACAGCTCCGCGGTGCGCGCCCCGACCCAGGCCGCGGCGTGGTCGACGTCGGCCTCCTCGGTCGGCAGGCCGAGGTCCTCCAGCAGCATGATCATGCTGCGGGTCATGTTCGAGCCGACCATGACCTCGCGGGTGGCGTCGGACAGGCTGCCACCCCGATGGGCCGCGTAGTCGTCCAGCGCGATGGTCCAGAGCTTCTCGGAGTCGACCAGCGTGCCGTCCATGTCGAACAAGACGGCGGCCGGGCTGGTCGGGCCCTGATCGGCGGCGTCGGTCATCGCGCAGGCGTCCCCCGTGTTCGCGTGGTGGTCGGAGCCGTTCCAGTAGAGCAGAGCGACCAGGGCCGTTCCCAGCGAAAGTGTCCGACGCGACGCGTGCCGAGCCGGACGGACGGGGTCGCGGCGGGCTCGCACCGGTGTAGGAGACTGTGGGTGTGGACGAGGAGCGCGATCGGGCCGACATCGCTGGCGTGCCCAGCGCGGTGTGTTTCACCTGCGGTGGTTTCCGCAAGGTCAGCGAGCCGCGGATCTACCTCATCCAGGCCACCGCGGACATGTGGACCGGCATGACCATGGGCGAGTGGCGCACCTGCCCGCAGTGCACGGGCGAGGGGCAGCTGCCCGGTGTGCGGCCCCCGCTGTGACGGGAACGCGGTTGCCCCGCAGCGGAACACCGGCGTTCCACAGTGGAGGCGGACGGCGCCGCTGTCCGATGTGGACGTCTTCGCGCGAGCGCGCTCACCACCCGGCGCCGAGGCGACCGCAACGCGCGTTCACCCGCGAGCAATTCCGAACAAATCGCACAAAAGGCAACAAAAGTGGACATAATTCGCCAGCCGGGGCCGTCCGCGGGTCCCGCGGCACGCCTGGTTCGCCGACGTCGGAAGCTCTCGTCCGCCCTCCGTCGTAGGCTGACGCAGTGACCGATCGCGACCCCACCCCCGCAGAAGACTCGCGCGAACAGCCCGAGCTGACCGACCCGATCGTGGTGGCGGCCTTCGAAGGCTGGAACGACGCAGGCGACGCCGCCAGTTCCGCGATCGAACACCTCCAGCTCACCTGGGACGCGACACCGCTGTCGGAGATCGACCCGGACCCCTACTACGACTTCCAGGTCTCGCGCCCGACGGTGAAGCTGGTGGACGGCATCACCAGGAAGATCACCTGGCCCACGACCCGGCTGTCGGTGTGCCGCCCTCCGGGCTCCGGGCGCGACATCGTGCTGGTCCACGGCATCGAACCGAACATGCGCTGGCGCGCCTTCTGCTCCGAGCTGGTCGACCAGGTCGAGCGGATCGGGGCGAGCACCGTGGTGTCCCTCGGGGCGCTGCTCGCCGACTCGCCGCACACGCGCCCGGTGCCGGTGACCGGCGCGGCCTACGACTCGGCGTCGGCCACCCGCTACGGGCTGGAGCAGTCCAAGTACGAGGGTCCGACCGGCATCGTCGGGATCTTCCAGGACGCGTGCGTGCAGGCCGGGATCCCGGCCATCTCGTTCTGGGCCGCCGTGCCGCACTACGTGTCGCAGCCGCCGTCGCCGAAGGCGACCCTGGCGCTGCTGCACCGCGTCGAGGAGGCGCTGGACCTCGAGGTCCCGCTCGGGGCACTGCCGGAGCAGGCCGAGGAGTGGGAGACCACGGTCAGCGAGATGGCCGAGGAGGACGAGGACGTCCGCAACTACGTCCGGGCGCTGGAGGAGCGCGGCGACGCCGAGGTGACGCTCACCGAGACCAGCGGCGACGCCATCGCCGCGGAGTTCGAGCGCTACCTGCGCCGCCGCGGGCCCGGCGGGAAGGGCCCGAAGGGCCCCGGCCCCGGCTGACCACGACCAACGACCCGCGCAAACCGCGACAGCGAGGCGCCGCCGTGCGAGCACGGCGGCGCTTTGCGTTCCCGGGGGCGGCTTGTGCCTCCGGGGGCGCGCTCGGCTGAGCTTGCGGGGGCCGCCCCCGAGCCGCGGGCGGCGCCCGCCCTGGGGCGTGGGGGCGCCACCCCTGGGCGTGGGCGGCGCCGGCCCTGAGGCGTGGGCGGTGCCACCCCTGGGACGTGGGCGGCGCCGGGCCTGGGACGCGGACAGCGCACGCGGCCTACTGGCGGCCTGCGATGCGCCACCCGGCCGCGAAATTGGACCGGACCATTGACACCGATGCGGTGGTCCAGTCCACTTGTGCGGTCCGAGATCGTCCGCTCCTCGTCGCCGCGGGCCGCCCGCGGATCGGAGGAAGGCATGTCGCGCCCACTCGTAGTCGCCGCCGCCCTAGGTGCCGCCCTGCTCACCCTCGCTCCCGCCGCGCCGGCCGCACCGCCGCCGGAGGCCGCGGCCACCCGGGACGTGCCCGCGCACGCGCTCGTCGGGTACCTGCACACCAGCTTCGCCAACGGCTCCGGCTACGTGCGCATCGCCGACGCGCCGCCGGAGTGGGACGTCATCGACCTCGCCTTCGCCGAGCCCACCTCGCCCACGTCCGGGCAGCTCGAGTTCTCGCTGTGCCCGGTCGCGGAGTGCCCGGACGTCGAGACCGAGCAGGAGTTCATCGCCGGTATCCGGCAGAAGCGGTCCGAGGGCAAGAAGGTCGTGCTGTCGGTCGGCGGCGCCAACGGGCAGGTCCGGCTGGAGACCGCGGCCGCCCGGGACGCCTTCGTGGCCTCGGCGAGCGCGATCATCGACCGCTACGGGCTCGACGGGCTGGACATCGACTTCGAGGGCCACTCCCTCGAGCTCGCCCCCGGCGACACCGACGTGCGCAACCCGAAGACCCCGGTGATCGTGAACCTGATCGACGCCCTGCGCGCCCTGACCGGCAAGTACGGCGAGTCGTTCGTGCTGACCATGGCGCCGGAGACCTTCTTCGTGCAGGTCGGCTACCAGCACTACGGCGGCGGCACGGGCGCCGACCCGCGCGCCGGGGCGTACCTGCCGGTCATCGAGGCGATGCGCGGCGAGCTGGACCTGCTGCACGTGCAGAACTACAACTCCGGCCCGGTGATGGGGCTCGACGGCCATTACCACACGATGGGCAGCGCCGACTTCCACGTGGCGATGATCGACATGCTGCTCACCGGTTTCCCGCTGGCGGGCGATCCCGCCGACACCTTCGCGCCGCTGGCGCCTGAGCAGGTCGCGATCGGCCTGCCCGCGGCCAACCCGGCGGGCAACGGGTTCACCCCGGTGCCCGAGGTGCACAAAGCGCTGGACTGCCTGCGCGCGGGGACCGGCTGCGGCCCGTACCGTCCGCACGGCACCTATCCGGGGCTGCGCGGGCTGATGCCGTGGTCGATCAACTGGGACGTCTACCACGGCAACGAGTTCGCCCGCAGCCACGACGACCACACCGGCTGACCGGCGACGACACTCCACTTCGGACAGTGTCGCGGTCGCGCCGAAAACCCGGGTGCCGGGCCGCCGCCGTTGGTCTAGCGTGGCCGACCGTGCTGAGCGAACGAGACTGGAACCTGGTCCGGCACGCGACCGGACTCGCCGAGTCCCTGGGCGAGCACGACGACCACACGGTGGTCTCGGCCGCCTACGACGAGACCGGCGAGATCGTCACGGGTGTCAACGCCTACCACTTCACCGGTGGTCCGTGCGCGGAGCTGGTGCTGCTCGGCCGGGCGGCCGAACGCGCGGTGCCGGTGCGGGTGGAGACGATCGTGGCTGTCATGAAGGGCAACGGCGCGGTGATCTCGCCGTGCGGCCGGTGCAGGCAGGTGCTGTTCGACTACCACCAGGAGACCCGGGTCGTCGTGCACGGCCCGAACGGCCTGGAGTCGGTCGGCATCCGCGAACTGCTACCGCACGCCTTCGACTGGCACGCCTACGAACCGGGCGGCCCCGGCCCCGCGCTCCACATGCATCCCGCCTATCTCGACGCGGTCCGCGCCGGCACCAAGACCACCACGGTCCGGGTGCACGACCCGGTGTCGCCGGGGCCGGTGCGGCTGGTCTTCGACCACGGCGACGGAACCTCGACGCGGATCGACGCCGTGGTCACCGAGGTGCGGGCGGCCTCGCTGCGGGAACTCACCGACGAGGACGCCCGCAGGGACGGCTTCGACGACCGGCAGGCGCTCCTGGAGGCGCTGGAGTTCCACTACCCCGGCATCGCGCCGGCGACCCAGGTCGACGTCGTGCACTTCGAAACGACGCGCTGACCCGGGCCGGGCGGTGGCACTACGCCTTGCGGCGGAACAGCAACATCACGCCCGCACCCACAAGAAGCCCGACGAGCGCCGCGACACCGACCGGCAGCCACGGGAACTCCGGTGCGCGCGCCGACGCGGCCCGGTAGTCCGGAACCGCCGCCGGATCACCGACCTGACCCTTGCGGTCCACTGTGGAACCCTCGGCCCAGCCGCGGCCCAGGTCGCAGTGCACCCGGTCGCGGGCGGCGACCGCGTCGGCGGGCAGGGCCATGCTGAGGCTCCGCCCGTCGGCGGTCACCCCCGGTGGCACCGCGACCTTGGGCTCGCGGATGCCGAACTCCTCCTTGGTGCGCCGCTCGACGTCGTCGACGAGGTACTCGGTCAGGTCGAGGCCATCCATAGCCCGTTCACCGCTCCACCGCGTGAGCAGCTCCCGGGCGCGCTCGTCGTCACCGGCCCGGTAGGCGTCGGCGGCCTGCCTCTCGACGTCGCCGATCTCGGCGAGCATGCCCGCCTCGAAACCCTCGAGGGCCCGCGTGACCCCGCTGAGGAAGAACTCCGGGCGGTCGCAGGTATAGTACATCAGCCGCTTGGACGCATAGGTCGCCGAACGGGTCGCCTCCTGGGCGGCGTACTCGGGGTTGAGGTACTCCGCCGCCGCACCGGAGGTGAGGTAGCGGTGCTGGCTGTACTCCGGCGGGACGGTGGTCGCTCCGATGTGGAACGGGATGTAGGGCGCGGTGACCGCGGCGGTGTTGGCCACCCACAGCGTCGCCAGGTCCGGGTGCGGCAGGTCCGGGCGCAGCTCGGCGACCTGCCCGTAGCCGGAGCGGTCGTCGGACCAGCGGGGGTCCCGGACCATCCGCTGCATGTCCACGAGGGACACCCTGCCGAGCTGCCGGAGCTCGTCCTCCAGGGTCGGCGGGTGCCGCCACGGGGCTTCGTCGGTGGGCGCGGACTTGCCCGGGTGGCCGGGGAACGGCGTGCCGTAGACCCGCTGGATGTTGAACGGCTCCCCCGAAGCGGGGTTCCACCAACCCTGCTGGACGGCGAAGTCGACCAGGTTCGGCGAGCCCGTGAAGTCGGGGTTGCCGCGGAAGTCGCCGATGTAGCCCGGGTAGGACACCCGGACGTCGTCGGGGCCGAGCCGCTGGGCGGCCCAGAGCCCCTTGCCGCCGGCGAACTCGATGAAGACCCAGCCCTCGTTCTCGTCGGCGAACAGGTGCGAGTTGCCGCCGTAGGTGGTGTAGCCGTGCCTGTTGATCAGGTCGCCGAGGATCTCGACGGCCTCGCGCGCGGTGTGCGCGCGTTCCATCGCGATCCGGGACAGGTCGCTGTAGCTCGGCCCGGTCTGCCCGGGCGGGGTCATCGCGACCAGCTCGGGACGGGAGTCCGACCACACGTCGCGGGCGGCGACCTGGTGCTCGTTGAGGCCGCCGTTGGTCAGCGGCGCGGGGAAACCGGCGAACTCCGAGTAGTTGGAGGTGATGTACTTGGCGGTCTCGGGCACCTGCGGGATCTGGGTGAGCTGACCGGGCAGGTCGGCCTCCGGCGTCGCGCCGACCGTGATGGTGGCGCCCGCGGGGTGGTGCTGCCTCGGCACGATCTCCAGCCAGTGGCTCGACGGCTCGTGGCCGAAGCCGCCGATCAGCGTCGCACCGCTCTCGGTGCGGTTCCTGCCGACGTAGAAGGCGATGCTCTTGTCCGGCATCCGGCGTGGTTCGGCGCCAGCGGCGGGCGCAGGCGGCGACGCACTCCCGGCGGGCGCCGCGGACGTCGCACTCCCGGCGGGTGCCGGGGGCGATGGCTCCGCGCTCCCCGCGGCGCTCGGCACCAGCACCGCCAGCACGCTCGTCGTCAGCACCAGAGCGCTCCAGCGCCGCAGTCCCGCCGCGTAGCGCCGCATGGGCACCTCCTCCTGGACCAGGCCGGCCGTACCCCGTGCGCGTACAACCTCGTCCTGCGTCTTGATCGCCTCGGACTTTTGTAGACGAGACGGGTGCGCGGATCCAAGCCCCGGCTCTCACCTGGTGGGCGCCGGCACACCGGGTCGCGCCTCTGTGGACGGTCGCGCGGGAGCGGGCCGGTCGGCCGGCAGCAGGGCCGTCACGACCGCACCGGCCAGTGCGATTGCGGCGGCGACGACCAGGGCGAAGTCGGCGCCCTCGGCCGGGGACCGCCCGGCGGAGACGACCGCGACGAGCACCGCGACCCCGAGCGACGAGCCCACGTAGCGGGCCGTGTTGTTGGCCCCCGATCCCATGCCGGCGCGCTCACCAGGAACGGTCGCCACTGCCTGGCCCGCCAGCGTCGAATTGAGCACGCCGCTGCTCACGCCCGCGATCAGCAGTCCCGGAACCATCCGCGGCCACGAGCCGGCCTCGATCGCACCCAGCATCGCCAGCTCGCCGACCGCCGCGAGCACCAGACCCCACACCAGCCTGCGGCGCGGCGGCCACGGCGGCACCAGCAGCGCCGCCACGAACGACGTGCCCGCCCAGATGCCGAACACCGCGGCGCCCTGGACCGGCGACAGGTGCAGCGCCTGCTGCGCGATGGCGGGCAGATAGCTCATCAGGCCGATCACCGACAGCCCGCTGACCAGTGCACCGATGCTCGCGGCAAGGAAACCCGGGCGCCGCAGCAGCCCGAGCTCGACCATCGGTTCCCGGCTCCTGGCCTCGACCACGGCGAAGGCCGCCAGCACGACGACCGCGAACCCCGCCAGCCCCAGGACCGCCGGACGCAGCCAGCCTTCGCGGCCCAGCGTCAGGGAGGCGACCAGCGCCCCCACTCCCCCGGTCAGCGTGAGCACGCCCGGCAGGTCCACCCGCCGCGGCCGGTCCGCACGGCTCTCGGGCAGCAGCACCCAGGCCGCCGCGCCCAGCGCTCCGGTCGCCACGGCCACCGCGACGTAGAACGCGCGCCACCCGCCCGCCTCGGCGAACGACGCCGCCACCAGCGGGCCGAGCGCGATGCCCAGCCCGAGCATCGAGCCCCACGTCGCCGTCGCCCGCGCCCTGCGCCGATCCGCCGGGAACGCCTGGGCGAGAAGTCCGAGCCCTCCCGCGATCAGCGCCGCGCTGGCGCCGCCCTGGACCAGCCGCCCTACGACGAACACCCACGTCGTCCACGCGGCGGCGCAGACCAGCGAGGAGGCCGACAGCGCCAGGGCGCCAGGACGAAGACCCGCTTGCGGCCGTGGTTGTCGGCCAGGCTCCCGGCGGTCAGCAGCAGCGCGGCCAGCCCGAGGGCGATGCCGTTGAGGATCCAGGTCTGCCCGCCCAGCCCGGCGCCGAGCCCCGCGGCGACCTCGGCCAGCACCGTCATCGGCGCCGTGTAGTTCATCAGCGCCAGCAGCGTCGCGACACAGGTCACCACCAGCGTCACGAGCGCCCGGCCGCCGGCCGGTTCCAACGCCTGCGCGTCCATGCCCTCTCCCAAGGTTCAATGGTTGAACTCGCGCGTTGGACGCTAGCACGGTTAGTTCGTTGAATGAACCCAGGGCGGTAGGATCGGGACATGCCACTGGCCAAGAACTACGAGGGGCAGGACTGCTCCATGGCCCGCGCGCTGGAGCAGGTCGGCGAGCGCTGGACGCTGCTGGTGGTCCGCGACGCGTTCTACGGCGTGCGCCGCTACCGGGACTTCCTCGCCCACCTCGACGTGCCGAGGGCGGTGCTGTCCGAGCGGCTGCGGACGCTGGTGGACATCGGCGTCCTGGAGAAGCGGCGCTACCAGGACTCCCCGCCGCGGGACGAGTACCTGCTCACCGCCATGGGCGTGGAGCTGTGGCCGGTCGTCTACGCGCTGTCGCAGTGGGGTGAGCGGCACTTCTCGGCCGCCGGCCCGCGCCGGATCTTCTCCCACTCCCACTGCGGGACCCGGCTCGACACCGCGGGCGCGTGCCCGGAGTGCGGGCAGGTGGTGCGGGCCGGCGATATCGAGGTCCGCCCCGGCCCGGGGGCCGACCCGACGTGGCGCGACGACCCGGTGAGCAGGGCGCTGCGCCAACCCCACCGGCTGCTGGAGCCGGTGCTCGCCTGAGGCCCACGTCCTCCTGAGGTCCACGGCCTGCGGGGGCCTGCACGTTCGGGGCGAACACCACCGAGCGGCACCAGCACCAAGGCACTCACAAGCGCCGACGCCCTCCGCGCATGGAACGGCCCCGCGCTCCGGGAGGAACGCGGGGCCGCGGGACCGGGCCTGTCCGTCAGAGCTGCACACCCAGGAGGCCGTCGACGGCGTCGCGGATGGCGGCAGGCGCCTCGGCGTCACCTCCGCGGCGGCACAGCGCCTCGTCCACCCAGGCGTCGACGGCCAGCAGCGCGCGCTCGGTGTCGAGGTCGTCGGACAGCCGGTCCCGCAGCCGCTCGACGACCGGCTCCGCCGAGGGACCGGCCTCGAGCGCCACAGCCTCGCGCCACCGGGCCAGCCGCGCGCTGCCCTTGGTCAGCGCGTCGGCGGTCCACGAGCGGTCGCTGCGGTAGTGGCCGTCCAGGAGCGCGAGCCGGATCGCCATCGGGTCGACCCGGTCGCCGCGCAGGCGGGAGACGAACACCAGGTTGCCCTTGGACTTCGACATCTTCTCGCCGTCCAGGCCGATCATGCCCGCGTGGCAATAGTGCCGGGCGAACGGGTGGTCGCCCGCCAGCGCCTCGGCGTGCGCGGCGCTGAACTCGTGGTGCGGGAAGGCGAGGTCGGAGCCGCCGCCCTGGACGTCGAAGCCCATGCCGAGGCGGTTGAGCGCGATGACCGAGCACTCCAGGTGCCAGCCCGGCCGCCCGGGCCCCAGCTCGGACTCCCAGGACGGCTCGCCATCGCGCGCCATCCGCCACAGCAGCGCGTCCAGCGGGTGCTCCTTGCCCTTGCGGTCGGGGTCCCCGCCGCGCTCGGCGGACAGGTCCAGCATCGTCGCCTCGTCGTAGTTCGACTCGTAGCCGAAGCGCCCGGTGGCCGAGTGCCGGAAGTAGACGTCGGGGTACTCGTCGTCGTCGACCCGGTAGGCCGCGCCGGAGGCCAGCAGCTTGCCGACCGCCTCCTCGATCTCCGGGATCGACTCGACCGCACCGATGAAGTCGGTGGGCGGCACCACCCGCAGGGCCTCCATGTCCTCGCGGAACAGGGCGGTCTCGCGCATCGCGAGCACGACCCAGTCCTCGTTGTCCCGGTTCGCCCGCTCCAGGAGGGGGTCGTCGATGTCGGTGACGTTCTGCACGTAGTGCACGTCGTGGCCGTTGTCCAGCCAGATCCGGTGCACGAGGTCGAACGCCAGGTAGGTGGCGGCGTGACCGAGGTGGGTCGCGTCGTAGGGGGTGATGCCGCAGACGTACATCCGGGCCGTGCGACCCGCCGTGACGGGGCGGACCTCACCGGCGGCGGTGTCGAAGAGGCGCAGGGGGCGAGCTGTGCCAGGCACCTTGGGCACTGGGACCGACGACCAGGGTTGCATGCACCCGACCTTATCTGTCGGCCCCGGCCGGATGCCCCCGCCGGAACCATCGTGCGTATCACAGAGTGGGACGCACGTGTGCTCCGAACAGGTGGTCGTCGTGCTCGCCGCCCCGGCGGCCCGTGCGAGGAGAACGCTTTCGCCGATCATCCCTCCAATCGCCATTCTTTTGCAGATCTCATTTCCGTTCGATTTCACCGGAATACGGTCCGCGGAAGTTCCGAGTATGCCGGAGCGCCACCTGGTCGTACGATCGAACAGCGCACATCCACCGCGTCTCCTCATGCCGGGGTGAGGCGACGATGGAAAGCCGAACTCCCATTGGCAGCGGAGGCGATCGGTGACATCGGTACGCGTGGAACAGGTGTTCAAGGTATTCGGCCCGCAGCCCGCCGAAGTGGTCCGCATGCTGCGGGAAGGCGCAGGCCAGGACGAGGTCCGCGCGGCGGGTGCGACCCCGGCCGTGGTCGACGCGTCGTTCTGCGTGCACGACGGCGAGACGTTCGTGGTGATGGGCCTTTCCGGATCCGGCAAATCGACGTTGATCCGGATGGTCAACGGTCTTCTCACGCCCACTTCCGGCCGCATCCACGTCGACGAGGAAGAGATCACCGCGATGTCCGCGAAAGCTCTGCGGACCATGCGGCAGCGAACCATGAGCATGGTTTTCCAGCATTTCGCGCTCTTCCCGCACCGGACCGTGCTCGACAACGCCGGCTACGGGCTGCGCGTCCGGGGCACCGGGCGCGACGAGATCCGCACCCGGGCGCTCGAGGCGCTGTCACTGGTCGGCCTGGAGGGCTGGGAGCAGCGCTACCCGCAGCAGCTCTCCGGCGGCATGCGCCAGCGGGTCGGGCTGGCCAGGGCGCTGGCGGCGGGCACCGACGTGCTGCTGATGGACGAGGCGTTCAGCGCGCTCGACCCGCTGATCAAGCGGGAGATGCAGGACCAGCTCGTCGACCTGCAGGCGCGTCTGGGCAAGACGATCATCTTCATCACCCACGACCTCAACGAGGCGATGCGGCTGGGCGACCGGATCGCGGTGATGCGCGCCGGGCGCATCGTGCAGATCGGCACCTCGGAGCAGATCCTCGACGAGCCCGCCGACGACTACGTCGCCAAGTTCATCCGCGACGTCGACCGCAGCCGGGTCCTGACCGCGGCCGACGTGGTCCGGACGACCGGCGGCGACGGCAGCGGGGACCGGGGCGACCTCGACGAGGCACTGGCGAGCCTGCGGCAACGGCACGTCGTGGGCGATCCGGTCGTCGCCACCACACCCATGCACGAGCTGTTCCCGCTGATGAGCGGCGAGGGCACCGTGCTGCCGGTGATCGACGGGCAGCGGCGGCTGCTCGGCGTGGTCACCGCCGACGCCCTGTTCGAGGCGCTCAACCCCGCGGCGAGGAGGCACCGAGATGACTGAGCCGACCGCGGCCCAACTGCCCCGCGTACCGCTCGGGGAGTGGTTCCAGGACCTGGTGAACTGGCTGCAGGACAACATCGGCCCGGTGTTCGACTTCATCGACCTCGCCGTGCGGTCGGCGGTGTCCGGGCTGACCGCGCTGCTGACGTGGCCGCCGGAGCTGGTGATGCTGGCGATCTTCACCGCGCTGGCGCTGTGGCTGCGCGGATGGCGATTCGCGCTGTTCACGCTGGTCGGCTTCGGCCTGGTGATCAGCATGCGGGAGTTCCCGCCGGCGATGCAGACCCTGGCGCTGGTGCTGGTCGCCAGCATCATCGCGGTGGTCATCGCGATCCCGGTGGGCATCCTGGCCGCGCGGCACCGGCGGGTGTCGCTGGTGGTGCGGCCGGTGCTGGACCTCATGCAGACGATGCCGGCGTTCGTCTACCTGATCCCGGTCATCTTCTTCTTCAACATCGGGTCGGTGCCCGGCGTGGTGGCCACGGTGATCTTCGCGCTGCCGCCGGGCGTGCGGCTGACGGAGCTGGGCATCCGGCAGGTCGACGCCGAGGTGGTCGAGGCCGGCGAGGCGTTCGGGGCGCCGCCGAGCCGGATCCTCACCGGCATCCAGCTCCCGCTGGCGATGCCGTCGATCATGGCCGGGGTCAACCAGGTGATCATGCTCTCGCTGTCGATGGTGGTCATCGCGGGCATGGTCGGCGCGGAGGGCCTGGGCACCGAGGTCTACACCGCGGTGACCCGGGTGCAGCTCGGCGCGGGCTTCGAGGCCGGCGTCGCCGTTGTGATCCTCGCGGTCTACCTGGACCGCGTCACCGCCGTCCTGTCCGATCGCGCCCCGGTCGCTCGTGCGGCCCGCAGGGCCGCCCCCGCGGGCGCGTGACCCGTCCGCGGCCCGAAGCACAGAAAGGCGCAACGCCATGTTGATGAGAACACGAGCACACAGGCTCACCGCCCTGCTCGCCGCGCTGTGCGCGCTGGTGCTGGTGGCCGCCGGGTGCGGCGGACGCCAGGCCGAGACCGGCCAGGAGGCCAAGCGGATCACCATCGGCTACATCGCTTGGGACGAGGACATCGCGGTCACCAACCTGTTCAAGGTGCTGCTGGAGGAGCAGGGCTACCAGGTGACGACCACGGAGCTGGAGGCCGGACCGGTCTACGCGGGGCTGGCCCAGGGCAACATCGACCTGTTCCTCGACGCCTGGCTGCCCGAGACCCACTCCGACTACTGGAAGCAGTACAGCGGGCAGATCGAGGACCTCGGAGTCTGGTACGACCAGGCCACGCTGAACATCGCGGTGCCCAACTACCTGACCGACATCAACTCCATCGCCGACCTCAAGGGCCGCTCGGGGCAGTTCGGCGGGGTGATCACCGGCATCGACCCGGGTGCGGGGCTGAGCAGGATCACCAAGAACAACGCCATCCCGCAGTACCAGCTCGACTACACGCTGCAGACGTCGTCGACCACCGCGATGCTAGCGTCGCTGGAGAAGGCGATCAACGAGCATAAGCCGATCGTGGTGACCCTCTGGCACCCGCACTGGGCCTACGCGCGCTACCCGATCAAGGACCTGCAGGACCCGCTGGGTGCGATGGGCCAGGCCGAGGAGATCCACTCGGTCGGACGCGCGGGGTTCAGCCAGGACTTCCCGCAGGTCACCGAGATGGTCAAGAAGTTCAGGCTCGACGACCAGACCCTGTCGTCGCTGGAGAACGCCGTCAACAGCGCCCCCAAGGGCCAGGAGGCGGCGGCCGCCCGCAAGTGGGCCGACGAGAACCCGCAGGTGATCAGCGCCTTCGCGCCGGGTCAGTGACGTCGCGGGTCCACAGCGACGTCAGCGGGAGGCGGCCGGTCCGGATCGCGGAGGTTCCGCTCGGCCTGGGCGCGGGATGGCCGAGGGCGATGCCGGTGCGCACCTGCCACGGCGGGGCGAACCCGGCCAGTGCGGTGACCCGCTCGGCGTTGTCCTCGGGGAAGAAGGTGACCGGGCACGAGCCGAGGCCGAGCCGCTGGGCGGCGAGCATGGCGGTCTGCGCGACCCGGCCGCCGTCGAACTCCGCGTCGGCGCCGCTGCGGTCCAGGGCCAGCAGCACCACGACGGGCGCGGTGCGCACGTGCAGGGCGTAGGCACCACACGTGCTCAGCTCCTCGCGCGTCGCCGCGTCCCGGACGGTGTGGAAGCGCCACGGCTGCCGGTTGCGAGCCGAACCCGTCCAGCGCGCGGTGTCGAGGATGCGGCGCAGGTCCTCGTCGGAGACCTCGGCGTCGGTGAACCAGCGCGTGGCGCGCAGCGAGCGCAGCTCGCGCAGCGGATCGCTCATGCCGCGTCGAACCGCCCGGCCTTCAGGTCGGACACGAACCGGCCCCATCGCGGCGCGGGGAACCAGAGCGCCGGGCCCGCGGGGTCCTTGGAGTCCCGCGCCCCGACGGCGGAGCCGCCGACGGCGATCTCGACGCAGTCCGAACCGTTGCTGCTGTAGCTGGATTTCTCCCAAGCCACATCCGGCGCCGCGAGCGCGAACGCCACCTCGACGCACTCTCCGTTGTTGGCGCTGTAGCTGGACTTTCTCCACACATGGGCGTCGACGTTCGGGGCGGACACGGCGTGCCTCCGGCTACTACTCGGCCATCAGCGCCTTCACCAGCGCTACGGATTCAGCCGGCTCCAGCGCGACGTGCTGCAGATTCTCCGCCGCCAGTGTATAGGTCCGAACGTCATCCGGGTCCTGTACGTATACGGCTCCGTCGAGCTGCTCGGTGTACGCGATCGGCCGCGCCTCGTCGAAGTGCAGCACCACGAACTGGCCGGTGCCTCCCGCGTCGTGCGGCCCGCACTCCGGCCGCAGCACCTGCAACGTGATGTTGGGCTGGTCAGCGAGTTCGAGCAGTCTCTCGTATTGGGCGAACCGCATCTCGGGCGTACCGACCGCGAGACGCAGGGCCGCCTCACCGACGACGGCGTGCAGCCGCAACGGATCTGGATCGTTGAGCCGTCTCGCGCGTGCAAGCCGGAAGGACACGAAGCGTTCGTTGTGGTTCTGCCGCACGAAATCCGTAGCCGCGGTCAACGCATGGGCGTACTCCTCCGTCTGCATCAGACCGGGCAGAACCATCGGCTGGTACACGAACTCCGACTCGGCGAGCCCTTCGAGTCCCACGAAGGTCTTCAGCCAGTCCGGTACGACGTGCGCCCACGGCGCCCACCACGACTTCGAGTCCGATCTGCCGCTCAGCGAGGACAGGCGGTCGACGGTGCGCTCATCGGTCCCGCACGCGCGCAGCACGTTGGCGATGTCGTCCGGATTCTGCTGGTACCGGCCCATCTCCATGTGCCCGAGCTTCGGTTTGGTGATCCCGGTCGCCTCCGACAGCTCGGCGAGCGTCAGCCCCGCCTGTCGCCGGTACGCGGCCAGCTCCACGCCGATCAGCCAGCGCAGCGCGGACGGGTCGTTCCGTCCTGCCATCAGGACACCTCCTCGGTCTCGGCCATCACGAATGGTTCCAGGGACGGACACGGACGGTCACACCAGCCTATTGAGCGATACCGGAACCGATACGTATCGCGCTAGCTTTGGCGATGCACTGACCGATTCAGCTAGGAGGTTCCAATGTCCGGAGACGTCGCCGACTGGACGCCCAGGCCCGACGAGTTCGCCGTGCTGGAGTCGCAGATCCGTTGCGCGCCAAGGTTGTTCGCGCTATGCGAGCTGGAACGCGACGACGCCGAGGGCGAGGGCGAGGTCCTCGCGGGCGAGGTGTTCGCGTGGGGGTTGTCGTTCGACGACCGCGCTGAGGTCGTCGCGCTGGACGGGCGCAACAGGGGCGCCTTCCGCTCCGCCGACCGCGCGGCGCGGTTCTTCTCCCGCTGCGCCGACGTACGGCTGGTCTGGCCCTAGCGGTATGACGGCGTGCCCTGTGCCAGGTCGGGAATTTGGTCGAGGCGTTCGCGGTGGGCCCGGGTCAGCTGGAGTCGTTCCGCGGCGAGGTTCTCCTCCAAGTAATCGACCCGAGCGGTCCCGGGGTCGGGAGGATGACCGGCGAGTGGTCGAGGAGCCAGGCGAGCGCGACCTGCGTCGGCGTGGCTTCGAACTCGGCCGCCACTGCGGCGACCCCGGCCCTCGTGCCGGATTCCCCCCAGGCGACAGGACGCCACGGCAGGAACGCGATCCCGCCTCCTCGCAGGCCGCGAGCACCGGCTCGTGCTCGCGGTCGAGCAGGTTGTAGCGGTTCTGCACGCTCGCGAGGTCGACGATCTCCCCCGCTTGGCGGAGTTCGTCGACGGTGACCTCGGACAGGCCGATCCTGCCGATCTTGCCTTCGGCCTGGAGGTGCCGCAGCGCGCCGAGCTGGTCGGCCAGCGATGTCTCGGGGGTCGACGCGGTGCAACTGGAGCAGTTCGAGACGCTCGACGCGCAGTCGCCGCAGTGCCTGTTCCACCTGGTCACACAGGACGACCGGCCGCCCGTCGAGCCTCCACTCGCCTGAAGGCCCCGATCGCGCGACCCCGACCTTGGTGGTGACGAGCAGCCCATCCGGATAGGGATGCAGGGCCTCGGCGAGGAGTTCTTCGTCCGCTCCCCCGCCGTACATGTGCGCGGTGTCGATGAGCGTGACACCCAGTTCGACGGCCCGCCGGGCAACCGCGAGAGATGTCTCGCGGGCTGCGCCCGCCTCGATGGGCAACTGCATGGCTCCGAATCCGAGCCGCCGCACCTCCAGGTCCCCACAGATGCGGAAAGTTGTCGATGTCGTGCGCTTTCGCGCTCCCCTCAGTCGACGGCTGAGGCTAGTAGCGCGATCGGCCACGAACCAGGAGCAACCGGTCCCCCGCGGAGAGCTAGCGGCGGCGTTTGCTGCGCAGGTAGTCGCCGACGACGGCGGCGCCGAGGCCGTCAGGGGTCGGAGCCACCACGCGACCCCCGCCCCGGCGGGCGACGATGTCCACGAACGCCTCCAGCCTCGGGTCGTCGCCGAGCATGAAGACGCTCAGCGACGCGCCCAGCCTGCTCAGCGAGTCCACTTCGGACAACGTCGCCGACAGGGTGCGCGGCGTGGGCGGGTACTGGAAAACGGCCTCGCCGTCGGGTTCCAGGTGCGCGGTGGGTTCGCCGTCGGTCACCACGAGCACCACCGGCTGCGCGTCGGGGTTCCGGCGCAGGTGCCGACCCGCCAGCAGCAAGGCGTGGTGCAGGTTGGTGCCCTGCTCCCAGGTTCCTTCCAGCGCCGCCAGCTCACCGACATCCACAGTGGACGCGTAGCGCCCGAACGTCACCAGTCGCAACGCATCCGAGCGGTAGCGGGTGGCGACGAGGTGGTGCAGCGCGAGCGCCGTCCGCTTCATCGGCACCCAGCGCCCGTCCTGCACCATCGACCACGACGTGTCCACGCACAGCGCGACCGCCGCCCGCGAGCGCTGCTCGGTCTCGGCCACCTCGAGGTCGGCGATGTCCAGCATCGGCGACGACGGGCCTTCGGCCGCGCGGCGCAGCACTGCATTGCGCACCGTCCGGCCGGAGTCCCACGGCTCGGAGTCGCCGAACTCCCACGGGCGCGTCGTCCCGGTCGGCTCCCCCGCCGCACCGGCCCGGTCGGTGTCGCGTTCGCCTCGTCGCGACCGAAGGCTGGAGATCACCGACCGCAGCGCGGTTTCCCCGAGCCTGCGCATCGCGCGCGGGGTCAGGCGCAGGCTGCCGTCGGAGGCGCGCTCCAGCATCCCGTGCTGCCGCAACTGCCGCTCGATCTCCGACAGCCGTTGCGCGTCCACGACGGCCTGCGGCCCCAGTTGGCGTTCCAGCGCCTCCAGGTCGATGTCCTCCAGACGCGCGCCCGGATAGGACTGGCCGAGCTGTTCGGCGAGCCGGTCCAGCTCACCCAGTTCGGCCATCGCGGCGGTGGCCTCGCCGAGCCCCAGCGGCTCGTCACCCCGGAACCTGGCCCGGCCGGACCAGTTCTCCCCGGGGCGAAGACCGCGGAGCTGGGCGTCCATCCGCTGCAACGCCTGTCCGATGCGCGGATCTCCGAAGGCCTGCTGCGAGAGCTGCGCGAGTTCGGCGCGCTGCTGCTCGCTCATCGAGTTCAGCATCCGTTGCGCGGCGGCCGAACGCGCCGCGAGCGCGTCGATCAGCTCGTCGACGTTGCGCGGCTGCTCGGGGAAGAAATCGCCGTGCTCGGCCATGAACCGCTCGAACTGCTCGCGGGTGTCGTCACCGCGGGCGTGCGCGGCGAGCAGGTCGTTGAGGTCGTCGAGCATCCGGCGGACGCGCTCGACGTACTCCGGCGTGGTCTGCTCCAGCGCCTGCTTCATGCCCTGCAAGCGCTGTTCGAGGATTTCGCTTCCGAGCAGGTTTCGGATCTCCTCGAACGTCTCGCGCGCGTCCTGCGAACGCCAGTCGTACTGCGACAGCTCCGAAACCGCGCCGGCGGTGTCGGGCGGCAGCGCGTCCATCTGCATCTCGCGGAAGCGCGCGTCCTCGCTCCGTTCGGTCGAAAGCGCCTGGCGCTCCTGGGAAACCGCGCGGTCGAGCAGCCTGCGGACCTCGTTGAGCGTGCCGTCGAGGTTGTGCCTGCGCTGCAACTCGCTGCGGCGCTGCCACAGGCACCGCGTCAGCTCGTCCAGTCCGCTGGTCTCGCGCGTTCCGGTGCGCAGCAGCTCTTCCAGCGCCGAGCGGGGCGACGCGCCCTCCATCACCTCGCGGCCGATCGCGTCGAGCGCGGAACGCAGGTCCACCGGCGGTTCCAGCGGATCGGCGCCCCCGTGCCAGGCGCGGTAGCTGTAGCGGCGAGGCGGACGGCTCATCGCCCGTACACCGACCTGTCGTCCTCGACGTCCTTGCTCAGCCGCTTGGACAGGTACAGCGACTCCAGCGCGAGCTCGACGGCGCTGGCGATGCGGCCCGGCGGGTCGCCGGCGCGCACGTCCAGGCGCTCGGCGACCTGGTGCAGGACCGGCAGCTCCGGCAGCGCGGTGAGCACGTCGCGGGCCGCGATCCGCTCCCCGGTGGCGACCTGGTGGCCGTCGACGACGGTGTCGGCCAGCGACTGCAGGTCGAGCCCGGCGAACGCGGAGCGCGCGGTGTCGGCCACCGAGCGGCGCAGCAGGTAGCCGAGCAGTTCGTCCTCCCGGCCCTCCTCGCCGGCCTCGAACTCGATCTTGCCGCGCAGCACCGCGGGCACGGCGTCGAGGTCCACCGGCCGCGCCACCGCGGGCTCCTCACCGATGAGCGCGCTGCGGTGCACGGCTGCGGCGGAGACGGTCTCGGCGGCGGCGATGGCGAAGCGGGCCGAGACGCCGGATCGCTGGTCGACCGCCGGGGACTCCCGCAGGTGACCGACGAAGCGCGCCAGCACCTCCAGCAGGTGGTCGCCGACCTCGGCCTCGAGCACCGCCTCCTGGCGGACCAGCGAGATCTCGTCTTCCAGGTCCAGCGGGTAGTGGGTGCGGATCTCGGCGCCGAAGCGGTCCTTCAGCGGTGTGATGATGCGTCCGCGGTTGGTGTAGTCCTCGGGGTTTGCGGTGGCCACGAGCAGCACGTCCAGCGGCAACCGCAGGCTGTAGCCGCGGATCTGGATGTCGCGCTCCTCCATCACGTTCAGCAGCGCGACCTGGATGCGCTCGGCCAGGTCGGGCAGCTCGTTGATGGTGACGATGCCGCGGTGCGCGCGGGGAACGAGTCCGAAGTGGATGGTCTCCGGGTCGCCCAGCGACCGGCCTTCGGCGACCTTGACCGGGTCGACGTCACCGATGAGGTCGCCGACCGCGGTGTCCGGTGTGGCCAGCTTCTCGGAGTAGCGCTCGCTGCGGTGGCGCCACGCCACCGGCAGGTCGTCGCCCTCCTCGGCCGCGCGCCGCAGCGACACCGGCGTGATCGGCTCCAGCGGGTGCTCGTCCAGCTCGGAGCCCTCGATCACCGGGGCCCATTCGTCGAGCAGCTCGGTGAGGCCGCGCAGCAGCCGGGTCTTGCCCTGCCCGCGCTCGCCGAGCAGCACCACGTCGTGGCCGGCGATCAGGGCGCGTTCCAGCTGCGGCAGCACGGTCTGGTCGAACCCGACGATTCCGGGCCAGACCGTGCGCCCCGAGCGCAGCGCGGTCAGCAGGTTGCCGCGCACCTCCGCCTTGACGCTGCGCGGGAGGTGGCCGCTGGAGCGCAGCTCCCCCGCGGTTCGCGGGAGGCCCGGGGGTGGGGTCGGGATGCTCGTCACCCACCCGACGCTACCTCTCCGAGCGCGCGGACGCCGCCGTCGGCGAAAGGATTTCGGGACGGCGGAAGCGGTCCGGCAACGCTGCGCGACCAGCGGCGGAACGATCGCGACAGTGCGTAGTGGACGTCGAGCCGTGGGCGGGGCAGGCCGGGCCGTGGGCGGAGGCCGAAAGTCCTTTGGGTCGCTGCAGCAGCCCAAAAGACCCCTTTGCCCGCTGTACTCGCTGGTCAGCGTTTCAGGGCGCCCTGTCCGCGGCTTTCCGGGCGCCTGGTCCGGCTCTTTCCGGGTGCGTTGTCGGCTTTCCTACGCGCGCTGTCCGCGGCGCTACGGGCGACTGGGCTCTGTTTCACAAGCGGCGGTGCCGCTTGCGGTGTGGGACTCAGCCTGACCACCCGCGGGTTCTCAGCCACCAGGCGACCCACTACGCAAGCCACCTCTGGAACACGACCCAGTGTCTTGAGTTGGAAGTTTGTTGTATGTTTTGGTGATGGGTCGTAGAGGTCCGCGTTTGCCCGATTTGGCGTTGACGGACGCTGAACGGGAGACGCTTCAGAGGTGGGCGCGTCGCCCGAAAACCGCGCAGGCGTTGGCGTTGCGGGCACGGATCGTGCTCGCCTGCGCCGAGGGAGTGTCCAACATGGACGTCTCGCGGCAGTTGCAGATTTCCCCTCCGACGGTGACGAAGTGGCGCCGCCGCTTTGTCGCTGATCGCCTGGAGGGATTGTCGGACGAGCCCCGGCCGGGTGCCCCGCGCACGATCACTGACCAACAGGTCGAAACCGTGATCGCCAAGACACTGGAGGAGGCGCCGCCGAACGAGGACTCGCATTGGTCGACTCGTTCGATGGCGAACGCGGTCGGGATGTCGCAGACGGCGATTTCCCGGATCTGGCGGGCTTTTGAGCTCAAGCCGCACCTGGTGCAGACCTGGAAGCTCAGCACCGATCCGCTGTTCGTGGAAAAGGTCCGAGACGTCGTCGGCCTCTACCTGGACCCACCGGAAAACGCCCTGGTCCTCTGCGTCGATGAGAAATCCCAGATACAGGCTCTGGATCGCACCGCGCCGATCCTGCCGGTCATGCCCACCACCCCGGCGCGCATGACCCACGACTATGTCCGGCACGGCACCACCAGCCTGTTCGCCGCCCTGGACGTGGCCACCGGATCCATCATCAGCCAGCACTACCGGCGGCACCGCCATCAGGAGTTCCTGAAATTCCTGAAGACCATCGACAAGAACACTCCCGCCGAACTGGACTTGCACCTGATCTGTGATAACTACGCGACGCACAAGACACCCGTGATCAAGAAATGGTTGTTGCGCCACCCGCGCTTCCACGTGCACTTCACCCCCACGAGCGCCTCCTGGCTCAACCTCGTCGAACGGTGGTTCGCCGAGCTGACCAACCGCAAACTCCGCCGATCCGCCCACCGCAGCGTCACCGAACTCGAAGCAGACGTCCGCGCCTGGATCGAATCCTGGAACGCCGACCCCACACCCTTCGTCTGGACCAAGACCGCCGACGAAATCTTCCAAACCCTCGCAGCCTACTGCCAACGAATTAACGACTCACGACACTAGTCCGCGGCGACCACGTCGTTGAACAGCTCCAGGGCCTGGTCGATCGCCTTGGTCAGCGACTCCGGCTCGGTGGTCACGCCCGCCACCAGGCCGTCGACCTCGCGGAGTCCGGCGCGCTCCAGCAGCTTCTTCTCATTCGTGATCCACTCGCCCCGGTCGGCCAGCGCCGCGTGCGCGGCCTGGCACGCCGCCTGCCCGATGGCGCCCACCGTCTCGGCCAGGTGCCCGCGCTCGGCGTACGCGGCCCGCGCGTAGCCCAGCGTGAGCTGCGCCGAGTCCCACCACCGCGGCGCGGCCGCCTTGCGCAACGCGTCCGGGTACTCCGGTTTTTCCAGGTCGCCGCGCAGCGTCCGGTTGATGGCGAGTTCGGCGGCCACCAGGTAGCTCGGGATTCCCGCGAGGTGGAACATCAGCGACTCGACGTGGAAGCGCCCGGCCCGCGCCTCGGCGAGCTGGTGCTCGACGTCGTCGAGGTCGCGGTAGTGCACGTCGATCTGCCTGCAGTCGACCTCCAGCCACGCACCGCCGTTGAAGACCCCGCCGCCCCAGCCGCCGATCGGCGAGATCTCGCCCGGCCAGCCGACGGCGCGCAGGTCCTGCGGGTCGAACTCGCCGCGGTAGTAGATCGCGAAGTCCCAGTCGCTGTCCGCGCGGTGGGTTCCGGTGGCCCGGGAACCGCCCAGCGCGACCGCCTCCACACCGGGCAGACCGGCCAGGGTGTCTGCGATGTGGTCGCGGAATTCGTCGTCTCCTAGGTCCACGGGGCAAGAGCGTACCGGTCGGTCTGGCCACGGCGCTCGCGCTGAAGGTAGAAAGGACCGCGGTGCCATCTGCGAGGAGGACTGCCGTGAGCCCACTGCACGTCGAGGCCGAACCCGCGGAGCTGGGGTTCGACGCCGCCCGGCTCAAGCGCATCGACCGCCACTTCACCCGCTACGTCGACGAGGAGAAGCTGCCCGGTTACCTGGTGCTGGTGGCCCGGCGCGGCAAGATCGTGCACCTGGCCACGCAGGGCAGGCGCGACGTGGAGGCCGGGCTCCCGGTCGAGACCGACACCCTGTTCCGCATCTACTCGATGACCAAGCCGATCACCTCGCTCGCGGCGATGATGCTCTACGAGGAAGGCGCCTTCGAGCTCACCGATCCCGTCAGCGCGTTCATCCCCTCCTTCGCCGACCAGCAGGTCTACCTGGGTGGTCCCGCGCGCAAGCCGGAAACCCGGCCCGCGACCGCGCCGATGCTGATCTGGCACCTGCTCACCCACACCTCCGGGCTGACCTACGGCTTCCACAACCTGCACCCGGTCGACCAGATGTACCGGGACGGCGGTTTCGAGTGGGGCAGCCCGCCCGCGCTCGACCTGGAGGGCTGCTGCGACGAGTGGGCGTCGATGCCCCTGCTGTTCGACCCCGGCCAGGCGTGGAACTACGGCGTCTCCACCGACGTGCTGGGCCGCGTGGTCGAAGTCGCCTCCGGGCAGTCGCTGGACGAGTTCTTCCGCACCCGCATCCTGGAACCGCTGGGCATGCACGACACCGGTTTCAGCGTGCCGGAGTCGGAGGCGGAGCGGCTGGCGGCGCTCTACACCGCCGACGCGGCGGGCCGCCCGGTGCGCAACGACAGGTTCGGCCGCGTGGGCTCGACGCCCCCGCGGGTGCTGGCGGGCGGCCAGGGCCTGGTCTCGACGGCGCGCGACTACCACCGCTTCCAGCAGATGCTGCTGCGCGGCGGCGAGCTCGACGGCGCCCGCGTGATCGGCAGCCGCACCCTGCGGTACATGACCCGCAACCACCTGCCGGGCGGCGTCGACCTGGAGTCCATCGCCCTCGGCTCGTTCTCGGAGGTCGCCAACGCGGGCAAGGGCTTCGGCCTCGGCTTCGCCGTGATCGACGACCCGGCGGCGGCGAAGGTGCTGTCGTCGGCAGGCGAGTTCTCGTGGGGCGGAGCCGCCAGCACCGCCTTCTGGGTCGACCCGGCCGAGGAGCTCACCGTGCTGTTCCTGACCCAGCTCCTGCCCTCCAGCACCCACCCCATCCGCCCCCAGCTCCACCAGCTCGTGTACCAGGCATTGGTGGACTGAGACCGTTGCCGGTGCGGGCGGGCGGCTCGCCCCCGCTGTGCGCTCAGGCTTTGCCTTCTGGGCCGTCCTTCTCGACGGCATCGCCGGCACTTCCCTGGTGGTAGGCGCCGGCGCGAAGCCTGGGTCTCGGGACACCTGAGACACGGCGGGGCGTTGGCCGGGCGACCGCCCCGCTGTCGTCAGCGACCTCGTGGTCGCCGACCACCGCTGAGCCGCGGTCACCACCCTGGGTACCGGCGGAACCACGACTCGTCGCGAGGCGGGTTCGTGCTGTACTCGGCGATCTCGTCCTCGGCCAAGGTGTCGACGACGTCGGCGAGCGGCGCAGCGGCACGCAGGTCGGCCGGTATCGCCCGCACTCCGCACTCCGCCCCGATGAGCAGCCCGGTGACCGCCCCCACGACCGAGCGGTGCGCCGAGTAGTTCATGGCCAGTTGCAACGCCTCGCGCACGTAGTCGCTGGCCATCGCGCAGTAGAGAGCGAGCCCGAGCGCTTCGGCACCGTCGCTTCCGCCGTCTGGGAACGGCTTCCGCATGTCCTGGCGCGAGGCGGGAACCCAGTACTCCTGGTTCATGGTCAGCGCCAGATCGATCTTGCGCAGCACCCGCTCGGCCCCGCGGTGTCGCCGTAAAATCTCCTGGGCCGCGGTGATGCAGTCGTAGAAGGGCTGGTCGCGAATCTGCTGGTGCAGGATCACCGCGAGGGCACCGGCCGCCAAGCAGTCGTCCCGGCTGGTGTGCGTGAGCGCGGCGATGTTCGCCGCGCCGTAGAAGGCCGGGTCGGCGTCGTTCGAACACGCCGCCAGACCCGCGACCCTGGGCAGCACTGCGGAGCCGCGCGCTCGGGCCGTCGGTCGGCGCAATGACGACAGCTCGCCGGTGTCGGCGAAACGCTCCAGCTCGACGACCGTCGCCGGATCAGCGGCACCGTCCCTGTACAGGATCTCGGTGGCCACCAACCACCCGTCGGGCTGCGGTGCATGCGCGGCGTACGGGCCACCGCTGACGTTCCACCCCTGTCCCGTGGGGAAGCGCTGGGTGTGGAGCCAGCGCTGCATGGCGTGCTGGATCACGGGCGTGGGTGGTCCCGACTCCCCACGCATCCGAACGCCCAGCCTGATCAGCCCTTCCATGGTGAAGGCCATCAGCTGTGTGACCGCGGACGACCCACCCACGTCGTTCCCGAGGACGTACTCGGTGAGCACCTTGTCGCCCTTCAACTCCAGGTCCGGCGACCAGGGCAGCTCGTATACCGCCCCGGTATCGACCGCACGGCCCAGCGCATCCCCGGCCTCCGCTGCCAAGAGCGCACCGCGGAACCGCTCCTGGTACTCCGGCTCGGGAAGCGGCTGGCGAGTGTCCGGGTCGTAACCGAAGATCTCCTCCGCTCGACGATCGAAGTCGATCTGGGCCTCCAACGGGGCGTCCATGTCCACGTAGTGGAGGTTGTAGTCGCTGCCCTCTTTCCGGCCTTGTGGTTGGAACTGCGCTTGGTGTTCGTTGCGCTTGGTCCAGTCGGCGTGCCAACGGGAGAGCTTGCCGCTGAGCCGGCTACGAAGCGCCTTGGGCATACCCTTCGGTGCGACCCGTTCATCCCTCACAGCTTCTTCACCCCATGCCACATGACGTTTTCTCTACCCGACGGGTCCTGCAACACGTCCTTGCCAGGCCATCGCAGATCGCGTGACTCCCCGGGTTTCAGCCCCTCGGGCCGACCGAGGTTGCTGATCTCCCACGGTGTGGGGAACTTGTCCGAGCCTTCGTGGAATCGCGTCTCGATCTCGCGCGCACTGCGCAGCAGCTTCTCTTGGTGGTCGATCGCCTTCGAAAGGACACCGTGCTCCGCATCCGGCTGTCTCAACTGGTCATGGAGACCTGCGAGGTCCCGCTCCGCACGCGCGATCTCGTCGTGCAACCTCGGCAGGATGTGCTGGACGGCTTGCGCGTGGTTGGCGAACTCGTACCCTTGCCTCGCCCACGCGTAGCTGCCGACATCGATGTTGGCCTGGAGGCGGATCTCCTCGACCCCGGACTTGCGGTACCAGTCCTCAAGCTTCCCGTTGAACTCGCCGGCGAAGCCCGAACCGCGGAGCTCGGGGTCGTGGATCTCCAGCTTGTTGTGGGTCACCGACAAGCCGCCGTCGTCGAGCCTGTAGAAGTCCCGGATCGCTGTTCCCGCAGGCTGTCCGTTCGCATCGAGGATGTCGGCGACCATGCGGTACGAACCCGCGTTGCCGCTGACCTCCTTCACCGCGACGGTGAGGTCTCCGTACTGGCCGTCGAGCGCTTCCCTGAACGTGTGCAGAGCGCGTCCCTCGTCGAACGGTGCCCCTGGTTCCGGGAACAGCTCGTCGACACCTGGCCGATCGCCGTCGCCGCGCGGCGACGGGTCGTCACGACCGTGCCCGGGTGGATCATCGTGGCCGTCGTGGTGGCCCGGCTGGTCCGGTCCGTTCTCGTGGTCGCCGTTCCGGTGGGTCGGCACCTCGGGTTCGGGAATCCGGTCGAGTGGGTCGGTGGTCGGTGTGGTTGGCCGTTCGTGCGGTCCCGAAGGAGTGTTGTCGAAATCGCCCTGCCAAGGCGATGTGCGGTCGACTTTCTCGGCGTAACGGGGTGCCTGTTCGACGACCTCCTGGGCGCTGCCCATCGGGCCGAAGCCGCCGTCCGGGCGGGTCGGGTAGCTGGGTTCCGGCTGCCCCCAGGACGGTGTGGTGTCCGGGGGTGCGTGGTGTGCCGTGGAGGGCGGCAGGTCGTTGTAGTCGCCCCACGGTGTGGTCGGTGACGACGGCTGCTGTGGGGACGGTGCTTGCTGCCGCGGCTGCGCGGAGGGATGCTCCGGACGCGGCTGTTGCTGCGGCGCGGGCGGCTCCGGACGAGGCTGCGGCGCCGGCGGTTGCGGGCGCGGTGGGGGCTCGGGCGTGTGCCGGGGGACCCCGTCGACCCGGCCCGCCGTCTTGCCCAGGTCGCCCGCGACGTCGCCGACCTTGCCCACGCTGCGGCCCACGCGGCTGGCGATGCCCGCGCCGCCGACGATCGACCCGACCGCATCCGGCACCATCTCCCCGGCCGCGCGCAGCGGGTCGTTCTTCCAGCCCTCGACGTTGAGCATCGTCTTGCCGACCTGGTAGCCGAATCCCGCCGGGTCGGTGGCGGCCGCCTTGACCAGGCCGTCGACCTGGGCGTTGAACTGCGCGAACTCCTGTGGGTGGGTCATGGTCCACGCCGGGTTGCCGTAGGTGGTCATGAAGCCCACCGCGCCGACGACCGTGGTGCCGAGGCCGACCACCGCATCGACCGCGCCACCGACCAGCGAACCGACGCCCGCGCCCAGACCTTGCACCAAGTCCTCGGCGTTGGCGGCCAGCTGTGCCAGCATCCCCGGCTCCGCCGGCGCGGCCTCCATCGCACGCCCGACGATCCGCGCCGCCCGCAGATCCGCATCGGCCACCGCGGCCTTCGCCGCGGCGATCTCCCGTTCGGCCTGGGCCCGCGCCTGCGCACCCGGATCGGAGCACTCCGGCGGCGCCGCACCGGCACCGGGATCGGCGTTGTAGCGCTCCACTGCCGCGTTGTGCGCCAGACGCGCCTTCTCACTCTCGGCGTTGGCCCGATCCAGCGCCTGCTTGGCCTGCTCCGCCCGCGCCTTGGCATCGGCCAGCACCCGCGCGTAGTCCTGCACCGCCGTACCCGCCTCGGTGTGCGCGTCCGCAGCGGCCAGCCACCGCGGCGGCAGCGTGGCCGTCAGGTACTCCCGCGCGGCGTCGGCGGCCTTGCCCTCCCAACCACCGGCATCGATGCGCTTGAAACCCTCGCCGGCCTTCTCGAACGCCGCGCCCAGCTTCATCAGGTGCGCCGCCAACTCCTCGGCTACCGCCGGATCACCCGGGATCAGGTCCTCCTCGACCAGACCGGTGACCTGCCCCAGGTACTTCAGCTCGCTACCGAGCGAGTTCATGTCCTCTGAGAATGAGGACGTGTTCGTCCACGCCACCTTCAGCCCTGCCTCGCCTGGTGCACGCCCCCGAGAGCACGGATCGCCGCCTGATCAGTGGCCAGGTACTCCGCACGGACCTCGGCCAGCGCATCCGCCGCCGCCACACCGTCCTCGACGAGGAAGCGCGTCCCCCAGCTCCACTTGTCGGCGAACCCGATCAGCATCGCAGGCAACATGCCGCCGCTGCCGATCCGCGGAGCGTTGTCCATGCACTCCTGGACCAGGCCGTGCCCTGAGGCACCCATCGCGTCGCCGATCCCGCCGCCACCGGACATCTCCGCCAGCTCCTTGACCGCATCCCGCACACCCTGCTCGGCCGTGCGCATCGCCTGCAGATCCGCGGCGAAAAACCCGTACCCCATCAGCCCTTCCCCCCACGCGCGGCCGCGCCCACCGCGGGCACCACCAGGTCGCGTTCCACCGCGACCGACTCCGGGGCCAACCCCGCGAACGGCGGCATCGCCACGACGTGCTCACTGCCCGGATCCAGCACCAGGCCCGTGCCGGCGGGCAACTGCGGCCACACCTCGTCCAGCAGCTCAGCACCGCTGAGCCTGCCGTAACGCAGCCTGTCCCCGCCCCGCTGCGCAGAGCGGAAGAAAGCGGCCATGCGCGGCAACGACGAGAACACCAACGCCCACCCCATGCCTTCCGCGCTCACCACCGCCAGCTCCGGCGCGGCTCCGGCACCGGTCAGCTCGACGAAGACGATCGACTCCCGCAACACGCGCGGGATCTCACCCATGGCGAGCTCACCAGCACGCACCTCGGCCAACGCCAGCGCCAGCGACTCATCCACATCGGACGATGGGCCGACCAGCCCATCGTCCGGCAAAATTCCCGCGAAGGTCAGCACGCGACCACTCACCAGGCCCTCCCCCCGGAACACCTTCTGTCGCCTTTGTCGGGGAGGGACTTTAACCATCACTCGGAGATGCGCAGGCAGTGATCAACGAAACACCACCCGTGATCACCGTCTCACCCGATCGCCAGCGGGCGAGGTACAACCTCACGCCGCGGCGCGGGTGCGGGCGCTCCAGCGGCCGTCGGGGGTGGGGTTGATCAGCACCGGGTGGTCGAAGCAGGCGCTGATGCGGTCGGTCGTCAGGACGTCGTCGACGGGACCTGCCGCGAGGCGTTCGCCCTCGCGCAGCAGGAGGGCGTGGGTGGTGGTCGCCGGGAGTTCCTCCAGGTGGTGGGTCACCAGAACCGTTGCCAGGTCGGGGTGTTGGCGCCGCAGGGTGTCCAGGCTGGACACGAGCTGCTCGCGTGCCGCGAGGTCGAGGCCGGTCGCGGGTTCGTCGAGCAGCAGGAGCCGCGGCCACGGCATGAGCGCCCGCGCGATGAGGGCCCGGCCGCGTTCGCCCTGGGACAGGGTCGGCCACCGGGCGTCGGCTCGGGCGCTCATGCCCAGCATCG
Organism: Saccharopolyspora erythraea NRRL 2338; assembly: GCF_000062885.1. Lineage (NCBI taxonomy): Bacteria > Bacillati > Actinomycetota > Actinomycetes > Pseudonocardiales > Pseudonocardiaceae > Saccharopolyspora > Saccharopolyspora erythraea. The sequence goes on along the minus strand of NC_009142.1, from coordinate 2,396,636 downwards.
GCATCTTCTCCCCCGCCGCCCAGCGACCTTCGGCGAGCAGTTCGCGAAGGGCCCGCTCGACTTCGGGGACCACCGGTCCGCGCCGCAACCGCCGCGACTCCACCACCGCACCTCCTGATCATGCCGGTGCGACGCTAGCAGAAGTCCTCAGACGTCTGAGGTGTTCCCCTGGGGCGCCAGCGCCCGAAGCCGCCCTCGGTGTTGATCACCTGGCCGGTGATCCACCCGGCCTCGTCGGTCGCCAGCCACGCGATCAGCCGGGCGGGGTCGTCGGGCTCGCCGTAGCGGCCGGACGGGAACATCGGCCGCACGTACTCCCAGTCGCGTTCGCCCAGGTAGCCGGTGTCCACAGGGCCCGGATTGACGGTGTTGAGCGTGATTCGCGCGTCGGCGAGCTGGTCGGCCAGCGTCGTGGTGATCTCGGCGAGCGCGCCCTTGGCCGCCGCGTAGGCGACCTCCCCCGGCATCGGCCCGAGGCGCTGCCCGGAGGTCATGAAGACGATCCGGCCGCCGTCGCGCCCGTCGTGCGCGGCGGCGAACGCCTGCGCGAGCAGGACCGAGGACCGGGTGTTGACGGCCCAGTGCAGGTCCAGCATCGCCGCGTCCAGCTCGCCCAGCGCCCCGTCCGAACCGCTGAGCGCGTGGTTGCACACCAGGACGTCGACGTGGCCGAACTCGGCTGCCGCGGCGTCGAGCACCCGTCGCGGCTGCTCCGGTTCGGCGAGGTCGGCGTCAAGGTGAGCGAGGCGTGCGCCGTCGGTGAGCTCGTCGGCGACCCCGGCCACTACGGCGTCGATGTCGTCGGCGCCCCACGGCTGTTCGACGTCGTGGGCGCGGTAGTGGTGCAGGAACACGTTCGCGCCGTAGGCGGCGAGACGGCGCGCGATCGCATGGCCGATGCCCCGCCGCCGGCTGACACCGGTGACCAGGGCCGTGCGGCCGCGCAGCGGAAGTGGATCTCGTCGGAGTCCGGACATCGGCACAGGATGCCCGAACCGCTACGCGGGCAGCACTCGCGTTTCGCCGATGGCGAGGTCCCACAGCTCCGCGGGGTCGCGACCGGCCTCGCGCCACGCGGCGCGGAACCGGGTCAGCGGTTCCAGCACCGGCTCGCTGGTCAGGGCGAAGGTTCCCCAGTGCATCCCGGCGGCGCGCGCGGCCCCGAGGTCTGCCACCGCGCGGACGGCCTCCTCCGGGTCCATGTGCACCGGACGCATGAACCAGCGCGGCGCGTAGGCGCCGATCGGCACCATCGCCACGTCGATGCCCGGCAGCCGGCGGCCGATCTCGGCGAAGTGCGGGCCGTAGCCGCTGTCGCCCGCGTGGTAGAGGCGGCGCCCGTCCGGTCCGGTGATCACCCAGCCGCCCCAGAGGCTGCGGCAGGTGTCGCGCACGCCGCGCCTGCTCCAGTGCTGGGCGGGCACGAAGTCGAAGGTCAGCCCCGCGACCTCGGCGGTCTCCCACCAGTCGAGCTCGACGACCTCGCTGAAGCGCCGGCGGCGGAACCAGTCGCCGAGTCCGGCCGGGACCAGCACGGGCGTCGAGCTCGGCAGCCTCGCGATGGTCGGCGCGTCGAGGTGGTCGTAGTGGTTGTGGCTGATCACCACGGCGTCCACCGGCTGGGAGTCCTCCTCGTCGCCGTAGTCGCCCGGAACACTCGCGGTTCCGGCGGGCAGGTCGCCGAAGGCCACGCCGGGTGGGGTCAGCCTCCTCGGCACACCGGGAATCCGCGTCGACCACACCGGGTCGGTGAGCACCGAGACGCCTCCCGTGCGCACCAGGTAGGTGGCGTGCCCGACCCAGGTCAGCGCGGTGTCGGTGGACCGCACCGGCTGGAGACCGGTGCGCAGGACCGGGATGCGGTCGGCATCGCCCAGCGGCGCCCGCGACGGCACGCTCCACATCAGCCGCATGACGTCGCGGAAGCGCGGCAGCGGCGCGGCGAGGCGGTCGGCGAAGCTCGGGGGCCACTCGCGGGCGGGATGCGGCGCCGGGCGGACCGGACCGGACATCAGAACGCCGGCCAGGGAATCGCGGGCCATTCCCCGGACGGGGCCGGGAAGACGCCGGCTTCCAGCAGCTGGTCGATGCGCTGCACCACCGCCTGCACTTCCTTCGGCGTGATGTGCTCGGCGAGGTCCTGGGCCAGCGGGCCCTCCAGCAGGGCGCGCAGCTCGCTGAGGCGTCCGACCTCGGCATCGGGCAGGTCCTGCCCGATCCAGCCCCACAGCACCGTCCGCAGCTTGTCGTCGGCGTTGAGGCTCACCCCGTGGTCGACACCGAACACGCGGCCGTCCGGGGTGTGCAGGATGTGCCCGCCCTTGCGGTCGGCGTTGTTGATCACCGCGTCCAGCACCGCCATGCCGCGCAGCGAGTCGTGGTCGGCGTGGGCCAGCACCACCGGCGATCCGTGGTGGTCCTGCGCCCGCAGCACGGGCAGCCAGCCGTCGGGCACCTCGCCGGGGGCGACGATGTCGACGAGCTCGGAGTCCTCCTCCGTGTCGATCCACAGCTGCACCATGCCCGGCCCGAACGGCCCGTCGCGCAGGATCGTCGGCGGCACCAGCCCCCACCCGCCGGACTCCGACAGCAGGTGAGAGGCGATCTCCCGGCCGGCGAGCGTGCCGTCGGGGAAGTCCCACAGCGGGCGCTCGCCGCGAACCGGCTTGTAGACGCACTCGGCCGCCAGCCCGTCGAGCTCGATGCCGCAGAACAGCGTCGCGTTCGACGCCTCGACCAGCCGTCCCTGCACCTCGATCCGGCCCCGCCGCAACAGCTCACGAGCACCGGCCCCCTCGGCGGGCACCGGAGGCTATTCCTCGTCCGAGCGGCGGTAGCCGTTCTGGCGCGGGCAGATGTGCCCGGCGGGGTCCAGCGGCTCCGCGCACAGCGGACACGGCTTGCGACCGGCGTTGATGACCCGCTCGGCGCGTTCGGCGAAGGCCCGCGCGTGCCCGGGGCTGAGGAAGACCCGCACCGCGTCGGGGCCCTCCTCGGTGTCGTCGAGCACCACCGACTCGTCTATCTCCTCGTCGGTGACGGCCAGCAGCTCGACCACCACCGCCTCGGTCTCGGCGTCCCAGCCCAGGCCCATCGTGCCGACGCGGAACTCCTCCTCCACCGGCACCTGCAGCGGGTCGGTGTCGAGCAGTTCCTCGGGCGGTTCGGCGGGCAGCTCGGCGTCGAAGCGCCTGCGCACCTCGTCCAGGAGGGCGCCGATGCGTTCGGCCAGGACCGAGACCTGCTGCTTCTCCAGCTGCACGCTGACGGTGCGGACGTCCTCGGACGCCTGGAGGTAGAAAACGCGTTCGCCGGGCTCACCGACCGTTCCTGCTACGAACCGGTCGGGCTGGCGGAAGACGTGGATGACACGAGCCATGACACCTCCGACACTAGGCCACGGGGGTGGGTGCGTGCGCGGCCGTCCCCCGTTTTCCACGTCACCGGCGCCGCCCGGCGCGGTCGGCCGCATCCATCGCAACGCCGCTTGCTGGGAGATCATGCCCCTGGGCGGGCGACCGGGCGTGTTCGCCCATCGCGAACAGATCTCTTCTCCGGCGCGTCCGGGCCGCTGCGGATACCCTCACCGGCAGTGGTCAAGATCGCGCCGCCCGGACGGAGCACCGCCATGAGCATGCGTGAACTACGCCGCCCGCACCGCCTAGGCCCCGGCGACGCGGTCGCGGTGGTCGCCCCGGCGGGGCCGGTGCCCGCGGAACCGCTCGAGGCGGGCCTCGCGCAGCTCCAGGAGTGGGGCCTGCGGGTCGTGGTCGGCAAGCACGTGCGGGAGCGGCACCCGCGGCTGGACTACCTCGCTGGCGCCGACGCCGACCGCGCCGCCGACCTCCAGCAGGCGTGGTGCGACCCCGAGGTGCGCGCCGTGCTGTGCGCGCGCGGCGGCTACGGCAGCACGCGGATCCTCGACCACCTGGACTGGGACCGGATGAGCGCGGCGGGACCGAAGGTGCTGGTCGGCTCCAGCGACGTCACGGCGCTGCACCAGGCGTTCGCCACCCAGCTCGGCCTGGTCACCGTATTCGGCCCGATGCCCGCGACCGGGGCCTTCACCGACGACCCGGCCGCTCGCGAGCACCTGCGCAGAACGCTGTTCGAGCCCCAGTCCGTGACGATCGTGACCCGCTCCGGCGCGGACGCGCTGGTGCCCGGCCGGGCGCGCGGGGTGACCTACGGCGGGAACCTGAGCCTGGTTGCGAGCGCGCTCGGCGCCCCCGACGCGCCCACACCGCCCGAGCGCGGCCTTGCGCTGCTGGAAGACGTCACCGAGGACCCGTACCGGCTCGACAGATACCTGACGCAGCTGCTGCGGGCGGGCTGGTTCGACCGCGCCGGCGGCATCGCGCTGGGCTCGTGGACCGGCTGCGGGCCGCTGGAGGAGGTCCGCGCGGTCATGTCGGACCGCCTCGGTCCGCTGGGCATCCCGATCGTGTGGGAGCTCGGCTTCGGGCACTGCGACGCCCAGCGCACCATCCCGCTCGGCGTGGCCGCCGAGCTCGACACCGACGCGCGCCGACTCAGCATCCTGCAGCCCGCGCTGCTGTGACGCCCGTTCCTCCTGGCTGGTCAGGGCAGCGCTTTGCGGCGGGCGTAGTGCTGGCGGGCCTTCTCCCGGTTGCCGCAGCGGCGCATCGAGCACCACTGGCGGTTGCCGGCGGGTGAGCCGTCGAGGAACCGGATGCCGCAGCGGCCGGCCGCGCAGACGCGGACCGCGGGCGGCGGGTCCGTCGCGAGCAGGTCGACGGCGTCGGCGGCCAGCGCACCGAGCGCGGCCAGCACCGGGTCCACCGGTGGCGGAGCCCAGGACACCACCGCGCCGTCGCCGTCCTGGCGGATCTGCCGGGCGGCCAGGTGGCTGTGGCGCGCGGTGCGGTTGATCAGGTCGATGTCGGAAGGTTCGAGCCGCGCGCCGGATGCGCGGGCCCGCGCCGCGCGGTCGACCGCTTCGCGCAGCTCCAGCGCTGTGCGCAGGTGCGCCGACGACGGCCGCGCGGAGCCACCGGGCTCCGCCCCGAGCAGACCCGCCACGGCGAGCCACTCAGCGAGTTCGTCCGGCCCCAACAGCAACTCGCGCCCGTCGCGGTAGCGGTCGCGGTAGGTGTTGACCAGGTCGAGGCAGCGGCGACCGCCGTCCCACACCCACTCGTCCATCTCGCGCGCCTTCCCCGAAGCCGTTGTCATTGTCCAGCCCGCACGACGCGGTTACGATTCTAACCCTCTTTGGGAGTTAGGAGACCGTCGATGCAGGTCAGCGAAGAGGTCGCGAGCGTGAACGGGCTGCGCATGCACTACCGGCGCGCAGGCGAGGGGCCCGGGCTCGTGCTGCTGCACGGATGGCCGCAGACGGGGCACTGCTGGCGGCGGGTCGTGCCCGAGCTCGCCCGCACCCACACCGTGATCGCCCCTGACCTGCGCGGGTACGGCCGCACCGACAAGCCGCGCGGCGGCTACGACAAGCGGACCATGGCCGCCGACGTGTCGGCGCTGGTCGAGGCCCTCGGGTTCACCTCCGTCCAGGTCGTCGGCCACGACCGGGGTGCCCGCGTCGCCCACCGCTGGGGCCTGGACCGGCCCGGGCAGGTGGAACGGCTCGCCGTCCTGGACATCGTGCCGACCAGGGAGATGTGGCGGCGGCTGGACGCCGACCTCGCTCCCGGCTACTGGCACTGGCTGTTCCACCTCCAGCCGGATCTCCCCGAGCGGCTCGCGGGCGCCGACGTCGCGGGCTACCTGGGGCACTTCTTCGAGCACTGGACCTACAACCGGCACGGCCTGGAACCGGCGGCTGTCGAGGAGTACGTGCGGGCGTTCTCCGTTCCCGGCGCGCTGCGCGCCGGGTTCGACGACTACCGGGCGTCGTTCCCGCTCGACGCCGAGCACGACGACGCCGACGCCGCGGCCGGCCGTCGGCTGCCGATGCCGGTGCTGGCGCTGTGGGGCTCGACCGGTCTTCCGGCACGGCTGCCGATGCTCGACATCTGGCGCGACTACGCCGACGACGTGCGCGGCACCGGGATCGCCGAGTGCGGGCACTTCCTGGCCGAGGAGCGGCCGGAGGAGGTTCTGCGGCACCTGCGGGAGTTCCTGACGTCCTAGGGTGGGCGGTGGTCGAAGTCGCCGCGGAAGGGTCGTCGGATGCGTGTCCGTCCGGTAACGCCGGAGCTGCTGGTCTCGGAGCTGGTCGAGCGCATCGAGAAGTCGTCGGCGCGCTGGACCCGGGTCGCGGTCGACGGCGCGCCCGAGGCCGGGACCGGCGAGCTCGCCGACGCGCTGGTCGAGCCGCTGCGGGTGGCGGGCCGGGACGTGGCGCGGGTCCGCATGGCCGACTACCTGCGTCCGGCGTCGCTGCGGCTGGAGCGCGGCCGCGAGGACCCGGACTCCTACTACGAGTCGTGGTTCGACCTGGACGGGCTGCGCCGCGAGGTGCTGAACCCCTTGGCGGAAGGCGGGAACGGCGAGGTGCTGCCCGCCCTGTGGGACGCCGGGGCGGACCGCTCGCCCCGGCTCGACCGGGTGCGCCTGGCCGAGCGCGGCGTGGCCGTGGTGGACGGTCCCCTGTTGCTGGGCGCCGGACTGCCCTTCGACTTCACGGCGCACCTGTGGCTGCCTCCGGCCGCGCTGGAACGCCGGACGCCCGACGCGCGGCGCTGGACGCTGCCCGCGTACCGGCGCTACACCGACGAGGTCGGCCCGGAGCGGCTGGCGGACGTCCTCGTCCGCGTCGACCGCCCAGGGCGCCCCGCCATCGTCGACAGCCTCGACGGGTGAGCGAGGCGGAACCGCGAGCTGCGTATTGCGGAATGTATTACACCGGCACCATGGCGACACTGAACGTCCGAACGGACCAAGCCAAGGAGACCGCCCTCAAGGCACTTGCAGGAGAGCACCGCACTCGTTCGGAGGCGGTTCGATACGCGCTGCTGCGAACGTACCGGGAACTTCTGCTCGAACAGGCCGAGGTCACGAACAACAGGGCCACCGCTACGCCGTGATCATCCAGTCCGACCGGTTCTCCGCCAGCACTGCGGCAGTCGCGCTCACTTCGACGAGCGCAGGAGCGGCCATCTACCGCCCGGAGTTCGAACTCGATGGCACCAAAACACGCATCCTCACCGACCAGATCCATTCGGTCTCCCCCAACCGGTTCGGCGAGTTCAACGGGTCGCTGGAAGCTGACGAACTCGCCGATCTTGATCGTGCTCTCATGCTGCGCTTCGGCCTGATCCGACCGCATAAGAACACCGAGCCGGACCCGACTCGCGCGCACAGCGCCACCCGATCCACTGTGGAAACACTGCGCCGGAGGACGCCGACGCCGCACGGAACCCGGGGGGAGCCTCAGCCCGCGGCTTCGCGGCGGATGGCGGGCACCGCCGACAGCAGCGTCCTGGTGTACTCGTGCTCGGGGTCCAGCAGCACCTGCTCGACGTCTCCGACCTCGACGATCTCGCCCTGGTACATCACCGCCACCCGGTCGGCGATGTTCCACGCCAGGCCCAGGTCGTGGGTGATGACCAGCGTCGAAAGGCCGCGCTCGACGCGCAGGCGCAGCAGCAGGGCCAGGATCTCGCCGCGCACGGTCGCGTCCAGCGACGCCACCGGTTCGTCGGCGACCAGCACGCGCGGCTGGAGCACCAGGGCACCGGCGATGACCACGCGCTGGCGCTGACCTCCGGAGAGCTCGTGCGGCAGGCGGGAGAAGAACTTCTCCGCGGGCCGCAGCTCGGCCGCCTCCAGCGCCTGGGCGACCAGTTCCCGCTCGTCGCCCTCGATCCCGTGGATGCGCAGTCCCTCGGCGACCGCCTCGTAGACGGTGTGGCGGGGGTTGAGCGCACCGGTCGGGTCCTGCAGCACCAGCTGGACGTGCCTGCGGTAGTCGCGGAGCCCGGCGGCCGAGGTCGGCAGCCGCGAGCCGTCGTAGTGCACCGCGCCGCCGGTGGGCGCCTGCAGGCCGAGCATGGTGCGCGCCAGCGTCGTCTTGCCCGAACCGGACTGGCCGACCAGGGCGACGATCTCGTTGTCGGCGACCTCCAGGTCGACCCCGCGCACGGCCCGCACCCGCTTGCCCGCGCGGTCGGTGAAGTCCACCGAGACGCCCTTGGCCGCCAGCAGCGCCGACCCCGTCGCGGCGCTGCCGGTGAAGCGGAACTCCGGGTCTCCCACGGTGGGGAAGGCACTGGCCAGCGCGCGGCTGTGCTCGTGCCTCGGCGCGGTGATGACCTGCTGGGACGGCCCCTCCTCCACCAGCCTGCCCCCGTACATCACCGCGAGCCGGGCGCAGCTCGCCGACAGCACCGACAGGTCGTGGCTGATCATCATCAGCGCGATCTCGCGCTCGGTGACCAGCCGCCCCATCAGCTCCAGGATCTGGGCCTGCACCACCACGTCCAGCGCCGTGGTCGGCTCGTCGGCGATCACCAGCCGCGGCTCGCACGCCAGCGCCATCGCGATCATCACGCGCTGCTTCTGGCCGCCGGAGAGCTCGTGCGGGTAGGCGTCGGCGCGGGCGGCGGGCAGCTCGACCTGCTCCAGCAGCTCGGCGACGCGGCCGCGCAGCTCGGCCTTCGAGCGGCCCGGCGAGTGCAGCCTGATGGGTTCGGCGATCTGGGTGCCGATGCTCTGCACCGGGTTCAGCGCGTGCATCGCGCCCTGGAACACCACCGACGCGCTGGCCCAGCGGGCCGCGCGCAGCTCGCCGAAGGACATGGTGCGCACGTCCTTGCCGTCGAGCAGCACCTCGCCGCCGATCTCTGCGGACTTGGGCAGCAGCCGCAGCACCGACATCGCCAGCGTCGTCTTGCCGCAGCCCGACTCACCGGCCAGCCCGAGCGTGTCGCCGGCATCCAGGCTCAGGTCGACCCCCTGCACGGCGGGGACCAGCCCGTCGGCGGTGCGGTAGGACACCGAGGTGTCGCGCAGTTGCAGGATCGGACTCACCGTTGCCCCCGAAGCCTCGGATTGAACACCGCTTCCAGCGCCCGGCCGCACAGCGTGAAGCTCAGCACCACCGCCACGATGCCCAGGCCCGGCGGCAGCAGGTACCACCACGCGCCCGCGGTGACCGCGCCGGTGTCCATCGCCGACTTCAGCATCGAGCCCCACGACACCCGGCTCGGGTCGCCCAGGCCGAGGAACGACAGCGTCGACTCGGCGATGATGGCGCTGGCGACCTGCAGCGTGGTGTTGGCGAAGACCAGCGGCAGCACGGCGGGCAGCACGTGGTGGCCGATGATGTGCGCGTGACCGCCACCGAGCGCCCTGGCGCGCTCGATGTAGGGGCGCGCCTCCACGGTGAGCGTCTGCGCCCGGACCAGCCGCGCGGTCGTCGCCCACGAGGTGATGCCGATCGCCAGCACGATCGTCGGCAGCCCGCGGGCGAGCACTGTGGACAGCGCGATGGCCAGCACCAGCGACGGCAGCACGAGGAAGAAGTCGGTGACGCGCATCAGGACCGTCGAGGTCCAGCCGCCGAAGTGCGCCGCCAGCACGCCGAACACGGTGCCGATCACCACCGACAGCAGCGCCGCCGACAGCCCGACCACCAGCGACACCCGCGCGCCCCACCACGTCAGCAGCAGCACCGAGCGGCCCGACTCGTCGGTGCCGAGCCAGAACTCGGAACCCGGCGCCTGCAACGCACCGCCGGTGGCGCGCGTGACGTCCAAGCCGGTGTCGTCGGTGAGCACCGGGGCCAGCAGCGCCAGCACCACGATCAGGCCCAGCAGCACCAGCCCGGCCAGCCCGCCCCGGTCCTCCCGGAAGATCCGCCAGGTCTCGGCGGCGCGCGCCCGGCGCCGCTCCCGCGCGATCTGCTTCGCGGTGGCGGTCATGACTCGCGCACCCGCGGGTCCAGCACCCGGTAGAGCACGTCGGCCAGCACGTTCATCACGATCACACTCCCGGCCAGCACGATGAAGACTCCTTGCAGCAGCGGCAGATCCGGCACCCGCAGCGCCTCGAAGGTCAGCAGGCCCAGGCCCGGCCACGAGAAGACCGTCTCGACGGTGATGGCCCCGGCGACCACCAGCCCTAGGTGCAGGAAGACCAGCGTCACGGTCGGCAGCAGGGCGTTGGGGACCGCGTGCCTGCGGCGCACCAGGTCCTCCCGCAGTCCCTTGGCCCGCGCGGTGGTCAGGTAGTCCGCGCCCATCTCCTCCAGCAGCGACGAGCGCATGATCATCAGGTACTGGGCGTAGACCACCGCGACCATCGTCAGCGACGGCAGCACCAGGTGGTGCGCGACGTCGAGCACCTGCGGGACGAGCCCGTCGGGCACGTCGGGCGAGGAGATCCCGCCTACGGGGAACAGCCCCGGGATCGGACCGGCCCCGACGCCGAAGACCATCAGCACGATCAGGCCGAGCCAGAACGTCGGCACCGACCACAGGGTCAGCGCCACCGACGTCGAGCCCTTGTCGAACGCGCTGCCGTGCCGCCACGCCGCCTTGGTGCCGATCCACAGCCCGAGCACGACGGCGAGCACGGTCGCGGTGCCGACCAGCAGCAGCGTCGGACCGAGCCGTTCGAGGATCAGGTCGCCGACCGGACGGCTGTAGGTGTAGGAGGTGCCGAGGTCACCGCGCAGCAGGTCGCCGAGGAAGTCCACGAACTGCTTCCACAGCGGCTGGTCGAGGCCGAAGCGCGCCCGCAGCGCCGCGAGCTGCTCCTCGCTGACCGGCGCGCCGCGCGTCATCGTCCGCGCCGGATCGCCCGGCATCACCCGGAAGAGGAAGAACCCGAGCACCGCGACGAGGAACAGGCTCAGCAGCCCGCCGCCGAACTTCCCCGCCAGGTACCGGCCGAGCCGGCCGCGGGTGCCCCCGGAGCCGGTCGACTCGGGGGCACCCGCCAGTAGGTCAGCCACGCTTCACTCCCGATTGTCGGCCGTCTTGCGCCTGCGGAAGACGATCAGCACCACCATGACGCCGACGAGCACCACCACCCCACCGAGCAGCAGCGCCGCGGTGCGGTAGTCCGAACCGCTGGCGTCCTTGACGGCCAGCTCGGTGGGCTGGGCGCCGTAGTAGCCCCAGTAGCCCTGCTGTCCAGTGATAACGCCTTCTCCCTTGGGCTGCATGGCGAATCCGCTGAAGCGGTCGCTGCGGTAGGCCTCCAGGGAGTTGCCGTAGAAGAGGATCAGCCCGGCCGCTTGGTCGTAGAAGCGCTCCTGCGCCTGGTTGACCGCGGCCACCCGAGCCGCCGGGTCGAACTCGTTGAGCTGGCGGGTGTAGGCCGCGTCGTACTGCGCGTCGCACAGGTAGCTGTCGGTGTTCCCGCCGCCCTCCGGGCTCGGACGCGCGCCGCAGGTCTGCAGCCGCAGCACGTAGTCCGGGTCCGGGTTGGCCGACCAGCCGCTGATGACCATGTCGAAGTCGCCTGCCACGGTGCGGTCGTTGAGCTGGTTGTCCGACACCGGCTGGAGTTCGACGGCGATGCCCAGCTCCGACAGCCACCGCTTGACGAACTCACCCACCTGGGCGTCGGTCGACTCGTCGCCGTGGAGCACGAAGTCGAAGTTCAGCGGCTCGCCCTGCGGGGTGCGGCGGGTGCCGTCGGCACCGCGCGCGTACCCGGCCTCGTCCAGCGCCCGGTTGGCCGCGGCGATGTCGAAGGGCCTGGGCTGCGGCGGGGTCCAGTGGTAGTCGGAGAAGATCGGCGGCAGGTAGCCGCCGCCGACCTGGCCGTAGCCGCCGAGCACCCGCTCGACCAGCGCCTTCCTGTCGATGGCCATGTCGATGGCCCGCCGCACGCGAACGTCGGTGAGCGCCTGGTGGCCGGTGCCGATGCGGGCGCCGGTGCTGTTGGCGGCGCCGGGGTTGAGGATCAGCTCGTAGAAGCGCCGCCCCTGGCCCTTGACCTGCGCGATGTCTGGCTCGCCCTTGAGCGCGTCGAACTGGGCGGGCGTCAGCTTCTGCACGACGTCGACCTCGCCCTTGCGCAGGGCCTGCACCGCGGCGTCGCTGTTCTTGAAGTTGACGAACTGCAGCTCGGCGACCTTCGGCGCACCGCGCCAGAACTTCTCGTTCGCGCGCAGCGTGAGGTGGCGCTCGGCCTCGTACTCGACCGGGACGAACGGTCCGCTCGACACGATCGGCATCTGGTCGTTGGTGAAGCTCGAGACGTCGGTGACCTTCGACCACACGTGTTCGGGCACGATCGGGGCGTCGATGGCCAGCATCGTCGCCTGCGGCGTGCGGGTCTTGACCACCAGCGTGGCGTCGTCAGGCGCGGTGACGGTCTCGAAGTTCTCGACGAAGTTGCCGTTGGCCGTGCTGGCCGCCGGGTCGCTCATCATCCGGTTGAACGTGTAGGCGGCGTCCCTGGCGGTCACCGGCTTGCCATCCGACCAGGTGACACCCGGACGGATGTGGAAGGTCCAGGTGAGCTTGTCGGCAGAGGTGTCCCACCGCTCGGCCAGCTCCGGGATCGGCGAGAAGTCGTCCTGGCTGTAGGTGGTCAGCGTCGGGTAGACCAGCCGGAACACCTCGGTCGAGGCCAGCGTGTAGCCCAGGAACGGGTTCAGCGAGTCGAACTGCTGCTGCAACCCGACGCGCAGCGTCGCGCCCTGTTTCCCGCCGTCCTGAGCCGAAGCCGGCACCGAGACCGGGAACGCCAGCCCGGCCAGCAGGACCGCCCACAGCACGGCCAGTTTTCTGCCCACGTCGACCACTCCTTCGCGGTGAGTGAGAAGAAAGAACCATCAACAGGCGCTGGTCGTCAATGCTTAACAGGCCAATGTCGCCGAGTCTCGTCACGCACCTGTACCGAACCGTTACGCAGCGGGTTCCGGCCGGCCTCACCACGTGCCACGGCGAGATGCCGAAGGCGGCGGCGAAAACGCCCGCCGAAGCGCGAACGGCCCCGACCGCGCGTGCGGTCGGGGCCGTCGGGCTCACGTCGACTACACGTCACCCCACCGGGCGGACTGCCACTGGACGGCCTCCGGGCGCAGGCCGTCGCGCGAGTACTCCAGCAGCGCGGCACGCAGATCGCGGAACGGCAGGACGGAGTCGCGCGGGAAGCGCAGCGCGCTGCCCGCGTCGAACCGCAGCGCGGGAGGGTCGGGCAGCGGCTGCGGGTTGAGGGTGTGCCAGGAGCGCAGCTCGCCCTCCTCGGTCTCCTCGGTGTAGTTGAGGACGCCGACCTCGGCCTCGGGGTCGGTCACCACCCGCACCTGCTGGTAGGGCCCGGCGATCTCCTCGTTGTCGAACGGCCGGTCCCACACGAACAGGTGCGCGGCGCGCTTGGACTGCGGGCGCAGCACCCGGTTGACCAGCGTGGCCTTGTCGTCATCGGTCTGCGCGTAGTGGCGGTCTCCGTCGATCACCGCGGTCGCGACCGTGACGCCCAGCTCGGTGTTGCGGGCCCCGATCGCCTCGGCACGCAGCCCTTCGAGGCACTCGCGTGCCTCCTTCAGCGCCCGCATCGCCGCGCCCTGGTGGAAGACGAGGTCACCCCAGTACGGGTGACCGTGCACCTTGTTGAGGTCGCCGTAGACGGCGTTGGTGGTCTCGATCAGCTTGTCGACGACGTCCAGCGGAACATCCGACAGCCGCGCGAACACCGCGGCGGGGGGTTCGAGGGGACCCGACTCGTCTTGCGATGGCGGATTCGACATGCCTTCCCTACATCCAATGGCTCTTGGGACAAATCCACTGGCTCACAGGCGCCCGCGGGACGCCCCTGGACTCGTTGCGCGAAGGACTCCGCCGGTCATGATGCCAAGCCACGCCGACCGGCCGACCAGCAGCACCTGGGACGGACAAAGGCTACCGTGCGTGACATTCCGGACCCGAAGCGCCACCGCGTGCCGGTCAGCTCGCGCGACCGCGCAGCACGCCGGGCACCGGACCGCTCGTGGTCGTCATGGACAGCAGCGCCCTGGCCAGCGCTTCGGCGTCGTCGAAGCCCGTCTGGCGCAACACGTCGTCGGGCTGGCTGAGCATCGTCAGCGCCACCCCGAGCATCCCGGCCTCCAGCAGCGCACCGCCCCGCTGGCTGATGCGCTCGCCGACGGCGGCGTGCAGGTGCACCGCCGTGTCCACGTTGGCCAGTGCGATCTCGCCGAGCGCGGAGCGCACCTCGGGCCTGCGCACGCCTTCCAGGTGCAGCTCGAACAGGGCGAGGAACCTCGAGCGGGCGTCGGTGACCATGCGCCGCAGCATCGTCGCGTAGAGGGTGGCGATGTCGTTCTTGTTCAGGCCTTCGGGCATCCGTTCGCGCAGCTCGCGCAACGCGGAGGTGTGCTCGGCGGCGATGTGGCGGGCCACGGCGATGAACAGCGAACTGCGGGTCGGGTGGTAGTTCTTGGTGGTCCCCTCCGGCACCCCGGCCTCGCGGTCGATCGCGCGGTGGGTCAGCCCGCGGCCGCCCTCCCTGGCGAGCACCTCGATCGCGGACTCCGCGAGCAGTTCACGTCGGTTGCCTCTCTGCGGCATGCGTCCCCTGGCGGCTCGATCGTCATGACGTGATCAACAGCCTATCGCCGTCACGGGCCGCGCGGTGGGAGGGGTGAACGCGGTTGACCGTGTCGCGGCATTGGTATAGACCTCCTCGGAACCCTGTTGTCGCCCGCCAGGAGCGCCCGCCCATGCCCGAGAACGCGTCCGTGTCCGCACACGCCGAACACAGCCTCGCCCACCTGCGCGAGGTGGGTGAGCACAACGCCGCCGGACTGCGCGACGCCGCCGCCCGCCTGCTCGACTGCATCCGCTCCGACGGCCTGATCTACACCGCGGGCGCCGGACATTCACTCGCCGGAGTGATGGAGACCTTCTACCGGGCGGGCGGCCTGGCCGCGATCCGGCCGCTCTACCACCCCGACCTGCTGCCGCTGCACGGCGCGGTGCCCAGCACCAGGACCGAACGCCGCACCGGACTCGCCGAGCTGGTGATCACCGAGGCCGGGTTCCGCGGCGGCACCGACGCGCTGGTGGTGTTCTCCAACTCCGGGGTCAACCCCTACCCGGTCGAGCTCGCGATGACGGCGCGCTCGGCGGGCTCGCCGGTCGTCGCGGTCACCTCCCCCACCGCCAGCGCCGAGGCACCCAAGCGCGCCGGGACGACGCTTGCCGAACAGGCCACCATCGTGCTGGACACGCTGGTCCCCGGCGGTGACGCGAGCTACCCGCCGCACGCCCCGGTCACCGCCCCGCTGTCCTCGCTGACCAACGTCCACGTGTGGAACCTGCTGCTGGTGGAGCTGCACGAAGCGGCCCGCGAGGCGGGCGTCGACCTGCCGGTCTGGCGCAGCTCCAACACCATCGGCGGCGACGAGGCCAACGCCGCCAACCTGGCGCACTACGGCGAGCGCGTGCCCGGTCTCCAGTAGCCCGCACACGCACGCCGAAGGGCCCGGTGGTCAGTGACCACCGGGCCCCTCGCACATCGGGTCAGACTTCGTGCAGCTCGATCATCTCGGTGATGCGCCGCAGCTGCGCCGAGCGCTCCGCGGCCAGCTGCTGCTCCAGCTCCACGGCCTCCTCGGCCTGGGCGAGCAGCGCGAGCGTCTCGCGGGTGGCGCCGGCCGGCGGCGCGGCCACGGCCTCGGCGAGCTGGTCGACGGCGCTGTCCAGCTCCTCGGCGGGCACCACCGAGTTGGCCAGGCCGATCCGCTCCGCCTCCTCGGCCGTCACCTCGCGACCGCTCAGGCAGATCTCCACCGCCTTGGCGTAGCCCACGGCCCGGACCAGCGGCAACGTGCCGCCCAGGTCCGGCACCAGACCCAGCGTCGTCTCGGCCATCCGCAGCCGCGCGTCGGTGGCCAGCACCCGCATGTCGCAGGCCAGCGCGAGCTGGAACCCCGCGCCGATGGCGTGGCCCTGCACGGCCGCGATGGTCACGCGGTCGGGATCGCGCAGCCAGCTGAAGCCCTGCTGGAAACCGGCGATCTCGGCGTCGGCCTGCTCCGTGGGCCGCCTGCCCAGCGACATCACGCCGGGCGAACCCTCGACCTCGTCGAAACCGAACAGCCTGCGGTCCAGTCCCGCGGAGAAGGCCCTGCCCTCACCGCGCACGACCACGACCCGGATGTCGGAATCCAGGCTCTGACCGATCTCCCGCAGCGCGTACCAGGTCTGCGGGGTCTGCGCGTTGAGCTTGTCCGGACGATTCAGAGTGATCGTGGCACGCCGACCCTGGATCGTGAGCCCCACACCGCCACGATCCAGCAGGTCGGCGTCCACTGTCGACTCCGCCACGCGACCCTCCGATGCAGATTTGCGTTGATCGGTCGGCGCCAAGCGTACCTGCCGATCAAGGAGCTGCCGCGTGAGCAGGACATCGACCTCACCGGGCGGCTCGGCGCGCGATCACGCCCCGTCCGGCCTTGCGCGGTCGGCGACAGGTGTCGCTCGTACTCACTTCTTCTTGGTCCGGGTCGCGCCACCGCGGCCCCGGAGCTGCACACCGGATTCGCTCAGAACCCGGTGGACGAATCCGTAGGACCGGCCGGTCGCCTCCGCCAGAGCGCGGATGCTGGCCCCCTTCTCGTACTTCTTCTTCAGGTCACTGGCAAGCTTGTCCCGTGCGCTTCCGGTGATACGCGCACCTTTCTTCAGGTCAGCCACAGTGTCCCCGCCTTCCCTCCGAGCAGGTCGGGCCGCTCGCGACCCCTGTCAGCGCAATGATCGAACAGGAAAGCCGCAAACGCCAGGCGATCATGAAAAAAGATCTGCCGCCGGCCGAGGTTCACACCCCGTCGATCACCGGAATGCACTAATCCATACGTAGTAGCCCCGGGACTCTGCTTGCTCGTGGTATTGGCACCCGATTCGGGGGTCCCACGCCTCGCTCAGGCGAGCTGGACCAGCTCCAGGTAGTCCGCTGACCAGTGGTCCTCGGTACCGTCCGGGAGGAGGATCACCCGTTCCGGTTGCAATGCCTCAACCGCTCCGGGGTCGTGCGTGACCAGCACGACCGCGCCCGTGAAGCTGCGCAGCGCGTCCAGCACCTGCTCGCGGCTGGCGGGGTCGAGGTTGTTCGTCGGCTCGTCGAGCAGCAGGACGTTGGCGGCGCTGGAAACCAGGCCCGCCAGCGCGAGCCGGGTCTTCTCGCCACCGGAAAGCGTGCCCGCGGGCTGCTGGAGCTGCTCACCGCTGAACAGGAACGCGCCCAGCAGCGTGCGAAGCTGCTGCTCGGGGGTGTCCGGTGCCGCGCTGCGCACGTTCTCCCACACGGACGCGTCGTGGTCCAGCGTCTCGTGCTCCTGGGCGTAGTAACCCAACCGGAGCCCGTGACCAGGGACGATGGCACCGGAGTCGGGCTTTTCCATCCCGCCCAGCAGCCGCAGCAGGGTCGTCTTGCCCGCACCGTTGAGGCCGAGCACCACGACCTTGGAGCCGCGGTCGACGGCAAGATCGACGCCGGTGAAGATCTCCAGGGAGCCGTAGGACTTCGACAGCCCGTCAGCGGTCAGCGGCGTGCGACCGCAGGGAGCCGGGTCGGGGAAGCGGATCTTGGCGACCTTCTCCTGCGCCTGCTCGGCGTCCAGGCCCGCGACCAGCTTCTCGGCGCGGCGCGCCATGTTCTGGGCGGCGACCGCCTTGGTCGCCTTGGCGCGCATCTTGTCGGCCTGGGCCATCAGCGCCGACGCCTTCTTCTCGGCGTTGGCGCGCTCGCGCCTGCGGCGCTTCTCGTCCGCGGCCCGCGCCTCCTGGTAGCGCTTCCAGTCCATGTTGTAGACGTCGGCCTCGCCGCGGATCGCGTCGAGGAACCACACCTTGTTCACCACGGCGGCCAGCAGGTCGACGTCGTGGCTGATGACCACGAGCCCGCCGTCGTGGGCCTTGAGGAAGTCGCGCAGCCAGTTGATCGAGTCGGCGTCGAGGTGGTTGGTCGGCTCGTCCAGCAGCAGCGTGGTCGCCGACCTGCCGCCCGGTCCCGCCTCGGAGGCGGCGAACAGGATGCGGGCGAGCTCGACGCGGCGCCGCTGCCCCCCGGAGAGCGTGCGCAGCGGCTGGCTGAGCACCCGGTCGGCCAGGCCGAGGTTGCTGCAGATCCGGCCCGCCTCGCTCTCGGCCGCGTAGCCGCCGCGGGCGGCGAAGCGCTCCTCCAGCCGCCCGTAGCGGGCGACCGCCTTGTCCCGCTGGCGGTCGTCGGCCAGCTCGGCCATCTCCGACTGCGCCTTCTCCATGTCGCGCAGGAGCTGGTCGAGGCCCCGGGCGGAGAGCACCCGGTCCTTGGCGGTGACCGACAGGTCGCCCTCGCGGGGGTCCTGCGGCAGGTAGCCGAGCTCCCCGCGGCGCAGCACCTCACCCGCGTACGGCTGGCCCTCGCCGGCGAGCACTCGCAGCGTGGTCGTCTTGCCCGCGCCGTTGCGGCCCACCAGGCCGATGCGGTCGCCCGGCTGGACGCGCAGCGTCGCTTCGGACAGCAGGATGCGGGAGCCCGCACGCAGTTCCAGGCCGGTGGCAGAGATCAAGGAAAACTCCGGAAGTCGGTGGTCGAGCGTTCACACACGAACGCCCACCGGTCGGGCCCGGACCAGGCTCGAGACCGGTGAGCGCAGTCGCCGCTAATAGGCTTGCCGGGTTCTTCTGGTAACCCGAACCCGGACTACGGGGCGCTCACGAACCACCCGTCGAGTGTACCGGTGGCCGTCCAGCGGATTTCCGGCCACCTGAATCGGCTTGCTCACATCGCGCGGTGGCGGCGCGGGGCGTGCCGAGGTCGGCGGGTGGACGTGCAGGACATCGCGGCGCGGCGATCCGGGCGCGGGAGGGCGGGGCACGGTGGGGTGTCGACTGTCCGTGCAAGCAGGTCGGCGTCGTGCCGATCTGCCGCGCGTGCAGATCGGCGTCGTGCCTGGTGAAAACCGCGGCAACTGTCCGTCCGGGCGCTCACTTCGGCGGCACTCCGTGTTGCATGACCCGCGTGCCGGACGGCCACCGGTGACTGCCCGCACGCGGTTTCCCATCAACTTCCCCGTCAACGACCGTCACCGGCAGTGGCGGTGTCACCACCCTCCGAGACCTCGTCGCCGTATGCGAGTGCCGCTCACGCGTCGTGGATCTGGACCTCGACCGCGATGGCTCGGCGGGCCGCCTCGTCGAGGACGGTCCGCCGCGGCTCGGGCACGTCGAGCACGCGCGGCTCGGCCGAGGCCAGCAGGGTCGTGAGCCTGGGGTCCGCGCGCAGCGCGTCCAGGGCCTGGCGGTCGCCGCCGAGGACGACGGCGTCGAGCTCGTCGCGCTCGGGCAGCAGCACGCGGGCCACCGCGTCGGCGGCCGCCTCGAGCGCGCGCCGCGACTGGCCCTCCCGGCGCCGGGCGAACCGCTGCTGCGACCAGCCGCCCGCCTTGTTCCTGCCGTGGACCAGGTGCCGGTCGGTGCTCGAGCGCTCCACCCGGCCGCCCCTGCTGACCCCCACGCTGTGCGCTCCGAGCCGGACCAGCACGAGGCCGACCGTGCGCGGGGTGGTCACGTGCTCGACCAGTGAAGCCACCTCCAGCCCCTCGGCATCGCCGTGCGGCGGGGCCAGCGGAGCGAACGGGACGTCGACGGCCGCGCGGGCACCGTCGGCCGCACGGACTTCGACCCGCTGCGGCGCGACGCGGGTGCCCACCGCACCGCCGTGGCCGTCGGCGAAGCGCCGGAACCAGCCCTCCAGCCGTTCCGGCGCCACCTCCACCGCGCGGCCACCGCCCGGGAGCTGCCTCGACTTAGAGGACAAACGTGTCGCTCCACAACTGCGTCGTGCGACCGGACAGCGCCTCCAGCAGCGCGGCGGCCTGGTCGTCGGTCAGCGACGCGATGAAGTCGACCACCGCCCGCCCGCGGGCCATCCGTTCGAGGTGCTGCTCGCCCTCGCTGCCGGTCGGCAGCGCCTCACCGGGCCGGACCAGCAGCTCCGGCTCCTCGGCCCGCAGCTCCTCGAACTCGGCGCGGGCCCCGTCGAACAGGTCGCGCAGCCGGTGCGGGAGCCGGGCCGCCTCGCTGCGGTCGATGAGCCAGTTGTCCAGCGCCTCGACCAGCTTGCTCAGCAGCCTGTCCTGGCCGCGCTGGTGCAGCGCGAGGTCGGGGCGCTGGAGGACGAAGTGGCGGTGCACGAACTTGAGCACCTGCACCTCGTGCCACTGGTCGACCGCGAGGGCGACGTGGCCGGACCGGGTCGTCGGGTGTTCGTGCAGCTCGATGCCCTCCACGAGCCGCTGCGTCCATTCACCCGAGAACGCCGCGACCGACTGCTCGGCCTGCTTGGAGCGGTCGAACGGGACCTCCAGCAGCTTGGTGACCAGGTTGGCCACGACCTTTTTCACCGCGCTGACGAACGCCTCGTCGTCGGCGATCCACGAGTCCTTGGCGTGCAGCCTGCGCCGCAGCCACTCCAGCGACCGGCCCTGCCGCTGGCCGGAGCCCGCGAGCTCGGCGTCGGTCAGCGTGGCCAGCTCGGTGAACTGCCCCAGCCACGAGGTCAGCTCCTGCGAGACGGTGGTGTGCTGGAGGATGCCGACGCGGTGGAAGTCCTCGAGGTCGTGGATCGCGTAGGCGATGTCGTCGGCGGTGTCCATGATCGACGCCTCGATCGTCTGCTGCCACTCGGCGATGCGGCCGGCGAAGGCGGCCCGGCAGTCCCGCATGTCGCCCAGTTCGGTGACGTAGCAGGAGAACTTCGCCGAGCCGGTGCCCGGCGCGTCCTCGGGTTCGGACGCGCCACGCGGCGGCGACGGCATGTCGCGGGGGTGCGGCTGCGGGCGGGAGAGCCGCGTCCACGGGTACTTCAGCAGCGCCGCCCGGACGGCCGCGGTCAGGTCGAGGCCCTCGGCGCCGACGCCGCGCACGTCTATCCGGCTGACGATGCGGAACGACTGCGCGTTGCCCTCGAAGCCGTCGGGCAGGTCGAAGCGCTGCCTGGCCAGCCGGTCCAGGACGCTCTCCCCGAGGTGCCCGAACGGCGGGTGGCCGAGGTCGTGCCCGAGCGCGGCGGCCTCCACCACGTCGACGTCGCACCCGCCGAGGCGCTCCAGCAGCTCGACTTCGCGCCTGCCGGCCGAAAGCCGCTCGGCCAGGGCGCGGGCGACGTTGGCGACCTTGAGGCTGTGGGTCAGCCGGTTGTGCAGCAGCAGCCCGGAACCGCTCGGGCTGACGACCTGGGTGACCCCGCCCAGTCGGGCGAAGAACGCCGAGCTCGACACCCGGTCGCGGTCGGCGCGGAACGGGCTCGCCGCGAGGTCGCCCGCCGGGTGCAGGTGTCCGGTTCGTTCGCTTCGACGGCTTGTCCTGTCGGTTTCCGGCTGGTGCATGGCCACACGTTATAGAACGCCGGTCGGAAGGCACGCACCGCGACGGGCGTGATCTGATGCTCACGTGGTGGATGTCGTAGTCGTGGGTGCTGGACCCGCCGGCCGCGCCGTCGCGGCGGCCGCCAGCGATACCGGCCTGCAGGTCGCCCTGATCGACCCGAACCCGCGGCGGGTTTGGCCGCAGACCTACGCCGCCTGGTGCGACGAGCTCCCGGCCTCGGTGCCGCAGTCGGCGCTGTCGGAGGTCATGGGGCGGATGCGCGCCTTCGGCACGACCATGCACGAGTGGCCGCGGGCGTATGCGGTCATCGACAACGCGGTGCTGTGGAAGCACCTCTGGCGCGACGACGTCACCGAGATCTCGGGCCGCGTGGTCTCCGCCGAGCACGGGCCGACCGGTTCGACGGTTCACCTCAAGGACGGTCGCCGCATCGCCTCGGCCGTCGTCGTCGACGCCTCGGGCGCGGCGCGCGTCCTCTCCGGCGGCAGACCGCCGCGCACCTCCGCCCAGCAGACCGCGGTCGGCGTCGTGCTGGAGGAGCACGAGGCGGCCGGGCTGTGCCCGCCGGGCACCGGCCTGTTCATGGACTGGCGGGCCGCGCCGGACACGCGAGGCGGATGGCCGACGTTCCTGTACGGCGTGCGGCTGGGCGCCGAGCAGGTGCTGCTGGAGGAGACCTCACTTGCCAGGCGCCCCGCGCTGCCGCTGGCCCTGCTGCGGCGGCGCCTGCGTAGCCGGCTCGGCGAGGTAGGGATAGAGGTCCCGGAGGGCGCGGTCGAGGAACGCGTGCGCTTCCCCGTCGACGACCCGCTGCCCCGCCCTGGCCGCGTGATCCCGTTCGGCGCGTCGGCCGGCCTGGTCCACCCGGCCACCGGCTTCAGCGTCGCGACCTCGCTGCGCAAGGCCCCGTGGATCGCCTCGGCCATCACCGCAGGCCTACCCGCCGGGCCCGCGGCGGCGGCGAGGGCGGCGTGGTCGATCCTGTGGCCGCCGCGGGCGCTCGCCGCGCACGCGCTGCGCCGGCGCGCGTTGCAGGCGCTGCTGACGTTCCCACCGCACCTCGTCCCGGAGTTCTTCGAGTCGTTCTTCGCGCTGCCGCCGCACCACCAGTCGGCCTTCCTCTCGGTCGACCACGACCCCGCCGCCACGGCGGCGGCCATGACGGTGCTGTTCCGCCGCGCCCCCTGGCCGATCCGGCGGCAACTGGTCACCGGCGGCCTGTCCCTCGGCCGTCCGCACGCCCACCACGGCCTGGGCGGCCTGTAGGTAGGCGGGGCGGACGGACGCGGCGGCGCCTGGGACCGGGCGCGCACCCCGCGGATCGGTTGGGCAGGCGGATCGGGTGAGCAGGCGGAGCGGGCTGGGGCATGGTCTGGACCCCGGACCCTGCTGGGGTTTGGCGCTCCAGACGGCGACTCGTGGTTTGGCTGAGGCCGGCAGTCTGGCCTGGGGTCTCGTCCGGGTGGAGCGTGGCGGTCCGGCAGCGATCTGGCCGAGGATCTGGCGGTCAACCGGTGGTGGTTCCGCGTGCTGGAGCGCGGGCGGGTGTTCGGTCGGTGGCAGGTCGATCGCGGATCTTGGGCGGCCGGCCGAAGAATCCAACCAAGATCATTTTCGAAGAAATGGAATTTGATCTGCACGCCCGTTCCGGAAATTGGTCGCACATTTCATGGCGTGATTCGTTTGTTGTTCACCAAAATAGCGCCCGAACGGCGGCCGCGTTCGGGCGAACTGCCACACAACGTGGCGGAACAAACGCGTTTCGTTGTGCCGCCGGACACAGTTCCGGGGGGCTTGTGCTGTTCCTGGCTGGTCAAGCGCGTTAGTTTGGCACACTGGGCCCGGCGTCCTCGGAAACGAGGAGGAGCTGAGATGTCGGTGAACAGGTCGTGAACAAGCTCGATGGAACAGCATGAGTACGGGCAACATCGACTCCGTGCTTGCGCTGGTGGACGAAGTACGCTTCGCATTCCAGCCGTTGATCAATGTGAAGACCGGTGCGATCGTGGCGGTGGAAGCACTCGCCAGGCCGGCCGGTGCGCATGTGCATGACCTCTTCCGGGAGGCCGCGCGGCAGCGCAGGCTCACAGAGCTGGACGTCCAGCTCGCGGTCGCGGCCCTGAAGTCGGCATCCGAGTTCGAGACCCTCCTCCCGCTGCACCTGAACGTCTTCGGCGGCACGGTCGCCCACGACCTCGCCCGGCTCGACGTGCTCGGCGAGGACCTGCGCCGCGTCGGCAGGCGCCCGCAGGAGCTCACGATCGAGATCGGGCCCCCGTTCGCACGGCTCGACCCCGCCCAGCTCGTCGCCGGCGTGGAGAAGCTGCGGGCAGACGGCTACCAGGTCGCGCTCGACGGAGTGGGCGAAGGCGACGTGCCGCTCACGCTGATCGCCGACATGCGCCCGAGCATGGTCAAGCTCGACCGCGGTGTCGTGCAGGGCCTGCCCGACACCCAGGCGCGGCTGCCGGTGCTGGAGGCGGTGCGCCACCTCTGCGAGGCCACCGAGTCGCTGCTGGTCGCCGAGGGCGTGGAGAACGAACGGCAGCTCACGGCGCTGCGCCGCAACGGGGTGCGGCTGGTGCAGGGCAACCTGCTCGCACCCGCGGCGAGACGGCCGCCGACCGTGCTGACGATCCCCGGCGTGGCCGCGGAGATCACCGACCCGCACGCACCCTCGGTCACCACGCTGGCGGCCGGGCCGCGCGTGACGGAGTTCCTCGCCCCCGCCACGACGCTGCCGACCGACGTCACCGCCGACCAGGTCCGGCAGGTCCTCGCCGACCACCCCGAGATCAGCGGGGTGGTGCTGGTCGACGAGCAGAACCACCCGCACTGGACCATCGACCGCAACCGCTTCCTGCTCGCCGTCACCGGCCCGTACGGGCACGCACTGCACGCCAGGCGCCCGGCTTCCCGGCTCGCCGACGAACCGCGGGTCGTCACCACCGCGACGACGGCGATGGAGGCGCTGGGGCTGATCACCGGTTCGGACCAGTACCGGATGTACGACGACGCGATCGTCGTCGACGAGTCCGGTCGCTGCCTGGGGATCGTGCGCGCCGGACAGCTGATCCGCGGCATGGCCGACCTCAAGGTGGAGGAGGCCGCGGCACTCAACCCGCTCACCCGGCTGCCCGGCAGCGACGCGATCGCCCGCGACGTGGCCCGCAGGCTGGCCGCCGACGAGGTGTTCGCGGTGAGCTGGCTGGACATCGACGGCTTCAAGACCGTCAACGACACGGCCGGGTTCTCCGCCGGTGACGACCTCATCCGCTCGATCGGCCGCACCCTGACCGACTCCGCCGCGGGGATGAGCTCGGTGCAGGTGGGCCACGTCGGCGGGGACGACTTCCTGATCGTCTCCGATCTCGACGACCTGGTGCCGCTGTCGGAGATCCTCCTCGACCCGCCCCGCACCGCGGGCGGCGTCGACGTGAGCCTCTCGCTGGCGACGTTCGTGTGCGCGCGGGGCACGGCGACCACCTACGACGAGGTCTCTCGGCAGCTGGCCCCGCTGAAGCGGCACGCGAAGTCGCTGCACGGGTCGAGCTGGGTGATGTCGCGCCCCGGATCGGACCGCATCGACGTGTTGCGGGGCACGCCCACGGCTCCCGAGTTCCCCGCTCAGGACTTCCCGGCGCCCCACTTCCCGACGCACGAACCGGACGCGCGGCCGACGGGCGGCTTCCCGCCGCCTCCGCAGTAAGCACAGCCGCAGGCACGGTGCTCCGGGGACACCATTCCAGCGGCGCCGGGGAGACCCTTCCAAGGGAGCGGAGGACGCCGGGTGGCGCGAGCGCCCGAAGCGTCGCGGGTGGCGCGTGCGCCCGAAACATCGGGGGTGCCACGGGCGGTGGCCTCCACGCGGCGAACGCCCGAACGAGCGCGGTTAGCAGCAGAGCGCCGGCGGCCGGGAGAGCAGCCGCAAGCAGCGGCGGCGCGGCGAGCAGGAACGGAGCGTTGATCAATCCGGTCATACCACCGATGCTCCCGAGTCGAACTGGCGTTCGCCATAGCTGGATCCGGTGAACCGCCGAGAACTGAACGACGGCCCGAGCGTGGCCCGCCCCGCCGCCACCGCAATGGCCCCGGATCGATCGGCGCACCGCCCTGGTCCGATCAGCCGTCGAGCGGCCGTCGATCACTCGTCCTGCGCATTGCCGCCTCGTGCGGGCGCCTCTTACGTTGAAGGGGTTCAGACCCATGACAACGTTGTCGAACGGGAGCCAGCCCATGCCGCAGCGCCCGCGCCGAGCCTCCACGATCGCCGTCGCGTCCCTGATCGCGCTGGTCGCCGCGGGCGCTCCCGCCATCGCGCGGCCGGTCGACCCGGTGGAGGCGGTCAACACCTTCATCGGCACCCGGGACGAGGGCAACACCTTCCCCGGCGCGTCGGCTCCGTTCGGCATGACGCAGGTCAGCCCCATCGGCACGCACTACGCGGGCTGGCGCTACGACGACGCGCGCATCCGCGGCTTCGGCCACTTCTTCCTCTCCGGAGCCGGGTGCTGGGAGCAGGGCGGCCTGATCTCCACGCTGCCCACCACGGGCACGGTCGGCCCCGGTGCGGGCAACGACTTCGACACCACCAGGCCCGAGGAGTTCGACCACGAGAACTACGCGGCGGGCTACACCCACGAGGGCGAGGTGGGCGACGCGGGCTACTACCGCACCAGGCTCACCGACTACGACGGCATCGACGTCGAGGCCACCGCCGACACCCGGGTCGGGGTCGAGCGCTACACCTTCGGCGACGCCGCGCCCGCGAACGTCTTCATCAACGTCGGACAGGCCAACAAGGACAACCCGATCAGCGGCAGCGGCGTCGAGGTCGTCGACGACCACACGGTGCGCGGCTGGGTCCGCAGCAAGGGCTTCTGCGGCGGCCGCGAGTACACGGTGTGGTTCACGACCAGGTTCGACCGCCCGATCTCGTCGTTCGGCACGTGGCAGCCCGACGGCGGGCAGCCCGGCCGCCGCGCGGTCTCCGGCGAGCGCGGCCTGCGCGGCGCGTGGCTGTCCTTCGGCGACCGCCAGGTCACCGCGACCACCGCCATCTCCCACGTCGACCAGCAGGGCGCGGACACGAACCTGGCGGCGGAGGGCCTGGACGAGTCCGGCCGGCCGCGGGGCTTCGACGAGATCCGCGAGCGCACCCAGGACCGCTGGCGGCGCGAGCTGGACCGGATCCGGGTCCAGGGCGGCAGCGCCGACGACACGGCGGTCTTCACCACGTCGCTGTACCACGTGCTGCTGCAACCGCTGACCGGCAACGACGCCGACGGCCGCTACCGCGGCTCCGACGAGCGCATCCACGTCGCCGAGGACTGGACCTACTACCAGTTCTTCTCGCTGTGGGACACCTACCGGACGCAGAACCAGCTGCTGGCGATGCTGGTGCCCGACCGCGCCCGCGACATCGCGCGCTCGGTGCTCACCATCGACGAGCAGGGCGGCTGGCTGCCCCGGTGGGCCTACGCCAACTACGAGACCAACACCATGACCGGCGACCCGGTCACCCCGTTCCTGGTCGACCTGTGGCGGTTCGGCGCGCTGGCCGGCAACGAGCAGCGGGCATACGAGGCGCTGCTGCGCAACGCCGACGGGGTGCCGCCTGCGGAGTCGCCGTACGAGGGCCGCGCGGGCAACGAGTCGTACCTGTCGCAGGGGTTCGTGCAGCACGACCCGGACTTCCCGAAGAAGGGCCAGGACGTCGACCCGCACCACGGCGGTTCGGCGACGATGGAGTACGCGCTGGCGGACTGCTCGCTGTCCATCATGGCCGCCGCGCTGGGCAGGCAGCAGGACGCGGCGGCGTTCGCCGAACGCGGGCGGTCGTGGCGCAACGTGTGGGACGGCACCGTGCACGACCCCGAACGCGGGTTCACCGGGTTCCCGCGTCCACGCAACCTCGACGGGTCCTGGGTGGCGCCCTACGAACCGGTCTCCGACGACGGGTTCCACGAAGGCACCGCGTGGCAGTACCAGTGGCTGACGCAGCAGGACGTTCCGGGCCTGCTGGAGGCCGTCGGCGGCCCGGAGCAGGCCGAGAAGCGGCTCGACACGTTCTTCGCCTACGACAAGCTGCTCACCGACCCGGCGCGGACCGCCCGCGAGGAGTGGGTCATCGACCCCTACGACTACTACGGGCAGTTCCGCTACAACCCCAACAACGAGCCCGACCTGCACTCGCCGTGGATGTACGCGCTGGTCGGCCACCCGGACAAGACCTCCGCGGTGGCGCGGGCGCAGCAGACGCTGTTCACCAACGCCCCCGACGGCGTGACGGGCAACGACGACCTGGGCACGATGTCGGCCTGGTACGTCTTCAGCGCGCTCGGGCTGTACCCGGCGGTCCCGGGCACCGGGCAGTTCGTCCTGAACGCACCGCGGTTCGAGCGCGCTGTGGTGGAGCTCCCGGGTCGGCGGCCGCTGACCATCACCGCGCCCGGTGCGGACGGCGGCAGGCTGCAGTACGACGCCGGCGTGCGGGTGTCCGGGCAACCGCGCGATCAGGTGTGGGTCGGATGGGAGCAGTTGCGCGACGGTGGCTCGGTCGACCACACCCTGTCGGACCGTCCGTCGGGCTGGGGCACCGGCCCGGATGCGGCGCCGGCTTCGCCTTGCGCCGGTTAGGCAATGCCGCACGACGACTCTCGAGCAGCGCGGTCGGTGGTGCCCGCTAGCGTGTCGGCCGGGTGTTCACCGGCCGAGGAGTCCCGCACATGCCAGCAAGTCACGTCGGCGCCGTATCGGTGCTGCGCCGCTACCCCGTCAAGTCGATGCTCGGCGAGGTCGTCGAGTCCTGCGAGGTGACCGAGCGCGGGGTCGCCGGCGACCGGGCCTACGCGCTGCTCGACGTCGAGACGGGCCGCATCGCCAGTGCGAAGAATCCGCGGCTGTGGCGGGCGCTCCCCACCATCCGGGCCGACCACGACGGCGACCACGTCGCGATGACGCTGCCCGGCGCGGGCGCGCCGGAGACGAGCCTGTCGACCGCCGATCCGGCCCGGGCCGGCGCCGCGCTCAGCGCCTACCTCGGCCGCGAGGTAGCGCTCGTCAGCCGCAAGCCGGGCGGGGCGACGCTGCAGCGCTCCGACCCGGACGAGGTGCTGGCGAGCGGTCTGGACGCCGAGGTGCACATCGAGGAAAACGAGTTCGGTTCCCTCGCACCGCCGGGCACTCTGGTCGACGCCGCACCGGTGCACCTGATCACCACCGCGACGCTCGCCGCGATCGACGAGCACGCCGGCGCGCCGGTGGATCCGGTGCGGTACCGGCCGAACATCGTCGTCGACACGCCGGAGCTGGGCGGTTTCGCGGAGAACGACTGGTCGCAGCGGTACGCGCGCATCGGTGCCGAGGTGGTGCTGCGCGTCATCGTGGGCACTCCGCGCTGCGCGATCCCGACGCTGGCCCACGGCGACCTGCCGGTCAACCGCGAGGCGCTGCGGATTCCCGCGCGGCACAACACCATCACGACCGAGCGCTACGGCCGGGGCGCGGTCGCCGGGGTCTACGCCGAGGTGGTGCGCCCCGGGCGGATCCGGCGCGGCGACCGGGTGGAGCTGGACTCCGGCTTCGACGCCGCCGAACGGGTGTGACGCGGCGGATTCGTTGCCGGGGCGGGGAATGCGGCATACAGTCATCTGCGTGGTCGCGCCCGTGCTCCGGAACCCGGTTCCGCGCAGGCGCACGCCCGCTCTCCCGCTCTACGGCCAGGACCACAGGCGCGGTGATCTCGCCTGGTAGCCGGTGACGCGCGTTTCTCCCGTCACCTCACCAGCCAGCACGCCGGCGCGTTCCGCCGGCGGTCACCGTCGAAAGGCCGTTCCCGGTGTCCTCAGCATCGATCGACCAGTTCATCGCCGCGCTGCCGAAGGTGGAGCTGCACGTCCACCTCGAAGGTTCCATGCAGCCCCCGCTGCTGCTCGCACTCGCCGAGAAGCACGCCGTCGCCGGGTTTTCCCGTTCGCTGCGGGAGATCCGCGAGTGGTACGAGTACCGCGACTTCCCCCACTTCCTCGACGTCTACCGGCGGGCGGTGGAGGTGCTGCGCGACGAGGAGGACTTCGCCGCGCTGGCGTTCGACACCGCGCGCAACCTCGCCGCGCAGAACGTGCGCTACGCCGAGGTGCACTTCAGCCTCTCCGACCACCTGCTGCGCGACATCCCCGCGCCGGTCGTCTTCGCCGGGATCGAGCACGGCAGGAAGCGGGCCGAACGCGAGAGCGGCATCCGGATCCGCTGGATACCCGACTTCGCCGGGGATTACGGCGCCGAGGCCGGCGAGCGCACGCTCGACGCCGTCCTCGCGCACGGCCCGCAGACGGTGCTGGGCTTCGGTGTCGGCGGCCTGGAGGTCGAGCGGGACCAGTTCCGCGAGGTCTTCGCCCGGGCCAGGGCCGCCGGGCTGCACAGCCTGCCGCACGCCGGTGAGACCCGCGGCCCGGACCGGGTGTGGTCGGCGATCCGCGCGCTGGGCGCGGAACGCATCGGCCACGGCATCGGGAGCGTGGCCGACGCCGAGCTCATCGCCCATCTGCGGGACACGCAGCTCCCGGTGGACGTCTCCCCCACCTCGAACCTGCGCACGGGCGCGGTGCGGGCGCTGACGCAGGAGTCCTCCGGGGCGCCGTGGCAGTCCAGGGGAACCGAGCACCCGCTGCCGTGGATGCTCGAGGAAGGGCTGCTCGTCACGCTCAACTCCGACGATCCGCCGATGTTCGGCACCGACCTGAACGGCGAGTACCGGGCCGCGCACCGCATGGGGCTCGACCGGGCGGCGCTGACGCGGCTGGCCCGCAACGGCGTGCGGGCGTCGTTCCTTCCCGAACGTGACAAGACCGCGCTGCTCGCCGAGATCGACGCGGTGGACCCGCGGCAGTCGCAGCGCTGAGTGCCTGTTTGAAGCGGCACAGCCGCTTCAAACAGGCACCGCCGCGGGTGCTCAGGCGTTCTCCGGCGAGGACAGCCTTTTCGCGGCGTATGGGTGGATACGTGAGAAAAAGATCCCGGAGCCCGGTTCCGCCACCGGAACCGCCGAGCAAGGTGCGTTCAAAGACAGCCTATGGGAAACGCGAGGGGCGCCCCTGCCCGTCCGGCAGGAGCGCCCCTCGACCGCATGCGATCGTCAGACCGTGAAACCGAGCGCCCGCAGCTGCTCGCGGCCTTCCTCGGTGATCTTCTCCGGTCCCCACGGCGGCATCCACACCCAGTTGATGCGGAAGTCGTTCACCAGCCCGCCACCGGGACCACCGGTCAGCGCGGCCCGCGCCTGGTCCTCGATGACGTCGGTGAGCGGGCAGGCCGCCGAGGTCAGCGTCATGTCCACGGTCGCGGAGTTGTCCTCCTCGACGCGGACGTCGTAGACCAGTCCGAGGTCCACGACGTTGATGCCGAGCTCGGGGTCGACCACGTCCCGCAGGGCTTCCTCGACGTCCTCCACCGCGGCGAGGTCGGCCTTGGGAGCCGCCGGCTCCGGCATGCCTTCCACGCCGCGCTGGACGTCGTCCTCGGTCCGGACCTGGGTCTCGTCGGTCATGACGTTCCCACCCTCTGTGTTGGCACGAGTGTCGCTCATGACGCCTCCTCCACGCCGACGCTGGAGACTGCGTCCTTGAAAGCCATCCAACCCAGCAGCGCGCACTTCACGCGCATCGGGTACTTGGCCACCCCGGCGAAGGCGATGCCGTCCTCCAGGACGTCCTCGTCGGGCTCGACCTGCCCGCGACCCTGCATCATCTCCCCGAAGGCGGCCTGCGTCTTGAACGCCTCCCCGACGGTGCGACCGACGACCAGGTCGGTCAGCACCGACGCCGAGGCCTGGCTGATCGAGCAGCCCTGCCCGGCGTAGGAGACGTCCTCGACGATCGCGTCCGAGCCCTCGCCGTCCAGCCGGACCCGGAGCGTGATCTCGTCCCCGCAGGTCGGGTTGACCTGGAAGGACTCCGCATCGTAGGGCTCGCGCAGCCCGTGCCGGTGCGGGTTCTTGTAGTGGTCCAGGATGATCTCCTGGTACATCTGCTCCAGTTGCACAGCGCTCCCCTCACGCCACGCCGAAGAACCGCTGCGCCTCGCGCACCGCGTCCACCAGCGCCTTCACCTCGTCGAGCTCGTTGTAGAGGTAGAAGCTGGCCCGGACGGTGGCCGGGACCCCCATAGCGCGGTGCAGCGGCCACGCGCAGTGGTGGCCGACGCGGACCTCGACACCCCGGTCGTCCAGCACCTGGCCGACGTCGTGCGGGTGCACGCCCTCGACCACGAAGGACACCGTACCGCCGCGGTCCTCGGTGCTCAGCGGGCCGATGATCCGCACGCCCTCGACCGCCGAGAGCTCCCGCAGCGCCGGTTCGGTGAGCCGGCGCTCGTGCTCGGCGATGCGTTCCATGCCGACCACCGACAGGTAGTCCACGGCCGTGCCCAGTCCGATGACCTGGGACGTCATCGGCACCCCGGCCTCGAAGCGCTGGGGCGGTTCGGCGTAGGTGGCGCGGTCGATGTGCACCATCTCGATCATCGAGCCGCCGGTGATGAACGGCGGCATCGCCGCCAGCAGCTCCTTGCGGCCGTAGAGCACGCCGACGCCGGAGGGGCCGAGCATCTTGTGCCCGGAGAACACCGCGAAGTCCACGTCCAGCGCGCCGAAGTCGACCGGCTTGTGCGGCACCGACTGGCAGGCGTCGAGCACGGTGAGCGCGCCGACCTGCTTGGCCCGCGCCACCAGCGGCTCGACCGGGTTGACCGTGCCCAGCACGTTGGACTGGTGGGCGAAGGCCACCACCTTGGCCCGCTCGGTGATCACCCCGTCGACGTCGGACAGGTCGAGCCTGCCCTCCGGGGTGACGCCGAACCAGCGCAGCGTGGCGCCGGTGCGGCGGCACAGCTCCTGCCACGGCACCAGGTTGGCGTGGTGCTCCATCTCGGTCACCACGACCTCGTCGCCCGGCCCGAGGCGGAAGCGCTCGGCCTCCGCCCCGGACGTGGCGGCGTTGCTCATGGCGTAGGCGACCAGGTTGACGCCCTCGGTGGCGTTCTTGACGAACACCACCTCGTCGACGCCGGCGCCGATGAAGCGGGCGATCTTGGCGCGCGCGCCCTCGTAGGCGTCCGTGGCCTCCTCGGCGAGCTGGTGCGCGCCGCGGTGCACCGCGGCGTTGGAGGTCTCCACGTAGGAGCGCTCCGCGTCGAGCACCTGGCGGGGACGCTGCGAGGTCGCGCCCGAGTCCAGGTAGACGAGCGGACGGTTGTCCCGCACCGTGCGTCCCAGGATCGGGAAATCCGAGCGGATCGCCGCGACGTCCAGGGGCGTGGCGGTGTCCCGTGCGTTCGTGGTGCTCGCACCAGTGGTGCGAGGAGGCTGAACGGTCATGACTGCGCGGCTGCCTCCTTCTTGCCGGTGAAGCGCACGTAGCCGGTGGTCTCCAGCTCTTCGGCCAGCTCCGGCCCACCGGACTCCACGACCTTGCCGTCGGAGAAGACGTGCACGAAGTCGGGCGTGATGTGCTTGAGGATCCGCGTGTAGTGCGTGATCAGCAGGACGCCCCGGTCACCCTCGGCGGTGTAGCGGTTGACGCCCTCGGACACCACGCGCAGCGCGTCGACGTCCAGACCGGAGTCGGTCTCGTCGAGGATGGCGAACTTCGGCTTGAGCAGGTCGAGCTGCAGGATCTCGTGACGCTTCTTCTCACCGCCGGAGAAGCCCTCGTTGACGCTGCGCTCGGCGAAGGCCGGGTCGATGTCCAGGTCGCTCATGGCCTGCTTGACTTCCTTGACCCAGTGCCGGATCTGCGGCGCCTCACCGCGCACGGCGGTGGCGGCGGTGCGCAGGAAGTTCGACATCGACACGCCCGGCACCTCGACCGGGTACTGCATCGCGAGGAACAGGCCCGCGCGGGCGCGCTCGTCGACGCTCATCTCCAGCACGTCCTCGCCGTCGAGCAGGACCTGGCCGGAGTCGATCTGGTACTTCGGGTGCCCGGCGATGGCGTAGGCCAGCGTCGACTTGCCCGAGCCGTTGGGGCCCATGATGGCGTGGATCTGGCCGGAGTTCACGGTCAGGTCGACGCCCTTGAGGATCGGCTTGGCGCCTTCGTCGGTCACGACCGAGCCGTGCAGGTCCTTGATCTCCAGGGTGGCCATTTGTTTCGTTTCTCCTGGTGTGTGGAAGCTTCGTGGGTGGGCCGGGCTCAGGCGCCGACCACGGCGAGTTCGGCCTCGATGGCGGCCTCCAGCCGCTCGCGGACCTCGGGCACGGTGATCTTCTGCAGGATCTCGCCGAAGAACCCGCGCACCACCAGGCGTCGCGCCTGCTCCTGCGGGATGCCCCTGGCCTGCAGGTAGAACAGCTGCTCGTCGTCGAACCGGCCGGTGGCGCTGGCGTGGCCGGCGCCCTCGATCTCGCCGGTCTCGATCTCCAGGTTCGGCACCGAGTCGGCCCGGGCGCCCTGGGTGAGCACCAGGTTCCGGTTCAGCTCGAAGGTCTCGGTGCCCTCGGCCGCGGCCCGGATCAGCACGTCGCCGATCCACACCGAATGCGCGCCGTCGCCCTGCAGCGCGCCCTTGTAGAGCACGTTGCTGCGGCAGTTGGGCATCGAGTGGTCGACCAGCATGCGGTGTTCGAGGTGCTGGCCGGCGTCGGCGAAGTACAGGCCGAGCAGCTCGGCGTCGCCGCCCTTGTCGCCGTAGTTGACGGTGGTGTTGACCCGGACCAGGTCGCCGCCCAGGGTGACGGCCAGGTGCCGGAACACCGAGTCGCGGCCGAGGCCGGCGTGCTCGGAGCTGACCTGGGTGGCGTCGTCGGCCCAGTCGTGGATCGAGACGACCGACAGCCGCGCGGAGTCCTCGACGACGAACTCGACGTTGTCGCCGAGCACGCCCGAACCGCGGTAGTCGATGACGACGGTGGCCTCGGCGAACCGCTCGGCGCGCACCTGGAGGTGGCCGAAGGCGGTCTGCCCCTCGCCCGGGCCCTCCACGGTGATGCTGATCGGCGCGGCCGGCTGGGTGTCCTTGGGAACGGTGACGACGGTGGCCTCGGTGAACGAGCTCCACGCCTGCGCGGCGATGCGGTCGGCGGGCACGCCGCCGTCGCCGAGCCGGGAGTCGTCGCGACCCACGGTCTCGACCTTGGCGGCGTCACCCGAGTCGACCGCGACCTTGATGGAGCCGGTCGCGGTGGCCGTGCCGTCGTGCAGGCCCTTCAGACGCTTGGTCGGCGTGAACCGCCAGTCCTCCTCGCGGCCGCCAGGGACCTCGAAGGCCTCGACGTCGTAGGAGGTGAAGCGCTGCCCGCGGGAGGACTGCGGAACCACAGTCCCCCCGTGGGAGTGCTCGGTCAGGCCGTGCTGGGCACCGTCGGTGGTGGTGGTACTCGTCATCTCAGCCGACGGCCCCTTCCATCTGCAGCTCGATCAGGCGGTTCAGTTCCAGTGCGTACTCCATCGGCAGCTCGCGCGCGATCGGCTCGACGAAGCCGCGCACGATCATCGCCATCGCCTCGTCCTCGGTCAGGCCGCGCTGCATCAGGTAGAACAGCTGGTCGTCGCTGACCTTGGAGACGGTGGCCTCGTGGCCCATGGACACGTCGTCGACGCGGACGTCGACGTACGGGTATGTGTCGGAGCGGCTGATGGTGTCGACCAGCAGCGCGTCGCACTTGACCGTGGAGGCCGAGTGGTTGGCGCGCTTGGCGACCTTGACCAGACCGCGGTAGGAGGTGCGGCCGCCGCCCCTGGCGATCGACTTGGACACGATCGTCGAGGACGTGTGCGGAGCCAGGTGCTCCATCTTCGCGCCCGCGTCCTGGTGCTGGCCCTCACCGGCGAAGGCCACCGAGAGCACCTCGCCCTTGGCGTGCTCGCCCATCAGGAACACCGACGGGTACTTCATGGTCACCTTGGAGCCGAGGTTGCCGTCGACCCACTCCATGGTCGCGCCCTCTTCGGCCTTGGCGCGCTTGGTGACCAGGTTGTAGACGTTGTTCGACCAGTTCTGGATGGTCGTGTAGCGGCAGCGGGCGCCCTTCTTGACCACGATCTCCACGACCGCCGAGTGCAGCGAGTCGCTGGAGTAGATCGGCGCGGTGCAGCCCTCGACGTAGTGGACGTAGGCGTCCTCGTCCACCACGATCAGCGTCCGCTCGAACTGGCCCATGTTCTCGGTGTTGATCCGGAAGTAGGCCTGCAGCGGGATGTCGACGTGCACGCCCTTGGGGACGTAGATGAACGAGCCGCCGGACCACACCGCGGTGTTGAGCGCGGAGAACTTGTTGTCACCGGCCGGGATGACCGAGCCGAAGTACTCCTTGAAGGTCTCCGGGTGCTCCCTGAGCGCGGTGTCGGTGTCCAGGAACTGCACGCCCTGGGCCTCGAGGTCCTCGCGGATCTTGTGGTAGACGACCTCGGACTCGTACTGGGCGGCGACACCGGCGACCAGGCGCTGCTTCTCCGCCTCCGGGATGCCCAGCTTGTCGTAGGTGTTCTTGATGTCCTCCGGCAGGTCCTCCCAGGTCTGGGCCTGCTTCTCGGTGGAGCGCACGAAGTACTTGATGTTGTCGAAGTCGATGCCGGACAGGTCGGCACCCCAGTTGGGCATCGGCTTGCGCTCGAAGAGCTTCAGAGCCTTGAGCCGGGTCTCCAGCATCCACTCCGGCTCGCCCTTCTTGGCCGAGATCTCCCGGACGACGTCCTCGTTGAGACCGCGTCGAGCGCTCGCGCCCGCGGTGTCCGGGTCGGCCCAGCCGTACTCGTAGTTGCCCAGCGTCGCCAGGGTCTCCTCCTGGCTGAGCTGGCCAGAGGCGTTCGGCACCGTGGTGGGTGTGCGCTGCTCCGCAGCGGCAGTCATACGGGCTCCCCTCCATCAGGAATCGGGGCGGTCTCCTGCCGGTCCTTCGGGACCGGGCCGGCAGTCTTCGGATCGGTTCGCGCACTGCTCTCGCCGCGCTCGGAACGAGCGAGCGGGACGTGCGTCGTGCAGACCGCATCGCCGTTGGCGATGGTGGCCAACCGCTGCACGTGGGTGCCGAGGACTTCGGCGAACGCCGCCGTCTCGGCTTCGCACAGCTGCGGGAAGTCCGCAGCCACGTGCGCCACCGGGCAATGGTGCTGGCAGAGCTGCTCACCGCTGCCCACGCGGCGCGTCGAGGCAGCGTAGCCCTCCCTGGTGAGCGCGTTGGCCAGCACCTCGGCCCGTTCGGCCGGGCTGCCGCTGGCCGCCAGCGCCTCGTGGTGGTTGGCCACCAGGGCGGCCATCCTGCGCTCGGCGAAGGCGCGCACCGCCTGCTCCCCGTCGGTCTCGGCGATGAACCGTAGCGCCGCGACCGCCAGGTCGTCGTAGGCGTGCCCGAAGCGCGCCCTGCCCACCTCGGTGAGCAGGAACAGCTTCGCAGGCCTGCCCCGACCGCGCCGACCGCGAGCGGAAGCGTCCCTCGTGTACGCCTCGCCCTCGGCGAGCAGCACGTCGAGATGCCTGCGCACCGCGGTGGGGCTGACGCCGAGCTCGTCGGCGACCGCCGCCGCGGTGATCGGCCCGCGTTCCAGCAGCAACCGTGCGACCGCGTGCCGGGTACGCCCGTCGGCGTGCTGCCCGGGCGCGACCTGGTGGGCCGCGGGGCCCTGGTCGGCCGCCGCAGCCCGCTGAGGCGTTCCGGCGTTTTTCACAACACAAATGTTACCTATTTAGTCGGCGGGCACCAGAGGGCGGAGCCACCACGTGATTCGTCTCACCATCGGCGGCCCCCGCCGTGAACGGCGCCACGCGCGGCCCGGCGCGCCGTGGCCGGCGCCTCCCGGACGGTGCCCGGCGGATGGGACCGGTCGCCCGATTACGCTTCGTCATCGTGGTGGCAGGTGAGGCAACCGGAGAGACCGCGCCCGGCAGCGCCCCGGCGTCGGAGCAGGCAGACCAGGCGGGAGCGCCCCAGCCGCTGGACCGCACCGAACGGCGGCGGCTCGACGTCGTGCGCCGCTTCGGCACGACCGGCTCGCTGGTGCTGGCCGTCGGCGCGATCGGCGCGGGCGCGGCCCCGGTGGACAACCCGCTCTCCGGCGTCCGGCTGATCGGGCTGCCCGCCCGCATGCCGACCGTGGCGATGGCCTGCGCCTGGCTGGGCATGCTGATGATCGTGATGGCCTGGGTGTGGCTGGGCAGGCTGTCGTGGCCGGGCAGCACCCGGCTGGTCTCGGTGACGCAGCTGGCCCGCACCGTCGCGATGTGGGCGCTGCCGCTGGCGCTGGCGCCGCCGCTGTTCAGCCGCGACATGTACGCCTACCTCGCGCAGAGCGAGATCGCCCACCGCGGCCTGGACCCCTACGTGCTCAGCCCGCTGACCGGGCTCGGCGTGGACCACCCGCTGACCAGCAACGTCAACAACATCTGGCGGGACACCCCGGCGCCCTACGGCCCGCTGTTCCTGATGTTCGGCCGCGTCATCTCCTCGATCGTCGGCGACAACGTCATCCTCGGCGTCCTGCTGTGGCGGGTGGTGATGCTGTCCGGGCTGGCGCTGGCGATCTGGGCCATCCCCCGGCTGGCCCGCCGCTGCGGCGTGCACCCGGTGAGCGCGCTGTGGCTGAGCGCGGCGAACCCGATCGTGCTGTTCCACGTCGTCAGCGGCATGCACAACGAGGCGCTGCTGGTCGGCATCATGCTGGCCGCCATCGAGCTGGGCCTGCGCTGGAAGCGAGTGCTCGGCGTGGTCGTCGCCGGGGTGCTGCTGACCGTCGGCGGTGCGATCAAACCGCCGGGCTTCATCGCGCTGGGCTTCTTCGGCGTCTACGTGGCGCGCCGCTGGGGCGGGCGCTACGCCGACCTGTTCAAGGCCGCCGCCCTGCTGACCGCGGTGTTCCTGGTGACCATGACGGTGATCACGGTCTCCAGCGGCTGGGGCCTGGGCTGGATCGAGACCTACGACGTGCCCAACCGGCTCAAGACCTGGCTGGCACCGATGTCGGCGATCGGCATGACCGGCGGCGGCATCTCGATGCTGCTCGGGCTGGGCAACCACACCGACGCGCTGCTGGCCATCACCAAGATCCTCGGCTACGGCGTCGCGGCCACGGTGTGCCTGCGGATGCTGTGGCTGTCCTTCCGCGGCCGGATCGAACCGCTGGCCGGGCTGGGCATCACCTTCGGCGCGCTGGCGCTGTTCGGACCGGTGGTGCACCCCTGGTACCTGCTGTGGGCGCTGGTGCCGCTGGCGCTGTCGACCAACGACAACCGGTTCCGCATCGCCGCAGCGGTGATCAGCCTGCCGCTGGCGCTGTTCGTGCCCCCGACCGGTTCGGGCTTCGAACTGCGGATCTACCAGATCCCGCTGGCCGTGGCCGCCGCGCTGGTGGTCTTCGGGCTCATGGTGTGGCTGGTGCGCGGGAGGGTGCCGTGGCCGGGCCCCACCCGCGGCGGTGTTCGCCGCGTCACGGCATAGGCTTGGATTTCGTGAGCAACGCCGACAGTCCGGCCGTCGAGCTGCGTGGGCTGAGGAAGCGCTTCGGCGGCACGGTCGCCGTCGACGGCCTCGACCTGCGCCTGGAACGCGGCCACGTGCTGGCGCTCCTGGGCCCCAACGGTGCGGGCAAGACCACCACCGTGGAGATCTGCGAGGGCTTCCAGCGACCCGACGACGGGTCGGTCCGCGTGCTCGGCCTCGATCCCGCCGCGCAGGGCGAGGCGCTGCGCCCCCGCATCGGCGTGATGCCGCAGGGCGGCGGCGCCTACCCGGGCGTGCGGGCCGACGAGATGCTGCGGCTGGTCGCCTCCTGCACGGCCGACCCGCTGGACCCGGCGTGGCTGCTGGAGACCCTCGGCCTCGGATCGGTGGGCCGGACCCCCTACAAGCGGCTCTCCGGCGGTCAGCAGCAGCGGCTGTCGCTGGCGTGCGCCCTGGTCGGCCGCCCGGAGCTGGTGTTCCTGGACGAGCCCACCGCCGGTATGGACCCGCAGGCGCGGCGGCTGGTGTGGGAGCTGGTGTCGGCGCTGCGGCGCGACGGCGTGAGCGTGCTGCTGACCACGCA
Organism: Saccharopolyspora erythraea NRRL 2338; assembly: GCF_000062885.1. NCBI lineage: Bacteria > Bacillati > Actinomycetota > Actinomycetes > Pseudonocardiales > Pseudonocardiaceae > Saccharopolyspora > Saccharopolyspora erythraea. The sequence continues at coordinate 2,357,365 of NC_009142.1, read as the reverse complement.
CCTGATGGACGAGGCCGAGGCGCTGGCCGACCGGGTCGTCATCGTCGACCACGGCCGGGCGGTGGCCGAGGGCACCGCGGCCGAGCTGACCGCGCCCGAGGACGGCCTGCAGGAGCTGCGGTTCCGCTCGCAGTCGTCGCTGGAGCTGGACCTGCTGCTCTCGGCGCTGCCGGAGGGCTGCCAGGCCACCGAGCCGCGCGCCGGCGAGTACGTCATCCGCGGCGTCATCGACCCGCAGGTGGTCTCCACCGTGACCGCCTGGTGCGCCCGCCACGGCGTGCTCGCCCAGGAGCTGCGCGTCGGCAAGCGCAGCCTGGAGGACGTTTTCCTGGAACTGACCGGACGGGAGCTCCGATCGTGAGCGCCGAGACCGACAGCGCACCGCGCTTCCCCGCGGGGACCTTCCGGCCCTCGCCGGGGCGGGGCCGCCCCGGGCGGATGCTGGCCGCGCACACCCGCATCGAGGCGCTGCTCATCCTGCGCCACGGCGAGCAGGCGCTACTGACGCTGATCATCCCGCTGGCGCTGCTGATCGGCCTGAGCACGCTGCACATCGGCACGGTGCCGGAGCCGCGCGTCGACTCGGTGATGCCGCGCATCCTCGCGCTGGCGGTCATGTCGACGGCGTTCACCGGCCAGGCGATCGCGCTGGGCTTCGACCGCCGCTACGGGGTGATCAAGCGGCTGTCGGCCACCGCGCTGCCCCGCTGGGTGCTGATCTCCGGTCGCGTGCTGGCGACGCTGGTGGTCGTCGCGCTGCAGGCGGTGGTGCTCGGGGTCGCCGCCGCGCTGCTGGGCTGGACGCCCTCGCCGGTCGGGCTGCTGGCCGCGGTGCCGCTGCTGGTCCTGGGAACGCTGGCCTTCGGCGCGGCCGGGGTGCTGGTAGGCGGGACGCTGCGGGCCGAGATCGTGCTCGCGCTGGCCAACGCGGTCTGGTTCGTGCTGCTGCTCGCGGGCGGCCTGGCGCTGCCCGCGTCGGACCTGCCCGGGCCGCTGTCGGCGATCGCCGGGCTGCTGCCCTCGGGCGCGCTCGCCGAGTCGCTGGACGCCGCGCTCGTGCACGGTGCCCTGCCCGGCCCGCAGCCGGTCGTCGTCCTCCTCGTCTGGGGCGCGGTGGCGGGCTGGGTCGCGAGCCGGACCACGAAGCTCACCTGATTGAGTTACCGCGCAGTAGGGTGAGTCGCATGACGACGCTCGCCCGCCAGGGCAAAGCCGCCCTGGAACTCGTGCACTCGATGATCTACTTCGCCCCCGAGGCCGCCGACGCCTTCGCAGGTCTCGGCCTCGAACGCGGCCGGATGTCCTACTTCGCGGGCCGCTCGGCCCCGATGGGCGCGGTCGGCCCCGGCGTGGTCAGCGCCACCTTCTACAACTTCAGCCCCACCAGCATCGCCACGGCGATCCCCCGCGCCTGGGAGATCACCACGCCCGCCGAGGTCGTGGCCGCCCGCTTCGGCGCCGCCGACGGCGCGCTCCGGCGGATGCTCGGCGACGAGGAGCTGGAGTCGGAGGCGGTCGCCGAGACCGCCGAACTGGCCCGCAAGGCGTCGGCGGCGTGTTCTCCCGACGGCAAGCCGCTCTTCGCCGCGCACGCCGACCTGGAGTGGCCGCAGGAGCCGCACCTGCGGCTCTGGCACGCGGTCTCGCTGCTGCGGGAGTTCCGCGGCGACGCCCACATCGCCGCCCTCCAGCGCGGCGGGCTGACCGGGCTGCAGGCCCTCGTCCTGCACGTCGCCACCGGCCAGTCGTTCACCGAGCAGGCCGCGCTCAAGACGCGCGGCTGGACCGAGGACGAATGGGCGGCCGCTCGCCGGGAGCTTCGGGAGCGCGGCCTGATCGACGCCGACGGCGCGATCACCGACCGAGGAACGGCCCTGCGCGAGGACATCGAGGCCGACACCGACGCCATGTCCACCGCGCCGTGGGCGGCGCTTTCCGAGGACGAGGCCCAGACCCTGCTGCAGAACGGCAGCCGGCTCAGCAAGGCGCTTTCCCAGGCCGGTGCGCTGCCGCAGGGAGTCTTCGCGAAGCGCTGAGTACGTGCCCCCGGGTTGTCAAGCCCTGCGCAGAACGTGAACGGGGCTTGCGCTTACCATCGAACGCGTGCCGACGGCGTCTTCTGTTCCCGCAGTTCCGCGCAACGCGACCTTCTGGGTCCGCGTGCTCGCCCTGGCCGTGATGGTGACGCAAGCCCTCATCTCGGTGACCGGATCGGTCGTGCGGGTGACCGGTTCCGGACTCGGTTGCCCGACCTGGCCGGAGTGCTTCCCGGGCAGCATGGTCCCGGTCGCCCACCCCGAGGTCGCGACGCTGCACCAGGTGATCGAGTTCGGCAACCGCACGCTCACCGGCGTGATCGGCTTCATCGCCCTCGGCTGCTTCGTCGCCGCGTGGCGGGTCCGGCCGCGCAGGCCGCGCCTGGTGCGGCTGGCGCTGGTGATGCCGCTCGGCGTGGTCGCGCAGGCGATCATCGGCGGGCTGACCGTGCGGGTCGACCTCGCCTGGTGGAGCGTGTCGGTGCACTACATGGCCTCGGCGGTGCTGATCTGGCTGGCCGCCCACCTGTACAAGGCCGCCCGCGAGGGAGACCGCGAGCCGGTCCTGGTCATCACCCCGGCGATGCGGCGGCTGCTGGTGGCGCTGACGGCGGTGACCGCCGCGATGCTGGTCGCTGGCACGCTGGTCACCGCGGCCGGACCGCACGGCGGCGACCCGGACACCCCGCGCCTGGACCTGCCCATCCCGCGGCTGGTCGAGGTGCACGGACTGCTGGTGATGGCCTACGTGTGCCTGCTCGCCGTCTTCGGCGTGTGGCTGCGCAGCGCACGCCCCACCAAGGGGCTGCTGCGGGCCTACATCGCGGCCTGCGTGCTGGTGCTCGCCCAGGGCGCGCTCGGCTCGGTGCAGTACGCGATCGGCGTTCCCGCCGTCCTGGTCGTCCTGCACGTCACCGGCTCGACGCTGGTGATCATCGTGACCGCGCTGCTGTGGGGCGAGTCGCGCTACCGCGGCCCGGTTCCTGCCGAGTCCGCGCCGACCGCGAAGGCACCGGTCGCCGCCTGACTCCCGCTCCGGGAGCGCGTCAGAAGCGCAGCCTGCCCTTGCCCTCGCGCTCCCAGCGCCGCCACAGCTCGGGCATCTCCGCGGAGAGCCACCGGTAGAACTCGTGGACGGTGCGCAGCCGTCGCGCGCGTTCGCCCTGACCGCTGAACATCCGAAGGCCCGACTCGGTGAGCTGTTCCAGCTCGGTCACGCGCTGCATGCGGTGGCGCACGAGCTGCGGCCAGCGGTCCTCCTCCACCCGGTACAGCGCGGCCTCGCGGCCCTGGCGGGTGGTCTTGGAGATGATGCCCAGCCGCAGCAGGAGCCGGACGTTGGTGCTCACCGAGCCGGTGCTGGCGCTGAGCGCGTGGGACAGCTCGGCCGCGGTGCGCTCCGGCGGGTCGCAGATCAGCAGGAACGCCAGGATGCGCCCGGCGATCAGCGGCATCGCCTCGGTCGCCTCGAAGTGCGCCGCCATCTGCTCGATCCACTCCGGCATCGCCGGGCGGTCGGTGCGGTGCTCGTACTCGGCCACGCTCGCCCTCCAGGGTCCGTGCCAGGCGCGGCGCCGCGCCCTGAGATCGACTTTAGTCTTCGCTGAAAAGATAGGCGAAGGCGAACGGCGATGCCAGCACCCGAACGCCGCAAGTCGGTGGCGATCGGGTGGAGGGGCCGGTCCCGCGCAGCGGAGGAGACGGCCGACCAGGTCAGCAGCGGGTCCCGACGGCCCGGGCGGCTCAGCGCCCGGTGTCCGACGGCGCGGCGACTCAGCGACGGGCGCCCGGGTGCGGGCGATCAGCGGCGGGTGCCCGACGGCACGGGTGGCTCGACGGCGGGTCCCCGGCGGCACGGGGACTCGACGGCGGGCGTCCGAAGGCACGGGCATCAGCGGCGCCCATCCGACGGCACGGGCATCAGCGGCGCCCATCCGACGGCGCGGGTGGCTCAACGCCTGGCATCCGACGGCACAGGTAGCTCAGCGGCGGGCGAGCGCGCTGCGGACGGCGGAGGCGAACCGGTGCCGGGCCCCGGCGTCGGTCTGGCGGAAGCCCAGCGACGGCTCGGCCAGCTCCAGCTCCAGCAGCAACGGCCTGCCGTCGGCGCCGCGCACGAGGTCGACGCGGGCGTAGAGCAGCTCCGCGCGGTCGACCTTGAGCAGCGCCGAAGCCGCGTCCATGGCGTCCTCGGCAGCCCGGCGCAGCGCCGGGTCCGCATCGGCAGGGCGCAGTCCTTCGGTGACGAACAGCCCCGAGGAGTCCATCGCCGCCGAGTCCGACAGCATCGCGCCCTTGACGAAGGCGTGCGAGAAGACGCCTCCGATGAACACCATCGCGGTCTCGCCCTCGGCGTCCACCGTCGCCTGGTAGGGCTGGAGCACCGCCACCCCGCCGTCGGCGTGCAGGATCTCCAGGTGCGCCCGGGCGGCGTCGTGGTCGTCGGCGTCGAAGCGGGCCGCGCCGCGCGAGCCCGCGCCCACCGCCGGCTTCAGCACGAAGTCGCCTTCCGGCCACACCGGGCGCTCCCCCGGCCTGACCAGCCGGGTCGGGACCACTCCCACCCCGGCGTCGCCGAGCTCGGCCAGGTAGGACTTGTCGGTGTTCCACCGCACCACCGGAGCCGGGTTGGCCAGCGCGGGCACCGAGTCGCACCACGCCAGGAACTCGTCGCGGCGTGGCGCGTAGTCCCACGTCGCGCGCAGCACGACGAGATCGGCCTCGGCGAACGGCGCGGCCGGGTCGTCCCACGGCGCCCACGCCGCGTCGACGCCCAGTTCCGCGAGCGCGCCGGTCAGCGGCGTGTCGTCACCGTCGGACTCCGGCAGCTCGGCGCAGCTCGCGAGCAGTACCCGCGGCATCATCGGGCGCGCGGCCCGGCCATCTTCCTGCGGTGGGCGGCACCGATCTTCAGCGCCGCGGTGGTCTCGCCGTCCCACTCCGCGGCGGTGAGCCCGTCGACGGCCTCCACCACGGCCTCACCGGTGGCGACGTCGGGCACCATCACATCGCCCAGCGCGCCGTCCTCGCCGATCAGGACCACGCGGGCGCCGGCGCGGCCCAGGTTCTCCACCACGGCGCGCCCGGACTCGCCGTGCTCGCGCACGAACGCGCTGGCGGTCGCGACCGCCTTGGGCGACGCTTTGGTCTCGGCCTGCTTCTCGGGTGCGGTCATGCCCGGATCCTAGACGCGGTCCCGGCCCGGCCGAGACGGTTTCGTGAGCCAGCCCTCGGCGATCTCCCGGTCCGCACGGGAAGATCACGAGCAGACGCCGGGTTGCACGGAGCAACAGGCGCAGATCGACAGGAGGCAGGCATGCGCGCAATCCGGGTACAGGCCAACGGCGGGCCGGAGGTCCTGGAACTCGCCGAGATCGAGGACCCGAGCCCGGGCCCGCGTGAGGTGCTGGTCGACGTCGCCGCCGCGGGTGTCAACTTCATCGACACCTACCAGCGCTCGGGCGTCTACGACCTGGCTCTGCCGTTCACGCCCGGGTCCGAAGGCGCGGGAACGGTGGCCGAGGTCGGTCCGGAGGTCACCGGCTTCGCCGTCGGCGACCGCGTGGCCTGGGCGATGGTCCCCGGCGGATACGCCGAGCGCGCCGTGATCCCGGCCGACAAGCTGGTGCGGGTGCCCGACGGCGTGGACGACCGGACGGCCGCGGCCGCGCTGCTGCAGGGCATGACCGCCCACTACCTGGTCACCTCGACCTACCCGGTCAAGACCGGCGACTCCGCGCTGGTGCACGCCGCCGCGGGCGGCATGGGGCTGCTGCTGACGCAGCTGGTCAAGGCGCGCGGCGGCAACGTCATCGGCACCGTGTCCACGCCGGAGAAGGAGAAGCTCGCCCGCGAGGCCGGTGCCGACGAGATCATCCGCTACACCGAGGCCGACGTCGCCGAGGAGGTCCGCGACCTGACCGACGGGCGCGGTGTGGACGTGGTCTACGACGGTGTCGGCAAGTCCACCTTCGACGCGAGCCTGGCCAGCCTCCGGCCGCGCGGGATGCTGGTGCTTTTCGGCGCCTCGAGCGGCCCGGTGCCGCCGCAGGACCCGCAGCGGCTGAACTCCGCGGGCTCGGTGTTCCTGACCCGCCCGAGCCTGGCGCACCACATCCTCACCGCCGAGGAGCTGGCCTGGCGTTCCGGCGAGCTGTTCGAGTGGATCGGCAGCGGCACCCTGCGGATCACCGTCGGAGGCACCTATCCGCTGGCCGACGCCCGCCGCGCGCACGAGGACCTCGAAGGTCGCCGCACGACCGGCAAGCTGCTGCTGATCCCGTGACCGCCGCGCCGCCGGGGTGCCGCTGCGGCGCCCCGGCGGCCGCTTCCACCCAGGGCGAACGCCGCGTACGCGGCGTCCCTCCTGGTGCTGTGATGGCGGCGAGGAGGGTGATCGGCATGCGCGTGCTCGTCGTCGGCGGAACCTGTTCATCGGCCGCAGGATCACCGAGGAGCTGGCCGCCCGTGGCGACGAGGTGCTCGTCGCGCACCGGGGCAGGCACACCCCCGAGAACCGGGTCGCGGTGCGGCAGCTGCACGTGGGCCGCGCGGACTTCGCGAGCGCCGCGGAGCGGATCCGCGAGTTCGCCCCCGCCGCCGTCGTGGACACCCTCGCAATGACCAGGGCCGACGCCGAAGCGGTGCTGCCTCACCTTCCCGACGGGCCGATCGTCGTGCTCACGTGTACAGCGCGTACGAACTGGCCCTCGCCGGTGGCGGCGGCATCCCGGTACCGATCACCGAGGACTCCCCGCTTCGGCAGGGGCGCTACCCGCACCGGGGCGCGCCGGGCGTCTATGGCTACGACGTCGACATGGACGCCTGCGAAAAGCTCGACGTGGAACCGCCATCCCGGCCGCATCGACTTCGACCTCGTCCGCGACCTGCTCAGGGCCACCGCCGCCACCACCGGCGAGGTGTGCTGAGCGCAACGACACTACGTCGGGTGGCCCGTACGAACGAGTGGCGAGCGCTCGACAAGCGGCAGCGGCACGTGCTCATGTGCACGCTGACCGTCAACATGCTGCTGTTCTTCGACCAGACCTCGGTCGCGGTCGCGCTGTCGGCGCTGCAGCGCGAGTTCGGCGCCTCGGCGACCCGGTTGCAGTGGACGATCACCGCCTACCTGCTGGCGCTTTCGGTGCTGATGGTCGCGGCGGGGCGGCTCGCCGACCGGTTCGGCCGCAGGCGGATGCTGCTGGCCGGTCTCGCCGTGTTCGGTCTCGCCTCCGCCGCCTGTGCCGCGGCACCCGGCCTCGATTTCCTCATCGGCGCCCGGTTCGCCCAGGGTGTCGGCGGGGCGATCATGCAGCCGCTGGCGCTGGCGGCCACTTCCAGGGACGTCGGTGCGCGGCACCGCGGCTGGGCCGTGGGGCTGCTGTCCACCGGCGGCACCACGTTCCTCACTGCGGGCCCGCTGATCTCCGGAGCGCTGCTGGAGGTGGCGAGCTGGCGTTGGCTGTTCGTGATGAACCTGCCCGTCGTGGTGTTCGCCTTCCACCAGGGGCGCCGCTGGCTGCTTCCGTCCCGCGAACCCGACCCGCGGCCGGTCGAGGCCGGCGCGCTGGTGCTGCTGTCGTCCGGCCTCGCGACGCTGGTCGTGGGGGTCGCTCAGTTCACCGACTGGGGATGGGCGGCGCTCGTGCCGGTGCTGGCCGGAGTGCTGCTGCTGGGGCTGCTGGTCCGGTACGAGCTGCGGTCGCCGCACCCGCTGGTCCCGGTCGCGCTGATGGTCCGCAACCGCGCGTTGGTCGCCTCGCTGGTCGCTTTGTTCGCCATCCAGTTCGCGGTCCTGGGCAACGCCGTCTACCTGGTGCTCTTCCTCCAGCACGGACTGGGCGAGAGCGCGTTCACCGCCGGTCTGGTGCTCGCGCTGGCCGGGATCTTCACCCCGCTGCTGTCGCTGACCACGGGAACGCTGACCGACCGGCACGGGCCGTGGAAGCTGGTCGTGGGCGGACTCGTCCTGGCCACCGCGGGGCTGTGCTGGTTGGGGATGCTCGCGCCACGCGCCGGACTGCTCGCGCTGGTGCCCGGACTGCTCGCGTTCAGCCTCTCGCGGCCCGCGGTGTTCACCCCGGCCAGCACGGGCGCCTTCACGACCACCCCGGTGGAGCGGCGCGGCCTGGCCAGCGGGCTGGTGACCGAGGCCCGCCAGCTGGGCGGGCTGTTCGGCGTCGCGGTCTGCGGTGCGGTGTTCATCGCCGTGCACGGCACCGACCTCACCGAACCGGCGAGACTCGCGGGCGGCTTCGAGGCCGCGATGCTGCTGGCCTCGGCAGTCACGGCCGTCGCAGCGCTGGCGGTGACCGCGGTGCTGCGGAAAGGGCGCTAGAACGGCCAGCCGAGCACCGGCAGGCTCAGCGCCGAGTCCACCGCCAGCGCCACGCACACGATCATCAGGTACGTGTTCGACAGGTGGAACAGCTTCAGCGGCTTGGTCGGCTCGCCGCGGCGGGTCTGAGCGTGGAGGCGGTGCGCGAGGACGAGGAACCAGGCACCCGCGGCAATCGCGAACGCCGTGTAGAGCCAGCCGGTCGCCGGGGCCAGCAGCAGCGTCCACAGCACCATCAGCCAGGTGAACACCACGATCTGGCGGGAGACGTAGGTCGGGCGGGCGACCACCGGCAGCATCGGCACCCCGGCGCGCTCGTAGTCGTCGCGGTACTTCATCGCCAGCGACCAGGTGTGCGGCGGCGTCCAGAAGAAGATGATCCCGAACATCACCAGCGCGGGCCAGTCCACCCGCCCGGTCACCCCGGCCCAGCCGATGACCACCGGCATGCAGCCCGCGGCCCCGCCCCAGACGATGTTCTGGGCCGTGCGGCGCTTGAGCACCAGCGTGTAGACGAAGACGTAGAACAGGATCGTGGCGACCGCCAGCACCGCCGACAGCAGGTTCGTGGTCGCCCACAGCCAGCCGAAGGAGCCCGCGCCGAGCGCGATGCCGAAGACCAGCGCGTGCCGGTTCGACACGGTGTGGCGCACCAGCGGCCGGGCGCGCGTGCGCTTCATCACCTGGTCGATGTCGGCGTCGGCGACGCAGTTGAGCGCGTTGGCGCTGCCCGCGGCCATCGTGCCGCCGACCAGCGTGGCGATCACCAGCCACGGCGACGGGATGCCGCGCGCCGCCAGCAGCATGGCCGGGATCGTGGTCACCAGCAGCAGCTCGATGACGCGCGGCTTGATCAGCCCGGCGTAGGCCTTCAGCAGCTCGGCGGGGCGCCGGGCGTGCCGGGCCTGGGGGGCGTCGACGGCGGTGGTCACGACGCTGCGCTCACCGACGGCATGGAACTCCTTGGTCACTTCGGCGGAGGTTCGCGCCGGAGCGGGGGCGCAGTGGGCACCTGCGGCGCGGACCCAATGAATAGTAGGCGCGCTACCTGAGCGCGCCTCGATCGGGTGGCACGCGGTGGCTACCCTGCCACCGGCGCGAGAACCGGTGGCACCGGTCACGGCTGCTCGCTGGGTATTCTCGACGCCGTTCCCGCTGCCGGCACCAGGTGCGGGGCGCGGCACGGACGGCGGCCGGGTTCCCCGCACGGCGGGTCCGCACGGCCGCGTCCGCGTTCGGGGCGCGAGCAGGGGCGAGCTGCGCTGCACGTTCGGCGACGCGGGAGACGACATCAATCCAGACGGGTCGCCAGGTCCCTGATCGGACATGACTAGGCTGCCCGTCGGACGAGGGATAACAGCGGTTCGGATCGGTCAAGTCAAGCGACCGCATTCGCCGCGCCGAGGGAAACTGGAGCTGCGTCCGTGTCCGTCACCGACGATCTTGCCCGCTTGACCACCAAGCGACTCCCCGAAGACTGGACCGAGTTGGACCAGCGCGCCGTGGACACGGCCCGGGTGCTGGCCGCCGACGCGGTCGAGAACTGCGGGAGCGGGCACCCAGGCACCGCGATGAGCCTGGCCCCCGCCGCCTACGCGCTGTTCCAGCGCGTCATGAGGCACGACCCCAGCGACGCCGAGTGGATCGGCCGCGACCGGTTCGTGCTCTCCGCCGGGCACTCGAGCCTCACCCTGTACGTGCAGCTCTTCCTCTCCGGCTACGGCCTGGAGCTGGACGACCTCAAGGCGCTGCGCAAGTGGGACTCGAAGACCCCGGGCCACCCCGAGTACGGCCACACCACGGGCGTGGAGACCACCACCGGCCCGCTCGGCCAGGGCCTGGCGACCGCGGTCGGCATGGCGATGGCCTCCCGCCGCGAGCGCGGGCTCTTCGACCCCGAAGCCGCTGCGGGTGAGAGCGTCTTCGACCACCACATCTACGTCATCGCCTCCGACGGCGACATCGAGGAGGGCGTGACCTCCGAGGCGTCGTCGCTGGCGGGCACCCAGCAGCTCGGCAACCTCACGGTGATCTACGACGCCAACGAGATCTCCATCGAGGACGACACCCGCATCGCGCTGTCGGAGGACACCGCCAAGCGCTACGAGGCCTACGGCTGGCAGGTCCTGACCGTGCACGGCGGCGAGGACGTGACCGGTCTGCTCGAGGCGATCGAGACCGCCAAGGCCGAGACCAGCCGCCCGACGCTGATCGTGCTGCGCACGGTGATCGGCTACCCGGCGCCGACCAAGATGAACACCGGCAAGGCCCACGGCGCCGCGCTCGGTGCCGAGGAGGTCGCCGGGGTCAAGCAGGCGCTGGGCTTCGACCCGGAGCAGTCCTTCGAGGTCGCCCCCGAGGTGCTCGAGCACGCCCGCAAGGTCGCCGAGCGCGGCAAGGCCGCCCACGAGAAGTGGCAGGTCGAGTTCGAGGCGTGGGCGCAGGCCAACCCGGAGCGCAAGGCGCTGCTGGACCGCCTGAGCAAGCGCGAACTGCCCGCGGGCTGGCAGGAGAAGCTGCCCACCTACGAGGTCGGCGGCAAGGCCGTCGCCACCCGCAAGGCCTCCGGTGAGGTCCTGGCGGCGCTGGCCGACGTGCTGCCCGAGCTGTGGGGCGGTTCGGCCGACCTCGCCGAGAGCAACAACACCACCATGAAGGGCGTGGAGTCCTTCGGCCCCGCCGAGATCTCCACCGGCACCTGGACCGCCCAGCCCTACGGCCGGACGCTGCACTTCGGCATCCGCGAGCACGCGATGGGCTCGATCCTCAACGGCATCGCGCTGCACGGCGGCACCCGTCCCTACGGCGGCACCTTCCTCATCTTCAGCGACTACATGCGGCCCGCGGTGCGGCTCGCGGCGCTGATGAAGACCCCGGTCGTCTACGTGTGGACCCACGACTCGATCGGCCTGGGCGAGGACGGCCCGACCCACCAGCCGATCGAGCAGCTCGCCTCGCTGCGCGCCATCCCCGGCCTGTCGGTGGTCCGCCCGGCCGACGCCAACGAGACCGCCGCGGCCTGGAAGGCGATCCTGGAGGACACCAGCGGCCCCGCCGGCCTGGCGCTGACCCGCCAGGGCGTGCCGACCCTGGAGGGCACCGACGCCGAGGGCGTGGCCCGCGGCGGCTACGTGCTGGCCGAGGCCGGCTCGGGCGAGCCCGACCTGGTGATCATCGCCACCGGTTCCGAGGTCGAGCTGGCCGTGGCGGCCAGGAAGACCCTGGAGGCCGACGGCGTTGCAACCCGTGTGGTGTCGATGCCGTGCGTGGAGTGGTTCGACGCGCAGGACGAGGCCTACCGCGAGCAGGTGCTGCCGCGGGGCGTGCGCGCCCGGGTGGTCGTCGAGGCCGGTATCGCGCAGCCGTGGTACCGCTTCGCCAAGGACAGCGGCGAGATCGTCTCGATCGAGCACTTCGGCGCCTCGGCGGACTACAAGACCCTGTTCAAGGAGTTCGGGTTCACCGCCGACGCCGTGGTCGCCGCGGCGCGCCGGAGCCTGGACAACGCACGCGCCAACGCGTGAGTGGAGGAACATCAGTGACCACCAACAGCAACCTCGAGGCGCTGAGCGACGCGGGTGTCTCCATCTGGCTGGACGACCTCTCCCGCAAGCGGATCAACTCCGGCAACCTCGCCGAGCTGATCTCCGACTACGCGGTCGTGGGCGTCACCAGCAACCCGACGATCTTCGCCAAGGCGCTGTCCAACGCCGCGGACTACGACGAGCAGGTGCGTGAGCTGGCCGCGCGCGGCGCGAGCGTCGACGACGCCGTCCGCGAGCTGACCACCCGCGACATCCGCGAGGCGGCCGACATCTTCCGCAACATCTACGAGGCGGGCCACGACGGCCGCGTCTCGCTGGAGGTCGACCCGCGGCTGGCGCACGACACCGAGCGCACCGTCGCCGAGGCCCTGGACCTGTGGAAGGCCGTCGACCGGCCCAACCTGATGGTCAAGATCCCGGCCACCGTCGAGGGCCTGCCCGCCATCACCCGCGTGCTGGCCGAGGGCGTCAGCGTCAACGTGACGCTGATCTTCTCGGTGGAGCGCTACCGGGACGTCATGGACGCCTACCTCGCCGGTCTGGAGCAGGCCAAGGCCAACGGCCACGACCTCGCCCGGATCGCCTCGGTGGCCTCGTTCTTCGTCTCCCGGGTCGACACCGAGATCGACAAGCGCCTGGAGTCGGTCGAGGGCGGGCAGGAGCTGCGGGGCAAGGCGGCCATCGCCAACGCCCGGCTGGCCTACGCCGCCTACGAGGAGGTCTTCGCCTCCGACCGGTTCAAGGCCCTGGCCGCCGAGGGCGGCAAGCCGCAGCGCCCGCTGTGGGCCTCGACCGGCGTCAAGGACCCGTCCTACTCCGACACCCGCTACGTCGACGAGCTGGTCGCGCCGAACACGGTGAACACCATGCCGGAGGCGACGCTGTTCGCCTCGGCCGACCACGCCGACGTGCGGGGCGACCAGGTGTCGGGCAAGGCGGCCGAGTCGCAGCAGGTCTTCGACTCGCTGTCGGCCGCGGGCATCGACCTCGACGACGTGTTCGCCGTGCTGGAGCGCGAGGGCGTCGACAAGTTCGAGAAGTCCTGGGAAGAACTGCTGCAGACGGTTCGCGAGCAGCTCGACCAGGCCAAGTGAGCGGTGGGCGCGGGGCGCCGGCGGCGAGACCGCCGGTGCTCCGCGCCCTTCCGGTGCGCGGCATGCCGCGCTTGGCCGGATCAAGCAGACTGTGGGCACGCCGCCGGTGTCGTGCCCGCGGTTCGGCAACGCCGAGGATGCCCATCCCGGCCCGCTGCGGGGCCACGACGGCCGGCTGGCCGTCCAAGACCACCGGCCGGTGCGCACCTTGGTGTCCAATCCACGCTTTTGGAACTCGAGCGCTGAAGGACTTACATGGCGACCGAAACCTCAGTCGAAATCTCCGACTCGGCGCTGGCTGACGAGGCCCGGCCGCTGGCCGAGCGGCTGGCCGGTGACAAGGCGGCGAGCAGGCTCGCCGCGCAGGACCCCACGCTGTGGGGCCCGGACGCCGAGAGCGAGGCGTCCATCCGGCTGTCCTGGACCACCCTGCACGAGAGCTCCCGGCCGCTGCTGGCCGAGATCGACGCCCTGCGCGCGGAGCTGCACTCCGAGGGTCTGGACCGGATCGTGCTGGCAGGCATGGGCGGCTCGTCGCTGGCGCCGGAGGTGATCACCGCGACCGCCGGTGTACCGCTGGTCGTGCTGGACACCACCGACCCCGGTCAGGTCGCCGACGCGCTGGCAGGCGACCTCGACCGCACCGTGCTGGTCGTCTCGTCGAAGTCGGGCACCACCGTCGAGACCGACAGCCACCGCCGCGTGTTCGAGCGGGCGTTCTCCGAGAACGGAATCGATCCTGTGACCCGCATCATCGTGGTCACCGACCCGGGATCGCCGATGCAGAAAGCCGCCGAGGAGGCCGGCTACCGCAAGGTCTTCACCGCCGACCCCAACGTCGGCGGCCGCTACTCCGCGCTGACGGCCTTCGGCCTGGTGCCCGCCGGGCTGGCCGGCGCCGACATCGCCACGCTGCTCGACGACGCCGCGGCGGCGTTCGGTTCGCTGCGCGAGGACTCCGAGAACAACCCGGCCGTGCGGCTGGCCGCGGCACTCGGCGCGGCGCACGCCAGGAGCGCCGAGAAGGTCGTCTTCGCCGACACCGGCTCGGGCGTCAAGGGCCTGCCGGACTGGGCCGAGCAGCTCATCGCCGAGTCGACCGGCAAGAACGGCACCGGCCTGCTGCCGGTGGTCACCGAGGGCGCCCGCGCGGCCGGCTTCGCCGACGCCGGTGACGACGCCACGACGGTGGCGATCGGTCCCGCCGACGAAGCGGCCCGGATCAGCGTCGACGGCCCGCTCGGCGGCCAGTTCCTGCTGTGGGAGTTCGCCACCGCGCTGGCCGGCCGCCTGCTGGGCATCGACCCGTTCGACCAGCCCGACGTCGAGGCCGCCAAGAAGGCCGCGCGTGCGCTGCTGGACGGCGCGGGCGGTGGCCCGGCCGCGACCCCGGCGACCGTCGACGGCTCGATCGAGGTGCACCCCTCCGGCGACTGGCTCTCGGCCGGGGTCGGCACCGTCGCCGAGGCGCTGCGGGCGTTCCTGGCGACCGCGCCGGGCAGCGGCTACCTGTCGGTGCAGGCCTACCTCGACCGGCTCGACGACGCCTCGGCGGCCGTGCTGCGCCCGGAGCTGGCGCGCCGCACCGGCCTGCAGACGACCTTCGGGTGGGGTCCGCGGTTCCTGCACTCCACCGGGCAGTACCACAAGGGCGGCCACCAGAACGGGGTCTTCCTGCAGATCACCGGCACCGCCGAGGAGGACCTGGAGGTCCCCGGCCGGCCCTACACGCTGGGCGAGCTCCAGCGCGCCCAGGCGCTGGGCGACGGCCAGGTGCTGGCCGAGCACAACCGGCCGGTGCTCCGGCTGCACCTCAACGACCGGGCGGCCGGCCTGGTCGAGCTGGTGAAGGCGGTGCAGGGCCTGCACCAGGACCAGGCACAGGAGGGCGAGGCGTGAGTTCGCAGTGGCAGAACCCATTACGTGACCCGCGGGACAAGCGGCTCCCGCGCATCGCGGGGCCGTCCGGGCTGACGATCTTCGGCGTCACCGGCGACCTGTCCCGCAAGAAGCTGATGCCGGCGATCTACGACCTGGCCAACCGCGGGCTGCTGCCGCCGGGCTTCGCGCTCACCGGCTTCGCCCGCCGGGACTGGGCCGACCAGGACTTCGGGCAGGTCGTCTACGAGGCGGTCAAGGAGCACGCCCGCACCCCGTTCCACCAGACGGTGTGGGACCGGCTGGCCGAGGGCTTCCGGTTCGTGCCCGGCTCCTTCGACGACCCGGCGGCGTTCGACCGGCTCGCCGAGACGGTCAAGCAGCTCGACGCCGAGCGCGGCACCGGCGGCAACCACGCCTTCTACCTGTCGGTTCCGCCGTCGGCGTTCCCGACGGTGCTCAAGCAGCTCTCCCGCTCCGGGCTGACCGAGCAGTCGCCCGACACCTGGCGGCGGGTGGTCATCGAGAAGCCGTTCGGCCACGACCTGTCCAGCGCGCAGGAGCTGAACCGGATCGTCAACGAGGTCTTCCCCGAGGACTCGGTGTTCCGCATCGACCACTACCTCGGCAAGGAGACCGTCCAGAACATCCTGGCGCTGCGCTTCGCCAACCAGCTGTTCGAGCCGATCTGGAACGCCCACTACGTCGACCACGTGCAGATCACGATGGCCGAGGACATCGGCCTCGGCGGCCGGGCCGGCTACTACGACGGCATCGGCGCCGCGCGCGACGTCATCCAGAACCACCTGCTGCAGCTGATGGCGCTGACCGCGATGGAGGAGCCGGTCTCCTTCTCGCCGCAGGACCTGCGGGCGGAGAAGCTGAAGGTGCTCTCTGCGACCAAGCCGGTCGGTCCGTTCGACCAGACCACCGCGCGCGGCCAGTACACCGGCGGCTGGCAGGGCGGTTCGCTGGTGCCCGGGCTGCACGAGGAGGGCGGTTTCTCCCCCGACTCCACCACCGAGACCTACGCCGCGATCACCCTGGAGGTCGAGAGCAGGCGCTGGGCCGGGGTGCCGTTCTACCTGCGCACCGGCAAGCGGCTGGGTAGGCGGGTCACCGAGATCGCGGTGGTGTTCAAGCGCGCCCCGCACCTGCCCTTCGACGACACCATGACCGAGGAGCTGGGGCAGAACGCCCTGGTGATCCGGGTGCAGCCGGACGAGGGCGTGACGATGCGCTTCGGCTCGAAGGTCCCCGGCACCTCGATGGAGGTGCGGGACGTGACGATGGACTTCGGCTACGGCCACGCCTTCACCGAGTCCTCGCCGGAGGCCTACGAGCGGCTGATCCTCGACGTGCTGCTCGGCGAGCCCTCGCTGTTCCCGGTCAACGAAGAAGTCGAACAGTCCTGGAAGATCCTCGACCCGGTGCTGGACTACTGGGCCGCGCACGGCAAGCCCGAGTCCTACAAGGCCGGGACCTGGGGTCCGCCGTCGGCGGAAGCCATGATGGCCCGCACCGGACGCACCTGGAGGCGACCGTGATCATCGATCTGCCGTCCACCACCACGTCGCAGGTCAACAAGAAGCTGGTCGAGCTGCGCGAGAGCGGTGGCGCCGTGGCGCTGGGCCGGGTGCTGACCCTGGTGATCGTCACCGGTGACGGGACCGAGGTCGAGAAGGCCATCCAGGCGGCCAACGACGCCAGCCGGGAGCACCCGGCGCGGGTGATCGTCGTGGCGCGCGGCCTCAAGCAGGCGGCGCCGCGGCTGGACGCCCAGATCCGGGTCGGCGGTGACGCCGGCGCGTCCGAGGTCATCGTGCTGCGCCTGTACGGCGCGCTGGCCGACGAGGGCGCCGGGTCGGTCGTGCCGCTGCTGCTGCCGGACGCGCCGGTCGTGGCGTGGTGGCCCAGCGACGCTCCGGAGAGCCCGGCCAAGGACCCGATCGGCGCGCTGTCGCACCGGCGGATCACCGACGCCGCCGCCGAGGCAGACCCGATCGGAGCGCTGCAGGACCGCGTCCGCTCCTACACCGACGGCGACACCGACCTGGCCTGGACGAGGCTGACGTCGTGGCGCGCGGTGCTGGCGGCGGCCCTGGACCTGCCGCCGCACGAGCCGGTCACCGCGGCCACCGTCAGCGGCGCGGCGGACTCGCCGTCGACCGACCTGCTGGCGGCGTGGCTGGCGAGCTACCTGGACATCCCGGTGCGGCGGCTGGAGCACCCGCGCGGGCCGGGCATCGTCTCGGCGGTGCTGGAGCGCCCGTCGGGCAACGTCGAGATCGTCCGGCCGGACGGCAAGGTCGGTTCGCTGACCCAGCCGGGTCAGCCGGACCGGCGGGTGGCGTTGCAGCGCCGCGAGGTGCGGGACTGCCTGACCGAGGACCTGCGCAGGCTGGACCCCGACGAGATCTACGAGGCGACCCTGCACGGGCTCTCCAAGATCACCAAGGGTGACGAGGCGGAGCAGGAGACCGACGAGGAGGGCGAGGAGTCGTGACCGCTCCTGACGTCGTCGTCCACGAGGGCAGCGACTTGCTGGCCGCGGCCGCCGCGGCCAGGCTGATCACCGCCGTCGTCGACGCGCAGACCGCGCGCGGTGCGGCGTCGGTGGTGCTCACCGGCGGGCGCACCGGGATCGGCGTGCTGGAGCAGGTCCGGCTCTCCCCCGCCTGCGGCGCGGTGGACTGGGGCCGGGTCGACCTGTACTGGGGCGACGAGCGGTTCCTGCCCGACGGCGATCCCGAGCGCAACGAGACGCAGGCCCGCAAGGCCCTGCTCGACCACGTGGCCGTCGACCCGGCCAGGGTGCACCCGATGGCGCCGTCGGACGGCAGGTTCGGCCCGGATGCCGACGCGGCGGCGGCCCACTACGCCGAGGTGCTGGCCACCCAGGCGGACGCGGCGACCGACACGCCGGTGCCGGCGTTCGACGTGCTGATGCTGGGCGTCGGCGAGGAGGGGCACACCGCCTCGCTGTTCCCGGACACCCCGTACGTTCGGGAGTCCGTGCACATGGTCGTCGGCGTGCACGACTGCCCGAAGCCGCCGCCGACGCGGATCTCGCTCACCCTGCCCGCGATCCGCGCGGCCTCCCAGGTGTGGCTGATGACCACCGGTGCGGCCAAGGCCGAGCCGGTGGCGGCCGCCCTGGGCGGCGCGGACCCGGTCGACATCCCGGCCGCGGGCGCGCACGGGCGCAACCGCACCCTGTGGCTGCTCGACCGCGAAGCGGCCGCGGCCGTCGCTCCCCTCGAGGTAGTCGAGGAGCACTGAGCGGGCGGTAGCTGCGAAGCGGGCCTGTCGCCACCGGCGGCGGGCCCGCTTTTCGCTCTCCGGGGAGGCTGGATTTCGCTCCCCAGGGAGGCTGGTTGATTTGATTCGAAGGCGAGTCTCGTTGACTTCCTTCCCACGCCTGAAGGCGGGGAATTCCAACCCTCGCGGGTCGGGTTTCCTGCTTCGTAGACGGTTGCCGTTCCGGCTATCGCTGGGCGGGTCTTACACCGTCTCCACAGGCAGACACCGCCAGCCCGGCGGCCTCGATGTTCTTCGCTGCGTTGACGTCCCGGTCATGGGTCGAGCCGCATCCGGTGCAGGTCCATGACCGCACCTGAAGCGGCATCGATCCAGCGAGGCGACCGCACCGAGCAGGTTTTGCTGGAGGGGAACCACTGGTCGACCGCGATCACCTCACGTCCGTACCAGTCGGCCTTGTACTCCAACATGGTGCGAAACTCCGACCACGACGCATCAGAGATCGCACGTGCCAGGCTGCCGTTGCGCAGCATGTTCCGGACTTGCAGGTCTTCGATCACGACCGTTTGGTTCTCACGGACGAGTCGAGTCGTCAGCTTGTGCAGGTAGTCCCGCCGTCGGTCGGTGATCCGCGCATGCACGCGGGCCACCTTCCTACGGGCCTTGGCCCGGTGGTTCGATCCTTTTTCCTTACGGGCCAGTTCCCGCTGGGCACGAGCGAGCCGGGCCCGATCTCGGCGTTCGTGACGGGGATTGTTGACCTTCTCTCCGGTCGACAGCGTCACCAGCGACTCGATCCCCGCATCAACACCAACCGCATTGCCGGTCGTGGGCAGGTGTTCAACGTGGGTTTCGACGAGGATCGACACGAACCAGCGCCCAGCCGCGTCGCGGGAAACCGTGACCGTGGACGGCTCCGCGCCCTCCGGCAGCGGCCGGGACCACACGATGTTCAACGGCTCAGGCACCTTCGCCAACGTCAGCAGGCCATCCCGCCACTTGAACGCCGACTTGGTGTACTCGGCCGACTGGCGAGACTTCTTGCGGGACTTGAACCTTGGATACTTCGCGCGTTTGTCGAAAACGCCGCGAACGCGCCCTGAAGGTGCCGCAACGTCTGCTGGAGAGGAACCGACGGCACCTCGCTGAGGAACGACAGATCGCCGGTCTTCTTCCAGGCAGTCAGTAGCGCGGAGGTTTCGGCGTAGCTCACCCGTCGCTGCTCGCGGTGCCACGCCTCGGTGCGTGCTTGGAGGGCATTGTTGTAGACGAGCCGGATGCAGCCGAACGTGCGCAACAACTCCTGTTGCTGCTGTTCGGTGGGGTAGAAACGGTACTTGTATGCCCGTTTCACCCGTGTCCTGGCCATGTCTCGCACGCTAACCTGCAGTATGCGAAGCTGATCAGTGGGTAACCGAAGGGCACTGGGATCGGCTTCCTCCCCACGGCTGAAGCCGGGGTCTCCGCCGATTGGAGTTCGATGACCTCCCACCCGTCCCGCAGGACGTTCCTGGGCGCGGCGATCGCCTCCGCCGCGTTGCTGCCCGGTCTGGTCGCCGTCGCGGGCGCGACGGCACCGGCCGGTCCGACCACCGAGATGCGCGGGGAGTGGATCTCCTCGGTGTCCAACATCGACTGGCCGAGCAAACCCGGCCTGAGCGCCGAGGCCCAGCGCGCCGAGTACACCAGGCTGCTCGACCAGGCCGTGGCCGACAAGCTCAACGCGGTGTTCGTGCAGGTGCGCCCGACCGCCGACGCCTTCTGGCCGTCGCCGCACGAGCCGTGGTCGCACTGGCTGACCGGCGAGCAGGGCGAGGACCCCGGCTACGACCCGCTGGCGTTCATGGTCGCCGAGGCCCACAAGCGGGGGTTGCAGTTCCACGCCTGGTTCAACCCGTACCGGGTGAGCATGCAGGCCGACCCGAACGCCCTCGTACCCGAGCACCCCGCGCGCAAGCACCCGGACTGGGTCTTCGCCTACAACGGCAAGCTGTACTACAACCCCGGAGTTCCCGAGGCGCGCGCGTTCGTCGAGGACGCCATCATGCACGCCGTCGAGAACTACGACGTGGACGGCGTGCACCTCGACGACTACTTCTACCCCTACCCCGCCTCCGGCCAGAAGATCCCCGACGAGGAGACGTTCCGGCAGCACGGCGGCAGCTTCGACGACATCGAGGACTGGCGGCGCAACAACGTCGACCTGCTGGTGTCCGAACTGGACCAGCGCATCCACGCGGCCAAGCCGGACGCACTGTTCGGGATCAGCCCGTTCGGCATCTGGCGCAACGCCTCCAGCGACCCCGACGGCTCCGACACCAAGGGGCTGGAGTCCTATTCGGCCATCTACGCCGACAGCCGCAAGTGGGTCAAGGAGGGATGGGTCGACTACATCACCCCGCAGATCTACTGGCAGATCGGGCACTCCGCCGCCGACTACGCGGTGCTGGTGCCGTGGTGGGCGAAGACGGTTGCGGGCACCGACGTCGGGCTCTACATCGGACAGGGTGCCTACAAGGTCGGCAGCGAGGGCTGGACCGACCCGGGCGAGCTGTCGGCGCACCTGACGCTCAACCGCGACCACCCCGAGGTCAAGGGCGACGTGTACTTCAGCGCCAAGTCCCTGACCGGCAACGCCAAGGACGCCTACGCCAAGGTGGTCGCCGACCACTACGGCGACGTCAAGGCGCCGTGACGCCCGGGGCCGGTGGCCGCGGTGCGCGGTCGCCGGCCCCGCTCGCGGAAGTCACGTCCAGGCCCCGCACGCGAAAGTCGAGTCCAACCTGCGGTCACGTCGTCAGTGCGCGGCGAGCTTGCGGAAGTCCCAGCTCCGCACGGTTTCCGGGGTGATCCGCAGCCACGCGTGCCGCTGGTCGTGGACGAACTCCTCGGAGTCGAAGTACTTGCGCGCGAACAGTCGCTCGGGCACCTCCAGTGCCGGTTCCGCTTCCCCGGTCCTGGGCACCTCGCCGACCACCTCGGCGTCGCCGACCAGCTCCGCGCCCCGCAGCTCGTGGTAGTCCACGCCGGCGTCGACCAGCACCGCCACCCGCGGGTCGCGGGCGATGTCGGCCCACCGCTGGCTGCGGGTCAGCGAGTAGAGCCACAGCGACCCGGTGTTCCAGACGAACCACAGCGGTGTGACGTGCGGTCCCGAGTGCCCGCTGGTCCCGACCCGGCAGGTCCGCTCCGAGGCCAGGAAAGCGTCCAGTTCGCCAGGGGACATGGCGATCCGCCGACCGCGCTTCTGCTCCACCACGCCCGGTTCCTCCCATCCACGAGCCGTCGGGCCGATCAAAGCACACCGCCGCCCGTCACCCGGCCGGCAGGCACGGCCACGGGGTGTCAGAGCCTGACTTTCATCTTTGCAAGCGGTGTCAGCCGCTTGGCCCACCCTCGCAACCGGCACCGCCGCGGGTTCTCAGGCGTCCTCTGGCGAGGACAGCTTTTTCGCGGCGCATGGCTGATGCGTGAAAAAAGATCTTGGAGCCAAAGGGGCCGCCACCGGAACCGCCACGCAAGACGAGTTCAACAAACTCTCAGGTGATGTCTGCGAACTCCTCCACCTGGTCCTTCTGCCCGGCCACGATGAGGATGTCGCCCTTGCGCACGACGGTGTCGGCCGTGGCGTAGGTGAACTCCTCCCCCGGTCGCTTCACGCCGACCACGGTGACGCCGTACTTGGAGCGCAGCCTGCTCTCACCCAAGGCCCGGTCCACCGCCTCGTCCGGCGTGAGCGTCTTGACCAGCGCGAAGTCCTCCTCGATCTCGATGTAGTCGAGCATCCTGCCGGTCACCAGGTGCGCCACGCGCTCGCCCATGTCGTGCTCGGGCAGCACGACGTGGTGCGCGCCGACCCGTTCGAGGATGCGGCCGTGCTGCCTGCTGGTGGCCTTGGCCCAGATGTGCGGGATGCCGAAGTCGGCCAGCAGCGAGGTGGTCAGGATGCTGGCCTCCAGGTCGGTGCCGATCGCCACCACGGCGCGCCGGAACTGCGGCACGCCCAGCTGGCGCAGGCTCTCGGGGTCGGTGGTGTCGGCGACCGCGGTGTGGGTGAGCTCGTCGGCGTGCCGCTGCACCACGTCCGGCCTGGAGTCGATGGCCAGCACCTCCGACCCGCGGCTCACCAGTTCTCCGGCCAGCGAGCTGCCGAACCGGCCCAGCCCGATCACCACGATCTGACTCGTTTCGTTCCTAGCCAACGATCGGTCGCTCCTCTGGTAGCTCGTAGCGGCGGGGGCGTTCCCGCAACGCCAGCGCGGAGGCCAGCGTGATGGGACCGAGCCGCCCGATGAACATCAGCGCCACCAGCAGCGCCTGCCCGGCCACCCCGATATCCGGGGTGATGCCGGTGGAGAGGCCGACCGTGGCGAACGCCGAGACCACCTCGAACAGCACCTGGTCGAGCCCGAAGGGCGTGATGACCAGCAGGACCAGCGTGCACGTCATGACCAGTGCGACGCCCAGCAGGGCGATCGTCAGCGCCTGCCGCTGCACTCCTTCGGGCAGCCTGCGGCCCATCACGTGCACGGTGGGCTCCCCGCGGATCTCGGCGTGGATGACGAACGCCAGCAGCGCGAAGGTGGTGATCTTGATGCCGCCCGCGGTGCCCGCGCTGCCGCCGCCGATGAACATCAGCACGTCCTGCACGAGCAGGGTCGCCGGGTACATGCTGCCGATGTCGACGGTGTTGAAACCCGCGCTGCGCGGCATCACGGCGGCGAAGAACCCCGCCAGCAGCTTGGTCTGCGGGCTCAGCGGACCGAGCGTGGCGGGATTGGTCCACTCGGCGACCGTGATCGCCCCGCAGCCGCAGACCAGCAGCACCGCGGTGCCCGCGACGGTGATCTTGGTGTGCAGGCTCCACCGCCTCGGCACGCGCAGGCGGCGGCCGAGCTCGAGCAGGACGGGGAACCCCAGGCCGCCGGCGATGACGGCGAAGATGATCGGCAGGCAGAACCACGGGTCGGCGACGAACCCCATCATGTTGTCGGAGTGGAGCACGAAACCGCCGTTGTTGAACGCCGAGACCGCGTAGAACGCGCCTTCGTAGGCCGCGCGGCCCAGCGGCCGGTCATAGCCCGCGAACAGCCGTGCGGTCAGCGCGAGCATGACGACGGACTCGAACAGCGCGGTGACCAGCACGATCAGGCCCAGCACCCGGCGCACCTCGCCCAGCCCGAGCGTCTTGGTCTCGGCCTGCGCGGTCAACTGCATACGCAGCCCGAAGCGGCGCAGCACCAGCAGGCTCAGCACCGAGGCCATCGTCATGATGCCCAGCCCGCCGAGCTGCATCAGGCACAGGACGACCACCTGGCCG
The DNA here is from genome assembly GCF_000062885.1 of Saccharopolyspora erythraea NRRL 2338. Classification (NCBI taxonomy): domain Bacteria; kingdom Bacillati; phylum Actinomycetota; class Actinomycetes; order Pseudonocardiales; family Pseudonocardiaceae; genus Saccharopolyspora; species Saccharopolyspora erythraea. The sequence continues at coordinate 2,333,894 of NC_009142.1, read as the reverse complement.
AACACCGACCAGTACATCGGGGTGTCGACGACGTAGAGCCCCGTGACGCACACCGCCGAGACCGAGGTGAACAGAGCCGTCATGAAATCGGCCGACTCATCGCCCGCGGCGGCGCCGGGCAACATCAGCAGCGCCGTGCCCGTACCGGTCAACGCGCCGAAGCCGCCGACGATCAGCACCGCCGGGCGCCTGCGCACGGCGGTGAGCTTCGCAGACCGCCCGGACCGGGCCCTGTCGTTCACAACCTGCGCGCCCCGCTGTCGATCGGTTCTTCCCGACAGCCTCGCAGACCAGCCCGCGGCGTGCTCAGTCCGCGGAGGCCACGACGACGATGCCGTCGGTGTCGCTGACCAGGTGTTCGCCCGGCACGAAGTCGACGCCGCCGAAGGACACCACCTCGTCGAGCACGCCCTCGCCGGTCTTGGTGCTCTTGCGCGGGTTGGTGCCCAGCGCCTTCACACCGAACTCCATCCCGGCCAGCACGGCCGAGTCGCGCACCGCGCCGTGCACCACGACGCCGCTCCAGCCGTTGGAACGGCCGAGCTCGGCGATCAGGTCCCCGATCAGCGCCGTGTGCACCGAGCCGCCACCGTCGACGACCAGCACGTCGCCCTCGCCGGGCCCGGAGAGCACCTGCTTGAGCAGCGCGTTGTCCTGGAAGCAGCGCACCGTGCGGATCCGGCCGGAGAACACCGCGCGGCCCCCGTAGTTGCGGAGCTGCACGTCGCAGCTGCGAACCGACGGGCCTTCCCGGTCGGCGAGGTCAGCGGTCGACAGATCCATGGTTCCTCCACGCGACGTCTCCAGAAGTGGCGTGAGCGTATCGGCTCCGCCCGGTACCGGAATCGCGGTCGCGAGCAACGCCACACCGGGTTCCAGCCCCCGCGAACAGTGCGCACGCGCGGCGCGAGGGGGCGCCCCGCTCTATCGTCGGGCGATGGGAGCCACCGGCAAGGTGTCGACGCTCGAACCCCTCGTCGACTCCAACGTGCACCTGTGGGACCAGCACGTGAACCCGGTGTTCTGGCTGACCGACCGCACCGCGGCCAAGGCCCTGCTGGGCGACTACGAGTCGCTGCCCGACACCTACCTGCTCGCGGACTACCGCACCGAGACCGAGGGCTGCGGCGTGCGCGGCATCGTGTGGTCCGATCCGGGTGCGGCCGATCCGGTCGCCGCGGCCGAATGGGTGCAGCGGCAGGACGACGGCAGCGGCGAGGTGACCGGGCTGGTGACCCTCGGCGACCCGGCCTCGTCGGACTTCGCGGGTCTGGTGGAACGCGTGCGACGCATACCGCTGGTACGCAGCGTGCGCGTCCGGTTCGTCGAAGCCCTGACTCCCGGCGGCTCGGCGACCGGGTCTCCGCTGGACGACCCGCGGACCATGGACAACCTCGCCCTGCTCGCCCGGCACGGCCTGGTCGCCACGATCGAGGCCGAGAGCAGGCAACTGCACCTGGCCGCCCGGATCGCCCGCGAGTTGCCGGACCTGCGCGTCGTCATCGACCACTTCGGCTGGCCGACCGACCTGACCGACGCAGGCTTCCAGCAGCACACCGAGCGGCTCGACGCCCTGGCGGCGGAGCCCAACGTCGCGACGCGGATCGACGCGCTCGGCACCGTCTTCGGCGACTGGACCACCGACGGCGTGCGCCGCTGGCTGCTCGCGGCCGTGGAGATCTTCGGTGCGGGCCGGTGCATGCTCGGCTCCGACCTGCCGATCGAACGGCTGCGCTCGGGCTTCCGCCCGCTGTTCGACGCCTACGGCGAGATCTTCACCCACCATTCCGACGCCGAGCGCCAGATGCTCGGTCACGGCACCGCGCAGCGCTGGTACGGCGCACCGTGACAGCCGACCGCGCGGAACCGTGACAGTCGCGGGAAGCACTGCCGCTGGGCCGACCCGCCACCCGGGCGCGGCCGCCCGCAAAAGCAGAACCGGGCGGGTGGGGAGATCCCCACCCGCCCGGTTCCGGCGTCACTCAGCGGCCCTTGCGCTCCTTCAGCTTGGACAGCGCCTCCTCGAGGATGGCCATGCCGTCGGAGTCACTGCGGCGTTCCTTCACGTAGGCCAGATGACTCTTGTAAGGCTCGTTGCGCCGCGCTTCCGGCGGGTTCTGCTCGTCCTGTCCCGCCGGGAGACCGCAACGCGGGCAATCCCACTGCTCCGGCACGTCGGCGTCCAGGGCGAACGACGGCCGGGTGTGGTGGCCGTTGGCGCACCAGTAGTCCACCCGCTTGCGCGGCGCCGACTCACCCCGCTCCGACTCGCCCATCGGACCCGCCCCCACGCGCGTGCCGCGAATGGCGTTACCACCAGTCATCCATCCTCACCCACCAAGCGGCCCGGGGTCGCCCGCTGCACCCGGGGTGCAGCCGGTCAACCGATCTTGATCAGCAGGCCGACGCCGACGATGGCGATGATCCACAACGCGATGACGAAGAGCGTCATCCGGTCGAGGTTCTTCTCCGCGACGCTGGAACCGGCCAGGCTGGACTGCATACCGCCGCCGAAAAGCGAGGAGAGCCCGCCGCCCTTGGCCCGGTGCAGCAGCACCAGCAGCACCAGCAGCACACTCGTCACGATCAGCATGATCTTCAGGAAAAGGTCCATCACGTCCTCGTTCGCACAGCGGTTCGCAACCTAGAGTACCGGGCCGCTCTCAGCCAGTGGACCGCCGTCCGCCTCAAGCGGCCCGGCACTCACCGAGTCACGGCAGGGGTCCGCCCGCGGCCATGGCGCTGAGCTTGGTGAACTCGTCGCCGTTGAGGCTGGCCCCGCCGACCAGAGCGCCGTCGACGTCGTTCTGGCCGATGAGCTCGCCGATGTTGCTGGACTTCACCGAGCCCCCGTAGAGGACCCGGACCTCGTCGGCGATCTCCTTGCCGTACTTGTCCGCCAGGGCGGTCCGCAGCGCCGCGCACACCTCCTGCGCGTCCGCCGCGGTCGCGACCTTACCGGTCCCGATCGCCCACACCGGCTCGTAAGCCACCACGACCTGGCGAATCTGCTCGGTTTTCAGCCCCTTGAGCGCGTTGATGAGCTGGGTGGTGCTGTGCTCGACGTGCCCGCCGGCCTCGCGCACCTCCAGCGGCTCGCCGACGCAGAGGATCGGCGACATCCCGTGCTTGAGCACCGCGCGCACCTTGCGGTTGACGACCTCGTCGGTCTCGGCGTGGTGCTCGCGGCGTTCGGAGTGGCCGACGACGACGTAGCTGCAGCCGAGCTTGGCCAGCATCGGGCCGGACACCTCACCGGTGTAGGCACCGGACTCGTGCTCGGAGACGTCCTGCGCGCCGTGCTTGAGCAGGAGCTTGTCGCCGTCGATCAGCGTCTGCACGCTGCGGATGTCGGTGAACGGCGGGATCACCGCCACCTCGACCTTGGCGAAGTACTTCTCCGGCAGGGAGAAGGCGATCTTCTGCACCAGGGCGATGGCCTCGAGGTGGTTGAGGTTCATCTTCCAGTTGCCCGCGATCAGCGGTTGCCTGGCCATGCTCAGCGTCCCTCCTCGAGCACCGAGACACCGGGGAGCTCCTTGCCCTCCAGGTACTCCAGGGAGGCACCGCCACCGGTGGAGATGTGGGAGAAGCCGTCCTCGGGCAGGCCGAGGCTGCGCACCGCGGCGGCCGAGTCGCCGCCGCCGACGACGCTGAACGACCCGGAGTCCACGATGGCCTGCGCGATGCCGCGGGTCCCCTCGGCGAACGCGGGGAACTCGAAGACACCGGCCGGGCCGTTCCAGAACACCGTCCTGGAGCCGGCCAGGATGCCCGCGAACAGCTCCACGCTGCGCGGGCCGATGTCCAGGCCCATCCAGTCGGCCGGGATCGCGTCGGCGTCGACCACGCGGGACTCGGCGTCGGCGGCGAAGCGGTCGGCGACCACGACGTCCACCGGCAGCACGAGCTTGTCGCCGTGCTCCTCCAGCAGCTTGCAGGTGGACTCGACCTGGTCCTGCTGCAGCAGCGACTTGCCCACGCTGTGGCCCTGGGCGGCCAGGAACGTGTAGGCCATGCCGCCGCCGATCAGCAGCTTGTCGACCTTGGGCAGCAGCGCCTGGATCACGCCCAGCTTGTCGGAGACCTTCGAGCCGCCCAGCACCACCGCGTACGGGCGCCGCGGGTCGCCGGTGAGCGTGCGGAGCACCTCGACCTCCGACAGCACCAGTCCGCCGGCGTAGCCCGGCACCCGCTTGGCGATGTCGTAGACCGATGCCTGCTTGCGGTGCACCACGCCGAAACCGTCGGAGACGAAGGCGGCGCCGTCACCGACCAGCGCGGCCAGCTCGTCGGCCAGCGCACCGCGCTCGGCGTCGTCCTTGCTGGTCTCGCGGGCGTCGAAGCGGACGTTCTCCAGCAGCACCACCGAACCGTCGGCCTGGGCCGCCACCGCCGACTTCGCCGACTCGCCGACCACGTCACCGGCGAGGGCGACGTCGGCGCCGAGCAGCTCGCCGAGCCTGGCGGCGACCGGGGCCAGCGAGAACTTCGGGTCCGGCTCGCCCTTGGGACGCCCGAGGTGGGCGGTGACCACGACCCGCGCGCCCGCGCCGGTCAGCTTCTCGATCGTCGGCAACGACGCCCGCACCCGGCCGTCGTCGGTGATCCTGTCGCCGTCCAGCGGCACGTTGAGGTCGGCGCGCACGAGCACGCGCCGACCCCGGACGCCTTCGGACAGCAGATCGTCAAGGTTCTTCACGGTCTGCTCCTGCAGTGGGACTTCGGGTTCAGGCCAGCTTCTTGCCGACCAGCGCGGCCAGGTCGGCCAGGCGGTTGGAGTAGCCCCACTCGTTGTCGTACCAGGAGACGACCTTGACCTGGTTGTCGATGACCTTGGTCAGCGGCGAGTCGTAGATCGACGAGGCCGGGTCGGTCACGATGTCGCTGGAGACGATCGGGTCCTCGTTGTAGCGCAGGACGCCCTTGAGCCTGCCCTCCGCGGCGGCGGCCTTGAACGCCTCGTTGACCTCCTCGACCGAGGTCTTCCTGCCGACGGTCGCGGTGAGGTCGGTGACCGAGCCGGTCGGGACCGGGACGCGCAGCGCGTAGCCGTCCAGCTTGCCGTTGAGCTCGGGCAGCACCAGGCCGATGGCCTTGGCCGCACCGGTGCCGGTCGGCACGACGTTCAGCGCGGCGGCGCGGGCGCGGCGCAGGTCCTTGTGCGGGCCGTCCTGCAGGTTCTGGTCCGCGGTGTAGGCGTGCACCGTGGTCATCAGGCCGTGCTCGATGCCGAAGCTGTCGTGCAGCACCTTGGCGATCGGCGCGAGGCAGTTGGTGGTGCAGGAGGCGTTGGAGATGATGGTCTGCGAACCGTCGTAGAGGTCGTCGTTGACGCCCAGCACGACGGTCAGGTCCTCGCCCTTGGCCGGGGCGGAGATGATGACCTTCTTTGCCCCGCCCTCGTCGACGTGCTTGCGCGCGTCGGCGGCGTTGGTGAAGAAGCCGGTGGACTCCACGACGACGTCGACACCCAGCTCGCCCCACGGCAGCTTGCCCGGGTCGCGCTCGGCGAGGATCTTGATGAGCTTGCCGCCCACCTCGATGCCCTCACCGGTGACCTTCACCTCCTGGTCGACCCGACCGAGGATGCTGTCGTACTTCAGCAGGTGGGCCATGGTCGCGACATCGCCCAGGTCGTTGGCGGCCACGATCTCGATGTCGTGTTCGCTGGCGGTGGCTGCCCGCCAGAAGTTCCGCCCAATACGACCGAAGCCGTTGATACCTACGCGAACGGTCACGCCGATCTCTCCTCGTGACTGACCCGGCCGGCTGCGCGGCGGGCGAGCGGTTTGTGTCTCACCGGCAACCCTATCGGTCCTGCTCCGGGTCTCAACCGGGCGGGCGACGCAGGTCGCGCAGGGGGTTGGTGGTGTCCACGGTGCGGGATGGCAACGGGTCCCGGCGGCCTCCCGCCACCCGCGCGCGCTCCCCCTTCCGGTGCACCGGGATTGGGTGCGTTCGCCGGTTGATCGGAATGCGTGAGAGCGCTCTCATATACCCGTGACCGACGTCTCTGCACCGGTCCCGCACGGCGCTCCGCGCCACGAGGGCGCCCTGGCGGCACATGACGCGCAGCGTCATGAGGGCGCCCTGGCGCCATCCGCGCGGAGCGCGGATGAGTCACGGCCCCACTGGGGCCCAACGACCGGTGTCCGGAAGGAAGGCGAACCCTGATGCCCCGACCCCCACTGCCCCGCACCGCGCGAACCCCGCACCGCCGCCGACGCGTCGCCGGCCTGTCGCTCGCCCTCGGCCTCACCCTCACCGGGCTGGCCACCGTCCCGGCGCAGGCCGACGTCCCGCCGCCGGAGCCGGGCTGGACGCTGGCCTTCGGCGACGACTTCACCGGCCCGGCGGGTTCCGGGCCTTCCGGCGAGTGGATCGTCGACACCGGGCACTCCTACCCCGGCGGTCCGGCGAACTGGGGCACCGGGGAGATCCAGAACTACACCGGCGATCCCGCCAACCTCAGCCACGACGGCCAGGGCAACCTGCGGATCACGCCGCTGCGCGACGGGTCGGGCGGCTGGACCTCGGCCCGCATCGAGACCCGGCGCGCGGACTTCAAGGCGGCCGAGGGCGGCGTCATGCGGCTCGAAGCGCGGATCAGGATGCCCGACGTCACCGGTGAGGCCGCGCTGGGCTACTGGCCCGCGTTCTGGGCGCTCGGGGCGCCCTACCGCGGGAACTACTGGAACTGGCCGGGAATCGGCGAGTTCGACGTCATGGAGAACGTCAACGGGCAGAACAACGTCCACGGCGTCCTGCACTGCGACGTCGCACCCGGCGGCTCGTGCAACGAGAACAACGGGCTCGGCGGGAGCCGGGAGTGCCCGGGACAGCCGTGCCAGCAGGACTTCCACACGTTCCGCTTCGAATGGGACCGCTCCGGCGCGCAGGAGCAGCTGCGCTGGTACGTCGACGGCCAGCAGTACCACTCGGTGTCGGAGTCGCAGGTGAGCCCGACGGCGTGGCAGAACATGACCTCGCACGAGGGCTACTTCCTGCTCCTCAACGTCGCGATGGGCGGCGCCTTCCCCGACGGCGTGGCCGGACACGCCACCCCGACCGCGGCGACCGAACCCGGACATCCGATGGTCGTGGACTACGTGGCTGTCTACGCGCGAGGCGCGTAGAAGGGCGCGTGAGCGCCATCCGCGCGAAGCGGGGATGAGTCACGATCCGACAGGCTCTACCGCCGGTGCCGCGGCGCGGCCGGCGAGGCGAGTCGTGCCGGGTCTCGCGGCCTGCAGGGCGGATTGGCAAGCCGTCGAATGCGCAGTAGCCCGGAGCGGTGCGGCTCCGGGCTACTGCGGTTTCGTCTTGCGGGCGGGAAGCGGTGGATGGCCGACGGAAAGGCCCTGATGCCCGACAGCGGGGCGGGGCCGGGCTTTCGGCCGGAGGATGACGTCCCCGGCTTGGGTGGGAACCTCCGGCACTTGAACGCAAGGCGCTTCGGACCCTGACTCATCCGTGCTTCGCACGGATGCCGTTAGGGCGGCCTCGTGACGCGGAGCGTCACGCCTCCAACATCTCCGCCGTTACGGCGGATTCGGTGTCGGGGAGGCCGAGTTCGCGGGCGCGCTTGTCGGCCATGGCAAGGAGGCGGCGGATGCGGCCTGCCACGGCGTCCTTGGTCATCGGGGGCTCGGCGAGCTGGCCGAGCTCCTCCAGCGACGCCTGGCGGTGCGAGAGGCGCAGCTTGCCCGCGACCAGCAGGTGGTCCGGCGCCGTGGGTCCGAGCAGCTCCAGCGCCCGCTCCACCCTGGCCGCCGCGGCGACCGCCGCGCGCGCCGAGCGCCGCAGGTTCGCGTCGTCGAAGTTGGCCAGCCGGTTGGCCGTGGCGCGGACCTCGCGGCGCATCCGCCGCTCCTCCCACGCCAGCACGCTGGAGTGCGCGCCGAGGCGGGTGAGCAGGGCGCCGATGGCGTCGCCGTCGCGGACCACGACCCGGTCCGCCCCGCGCACCTCGCGGGACTTCGCCTGGATGCCCAGCCTGCGAGCGGCCCCGACCAGGGCCAGCGCGGCCTCCGGCCCGGGGCAGGTGACCTCCAGCGAGGAGGACCGGCCTGGTTCGGTCAGCGAGCCGTGCGCCAGGAAGGCGCCGCGCCACGCCGACTCGGAGTCGCAGGCGCCGCCGGAGACCACGTGCGCGGGCAGGCCCCGCACCGGACGGCCGCGCGGGTCGAGCAGCCCGGTCTGGCGGGCCAGCCCTTCGCCGTCCTTGACCACGCGCACCACGTAGCGGGTGCCCTTGCGCAGACCACCGGAGGTGATCACGTGCACGTCGGACTGGTGGCCGAACAGCTCGTGGATCTCCTTGCGCAGCCGGCGCGCCGAGGACCCGCTGTCCAGCTCGGCCTCCACCACCACCCGGCCCGCGACGATGTGCAGGCCGCCCGCGAAGCGCAGCAGCGACGACACCTCAGATCGCCGGCAACAGGTCTTGGTCACCGACAGCCTGCTCAGCTCGTCCTTGACCGCCGAGGTCATCGCCACCGGTCCGTCCTCCTCTCCAGCGCGGCCGTCAGGCTCGCCGCCAGCGCCTCGGGATCGTGCCGTCCCGGCATGCCGGGCAGGGCGACCCGATCAAGCAATGTCTGCGCACCCAGACCTGCCGCGGCGGCGCGGAGCCGGTCCGGGGTCGGCACCGAGTCGGCGTCGGCCAGCACCGCGTCCACCCGCAGCGCGGGTGCGTGCTGCGAGAGTACGTCGAGGTGCTGTTCGGGTGAGAATCCCGCCGTCTCGCCCGGTTGCGGGACAAGGTTGAGCACCACGACCCGCCGCGCGGAGGTGTTCACCAGCGCCTCGTGCAGCTCCGGGACGAGCAGGTGCGGCAGCACGCTGGTGAACCAGGAACCGGGTCCTAGCAGCACAACATCGGCTTCCAGCACCGCCTGGACGGCCTGCGGGCAGGCCTTGGGTTCACCCCGTTCCCCGTTGCTGGAGTAGAGCCGCACCTGCTTCACCCGACCGGGCGTACTTGCCAATGCGACTTGTCCCCGGATCGTGCGAATGGCGGCGGGGTCCGAGTCGAGCCCGACGACGTCGCCCTCCATGTCCAGCGGGGTGCTCGACATCGGCAGCACCCGGCCGCGCACGCCCAGCAGCTCGCACGCCTGGTCGAGCACCGCGACGGGGTCGCCGAGGACCTCCAGCAGGCCCGCGAGCACCAGGTTGCCGACCGAGTGGCCGGCCAGCGCGCCGTTGCCGCCGAAGCGGTGCTCGAAGACCTCCGACCACACCCGGCGGTCGGTGTCGGACAGCGCGGCCAGGGCCTTGCGCAGGTCGCCGGGTGGCAGCAGGCCCAGCTCGCGCCGAAGCCTGCCGGAGGAGCCGCCGTCGTCGGCGACGGTGACCACGGCGGTCACCTCCGAGGTGATCCGCCGCAGCGCCGAAAGCGTCGCCTGCAGGCCGTGACCGCCGCCCAGCGCCACCGCTCGCACGGTGCCGTCGTCTCCGGTGCTCACTCGCGTCCCAGGTCCCGGTGGACGGTCTTGACCATCATCCCTTCGTCGTCGGCGAGCCGTCTGGCCAGCTCCTCGACCAGCGCGACGCTGCGGTGCTTGCCGCCGGTGCAGCCCAGCGCCAGCGTCAGGTAGCGCTTGCCCTCGCGGTGGTAGCCGGCGCCGACCAGCCGCAGCAGCTGCTGGTAGTTGACCAGGAACTCCTCGGCGCCCTCCTGGCCGAGCACGTAGTTGCGGACCTCCTCGTCGAGGCCGTTGAACTCGCGCAGCTCGGGGATCCAGAACGGGTTGGGCAGGAACCGGCAGTCCATCACCAGGTCGGCGTCCATCGGCAGGCCGTACTTGTAGCCGAACGACAGCACCGTCACCCGGGTGCGGGTGCTGGCCTCGGTGCCGAAGGCGTCCTCGATCTTGGCGCGCAGCTGGTGCACCGACAGCGCGGTGGTGTCGAGCACCAGGTCTGCCTCCGAGCGCAGCCGCGACAGCAGGGAGCGCTCGGCGGCGATGCCGTCGGCGAGCCTGCCCTCGCCCTGCAGCGGGTGCCCGCGCCGCACCTGCTCGAAGCGGCGGATCAGCACCTCGTCGGTGGCCTCCAGGAACAGCACCTTCGGCTTGTAGCCGCGGGCGTCGAGGTCCTTGATCACCGAGCCGAGGTCCTCGGTGAACGCGCGGCTGCGCACGTCCATCACCACGGCGACCCTGGTGATCGCCCCGCTGGAGCGGGCCCCCAGCTCCACCATGGTCGCGATCAGTTCCGGTGGCAGGTTGTCCACCACGAACCAGCCCAGGTCCTCCAGGCACTTGGCCGCGGTGCTGCGGCCGGCACCGGACAGGCCGCTGACGACCGCGACCTCGATGCCGGTCTGCTCCTCGCTCACTGACTCTCCCCTTCAGCGTTGTCCCGGCTCTCGCCGGTTCCCCCTCCTGCCGCCAGAGCCGCATGGACGGTCTCGGCGGTGCGCTGCCCGAACCCGGGCACCGCGCTGATCTCCTCCACGGTCGCCTGCCGAAGCCTTCGCAGCGAGCCGAAGTGCTTGAGCAGCGCGGTGCGGCGGGCCTCTCCCAGACCCGGTATCGAGTCCAATGTGGAGGATTTCATGCGCTTGGACCGCTTCTGCCGGTGGTAGCGGATCGCGAAGTCGTGGGCGGCGTCGCGCACCCGTTGCAGCAGGTAGAGCGCCTCGCTGGTGCGCGGCAGGATCACCGGCTCCGCCTCGTCGGGCAGCCACACCTCCTCCAGCCGCTTGGCGATGCCGATCACGGCCACGTCGGTGATGCCGAGCTCGGTGAGCGCGTCGGCCGCGGCGTTGGCCTGCGGGGCGCCACCGTCGATCACCAGCAGGTTGGGCGGGTAGGCGAACTTGCGGGGCCGGCCGGTCTCGGGGTCGATGCCGGTGCGCTCGGCTTCCTGCGGGGTGACGGCGACGTCGGCCTCGGGCTCCCCGGCGGCGGTGTCCGCCAGGCCGTTCCCGGCGGCGGTATGCGCCGAGCCGTTCCCGGCGGCGGTACCCACCGAGCCGTTGGCGGCGACGGTATCCGTCGAGCCGTTCTCGACGGCGGCGGTGGCGCCCGCGGAGCCGTTGCCGCCCTCCTGCGGCGGGGCGGTCTCCTTGAGGTAGCGGGCGAAGCGGCGGCGCACGACCTCGGCGATGGACCCGACGTCGCCGCCCTCGGCGCCTTCGCGGACCGCGAACCGGCGGTACTCGGACTTGCGCGGGACGCCGTCCTCGAACACCACCAGCGAGGCCACCACGTCGGTGCCCTGCACGTGGCTGACGTCGATGCACTCGATGCGCAGCGGTGCCGTGTCGAGCCCGAGCGCGTCCTGCAGCTCCTGCAGCGCGGCCGAGCGCGCGGTCAGGTCACCCGCCCTGCGCAGCTTGTACTGGGTGAACGCCTCCTTGGCGTTGCGCTCCACGGTCTCCATCAGCGCGCGCTTGTCCCCGCGCTGCGGGACCCGGACGGCGACGCGGCCCCCGCGCAACCCGCTCAGCCACTCGGTGATCGCCTCGCACTCCGGCGGCAGCTCCGGCACCAGCACCTCGCGGGGCACCGGGGTGCCGCCCGCGTCGGCCTGCTCGGCCAGCGCCGCCTGCTCGCCGTAGAACTGGGTGAGGAAGCGCTCGGCGAGGGCGGCGGTGCCGGTCTCCTCGACCTTGTCGATGACCCAGCCGCGCTGGCCCCGCACCCGGCCGCCGCGGATGTGGAAGACCTGCACCGCGGCGGCGAGCTCGTCGTCGGCGAAGGCGATCACGTCGGCGTCGGTGCCGTCGCCGAGCACGACGGCCTGCTTCTCCATCGCCCGGCGCAGCGCCTCCAGGTCGTCGCGCAACCGGGCGGCGCGCTCGAACTCCAGCTCCTCGGACGCCTGGCGCATCTCCCGGTCCAGCTTGCGGATCAGGGTGTCGGTGCGGCCGGCGAAGAAGTCGCAGAAGTCCTCGACGATGCGGCGGTGCTCGTCGGCGTCGACCCGCCCGACGCACGGCGCGGAGCACTTGCCGATGTAGCCGAGCAGGCACGGCCTGCCGATCTGGGAGTGCCGCTTGAACACCCCGGCCGAGCAGGTCCGCGCCGGGAACACCCGCAGCAGCATGTCGAGCGTCTCGCGGATCGCCCACGCGTGGGCGTAGGGGCCGAAGTAGCGGACGCCCTTTCGCCGGGGGCCGCGGGTGACGTAGAGCCGCGGGAAGTCCTCGTGCAGGGTGACCGCGAGCACCGGGTAGGACTTGTCGTCGCGGTAGCGGACGTTGAACCGGGGGTCGTACTCCTTGATCCACGAGTACTCGAGCTGCAGCGCCTCGACCTCGGTGCCGACGACGGTCCAGCGCACACCGGTGGCGGTGGTCACCATCTGCCGGGTGCGGGGGTGCAGTCCGGAGAGGTCGGCGAAGTACGACGACAGCCTGCTGCGCAGGCTCTTCGCCTTGCCGACGTAGATCACCCGCCCCTCGGCGTCGTGGAAGCGGTACACGCCGGGGGCGTCCGGGATCGTCCCGGGAGCTGGTCTGTAGGTGGACGGATCGGCCACGCCTCCACCCTACGTGCGCGACCGACACGCCCGGTCATGAGCCGGGCGGCACCGGGCGGGTCCGGCCACGACCCCGCCGGACCCGCCCGGTGCCCCGAAGAAAGGCGCGGACACCCGTCCACCCCGCCTTGGCACCACTGATCAGATGGGGCGGACGGGGGTGATCAGACGGGCCGGATCACAGCGGACGCGGCAGCCGCTGGTCCACCGGGGCCAGCCCGAACGGCAGCGACGGCAGCGTCTGGTACCAGTACGCGGTCGACGAGACGTCGTTGTTGAGCTTGTTGGCGTGCCCGTGCTCGATGGTGACCCGGATCGAGCGCTCGAACACCACGGGGTCCTCGACGTGGAAGCGGTAGTAGGACACCTGGCCGCTCCAGTTCGGGCCTCCCGGCATGGTCAGCCCGTGGTAGGGCGCGTGGTAGGCCTGCGACGGGCACCAGGCGGTGTTCAAGTAGTCCTCGGTCCCGGTCCCGTGCAGGCGCGGCGGCCACGGCTCGCCGTCGATGAAGATCATGTCGTCGCCCTCCCCGTACCAGTTCCAGTCGCTGGTCTCGCGGAGGTTGTGGACGTTGAGCACGCAGCCCACGTAGTGGCCCCGGCCCTCGGCTTCCAGCAGCACGTAGTTGCCCGCGCCGTCGCGGTTGGTGCCGCCGAAGAGGTACTCGTCGTTGGTCTGGTCGCCCTGCTCGATGCCGTCGGTGGGGTTCTCCCTGCGCCACTGCGCGTGGAAGTAGCCCACCTCGGGATCGGCCTCGTCGTGCTGCTCGAAGTCGATGTAGTAGTAGAAGACGACCGGTTTGACGCTCATCTCGCTGACCAGCTCGAAGCGCGCCCCGGACGCGAAGGGCATGGCGAACCAGCAGTTGAAGCCCTTGCCGTCCTGCGGGCTCATCTGCAGCGGCGCGGAGACGAAGTTGCCGGTGCGGCCGTGGCCCATGCCGAAGAAGTCGCCCAGCGGCACCAGCACGCTGGGGTGCGCCGAGTCGTCCCAGGTGATCCGCAGCACCAGCCTGCGCAGGTAGTCGGCCTCCACCTCCTCGGGCTGACCGGCGTGCTCGACGGCCACGGTGCACCAGATGTGGGTGATCACGCCCGGCCCGCGGATGTCGGCCAGCTCGCGGGTCTGCCCCGGCTGGAGCCGGATCCGGTCGTCGTTGCCGCCGCTGGTGTCCCAGCTCGACACCCTGCCCCGCCTGCTGCGCCGCAACCTCGGCAGGTCCCGCAGGCTGCTCCCGAACGATCCGTACCCGGACATCGCCGTCCCTCCCCAGTCGTTGTGCCCGATCGTCGTGCCGTCGGCAATCGCTTGCGCGAGCGGCATGTGCCGATGATCACAAGGTAATCGGAGAACGACTCGCGACGCCCGGATTCTCCCGAATCCGGGTCCGAGATCCGCGAATCCCTCGAATGCGCGAATCCCTCGAATGAAGGCAGGAAGCAGCACGCGCGCGCCGCGGCTGATCACGCAGGGCGACTGGAGCCGCCCGTCAGCGGGTCGGCGGTTGGTAGCTCTCGATGCGGCGCAGCAGGTTTCGCACGCGCGCGGCGTAGAGCGGCGAGAGCGCGTAGCCGGGGTAGCTGGCGAACCAGGTCGCGCTGCCGAGGCTGACCGCGTCGGCGCCGGCCCAGAAGTACTCGCGGCAGTCGTCGAAGGTGCGGATGCCGCCGGTGGCGATGATCGGCAGCTTCACCCCCGCGTCGCGCAGCTCGGCCACCACCCGCAGGCCGATCGGCTTGATCGCGCGCCCGGAGAGCCCGCCGAAGCGGTTCTTCAGCAGGGGCTGACCTGTCTCGGGGTCCAGCCGCAGGCCCTTCACCGTGTTGATGGCGGTCAGCGCGGAGACGCCGTGCTTGGCGGCGAGCCGGGCGTGGGCCAGGTAGTCGTAGTCCGGCGACAGCTTGAGGATGACCGGGTGCGCGCTGCGCGGCACGGCCTCGGCCAGCACCGACTCGATGATGGCGTTGAAGTCGAAGTTGACGTTGTGGCAGGAGACGTTGAACTCCACGGCCGCGATGTCGCCTGCGGGCACCGCGTCGTTGATCTTGTCGATCAGCGTCACGAACTCCTCGGCCGAGAAACCGCCGACGGAGATGATCGTGTTCTGCCCGCGGGTGCGCGGGTAGTAGTCGCGCAGGTAGGCGTCGAGCCCGACGTTGCACCAGCCGAAGGCGTTGAGCCAGCCGCCGTCCACCTGCCGCAGCGCCTGCCCGTAGCGCTTGAGCAGCGCGGGCAGCTCGTGCAGCGGCCACTGGTCGCGGGTGGTGAAGTGGCCCTCGCGCGGCTCGACGGTCAGCGTCCGGGTGGTGACCGCGCCGAAGCGCTCCAGGGGCACGAACTGCGAGATCGGGCTCATGCCGTAGGGGATGAGCTTGGCGTTGGCGACCCCGTAGCCGAGCAGGCTGGACGAGGTCACCAGGCGGTTGCGCAGGTGGATGTCGCCGAGCCGGACGGCGGGTGCGAGGGGTTCGTCCCGGACCAGCCGTAGGTTGCGCTCTGGGGCCACGCTCACGATCTCCTCCTGCCTGCGCCGACGACCGGCACCGTGCGTCGTCGCGTCCCATTGTCCCCCACGCCGCGCGGTGCCTCACAGGCGCCATCCGCACACATGTCCTGTTCGATGGATTGACTTTCGAACACGAAGTGCGTTCGAATGCACTCGTGGAAGCAGCGGAGCGCTCACGCGCGATCATCGAACGCCTGCGGGCGGCGGAACGGGTCACCGTGGCCGAGCTCGCCGAGGAGACCGCCAGCTCGGAGATGACCATCCGGCGCGACCTCGACCTGCTCGCCGAGCAGGGCGTGCTGCGCCGCGTGCGCGGCGGCGCGGTCAGCCTGCTGCTGCGCGGCGAGGCGACGCCCTTCGCCGTGCGCGAGCGGGAGTCGGCCGAGGCCAAGCGCCGCATCGCCGCCGAGGCGGGCGACCTGCTCACCGACGGCGAGTCGGTGGTGCTCGACAGCGGCACCACGACGCTGGAGCTGGCCAGGGTCCTGGCGCACCGGCGCCTCACCGTGATCCCGCTCGACCTGCACTCGACCAACGCGCTCAGCACCGGACCGGGGGTCCGGCTGCTGATGCCGGGCGGGCAGACCCAGCCCGGCGAGCTGTCGTTCGTCGGGCACCTGACCGAGACGTCGCTGCGTGCGCTGCGCACCGACACCGCGGTGATCGGTGTCTGCGGTCTGTCGGTGCGGCACGGCCTCACCGCGCACGACCTCGCCGAGGTGCCGGTCAAGCAGGCGGCGATCGCCTCGGCGCGGCGCACCATCGCCGTGTGCGACGGCACGAAGTTCGGCCGCACCGGTCTGGGGCACGTCTGCGACGTCACCGCGCTGGACGTGGTGATCACCGACCGCTCCGCACCCGCCGACTCGATCGCCGAACTGGAGGCGTCGGGAGTGGTGGTGCGGGTTGTCTGAGACGCTCGCCGCCGCCCGTCCCGTCCGCGCCGAGCAGCGCGCCCGGTGGGCGTGCACGACCTACTTCGTGCTCACGGGCCTGACCCTGGCCACCTGGACCGCGCGAATCCCCGCGGTCAAGGGCGACCTGCGGCTGGACGACGCCCAGATCACGATCGCGCTGTTCGCACTCGCGGCCGGGACCGTGCTGGCGATGCAGTTCGTGGGCAGGCTCGCCGACCGCTTCGGCAGCGCGCGGGTCATGGTGCCCGCCGGGGTGCTGCTCGGACTGACCACGGCCGTGCTCGGCCTCGCGTGGAACGCTCCAACGCTCCTGGCCGGGCTGCTGCTGCTCGGCGTGTGGCACGGCACCGTTGACGTGACCATGAACGCGCACGCCGTCGAGGTCCAGCGCCACTACGGGCGGCCGATCATGGGGTCGTTCCACGGCATGTTCAGCGTCGGAGGTCTGCTCGGTGCCGGGCTCGGCGCCCTCGCCGCGCACTTCCAGCTCACCGCCGCGACAAACTTCCTGGTCGTCGGCATCGCGGTCACCGTGCTGGCGGCGGTGACCGGCCGGGCCCTGCTCCCCGCGGAGGAGCACCCGCCGCAGGAGAAGCCGAGCACGAGCCGGGGTGTGCCCGCGGCGATCCTCTTCCTGGGCGCGCTGGGCTTCTTCTGCTCGGTCGGCGAGGGGTCGGTGGCCGACTGGTCACCGCTGTACCTGCACGACACGCTGCACACCAGCGCGGCGGTCGCGCCCATCGGCTACGCGGTCTTCTCGGTGACGATGGCGGTGTTCCGGTTCCTCGGCGACCGGATGTCCACGCTGTTCGGGCCGGTCGTGCTGGTGCGCTGCTGCGGTCTGGTCGCCGGGATCGGACTCGGGACGGCGCTGCTGCTGCACCACCCGGTCGCCGCGATCATCGGCTTCGGCCTGTTCGGCGTCGGGCTGTCCTGCATCGTGCCGCAGGTGTTCAGCGCGGCGGGCAACCGCGACCCGCAGCGCCGCGCCCGCGACCTCGCCCAGGTGAGCACCCTCAGCTACGGCGGCCTGATGGCGGGTCCGGTGTTCATCGGACTGGTGGCGCAGGGTTTCGGCCTGGCGGTCGGACTGGCCATCCCCGCCGTGCTGGCGCTGCTGGTGGCGCTGTCCGCACCCGCGGTCCGGCCGCGCCGGGCGGGCTGAGGCGGCTCGGGCCGAGGCGGCCATCGTGCACCCCGCAGCCTGGATCCCGGCTGCCGGGCCGCTCGCCTCTGCGACGCCAGCCCTCGAGTCATAGCACCTCAGAAGAGGTGTGGGCCCGGCTGCGAAGACGCCTCCGAGCCGGGGTGACCGGGGCGTCTGGTCGGCCCGGGCACTTCCCCTACCCGGATCAACCGGTGCGTGCATCCGGAGCACGCACACCTCATACTAGAACTCGTGTTCGACTTCGTCCAGCCGGGCCCGCTCTCCCGGTCCGGCGACGACCGCCGGCTCCGGCCACCGCGGCCGGTGTGGGTCGACCTCGCCCGCCTGTACCCGCGGCCGGAGCGCGCCCGCCCGTTCCCCGAGGGGTGGGACGTGCAGGCGGTCGTCCCGGGCGACCTGCTGGCCTGGCGGCGCACCACCACCGGGACGTGGATCGCCGAAGTGCAGTACCGCATCCGCCGCGGCGACGACTCCGAGGGCGTCCGGCACACGGCGTGGATACCCGCCGAAGCCGTGCGGCCCCGCCACGACGCGCCCGCACGCAAGGACCAGTCCTGACGGCCGGCCCGCCTCCGCGATCAGGCGGTGGAGGCAGGGCCGGGCGGCAGGTGGACGGTCATGATCAGGTGGCAGGTCTCGGTACCCGAGCCGCGGTAGGCGTGCGGGGCGTCGCCGTCGAAGGTGGCGGTCTGCCCCGCTTCGACGACGCGCTCGACGCCGTCGACGACCAGGACCATCCGGCCGGAGGTGACGCTGACGGTTTCCACGACTCCGGCCTGGTGCGGGTGGCTGGGGTACTCCTCGTCCGGCTCGAGCCGCCAGCGCCAGACCTCGACCGGGGCCGAGCCCGAGGTCGTCAGCACGAGCCGGGCCTCGCCGCCCCGCTCTCCGGTCCACAGCGGCGCCACGGCGTCGGCGGCCACCACGCGGACGCGACCTTCGGGCGGCCCCTGCATCAGCGCGGACACCGAGACGCCGAGGGTGTCGGCCAGCCGGACCAGGGTGGCCAGGTTGGGGTTGCCCTGAGCGTTCTCCAGCGCCACCAGGGCACCCTTGCTGACCTGGGCGCGCCTGCCGAGCTCCTCCAGCGACAGACCGGCGCGGACGCGGGCCGCCCGGACGTTGTGCGCGACGGTCCGCAGGGCTGCGGCTGTCTCGGCCACCTGATCACATCCTCACAGTGGACCATTGCGATGAACCGCTCGGTCGGTTGGTTAACTCGGCTCGGTCGTTATGTTGTACGGTCTGGTCGTTCGAATGAATGTTAAGGGATGTTCTACAAGCGGCGTGAGCCGCTTGCGGTGCGGGACTCAGCCGGCGCCGCCGCGGGTTCTCAGAAGCCCTTCTCGCGAGGACAGCGCCGACGTGTGAATCGGGCATTCATGATGTCGGCGCTCCCGGAGCGAGAAGGTTTCTGAGGTTCCGCCACCCACACCGCTACGCAAACCACCTCTGAACAATTCCTTTAGGGATGTGCCGTGATCGCTCTGCTGCTGGCCCTGGGCAGCTCGCTCGCCTACGGGTGCGCCGACTTCCTCGGCGGCCTCGGAGCCCGCAGGGCTCACGTGCTGCGCACCGTGATGATCGCGGCCCCGGCGAGCCTCGCGGTCGAGCTGCTGCTGTGGCCGTTGCTCGGCGCCTCGTTCAACGCCGCGGTCCTCGGCTGGGGTGCCGCGTCGGGTGTCGCCTCGGCGGCCGCGTTCGCCCTGCTCTACCGGACCCTGGCGATCGGCCCGATGAACGTGCTGTCGCCCGTGACCGCGCTGGTGTCCGCCGCGCTGCCCGTGGCCGCGGGTCTGCTGCAGGGCGAGCACCTCGCGGCCGCCGGACTTGTGGGGCTGCCGCTCGCGCTGGTGGCGGTGGTGCTGGTCAGCGCCGGACACGGCGCGGGCTCGACGCGCCCGTCATCCTCCGCGCTGCTGCTGGCCTTCGGTGCGGGCACCGCCATCGCCCTGCAGTTGATCTGCCTGCACCAGGCCCCGGCCGACAGCGGAGTGGCTCCGCTGATCGTGGGCCGGGCTGTCTCCTCGGCGATCAGCCTCGCCGCGGCGGGGCTGATGCGGCGCAGGCTGGGCTCGGAGCGGCCCGCGTACGCGATGTCGGCGGCGGCCGGCGCCCTGGACTCCGTGGCGAACCTGCTGTTCCTGCTCGCCGCCCGCGGCGGGGACCTCACCGTCGTCGCCGTGATCGTCGCCCTGTACCCGGCCGGCACGGTCCTGCTCGCCCGCGGCGTGCTCGCCGAACGCATCCACCGCGGCCAGCTCGTCGGCCTGGGCACCGCCGCCGTCGCCGTCAGCCTCCTCGCCGTGACCTGAGCAAGCCCCTACCCCGACCAAGGAGAACAGCATGCTGGTTCAGCCCTGGGACGCCGGCCTGGACGAAGCCGAGTGGCAGATCTGGATCGCGCAAGGCCACGACTTCGGACAGCTGAGCGTCAACGGCCTGCCCGGCCACCCGCCCGTCACCGTCCCCACCCACTTCACCTGCGACGGACAGCACCTGCTGATCCACCTCGCCCGGCCGAACCCGGTCTGGAAAGCGATCGAGCAAGACCCGAACGTCGTGTTCACCGTTGTCGGCGACTACGCCTTCATACCTGGTCCTTGGCGCGCGAAGGCCGGCACCGCGCCCCGCGACGGTGTTCCCACGAGCTACTACACGGCGGTCCAGTTCACCTGCCGCGCCGACATCGTCGACGACCCCGAGGCCAAGGCCGAGCTGCTGCGCCGCCAGCTCGCCCACTTCCAGCCCGAAGGCGACCACGCCCCCGTCGCCGTCGGCCAGCCGCCCTACGGCCGGATGCTGTCCGGTATCCGCGGCCTGCGCCTGGAGGTCACCGAAGTGCTGGCCAAGTTCAAGTACGACGACCAGAAACCCGTCGAGCACCGCACCGCCGTCGCCGACCGGCTCACCACACGCGGCCAGGGCCTCGACGTCCCCACCGCGCGCCAGCAGCGCCGCCGACTGGACCGCATCGGTCCCTGGAAACCCTGACCAACCCCTCGACAAGGACCCCGCATGCCCGCTTTCCGCCTCGCGTCCGCCGTCGCAGAAGCATTTCCCGACACCCTGATCGCCGTGGTCACCGCCACGGGCCTGCGCGGCGGCGAACCCTGGCCGCAAACCGCCGCCCTGCTGGAGGAACTGGAGCAACAGCTCGCCGACGGCACCTGGCAGCCCGCCGACGAGACCGACCCCCGCATCGAGGCATGGCACACCGCCTACCGCTCGTTCGGCACCAACCCCCGCCGCACCCGCCCCAGCGTCGACGCGCTCGGCCGCCGCCTGGCCAAGAGAGGCACCCTGCCTCGCATCAACCCGGCCGTCGACTCCTACAACGCCGTTTCCGTTCGCCACGGCCTGCCCGCCGGCGCCTTCGACCTGGACCACGTCACCGGCGACGTCGTCATCCGACACGCCGACGGCACCGAGTCCTTCACCCCGCTCGGCGAACCCGGCACCGTCGAGAACCCCAGGTCGGGCGAGGTCGTCTACACCGACGCCACAGCAGTCCTGACGCGCCACTGGAACCACCGCGACGCCCACCGCACCCGCGTCACCGAGGACTCCGCGCGCGTCGCCTTCGTCCTCGAAACCCTCCACGCCGACCGCGACGGCCACCTCCTCGAAGAAGCCGCGAACGAGCTTCAGAACCTGCTCGCCCCGCATTCCGAACAGATCGCCGTGCATCACCTCAGCCCGGCGCAGTCCCAGATCACCGCCTGAGACCGCCCCGGGTCGCCCTTCTCAGGAGAGCCGCGCGGGCTCCTCGACGCGCACCGGGGTGAGCCAGTGGCGGTAGCGCTCGTCCTCGCCGTTGACCACAGCCGTGAACGCCGCCGAGATCTTGCCGCTGACGCGGCCCGTGGCGGGCAGTTCCCGGTCGTCGACCGAGCGGACCGGCACGACCCCGGCGGCGGTGCCGGACATGAAGACCTCGTCGGCCGCGTAGAGGTCGGCGCGCAGCAGGCTCTCCCGGCGGACGGTGAGGCCCAGGTCGCCTGCCAGCCGGAGGACGGTGTCCTGGGTGATGCCGGCCAGCGCCCCGGCCGACGACGGCGGCGTGCACACCACGCCGTCGCGGACCACGGCGTGGCGGTGGCGCCCGGCAGCCTGTTCTCCTGCGACCAGCGCTACCGCGACCACCTGCGCCTCAGCTTCGCGCTGCCGCCCGAGCTGCAGGACCGGGCCGTGAGCGGACTGGCCAAAGCGTGGGCGCGGCGGTGACACCTCGACGCGCGTGGGGCGTACCCCAGGGCCACACCCCACGCGCGCGACGCCGGTGCACCGACGGCCGCGACGCGCAGGCACCATCCGGAGCAGCACATCTTCGGGCAGCGCGGGAGCGGAGCACAGGAATCCGGCTACCGGTCCAGCAGGCTCACTGGAACGCGCCGAGATGACCGAGCGTCACGTGAGTTCGAACCCAGGCACTCAGCCTGCGAACGGACCGTCGTCGCCGAAAACCAGCTCGGCGAAGCGCTCCCCCACGCGCCGGTGACCGGCCGGATTCGGGTGCAGTTCGTCGGGCAGGGGCAGCTCGGCGAAGTCCCGTTCGCCGTAGAGCGAGCGGCCGTCGAGGTAGTGCAGGTTCGGGTCGTCGGCGGCTCGGCGCTCGACGATGCGGGCGAGTTCGTCGCGGATGACGTTGAGCGTCAGCCGACCGCCGGCTACGTCGGCGGGGTCGCCCGTTGCCCGGAACCGCAGGGCGGGAGCGCCCGGGTCCAGCGCCCCGGGGCCAGGGGTGTCCTCGTGGATCGGGCACAGGATCGGGGACACGACCAGCAGCGGAGTGGTGGGATGCCCCTCGCGGATGGTGTCGAGGAAGCCGTGAACCGCCGGGACGAAGGCCCGCAGGCGCATCAGGTCCGAGTTGACCACGTTGATGCCGATCTTGACGCTGATCAGGTCCGCGGCGGTGTCCCGCATGGTCCGCGCGGTGAACGGGTCGAGCAGGGCGTTGCCGCCGAACCCCAGGTTGACCAGCTCCACCCCGCCGCGGGAGGCGGCCAGCGCAGGCCAGGTCTCGGTGGGGCCACCCGCGGTGGAACCGTGGCTGATCGAACTGCCGTGGTGCAGCCACACCCGGCGGCCACGGTCCGGTGCCGGCTCAGCCGGGGCGTCGGTGCGCAGCGCCACCAGCTCGGTGATCTCGGTCTGCGGCAGCCAGATCTCGACGTCCTTGTCACCGGCGGGCAGCCCGGTGAACCGTGCGGTGCCGGGCGGGCCGGGCCGGGTGGTCGCGGACAAGGTGGCCATGTCGACGACGCGGACGTTGCCGCCGGGCACGCTGGTCCGCCCGGCCGGACGGCCGTCGACGACCAGGTCGTACAGCCCGTCGGCGAGGGTCGGGCCGCCCTGGTAGGCCGTCTTCGTGGGCAGCACGTCCAGCTCGATGGCGGTGGCGCGGGTGCGCAGCGCCAGCCGCACGCCCGAGGGCTGGGCGGCCACCGCGGCCAGGTACTCGTCGGGGAACTGCTCGCGAGCCCAGGAGGGCAGCCGGTGCGGCAGCACGCCGTGCGCGGTGCGTTCCAGCTCGACGGCGCCGCGCAGCACATCCGGCCCGATCGGGGTGGTGATCCAGTCCGTCACCTAGCCTCCTGGACGCCGTCGAGCGAGAGGTTCATGATCACAGCGTCCCAACCGGGCAACCGATACGCACGCGAATTTCGCACCTCGCAGAACGCATCGGGGCGCTGCCGGGCGGCTTCGGCCTCCGCCCTGCGCTCTCAGTCCTGCTCGGCGTCCAGCCTGCGGCGCAGCTCGCGGAGCTCGCGCATCGCCGCCACCGCGTGCGCCCCGTCGGTCGCCTGGATCGCCATGATCGGCACGTACTCGTCCTCCGGCAGCTCCAGCCGCGCCCACGGCGCGCCGTCGGGGAAGCTGACCGCCTGGACCAGCTCCCAGCGGTAGCGCTGGGTGCCGATGATGTTGCGGACCTCGATGCCGGCGCTGTCGGCGCGCATGCGCGGCCGGGTCAGCAGCATCACGCCTGCCGCCAGCAGCAGCCCCAGCACGGCCATCGACACCTGGTCGGAGACCTGGAACGTCACACCGGTCGGCGTGTTGCGCAGCAGCGTGCCGACCACCGCGAAGGTCACGACGAGCACGACGGCCACCGGGATCGCCACCCGGCGGATCTTCTTCGGCCGGACCTCCACCGACCCGACCGCGGCCGCGTTCACAGGAAGCCCCGCCCGTTCTCGAAGCCGCGCAGCTCGCGCAGCACCAGCGCGGTCTCCAGCGCCGCCGCGGTCGCCTCGAAGCCCTTGTCCTCGGCCGAGTCCTCGAACCCGGCGCGGGCCAGCGCCTGCTCCTCGGTGTCGCAGGTCAGCACGCCGTTGCCGACCGGGGTCGACTCGTCGAGCGAGACCCTGGTCAGGCCCGCGGTGACCGAGTCGCACACGTACTCGAAGTGCGGGGTGCCGCCGCGGATCACCACGCCCAGCGCGACCACCGCGTCGTGCTGGTGGGCCAGCTGCTGGCACACCACCGGCAGCTCGATCGAACCCGGCACCCGCACCACCGTCGGCTCGGCGACGCCCGCCTCGCTCGCGGCCGCCAGGGCGCGTTCGAGCAGCCGGTCGGTGATCTTGGCGTGCCACCGGATCGCCGCGATCCCCAGCCGCAGCTCACCCGCCTGCGGTACCGACGCCTGCGGTCGACCCTCTCCGCTCATGCCGTCACTCCCGCCTCGCCGCCGAGCGAGGAGTCCTCGCCGTCCTCCAGGTCGTACAGCTCGTGGCCCATCCGGTCGCGCTTGGTCTGCAGGTAGCGCAGGTTCTCCGGGTTCGGCCGGATCGGCAGCGGCTCGCGGCCGACGACCCGCAGCCCGTAGCCCTCCAGGCCGACGCGCTTGGCCGGGTTGTTGGTCAGCAGCCGCATCGACTTGATGCCCAGGTCGCAGAGGATCTGCGCGCCCTGGCCGTAGTCGCGGCCGTCGACCGGCATGCCCAGCGCGACGTTGGCGTCGACGGTGTCGGCGCCGTCGTCCTGCAGCTGGTAGGCCTGCAGCTTGTGCATCAGCCCGATGCCACGGCCCTCGTGCCCGCGCATGTAGAGCACGACGCCGCGCCCGGCCTCGGCGACCTTCTCCATCGCCGCGGCCAGCTGCGGGCCGCAGTCGCAGCGCAGCGAGCCGAGCACGTCGCCGGTCAGGCACTCCGAGTGCACTCGGACCAGGATGTCCTCGCCGTCGCCGATGTCGCCGTAGACCAGCGCGAGGTGCTCGATGCCGTCGAGCGTGCTGTCGTAGCCGACGGTGCGGAACGTGCCGTGCGCGGTGGGGATGCGCGCCTCGGCGACCCGCACGACCTGCTGCTCGAACCGGCGCCGGTAGGCGATCAGGTCGGCGATGGTGATCAGCGCGAGGTCGTGCTCGTCGGCGAAGACCTCCAGCTCGTCGCGGCGGGCCATGTCGCCCTCGCTCTTCTGGCTGACGATCTCGCACAGCGCGCCGGCCGGGCGCAGCCCGGCGAGCCGGGACAGGTCCACCGCCGCCTCGGTGTGGCCCGGGCGGCGCAGGACACCGCCGTCGCGCGCCCGCAGCGGCACCACGTGGCCCGGTCGGTTGAGGTCGTCGGCGGAGGAGTCGGCGTGGGCCAGGACCTTGAGCGTGTGCGCGCGGTCGGACGCCGAGATGCCGGTGCTGACGCCCTCGGCCGCGTCGACGGTGACCGTGTAGGCGGTGCCCTTGCGGTCCTGGTTCCAGTGGTACATCGGCGGCAGGTCGAGCCGGTCGCAGTCCTCGCCGGTGAGCGCCACGCAGATGTAGCCGGAGGTGTAGCGGACCATGAACGCCACCATCTCCGGCGTCGCCATCTCGGCGGCGAAGATCAGGTCGCCCTCGTTCTCGCGGTCCTCGTCGTCGACGACGATCACCGGGCGTCCGGCCGCGATGTCGGCCAGTGCGCGCTCGATGTCGTCGAACTTGTGTGTGCTCACCGTGTTCGTGCCCTTGCCTTCGGGGTGCACCTCGTGCTGGTTCACCACGTCCGCCCCCTGCTGCCCCCATTGTCCCCCGAAAGCGGGGAAGCTCCACGGCCCAGGTCCGCCAACTGCGCCTGCGCGAGCCGTTCCACGTGCTTGGCCAGCACGTCGACCTCGATGTTGACCTCGTCACCAGGGGCCCGGAAGCCAAGCGTGGTGAGCTCCTTGGTGGTGGGGATCAGCGCGACGCTGAACGACTCCTCGCCCGCCTCCACCACGGTCAGCGACACGCCGTCGACGGTGATCGAGCCCTTCTCCACCACGTAGCGGGAGAGCCGCGCGGGCAGGTCGAAGCGGGTCAGTCCGTCGGCCTCGGCGGAGCGCAGCACGGCCGTGCCGTCGACGTGGCCCTGCACGATGTGGCCGCCGAGCCGGTCGCCGAGCGCCATCGCGCGCTCCAGGTTGACCCGGTCGCCGACGCCGACGTGCTTGAGCGAGGACCGGCGCAGCGTCTCGGCCACGACGTCCACCGTGAACGCTCCTTCGAGGACGTCCACGACGGTCAGGCACACGCCGTTGACCGCGATCGAGTCCCCGTGGCCCGCATCCGAGGTCACCACCGGGCCGGCCACGGTGAGGCGGCTGCCGTCGGCCAGCGGCTCGGCGGCGGTGACGGTGCCGAGCTCCTCCACAATCCCGGTGAACACGGGCTCCTCCTACTCCTGCGCGACCGGCACGGCGCTGACGCGCACGTCCGGGCCAACCATCGTGACCTGCTCCACGTGCAACCGGAACGCCTGCGAGATACTTCCCACTCCGGCGTCGCCGAGGGCCGCGCGGCCCGAACCGAGCAGCGCGGGAGCGATGTAGCCGAGCACGCGGTCGATCCGCCCGGCCGCGGCGAAGGCCCCGGCGAGCACGGGCCCGCCCTCCAGCAGCACGTCCACCGCACCGCGGCCGGCGAGCTCGGCCAGCACGGTGTCCGGATCGGACGCCGGCAGCAGGAGCGTCTCGGCGGTGTCGTCGAGCACGCGCGCTCCCGCCGGAACGGGCCGGTTCCCCACCACGACGCGCAACGGCTGGTGCTCGTGCAGGCCGCCCTCCGGCGTCCGGGCGGTCAGCTGCGGGTCGTCGGCCAGCACGGTGCCGGTGCCCGCGACGACGGCGTCCATCCGCCGCCGCAGCTCGTGGACCTCGGCGCGCGCCTCGGGGGAGCTGATCCACTTGCTGGTGCCGTCGGCCGCCGCCGAGCGACCGTCCAAAGTGGCCGCGTACTTCCACGTCACGTGCGGCCGTCCGGTCCGGGCGAAGTGCAGCCAGGCGCGCAGCGGGCCGGACTCGGCCTCCTCGGCGAGCAGTCCGCTGTGGACCTCCACGCCCGCCGCGCGCAGGATGTCGGCGCCGCCCGCGGCGACCGGCATCGGGTCGCTGACCGCGTGCACGACGCGGGCGACCCCGGCCGCGAGCAACGCGTCGGTGCAGGGCGGGGTGCGGCCGGTGTGCGAGCAGGGCTCCAGCGTCACCACCGCCGTGCCGCCCCTGGCCCGCTCGCCCGCTTCACGCAGGGCGACGACCTCGGCGTGCGGGCCGCCGGGCGGCCGGGTCGCGCCGATCCCGGCGACCGCACCGGCGGCGTCGAGCACGACGCACCCGACGGGCGGGTTGGGGCTCGTCGTGCCGCGCACGCCCTCGGCCGCGCCGATCGCGGTGCGCATCGCCGACGACAGCGCCGCCTCCGAGCCCGTCCCGCCCACCGGGCTCACAGCCCGGCGTGCGCGTTCGCGAAAGCCGGGGCCGCCTGGCCCCGCAGCGCCTCGACCGCCTGGGCGGGGTCCCCGGCGCCGTAGACGGCCGAGCCCGCCACGAAGCAGTCCACACCGGCCTCGGCGGCCTGCTCGATGGTGTCGGCGTTGATGCCGCCGTCGATCTCAACGACGAGGTTGAGGTGACCGGTGTCGACCAGCTCGCGGGCCTTGCGCACCTTGGTGAGCACGTCGGCGATGAAGCTCTGGCCGCCGAAGCCCGGCTCGACCGACATCACCAGGAGGGTGTCGTAGTGCTTGAGCACCTCGACGTAGGGCTCCAGCGGAGTGTTCGGCTTGATCGACAGACCCGCCTTGGCCCCCGCCGCGCGCAGGTTCTTGGCCAGCATGACCGGGTCCTCGGCGGCCTCGACGTGCACGGTGACGTTGTAGGCGCCCGCCTCGGCGTAACCGGGGGCCCAGCGGTCGGGGTCCTCGATCATCAGGTGGCAGTCGATCGGGATGTCGGTGGCCTTCAGCAGCGACTTCACCACGGGCAGGCCGAGGGTCAGGTTCGGCACGAAGTGCGCGTCCATCACGTCGACGTGCAGCCAGTCGGCGCGGTGGCCGGGCTCGCCGTTGACGGCGGCCATCTCGTCGGCGAGGCGGGCGAAGTCGGCGGAAAGGATGGAGGGCGCGATCATCGGCTGGTTCGACACATGCGGGAGTGTAAATGCCGCTTCCCGGGCACTCCTCCGGTGCCTGCCGGCGGCGCCGGGACCTGGTCCCGCCCGCCTCTTCCGCCACAGCCGCCGGCGCCCGGGCACCGGCCTTCGCGGCGGGTCAGCCCCTCGCCGCCGCCCGCTTCCGGACCACGTAGTAGGCCCCGACCAGCACCAGCAGGAACGGCACGCCCGCCTTCCACGCGGTGTTGAACTGCTCGGTGAACGGGGTGGTCAGCAGCACGGCCGCCACGAACACCATCACCAGCACGGTCGTCACCGGCGTTCCCGGCAGCCGCACCGGCGACGGCGGCAGTCCCTCCGCCGCCCGCCGCCTGCGGAACGCCAGCTGCGTGGCCAGGATGAGCAGCCACACGATCAGCGCGCCGAACAGCGCCAGCCCGAGCATCATCGGGAACGCGGTCTCCGGCGAGAACACCGAGATCGCCGCCGCAAGGGCCAGCCCCACCGCCGAGAGCAGCAGCGCCCGGCGCGGCGCGCCGTTGGCGCTGAGCCCGGTGAACCACTTCGGCGCGTAGCCGTCCCTGGCCAGCGAGTAGGTCATCCGCGCGGTGACGTAGAGGTTGGTGTTCATCGCCGAAAGCGCCGCGGTGAGCACCACGAAGTTCATGATCCCCGCCGCGGCCGGGATGCCCGCCGTCGCGAAGAGCCGGACGAACGGGCTCTGCGTGACGTCGTCCTCGGTGGACACCTGGTTCCAGGGCAGGATCGAGACCACCACGAGCATGCCGACGACGTAGAACAGCGCCAGCCGCAGCACGGTGCCGCGCGCCGCGCGGGGGACGTCGCGGCCGGGATCGCGGGACTCCGACGCGGTCAGCGCGACGGCCTCGGTGCCGAGGTAGGAGAAGGTGACCACGGTCAGCGCCAGCCACACCGCGCCGATGCCGTTGGGCAGGAAGCCGTCGTGCTCGGTCAGCGCGCTCACGCCGACCGGGGCGTGTCCGGGCAGGCCGAAGACGATGTAGGTCAGCCCGAGCAGGATGAACACCACGATCGTGACTACCTTGATCATGGCGAACCAGTACTCGAACTCGCCGAAGTAGCGCACCGCCGAGGCGTTGACCGCCAGCATGACCGCCGAGAACACCACCACCGGCAGCCACAGCGGCATCTGCGGGTACCAGAACTGCACGTAGAGCCCGGCTGCGACTACCTCGCTGCCGATGTTGACCACCTGCGCGGCGAAGTACATCCACCGCTGCACGAAACCGGCCAGGCCGCCGAGGTAGCGCTGCGCGATCGGGCCGAAGCCGCCCGCCTCCGGGTGCACCACGATCATCTCGGCCAGCGCGTAGGCCAGCGCGAGCGCGGCGAACGCGGCCACGGCGTAGGCGATGATCACCGCAGGACCGGCGATCGAGATCGCCAGCCCCGAACCGAGGAACAGCCCGGTACCGATCGCACCGCCGACGGCGATCATCCCGACCTGGCGGCCGGAGAGATCTCTGCGCAGACCGGACTGCTCGTCCGATTCGGTCACGGCCTTGCTCACGGGTGCCGCCTTCCTCGTTCGCGGTGAGGCGCCGAGCGCCTGCGGTGCGCCGAGGACTGTACCGGCGGGTTGTGACGGATCGGTCTCGCCCGGACGCCGGTCCGCGCACACCTCTCGCGGCCGCGGGGCCGGGGTCAGTCGCGCGGCAGCTCGAGCGAGATCGGGGTGCCCTCCTCGACCGCCCGGCTCACCGTGCACAGCCGCTCGATCGCCCGCTGCACCGCGTCGACGAGCTTCGCGCGCTGCCCGGCGTCCTCGATCGGGCTGAGGTCGACGTCGAAGCGCACCTGGACCTCGGCGAACTTGTGCGGGTCCTCCTCGGTCTTGGTGCGGTCGGCGTGCACGTCCAGCGTGGCCGACTCGCCGAGCCTGCGGATCAGCATGCTCTCGCTGGTCACCGCCGAGCAGCCCGCGATGGCCGCCAGCAGCAGCTCTCCCGGGGTGAAGGCACCGGGCGCGCCGTCGCGCCCGATCGTCACCTCCGCGCCGCGGTCGTTGGTCGCGGTGAAGGTGTGCTTGCCGGTGCGGCGCACTTCGACCGGTGTGGATGACATTCGGCCCCCTCTTGTCGGGTTGCGGTGGTTCCGCGTGCCGGATGCGGTTGTCCGCACCGCCTGCGCGGGTGATCGTCACACGAGCACCGCACGGCGCCGGCAGGTGCCGTGCGGAACCGTGAACGTCCAACATCAGCCGCCGCGCCGATGTTCCGCACCGAGGTGGGGCCACGACCACGACGACGTCCGAAGGGCCGGCGCGCAGGCCGTCGCCCGGCGTGGGCGCGCTGATCGCCGTGGCGGTGCTGGTCTCGGCCGGCCCGCTCGCGCTGACCGTCGCCGGGGCGTGGCTGGTGTTCGGCGCCGTGGTGCACCTGCTGCCGATCCGCTCCGGACCAGCCGGGTGAGAGCGCACCCCCCGGAACTCCGGGGGCGGTGGGTCCGACAATCTGGGTGTGAACTGTGAAAGCTGCCGGATCTCGATCTCGGCGCGGCTGGACGGCGAGGACGGGACCGCGCCCGACGAGCAGGTCGACGCCCATCTGGAGAGCTGCGCCGCGTGCCGGGCGTGGCAGGCCAAGGCCGCGATGCTCACCCGGGGGCTGCGGGTCCGCCCCGCGAGCCCGACCCCCGACCTGGTCGACGCGGTGCTCGCGCACGCCCCGCGCCGGCGCCACCGGGCGGTGCCGCGCGTCGCGCTGGCCGTGGTCGCGGTGGCCCAGCTCCTGCTCGGCGCCCTGCAGATGCTCGGGCTCGGTCCGCACGCCCACCACGGCATGAGCGCCCACCTGTTCAACGAGAGCACCGCGTGGAACCTCGCCGTCGGTGCCGGGCTGCTCTGGGCCGCGGCCCGCACCCGCGCGGTGTCCGGGATGCTGCCCCTGCTGAGCGTGTTCCTGGTGGTGCTGACCGGCTTCTCGCTGCACGACCTGATGGCCGGTGTCGTGTCGGTGGAGCGGGTGGCCTCGCACGGCCTGATGCTGCTGGGGCTCGGTCTGCTCTACACCGTGCACCGCACCAGCAGCGGTGGACACCCCGGCGGCGCTACCGCCGACGACTCCGACGAGCACACCGGGCTCTCCGGTCCCCGCACCGATGTCCCGGGCAGGACGGCGGCGTCCGGTCGCCCGCCGCTGCGGCCCACGGCGCAGGACCGCCGGGCGGCATGATGTCGGCGATCCCGGAGCCGGAGGACGCCTGAGGTTCCGCCACCGGAACCGCCAGGCGAACCGCCTCCGGAAAACCCTCAGTCCTCGTCCTCGCCGATGTCCTCGTGCCACAGCCGCGGGTTGGCCGCGATGAAGTCGGCCATCATCTCGACGCAGCCCGGGTCGTCGAGCAGGACGACCTCCACGCCGTGCTCGGCCAGCCAGTCGTGGCCGCCGTGGAAGTTGCGGGCCTCGCCGATCACCACCCGGCTGATGCCGAACTGGCGGACCAGACCGCTGCAGTACCAGCACGGCGAGAGCGTGGTGACCATCGTCGTCCCGGCGTAGGAGCGCTGCCTGCCCGCGGCGCGGAACGCCGAGGTCTCCCCGTGCACCGACGGATCGCCGTCCTGCACCCGCCTGTTGTGCCCCCGCCCCAGCACCTCGCCGTCCCGGCCGACCAGCGCCGCGCCGATCGGGATCCCGCCTTCGGCCGCGCCCGCGCGGGCCTCGGCCACCGCGACGGAGAGCCACTCGCGGAAGTCGGCTTCGGACGGTCGCTCCGGCATCTCGTTCCTCCCGGGTGCGGCCACGCGGGCCGGCCTGCTGGTCAGTTCTGCCGAGGGCGTCCGCCGCCGGGGCGCGCTCACACCCTCAGCAGCGCGCAGAACATCGCGTCGGTGCCGTGCCGGTGCGGCCAGAGCTGCACCGCGGGCCCGTCGCCGAGGTCCGGGACGCCCGGGAAGTACGGCCGGGCGTCGAGCTGCTCCACCCCGGCGCGCCGGACGACGTCGGAGACGACACCCTCGGTCTCCGACAGGTGCGGCGAGCAGACGACGTAGGCCACGACCCCGCCCTCGCGGGTCAGCCGCACCGCCGAGAGCAGCAGCTCGCGTTGCAGCTTGGCCAGCTCGGCCACGTCGTCCGGACGCCTGCGCCAGCGGGCCTCGGGGCGGCGGCGCAGCGCGCCGAGTCCGGTGCACGGGGCGTCGACCAGCACGCGGTCGTAGCCGGGTTCCAGTCCGGGGTCGCGGCCGTCGGCCACGTGGACCTCGACCGACAGCCCGTCGGTGCTGCGGCGCACCAGGTCCGCGCGGTGCGGCGCCTGCTCGACGGCGTCGAGCGTGCCGCCGTCCATCGTGACCAGGGAGCCGAGCAGGTTCGCCTTGCCGCCGGGCCCGGCGCACAGGTCCAGCCACCGCAGGTCCGGGCCCTGCACCTCGACCCTGCTCAGCGCGACCGCGACGAGCTGGCTGCCCTCGTCCTGCACCGAGGCGAAGCCCTCCCGGACCGGTTCGAGGTCGCCGGGATCGCCCGCGCCGGAGTCGAGGTGCACGCCGTAGGGCGAGTACGGGGCCTCGTCGCCACCGGTGATGGCGGCCAGCTCCTCGGCGCTGATCTCGCCGGGCCGGGCGGTCAGGTGCACCGCGGGCCGGGCGTCGTCGGCGGCCAGCGCCGCCTCCAGCTCCGCGCCGACCGAGCCGAGCGCGTCGGCGAAGGACTGCGCGATCCACCTCGGGTGGGCGTAGCGCAACGCCAGATGGCCCACCGGGTCGTCGTCGCGCGCGGGAGCGAGCCGGTCGATCCACTCCTGCTCGTCGCGCTCGCTGATCCTGCGCAGCACCGCGTTGGCGAAACCCGCCTGCCGCGAGCCGGACTCGGCGCGCACGATGTCCACTGTGGATGCCACGGCGGCGTGCGCCGGGATGCGGGTGCGCAGGAGCTGGTAGGCGCCCAGCCGCAGCGCGTCCAGCAGCTCGGGGTCGATCCCGTCCAGCGGCCGGGCGCTGCACTCGCCGATCACCGCGTCCAGCAGGCCCTGCGCCCGGCACGCGCCGTAGGTCAGCTCGGTGGCCAGCGCGGCGTCCCGCCCGCTGATCCGGCGCTGCTTGAGCAGCGCGGGCAGCGCGAGGTTGGCGTAGGCGTCCCGGTCGCGCACCGCGCGTAGGGTCTCCAGCGCCGCGCTGCGGGCCGGGTCCTCGACCGGCGGCCTGGCCGGGCCGCCCCGGTGCCGCGGCGGGCGGGTTCCTCGCGGCCGGGAGGGCCTGCGGGGACGATGGTCGGTCACTTCAGCCGTTCTCCTTGCTCGATCCGGCTCCCACGTGCCCAGTCCGTGGCGGCCATCCGCTTCTTACCCTGCGCCTGCACCTCGCCCAGCGCCACCGGTGCGCTGCCGGTCCCGGCCAGCACCCGCCTGCGCTCGACCCGGATCTCACCGGGGGCCAGCCCGAGGTCCTCATCCACAATGGACACCGGACCGAGCTTGAGCCGCTCGTCGCGGAACGACGCCCACGCGCCCGGGTCCGGCGTCACCGACCGGACCAGCCGGTCCACGGCCCGCGCCGGGGCGGTGAAGTCGACCCTGGCGTCCTCGACCTCGACCTTGGGGGCGTAGCTGACGCCGTCGGCAGGCTGCTCCTCGGCCCGCAGCGTGCCGTCGGCGATCCCGTCGAGCGTGGCCACCAGCAGCTTGGCGCCGGAGACCGACAGCCGCTCCAGCAGCACACCGGAGGTGTCGGTGTCGCGGACCTCCTCGGTGACCACGCCGTAGACCGGGCCCGCGTCGAGCTCGGGCACCAGCCGGAACGTGCTTGCACCGGTGATCTGGTCGCCGTGCTTGATCGCGGCCTGCACCGGTGCCGCGCCCCGCCACGCGGGCAGCAGCGAGAAGTGCAGGTTGACCCAGCCGTGCTCGGGGATGTCCAGCGCAGTCTGCCGCAGCAGCGCACCGTAGGCCACCACCGGGCAGCACTCCGGCTCCAGCTCCCGCAGCCGCGCCAGGAACTCGGGGTCGGAGGCCTTGGCCGGGGTGAGCACCTCGATGCCGTGCTCGTCGGCGAGCGCGCCGACCGGTGAGCGCATCAGCTTGCGGCCGCGCCCGGCCGGGGCATCCGGCCGGGTGACCACGGCCGCGACCTCGTGGTTCGCGGACTCGATCAGCGCCCGCAGCGAGGGGACGGCGGGCTCGGGGGTACCGGCGAAGACCAGGCGCATGTCAGCGTGCCCTCCCGAACAGCGGGTGCGGGCTCTCCTTGATCACCGGCGCGTTGCCGTCGAACCACTCGGCACCGCGGATCTCGCGCATCGCCGCCTTGCGGGTCTGCTCGTCGAGGCGGTCGACGAACAGCACCCCGTCGAGGTGGTCGGTCTCGTGCTGGATGCACCGCGCGAGCAGGTCGGTGCCCTCGATCTCCACCGGCTCGCCGTGCATGTTCCAGCCGCGGGCGACGACGTTGCGGTAGCGCTCGCAGTCCCAGCTCATGCCCGGGATCGACAGGCAGCCCTCCGGGCCGAACTGCAGCTCCTCGTCCACGGCGGTGAAGGTCGGGTTCACCAGGTGCCCGGCGAAGCCGTCGCAGTGGTAGGTGAACACCCGCAGGCCGACGCCGAGCTGGGGAGCGGCGATACCGGCGCCGCCCTGGTCCTCCATGGTGTCCCAGAGGTCCTGGACGAGGTTGCGCAGCTCCTTGTCGAAGTCGACGACCTCCTCGGCGCGAGTCCGAAGCACCGGGTCGCCGAATAGTCGGATCGGCTGGACGGTCAACGCGGGCCCCCTGGCTGTGGCAACGGCAGGACCCCGGAAGTCTAGTGCGTCGCCCACCCGCCCACGGCGGACCGGTCCGCGCGCTCCCCGGTCGCCCCCGCGGGCCCGCCACCTGCGCGAAGGACCCGCGGGCCCGGCGCCGAGACCGGGGACCCGCGGGTCCTCCACGCAGTGCTCACGCCCGCGGCGTGACGATCACCTCCCGGGGACGACGACGGCGGCGGCCCCGCCGCCGCGGCGCTCGGGCTCGGCCGCGGCCACCCAGCGGCCGTCGGGCAGCCGCTCGACGCCGGTCGCGGCGCCGATCTCGCCGCGCTCGCCGCCGTCCTTGAACTGGTGGCCGATGGCGCGCAGCTTCTCGGCCTCCGGCTGCGCGGTGAACGCCGCCTCCGCGTCGGTCTGGGCGGAGTTGCGCTGCGAGGCCCGGGGCTCGGCGATGGCGTCCACAAGGGACATGCCGCGGTCGACGCGCCCGGTGAGCACCTGCAGCACAGTGGTGATGATCGTGGCGCCGCCAGGGCTGCCGACGGCCAGCAGCGGCTTGCCGTCCTGCAGCACGATGGTCGGGCTCATCGAGCTGCGGGGCCGCTTGCCGGGGCCCGGCAGGTTCGGGTCCGGCTGCCCTGGCCGGCTCGGGGTGAAGGAGAAGTCGGTCAGCTCGTTGTTGAGCAGGAAACCGCGGCCCGGCACGACGATCCCGCTGCCGCCGGTCTGCTCGATGGTCAGGGTGTAGGAGACGACGTCGCCGCTGGCGTCAGCCACCGTCAGGTGCGTGGTGTTGGGGCCCTCGTAGGGCTCGGCGCCGCCGGCGGGCCGAGCCTGGCAGCCCTGCTCCGGTGCCCGCGGGTCGCCGGGCGCGACCGGCGTCGGCAGCACCGCGTCGGGGGTGATCAGGCACTCGCGGGAGTCGGCGAACTCCTGGGAGAGCAACTCCTTGGTCGGGACGTCGTTGAAGGCCGGGTCGCCGACCCAGCGGTTGCGGTCGGCGAAGCCGATCTTGCTCGACTCCAGGAACCGGTGCAGGTACTCGGTCTTGTCGACGCCGGAGAGGTCGGTGCGCTCCAGCATGTTCAGCGCCTCGCCGACCGTCGTGCCGCCCGAGCTGGACGGCGCCATGCCGTAGACGTCCAGGCCGCGGTACTCGACGTGGGAGGGCGCCTGCTCGACGGTCCGGTAGCGGCGCAGGTCCTCGTCGGTCATGCCGCCGGGCCGCACCACCCGGCCCGCGGCCGGGTCGACCTGCGGAGCGCGCACGGTCCGCACCACGTCGGCGCCGATCTCACCGCCGTAGAGGGCGTCGACACCATCCTTCGCGAGCGCGCTGTAGGTGTCGGCGAGGTCCGGGTTCCGCATGGTGCTGCCGACCTCGGGCAGCTTTCCGCCGGGGAGGAACAGGTCGCGGGTGGCGGGGAAGGCGCTGAACCGCGCCTGGTTGCTCTCGGTCTGCGCCCGGAAGGTCTCGTCGACCGCGAAGCCGCGGCGGGCCAGCCGCTCGGCGGGGCGCAGGACCTCGCCGAGGTCCTTGCGGCCCCAGCGGTCGAGGGCCTCCTGCCAGGTCAGCGGGGTGCCCGGCACGCCGACGCCGAGGCCGCTGGTGACCGCTTCGTCGAACGGGATGGGCTTGTCTCCCTCGACGAACATGTCCTCGCGCGCCGACGCAGGCGCGGTCTCCCGGCCGTCGATCGTGGACACCGCGCCGCTCTGGGCGTCGTAGTGCACGAAGTACCCGCCACCGCCGACCCCGGCGGAGTAGGGCTCGGTCACCCCGAGCGCCGCCGCGACCGCCACCGCGGCGTCGGCCGCGGTGCCGCCCCGGCGCAGCACCTCGATGCCCGCCCGCGTGGCTTCCGGGTCGACACTGGACACCGCGCCGCCGTAGCCGACCGCCTCGGCCTGCTTGGGCGGTGCCTGCGGTCCGCCCGGCGCCGCCTGCGCCACCGGCGCGACCAGCGCGCACGTCGCCAGCACACCCACCGTGAGCCGGACCTGTCTCCCGAGCACCATCGTTACCTCCAACGAGCGACGACGCTGGATACTCTGCCGAGTACCGACGGTGAAGACAACAGGTGCGCCCGTGCGGGCGGAGCAGACGTCCGGCGAGCACGGGGTGATGCCCCCTGCAAGCCATGATGCCGAAGCGAGCCGGGAAATCGTTCAGCTCGGGCAGAATGCACGTGTGCGGCGGGCGCGCGGGTGGCTGGGCGGAGCGGTCGCAGTTCGTCGCGATACTGCTCGCGGTACGGCTCTTCGGCGAAGAGATACCTGCGCAGCAGTGGGCGCGGCGGAGAGCCAGAAGAGCGCCGACGACACGTTGATCGTCGACACCGGCGGGCTGACGGTCGTGGACCGGCGATGGCTCCGCTGGAAGGACCGGTCCTTCTCGCCTGAGCTGGGAGGAGTTGGAGAGCGTCCGCGTGGCGGCCGCTCCCGACGGGAGTGCGTACACCTTGGCCGCGGAGGCCACGTGATAGCCGCACTCCGGCTGGACCGACATCGCGAAGCGTGCCGGATCGCTGTCGGCAATGCGGTCGGCGCTTGAGCGTTTCGGCGGGGACAAGTACCGGAGCTGATCGCACACCTGAGCACTTCCCCCGCGGCCTGCCACGGGGGAAGTGCTCAGGTCGACGGCTAACCCGCCGGCGCGAGCGCCTGGTCGTGGTAGCGGCAGTTCGCCGCCCACAGCAGGAACGACGGCATGCCGCCGTCGCCTGCCGCCCTGATCTGGGCGGCCACCTCGGCCGGGCCGTAGGAGGCGCCGAGGCTGAAGTCCTGCAGCCACGGGATGATCTGCACGTCGGTGCCCTCGACCGCCTTGGCGAACTCGGCCAGCGAGTTGCGCACGATCTCGTAGGGCTGGGTGTCGGGGTCGGCCACGCCGAACTCGCCCGGTCCCCAGTGCGACGGGTACACCATCGGCGCGATGTAGTCGGTGTACTGGGCCATCTGCCTGATGTCCTGGGCGATCTGGGTCGGCCGGTTCACCGAGATCCCGAACACCGACGCGCCCAGCAGCGCGCCGCGGGAGCGCACGGCCGGCTGGGTCTGGCGCAGGAAGTCGGCGATGCCCGCCTCCGGCGTGGTCGTCAGGCCGGGGAAGCGCATCTGCTCGATCGCCCCGTCCGGCCGCCGGACATAGTCGTAGAGGACGTCGTCGAAGCCGAGCGAGGCGGCCTCGGTGGCGATGTCGATGTTGTACTGGCGCACCACCGGGTCGGCGAAGTTGGTGAACGCGAAGCCGCCGTAGCCGCCGGTCCAGGGCTGCCCGCCCGCGGTCTGCACGACCCGCTCCGGGTGGCCGCCGCGCCACGACGCCTCGCCGAGGATCGGGTCCTTGAACGCCACGAGCCTGCCGACCACCCGCACACCCATGCCGTGCAGCTGGTCGACGGCCTGGCGGGCGTTGTAGTAGCCCTTGACCGCGCCGATCTGGTTGGCCATGGGCACCGCGGAGTCGTAGGGGACCTCGCCGCTCTCGTCCTTGATGTCGAGCTCGACGGTGTCGATGCGGCCCTGCCGCGCCATCTCCAGCACCGGCTCGCGCAGCGTGGCGCTGGTCCAAGCCAGGCCCGTCATGTGCACGGCGCGCATGCCGGGGTGGCGGATGTGCACGGTCATCGTCTTCTCGGTCCGGTTGCCCGCCAGGTCCGAGGCCACGACCTGCACCTCGCGGTCGGGCCGCTCGACGACCGCGGAGAACGCGCCGTTGACGACCTGGGTGGGCTTGCCCGCGACCGTGACCGTGTCGGCGCCCTCGGCGGTACCGGTCACCGTGACCGGTTTGCCAGGCGACTCCGGGCGCAGCGAGTCGTCGACCCGCAGCACCGGCGGTGTGCTGTCCACTGTGAACTCGCGGGTCGTCGTGCTCGACCCGATCACCGAGGGGGTGACGACTTGCAGCTGGTGCGGGCCGTCGGGCAGCGCGGCGGTCCGCAACCCGATCGTTCCGCGCTGTTCATCGGTGGGGACCTCGCGGTCGTCGATCAGCACCCTGACCCCGTCGGTGGACCCCGCCTGGATCCGGATCGACCGGGCGGCCTCGTCGGACCGCAGCGGGTGCTGGGGAAGTCCGCGCACCTCGACGTCCTCAGTGGACGTCAGCCACAGCAGCAGGTAACCGGCCACCAGCACCACCACGGTGCCGACCGCGACCGCTACCCATCTCGGCATGTCGGCCAGAAAGGCCCTGACTCCGGTTCGCAACGTTGACGCCTCTTCGGGCGCAGCATCCGTCACCGCTTTCGCCTCCCCGACTTGGGCGAATTCGTACGGCTGGCAAGAGTTTTCACGCTCGGTCGAAGATGACCTGCGGTACCACTCTCTCAGGTGACAACTTAAAGATCAATTAACCACATGGAGTATCCACATGACGACTCCGGCTCTCTACGGTGACGGGGGCGAAGCCGCTTTGATCCATCAGGCTGACCGACGGGATGCACGCGATGTGGCCAAGACCGCGCTCCGGCGTCGCCGCGACGGCGACCCTCCTGATCGCCGCGCTGTGCGCGGCTTCCTGCACGACGGGTTCGGCGACCGATGCCGCGGTCGTCCCCCCACCGCCGCCGAAACCCCCGGCACCCGCTCCGCCACCGCCGCCCCCGGCGCCGGAATCGGTGCGGGCCAACGAACTCGGTGACGTGCCGGTGCTGATGTACCACCGCATCACCGACGTGCCGGAAAGCGTCTACGACCGGACGCCGGCCGATTTCCGGGCCGAGCTGGAAAGGCTGGCCGCGGAGGGCTACGTTCCGGTCACCGCCACCGAGTACGCGAGCGGCCGGTTCGACATCCCGGCGGGCACCCATCCCGTCGTGCTCACCTTCGACGACGGTTCGGTTACGCAGTTCACTTCGGACGGTTCGGGGCGTCCCGCACCGGGCACCGCGGTGAGCATCCTGCTCGAGGTCGCCGCGGCCCACCCCGGGTTCCGCCCGGTGGCGACCTTCTACGTCTTCAACCCGCCGTTCGAGGAGCCGACCGGTGCGCGCGGCCTGAAGTGGTTGCACGACAACGGTTTCGAGATCGGCAACCACACCCTCGACCACCCGAACCTGGGCCAGGTCTCCGGGGCGCAGGCCCAGCAGCAGATCGCCGGCATGCAGCGGGTGATCACCGACGCGGTGCCGGGCCTGGTGGTTCGCTCGCTGGCACTGCCGCTCGGGGTGCATCCCGACGACGAGAAGCTCGCCGCGGACGGTTCCGCGGACGGCGTCACCTACCACCACGACAGCGTGATGCTGGTCGGCTCGAACCCGGCGCCGTCGCCCTGGTCGGCCGACTTCGACCCGGCCAACATCCCGCGCGTCCGCTCGCAGGGACCGGGTGGCCAGGAGGCCGGGTACGGCTCGACCGCGTGGCTCGACAAGCTCGCTGCCGATCCGGAACGCCGCTACACCTCCGACGGCGACCCGAACCGGGTGTCCGCGCCTGCCTCGGTGTCCGAGCAGCCCAGCGCAGCCGCGCAGGCCCAGGTGTACCGCTACTGACCCGGCACCGGCCCGTGGCACACCTGCCAGCACGGACCGGGACGCAGCGCGTGGCTCGCGGGGCATGCGCAGAGGTGGCTCGGCACACGCACATGTGCCGAGCGGCCCGCCTGCTCACAGCAGTTCGAGCGGGTCCAGCCGCACCTGCAGCTCGGCCGCCTTGCGCGCGGCGCGCACGGCCTGCGCCTCGTGCAGGGCGGTCGCCAGCGCCCTGCCCTCGGTGCGTTCCACGCGGACGAGCACGCGCTCGCGCTCGGAGTTGCCTTCCTCGTCGACCTCGCCGATCGGCACCGGTCCCAGCACCTCGCCGGTGGCGGGCATCTCGACGACCTCCAGCAACGACTCGATCGCCTCCGGGGTGCCGTCGACCGCCGCCACCCGCTTGGCCGGCGGGAAGCCCAGCTCCTCCCGGCCCGCCAGCTCCAGCGCGGCGAACCAGGCGGGGTCCCAGCGCACCAGCGCCTGGACCTGCTGCAACGACGAGTCGGCCATGACCACGACCCGTCCGCCGTCCTTTGCCGGACGCACCATCCCCGCCGCCGCGAACCACAACCGCAACGCCTGCTCGGAGGCGCGCAGCTCCGGACGCGACAGCAGCGTCCGGCCGTCCAGGAGCAGCGCGGCGCCGTAGCCGCCCTCCGCGACCGGTTCCGCGCCGGGCGTGCAGACGACCAGCGCGGGCCCGGCGGGCACCGACTCCAGCACCTCTCCTCCGCCGGAGGTGCGCACCGCGACGCCGCTGAACGCCCGGCCGAGCTCCTCGGCGGTCCGGCCCGCGCCCACCGCGACCGCGCGCAGGCGCCGCGATCCGCAGGAAGGGCAGCGGAACGCCGCTTCGGCGGCACCGCACCAGCGGCAGGCGGCCGGTTTCGGCGCGCCGTCCTCGGTGCCGCCGGGCAGCGCCAGCGGCCCGGCGCAGCGGCGGCACCGCGCGCTCTCCCGGCAGTCACCGCACGCGAGCGCGGGCACGTAACCGCGCCGCGGGACCTGCACCAGCACCGGCGCACCGGCGCGCAACGCGGCGCGCGCGGCCTCGAAGGCCACCGACGGCAGCCGCGCAGCGCGGGCCGCGGGATCGCGCGCGAGCTGGGTGTCGTCCTCGCCGATCGCGGTCACCCGAGGGGCCGCGGCGCGCACCTGGTCGCGGTGCGCGACGATCTCGCGCGCCCATCCCGACTGCACGAGCAGCGCGGCCTCGGCCGTGCGCGCGAACCCGCCGACGACCAGCGCCGCACCGCTCGCGTGCGCGCGGTGGGTGAGCACGTCGCGGGCGTGCGGGTACGGGACCTGCGGGTAGCTGTGCAGGTCGTCGCCGTCGTCCCAGACCACCGCCAGGCCCAGGTCCCGCACCGGCGCGAACATCGCCGCCCGGGTACCCACGACCACCCGCGTCCTGCCCCGCAGCACCGACAGCCACCGCCGGTAGCGCTCCGCCGGGCCGAGGTCCGACACCAGCGCGACCACACCGTCGTCGCCGACCAGCTCGGCGCAGGCCGCGTGCAGGCGCTGGACGTCGCGGTGGTCGGGTACGACGATCACCGCGCCGCGTCCCGCCGAGGCGGCGGTCGCCGCGGCTTCGGCGAGTCGGGTCGGCCAGTCCTCCCCCGGCAGCGCCTGCCAAACCGCCCTGGCGGTCCGCCCCGCGTGCACGGCGTCCAGGAACGACCCGCCGTGCTGGTAGACGGCCCACGCCTCTCCGGAGGGGCGGGCGGGCGGCGGCACCGGTTCGCTGGGCGCCTCCTTCTCGACCTTGGCCTGCCGGGGCGGGATCGCCAGCCGCACCACGTCGCTGAGCATGCCGCCGTAACGGGCGGCGACCGCGCGGGCCAGCTCCAGCAGCTCGGGCGAGAGCACCGGCTCCGGCGAGTGCACACGCTCGACCCACAGCAGGCTGCCCTTGAAGTCCGAGCTCTCCCGCCGCTCCAGCAGGAAACCATCCACGAGCTTGCCGCTGAAGCGCACCCGGACCCTGCAACCGGGCACCGCGGCCCCGTCCAGCCGGTCGGGCAGCAGGTAGTCGAACGGGCGGTCCAGGTGGGCGGGCAGCGGGACCTCGACCAGCACGCGCGCCACGGGCAGGTGCGGGGCCGCGGTCCGCTCCGCCTTCGCCCCCTTCCGCGTGTCCCCGCCTGCCATGCCTCTTCTCTACCAGACCGCGCCGACGCGGCCGGGCGCGACGTCAAGGGCACGTCAGAACCGGCGCGGGCGCCGTCAGGAACCCACCCGGACGGCGCCGCGGCGGCGGCGCCGCGAGTAGGTCTGGGTGGGACGGACTTCCCGCCAGCCGAAGGGAAAGATCCCGTGACCCTCGCCGAGCTGATCCCGAGCCTGCGGATCTGTTTGCCGACGCGACTGGACGAGCGGATCTGGTCGGACCGCACCGACGGCGCTGCCCGACGGCGACATCACCATCGGTGGTGCCTCCCCGGCGCACCTGGCCGAGACCTTCGACACGCCCGGCTACGTCGTGGACCCCGCCACCGTCCGGGCGCGCTGCCGCGCCTACCAGGCGGCGCTGCCCGGCGCCGAGATCGCCTACGCGGGCAGGGCTTTCCAGTGCCGCGAGATGGCCGCGCTGGTGGCGGGCGAGGCCTGTCGCTCGACGTGTGCTCGTCCGGGGAGCTCGCCACCGCCCTGGCCGCCGGCGGGCCGGCTCGACGGATCCTGTTGCACGGCAACGCCAAACCGGACCGCGAGCTGCGCGCGGCGCTCACCGCGGGCGTCGGGCGCGTGGTGCTCGACCCGCTCGACGAGATCGACCGGCTGGGCGCGCCGGCCACCCGCCGCCAAGACGTGCTGTGTCACCCCGGGCGTCGACGGCCACACGCACCGCGCGGTGACCACCGGCGTCGACGACCAGAAGTTCGGGTTCCCGCTGGGCCGCGCCGCCGAGGCGGTCGAACGCGTCCGGCGGCAGCCCCGGCTCGAACTCGTCGGCCTGCACTGCCACATCGGCTCGCAGATCACCGACGTCGGCGTCTACGAGGACGCCGTGCGGCGCCTGGCCGCGTTCATGACCGAGATCGCGCTGCGCCACGGCACGTGCCTTCGGCAGCTCAACATCGGCGGCGGGCACGCCGTGCAGGCCACGGGCGGACTCGTGTGATCCCCGCCAGGGCGGTCACGGCGGGTCATTACCATTCCGGCAAGCTCCGGAACTTGAAAGGCTGTCTGTGATCGGTGAAGCGGCGCAGCCGCTTGGCGCACCCCGCAACCCGCACCGCCGCGCAGCGTGCGTTCACAGACCGGCATTCTGAAAGGACCCGCGTGTTCCACGTCGTCTTCTACCACCCCGAGATCCCGGGCAACACCGGGAACGCGATCCGCATGGCCGCCGGCTCCGGCGCCGCCCTGCACCTGATCGAGCCGCTGGGGTTCTCCGTGGACGACGCGAAGCTGCGCAGGGCGGGGCTGGACTACCACGACCGCGCCGCCCTGCACGTGCACCCGGACCTGGACGCGGCGTGGACGGCACTGCGCCCGGACCGGGTGTTCGCGTTCAGCTCGTCGGCCACCCGCTCCTACGAAACGGTGTCCTACCGCCCCGGCGACGTGCTGATGTTCGGGCCGGAGTCGGTCGGGCTGCCCCCGGAACTGCTGGAAGCCGACTACGTCACGCCGCTGCGGATCCCCATGCTGCCCGGCAACCGCTCGCTCAACCTCGCCAACTCCGCGGCCATCGCCGTCTACGAGGCGTGGCGTCAGCAGGGCTTCGCCATGCCCT
This sequence comes from Saccharopolyspora erythraea NRRL 2338, assembly GCF_000062885.1. Classification (NCBI taxonomy): domain Bacteria; kingdom Bacillati; phylum Actinomycetota; class Actinomycetes; order Pseudonocardiales; family Pseudonocardiaceae; genus Saccharopolyspora; species Saccharopolyspora erythraea. Next base: position 2,290,502 of record NC_009142.1, on the reverse strand, counting down.
GAACCCGCTGCCGCGTCCACGGCCAGGTCACCAGCGCCCAGGCCGCCATCCCCACCACGATCTCGACCCCCAGGTACCAGGGCCAGCCGCCCATCAGGTCCAGCAGCGACGGGTTCTCCGGTTTGCTGTTGAGGAAACCGTAATTGGTGCCCGCCGATTCGTTGAAAACCAGGACCACGACACCCCACGCGAAGGTGACCGCCACCGACCGCCAGTAGTCGCGCCATTCCGGGCGCATGTCCATTCCCCAGGTGAGGAATGCCGCCGCCCACACCACCACCAGGTGCTGCGCCCAGAAGTCGATGAAATCCAGGTGCGGGAAGTCGGGGGCGTCCAGCGCCGGGGTGATCATGGCCTGCGGGGTCAGCGTGAGACCCCAGTAGTAGGTCAGCGCGTAGGCCCACTGGCTGCGCGTCCACAGCGCGTAGACCGCGGTCATCCACGCCAGGTCGCACAGGTGCAGCGGCAGCGACACCTCGACGTCCCACTGCGCAGGCAGATGCCGGTAGACCAGCATCGGGACCAGGAACGCCAGCATCGCCAGCGCGAACCCGCGGGCGAACCACCGGGCCGCGGCGGTGCGGCCCCAGTGGTGGCCCAGCACCGCCAGCGCCACCGATCCCACGACGATCAGGCCCATCAGCACCCAGTGCGACGGCCCGTACGGGGTGAAGGTGCGTTCCGCCAGGAGCGGTTCCACCAGCACAGCCTAACCCGGACTCCGCCGAACCTGCCGGTGAATTGCTCCGTTCGCCGGAAAATGCGGCCCGCGGAATTGATTTCCCGATTCGTTCCCAATTAATCGCCATTTTCCGCAGCGGCCGTTCGGCGGTGTGGGGCCGGCAGCGCCCGAGGACATCATTCTTCCCATTCCGCGCTTTGCCTGTGCGGCGATCGCTGTTTCTTCCGGAGGGGATGACCATGGGAACCTGGCGCGAATCCGCGGCGGTGCTGGGCGTGGCGGCGATGGCCTGCGCCACGGCGCTGGCCACCACCGCGACGGCCGGTGCCGACGAGCCCGGCACCTACATCGTGGGCGGCGGTGAGGTGCGGACCGAGACGCCGTGGATCTCGGCGCTGCACAACGGCGGCTCGTTCACCTGCACCTCGTCCATCGTGGCCGGCACCTGGGTGATCACCGCCGCGCACTGCGTCGAGGGCGGCGGCGACTTCTCGGTGCGCGTCGGCTCGCTGCAACGCAGCAGCGGCGGCACCGAGGCGGGGGTGTCGGAGGTCTTCATCCACCCCGACTACGACTGGCCCACCAGCGACATCGCACTGCTCAAACTCGACAGGGAGGTGCACACCGAGTACTCCCCGCTGGCCACCGCCGAGGACCTGGCCGACGGCCAGGCCGCCACCGTGATGGGCTGGGGCTCGGAGAAGCCGGACTGGTCGGGCCCGCTGCCGGAGAACCTCAAGTACGCCGACGGCACCGTCAGCGACGCCACCTGCGAGCTGGACAACCTCGCCACCCCGGTGCTGTGCACCGACACCGACGGCAGCGTCGCCGGCGGCGACTCCGGCGGCCCGGTGCTGGTCAAGAGCCCGGCCACCGGCCGGATCGTGCAGGGCGGTGTCTGCGCCATCGGCCACCAGCCCGCGGGCAGCGGCTGGGCCGGCTACACCAGCGTCGTCGCGCACGCCGACTGGATCGCCCAGACCATGGGCACCGCCTGACGACTGCCCGTACAACGACCGCGGGCGGGTGGCGACCGGTCTCCCGGTACCACCCGCCCGCGGTCGGCGTCGGGAACGGCTCAGGCGTTGGCGGCCGACTTCAGCGCCTCCGCGCGGTCGGTGCGCTCCCACGGCAGGTCCAGGTCCGGGCGCCCGAAGTGGCCGTAGGCGGCCGTCGGCGCGTAGATCGGACGCAGCAGGTCCAGGTCGCGGATGATCGCGGCCGGGCGCAGGTCGAAGACCTCGTTGATCGCCGACTGGATGCGGGCCGGGTCGACGTTCTCGGTGCCGAAGGTCTCCACGAACAGGCCGACCGGGGCCGCGGCGCCGATGGCGTAGGCCACCTGCACTTCGATGCGGCTGGCCAGACCGGCGGCGACCGCGTTCTTGGCCACCCAGCGGGTCGCGTAGGCCGCCGAGCGGTCCACCTTCGACGGGTCCTTGCCGGAGAAGGCGCCGCCGCCGTGGCGGGCCATGCCGCCGTAGGTGTCGACGATGATCTTGCGGCCGGTCAGGCCGGCGTCGCCCATCGGGCCGCCGACCACGAAGCGGCCGGTCGGGTTGACCAGCAGGCGGACGTCGGAGGTGTCGATGTCCAGGCCGTCGACCTCCGGGCCCACGACCTGCTCGCGCACGTCGACGCCGAGCATCTTGTCGAGGTCGATGTCGGCGGCGTGCTGGCTGGAGACCACCACGGTGTCGAGCCGGACCGCCTGGTCACCGGCGTACTCGATGGTGACCTGGGTCTTGCCGTCCGGGCGCAGGTACGGCAGCACGCCGTCCTTGCGGACCTTGGTCAGCCGCCGCGACAGCCGGTGCGCCAGCGCGATCGGCAGCGGCATGTACTCCGGGGTGTCGTCGCAGGCGTAGCCGAACATCAGGCCCTGGTCGCCCGCGCCCTGCTTGGCGATCTCGTCGATGACGCCCTCGACACGGGTCTCGTAGCCGGTGTCGACGCCCTGGGCGATGTCGGGCGACTGGGCGCCGATGGCGATGTTGACGCCGCAGGAGTTGCCGTCGAAGCCCTTGGCGGAGGAGTCGTAGCCGATCTCCAGGATCTTGTCCCGCACGATCGTCGGGATGTCGGCGTAGGCCTCGGTGGTCACCTCGCCGGCCACGTGCACCTGGCCGGTGGTGACCAGCGTCTCCACCGCCACCCGGGACCGCGGGTCCTGGGCGAGCAGGGCGTCCAGGATCGAGTCGCTGATCGCGTCGCAGATCTTGTCCGGGTGCCCTTCGGTCACGGACTCACTGGTGAACAACCTGCGGCCGGCTCCGCGCAGGTCATGCTGCTGACTCACAACTCTCCCTGGATGGTTCGAAGACTACGCCGCCGGTGCGGTGCGGCGGGAAATGCTCTGAAGATTTGGCTTCGAGGTTACTGTCGCCCCAGCCGCAGGCTCACCGCATCCCACAATGTGGACGCTAGCAGCGACTTGGAGCCGTGGCGGATCGGGCTCTCGGCGCCGTCGGCGGCGAGCAGCCAGCCCCCGTTGTCCTCGCCCTCGAAGGCGCCGCCTTCGCCGACGGCGTTGACGACCAGCAGGTCGCAGGCCTTGCGGGCGAGCTTCGCGCGACCGTAGTCGAGGACCGTGGTGCCGGGGTCACCGGTCTCGGCGGCGAACCCGACGATCACCGGCACCCGCAGCCGCCCGTCCCGGCGTGCCTGCACCAGCTCGGCGAGGATGTCGGGATTGCGGGTCAGCTTGACCGGGTCCGGGTCCTGGTCGGACTTCTTGATCTTGTGCTCGGCCAGCGACTCCGGCCGGAAGTCGGCGACCGCGGCCGCCATCACCACCGCGTCGGCACCGTCGGACTCGGCCAGCAGCGCCGCGCGCATCTCCTGGGCCGTACCCGCCCTGACCACCCGCACCCCGGCGGGTGGCGCCAGGTCGGCGGTGTAGGCCGCCACAAGCGTGACGTCGGCACCGCGGTGCGCGGCGACCCGGGCCAGCGCGTAGCCCTGGCGCCCCGACGAGCGGTTGCCCAGGTAGCGCACCGGGTCCAGCGGCTCGCGGTTGCCACCGGCCGAGACGACCACGCGGCGGCCCGCCAGGTCGTGGGGCAGCGCGGCGGGCTCGGCCAGCAGGAGCCGGGCGAGGTCGACGATCTCGGCCGGGTCGGGCAGCCGGCCCTTGCCGGTGTCGGCGCCGGTGAGCCGCCCGCTGTCGGGCTCGGCCACCACGACGCCCCTGCTGCGCAGCAGGGCGACGTTGTCGCGGGTCGCGGCGTGCTCCCACATCTCGGTGTGCATCGCGGGCACCATCAGCACCGGACACCGTGCGGTGAGCAGAGTGGAGGTCAGCAGGTCGTCGGCCATGCCGTGGGCGGCGCGGGCCATCAGGTCGGCGGTCGCCGGGGCGACCACGACCAGGTCGGCCTCCTGGCCGAGCCGGACGTGCGGCACCTGCTCGACGTCGGTGAAGACACCGGTCTGCACGGGCTGCCCGGACAGCGCCTCGAAGGTGGCGGCGCCGACGAAGCGCAACGCCGCCTCGGTCGGGACCACCCGCACGTGGTGCCCGGACTCGGTGAGCCGACGCAGCACCTCGCACGCCTTGTAGGCGGCGATGCCGCCACCGACGCCGAGGACCACCCGCGGCGGGCGGTCCTCGGCGCGCGGGGTCGTCATTCGCCTTCGGTGTGCTCGAGCACGCCGGCGTGGATCTCGCGCAGCGCGATCGACAGCGGCTTCTCCCGCGGGCCCGGCTCGACCAGCGGGCCGACGTACTCCAGCAGGCCCTCGCCGAGCTGCGCGTAGTAGTCGTTGATCTGCCGCGCGCGCTTGGCGGAGTAGATCACCAGCGCGTACTTCGAGCTGACCTGCTCGAGCAGGTCGTCGATCGGCGGGTTGGTGATGCCCTCCGGGGCGTTGAGCGACGGGCTGCTGTTGAACGCAGCCAGAGCGTTGGGGGTGCTCACGTGAGTGGCTCCTGCTCCTCGTGAATGAACGGGCACCGGTGCCGGTGCCGGGCTTGTGCGCCGACGGGCGCGGCGGGCGTCCGGCAGTGCCGACCGGCTCCAGGCCCGGCCGGGGCCGGTCCTGGCGGGCCGGGCTCGCTGGGCGTGGTCCGCTCGGCGGCAGCCGTCCGACCGCCCCCGTCCGGCTGCGCGTCGGCGCGAACCGGGTCGCCCCGGTCCGCGTCGAACGGTCTCACCGTTGGCGGCCGACCACCAATCCTATCAATTCGCTGGTCGCCGACCGCACGTCGGCGTTGACCACGGTCGCGTCGAACTCGGACTCGGCGGCGAGCTCCTCGCGCGCGGTCTCCAGGCGCTTGCGCACCACCTCGGGGTCCTCGGTGCCGCGGCCGGTCAGCCGCTCCACCAGCACCTCCCACGACGGCGGCAGCAGCATCACCAACTGCGCCTCGGGCATCGCCCGGCGCACCTGGCGGGCGCCCTGCAGCTCGATCTCCAGCACCGCCGCCCGGCCCGCGGCCAGCGCGGCCTCGACCGGCCCGCGCGGGGTCCCGTAGAGGTTGCCCGCGTAGCGGGCGTGCTCGAGCATCTCGCCCGCGGCCACCATCCGCTCGAACTCCGCGGTGTCGACGAAGTGGTAGTGCACGCCGTCGATCTCACCGGCCCGAGGCGGTCTGGTGGTGGCCGAGACGCTGAAGAACACCTCGGGTGCCTGCCTGCGCAGCTCGTTCAGCACGCTGGACTTGCCGACGCCGGAAGGCCCGGAAACGACGGTGAGCCGAGGCCGACCCTGATGGGTGGGCCCCGGCTCAACGCCGGTTTTCGCGTCGATCACTCGCCGCTGAACTCGGCGAGCAGCGCCTTGCGCTGCCGCTCACCAAGGCCACGCAGCCGACGGCTGTTGGCGATCTCCAGCCGCTCCATGATCTGCTGAGCGCGCACCTTGCCGACGCCGGGCAGGGCCTCGAGAAGGGCGGAGACCTTCATCTTGCCCAAGACCTCGTTCTCGTCGGCGTCCTGCAGGACCTGGGCCAGGCTGGTTCCGCCTCGCTTGAGGCGCTCCTTGAGCTCAGCTCGGGCGCGACGGGCGGCAGCCGCCTTTTCCAAAGCTGCTGCCCGCTGCTCCTCGGTCAGCTGGGGAAGGGCCACCATGTCCTCCGTGATGTGGGGTTTCTCTTGATCGGTGCGGCGACGGTACCGAGCCTGCCCGGCCGGGTTCCACGCGGGTCCGACTTTTGTGAGCGAGGTTCACCGGGGGTTCCGCCGCCTGGCCCTCCAGGACCACTCGTACACGGCACGCACGAGCACGGGGCCGCTGCAAGTACTACCAACAAAGCCGCTGAAGTGCACTAATCTCAGCCAAAACTGTTCCGATGTGTCCGATTTCCGGGCAGTTGAGCGACGCTGGGGGTGTCATCGCAGGTCAGGTCGGGCTCCGCGGCGCGCATGAGGACGAGTGACGAAGACCTCCGTCCGAGCCTCCCGCAGGCGCCGGTTCGCGGGTGGCTCGGGCATCGGTTCAGCGCCTTCGAACCGCTCCTCTACCGGCCGGTAACCGGGTGTCCGAGTGCCCCGCGGAGGCGGCACTCGACTGCGACGGAGCGCGTCACCGCGCGTAGCGCCGGTGACCTCCGGTGACGTACTCCACTCGGAGCAACGGCCTCGCCGAACGGGGCTACGGCGTCGCTGCAGCGGGCACGGGTGAGGTGCCGCACGGCAGGATCGCGCCAGCTTGCGGGGCGGACGACCATGCGCGGGCGGGCTCACCTCGGGTTCGGCGTTCGTCCCTTTCGCTGTGGCCGCTGCTACTTCGGATGGTGAGTCCGATAGGCCGAATGGCTTTCCATACGCGCACCATTCGGCCCTGCTGTGCCAGGTCGGCCGTTGTGGGTGTGGTGGTGCCCTTGTGGCTCTCTGCTGCTGGGGCAGGTGTGAAACCGCGGCGCTGTAGCCGTTCTGATGGCTTCGATGGTGCCCCAAAGGCCTCCCTGCGCCTCAGAAGCCAGCCTGGTGCGCAAAGCCGCGCCAGCGGCGTCGCAGGGCCATCGCTGCTCTCGTTCGTCTCCGATGTGCCGGCATGCGACACCGGGCGGCCGACGAGTTGTTCCCGTCAGCCGCCCGGTGGGCGTCGATCGTGCGTCCGCTCAGTCGCGCGGGATGGTCTTCAGCAGGTCCTGGATGCGCGGGGCGAGCTTGGCCTTGTCGATCGGGGCGATCGTCGTCCACGGTTCGCCGCTGCGCCGGCTCTCCTCCATGAAGTACCAGCCCTTGGCGTTGGCGAAGCAGTTCGTGACGACCGCGCCCCGGGCCCGCTTGCCGTGGCCGTCCATGACGGCGGCGCCGAACTGCGCGAAGGACGTGCGCATGCCGCCGGCCATGTCGATGAGGGCGCGGGCGTCGTCGCGGCGGACGCCGTTGCGGGCCAGGCCCTCGGCCATCGCCAGGTCGGACTTGCCCGCCTCCTTCGCGGCCTTCTCGAGCTGCGCGCTGCGCAGCGACACCGCACGCCCCGCCCCTGCCTTGAGGTCGGGCAGGACGCTGAGCAACGCCCGCACCATCGAGTCGGCGGGCAGGGCCTGCAACTGCACGCTGTCCTCGGTCTGCACGGCCAGCGTCGCGTTGGCGCGGACGTTGGCGACCATGCCGCTCAGCTTGCGCTGCTCACCGTCGACGAGCCGGCGGAAGGTCACGTCGAACGCCCGCTCGTAGCGGTGCAAGGGCAGAAACAGGCCGTAGATGTCGTCTTCGCGGTCCCGGTCACCGAAACCGATACGGCGAAGCTCGTCCCAGGCGCGCTGCTCGGCCGCGCGGCGCTCGGACTGCAGGACGCCTTCCGAGAGCACGTTCAGCACGATCGGCTTGGTGCCGAGCTTGAAGTGCTTCCACGCCTCGTAGAACGCCTGCTTCGACAACTCGATCTTCACGACTGCTCCCCAGCCTTGCGCGGGCGGCACCCGTTGCCTGGTGCCGCCCGCGGTTCCTGTTCTGTTAGGGCCTACTTCTGGTTCCAGTCACCGAAGACCGGAGGGGCCACCTTCGGCAGCTCGTCGTCGAAGAAGCCGTGGTCGCCCTTGAGGTAGTCGGGGGTCTCGTGCTCGAGGTCCTCCTCGCCCTCCTGGCCGCGACCGCGCGCTCCCGCGCCGCCCATGGCACCAGCGCCACCGCGGCCGCCCGCGCCACCGGCGCCCGGAACGCCCGCGCCCGCACGACCGCCGGCTCCGACACCGGACTGCCCGCCCGGTCCGAGCGCACCGCGCCCGGAACCGGCGCCGACACCGCCGCCGGAACGACCACCGGCACCGACGCCGGGACCCCGGCCTCCGCCGGAACCGCCGCGACCGGTACCGCCACCCTGGTTCGGGCCCTGGCCGCCGCCCGGAGGGATGATCCCGGTGTTGGGGCCGTACGGGCTCGGACCCTGGGGGCCGGGACGCAAGGGGCCGTCACCAGGACCGCGCGTGCTGCCGTCCCAGTTCGGCGTCGTGGTCGACGGCGGCGTGTAGCCACCACCGGAACCGCCAGAGCCGGAACCACCTGAACCGAAGCCGCCGGCACCGCCACCGCTGTAGCCCGCGCTGCCCGAACCGGCGGGCACTGCACCACCGGTGCCGCCACCCGGCGCGGGCGTCATGCCGCCGACACCGGTGTGCTGGCCACCGGACACCGTGGTCTCCATGCCACCGGGCGGCGGCGGGGTGAACACGGCGCTGGCACCGACAGTGCTCTGCGAGGCGCTGTCGTAGTTGTTGAAGGCCGTCACGGCCTCCTGGCGGAGCTTCTCGTTGTGCGCCTTGGCCGCCTCAGCATCGGTCTGGCCGTTCCACATGCTGTCCCAGCCCTCTTCGATCCAGGTGTCGTCCGGGACCGACTGCTCCTCGCTCGAAGCCGGGATCGACGACTGGACCTTCTTGAAGGCATCTCCCTGCTCGCTCATGAGCTGGGCCTGGGCTCGGGCGTTCTCCGCAGTCACCTCGGTCCAGAGCACGACCGGCGCGACCGCGCCCTGCATCGCCTCACCGGACTTGGACTGCATCACCACGCCGGCTTCGCCGAGCTTGGTGTTCACCCGCTCCGCGAGGTCGGTCAAGTACTTCTGCTCGCCCTCCCACGCGGACTTCTGGTCGTAGAGAGGGTCAGCACCGGCTCCACCCTCGACCCAGCCACGCATCTGCTCCAGCGAGGAGCCCTCGAAGTCCGAGGGCTCTAACTGCCTGGTCTCTCCCATTCCTCAACCCCCTCAAGCATTGGGCAGGTTCTTCAACGCCGCATCGGCGAACTGCTTCGACAGCCCACAGGGCTCGACGGGAGCCTCCGAGACCACCGTGTTGATGTACAGAGATCCCTTGTCGGAAACATCTACCGACAGCAGGCAACGCCGCTCGTCTCCGACCTGCGTCGCCGGGTAACCACCGACGTTGGTCGGCACGCCGTCCGACGCACCTTCGGCGAAGTCCTGCATCGTCTCCTTGTCAGTAGCACTGACGAAGACCAGCCATCCCTCGGCCGTCTTGCCGAGCTGGTAGTCACACCCCAGGAAACCGGTGGACTCACGCTCCTCCGGTGCCTGGTCCGCACCGATGGCTCGCGCCTGGTCCGCGCTCACGACGGAGCAGCGGTCCGCCACGGAAACCGACTTCTGAGGAGCAGTGCGCGTCGACTTCGTCTCGCTCGGCGGCTGCGCGGAAGTGGCACCACCGTCTCCGGGTGGTGTTTCAGCACCCCCACCTCCGCAACCTGCCAGCACCAGGCTGACCAGGACCGCACCAGCAGCGAGCCCTTTACGCACGAATACCTCCTCGGAAGCTGTCCTCAGCGTTCTGGTCGTCGAGCCGCGTCTGCTGCGCGCTCGCCCGAAGATTAGCCGCCGTCTCGCGGAACACCTTGGCGAGCTTCTGATAGTTGTCGAGATACGCGCTGTCGTCACCCGCGCCGACCTTCTCGTACTCGGCGACCGCACGCGTGCTGACGGGATCCTTGCCCGGGGGCTTGATCATCGAGAGGCGGTTGAGGTCACCCTCGCGCTCCGTCATCTTCTCGGCCTCGTCCTCGAAGAACTGGGCCAGCTTGTCCACCTGGTCGGGCTCGACGCGCATGGTCGCGCCCGCGGCGATCTTCTGGGCCGCGTCGGCCTTGCTGGCCGCACGCGCCATGGTCACGGCGCTCTGCGCCATCGCGACGGGGGCTGCCATCGGCAGCACGCCCATCGCCTGCGCGCGGTCCAATTCCCGCTGGTCGTAGGCGTCCAACGGGATCTGGTTGCCTCCCTCGTCACCGGCCACGGAAAACTCCCCTCGTCATCCTTGCCGCCGGCTCGAGCACGGCAGCTGATCACTTGCCAGCACGGAAACGTTAGCGCAAGACGGTGACGTCCAGGCATGGGTTTGGAAAAGGAAGCCAATACGACATCCGGGTGGTTTCCACCCAGTGGGTGTCAAGTGTGCGTAAGGGGCGTTCCGGCAGGTACGGCAGCCGCGCGGTGACGCGGCGGAGCGAACGGCGGGCAGGGAAGTCGCCCACTCGGCGGCGGGGAGGACGAAGCAGCCACCGCCGGAATTCCGGGTGTCGCGGGCAGCTTGGTGCCCGACTGTCGCGCGCGGCGGGCTCACCACTCAAACTATGCGCGTGGAAGCAGACATCCTCGGTGAGCCGTATCGGTCCAGGACACTTGCGTTTCCGGTGCGTGGTGGCGGTGAGGCCGTCGCGACGTTGGTGCACCGGGCGGCGGAGCCGACCGAACGAGATACCGAGGCCGCCGAGCGGGGCGCCGTGCTGTACGTGCACGGGTTCTGCGACTACTTCTTTCAAGACCACGTGGCCACGCACTTCGTCGAGCGCGGGTACGACTTCTACGCGCTGGATCTGCGCGGTTACGGGCGGTCCATGCGACCGGGGATGCTGCCGAACTACGTCACCGACCTGTCAGAGCACTTCGAGGAGCTCGACGCCGCCGCCGAGGTCATCCGGGAGGCCGGACACCGGCGCCTGGTGGTGCTCGGCCACTCCACCGGCGGCCTGATCACCGCGTTGTGGGCCGATGCAAGGCCGGGCGCGATCGATGCGCTGGTACTCAACAGCCCGTGGCTGGACCTGTCGGAGTCGTGGTTCCACCGCACCGTCACGACCGCCGTGAACCACGTGCTGCGGCACTTCCTGCCGAAGTCAGTGGTGCGGCGCGGGGTGGCACCCACCTACGCCCACTGCCTGCTCCGGGAACATCACGGGGAGTGGGAGTACCGCCTGGACTGGAAGCCGGTCGAGGCCTTCCCGATCCGTTCGGCGTGGATCAGCGCGGTGCGCCGCGGCCACGCCCAGGTTCAGCGCGGGCTGTCGGTGAGCGCGCCCGTGCTCGTGCTGCACTCGGTGCGCAGCCTGCTGCACCGCAAGCAGTGGGAGCCCGCGGCGATGACCGCCGACACGGTGCTGGACGTGGAGCAGATCGCGCGGTGGGCGCCGAAGATCGGACCGGACGTCACGACGGTGGCGATCCAGGACGGGCTGCACGACCTGGCGTTGTCGGGACCGCCCGCGCGGGAGAAGTTCTTCGCCGAGATCGACGCCTGGCTGGGAGACAGGTAGACGGGCGGCGGCGCTACTCGGCTTCTGCGCAACGCATCAGCTGGTCACGCCGTGGAGCTTCGCGGGCTCAGAACGGAATCCGCGGGGCTGCGACCTCGCTGGCGGCGCGCCCTCGGCGCAACTCCCCGCGGTCACGCGCTACTGCGAAAACCGACGGTTTCACTGGCCGGCTTTCTCGCGCTCCTCCAGGCGCTGCTTGCGCTGCTCCTCGATGCGCTTCTGCAGCTCTTCCCGCCAGTCCTGCAGTTCCTTGTGCTTGTCCTCCTCTTGTTCCTGCTGCTCCTCGTCCATGTTCTCCTGCGGCGCGGGCGTGGGAACCGTCACCGTGACGGGAGGCGGCGGGGCAGGCAGGTCCATGGTGCGCACGTCATCGGCGACCCGGTCCGCCGCCTCGAGGACGGTCCCCGCGTTCGCCGGGTCCATCCGGCCCTGGGCCTGCGCGGCGGCGATGCTGCGGGTGAGGTCGGCGAGGGCGGCTTCGGCGGCGGGGCGGTCGTGCCGCGTGGCCGCGGCCTTCACCGCTTCCACCCCGGCGATCAGCTGCTGGCGCACCTGCGGGTCCACCACCGGTTTCGGCTCGCTCCCGCAGGCCGCGAGCAGCGCGACAACAGGCGCGACGATCGGGAGCAGGAGGCGATTCATTGCCGCACCAGGCTTTCGAGGTTGGCGAGGTCTTCCGGCAGGCGCGCGACCCCGGGCGGTCCGGAGGCCGGCGGCAGCGTCGGTCCGGGCGCCGGCTCCGGTGGCGGCTGGAGGAACAGCAGCAGCGCGACCACGGCGGCCACCGCGCCGACACCGGCGAGCGGCCACTGCCACCGGCGCCGCTTCGGCTCCGGAGCGGGAGCCGCTTCCCGCACGAGCTCTTCGGCGGCGATCTGCCTGGTCGGCGGACGGGGCGTCTCCGCGGGCACGGCCGGGATCAGGTCGGTCGCCTCGCCGCTGAGCAGGTCCGCGCACCGCTCGGCCGAGGGCCGTTCGTGCGGGGCGGTGGCGGTCATCGCCCGCAGGATGCCGCGCAGCGGTTCCGGCAGCGAGTCGGGCACGAAGGGTGAGCGGGTGAGCCGCGCGAGTGCGGATTCGGGCCCGGCGCCGGGGTATTCGGTGCGGCCCGTCACGCATTCCAGGAGGACCAGGCCGAGCGCGTAGACGTCGACCGCGTGGCCGACGCCGGTGCCGCGCACCTGTTCCGGCGCCATGTAGGTGGCGGTGCCCATGATCGCCCCGGAGCTGGTCATGCGGCCGACGGCGTCGATCAGCCGGGAGATGCCGAAGTCGGCGAGGTAGACCCGGCCGTCCCGCGCCACCAGCACGTTCGACGGTTTGACGTCGCGGTGCACGATGCCGTTGGCGTGCACGTACGCGAGCACGTCGGCGAGGCGGTGCCCGAGGTCGGCGACCTGCGCGGGCGGCAGCGGCCCCGACTCCAGGATGTCGGCCAGCGTCTGCCCCTCCACCAGCTGCATGACCAGGTAGAGCTCGTCGCCGCCCGCGCTGTAGTCGAAGACGGGCACCAGGCCGGGATGGCTGAGCCCGGCCAGCAGACGCGCCTCCTCCTCGAACCGCGAGCGGCCGGTCTCGTCGGTGCCCGACCGGAAGACCTTCACCGCGACCAGCCGTTCCAGGCGGGTGTCCATCGCCCGGTAGACGTCGGCCATACCGCCGCCGCCGAGGCAGGCGCCCAACCGGTAGCGCCCGCCGAGCACGCCTTCCACCATCGGCCCTCCGTACGGTTCCCGACCACGACCATAAACGAGGACCTACCCGGCGGAACCGGCAGCGCGGCCAGGCGGACGTTCGCGCACCACACGTCGGCGCAGCCGGAAGCAACTTTTCCAGTTCGCGGGTGGTGAAAGCTCGTCAGCGGGCCAGGCGGACCGTGGTGTGGAAGTTGTCGAAGGTAGCCGGTAGCGGGCCCTGCGGCCCGAGGGCCGGGCCCTCGCCGGGTTCGAACTCCGCGTCGCGCATCAGCACCGCGAGCAGCGTGCTGGTCACCAGCAGTACGAGGTTCTCGCCGGGGCAGCGGCCCGGTCCCGCGCTGAAGGGGACGAGGGCCGAGTGGTGTTCGGCACGGCCGTCGAGCCAGGCCTCGGGAGTGAAGGCGTGCGCGAAGTCCGCCGCCGTCTCGTCGCGGTGGAACAGCGGCGCGAACACCAGGAAGGCCGTGCCCGCGGGGAGCTGACGTCCGTCCCACGCGGTTTCCTCGACGCTGTCGCGGAGCAGCATCGGCGTGGTCGGCCAGAGCCTGAGCGCGTCGAGCACGCACGCCCGCAGGTGGTGCAGCGGTTGCGGCGTCGCGAGGTCGGACTCGGCGATCTCCGACCTGGCGCGAGCGGCCTGCTCCGGCTGCGCGGCGAGCAGCGCGAGCGCGCGGAACGCGGCCATTCCCGCCGCGTCGAAGGCGAAGAGCCAGTGCGGCACCTGCTCTTCCGGTGCCTGCACCGGGGTTTCGGCGCGTGCGACCGTCTCTGCGAGGCTGCCGGGCTCCGCCCGCCGCAGGTGTTCCCGCAGGCGCGCACGCAGGTCGCGGCGCAGGGACAAGCGCTTCGGGCTCAGGAACGCCCAGTTGGCGTCGGACCGCAGCGCGTCGAGCTCGCCGGTCAGCTCGCGGTCGTCGCGCGCCTGGTCGCCCAACACGATCCGGCGGACGACGCGCCACCAGCCGGCGCCGAAGGTCTGCCAGTCCAGCGAACCCGTCCGCTCCGCCTCGTCGAGCAGCACGCGTGCTTCCTCGCGGACCACCTGGATGAAGCGCGGCGCCAGGTGGTGCGCATGCTCGCGGGTTTCGAGCACGTGCTCGTGGAACTGCCGCCTGCGCGCGCGGTCGAGCCCGCGCGAGAGGAGCACGCCGTGGGGCTGGAAGTGGCCGAGCGCGGCCTGCTTCTCGCGGTTGGCCGGGGTGAACGACTCCGCGTCGCTCACCAAGACCCGCCGCACGTGCTCCGGTGAGAGGACCAGCACGACGTCCCGTCCCGGCACGCGCAGCCGCAACGGGCCCGCGCCGTAGCGGGAACGCAGCTCCCGCAGCAGGCCGACGGCTCTGCGGTCGGCCCGCAGCCGCTCCGCGAGCGCCATCACCCGCGGTCGTCGCGAGATCACGCCGGTGGCCAGCGCGGGCAGCACGACCTGGGCGGCCACCCTCGCGGTGTCGGTGGGCGAAGCCGTGCGCACGCCGGTGGTGAGCGCCGCGGAAACCTTCGGAGTCATCCGGTTTTCCCTTCCGCCGTGGTGATCCAGAGGTACCCGGGGAGATCGCCACCTACACCCGGGCCCGGCGAAAGGGAAAACCAGGCGTGGTCAGCCGTGAACCCGGCGGATCCGCTCGAAAGTCCACTGGTGGGCCGGTCTCGCCACCAGGCCCCGCGGAGGATCCGGCAGGAACACCGGATCACCGGCGAAGTGCGCGACGACGACCAATCTGTCCTCTGTGGACCTGTAGACATCGGCCGCGTTCGCGTTCCGCAGCAGCGGCAGCGCAGTGCGGTCGATCCAGTCGAGAAGCTCGGGCATCCGCCCTGGCGCCGCCCGCACCTCCCACATCAGCGCGTCGTCCACTTCAGGCACCCTCCCGCAGCGGCGGCACCGCCGGCAGCTCGGGTGCGGCGTCGATGTCGGCCTGCGTCATCCGGAAAGCCTGCGGATAGGACTCCCGGCAGGTCCGCCGGTCGGGTTCGGTGGTGCGCCAGGCGTAGAGGCAACGCGCGCACTGCAACACCTCCCACACGCCCGCGACCGGCGACACCGCCAGCCGCCGCACCTCCTGCCACGCGCAGCGCGGACACATCATCGCGACATCCTCCTTCCGCGGTGCGGTCACTTCCGGCTCATCAGCTCTTGCAGCTTCCCGACCCAGGCCGCCGCCTCGGGCAGGTCGGCGACCGGCTGGCTGTAGTGGCCGCGCGCGTCGGGAGACACCGGGGTCGTCGCGTCGATCACCAGCTTGTTGGACATTCCCGGCGGCTGCGATCCCGGATCGAGCTCCAGCACCGACATGCCGGGCAGGTTCACCAGGTCCCCCGCCGGGTTGACCTTGGTCGACAGCGCCCACATCACCTGCGGCAGGTCGAACGGGTCGACGTCCTCGTCGACCACGATCACGAGCTTGCAGTAGCCGAGGCCGTGGGGAGTGGTCATGGTGCGCAGCCCGACGGCCTTGGCGAATCCGCCGTAGCGCTTAGCGGTCGACACGATCGCCAGCAGCCCGTGGGTGTACATCGCGTTGACCGCGCGCACCTCCGGGAACTCCGCCTTGAGCTGCTGGTGGAGCGGCACGCAGGTGGCCGGGCCGATCAGGTGGTCGACCTCGGTCCACGGCATGCCCAGGTACAGCGACTCGAAGACCGGGTCGGTCCGGTAGGAGATCCGGTCCACGCGCACCACGGGCATGCTGCGGCCGCCCGAGTAGTGCCCGGTGAACTCGCCGAACGGCCCCTCGATCTCGCGCTCGCGGCCCTCGACCACGCCCTCCAGCAGCACTTCGCAGCCCCAGGGAACGTCGATCCCGGTCAGCGGTGCCGTGGCGATGGGCGCCGGGGCACCGCGCAGCGCGCCGGCCATCTCGTACTCGGACTGGTCGTAGGCCAGCGGGGTGCCGGCCACGACCGAGATCATCGGGTCGTTGCCCAGGGCGATGGCGACCGGCAGGTCCTCACCCGCCCGTTCGGCCTCGTCCAGGTGCAGCGCGATGTCGTGCATCGGCACCGGCTGCAGGCCGAGCCGGTTGCGGCCCTTGACCTGCATCCGGTACACGCCGACGTTCTGCTTGCCGAAGTGGTCCGGGTCCCGCGGGTCGCGGGAGACCACGGCGGCCTTGTCGACGTAGAAGCCGCCGTCCCCTTCGTTGAGGCGGAACAGCGGCAGCACCGAGAAGAGGTCCACCTCGTCGCCCTGGAGAGCGTTCTCGGCGAACGGCGGGTCGGTGCGGCGTTCGGGCGGCACCGGGAAGTCCTCCCACCGGCGGACGAACTCCTCGACCTGCTCCCTGGTCGAGGTCGTCGCGGGCATGCCCATCGCGACCGCGTGGTTGGCCCAGGACCCGTGCACGTTGAGCGCGACGCGGGCGCTGGTGAAGCCGGCGATGTCGTCGAAGTACAGCGCGGGTGCGCCGGAGCCCAGCCGGGAAGCCGCGTTGGCCGAGGCACCCAGGTCGGGTTCGGGCATCACCTGTTCGGCGACGTGCAGCAGTTGGCCCTGCTCGTCCAGCGCGGCCAGGAAGGACCGCAGATCGTCGTACGCCATCGGTTCACCCCTTCAGGTCTGTGGTGCCACGAGCCGCGGCGAGCCCGCGCCAGCGGCGCGCGGCGGCGGCAGGCAGGTCGAACTGGTCGAGCACCCGGGCCACGACGTGGTCGACGACGTCGTCGACGGACTCCGGGTGGTTGTAGAAGGCGGGCATCGGCGGCACCACCACCGCGCCCATCCGCGACAGCGCGAGCATGTTCTCCAGGTGGATCTCGCTCAGCGGTGTCTCGCGGGGAACGAGCACGAGCTTGCGGCGTTCCTTGAGGACCACGTCGGCGGCGCGTCCCACGAGGCCGTCGGCGTAGCCGACGCGGATGCCGGCCAGCGTCTTCATGCTGCACGGGGCGATGATCATGCCGTCGGTGCGGAACGAGCCCGACGAGATGGCGGCCGCCTGGTCGCCGGAGCCGTGCACGACGTCGGCCAATGCGGCGACCTCGCGCGCGGTGCGCGGGGTCTCCAGCTCGATCGTGGTCCGCGCCCACCTGCTCATCACCAGGTGCGTCCGCACCTGCGGCAGGTCGTGCAACACCTCCAGCAGCCGCACTCCGAGGGGCGCGCCGGTGGCACCGGTCATCCCGATGATCACCCGCATGTTCCCTCCAATGGTCGGCGAACTAGTTCGTGTACGAACGTTCGTGTACATACTATCACCGGTCGATGCGAGTACCCCGCGACGTGTCGCGCCCGGTTCGTCTAGGGTTCGTTCCACGGACGGTGAAGCCGCCCGAGCCGCGAGCCGGAGCGGTCGTCCGAGGTCGCACCGACCCCGGGCGCTTTCCCGAAACTCCCCAGCCTGCTGGAGACCTCACGTGGAACTGGACCAGCCCGTTTTCCACCTCATGCGGCGAGCCCTCCAGGAGCACGGCGCGCGCTGGCAGGCGCGGCTGCCCCACCTCACCAAGCCCCAGTACGCCGTGCTCAGCGCGATCAGCCGCAGGCCCGGCATCGAGCAGGCCGCGCTCGGCCAGCTCGCGGCGATCGACAAGGCGACGCTGGCCTCGCTGCTGCTGCGCTTGGAACAGCGCGGTCTGGTCCGGCGCGCCGTCGACGAGACCGACCGCAGGCGCAGGCTCCTGGAGCTGACCGACGAGGGACGCGCGGAGCTGCGCACCACCGAGCCGGTCGCCGAGGAAGTCGACACCGCGATGCTGGACAGGCTGACCACGCGGGAACGCGAGCAACTGCGCCGACTCCTGGGCAAGCTCTCGCCCGGCGACGGCGAGCCGCAGGCCTGAGTGCCTGTCTTTGGTCTTTGAAGCGGCGCAGCAGCAACCAGCACCGCCACCCCAAGTGGGTTCGAAGACAGTCGAGAGGACCCCGGAAATGCCGAACGGGGCCCCTCGCGGACGAGGAGCCCCGTTGGTATCGCGTTGCCGTCAGGCGACCAGCAGCCGCGCCAGGTCGTCGCGGACGCGCCGCGCCGCCGAGCGCAGGCCACCGACGTCGGGGCCGTGGTGCAGCACGTCGCGGGCCGTGGCGGGCAGGACCTGCGGCAGGGCCGGCCCGAACACCGCGCGCAGGTCGGCCACCGTCGCCCCCTGCGCCCCGAGCCCCGGAGCCAGGATCGGGCCGTTGAGCTTGGAGAAGTCCAGCTCACCCGGCTTGATGGTGGCGCCCGCGACGACGCCGACGTAGCCCATCGGGTCGGCGCCGGCATTGGTCTCCGCCGCCGAGTCCACGATGTACTGGGCGATCGAGTCGCCGCTGCCGTGCACCGAGCGCTGGAGCCCGGCGCCCTCCGGGTTCGACGTGCGGGCCAGCACGAACACCCCGCGCCCGGTCTGCTCGGCGATGCCGATGGCCGGGGCCAGCGATCCGTAGCCCAGGTAGGGCGACGCGGTGATCGCGTCGGCCGCCAGCGGCGAGTGCTCGTCGAGGTAGGCCATGGCGTAGGCCGTCATCGTCGAGCCGATGTCGCCGCGCTTGACGTCGAGCAGCACCAGCGCCCCGGCCTGCCTGGCCTCGGCGATGGTGCGCTCCAGCACCGCGACCCCGGCCGAGCCGTAGACCTCGAAGAACGCCGACTGCGGCTTGAGCACCGCGACCTCACCGGCAAGCGCCTCCACCGCCGTCAGCGCGAAGCGCTCCAGACCGCCGGCGTCCTCCGGCAGGTCCCAGGCGCTGAGCAGCGCCGGGTGCGGGTCGATGCCCACGCACAGCGGTCCGCGCGCGGCCGTCGCGTCGGCCAGGCGCTGCCCGAAGCCCTGGGTCATCATCCCTCACCGCCCTGCCGCAGGGCCGCCTGCAGCGCCTGCAGCGGACGGACACCGATGTTGCCGCGGATGGCGGCCTCGATGCCCTGCACGGCAGCGGCGGCACCCTGCACCGTGGTGATGCACGGGATGTCGCGCGACACCGCGGCGGTGCGGATCTCGTAGCCGTCGACGCGCGGACCCGGGTTGCCGTAGGGGGTGTTGATCACCATGTCGACCTCACCGGCCTTGATGAGGTCGATGACGTCGCGACCGTCCCCTGTGGACTCGGTCTGGGCGTCCTCGTTGTGCTTGCGGACCACGGTGCACGGGATCCCGTTGCGCCGCAGCACTTCCGAGGTGCCCGTGGTGGCCAGGATCTCGAACCCGAGGTCGGCCAGCCGCTTGACCGGGAACACCATGGAGCGCTTGTCCTTGTTGGCCACCGAGACGAACACCCGGCCCGAGGTCGGCAGCGAACCGTAGGCACCGGCCTGGGACTTGGCGAAGGCCTGCCCGAAGGAGGTGTCGATGCCCATGACCTCGCCGGTGGACTTCATCTCCGGCCCGAGCAGCGAGTCCACGCCGTGGCCCTCCGGCGTGCGGAACCGGTGGAACGGCAGCACGGCCTCCTTGACCGCCACCGGCGCGTCGATCGGCAGGTCGGCGCCGTCGCCGACCGCGGGCAGCATGCCCTCGCCGCGCAGGTCGGCGATCTTGGCGCCGAGCATGATCCGCGCCGCGGCCTTGGCCAGCGGCGCCGCGGTCGCCTTCGACACGAACGGCACCGTCCGCGAGGCGCGCGGGTTGGCCTCCAGCACGTAGAGCACGTCGTCCTTGAGCGCGTACTGCACGTTGAGCAGGCCGTGCACGCCGATGCCCCTGGCGATGGCCTCGGTGGACCGGCGCACCTTCTCGATGTCCTGGCGCCCGAGCGTGATCGGCGGCAGCGCGCACGCCGAGTCACCGGAGTGGATGCCGGCCTCCTCGATGTGCTCCATCACGCCGCCGAGGTAGACGTCGGTGCCGTCGCACAGCGCGTCGACGTCGATCTCGATGGCGTCGTCGAGGAAGTTGTCCACCAGCACCGGGTGCTCCGGGGTGACCTCGGTGGCGCGGGCGATGTAGTTCTCCAGCGACGGCTCGTCGTAGACGATCTCCATGCCCCGGCCGCCGAGCACGTAGGACGGGCGCACCAGCACCGGGTAGCCGATCTCGTCGGCGATGCGCTTGGCACCCTCGAACGAGGTGGCCGTGCCGTACTTCGGCGCGGGCAGCCCGGCCCCGGCCAGCACGTCGCCGAACGCGCCGCGCTCCTCGGCGAGGTGGATCGCCTCCGGCGGCGTGCCCACGATCGGCACCCCGGCGTCGGCCAGCCGCTGCGCCAGGCCCAGCGGGGTCTGCCCGCCGAGCTGCACGATCACCCCGGCCACGGTGCCCGAGCGCTGCTCGGAGTGCACGACCTCCAGCACGTCCTCGAACGTCAGCGGCTCGAAGTACAGCCGGTCGGAGGTGTCGTAGTCGGTCGAGACCGTCTCCGGGTTGCAGTTGACCATCACGGTCTCGAACCCGGCGTCGCGCAGCGCCTGCGCCGCGTGCACGCACGAGTAGTCGAACTCGATGCCCTGCCCGATCCGGTTCGGCCCCGAGCCCAGGATGATCACCTTGGGCTTGTCGCGCTGCTCGGTGACCTCCGTCTCCGCCGCCGGGTCCGACTCGTAGGCCGAGTAGTGGTACGGCGTGCGCGCCGCGAACTCCGCCGCGCAGGTGTCCACCGTCTTGTACACCGGACGCACACCCAGCCGGTGCCGCAGCGCGCGGACCCCGTCCTCACCGGCCAGCTCCGTGCGCAGCGCGGCGATCTGGCGGTCCGACAGCCCGGCCCGCTTGGCGCGCCGCAGCAGTCCCGCGTCCAGGACCGGTGCCTCCACCAGCTCGGCGCGCAGCTCCACCCACGCCGCGATCTGGTCGAGGAACCACGGGTCGATCCCCGACGCCTCGTGCACCTGCTGCACCGTCGCGCCCAGCCGCAGCGCACGCTCCACCGTGTACAGACGGCCGTCGTGGGCCGTGCGCAGGTCGTCCAGAGTGGACACTAGGTCCGCGCCGTCCGGGTCGGACTTGGTCCAGAACCCGATCCGCGAGGTCTCCATCGACCGCAGGGCCTTGCCCAGCGCCTCCGAGAAGCTGCGGCCCAGCGCCATCGCCTCGCCGACGCTCTTCATCGTCGTGGTCAGCGCCGGGTCGGCACCCGGGAACTTCTCGAACGCGAACCGCGGCACCTTCACCACCACGTAGTCCAGCGTCGGCTCGAAGCTCGCCGGGGTCTCACCGGTGATGTCGTTGCGGATCTCGTCCAGCGTGTAGCCGATCGCCAGCTTCGCGGCGATCTTGGCGATCGGGAAGCCCGTCGCCTTCGACGCCAGCGCCGAGGACCGAGACACCCGCGGGTTCATCTCGATCACGACCATCCGCCCGGTCTCGGGGTGGATGGCGAACTGGATGTTGCAGCCGCCGGTGTCCACACCGACCTCGCGCAGCACCGCGATGCCCACGTTGCGCATGTGCTGGTACTCGCGGTCGGTCAGCGTCATCGACGGCGCGACCGTCACCGAGTCACCGGTGTGCACGCCCATCGGGTCGATGTTCTCGATCGAGCAGATCACCACGACGTTGTCGGCGTGGTCGCGCATCAGCTCGAGCTCGTACTCCTTCCACCCGAGCACGCTCTCCTCGATCAGCACCTCGTGCACCGGCGACTCGGTCAGCCCGAACGAGGCCATCCGCTCCAGCTCCTCGTGGGTGTGGGCCATCCCGGACCCCAGGCCACCCATCGTGAAGCTCGGCCGGATCACCACCGGCAGGCTGTGCTCGGCGACGAAGGAGCGGACCTCCTCCATCGACCTGCACACCGCGCTCTCGGGCACCTCGCCGCCGATGCCGCGCACGATGTCCTTGAACCGCTGCCGGTCCTCGCCGCGCTCGATCGCGTCGATGTCGGCGCCGATCAGCTCGACCCCGTACTTCTCCAGCACGCCGCGCTCGTGCAGCGCCATCGCGGTGTTCAGCGCCGTCTGCCCGCCCAGCGTGGCCAGCAGCGCGTCCGGCCGCTCGGCGTCGATGACCTTCTCCACGAACTCCGGGGTGATCGGCTCGACGTAGGTGGCGTCGGCGAACTCCGGGTCGGTCATGATCGTCGCCGGGTTGGAGTTGACCAGGCTGACCCGGATGCCCTCCTCGCGCAGCACCCGGCACGCCTGGGTACCGGAGTAGTCGAACTCGCACGCCTGGCCGATCACGATCGGACCCGACCCGATGACCAGAACGTGTTTGATGTCAGTCCTCTTCGGCATCAGCGCGCCTCACTCATCATGTCTACGAACTGGTCGAACAGGGGGGCGGCGTCGTGCGGGCCCGCCGCCGCCTCGGGGTGGTACTGCACGCTGAACGCCGGGCCGTCGAGCAGCCGGAGCCCCTCCACCGCGCCGTCGTTGGCGCAGTGGTGGCTCACCATCGCGCGGCCGAATTCGGTGTCGAAGCGCTCCCCCGGCTCGCCCTCGACGGCGAAGCCGTGGTTCTGCGCGGTGATCGCCACCCTGCCGGTCTCGGCGTCGATGACCGGGATGTTGATCCCGCGGTGGCCGTAGCGCAGCTTGTAGGTTCCCCGGCCCAGCGCGCGGCCGAGGATCTGGTTGCCGAAGCAGATGCCGAACAGCGGCAGCTTGCGGTCCAGGGCCTGCCTGGTCAGCTCGACCTGCTGGTCGGTGGTGGCCGGGTCGCCGGGCCCGTTGGACAGGAACAGCCCGTCGGCGCCGACCGAGAGCACCTCCTCCAGTGTGGAGGCCAGCGGCATCACGTGGACCTCGATGCCGCGCTGGGCCATCATCCGCGGGGTGTTGGACTTGATGCCCAGGTCCAGCGCGGCGACGGTGAACCGCTTCTCCCCGACCGCCGGGACCACGTAGGGCTCGGCGGTGGTGACGTCACCGGCCAGGTCGGCGCCGACCATCCCGGCGCTGGCGACGACCTTCTCCACCATCTCCTCGTCGGAGCGCAGGTCGTGGCCGGAGAAGATCCCGCCGCGCATCGCGCCGTGCTCGCGGACGTGCCGGGTCACGGTGCGGGTGTCCAGACCGGAGATGCCGACGATGCCCTGCCGCCGCAGCTCCTCGTCGAGCGGACGCAGCGAGCGCCAGTTCGACGGCACCCGGGCCGGGTCGCGCACCGCGTACCCGGCGACCCAGATGCGGGCCGACTCGTCGTCCTCGTCGTTCCAGCCGGTGTTGCCGATCTGCGGCGCGGTCTGCACCACGATCTGGCGGTGGTACGACGGGTCGGTCAGCGTCTCCTGGTAGCCGGTCATGCCGGTGGAGAACACCACCTCGCCCAGGGTGCTCCCCTCGGCGCCGTAGGCCTCTCCCCGGAAGATCCGCCCGTCCTCCAGTACCAGCGCCGCAGGCGTGTGCGCGGTCATAGTTGCTCCTCCTGCCGCGGACTCGCGGTCTCCTCCGGGGTGGCCAGTGCCCGCACTGCCTCGACCCACTCGTTGTGCACTTCCTTGTCGTCGCAGCGGAAGCCGGTGTCCAGCGACCGCTCCCCGAGCCGCCAGGTCACCACCAGCAGCCCCGCTCCGGGCACGACCTTGTTCGCCAGCTTGTGGTCCACGCGGGCGTCCTGGACGGACGCGGCCGGGATCCACAGCGGACTCGCGCCGTCGCGGTCGATCCGCAGCCCCGACCGGTGCAGGTGGACGGTGCCGTTCGCGCGGTGCCCGACGTCGCCGACGGCGATGCGGTCCTGCCAGTCACCGGCCGTCGTGGTGCCGACGTACATGCCGGTCGCGGCCGCGAGCAGCTCCGCACCGGCGTCCTCCGGCGCCTCCGGGAAGCCGGGCAGCTCCGCGGCCTGCCGCCGCGCCCGGTTCACCCAGCCCCGGCGCATCCCGAAGAACACCAGCGCCGCCAGCGCCAGCATCCCCAGCACCCACAGCAAGCGCTCCAGCTCCATCAGCGCCTCACCTTGCCCTCGACCGCCGTGATCGTCCCGCGCAGCATCGTGGCGACCACCCGCCCGGGCAGCTCCATGCCCTCGTACGGCGAGTTCTCGGCGATGCTGGCCAGCTCGGCGCCGCGCACCGTCCAGCGCGCACCGCCGTCGACCAGCACCAGGTTCGCCGGTTCGCCCGCGGCGACCGGACGTCCCTGGTCGGCCAGCCCCGCGATCTCCGCGGGGCGCTCGCTCATCACCCGCGCCACGCCGCGCCAGTCCAGCAGCCCGGTCTCGACCATCGTGGCGACCACGACGCCGAGCGCGGTCTGCAGTCCCAGCATGCCCGGCCGGGCCGCCGACCACTCGCAGGTCTTGTCCTGGTCGGCGTGCGGGGCGTGGTCGGTGGCCACGCAGTCCACGGTGCCGTCGGCCAGCGCCTGCCGCAGCGCGCGCACGTCGTCGTCGGTGCGCAGCGGCGGGTTGACCTTGTAGAGCGGGTCGTAGCCGGCGAGCAGGTCGTCGGTCAGCAGCAGGTGGTGCGGCGTGACCTCGGCCGACACCCGGCCCCGGCGCTCCTGCGACTTCCACCAGCGCAGGATCTCGGCGGTGCCCGCGGTGGAGACGTGGCAGACGTGCAGCGTGCCGCCGGTGTGCCCGGACAGCAGGCAGTCGCGGGCCACGATGGCCTCCTCGGCCGGGGCGGGCCAGCCCTCCAGGCCGAGCTTCGCGGCGTTGGCGCCCTCGTGGGCCTGCGCGCCGACGGTCAGCCTCGGCTCCTCGGCGTGCTGGGCGACGACTCCGCCCAGCGCCCTGGTGTACTCCAGCGCGCGCCGCATGACCAGCGGGTCGTGCACGCAGTGGCCGTCGTCGGAGAACAGCCGCACCCCGGCCGACGAGCGCGCCATCGTGCCCAGCTCGGCCAGCTTCTCCCCGGCCAGGCCGACGGTGACCGCGCCCACCGGGTGCACGTCGACCAGGCCGACCTCGCGGCCCCGCCGCCACACGTGCTCCACGACCACCGCGTTGTCGGCGACCGGGTCGGTGTTGGCCATGGCGAAGACCGCGGTGTAGCCGCCCAGCGCCGCGGCCACCGAACCGGTCTCGATCGTCTCGGTGTCCTCGCGCCCCGGTTCGCGCAGGTGGGTGTGCAGGTCCACGAAACCGGGCAGCGCGACCGCACCGCCGGCGTGCACGATCTCGTCGGCGTCGACCCGCAGGTCCGCGCCGATCTCGGCGATCAGCCCGCCGTCGACGAGCAGGTCGACCGGCTCACCCTCGCCGTAGGGACGAACATCCTTCAGCAGCACCCGGCTCATGCCGCGATCTCCTCTCCGGCCAACAGGTGGTAGAGCACCGCCATCCGCACGTGCACGCCGTTGCGGACCTGCTCGGTGATGGCCGCCCGCGGGGAGTCGGCCACCGCCGGGGCGATCTCCATGCCGCGCAGCATCGGACCGGGGTGCAGCACCACGGCGTGCTCGGGCAGCCTGGCGAGCCTGGCCTCGTTCATGCCGTAGGCGATCGAGTACTCGCGCGCCGACGGGAAGAACCCGCCGTGCATCCGCTCGGCCTGCACCCGCAGCAGCATCACCGCGTCGAGCCCGGGCAGTTCCGGATCGAGCTCGTGGCGGACCTCGGCGCCCCAGTGCTCGACGCCGGCGGGTACCAGCGTCGGCGGCGCGACCAGCACGACCTGCGCGCCGAGCGTGCGCAGCAGGTGCACGTTGGAGCGCGCGACCCGGCTGTGCAGCAGGTCGCCGACGATCGCGACGCGCCTGCCCGCCAGCTCGCCCAGCCGCTCGCGCAGCGTCGCGGCGTCCAGCAGCGCCTGCGTCGGGTGCTCGTGCATGCCGTCACCGGCGTTGACGACCTGGGTGCCGGTGGCCTCCAGCCAGCCCGCCAGCCGGTGCGCCGCGCCGGAGGCCGGGTGGCGCACGATCACGCAGTCCGCACCCGCCGCCGACAGGGTCAGCGCGGTGTCGCGCAGCGACTCGCCCTTGCCGACCGACGAGGCGCCGGCCGACACGTTGATCACGTCGGCGCTCATCCACTTGCCCGCGACCTCGAAGGACACCCGGGTCCGGGTGGAGTTCTCGTAGAACATCGTCACCACGGTCCGCCCGCGCAGCGTCGGCAGCTTGCGGACCTCCCGGCCGAGCAGGGTCTGCTTGAGGGTGCCCGCGGTGTCGAGCACGGCGGTCGCGGTGGCCGCGTCGAGCCCCTCGGTGGACAGCAGGTGGCGCATCAGGACTCCTCCCCGCTGCGGCGCAGGACCACCGCGTCGGCCTCGTCGACCTCGGTGAGCCGCACCGCGACGTCCTCGCTGCGCGAGGTCGGCACGTTCTTGCCGACGTAGTCGGCGCGGATCGGCAGCTCCCGGTGGCCCCGGTCGACCAGCACCGCCAGCTGCACCGCGCGCGGGCGGCCCTGGTCGCGCAGGGCGTCGAGGGCGGCGCGCACCGTGCGGCCGGAGTAGAGGACGTCGTCGACGAGCACGACCAGCGAGCCGTCGATGCCGTCGGCGGGAAGGCTGCTCGGCTCGAGGGGACGGTTGGGTCGTTTGCGCAGGTCGTCGCGGTAGAGGGTGATGTCGAGGGTGCCGGTGGGCACCGTCACACCGCTGAACTCGCTGATCTTGGCGGCCAGCCGGTCGGCCAGCGGGGCGCCCCGCTTCGGGATGCCGAGCAGGACGATGTCGCTGCCGCCGGTGTCCAGAGCGGTCTTCTCGATGATCTGGTGCGCGATCCTGGCTATCGTGCGCGCAACGTCACCGGCCGACAGGAGCTCGCGCTCCTCGGCCGGATCCGCCGCGCCCGCCTTGTGGCGTGACGCCACGGTGGACCTCCTTCCCCGCCTCACTGGACGGGTCCTTAAAGGATGGCTTCGGGTCCTCTCCCGACGGCTGTCGGCCGGCTGGTGAGGACGGGTGTTCCGCGACGGGAGGATCCGCGCCGGTGCCGCTGGTGAAAGCCGCACCGCAGGGTGTCCGCCGGGCCCGCGTTGTACGCTATCAATGCGTGCGGGTCAATCGTCCGGGTGGTGTGGTGGTACTCGCCCCCCTGCGAACGAAGACCAACTTGACCTGGTGACGCTCGCGAGCGAACATTACTCTCCGTATCGATCTGAACTTGCCTCCTCGGCATCCGGTATCGGCTGACGGGGCGAATGAAACGGAGAAACGCCACATGGGCGACTACGCCAAGGCGCTGGGCGGCAAGCTCCGCGCTATCCGCCAGCAGCAAGGTCTCTCGCTGCACGGCGTCGAGCAGAAGTCAGGCGGGCGGTGGAAGGCCGTGGTCGTCGGGTCCTATGAACGTGGCGACCGCGCGGTGACCGTGCAGAAGCTGGCCGAGCTGGCCGACTTCTACGGGGTCCCGGTCGCGGAGCTGCTCCCGGAGGGCCGGGTGCCTTCCGGCGCCGAGCCCGCCACCAAAGTCGTGATCAACCTGGAGCGGCTGCAACAGCTCCCGGCCGAGAAGGTGGGCCCGCTGGCCCGCTACGCGGCCACCATCCAGAGCCAGCGCGGCGACTACAACGGCAAGGTGCTGTCCATCCGCACCGAGGACCTGCGATCCCTGGCCATCATCTACGACATGACGCCCGGAGAGCTCACCGAGCAGCTAATCGACTGGGGCGTGCTTCCGCCCGAAGCGCGCCCGGCCCGGGAGGAGTGACGAACAACGGCGGAGGCCCACCCGATCGGGTGGGCCTCCGCCGTTGTGTCACCGTTCGCTCCCGTCGGCGCGGGAGCGGGCCTTGATGCCGCGTTCCTCCCCCGGGTCAGCCTCCGGCCATCCCGCTCGGCGGGCCTGGTCGGCCGACCCGCTCGCCGAGCCTGGTAGCGGGGCGGCGCGCCCGTCCGCGGCTACTCGGCGCCGGGGTTCGCGCCGCGCAGCGTGCTGCGCAGGCGGTCGCCGATGCCGGCGATGCGCCCGAGCACGCCGTTGACGAAGCGCGGCGAGTCGTCGGTGGACAGCGCCTTGACCAGCTCGACCGCCTCGTCGATGGCCACCGCCGGGGGCACGTCGTCGCTGCGCCACAGCAGCTCGTAGAGCCCCAGCCGCAGCACCGCGCGGTCCACCGCGGGCATCCGCGCCAGGGTCCAGCCCTCGGCGTGCTCCACGAGCAGCTCGTCGATGCGCTGCCGGTTCGCGGTGACGCCCTCGACCAGGGTCACCGTGTACTCGTTGACCGGCGGCAGGTCCGGAGAGCCGACCCGCCCGGAGAGCAGCGTGACCGCGTCCTCCCCGCGCAGGTCGGCCTCGTAGAGCACGTCCACCGCGCGTTTGCGGGCCTTGTTGCGTGCGCCCACCTCACACCCACTTCCCGGCAGTGCCGCGCCTCGCGCGGGCGCCGCCGACGGGGCCGACAGGGGCCGTCACTTGGTGCTGACGCGGCCGAGGTAACGGCCGTCGCGCGGGTCGACCTTCACCTTGTCGCCGGTGTTGAGGAACAGCGGGACCTGGATCTCGGCGCCGGTCTCCAGGGTGGCGGGCTTGGTACCTCCGGTGGAGCGGTCGCCCTGCACACCCGGGTCGGTGTGCTGGATGTCGAGCTCGACCGAGGCGGGCAGCTCCACGTACAGCGGGTTGTCATCGTGGCGGGCGACCACGACCTGGCTGTTCTCGAGCATGTAGTCGGCCGCGTCGCCGACGACCGAGGCGGCCACGCCGACCTGGTCGTAGGTGTCGGGGTCCATGAAGACGTAGTCGGTGCCGTCGTTGTAGAGGTAGGTCATCTCGCGGCGGTCGACGTTGGCGGTGTCGACCTTCACGCCCGCGTTGAAGGTCTTGTCCACAACCTTGCCCGAGAGCACGTTCTTCAGGGTGGTGCGCACGAAAGCGCCGCCCTTGCCGGGCTTGACGTGCTGGAAGTTCACGACGGACCAGAGCTGGCCGTCGAGGTTGAGCACCAGTCCGTTCTTCAGATCGTTCGTGGAAGCCACGTTCGGGGTCTCTCCTGTGGTGATGGCTGCGGTGTTTCTCATCGGCGCGTTGGCGTGCCGCCGACGCGGGGCGCACGTCGCGCTCAGACGGCGATGAGCTCCTTCGTCGTCAAGGTGAGGAGCTCCGGCGTGCCAGGACGCACGACCAGTGTGTCCTCGATGCGGACGCCGCCACGCTCCGGCAGGTAGACGCCGGGCTCGACGGTGACCGCCATTCCGGCGGCGATTCTACCGTCTCCCCGCTGGGACAACGCCGGTGCCTCGTGGATCTCCAGGCCCACGCCGTGTCCCAGGCCGTGCAGGAACCGGTCGCCGTAGCCGGCCTCCTCGATCACCGCGCGGGCGGCGGTGTCGACCTCGCGGACGTCGGCGTCGACGGCCACCGCGTCCCGGCCCGCGGTCTGGGCGGCGAGCACGAGCTGGTAGATCTCCTGCTGCCACTCGGCGGGCCTGCCCAGCACCAGCGTCCGGGTCATGTCGGAGTGGTAGCCGTCGACCAGCGCGCCGAAGTCGATCTTGACGAAGTCGCCGGGGGCCAGCACCGCGTCGGTGGGCCGGTGGTGGGGCACCGCGGAGTTGGCGCCCGCGGCGACGATGGTGTCGAACGACGGCCCGGCGGCGCCGTGGTCGAGCATGCGGCCGTCGAGCTCGCGGGCGACCTCCAGCTCGGTGCGACCCGGCCGCAGACCGCCGTGCTCGATGAGGTCGGCCAGCGCCCGGTCGGCGGCCGCGCAGGCCATCCGCAGCGCCTCGACCTCGGCCTCGTCCTTGATCAGCCGCAGCCGCTCGACCAGCCCCGGGGCGCGCACCAGCTCGGCCGCTCCCGCGGCATCGGCCAGCTCGTCACGGCCGTCGACGGTCACGTGGTGGCTCTCGAAGCCGGTCCGGCGGTGGGCGCCGGCGGCGGCGGCGATCCGCTCGGCCAGCGCCAGCGCGCTCGCCCGCTCGATGACCTGCTCCAGGTCGGGGACCTCGGCGGCGGCCTGGGTCAGGTACCTGCCGTCGGTGCAGAAGACGGTGCGGGTCTCCGCACCGGGCTCGTCCGCTGCGTGCACCACCAGGGCGGCGTTGGAACCGGTGAACCCGGTGAGGTAGCGGACGTTGAGCAGGTCGGTCACCAGCATCGCGTCCAGCTCGCGTTCGCGGAGGCCGGTGCGCAGGTCGTGGCGTCGACGGGCGTGCGTTTCGGACATGGAACGCAGCCTAACGGCTGGACGCGCCCGCCGACCGTGGTCGAAGGGCTCTCGGCGCAAAGCCGCCAACCGCTGGTCGCGGCGTCCCGGATCGCGGCCGTGCGGCATCGTCGGTGGGCACGGCTAACCTGCGGCGCATGCGGACGGAGTTGTCCTGGACGGTGGTGCGCGGCCCGGTCGGCGAGGTGACCGCGGTGGCCGGCGAAGCCGGACTGGTGCAGGTGTGCTTCGGGGGACCGGACCAGGTGCTGCCGCACTACGGCGAGGCCGAGCCGGCCGAGGCCGGGGAGCCCGCCCTGCGGGCGGGTGCCCAGCTCGAGGAGTACTTCGCGGGCCGGCGGCGCGCGTTCGACCTGCCCGTCGACTGGTCGAACATCGAGGGTCTGCGGCTGCAGGTGCTGCGGACCCTGCACGAGCAGGTCCCCTTCGGACGGACGCTGAGCTACCGGGAGCTGGCGGGGCTCGCGGGGCGCCCGGAGGCGGCCCGCGCGGTCGGGACCATCATGGGCAGCAACCCGGTGCCGATCGTGGTGCCCTGCCACCGGGTGGTGGCCAGCGGCGGCGGGCTGGGCGGATTCGGACCCGGCCTGGAGGCCAAGCGCAGGCTGCTGGTGCTGGAGGGCGCGCTCGACGCGACGCTGCTCGAGCTCGGCATGCTGGCCTGAGGCCGGCGCATCGGTAGCGGCGCGCGGCGTCACCGCCCCGTGGCCGCCCGTTCCCGGTCCGGCTCGGAAGGCGGGGCGGGCCTGGCCTTCCGGACCGACAGCGAGAACGCCGTTGCGAGCAGGCACAGCAGTCCCGCGCCGTACCAGGCGGCGGCGTAGTCGCCGAACTGGTCGCGGACCACCCCGGCGATGCTCGCGATGGCGGCCGCGCCGATCTGGTGCGAGGCGAACACCCATCCGAAGACGACCGAGGCGCGCTCGCCGAAGTGCTCGCGGCACAGCGCCATCGTCGGCGGCACGGTGGCGATCCAGTCCAGGCCGTAGAAGACCACGAACAGCACCATCTGCGCTCCCGGCGTGGGCGCGAAGAGCTGCGGCAGGACGAACAGCGACGCACCGCGCAGGGTGTAGTAGACGGCCAGCAGGATCCGCGGGTTGAACCGGTCGGTCAGCCAGCCGGAGAGCACCGTGCCCGCCACGTCGAACACGCCGATCACCGCGAGCAGGCCCGCGGCCGTGGTCTGCGGCATGCCGTGGTCGTGCGCCGCCGGCACGAAGTGGGTGTTGACCAGACCGTTCGTGCTCGCCCCGCAGATCGCGAACGCGGCCGCCAGCAGCCAGAAGGCGGGCGTGCGCGCCGCGTCGCGCAGCGCGGTGAGCGCGGCGGCCGCGGCGTTGCCGGTGCGCGGTTCGGGCAGCGGTTCGCTCGCCCCGTAGGCCAGCACGCCCACGTCGGCGGGGCGGTCGCGCAGCAGGAGCCAGACCAGCGGCACGATGGCCAGCGCCGCGGCGGTGACCAGCAGGGAGGCCGAGCGCCAGCCGTAGGCCCCGGCCAGGTGGGCCACCAGCGGCAGGAAGACCAGCTGGCCGGTGGCGCTTGCCGCGGTCAGCACCCCGCTGACCAGGCCGCGCCGGGCGACGAACCAGCGGTCGACCACCGTGGAGACGAACGCCAGCGCCATCGACCCGGTGCCCAGCCCGACCAGCAGACCCCAGCAGAGCACCAGCTGCCAGCTCGCGGTCATGAACACGGTGAGCCCGCTGCCCGCCGCGACGAGCAGCAGCGCGCACACCGTCACGACCCGGATGCCGAAGCGCGCCATCAACGCCGCGGCGAACGGGGCGGTCAGGCCGTAGAGGAGGAGGTTGAGCGACACCGCCAGCGAGATCGTGCTGTGCGGCCAGCCGAACTCGTGGTGCAGCGGGTTCATGAGCACACCCGGCACCGAGCGGAACGCGGCCGCTCCCAGCAAGGCGACGAACGCGACCGCGGCGACCCACCACGCGGGGTGGAAGCGCCGCTGCCGCACCACTTCAGGGGACGTTTCGATCACGTCCAACACCTTCGGCGACGGCGGTCGGCGCTGACGAGTGGCCGGGTGGCCAATATGTGGCAGGATCTTGCCATGGCTGCCGAGTCGCGCACCGCCGCCCACCGCGTGCTGGTGCTGGGCGTGTCCGAGGTCGTCGGCTTCGACCTGACGATCCCCTCGCAGATCCTGTCCAAGGCCGCGGGCCCCGACGGCGAAAAGCTCTACGACGTGCGCGTCGGCAGCCTCGACGGCGGCCCCATCCGCACCTCCTCGGGCTACTCGGTGCTGCCCGAGGTCGACCTGGAGTTCCTGGCTGAACCGGACACCCTCATCGTGCCCGGCACCTACGTGGCCGGGCCCTGCACCGACGGCACCCTGCCCGCCGACCTCGCCGGCTACTTCGCGGCGCTGCCCGAGAGCACGCGCGTCATGTCGATCTGCACCGGCGCCTACGTGCTGGCCGCCGCCGGGCTGCTCGCCGGTCGTCCCGCGACCACGCACTGGGCCCACGTGGAGCACTTCCGCACCCTCTACCCCGCCGTCGACCTGCACCCGGACGTGCTGTTCGTCGACGACGGCGACGTGCTGACCTCGGCGGGCGTGGCCGCCGGGATCGACCTGTGCCTGCACGTCATCCGCCGCGACCACGGCAGCGAGGTCGCCAACCGGGCCGCGCGCCGCAGCGTCGTGCCGCCGTGGCGCGAGGGCGGGCAGTCGCAGTTCATCGAGCGCCCGCTGCCCGAGGCCACCGGCGACGGCACCGCCGCGGCGCGCGAGTGGATGCTCGAGCGGCTCGCCGAGCCACTGACCCTCGCGGCCATGGCCGAGCGGGCCGGGATGAGCGTGCGCACCTTCGCCAGGAAGTTCCGCGCCGAGACCGGGTGCAGCCCGCTGGACTGGCTGCTCCAGCAGCGCGTCGAGCACGCCCGGGAGCTGCTGGAGTCCACGGACCTGGCCGTCGACCGGGTCGCCGAGCAGTCCGGCCTGGGTAGCGGATCCTCCCTGCGCGCGCACCTGCGGCGGAAGCTGGGCACCACGCCGATGGCCTACCGGCGGACCTTCCGCACCAGGACCGAGGACGGCCGGACCGAGGAGATTCGGGCCTAGGAGACCGGGTCGGCCCGCCGCACCGGCGAGGCGTCGACGAACCACTCCCGGCCGAGCAGCAGCGCGAACACCGGCAGCGGGAGCCGGAGCAGCATCCGCAGGAGCGGCGAGAGACGCCCGGTGCCGTGCACCTGCGACCGGTGGGCGGCCAGGGCGGCGCGCTTCTGGCGCGCGAAGCGCCGCACGTCGATCCGGTGCGTGATCGCCGCGCGCGGGCTGTAGGCGTGGTCCAGCGCGGCGGGGTCGAAGCGCACCGGCAGCCGCAGCAGGCGCGCGAGTCCCAGCAGCCGGGCGACGCCGTCGCGCGGCATCGTCGCCTCCAGCACGCGCGGTACACCGGCCAGCTCCGCGGCGAGCTTGCCTACCTCGTGCACCTTCACGTGGTCGCGGTGGCCGTAGCCGCCGTTGCCGTCGTAGCTCAGCAGCATCCGCACCTCCTCCTCCCGCAGAACGGCGGCCAGCCGCTCGGCGGCCTCGGACGTGCTCGCCCGCACGAACCGCGTCCGCCCCGGCGGGTCGGGGAACAGCACCTCGCCGTGCCCGCTGTCGGCGTAGCCGAGGTGCACGACGCGCGCCACGCCGAGGGCCCGCGCACTCGCCCGCAGCTCGTCCAGGCGGCTCGGCACGCGCTCGGTGTCCGCGTGCACGACACCGTCGGTCGCGACCGCGACGACCACCCGGTGCCCCTCGGCGGCGGCGCGGGCGAGCGTGCCGCCGGTCATGAACACCTCGTCGTCGGGGTGGGCGTGCAACGCCAGCACAGTCGCCATGGATCTCGGTCCTCCCGCGGCTCGTCTCCGGTTCCCGGATCGTCCCCGTTCCCGGGCCACCCTGGTACGACCGGCCCGCCCCTGGATCGCCGGGCCCATCCTCGATCGCCGGACCGGTGAACCACCCTCCGCTGGCGGAAAATCGCCCCTCTCGCACGGTTTTCACCGAGTTGCCGCGAGATTCCAGGGACTGCCGGAACGCGGCGCCCTCGGCACCACGCGGACCCGGGTGTACGGGCTGTCCGTGAAGTCTGTTGACGGGCTCGGCTGATCCGCGCACCGGTCTGGGGCGGATCGGAGCATTGTCGATCGATGAGAGCGCTCTCACGATGTACCCACCGACGGGTCCGCCGTCGGGGAAGGGAGCCAGCATGATCAGCCGGAGAGCTTTCCTCGGCGGGATGTCCGCCGCCGCCCTCGCTGTGCCCGTCCTGGGTTCACCAGCCCTCGCCTCGCCCCTGACCACCGCACGCCGCCGCGCCGCGCCGACGCTGCCGCTGACGATCGTCAACAGCAGCGGCAACTTCGACAACGCCTCGGTCTCGGTTTACATCGTCGGCGTCAACCTCGACACCGGTGAGCACGCCCGCGTGACCCCGGACGGGCAGCTGCTCGCGGTCTCGCCGTCGGACAACGGCTCCGACGGCTACGCCGACTACGCGATCCCGTTGCAGGGCAGCGGCGACACCACGCTCACGCTGCCGAACATGTCCGGCCGCATCTACTTCGCGCTGGGCGACAAGCTCAAGTTCAAGGTGGTCACCGACGGCGCGGGCAAACCCGCGCTGCAGTACCCGGCGGGCTGGGTGTCAAGCGACGCCAACTACCGCGTCCTGCACGACACCGTCGAGTTCACCTTCAAGTCCGACGGCATGTACTGCAACACCACGATGGTCGACATGTTCAGCGTGCCGCTCTCCATCGAGCTCCAGGGCGCGCAACAGCAGAAGACCGGCACCCTGGTCGCGGGCGGCCGGGAGAAGATCCTCGCCGGTGTCGGCGAGAACCCCGACTTCGGCGGGCTGCGCCAGGAGGACATGCGGGTGATCGCGCCCGGGCACGCGCTGGACCTGGGCGCCTTCCCGGACACCTACTACGACTCCTACATCGACGAGGTGTGGAGCAAGTACCAGTCGACGCAGCTCAAGGTGAACACCGGCGACGGCCGGGTCTTCACCGGCCAGGTCTCCGGCGACGCGTTCACCTTCGACGGCGGGGTGCAGCCGATCGGCCGCCCGAGCACCCGCGACGTGCTGTTCTGCGACGGCGCGCTCGCCGCGCCCAACGACGGGGTCACCGGGCCGGTCGCGGCCATCCTGGGAGCGGCGTTCAACCGCTCGACGCTGCTGGACGCCACCGACCAGCCGGGCACCGACCCGGCCGCGTTCTACCGGCACCAGGTGACCAACCACTACTCGAAGGTCATGCACGCCAACACCGAGGACGGCAAGGCCTACGGGTTCGCCTTCGACGACGTGGCGAACTTCGCCTCCTACATCCAGGACGGCGCGCCCACGGCGATCAAGGTCACCCTCACCCCGTGGTGAGCGTCCGCGTGGGGCTCCCGACCGCGCCCGGGGGCCTCACCGGCCGCTCGCGGCGTCCCACTCCTGCTGGGAAACCTCCCGCAGTCGCGAGCCGTTGGCCTCGACTGCCTCGACCGGGACCGTCCACAGTCGACCCAGGGAGTCGAGCAGCCCGACTTCGCCGTCCGGTGCGCGCAGCGCGGGCGCCTGCGCCGGGATCGTGGCGACGACAGGCAGGTCGTCCAGCGCGGGCACCCTCTCCCCGAGCACTCCCCTGGCGATCTTCTCGGCCACCGACCTCCGCTCGACGCGGATCTTGCCGCCGTCGCGCACGATGTCCACGGTGCGCGTCGGGGAAGGAACGCCGAACCCGTCGAGCACGGCGCGCGCTCGGCGGGGCGACTCGCACGCGTCGAGGTCCACCACGTCCAGCCCGAAACGGCGGATGTCGGTCGGCGCCGGGTTCAGCGCCGTGGCGCGCAGGACGTCCACGGGTACGACTCCGCACGGGTCCGTAGTGGACACCGGCGCGCGACCGCCAGGGTCGCGCACCAGACCGGGACCTTCCTGCCACACACCGGGAATGATCAGCGGCCGGTACGGGTGGCGGCTGAAGTCGCGGTCCCAGAACGTGACCGTGGTACCCGCCGCCGTCTGGTGGGCGATGGCGAAGGCGTCCAGTGCCTCGACCCACATCCAGTCCGCGCTGAACGCGTCCACCACCGACCGCGCCCGGCTGCCGCGGGTCGCCGAGGCCGGCTGGAATCCCCGGTCGGTCAGCGCCTGCACCCGGTCGCTGAACGTGGCGTCCTTGGCACGCAGCACGAACTGACCCGCGCCGTTCCAGCCCGCGCCCGCGGCGGTGGTGTCGGTGAACATCAGATAGAACCAGCCGTCCAGGAACAGCGCCGAGGGCTGTCCCGCCCCGTAGACGTTGGCGCGGACGACCTCGCCGGAGGCCGTCACCACGGGCCTGCCGCCCGACTCGCGCCGCCAGGACATGCCGTCGGCGCTGCTGGCCACCCCGATGGCGTTGCCGTGGGCGTGGTCGCCCGCCGCGCCCGTGTAGTACAGGTAGTAGCGGCCACCTGCCCGCACCACCGACGGGTCGCAGGTGTGCATCGCGTCGAACCCGCCCGGCTGCCCGGCGAACACCGGCACGGCCGGCGCACCGCCGTCGGCGGTGAACGGGGTGCCGAGGTCGGCGGAGGCCGCGTGCAGCACGTCGTCGCCCGCCGGGCCGACGCCCGGGAGCTGGCTGCACCACCACGCCCGGTACCGGCCTTCCTCGGCCACCACGGTCGGGCCGTAGTTGTACGGGGCGGGCTGCCCGCCGGCCAGCACCACTGCGGCGCTCTCCCTGGCGGCCGAGGTGGTCAGCGTCGCGCTTGGCGGCGGGGTCGGCGACGTCGGGTCGTCCAGCGGCCCCGGCGCTCCCTCCACAGTGGTGCAAGATGCGAGCAGTGCGGTCGCGGACAGCGCGAGCAGCGAACTGCGGAGCCGGTTCCCGCGCCCACGCGCTGAAGCCCGTTCGATCATGGCGCGGACACCGACCTCCCCCGGAGAAGACCCCGCCGCCCCGCGAGCGGCGACGTCTGAACCGGACCAGTTTAGGAGATCAGCGGATTCCGGGCGCCGCGGACGGGTTTTTCCGTCCACAGCGCGGGATTCGCGCCGCAACGGGAACGCACTCGGGCGCGCCGGAGCACCGCGCCTGGAACCGCCCCCGGGCGCCCGACGGCGCCGGGGTGCGTCAAACGCTCTCTTCGGCCAGCCAGCGCAGCGCCAGCGCGTACCCGCGCACACCGAGGCCGACCACGACGCCCGTCGCGATGTCGGAGAGGTAGCTGCGAGCCCGGAACTCCTCCCGCTTGTGCACGTTGGAGATGTGCACCTCGATCAGCGGGGCCTCGACCTGGGACGCGGCGTCGCGCACCGCGACGGAGTAGTGCGTCCAGGCGGCCGCGTTGAGCACCACCGGCAGGCCGTGGTCGGCGGCCTCGTGCAGCCAGCCCACCATCTCGCCCTCGTGGTCGGTCTGGCGGACCTCGACGTCGATGCCCAGCTCCTTGGCCGTGCCCTCGCACAGCGAGACCAGATCCGCGTAGGTCGTGCTGCCGTAGACGGCGGGCTCGCGCTTGCCGAGCCTGCCCAGGTTCGGGCCGTTGAGAACCAGCACCTTCACAGCAGAACCCCCGATCCGCCGGACTTCTGCTCCGGGGCACCGGTCAGCGCCGAGTACGCCGCCGCGATCAGCGACGGGTCCGGGCCTTCCAGCCTGCCCGGCTTGGCCAGCCCGTCGAGCACGACGAAGCGGAGCACGCCGGACCGGGTCTTCTTGTCCACGCGCATGCCCTCCAGCAGCTGGGCGAGGGCGTCGGGGTCGTAGGTGGTCGGCAGCCCGAGCAGGTCGAGCACCTTCTTGTGGCGGTCGGCGGTCTCGTCGTCGAGCCTGCCCGCCAGCCGCGCCAGCTCGGCGGCGAAGACCAGGCCGACGCTCACCGCCGCGCCGTGGCGCCAGCGGTAGCGCTCGCGCCGCTCGATGGCGTGGGCCAGGGTGTGGCCGTAGTTGAGGACCTCGCGCAGGTGCGACTCGCGCAGGTCCGAGGCGACCACGTCGGCCT
Organism: Saccharopolyspora erythraea NRRL 2338; assembly: GCF_000062885.1. Lineage (NCBI taxonomy): Bacteria > Bacillati > Actinomycetota > Actinomycetes > Pseudonocardiales > Pseudonocardiaceae > Saccharopolyspora > Saccharopolyspora erythraea. The sequence goes on along the minus strand of NC_009142.1, from coordinate 2,252,759 downwards.
TGACCTGGATGGCGCGCCGCACGAGCTCGGCGATCACCTCGCCCGCCGGGTCCAGCGCCCCCTGCGGATCGGCCTCGACCAGCCGCAGGATCTCCGGGTCGGCGATGAAGCCGGCCTTGACGACCTCGGCCATCCCGGCGACCAGCTCGTTGCGCGGCAGGCCCTCCAGGGTCGCCAGGTCGACCAGCACCGCCGACGGCTCGTGGAAGACGCCGACCAGGTTCTTGCCCGCGTCGGTGTTGATGCCCGCCTTGCCGCCGATCGCGGCGTCGACCATGCCCAGCAGCGTGGTCGGCACGTGCACCACCCGGACGCCGCGCATCCAGGTGCCCGCGACGAAACCGGCCACGTCGGTGACCGCGCCGCCGCCGAAGGAGACCACCACGCCGTCGCGGTCGAGTCCGATCTTGCCGAGGACCTCCCAGCAGAACCCGGCCACCGCCAGGCTCTTGCCGTCCTCGGCGTCGGGCACCTCGACCCGGTGCGCGTCCAGGCCCGCCGCGGCGAGCTCGTCGCGCACGGTCTCGACGGTGGTGGTGATGCTGGGCTGGTGCACCAGCGCCACCACCGAGGCGTCGCGCAGCATGTCGACCAGCTCGCCCAGCAGGCCGCGGCCGACCACGACGTCGTAGGGCGCCTGGCTCTCGACCCTGATGCGCACGGGTTCGGTCATCCTCGGCTCTCTCCCCATCTCTGCAAGATCGTTTCGGCTGGAATTATTCACGACCGGCGGCGCGGTCGGCGGTGACCCGCTCGACGATCCGGTCGACCAGCGCGTCCGGCTCGACGCCGTCGGTGGCCAGCTCCCAGGTCGCCACCTCCCGGTAGAGCGGCAGGCGGGCGTCCAGCAGCGCCTTGAACGTCGCGCGCGGGTTCACGCCCGCCAGCAGCGGCCGTGCGGTGGAAAGCCCGGTGCGGCGGGCGCCCTCGGCCAAGCCCACCGACAGGAAGACCACCGGCTGCTCGGCCAGCAGCGCGCGGGTGCGCTCGGAGAGCACCGAACCGCCGCCGAGGGAGAGCACGCCGTCGTGCTCGGCCAGCGCGGCGGCCACCGCGCGCTCCTCCATGGCGCGGAACACCGGCTCGCCGTCGCCGGTGAAGATCTCGGCGATCGGCTTGCCCGCCACGCGCACCACGTCGTCGTCGGTGTCGCGGAAGGCCACGCCGAGCCGCTCGGCCAGCAGCCGTCCGACCGTCGTCTTGCCGGCCCCGGGCGGGCCGACGACCACCGCGCACGGGCTCATCAGCGCACCTGCCGCTTCTCGGCGCGCTCCCGCAGCCCGGCCAGGTAGCCCTCGACGTTGCGGCGGGTCTCCGGCAGCGAGTCGCCGCCGAACTTCTCCAGCACGGCCTCGGCCAGCACCAGCGCCACCATCGTCTCGGCGACCACGGCCGCGCGGGGCACGGCGGTGATGTCGGAGCGCTGGTGCATCGCCTGCGCGGGCTCGCCGGTGACGACGTCCACCGTGGCCAGCGCGCGGGGCAGGCTGGAGATGGGCTTCTTGGCGGCGCGCACGACCAGCGGCTCGCCGTTGGTGATGCCGCCTTCCAGACCGCCCGCGCGGTTGCTGCCGCGGCGCACCCAGCGCTCGCCCTCTGCCGGGTAGATCTCGTCGTGGGCGGCGCTGCCGCGCCGGTGGGCGTTGGCGAAGCCCTCGCCGATCTCCACGCCCTTGATCGCCTGGATGCTCATCAGCGCGCCCGCCAGCCGGGCGTCGAGCTTGCGGTCCCAGTGCACGTGCGAGCCGATGCCCGGCGGCAGGCCGTAGGCGATGACCTCGACGACGCCGCCGAGGGTGTCGCCGTCCTTCTTGGCCGCGTCGACCTCGGCCATCATCCGCTCGGTCGCGGCGTCGCCGAAGGCGCGCACGGGGTTGTCGTCGATGGCCTTGAGGTCGTCCGGGCCGGGCAGGTGGTCCGATTCCGCGCTGACGCCGCCGAGGCTGACGACGTGGCTGAGGATCTCGACACCGAGCAGCTGGCGCAGGAAGTGCCGTGCGACCGTGCCCACCGCGACCCGCGCGGCGGTCTCGCGCGCGCTGGCGCGCTCCAGCACCGGGCGCGACTCCTCGAAGCCGTACTTCTGCATGCCGGCCAGGTCGGCGTGGCCGGGGCGCGGGCGGGTGAGCGGCTCGTTGCGGGCCAGCGAGGCGAGCACGTCGGGGTCCACCGGGTCGGCGGCCATGACCTGCTCCCACTTGGGCCACTCGGTGTTGGCGATGCGCACCGCGACCGGGCCGCCCTGGGTGCGGCCGTGCCGCACGCCGCCGATGATCTCCAGCTCGTCGGCCTCGAAGTTCATCCGGGGGCTGCGACCGAAGCCGAGCTTGCGGCGCTCCAGCTCGGCGGCGATGTCGGCGGTGGTCACCTCGACCCCGGCGACCATTCCCTCCAGCACCGCGACCAGGGCGGGGCCGTGCGATTCTCCAGCGGTCATCCAGCGCAGCACACCTGTAGATCCTGCCACGATAGGTGCAGGCCGGACGCTTCCGGGTGCTGCATCCGGCGGATCCACGGCTCACCAGGCACCCGCGGTGACCTCCGGACCGCCGAACGCCGCCGGGAAGGCCGCGACCAGCCACGCGGGTAGCAGCATCGCCGGGCCGTGCGCGACCGCGGCGCCCCGGGACCGGGCCGCCACCACCAGCGTCAGCCCCGCCGCCACGGCGACGCAGCCCAGCACGGCGGGAACCGACACCGCGCCCACCACGGCGCCCAGGCTCCCGGCCAGCTTCACGTCCCCCGGCCCGATCGACGCCGGCGAGAGGACGCGCACGCCCAGGTAGAGACCGGCGAAGAGGACCAGCCCGGTGAGGCCGCCGAGCAGCAGACCCGGGTCCGCCGCCCCCAGCAGCAGCGCGGCCACCGGGTAGGCGGTGAGGGTGAGCACGTCGGGGAGGCGGCGTGCGATCAGGTCGCACGCGGTGAGCAGGACCGCGAGCCACCCCAGCCACAGCGGCACCGGCACCCACCACGGCGGCATCCAGCCGCAGGAGACCGAGAGCCCCACCACCGACCACAGCACCGCGACCGCGAGACCGCACGCGAACCTCGGCACCACCACGCCCCTGCGCAGCGAACGCAGCAGCATCCCGCCCAACCCACCGGCGACGGCACCCGCCGTCCCGGCCACCACAGACCAGGTCACCGGCGAAGGATCGGCCGGACGCCCGCCCGACGGCGGGACGCCGGCGCTGAAAACCCGCGTGTCGTGCGGCAGACCCGCGACTCGTGCGACGCGCTTTCCCGCGCGCTGCGAGGCCGGCGACGCGCCGTGGAGTCCTTCGGGCCGCTACGGCAACCCGAAGGACTCCAGGGCGGACTCGCTCAGCCGCTGACGGCGAACAGCGCGTCGCCGGCCTCGACGCGGCCGTCCTCGCGCAGGTCGCTGAGCGCCTCCGGCGCGACGTCGAGCGCCACGACCGGGCACACCGAGGAGTAGCCGTGCGACTCGACCTCGGTCGGGTTCCAGGTCACGATGCGCTGCCCCGCCTCGACCACGTCGCCCTTGGCCACGTGCAGCGTGAAGCCCTCGCCCTTGAGCTTGACCGTGTCGATGCCCAGGTGGACCAGGACCGCCGTGCCGCCCGGCGCGGCGACGACGAACGCGTGCGGGTGCAGCGTCGCGACCGTCCCGGCGATCGGGGCGACGGCGTCGGCGCTGCCCGGCTCGGGCTTCACCGCCACACCGGGACCGACCATCGCCTGCGAGAACACCGGGTCCGGGACCTCGCTGATCGGGGCCGCCAGCCCCGGGACCGGGCTGCCCACCTCGATGCTCACAACAGGTCCTCGATGTCCTCGGCCAGCGAGTCGGCCTCCGGGCCGACGACCACCTGCACGATCGAGCCCTGGCGCATCACGCCGTGCGCGCCCGCGGCCTTCAGCCCCGCCTCGTCGACCTTCGCCCCGTCGCTGACCTCGCAGCGCAGCCGCGTGATGCACGGCTCGATCTCCACCACGTTGCTCCCGCCGCCCAGTGCGGCCAGGATCGCGGCGGCCTTGTCAGCAGCCACCCCGAGCTCCCTTCGTCGTCAGCCGGTGCGCGACCCGCGCCCGGCCCGCGGTCCAGACGATCTTGCGCCACCGGATGTCGATGCGGCAACGAAAACCACACCGCCTTGACACCCGCACGCGGACCGCGCAATCTTCGCATCCAACTGGTTTAGACCGGACAGTACCAACCGGAGATCGGGACTGAACAGCAGCAGAGCGAGCGAGATCGACGCCGACCTCGGATCATCGTCGGGGAGCCCGCGCACGGCAGTCCCACAGGAGGCAGCGTGGCCGCACAGCGCACGGTGGATCCCGGCGGGACCACCGCAGGCGAACAGCGTCGTCAGGAGGTGCACCTCGCCTCCGGCGCGCTGCGCGACGGGCCGCTGCCCAAGCACGTGCAGCTCCGGGAGATCCTGCGCGAGCTCGCCTCCGGCGAGCTGCTGCCCGGCTCGCCGGTGCCCTCGGAACGGGAGCTGGCCACCCGCTACGGCGTCTCCCGGCTGACCGTGCGCGAGGCCGTCGGGCAGCTGGTCGCCGACGGCCTGCTGGTGCGGGTGCGCGGCAAGGGCACCTTCACCACCCGGCCCCGCGTCGACTCCGCCCTGCACCTGGCCTCCTTCAGCGAGGACATGCGCCGCCGCGGGATGCGCCCGGAGACCGTGGTGCTCGACGGCGCCGAGGCGGTGCCGCCGCACGCCACGGCCGAGGCGCTGGGACTGCCCGCCGGGAGCCCGGCCTACTGGCTGTTCCGGCTGCGCAAGGCCGACGGCGCGCCGATGGCCGTCGAGCGCGGCTGGTACCACCCCGAGCTGGTGCCCGGCCTGCTCGGCCAGTGCCTCACCGACTCGCTCTACACGCTGCTCGACCGCGTCTACGGCGTGCGGCTGGAGCACGGCACCCAGACCGTGCTGGCCGAGGGCGCCGACCCGGAGACCGCCCGGCTGCTCGGCGTCCGCCCGGGCAGTCCGGTCCTGGTGTTCCGGCGGGTGTCCACCGCGCAGGGACGGCCCGTGGAGGACATGACTTCCTGGTACCGGGGCGACCTGTACCAGGTGACGATGCGGCTCGACCGCAACCCGGACGACTTGCAAGGCCACGACCGCCTACCAGGAGGTAACCGATGAGTGCCAGCGCCCCACCGGCGTCCGGCAGCAAGGGATTCGCACTGCTGCAAAGACTGGGCCGCAGCCTGATGCTGCCCATCGCGGTCCTGCCCGCGGCGGCGCTGCTGCTGCGCCTGGGCCAGGACGACCTGCTCGGAGCCGTTCCCGGCCTGCAGACGGTCGCCGGCGTCATCGGCGCGGCGGGTGGCGCGCTGTTCGACAACCTGCCGCTGCTGTTCGCCATCGGCGTGGCCATCGGCTTCGCCAAGAAGGCCGACGGCTCGACCGCGCTGTCGGCGGCGGTCGGGTACCTGGTGCTCTCCGGCGTGCTGTGGGAGATCGCCAAGCCCGAGGAGGGCACCGCCTACAACAAGGGCCCCTACGGCGTGCTCGGCGGCATCATCGCCGGTCTCACCGCGGCCTGGCTGTGGCAGCGCTACCACCGCATCAAGCTGCCCGACTACCTCGGCTTCTTCGGCGGACGGCGCTTCGTGCCCATCGTCACCTCGCTGGCGATGCTGGTGGTCGGCGTGGTCATGGGCCTGCTGTTCCCGCTGTTCGACGCGGGGCTGACCGCCTTCAGCGACGCCGTCACAGCCAACGCCGTGATCGGCGGCGGCGTCTACGGCGTGGTCAACCGCCTGCTGCTGCCGTTCGGCCTGCACCACATCCCCAACAACGTGGTCTGGTTCCTGTTCGGCGACTACCACGGCGAGAAGGGCGACATCGCCCGCTTCTTCGGCGGCGACCCGTCCGCGGGCACCTTCATGACCGGCTTCTTCCCGATCTTCATGTTCGCCCTGCCCGCCGCCGCGCTGGCGATCTGGCAGTGCGCGAAGCCCTCGCAGCGCAAGATCGTGGGCGGTGTGATGCTCTCCACCGCGCTCACCGCGTTCCTCACCGGCATCACCGAGCCGCTGGAGTTCTCGTTCATCTTCGTGGCCTGGCCGCTGCTGCTGATCCACGCGGTGCTCACCGGCACGTCGATGGCCCTGGTCAACGCGCTGGACATCCACAGCGGGTTCGGATTCTCCGCCGGTGCGATCGACTACGTGCTCAACTTCGGCATCTCGCAGAAGTCGCTGCTGCTCATCCCGATCGGGCTGGGCTACGCCGTCGTCTACTACTTCCTGTTCCGCTTCATCATCACCAAGTGGAACCTGCGCACCCCCGGACGTGAGGAGGAGGAAGGCGCCGCGGCCACCGAGCAGGCTGCGAGCGGAGACACATCGTCGGCACCCCGGAAGACCACGGATAATGCCGGGAGCGGCACACCCGACCCCGACACCGGCGGTGCCCGCAGCTGAGCCGGCCGCGACCGGCGCGTGAGCCTATTCGAGAACGGAGCATCCATGCCTGAGCGACGGGTCACCGTGGCGAGCAAGGTGGGACTGCACGCGCGTCCGGCTGCCCTGGTGGCCAAGGCCGCCGCCGCGCAGTCGGTCAAGATCACGATCCGCAAGGACGACACCCAGCCGGTGGAGGCGGGCAGCATCCTCGGCCTGATGACGCTGGGCGCGGCGCACGGCGACGAGGTCGTGCTCTCGGCCGAGGGCGAGGGCGCCGAGGCCGCCCTCGACCACCTCGTCCAGCTCGTCGGCTCGGACCTCGACGAGAGCTGAGCCGCCTCCCGCGACCAGCGAGGGCCCCTGCCGGACGCGGGGGTTCTAGCGGTCCTCGCAACACCTGCGACCTGTGGGAGTTGCGAGGACCGTGGCATGTGAGGGTGACCGTGCCGAGCTGAAGCAACGTTTCCTGGACCGGCTTGATGCGGTTGGGAGCGTCACTGTGGCGGCCCGTGAGCTGGGCCTGAACCGGAACACGGCCTTTGGTTGGGCCCGGCAGGCTGGGCGGCGGTCGATTCGAGCGTCGCGTCGACACCCACGGCGCGAGGAGTACGAGCGGTTGCGTTCCGAGGGTGTGGCCCGACGTCGGGCGGCCGAGCGGGTGGGCATCAACGAGCGCACGGCGAAGGACTGGGACTACGGGGTCCGCAAGAGCCGGAACGCGCGGACCTACCCGAACGGGGTTCGTGTCGATTACGCGACGGGCACCAGCACGATCGTCGACGTGAACTCCCCAGCGCCCAAGCTGTCCGCACTGGACAAGCAGTTGCATCCCCGGCTGCTGACCTTGGTGGAGCGGGAGCGGATCCGGGACCTGCGGGCCGAGGGCCACTCACTGCGGGACATCGGGAGCGCGTTGGGGCGCTCAGCCAGCACGATCTTGCGGGAGATCCGCGCGAACTCCACCCACGGCGGCTACCAGCCATATGCGGCCCACCGCGCGGCGGCCGCCCGTCGGCCACGCCCGAAGCAACGCAAGCTGATCGCGCAGGGCCCGTTACGCCAGTTCGTGGCCGATGGCCTGCGCGAGCGCTGGTCACCGGAGCAGATCTGCCACGCTCTAGGCAAGGAGCATCCCGGCGACCAGAGGATGCGAGTGAGCGTGGAGACGATCTACCAGGCGCTGTACTTCCAGGCCCGCGGTGGTCTCAAACGCGAAGTACAGGCCGCGATCCGCACCGGCCGGACCCGCCGCAAGCCACGCCGCAACCCGAACCAGCGCACCGCGCGGTTCATCGACCCGATGGTGATGATCAGCGACCGCCCCGCCGAGGCCGCCGACCGGGCCGTGCCCGGCCACTGGGAGGGAGACTTGATCATTGGCGCTGGCAGCCAGTCCGCGATCGGCACCCTGGTAGAGCGCACCACGCGGTACACCATGCTGGTCCACCTACCGAACGGGCACGACGCCGAAACGGTCCGGGACGGACTCGTAGCGACGATCACAACGCTGCCGAATCACCTCCGTGGCTCGCTGACCTGGGACCAGGGAGCCGAGATGGCCCGCCACAAGCAGTTCACCATGGCCACCGACATGCCGGTCTACTTCTGCGACCCGGCCAGTCCCTGGCAGCGCGGTACCAACGAAAACACCAACGGACTGCTGCGCCAGTACTTCCCCAAGGGCACCGACCTCGGCACTTACGGACCCGAGGACCTCGAGCACGTCGCCCAACAGCTCAACGGGCGACCACGCAAAACGCTCGGCTGGGACTCCCCAGCCGAGCGCCTCGCTATGCTCCTGACCAAAGCCAGTTAATCACCTGTGTTGCGACGACCCCTTGAATCCGCCACGGCAGGGGCCCTCGTGCGTGCGCGGCCGTCCCCGGTGGACCGGCAATGCTCGACAGTTCGCACCGGAACCTTCCATGATCGTGCCGCGTCCCACCCGGGACCCACACCGCAGCGGCCGAGGGGATGGAAGATGGACGACCAGATGTGGGCGCGCGGGGCGTTGTCGGCGGCGCTGGTGGCCGCCCTGTCCGGCTGTGGCGGCTCGGGCGCACCGCTGAACCCGCAGCAGGTGCGGCAGGCCCTCCCCGACGCCGGCGCGCTGCCCGCCGGCTGGTCGGCCGACGGCTCCGACTCCAGGCTCGCCGCCGGCGACGACGCGGTGAACGGCTGCCGGTACGACACCGAGGCCGGTTGCCAAGGTGTCCTGGTCGTGGCGAAGCAGGAGTTGGAGCGGCCAGGAGGCGACTCGGCGACCGTCGGCCTGCAGGCCTTCGGCACCCCGGACGGCGCCGGATCCCGGTATCGGGCGCTGGTGGACTGGCTGGGCGGCAAGGACGAGCTCACCGAGATCGACCTGCCCGCCGTCGGCGACGAGAGCCACGCCTACCAGGACTCCGACGAGACGCGGGTGGTGCTGCGGGTGGGCACCGTCGTCGCCGTCATCACCGACGAGTCCAAGGACACCGAGGTGGCGCAGCGGCTGGCCGCGATGCAGGCCGAACGCATCGAGCAGGTGCAGGGCGGCTCCCCTGCCGACGCCACCTACCGGTGAGGCGAGCGCGCGTCGCTCACAGCGGGAGGGGCACCTGCCCGCCGGTCGCCGCCGCCAGCGCGTCGCGCATCGCACGGCGCGGAGCGGTGCGGCCGGTGAACTGCTCGACCTGCCCGAACGCCTGGTGCAGCAGCATGTCCAGGCCGGTCGCCAGCCGGCCCCCGGCGTCGGCCACCGCGGTGGACAGCGGTGTGGGCCACGGGTGGTAGACGACGTCGAGCAGGCACGCGGCGCGCGCCAGCGCCGGCGCGTGGGCGTCCACGGCACCGGCGGGCAGCGTCGAGACCACGACGTCGGCGGCCGGCACCTCGGCCGCGAGGTCCACTTCATCGAGCCGCTCGGTCCGCACCCGCAGGCCCACCTGCTGCGCGGTCTCCAGCGCCTCGCCCGCCCTGGCGGGCTCGCGCACCGCGAGCACCACCTCGCGGACGCCCAGTTCGGCCAGCCCCGCCAGCGCCGCGGCGGCGGTACCGCCCGCGCCCAGCAGCAGCGCCCGGTGCCCGGTGGTGAAGCCTCCCGCCGCGCGCAGCGCGCCGGTCACCCCCTCGACGTCGGTGCAGTCGGCCGCCCAGCCGCCGCCTGGACGCGGGGTCAGGGTGTTGGCCGCCCCGACCGCGGCGGCGCGGTCGGTCACCACGTCGGCGAGGGCCAGCGCGGCGCGCTTGCCCGGCATCGTCACCGACAGCCCGGCCCACTCCGGACCGAGACCGCCGACCAGCCCCGGCAGCTCGTCGGCGTCGGCCTCGATCCGCTCGTAGGTCCAGTCGCCGAGCCCCAGCTCCGCGTAGGCGGCGCCGTGCAGCACCGGCGAGAGCGAGTGCTCGATCGGCTTGCCGACGACGGCGGCCCGGCGGGCCTCAGAACGCGCCACGCCTGCGCGCCTCGTCGATGAAGGCCTGGTGCTCCTGCTGGTTGTTGGCGAAGCAGGAGGTGCCGTCCGGGTAGCACTTGACGAAGTACTTCCAGCCGCCTTCCTCCGGCTTCTCGGCCGCGGCGACGGCCTCCTTGCTGACCGTCGAGATCGGCGTCGGCGGCAGGCCGTAGTTCTGGTAGGTGTTGTACGGCCCGGGCCGCTGCCGGTCCTCCGGCTTGGTCAGCAGCGTCGGCTTGTCCAGCGGGTAGTTGATCGTCGAGTCGAGCCCGAGCTTGATCACCGGGTGGGTCAGCCGGTTGTAGATCACCCGGGAGACCTTCGGGAAGTCCTTCTCGATGCCCTCGCTCTGTACCAGCGAGGCGATGATCAGCACCTCGTAGGGCGAGTGCCCGGTCGCCTCGGCGGCCTGCGGCATGCCCGCGGCCTCCAGGTTCGCCGCCGACTTGGTGACGACCTGGCGCAGCACCTCCTCGGGTGCCTCACCGGGCTTGATGTCGTAGATGCCCGGCATGATCAGGCCTTCCAGGCGGCGCTTGGGCTCGGCCTTGGAGGCGCCCTCCAGCGCCCACTCCGGCACGCCCAGCGAGGCCAGGTCCGCGGTCGCGGCGATCTCGTGCATCTGCTCGGGCGTCGTGCACGGCCTGCTGCCCTGCGCACCCGCGCAGGTGGCGTCCGCGAGCTTGGTCAGGATGCCCGGTGAGTGCCCGCCGTCGGGGGTCAGCTGGTCCTCCAGCCGCTGCCCGCCGCGGACCTCGACCCGCCCGGTCTTGGCCGCGGGCGACAGGATGTGGGCCACCGCGGCCGCACCCGACATCTTCGACTTCATCAGGTAGAAGCCCGGCTGGATGCCGTTGATCTGCCGGTTGTTCTCGGCTGCCTTGATGAACGCCTTGGTGCTGGCCACCACGTCGGCCTGGCGCAGCTTGGTGCCGATGGCGCTGACGGTGTCACCGGACTCGACCTCGACGACCACGTCGCCGGTGCCCTGGCCCTGGTAGTCGTCGTAGGTGCCGATCTGCAGGAACTGGCTGACGCCGTAGACCACCCCGGTGCCCACCAGCAGCAGGACGAACAAACCCGCCAGCGCGGTCACCGAGCGCTGGCGGCGGCGACGGCGGAACCGCTCCCGCTCCTCCCGCACCTGCCTGCGCCCGCGCGGCCGCGTCGTCTCCCCGGAATCGTCTGCGAACAGTCCGAGATCGTCGCTCACGAAAGTTCCTCTCGAGTCGTGTTCCCCCGGGAGTCCAACCACGCCTGCAGAATCTCGACGGCCGCGGCCTGGTCGACCACGGCCCGTTGTTTCTTACCGCGCACGCCGCGCTTGCTCAGCATCCGGCTGGCGGTGACGGTGGTGAGCCGTTCGTCGGAGTAGACCACCGGCACCGGGGCGATCCGCTCCGCGAGCGCGGTGCCGTAGCTCTCGGCGGCCTCGGCCGCCGGGCCGTGCCTGCCCGCGAGCGTCCTGGGCATGCCGACGACGACCTCGACAACCTCGTGCTCGGCGACGATCTCGACGAGCCTGCCGAGATCGCCACCGCCTTCGACATCGCGCTGCAACGTGACCAGCGGGGTGGCCAGCATCGGCGCCGGGTCGCTGAGCGCGACGCCGACGCGGACCGCACCGACGTCGATCCCCAGACGCCGTCCGGGGCCGGGCCGGTGCCCGCTGCCTTGCGCGTTCACCCGCGAGCCACCGCCTGATCGAGACCGGTGCGCAGCGCGGCGATCGCGGCGGTGATGCCCGCCGGGTTCGAGCCGCCGCCCTGGGCCATGTCCGGCTTGCCGCCGCCGCGGCCGCCGACCTCGGCGGCGAAGGAAGGCACGAGCTTGCCCGCCTTGAGCCCGAGGTCCTGGGCCGGGGTGTTGACACCGACCACGAAGCTGACCTTGTCGCCGTCGGCGGAGAACAGCGCGACCACGGCGGGCCGGGAGCCCAGCCGTCCGCGCACCTCGCCGGCCAGCGCCCGCAGCGCGCCGCCGTCGACGCCGTCGGGGACCTGCTCGGCCACCAGCGTCACGCCGTGCACGTCGGTGCCCTTGCCTGCCAGCTCGCCCGCCGACTGCAGCACCTGGGCGACCCGCAGCTGCTCGAGCTCCTTCTCGGCGCTGCGCAGCCTGCTCACCACACCGGCGATGCGCTCGGGCAGCTCCTCGGCGGGCACCTTGAACTGCTCGGCGAGCCGGCTGACCAGCAGGTGCTCCTTGCTGATGTGGCGCATCGCGTCCATGCCGACCAGCGCCTCGACCCGGTGCACGCCGGAGCCGACCGAGGAGTCGGCGACCAGCTTGACCACGCCGAGCTGGCCGATGCGGCCGACGTGGGTGCCACCGCACAGCTCGCGGGAGTAGTCGCCCATGTCGACCACGCGCACCTGGTCGCCGTACTTCTCGCCGAACAGCGCGACCGCACCGAGCTCCATGGCCCGGTCCATGGTCGTGGTGTAGGACTGCACCTCGACGTCGTTCTGCAGGTAGCTGTTGACCTCTTCCTCGACGCCGCCGAGCACCGCGCCCGACACCGCGGCCGGGGCGGTGAAGTCGAAGCGCATCCGGCCGGGCGAGTTCAGCGAACCGGCCTGCGCGGCGCGCTTGCCGTAGGCGCTGCGGACCGCGGCGTGCACCAGGTGCGTCGCCGAGTGCGAGCGCTCGATGGCGTGCCTGCGCTTGGAGTCGACGGCCGCCTCCAGGCTGGTGTCGACGCCCAGCTCACCCGCGGTGACCTTGGCCCGGTGCACGAACAGGCCGGGCACCGCGCGCTGCACGTCGTGGACCTCGACCTCCACGCCCGGACCGGTCAGCCTGCCGGTGTCGGCGATCTGGCCACCGCCCTCGGCGTAGAACGGGGTGCGGTCCAGGATCAGCTCGACCTCGGTGCCCGCGGCGGCCGACTTCGCGGGCACCCCGTCCACCAGCAGGCCCAGCACCCGGCTCTGCGCCTGCAGGTCGGTGTAGCCGAGGAACTCGGTGGTGCCGTGCTGGTCCAGCAGCGTCCGGTAGGTCGACAGGTCGCCGTGGCCTGACTTGCGGGACTTGGCGTCCTCCTTGGCGCGGCGGCGCTGCTCGCTCATCAGCTCGCGGAAGCCGTGCTCGTCGACCGAGAGGCCCTGCTCGGAGGCCATCTCCAGGGTCAGGTCGATCGGGAAGCCGTAGGTGTCGTGCAGCTGGAACGCCTTGGCACCGGCGAGCTGGGTGCCGCCTGCCTTCTTGGTGTCGGCGACGGCGAGGTCGAAGATCTTCGAGCCCGCGGTGAGGGTGGACAGGAAGGCGTCCTCCTCGTTGCGCATCACCGAGTCGATGCGGTCGAACTCGGTGACCAGCTCCGGGTAGCTCGGAGCCATCGCGTCGCGCACGACCGCGGCGAACTCGCCCAGCACCGGCTCGTGCACGCCGAGCAGGCGGGTCGAGCGGATGATGCGGCGCAGCAGGCGGCGCAGCACATAGCCGCGGGCCTCGTTGCCGGGGGTGACGCCGTCGCCGACGAGCATCACGCCGGAGCGGGCGTGGTCGGCGATCACGCGGAAGCGGACGTCGTCCTCGTGGTTGGCGCCGTAGCTGCGGCCGGAGAGCTCCTCGGCCTTGGCGATGACCGGGCGGACCAGGTCGGTCTCGTAGACGTTCTCCACGCCCTGAAGCAGGCAGGCGACCCGCTCGACGCCCATGCCGGTGTCGATGTTCTTGGTCGGCAGCTCGCCGATCGGCGGGTGCCCTTCCTTTGGCGGCAGCTCACCTCGGATGTCCTGCATGAACACGAGGTTCCAGATCTCGATGTAGCGGTCCTCGTCGACGACCGGACCGCCCTCGCGGCCGTACTTCGGGCCGCGGTCGTAGTAGATCTCCGAGCAGGGGCCGCCGGGACCGGGCACGCCCATGTCCCAGTAGTTGTCCTTGGCGTCGCGCACCTGGATCCGCTCGGCGGGGATGCCGGTGACCTTCTGCCACAGCGCGGCGGCCTCTTCGTCCTTCTCGAAGACGGTGACCCACAACCGCTCCGGGTCGAATCCGTAGCCGCCGTCGGCCTGGGAGCTCGTGAGCAGCCCCCAGGCGTGCTCCATGGCGCCTTCCTTGAAGTAGTCGCCGAAGGAGAAGTTGCCCGCCATCTGGAAGAACGTGTTGTGGCGGGTGGTCTTGCCGACCTCGTCGATGTCACCGGTGCGCACGCACTTCTGGATGCTGGTGGCCCGCGGGTACGGCGCCGGGGCGTCACCCAGGAAGTAGGGCTTGAACTGCACCATCCCGGCGTTGACGAACAGCAGCGTCGGGTCGTCCAGGATCAGCGAGGCGCTGGGCACCACGGTGTGCCCGGCCTTGCGGAAGTGCTCGGTGAAGCGCTGGTTGATCTCGTGGGTCTGCACGGTGGGTCCTTCGAGGTGGGCGGTGTCGGGAGATCGGTGGCGGCGGGACGCGCGGACGCTCCGGCGTCAGCGTCCCGCCCGCCGAGCTCGCCGCTCCCGCGCCCGCCGGGCGTCGTCGTCGGTGCCGGTCGCGCGGTAGGAGCCGTCGGCGCGCTCGGCCACCTCGTGCAGCTCCTGCTCCCGCTCGCTCATCCCGGCGCGGACGTCCGCGCCGAAGGACCCGACCGCTCCCGCGAGCTCGCGCATCGCACCGCCGAGCTGCTCGGCCGCCCCGGTCGGGGTCGCCTTGCGCGCGGTCTCGCCGAGCTTGCGGCTAATCGCGACACCGGCGGCGATACCGGCGCCGAACCAGAACATGCGCCTCACTTGCGACCACCCTTGCGCCGGGAGTGCCTGCCCGCGGGCTCTTCCTTGCGCTTGCGCCGGGCGCGCAGCGCCTTGCTGACCCCGTAGGAGAAGGCCGCGGTCTTCACCAACGGCCCACCAAGTGTAGCCGTGAACAGCGAGGACAAGGCCGAGACGTTGCCGCTGACGGTCTTGGCGTTGGCGGTGATGCCGTCGACCCGCTCGAGCTGGGTGTTGACGTGGGTGAGCGTCGTGTTGGCGCCGGTGAACAGCGGGTCGGAGTTCTCGTGCGCCTTGCGGATCGCGACGGTCGCCTCGTCCAGCGTGCGGCCGAGCTTGACCAGCGGGATCGCCAGCAGCACGACCAGCAGCACGAACGCGCCTGCCGCGATGAGCGCGGCGATCTGCGTGGGCGTCACGTGCCCCTCCCGTTTTTTCCACGTGGTGTGCGGCCACCGGTCACACTGCCGGTGGATTGATCGCGGTCAGGTTACCGAACGGCCGAGCGAGTCCCGTGCTTACCCCGCCACCGGCGTGACCGGCGCGTTCCCGCCGAGCACGGCCGCCACGTTGCGGGCCGCGAGCTCGGCCATCGCGGTCCGGGTCTCGATCGTCGCCGACCCCAGGTGCGGGGCGAGCGCGACGTTGTCCAGCTCCAGCAGAGCAGGCTCGACGGCCGGTTCGCGCTCGAAGACGTCCAGCGCCGCTCCGGCGATCCGTCCCTCGTGCAGCGCGGTGGCCAGCGCCCGCTCGTCGACGACCGGACCACGGCTGGTGTTGACCAGCACCGCGCTCGGCTTCATCAGGCCGAGGGCGCGCTCGCCGATCAGGTGCCGGGTCTGCTCGGTCAGCGGGCAGTGCAGCGACACGACGTCGGACTCGCGCAGCAGGTCGTCCTGGGCGAGGTAGCGGGCGTCGAGCTCGGTCTCCACCTCGGCGGCCGCGCGGCGCCGGCCCGTGTAGGCGATGCGCATCCCGAACGCCCTGGCCCGCCGGGCCACCGCCTGCCCGATCTCGCCCAGCCCGACGATGCCCAGCGTCTTGCCCTGCAGACCGGTGCCGAGCATGAAACCCAGGTGGAAGCTCCACGGCTGCCGCGCCCGCAGCAGCCGCTCGCCCTCGCCCAGGCGCCGGGTGACCGAGAGCAGCAGGCCGAACGCCAGGTCCGCGGTCGCGTCGACCAGCACGCCCGGGGTGTTGGTGACCGCGATGCCGCGCCGGCTGAGCGCGGCGACGTCGACGTTGTCGTACCCGACCGCGACGTTGGCCACGATCCGCAGACCGGGCCCCGCGGCGTCGGCCACGGCGTCGTCGACGCGGTCGTGCAGCATCGACACGATGGCATCCGCCCCGCGCACCGCCTCGTGCAGTTCGGCGACCTCCAGCGGCCGGTCCTGGCCGCAAACCCGCACCTCCCCCGCCGTGCGCAGCACGTCCAGCGCCGACTCCGGCACCGACCTGGTGACCACGATCCGCCTGTCCACGACTACCCCAATCCGTTCGGACGCTCCGCCGGGCAGCGCGAATCTACCCGTGACCAGATCGGAGGTCTCCGGCGTCTTCCGGGCCCGCGACGTCCCCCGCTTTCACTACGCAGGTACCGCCGTCTGCGTGCTCTTGATCGAGTCCGCGGCAGCCGATGACCGGGTGGATGAACGACCAGGAGCGGACATGACGGCGAGGCTCGCCGACCGATCGGCACGAGTGCTGAGGAGCCAGACCTGCCCCATCTGCGGCGGCCCGATGATCCCGGTGCAGGGCACCGGCAAGTGGGTCTGCCCGCGGTGCTGAGCACCGCTTCGCGCGCCGCAACCTCGCGACGGCCCGGCGCCCCCTTCCATCGGACTCCGCCGCGGCCGACCAACGCACCGACGGCTCCCCGCCACGGCGGCAGCGTGCCGTTGCCCCGGGTGCCGTTACCTCGGCCGGGCGCCGGCCCGGCCACCGCCGCTCCGGAGAACACTCAAACGGGACCGGTGGGGCGGGCGCCTGCCTCCCCGATGCGCAGCGGCCTTCAGCCCGGTGTCTCCCCGCGGATGATGCCGCGCAGCTTCGGCACGCGATCGGCGAGCGTGCGCTCCGCGCCTCGCCCCGTCGGGTTGTAGTAGTCCCGGCCCACCAGCTCCGACGGCGGGTACTGCTGCGCGAGCACGCCCTCGGTCCTGCCGTGCGGGTACCGGTAGCCCTGCGCGTTGCCCAGACGGCTCGCGCCCGCGTAGTGGCCGTCGCGCAGGTGCGGCGGCACCGGCCCTGCCTTGCCGGCCCGCACGTCGCCCAGCGCCTCGTCGATCGCGGTG
Organism: Saccharopolyspora erythraea NRRL 2338; assembly: GCF_000062885.1. Lineage (NCBI taxonomy): Bacteria > Bacillati > Actinomycetota > Actinomycetes > Pseudonocardiales > Pseudonocardiaceae > Saccharopolyspora > Saccharopolyspora erythraea. The sequence continues at coordinate 2,235,937 of NC_009142.1, read as the reverse complement.
ATCACCGCGTTGGACTTCGGCGCGGTCGCCAGGTGGATGGTCGCCTGGGCCAGCGCGAGCCTGCCCTCGGGCATCCCGATGAACTGCACCGCCTGCGAGGCGGCGACCGCGGCCTGCAACGCGGTCGGGTCGGCCATGCCGATGTCCTCGCTGGCGTGCACCACGAGCCTGCGGGCGATGAACCGGGGGTCCTCGCCTGCCTCCACCATCCGGGCCAGGTAGTGCAGCGCGGCGTCCACGTCGGATCCGCGGATGGACTTGATGAACGCGCTGACCACGTCGTAGTGCTGGTCGCCGTCGCGGTCGTAGAGCACCGCGGCCCGGTCGACGGTGGCCTCGACGGTTGTCAGGTCGATCTTGTCCGAACCGGTCGAGGCCGCCGACTCGGCCGCGGCCTCCAGCGCGGTCAGCGCCCGCCGCGCGTCGCCGCCGGCCAGGGAGACCAGGTGCGCCTCGGCCTCCGGTTCCAGCTCCAGCGCACCGCCGAGGCCGCGTTCGTCGGCGACCGCGCGGCGGACCAGCTCGCGGATGTCGTCCTCGCCGTGGCTGCGCAGTTGCAGCACCAGCGAGCGTGAAAGCAGCGGGGCGACCACGGAGAACGACGGGTTCTCCGTGGTCGCCGCCACCAGCAGCACGGTGCGGTCCTCGACCGCGCCGAGCAGCGCGTCCTGCTGGGTCTTGGAGAAGCGGTGCACCTCGTCGATGAACAGCACCGTGGCCTCGGCCGTGCGCCCCAGCCTGCGCCTGGCCTCCTCGATGACCGCGCGGACCTCCTTGACGCCCGACGACAGCGCCGAGAGCGCGACGAACCGGCGTCCGGTCGCCAGCGACACCAGGTTCGCCAGCGTCGTCTTGCCGGTGCCGGGCGGCCCGTAGAGCAGCACCGACGCCGGGGCCGCGCCCTCCACCAGCCTGCGCAGCGGTGCGCCCGGCCCCAGCAGGTGCTTCTGCCCGATCACCTCGTCCAGCGACCGCGGCCGCATCCGCACCGCGAGCGGGGCGTTCTCGGCCAGCCGCTCGCCCGCGCGGTCATCGGCCTCGGCGCCGAACAAGCCATCGTCGAACAGGCCCTCAGTCACGCCTCGACGCTACCGGTCACCCCCGACCGGCCCGGTCAGCCGGTCCGGCCGGGCAGCGCCAGCTCCACGTCGTGGTCGGAGCGCCTGCGCTGGGCGACCCAGTGCTCGACCGCCTGGTGGCAGGCCCGGTCGAGGTGGCGGACCATGGTCAGGTCCAGGTGCACGCTCTTGCCGTCGGGCAGCCGCTCCAGGTGGTCCAGCAGCCTGGGCAGCCGCAGGAACGTCGCGTTGCCGCCGAACTCCACGCGCACGTGGTCGTCCTGGTGGTGCGACTCGACCGACAGCCGCGACATCTCCCACGCGCTCTTGATGATCGCCACGCCGAGGCCGACCAGGGTGCCGATGAGCAGGTCGGTGGCCACGATCATGACCGCCGTCAGAACCAGCACGAACGCCTCCGAGCGGTGCTCGCGCACCAGCGCCGCCACCTGGCGCAGCTCCAGCAGCTTCCAGCCGGCCTGGATCAGCAGGGCGGCCAGCACGGCGGTCGGGATGTAGTTGAGCACCCCCGGGAGCATCATCACGAACAGCAGCAGCCAGCAGCCGTGCAGGACCCGCGACAGCTTGGTCCGGGCGCCCGCCTGCACGTTCGTGGCGCTGCGCACGATCACCGCGGTCATGGGCAGCGCGCCGAGGAAACCGCACACCGTGTTGCCCGCGCCCTGCGCGATCAGTTCCTTGTTGTACTGGGTCTTCGGCCCGGTGTGCATGCGGTCGACGGCGGCGGCGCTGAAGAGGCTCTCCGCGGAGGCGATCAGCGCGAAGGCCACGATCGAGCCGAGCACCGCCGGGCTGACCAGCCCGCCCCAGGCATCGACGCTGGGGACGTTGACGGCGGCCAGCAGCGAGCCGACCTCGATCTTCTTGATCGGCAGGGCCAGCACCAGCGTCACGGCGCTGGCCACGACGACGGCGACGAGTGCGCCGGGCACCATCCGCATCTTCTCGGGCATCTTCTGCCACAGCGCGGCGACCACCAGCGTCAGCGCCGCCACGGCCAGGCCGCTGATACCGGTCGCGGTCGTGGTCGCGGTCACCAGCAGGTCCGGGATGCCCGCGAACTTCTCCGGTGTGTGGGCCGGCTGGGGCAGGCCGCCGACCGGGTAGATCTGGCCGAGGATCAGCACCAGGCCGATGCCGGCGAGCATGCCCTGCACCACCGACGGGGAGATCGCCCGGAACCAGCTGCCGATGCGGCCGACGCCCATGATGATCTGCAGCAGCCCGGCCCCGGCCACGATCACGCCCAGGGTGCCGAGGCCGTGTTGGCTGACAGCCGAGGCGACCAGCACCGTCAGCCCGGCCGCCGGGCCGCTGACCTGTATCGAGCTGCCGGGCAGCAGCCCGACCACGATGCCGCCCACGACACCGGTGATGATGCCCAGCTCGGCGGGCACGCCGGAGGCGACGGCGACGCCCACGCACAGCGGCAGGGCGACCAGGAAGACCACGAGGGAGGCGCCGAGGTCGGCGCCGAGGGTCTGCTTCGGCCAGCGCGGTGCGGTGCGGCGCACCTCCGAGCGTGGCGATTCGAGTTGAGTCGTCACTTTGCACTCCTGCGGAGATCGAAGCGGAAAAACGAATGAGGAAGCGCGCCCGCATCCGTAGGCGCATGCGGGCGTGCGTGGTGGGGCGGTCGCGTTACAGCGGGAGGAATTCCTCGACGTCGTCGTGCGGGCAGGCCGAGACCAGGCCGGTGTCGATCTCGTAGAACCAGCCGTGCAGGCGCAGCTGCCCCGCGTCGATCCGTTCGCGGATGAACGGGTACGACCGCAGCGTGTCGAGCTGTGCCCGCAGGTGGCGCTTGCTCTCGGTCCGGACGCTCGGGTCCTCCGGGCCCTGCTCGACGCCCGGCATGCCGTCGGTGCCGAGCCAGGTGCGCATCGCGGGCAGCTGCTCCAGCCCGCGCCCGGCCGCGCTGAGCGCGGTCACCGCGCCGCAGTGCGAGTGCCCGCACACGATGATCTCGGGGACGCCCAGCACGATGACCGCGTATTCGATCGTGGCCATTTCACTGGAAGCCGAATCCGGCGTGTAAGTCGGGACGACATTCCCCGCCGTCCGCAACTCGAAAAGCTTCCCAGGCTCGGCGCCGGTGATCTGCGACGGGACCACCCGGGAGTCCGAGCAGCCGATGAACAATGCCACCGGTTGCTGACCCGCGGCCAGTTGCCTGCGCCGGGTCTCCGGGAGCATGCCGGGATGACGACGTGCGTGGTGCACGAAGTGGTCGAAATTCATTGCTCGCCCCTGCTCAAGGTGAACACTTGTGTTGTCGGCACGTGAAACCCGTGTTTCGGGCTCGTTTCCTCAGTGCCGGAACACCTGGAGCAGGGCGGGTGAATGCAGTGATCTGACCCGTTCTTCGGGAAGCACGGCGAGCCGGGGCCGGTAGCGGACCTCCTGGTCTGCGAACTGACGGTCCCGGATGCCGTGCTGCATGCTGTGCGGCAGCGGCCTGCGGCCGAGCTCGCGGGGCACGTAAGCCCTTCGGTGCAGCGCGATTCCGGGCAGCCGCTCGCGGAGCTTGTGCCCTTCGCGGTGCTCGTGCTTCTCGGTTTCGGACTTCGACGAGCCGGACTGGAACACCGGCCCGGAACTCGCCGAGCTCTGCAGCGGGCCGAGGACGGTCAGCAGCACCACGAATAGCAGGAATATTCCTGCTCTCGTGATGCGCCAAGCCGTGCTCGCCACTGGATCCTCCCACTATGTGGATACGACGAGGGGAGCTCCCCCGGTGTCCTCGTCGACACTAGAGAAGGGAAGTATCGAAACGTTGAACTCAAGGTATCCGATACCTGTGGGTTCTTCGCAAGTCGCGGATCGGGTAGCGTCCGCCGAAAAATGAAGAAATGCTAATGCGACTTCCCCGCCCCGCCACCTGCGAATCCACCCGAAAGGACCGTTGCGGACACTCGGGACCAAGGGGCACCACAGGCGCATCCACGCCCAGAGGCGGCAAAAAGTGTGATCAGGGTAACCCAGACGAGCGACGCTCGAGCGAGTTCATCCCCTGCCGCACCCACTGCCAGTTAATTCGGACTTATCGGACCCGGTAGTGGTAACCGTGCGACCGCGCGAAGCCGGCGCGCTCGTAGAGCAGCGCCGCGCCGGGGTTGTCCTCCTCGACCTGGAGGAACATCCGCGTGGCGCCCGCCTCGGCCGCCCACCGCGCACCCGCGCGCAGCAAGGTCCCGGCCGCACCGCGCCTGCGCCACCCCGCGGCGGTGGCCATGCAGTAGACCCCGCACCACCGCCCGGCCAGGGCGAACAGGCCGACGCCCACCGGAACCCGTCCGGCGAAAGCGATCGCGAATCGCGCGGGGGCGCGCACAGCGGCCAGCCCCGGCTCCACCGGTCGCCCCGCCGCGGCCCCGGCGGCGAACCAGCCGTCGTGCGGCCCGGCGTCCAGCCGGACGGCGAACTCGCGCGCTACCGCACGGGCAAGCACGTCCGCGGTGCCGGCGACCATGGCGTCGGTCCTGGCGACAGCCGCGTACCCGCGACCGGCGAGGAACTCGTCGAGTTCGCGGTGCGCCTCCAGCGGACTCACCTGGACGACCGGACGTGCGCCGCGCCCGGCGTAGAAGCGCTCCACCCGTTCGGCCGCCGCAGCGGGATCGTCGACCGCGGCCGGCGGCAGCGCCGAGTTCGAACGCTTGCGGTCGAGCACGCCGCAGTGGCGCAGCAGCCACCCCGCCTCGGACCGCACCGTCGACGCGGGCCACGTCGCCGCCGCCGCGCGCTCGACCTCGTGCGGATCCACCTGGTCGGTCGCCAAGGAAGCCTCCATGCATCATTTCCCACGGAAATGTATAGCGATGCATGGCCTGTGGGCGACCCGTTTTCCGGCACACGGGCGAGGCTCGCGCACGGAACCACCCGACACGGAACGGGACCCCTGTGCGTTCGGACGGCGCCGTGCCGCCCCTGAGAGGACCGCCAAGCTCCTCAGGGGTTCAGGCGCGAGGCCCTTTTGCCACTGCTCGCAATCGAACGTCTCAGCGGCCCGTTCAGGCGGCTTGCGCCGACACGTCAGCCGGCTTGGCCGAATCACTCGTTCCGGAACGCCGGGTAGGGCAGCAGGTGCAGCGCGCCCGCGCCGAACCGGTCGACCAGCGCGTCCACCAGGCGCCCCGCGTACTCGGCCAGCTCGGTCATGCCCGCGGACTCGGCGTCGGCACGCAGGTGCCGCCAGCGGTCCACCAGCGCCGTGCTGCGGCGCGGCGAGGGCATGTGCAGGTCGATGGGCCGGTCGGTCTCGCCGGTGCGCGGCAGGAACCACCACGTCGACACCCAGACCCACAGCAGCTGCGCGTCGAACAGCCTGGGCATCAGCACCTCGTCGTCGTCGAGCTCCGGCCACACCTCGACGATCTCCGACCGCCAGGTCGAGAGCATGCTCTCGGCCAGGTTGTCCGGCAGGGCGTAGGAGCACCACGACGACGGGAACGGGTACTGCAGGTAGGCCGCGTCGAGCGCGACATCGCGCACGCAGCCCCACTCGAAGTCCAGGAACCGCACGCCGGTGCCGGTGACGAGGCTGTTGTCCGGGCAGATGTCCGACGGGCTGAACGAGCGGTAGCGGCTCGGACCGAGCAGCTCGGACGCGTCGGCCAGCCGCTCGGCGATTCCGGGAGGGGTCCGCACCGCCAGCGTCTGCTCCAGCAGGTCCGGCAGCTCCGAGAGGGACCGCAGGATGTCGTCGGCCACCGGGTCGGTCCACGACCTGGTGCCCAGCCTGCGCATGAGCGCGTCGAAGTCCGGCTCGCTGCCCGCCATCGTCGTGTGCAGCCTGCCCAGCGCCCGCGCCCACGCCAGCAGGGCGCGCTCGGCGGCGCGCGGGTCGTCGGCGAAGAGCACGTCGGCCAGCGTCGAGCCGCGGCCGAGGTCCTCGAGCACCAGCACGCGCTCGTTGACGTCGTGAGCGATCAGCTCCGGGCCGACCCGCATCTCCGGCGGCAGCGCGGTCGAGAGCTGGCAGCTCGCCGCCTCGTGCGCGAACGGGTCGGAGCGAGCCGAGTCCGGACAGGCCCCGTAGTGCTTGACCACGAGGGTCCGGGGCAGCTCGAAGGGGGACTCGGCAACCCTGACCCGCATCACGACCGAACGGTCGCTCCCGCCGAGGTCTTCTGCATCGGCGAGCCGCACTGCGGCTCCCGTACGCCTGCTGAGCACGGCTTCAGCCGTGGCGACCGTATCGGTCACCTCCGTGCTCGCAGGGATCCGGACCTCCGGCGGGCCGGTGGTGATCTCCACGCTCATCGTCTCCAGACCCTACCCCCATTGCCCGAACCCGAACGGGCATGACCGGTCAAGTGACACACAACTGGTGGTTAGCCAGGAACGCTGTGTGTTCGCCAAGGCGGCCGACTCCTTTCCGACGGGCCGCCGGGCACTCCCTCGACGATGACGGAACCCCGCATCGCCGGCGTTGCATGCGAGCGAAGAACCCGCGACCCACCTTCCTGTTTACCCCGTCGGAGCGCGCTGTACGACACTTCCGAGTCCTTGTCCTGCCGGGATTTCCCTTCCGTGCGCGGCCGGTCGGCCGTCGGCCGCACGTCGCGGGTGCCCGCGGATGCGCGGGCGCTCCGCTCTCAGCCGCGCGGGACCCCGTCCGCGACCACGTACTACCCGCGGAGCGGAAATCGCCTGCCCCGACGCCGTAACCGACCGGGGGCGCCGTCGTTACGGGAACGAACACCCGGCCGACCACGACGAAACCCGCCTTCCGCCAGACGACACCAACGACGCCGGCTTCGACAAAGCCACCGACGACGCAGACGCCGAGGACGACCGACCCCGCCAAGGCCCGCGGCCCACGAAGCAGCGCCGAGGACCACCTGCGGCCAACGGCCGACCGAACACCTCTGCGACAGCACGTTCGGGTGGCTGGCGGACCGAGCCGCCGACTACCCAAGATCGCCACTCCTCACCCGGAAGTGCGGTCCCTCGTACACCCGATCGGCATTCGCATCCGCAGGGTGACGACGGTATGAATCCCCTGGAACCGTCTCGGACGCGCAAGTTTCCCCGTCGGAGCGACCGGCCCGGCGCCGGTAGCGCGGGACTCGTTACCCGCGGTCGCCCTGTCCGTCCGGTGTGGCCCTGCGATGCTCCCGGCGCGGCCCGGCTCCCGGTCCGTCTGCTGTGGAGGATCTTGCGACGCAACACCCGACGCTCGCGACGTACGTCGGCCGCTCCCCTGCGCCGAACCTCTTCACGGGTCCGCCTCGCACGGGACTGCCCCGGAGTCGGAGCGTTCCGACTCCGGGGCAGTCCCCGAACCGATGCCAGTTCTCGCCGATGCCATTCAGCGGTGAACCGGCCGTAGCCGGTCCGTGCCCGCTATCCGGCGGTGCTCAGCCCTGCTTCTCGACCACGCCGGGCGGGAACACCGAGATGCTCTCGTCGCCGACCTTCGCCGCGGGCTTGGCGTCCACACCCGCCTCCTTGCGCTGCTCGACCGTGATCGGCGACGGCGCGCCGGTCAGCGGGTCGTAGCCGCCACCGCTCTTGGGGAAGGCGATGACGTCGCGCAGCGAGTCCGCGCCCGCCAGCAGCATGCAGATCCGGTCCCAGCCGAAGGCGATGCCGCCGTGCGGCGGCGGGCCGTACTTGAACGCCTCCAGCAGGAAGCCGAACTTGTCCTGCGCCTGCTCCTCGCTGATGCCGAGCAGCTCGAACACCCGCTTCTGCACGTCGGAGCGGTGGATACGGATGGAGCCGCCGCCGATCTCGTTTCCGTTGCAGACGATGTCGTAGGCCCAGGCGAGCGCGTTGGCCGGGTCGGACTCGAAGTTGTCGACCCAGTCGGCGTTCGGCGAGGTGAACGGGTGGTGCACGGCGGTCCAGCGGCCGGAGCCGACCGCGACGTCGTCGGTGTCGTCGATCGACTCGAACATCGGGGCGTCGACGACCCACACGAACGACCACGCGTCGTGGTCGATGAGTCCGCAGCGCTCGCCGATCTCCAGCCGCGCCGCGCCCAGCAGGGCCCGCGAGGAGGAGCGATCGCCCGCGGCGAAGAAAACGCAGTCGCCGGGGGCCGCCCCGACCGCCTTGACCAGGCCGTCGCGCTCGCCGTCGGAGAGGTTCTTGGCCACCGGGCCGGAAAGCGTCCCGTCCTGGCCGACCAGCACGTAGGCCAGGCCCTTGGCGCCGCGCTGCTTCGCCCAGTCCTGCCAGGCGTCGAGCTGGCGCCGCGGCTGGTCGGCGCCGCCGGGCATCACGACCGCGCCGACGTAGGGCGCGCGGAACACCCGGAACGGCGTGTCCGCGAAGTACTCGGTCATCTCGGTGAGCTCGAGACCGAAGCGCAGGTCGGGCTTGTCGGTGCCGAAGCGGGCCATCGCGTCGGCGTAGGTCATGCGCTGGATCGGGCGCGGGATCTCGTGGCCCGCGGTCTCGCGCCACAGAGCGCTGATGATCTCCTCGCCCAGCTCGATCACGTCGTCCTGGTCGACGAAGCTCATCTCGATGTCGAGCTGGGTGAACTCGGGCTGGCGGTCGGCGCGGAAGTCCTCGTCGCGGTAGCAGCGGGCGATCTGGAAGTAGCGCTCCAGGCCGCCGACCATCAGCAGTTGCTTGAACAGCTGCGGCGACTGCGGCAGCGCGTACCAGTTGCCGGGCTGCAGGCGGGCCGGGATCAGGAAGTCGCGGGCGCCTTCGGGCGTGGAGCGCGTCATCGTCGGCGTCTCGACCTCGACGAAGTCGCGGCCGTGCAGGACGTCGCGGGCGATGCGGTTGACCTCGCTGCGCATCCGCATCGCCTTGGCCGGGCCGTTGCGGCGCAGGTCCAGGTAGCGGTGGCGCAGGCGGGTCTCCTCGCCGACCTCCAAGTGCTCGTCGAGCGGGAACGGCAGCGGGGCGGACTCGGAGAGCACCTCCAGCTCGGTGGCGGTGACCTCGATGTCGCCGGTGCCGATCTCGGGGTTCTCGTTGCCCTCGGGCCTGCGCACGACCTCGCCGGTGATGCGCAGGCAGAACTCCGAGCGCAGCCGGTGGGCGCGCTCGGCCATCTCGCCCTCGCGGAAGACGACCTGGGCGACACCCGAGGCGTCGCGGAGGTCGATGAAGATCACCCCACCGTGATCGCGGCGACGGGCCACCCACCCGGCCAGGGTGACGGACTGCCCGGCATGACCGGCGCGAAGCGATCCGGCCTCGTGCGTGCGCATCACGGGTACTGAGCTCCTCTTGACGTGGACGGCGCGTGGTTCGGTGTGTGGCGCGCCCCGGCGCCGGCACCCTTGCTCGTGGGGCCGCTGCAGCGAGGACGCGAGGCTCCAAGGCTAGCCAACGGGGCACGGGTGCCGTCGAGCAGGTTTCTCTCCACGGGGTGGCCGGGAGCGCGGCGCGGCGAGGCGGCGCGACGCGGCAGGCGGGCTCGGCGGTGAGGAGGCGGGCGCGGCAGGCAGGCGCGGCGAGTCGGCGCGGCGCGGCAGGCGGGCTCGGCGGTGAGCGGCGCGGCGAACGGGCGATGCGCGACAGCGGGCGCAGCGCGGTAGGCAGACGTGGGCGCGACAGCGGGTGCGGGCGGTGTGTGGCAGGGACCAGCACCACCGACCTGGGCGAGGCGGCGAGTCGCGGCGATCAGGTCGGCAGTGGACGCGGCGGTGACAGCGGGCGCAGCGGTAAGGGAGGCGCAACAGGCGTAGCAGCGCGACAGCGGGAGCAGCCGTGATCGCGGTGCTCGCGGGTGCGGCGGTGCGTCACGGTGACCAGGTCGGCGAGTCGCAGGGACCAGGTCGGCGAGTCGCGGGGATCAGGTCGGCCGGACCTGGGGTGCGGCAGTTGAACCGCGTCCTCCGCTGCCAGCTCCGCTTGGGGCGGGGCAGAGCTACGCGGGGCAGCCGCCGAAGCCCGGAGGCCGCCAGCGTGGTCGGGCCGAAGCCGCCGGCTCTGGTCGGGCCGAGCGCGCCTTCGGACGTCGGACGGTGACCAGGGCACGCGAATGGTCGATACCAATTAGGCCGCAGACGGTACACAATTCAACTGATTCGCGGGGCGCCGCGACAGGGCCAGGCATTGTTGCGAGCCTGGCCCGGATCCGACACCTCCTTAAGTCGACTTCATCCCATCCTTAAGTACTAGGGCCAATCCGGTACCCGGTCGTTGCATATCTTTGATCCACTCATTAGGTTTAGTTCGGAATTCGGCGGACACGAGGAGTGACGATGACCGGTCCGAAAACCGAGATACGTCCGGGCGCTTCGGCCGTCGTCCGCGGCGACCGTGAGAGCTCCATCTCAGCCGAACTGGCCGAACTGCTGCGGACCGGTCCGTTCGAGGCCGCCCTGCGGACGGCGATCCGATCCAGCCGACTGAGCCTGGAGCGCATCCAGCACCGCCTGCGCGCCCGAGGCACCCCCGTCAGCATCACCGCCCTCAGCTACTGGCAGTCCGGCCGCCGCAGGCCGGAGCGTCCGGACTCGCTGCTGGCGCTGCAACAGCTCGAAAGCGTGCTCGGCGTACCGGAAGGCGCGCTGTCGGCACTGCTCGGTCCACCGCGCCCGCGCGGCCGCACCCGGCAGGCCTCCAGCGACGCACCGCCGCTGAGCGCGTTCTGGGCCGACAACGAGTCGGCCGTCGAACTGCTCACCAGGATCGACACCAGCCACGACAGCAAGCTCACCCGGCTCAGCCACCACGACGTGGTGCACGTCGACGACCAGGGCGAGCTCCGCAAGATCCGCACCCGCAAGCTCATCCGGGCCGAGTGCAACGGCGCCGACCGGTGGATCATCATGTTCGACGGCGCCTCGTCAAGCGAGACGCCGCCGATCATCCGGCCGATCCGGTCGTGCCGCCTCGGCCAGGTGCTCACCGACCACGCCCGCGACATGGTGGTCGCCGAGCTGCTGTTCGACCGCGCGCTCGCGCGGGGCGAGACGATCCTGATCGAGTACGAGATCATCGAGCCGCCGACAGGGCTCAACGAGGACGACCACTCCTTCTGCCGGGTGTTCCGATTACCGGTGCGCCAGTACGTCATCGAGTTGCAGTTCGACCCGGCGCATCCCCCGCGGAAGTGCGAGAGCTACGTCGGCGACTCGTCGGGCCAGGAGGTCGAGCAGCCCAAGTCGCTGGCGGTCGACCGCTACGGCCGCACGCACGCCGTCGCCCTCGACTTCGGCATGGGCGTCTTCGGCGTCCGGTGGGACCCCGATGCCCCGGCGTCCCCGGCGCCGCAGCAGCCGAGCCCGGCCCCGCGCGCCTGACCAGCTCCTCCACGGCCGACCCGGACGCCGGGTCGGCCGTTCGGTGTGCGCGGCGACCGCTGCGCCGATCGACGGGAAGCCCGCTGCGCCGAACGATCGGGCGCCTGCTCCGCCGAACGAGCGAACCGGACAAGCACGAAACGTAATCGCCAAACCTGGTCGTTGGGCCAATTCGATGAGCCGCAGACATGATTGACACTCAATTCACCTAAAGGAAACTTTCGTAATCGCGGCAACAGTTCGGGAAATCGTTTTCTGCAAAGGTTGGACGTTTCGCGTCACGAGATGCGAATTCCACCTCCGCCGTGGTGGGACTATTGACGAACCCCGTTATGGCCCAGGGGAAAACCAGCGAGGAGCACCTATCGCTGCAGCGCACAACCGGTCACAGCCGGCGACCGGCATCGGCCGCGGCAGCCCGAATCCGCAGCGCAACCGCCGGGAGCACCCTCCCGACGACGCGCCACGACCGCCCTTTCGCGCGGTCAGCGAGCCACAGCCGGCGGGCCCGAGGTCCAGGCAGCACGGCATCGTTCCATCGGCGGTCGGCGAACGAACGGCCACCACCAGCGTGCCGCCCACGCAGCCGGCGTCGGCCAACAGAGAGCGCAGTCTTGCGGCCATTTGCCTCGACCCCGGCGATCAGCGCCCGGCCACCAGACGAGTGCCGCGGGGGCCGGTCGTCCGCTTGCCGGCTATTCCCCCGGTGTGTGCGGTGGTCGGCTTCCTGCCCGCCGTCCGGCGGTGCCGTGCCATGGTCGTCCGCTGTCGGTCGCAAGGCCACAGGTCCGTCGACCGCACCGCCCCACGTCCACTGTCGTGCTCGTGTTCCTGCTGCCCACCGTCCGGCACTCAGCGCCGCGCACTGCTCTGAACGTTTGCCCGCCGCCCACCGACCGACCCTGCCCGCTTGGCCACCGACCGGCCCGGCGCACGTTGTCATGAGCCCGCCCATCGGTCACAACAGGGTCATCTGCTGCTCCCCCTGCTGGCGGGCGGCCACGGCGGCGCGTGGTCTGGTGTCCTCCGCCGCTTCGGCGTCCACCGGTTGCGCGGCTTCCCGGAAATTCGGGTCGGCTTCACCACTGCCGCCATGACGCCCTTTCGCTTCCTCGACCAGTTCGGCGATGTGGCGCTGGTAGGACTTCGGGGCGTATGCGCCGTTGCGGTACAGCCGCTCGTACATCGGCAGCAGGCGCGGGTACTCCTCCCGCAGCCAGCGGTGGTACCACTCGCGCGCGCCCGGGCGCAGGTGCAGGGTCAGCGGCGTGATGCTGGAGGCACCTGCCGCCATCAGGGCGGCCACGGTCTCGTCGATCTGCTCCGGCGAGTCGCTGAGCCCCGGCAGGACCGGCGCCATCAGCACCGAGCACCCCAGCCCGGACTCGGCGAACCGCCGCACGACCTCGAGCCTTCGCAGCGGCGAGGGCGTCCCGGGCTCGACCTTGCGCCACAGCACCTCGTCGACCGAGCCGATCGACACGGCGACCGAAACCTTCGCGACCTCCGCGGCACGCAGGATCAGGTCCATGTCGCGCAGGATGAGAGTGCCCTTGGTGAGGATCGAGAACGGGTTGGCCCGCTCCCGCAGGATGGTCAGGATCTCGCGCATCAGCCGGTAACGCCCCTCCGCCCGCTGGTACGGGTCGGTGTTGGTGCCCATCGCGATCGGCGCGCCCGTCCAGCGGGGGCCGGCCAGCTCGCGGCGCAGCAGCGCCCCCGCGTTGACCTTCACCACGATCTTGCTGTCGAAGTCGTGCCCCGCGTCCAGGTCCAGGTACGTGTGAGTGCGTCTCGCGAAGCAGTAGCGGCAGGCGTGTCCGCAGCCGCGGTAGGGGTTGAGCGTCCACTCGAACGGCACCGCCGACGCGGACGGGACCCGGTTCAGGATCGACTTCGCGTGGATCTCGATGGCGTAGGCGTCTTCGGTGCCCGCCTCGATCGGCACCGGCTCCGGCAACCGCAGCCCGGCCCGGCCGCCGCGCACCGGCTCCCGCTCGGGCAGCGCCAGCGGCAGCTCCGGCGTGGTACCCGGTTCGGCGGGCGGGGCGACCCGCTGTTGTTCCCAACGCATGACTCGATTCGAACACAGTTTCGAGATCGTGTCGAGTGGAGTCGTCGCTGTTCAGTCCATCGTGTCTGTCGTCACTGAGCGCTGCGCACGTCTCCGTGAGGTGGCAGGTCGCGCTCCCACCGTGGTCCCGAACGGCGTCGCGACGAGCACTGCGAGCGACAGCCGCCAGTTGCCCAATACGATTGGCGGGTGACCGACGGCCATCCCCCAGCACAACCGCCAGGAGGCGAGGAGCATCGCCCGACTCGTCGGCATCGCAGGCCGGACAACGGCACCGACGCCGGTGCGCACGAGCCGGGCAGGCGGCACGTCGAAGGTCACCCGCCCCCCGGCGGGGCACCGCACCAGGATTTCGAGCAGAGCCAGTGGCAGGAGCCCCCGCCGGGCCGTCGGCGGCGCCCCGGACAGGGGCCGCCCCCAGGACAACGACCGAACCCGGGACAGCAGGGACCGACGCCGGGACATCCGAGCCCAGGACAGGGACCGACGCCGGGACAGACTCCGAGCCCGGGTCAAGGACCGGCGCCCGGACAGGCTCCGAGCCCCGGACAGGCATCGGGGCATCGGCCGCCCCCAGGGCGTGGTCAGCGTCCTGAACCCGGCGAACCCCAGGAGCCCGGCGAAGGCCAAGCGCAGGGGCGCGGACGGCCCGGCGGCGGCCCCGGGCAGGAGCCCGGCAGGCGGCGACGCCCACGGCCCGATCCTCAGCGGCGACGGCCTGCCGCCGAGCCCGAACACGGCGCGGGTAGCGAAGGCGTGGAGGGACGCTCCCAAGAAGCAGAGGACACCACCGGCACGAGCGCTCGCGGCCGGGGTCGAAGCCGTCGACGCGCGCGGGAAGAGGATCAAGGGCCGGACCACGGTCAGGGTCAAGGGCCCGGCCGGGAGCGCCGTCAACGGCGGAACGAGACGCCGAGCCACGGCCACGGCCACGGGCACGGGCACGGCCCGGCCGACCCTGCGTCGCGGCAGGTGAAGCGGCTGCTCGCATTCGCGCTGGTGCCGTTCGCGCTGGCCGCGATCGTCGGCACGCTGCTGCTCTACCCGTTCGGCCACCAGCAGCGCACCGGCGCCGACCTTGGCCTCGGGCAGTACCCGGTGAAGGCCGAGGTCATCGCGGCCGAGGCGGGGCCGTGTTCGCAGGGGGCGCCGGTCGAGGGCGAGCAGATGTGCGTGAAGCTGCGCGTGCTGATGCAGGACGGGCCGCTGCCCGGCCGGGTCATGGAGCAGACCATGCCCACCGACCCGGGCACCCCCAAGTTCGCCGTGGGCGACGACATCGTGCTGTCCTATGCCGGGGCCAATCCCGAGAGCGAGACGTCGTACCAGGTCGTTGACTTCCAGCGCGGTGGCTCGCTGATGCTGCTGGCGGTGGTCTTCGCCGCCGCGGTGATCGTGCTCGGCCGCTGGCAAGGCCTGGCGGCACTCATAGCGCTGGGCGTGAGCCTGGTGCTGCTGGTCGGCTTCGTGCTGCCCGCGATCCTGGCCGGCGAGGACCCGCTGCTGGTGGCGGTGGTCGGCTCCGGGCTGATCATGTTCGTGGTGCTGTACCTGACGCACGGCTTCTCCGCGCGCACCTCGACCGCCGTGCTCGGCACCCTGCTCAGCCTTGCGCTGATCGGCGTGCTCAGCACGGTGTTCGCCGGGCTCACCGCACTCACCGGGCTCGACGAGAACACCACGAGCCTGATCGGCGTGCTCGGCACCCCCATCGACGCACGCGGCCTTCTGCTCGCCGGGACCGTGATCGGTGCGCTCGGCGTGCTCGACGACGTGACCGTCACCCAGACCAGCGCGGTGTGGGAGCTGCGCAAGGCCGACCCCGGGATGTCGTGGCGGCAGCTGTACACATCCGGGCTGCGGATCGGCCGGGACCACGTCTCCTCGGCGGTGAACACGCTGGTCCTGGCCTACGCCGGTGCCGCGCTGCCGCTGCTGCTCGCCTACGCGCTGTCGGGCAGGACCTTCACCGAGGTCGTCACCACGCAGGCGGTCGCGCAGGAGGTCGTGCGCACCCTCGTCGGCAGCATCGGCCTCGTCGCGGCGGTGCCGATCACCACGGCGATCGCCGCCGCGGTCGCGATCCGCGAGCCCGCGGGCGGCGCGGACACGTCGGCGGCGTCGCGGGCGAGCCAGGGCGCCGCCGCCGGCGCCGGGACCACCAGGCTGACGCCGAAGCGCCCGGGCCGCCGCCGACCGCGCCCGGAGACGAGCGACTGAACCGCCCAGCGCCGATGGCGCGGCGCAAGCAGCCGGAGCGAGGTCGCTCAGTCCAGTGCGGTGACGAACCGCGCGACCGCGTCGGGGTGCAGGCGCTGCGCCATCCTGCCCTGCGGCGCCAGCGACGCGAGCCGGTACAGCGGGCGGTCGGGCGCGCCGTCGCCGCGCGCCTCCGACTTCAGCTGCGCCACGACCAGCTCCGACAGCACCAGGGCCCGGGTGTCGCCGGTGCTGGCCAGGGCATCGGCGAGCCGCCGCAGCGGGTAGACGCCGAGCTCCCGGCCGCCGGTGCCGGCGTACATCGCCAGCGAGATGCTGATCGCCTTGTTCTTCGGCGGCCCGCCCACCAGCAGGTTCACCGTGCGGGCCCCGCGCATGTCGGTGACGAACAGGTCGAGCCGGGTGGCCTGCTTCAGCTCGACGCGCCGGGTTCCGGCCGCGCGCACCGAGACCATCGTGCCCTGCATCCAGCACGTCTTGCGGGACTCGAAGTAGGCCAGCGCGAGCAGCGGCAGCGCTACGACCCCGGCGGTGATCCCGAAACCGAGCGGGCCGCCCACCAGTCCGACGATGCCGCCCATGGCGGCGGCGACGATCAGCGCCGCGATCGCCACGTTGCGCGAGCGCTTGCGGATCGTGGCGCGGTCGAGCAGGTCGAGCGGGACCACCTCGGGTTCGGTCACGGCTGCAGCGCCTCCCGAACGGCCGCGACCGCGTCGTCCAGCGGAACCGGCCGCTGCTCGCCGCTGGCGAGGTCCTTGAGCTGGGCCGATCCGGCTTCGAGGTCGCGCTCGCCGAGCACCAGGGCGAACCGGGCGCCCGAGCGGTCGGCGCCCTTCATCGCGCCCTTGAGACTCTTGCCGCCGTAGGCCACGTCGGCGCGCACACCGGCACCGCGCAGGCCGCCGGCGATGGTGACCAGCCGCCGCTTGGCTGCCTCGCCCAGCGGCACGCAGTAGACGTCGCAACGCGCCTGGTCGCCGACCGCGAGCCCCTCCGCCTGGCAGGCAAGCAGGGTGCGGTCCACCCCCAGCCCGAAGCCGACGCCGGAGAGCTCCTGCCCGCCGAGCTCGGCCATCAGGCCGTCGTAGCGGCCGCCGCCGCCGATGCCGGACTGGGCGCCGAGGCCGTCGTGGACGAACTCGAAGGTCGTCTTGGTGTAGTAGTCCAGGCCGCGCACCAGCCGCGGGTTCTCGGTGAAGGCCACCCCGAGGTCGCTCAGGTGCGTCTTGACCTGCTCGTAGTGCTCCTTGGCCTCGACCGAGAGGTGGTCGACCATCAGCGGCGCGTCGGCCAGCAGCTCGCGGACCTCGGGGCGCTTGTCGTCGAGCACGCGCAGCGGGTTGAGCTCGGCCCGCTTCCGGGTGTCCTCGTCCAGCGGCAGGCCGCGCAGGAACTCCTGGAGCTTGGCGCGGTAGGACGGGCGGCAGGTCTCGTCGCCCAGCGACGTCAGCTCGATGCGGTAGCCGGTCAGTCCCAGCCTGCGGTAGCCCTCATCGGCGATGGCGATCACCTCGGCGTCCAGCGCCGGGTCGTCGACGCCGATGGCCTCCACGCCGAGCTGCTGGAGCTGGCGGTACCGGCCGGCCTGCGGGCGCTCGTAGCGGAAGAACGCGCCGCTGTAGTAGAGCTTGACCGGCAGCTGCCCCCGGTCCAGGCCGTTCTCGATGACCGACCGCGTGACACCGGCGGTGCCCTCCGGCCGCAGCGTGACCGAGCGCCCGCCGCGGTCGGCGAAGGTGTACATCTCCTTGCTGACCACGTCGGTCGACTCGCCGACACCGCGCGCGAAGAGGGTGGTGTCCTCGAACAGCGGCAGCTCGATGTAGCCGTAGCCCGCGCGGCGGGCCGCGTCGGCCAGCGTCTCGCGGACCGCGAGGAAGGCCGCCGATTCCGGCGGGAAGTACTCCGGGATGCCCTTGGGGGCGTTGAAGGTGCTCATCAGTTCTGGTTCGCAGTCCTCGTAGCGGGTTCGGCGCGGGCGTCAGCGGCCCGGCGGCTGCTCGGCCGCCTCGGGCAGGTCCTGGAGGAACGGGTTGCTCACGCGCTCGCGTCCGATGGTCGTGGTGGGCCCGTGGCCCGGCAGCACGGCGGTGTCGTCGTCCAGCGCCAGCACCTTGGTGCTCAGGCTGTGCAGCATCCGCGCATGGTCCCCGCCGGGCAGGTCGGTGCGTCCGATGGCGCCGGCGAACAGGGTGTCGCCGGAGAGCACCAGGCGACCGCCCTCGTCGGTGCCGGTGCGGAACAGCACCGACCCGCCGGTATGGCCCGGGGTGTGGACGACCTCGAAGGCGATGCCCGCCTGCTCCAGCCGGTCGCCGTCGGCGAGGTCGCGGACGTCGGTGGGCGCGGGCATGCTCAGCCCGCCGCCGAAGAGCTGGCGCCCGGCGGGTCCGAGCGCCGCGCCCGGGTCGGCGAGCATGTAGCGGTCGTCGGGGTGGATCCAGGCCGGGACGCCGTGCTCGCGGCAGATCTCGCCCGCGG
This sequence comes from Saccharopolyspora erythraea NRRL 2338, assembly GCF_000062885.1. NCBI lineage: Bacteria > Bacillati > Actinomycetota > Actinomycetes > Pseudonocardiales > Pseudonocardiaceae > Saccharopolyspora > Saccharopolyspora erythraea. Next base: position 2,217,854 of record NC_009142.1, on the reverse strand, counting down.
AGAAGACGTGGTCGAAGTGCCCGTGGGTCAGCAGCACCGCGGCCGGGGTGAGCGCGTGCTCGAGCAGTTGCTCGGCCAGCGCGGGCCCGGCCTCCTGGCCCGGGTCGACGATGACGCAGGGCTGCCCGTCACCCCGCGCGAGCACGTAGCAGTTCGCCTGCAACGGCCCGGCCGGAAACCCGAGGACAAGCACGAGGTGCGACCCTTCCCTTCGATCGGCGCCGGTCGGCTCCGCCCGCGCCCCCGGGCGACGCGCCCGGTCACCCGGTCGCGGCCGCCCCGCGCGGCGCGCAGAACCCGGCCCCAAGGTTACCGTCCCCCCGATCTCTCAGGTTCGGGCCAGGCCGCACCCCATAAACTCCCCCGCAACAACATCGATTTCGCCAGACCGGGGAGGGAGCAGTTGCCCAGCAACGAGCAACGTCGGCAGGCGGCCAAGAGGAAGCTGGAGCGGCAGCTGGAGCGCCGCGCCGAGCAGGCCAAACGACGCCGGACGATCACCATCGGCACCACGATCGCGGTGGTCGTCGTCGTGGTCGCCGGCGTCTTCTACTTCACCAGGACCGGCGGTGAGCAGACCCCGGCGGCGCAGCCCCAGGCAGGCACGTCAGGGCCGTGCGCGTACGCCGCGACGCCCGGCGAACCGGCCGCCAAGCCCGTGTCCGCACCGCCCGACCCGGCCCCGACCCCGGCCCAGGGCACCGAGAACGTCACGCTGCGCACCAGCCAGGGCACCGTGCCGGTCACGCTGGACCGCGCCAAGGCGCCCTGCACCGCGCAGAGCTTCGACCACCTGGTCCGGGCCGGCTACTTCGACGGCACCGACTGCCACCGGCTCACCACCGGCGAGGGCCTGAAGGTCCTGCAGTGCGGCGACCCGTCGGGCACCGGCGGAGGCGGCCCGGGCTACTCGATCAAGGACGAGCCGCCGGTGGGCCTGGCGCCCGCGCCGGCTCCCTACGACCAGGGCGGCGCGGTGGTCTACCCCCGCGGCACGCTGGCGATGGCCAAGTCGTCGCAGCCCAACAGCGGCGGCAGCCAGTTCTTCATGGTCTACCAGGACTCCTACCTCCCGCCGGACTACACGGTGTTCGGCAGCATCGGCGAGGAGGGCCTCAAGGTCCTCGACAAGGTCGGCGGCGCGGGCGTGCAGCCGGTCAACGGCGAGGGCGACGGCAAGCCGAACCTGCCGGTGAGGATCGAGCAGGCGACGGTGGGCGCGTAGCGCCTCTCCCCGGCTGAGCGGGGTCGGCGGCGACGTCCGCCGGCCCCGCTCCCGCATGTCGCGGGCCGTCACCTTCCGCCGGGCCGGTGCCTGGCCCCGGTGCCACACTGGCCTCGTTGCGCGCCCGACTCCGAGGAGGGACCGGTGACCTCTCGACTGAACCCCTACATCAGCTTCCCCGGTAACGCCCGGCAGGCCCTGGAGTTCTACCACCAGGTGTTCGGCGGGAACCTCAACATGAACTCCTACGGCGACTTCGGCATGGAGGACGCCGGGGTGGCCGACAAGATCATGCACGGCCAGCTCGAGACCCGCAGCGGCTTCACGCTCATGGCCGCCGACGCCCCGCCCGGGTCCGAGCACCGCGCCGGCAACAACATGTCGGTCAGCCTCAGCGGCGACGACGCGCAGGAGCTGCGCGGCTACTGGGACCAGCTCTCCTCCAGCGGCACGGTGTCGGTGCCGCTGGAGAGGCAGATGTGGGGCGACGAGTTCGGGTCGTGCGAGGACCAGTTCGGCGTGACCTGGATGGTCAACATCAGCTGACCGGTCAGGATGCCGAGGTCACGCGGTAGACGTCGTAGACGCCCTCGATGTTGCGGACCGCCTTGAGCACGTGGCCGAGGTGCTTGGGATCGCCCATCTCGAAGGAGAAGCGGCTCACCGCGACCCGGTCCTTGGAGGTCGTCACCGACGCCGACAGGATGTTCACCCGCTCGTCGGCCAGCACCTTGGTGACGTCGGAGAGCAGCCGGTGCCTGTCCAGCGCCTCGACCTGGATCGCCACCAGGAACACCGACGACGCCGACGGCGCCCAGTAGACCTCGACCAGCCGCTCCGGGGACTTGCGCAGCTCGTCGGCGTTGGTGCAGTCGGTGCGGTGGACGCTCACCCCGCCGCCCCTGGTGACGAAGCCGAGGATGTCGTCGCCGGGCACCGGGGTGCAGCAGCGCGCCAGCTTCGCCCACACGTCACCGGCGTCCTTGACCACCACACCGGAGTCGCCGGTGGTGCGGCGGCCCTGGATGGTCGAGGGCGTGGAGCGCTCGGCGATCTCGTCGGCGGCCTGGTCGACCCCGCCGACCGAGGCCACCAGCCTGCTCACCAGGTGGCCCGCCGAGATCTGCTTCTCCCCCACCGCCGCGTAGAGCGCGGTGACGTCGACGTAGTGCAGCTCCCGCGCGACCGCGCCGATGCTCTCGGCCGACACCAGCCGCTGGATCGGCAGGCCGAGCCTGCGCAGCTCCTTGGCGATGGCCTCCTTGCCGGACTCGATCGCCTCCTCGCGGCGCTCCTTGGCGAACCACTGCTTGATCTTGGCCTTGGCCCGCGGCGAGGCCACGAACGACAGCCAGTCCCGGCTCGGGCCCGCGCCCTCGGCCTTGGACGTGAAGATCTCGACGACCTCGCCGTTCTCCAGCTTGCGCTCCAGCGCCACCAGGCGGCCGTTGACCCGCGCACCGATGCAGCGGTGCCCGACCTCGGTGTGCACGGTGTAGGCGAAGTCCACCGGCGTCGAGCCCGACGGCAGCGTGATCACGTCGCCCTTGGGCGTGAAGACGAAGATCTCCCTGGTCGCCAGGTCGTAGCGCAGCGACTCCAGGAACTCGCCCGGGTCGGCGGCCTCCCGCTGCCAGTCCAGCAGCTGGCGCATCCAGGCCATCTCGTCGACCTCGACCGCGGTGTGCCCGGAACCGCCGTTGCGGCCCTTGGTCTCCTTGTACCGCCAGTGCGCGGCGATGCCGTACTCGGCGGTGCGGTGCATCTCGTGGGTGCGGATCTGCACCTCCAGCGGCTTGCCCTCCGGGCCGATCACCGTTGTGTGCAGCGACTGGTACACCCCGAAGCGGGGCTGGGCGATGTAGTCCTTGAACCGGCCCGGCATCGGCTGCCAGAGCGCGTGCACGACACCCATCGCCGCGTAGCAGTCGCGGACCTCGTCGACCAGGATCCGCACGCCCACCAGGTCGTGGATGTCGTCGAAGTCGCGGCCCCGCACGATCATCTTCTGGTGGATCGAGTAGTAGTGCTTGGGCCTGCCCTCGACCCTGGCGGCCAGCCGCGCGGTGTCGAGCTGGCCGGAGAGCTCGTCGATGACGGTCCGCAGGTAGGTGTCGCGCGAGGGCGCGCGGTTGGCCACCAGCCGGACGATCTCGTCGTACTTCTTGGGCTGCAGGATCGCGAAGGCCAGGTCCTCCAGCTCCCACTTGACCGTGGCCATCCCCAGCCGGTGCGCCAGCGGGGCCAGCACCTCCAGCGTCTCGCGCGCCTTGCGGGCCTGCTTCTCCGGCGGCAGGAAGCGCATCGTGCGCATGTTGTGCAGCCGGTCGGCGAGCTTGATCACCAGCACCCGCGGGTCGCGGGCCATCGCGATGATCATCTTGCGGATGGTCTCGGCCTCGGCCGCGGCACCGAGCTTGACCTTGTCCAGCTTGGTCACGCCGTCGACCAGGTGCGAGACCTCCTCGCCGAAGTCGCCGCTGAGCCGCTCCAGCGAGTAGTCGGTGTCCTCGACGGTGTCGTGCAGCAGCGCCGCCACCAGCGTGGTGGTGTCCATCCCGAGCTCGGCCAGGATCGTCGACACCGCCAGCGGGTGGGTGATGTAGGGGTCACCCGACTTGCGGCGCTGGTCGCGGTGCTTGTCCTCGGCGACGTCGTAGGCCCGCTGCAGCAGCGCCAGGTCGGCCTGCGGGTGCAGCTCCCGGTGCACCGCGGCCAACGGCTCGAGGACCTGCTTGACCTGGGTGGCGCGCTGCGCCGTGATCCGCCTGGCCAGCCGGGCGCGCACGCGCCGCGTCGCCGACGCGGTGCGCGGCTGGACGACCGGATCGGTCGCCGGAGCAGGAGACTCGACGTCGTGGCTCACCGCACGCTCCCGGGGTTGGCGCTCGTCCCGGATCCGTGGCTTATGACCCGGACATTGAGAATAACGCCGTTCGGGCGACGCCCCTTCCCCGGCGTGCCCCCCGAACGGCAGGCGGTCACTCTCTGCTGTGAACCGCAGTCGGCGCTTCTGCCTGACCGATCACCGGGGGTGAGGTCAGGCGGTCAACAGGGCGTGCAACGCCACATCGGGGACCTTGTTCCGGCCGCCGAGCGCGGTCAGCTCGAGCACCACGGTCGCGGCCGCGACCTCCGAGCCCGCCGAGCGCACCAGCTCGCACGCCGCGTTCAGGGTACCGCCGGTGGCCAGCACGTCGTCGACGACGAGCACCCGCTGACCGGCGCGCAGCGTGCCGGCGGGCAGCTCCAGCGACGCCGACCCGTACTCCAGCCGGTAGTCCACGCGGTGTGCGACCTCGGGGAGCTTGCCCGGCTTGCGCAGACCGACCACGCCGGTGCCGTGAGCCTGCGCGACCGCGGCGCCGAGCAGGAAGCCGCGCGCCTCCACCCCGGCGACGACGTCGAAGTCGTGGCCGCGGCCGAGCGCCGCCACGACGGCCGCCAGGGCGCGGCCGTCGGCCAGCATCGGGCTGATGTCGCGGAACAGCACGCCCGGCTCCGGGAAGTCCGGGACCTCCCGGACCAGGCCGGACGCCGCCCGCAGCTCGGCGTCGAGCTCGTCGAGCACCCTCACCGGACTGCTCATGAGCGCCGCTTCCGCGACCGGCCGGCCTTGCCCGCGGGCTTGCGGCGCGACTCCGGCCCCTTGCCGGTGCGGGCCGGGGCGCTGGCCGCGGCGGCCATCGCCCGCTCGCGGCGCAGCTCGTCCTGCTGCGCCGAGTCCTCGGACTCGGCGGCGTCGTCACCGGCGGCCTTGCCCGCCGCGCGCTCCCGGCGCTGGCGCACCTTCGCCGCCTGCGCCCGGTACTTCGGGTCGCGCATCTTGAAGTCGACCAGGACCGGCGTGGCCAGCAGGATCGACGACACCACACCGGCGATCATGCCGACCATCTGCACGAGCGCGAGGTCGCGCAGCACACCGACGCCGAGGACGCCGGCACCGACCACGAGCAGGCCGAGGACCGGCAGCAGCGCGATGATCGAGGTGTTGATCGAGCGCATCAGGGTCTGGTTGACCGCCAGGTTCGCCGCCTCGCCGTAGGTGCGGCGGGTCAGCCCGAGCAGGCCGCGGGTGTTCTCCTTGACCTTGTCGAAGACCACGACGGTGTCGTAGAGGGAGAACCCGAGGATGGTCAGCAGGCCGATCACCGTCGCGGGGGTGACCTCGAAGCCGATGATCGCGTAGATGCCCGCGGTCACGACCACGTCGTGCACCAGCGCGATCAGCGCCGCGACCGCCATCCACCGCTCGAAGTAGAAGGTCAGGAAGATCGTCACCAGCACGATGAACACCGCCAGGGCGATCACCGCCTGCTTGGTGATCTCACCACCCCAGGTGCCGCTGACCGCGCTGTCGCTGATCGCCTGCTGGCTGGGCCTGCCCTGGCCGTCGACCGGCTGCAGGTCGTTGAACAGGGTCCGCTTGACCTCGCCGACCTCGTCGACGCTCAGCGACTCGGTGCGGATCTGGATGCTCTGGTTGCCGCCGGTGCCGACCAGCTGCACCGTCTCGGCGGGGCGGCCGACGGCCTCCCGGAACGAGGTCTCGACCTGCTCGGTGCTGATCGGCCCGTTCGCGCCCGCCGCGGGCATCTGGATCTTGGTGCCGCCCTCGAAGTCGATGCCGAGGTTGAAGCCCTTCAGCGCCATCGCGGCGACGCACACCAGCACCAGCAGGCCGAGCGAGACGTACCAGCGCATGCGCTTGCCGACGATGTCGAAGGCACCGGTACCGGTGTAGAGGCGGTGCAGGACGCCGCCGCGCTCGGCGCTGGCGGTGTCGTGGCCCGGAGTCGTCACGGTCACGCCTCCTTGGCGGTGGTCTGCGCTGCGCGCTTGCGGTCGGCGCGGTGCTGGGCGCCCATGCGCTGCACCGCACCGAGACCGGAGAACGCCGGCTTGGACAGGAACTTGTTCTTCGACGCCAGCGCCACCAGCGGGTGGGTCACCAGGAACACCACGACCAGGTCGAGCACGGTCGACATGCCCAGGGTGAAGGCGAAGCCCTTCACCTGGCCCACGGCCAGCACGTAGAGCACGGCGGCGGCCAGGAAGCTGACGGCGTCGGCGGAGAGGATGGTCCGCTTGGCCCGCTCCCAGGCCCTCGGGACCGCCGAGCGGAAGGTGCGGCCCTCCCGGATCTCGTCCTTGAGCCGTTCGAAGAACACGATGAACGAGTCGGCGGTGATGCCGATGGCGATGATCAGACCGGCCACGCCCGCCAGGTCGAGGGTGAAGCCGACCCAGCGGCCCAGCAGAACCAGCACCGCGTAGACGATCGCGCCGGAGAGCACCAGCGACAGGATCGTCAGCAGGCCCAGCAGCCGGTAGTAGGCCAGGCAGTAGACCGCGACCAGCAGCAGGCCGAGGCCGCCTGCGAGCAGGCCCGCCTCCAGCGAAGCCACACCGAGGGTCGCCGAGACCGTCTCGGCCTCGGACTGGTCGAAGGCCAGCGGAAGCGACCCGTACTTGAGGATGTTGGCCAGGTCGGTCGCGCTCTGCTGGTTGAACTGGCCGGTGATGTTGGCGTTGCCGCCCAGCAGCGGCGCCTGGATCGTCGGGGCCGACACGACCTCGGTGTCGAGGACGAACGCGGCGTTCTGCTGGACGTTGGCGGAGGTGAAGTCCGCCCACACCTTGGCGCCTGCGCTCTTGAACTTGAGGTCGACCGACCAGCCGGGGTTGCCGTTGGTCGGGTTCGGCGGCGACGCCTGGGCGCTGTCGATCTCCTTGCCCTCCAGGAACACCGGCTCCAGGACGTACTTCTGCTTGCCCTCGCGGTCGCAGGCGACCAGCGGCAGCTTCGGGTCGTCGTTGCCGCGCAGCGGGTCCTCGGCGTTGCAGTCCAGCGCCTGCAGCGCCGCCATCTGCACGTTCGGGTCGGTGCTCTGGCGGGTCTTCTTGGCCTCTTCGATCGGGTCCGCGGGCGCGGGCTGCTGGTTCAGCGCGCCCTGCGGGGAGTTGCCCGCCGGCCCTTGCGGCGGTGCCTGGTTCGGGGGTGCGGGCGGGGTCGCCGGGACCATCATGCCGGGCACGACCTTGCGGAAGTTCAGCTCCGCGGTCTGCCCGAGCTGCTTGGCCTCCTCACCGCCGGCGCCCGGGACCGTGATGACGAGGTTGGAGCCGTCGCGGGTCACCTCGGAACCGCTGATGCCCATGCCGTTGACGCGGGTCTCGATGATCTGGCGCGCCTGGTCGAGCGACTCGTTGGTCGGCGGGCGGCCGTCGGGCGTGCGCGCCGTGAGCGTGACGCGGGTGCCGCCCTGCAGGTCGATGCCCAGTTTCGGGAGGGGCTTGTGGTCGCCGGTGAGGAACACCAGCGCGTACAGAGCGGCGACGATCAGTGTGAAGATCGCGAGGTAACGCCCTGGGCGGATCTGCCCGGCCGGAGGTGCCACGGTGCGTCGGTCTCCTGTCCACGGTCGGTGTCGAGGTCGAGCTGGAGCGGAGTCGAGCCCGGCCGGGAGCGCACCGAGGGTGACCAGCGGTGGCGCACCGGACACTCGCGGCTCGGCAGGCGCGTCGGGCGGCCCTGCGGACGGGTCGCACCGCGCGTGCCGAGCATCGGGTGTCCGGCCCGGTCGGGATCAGCGATCATCCACCGCCGTCGCCGGCGGTGGATGATCCACAACAACCCATGTTAAGTCTGACAGGCCACGCGGTGGCAGTACTGCGCCGGGTCATCAACAGCGCGTCGACCACCCGGAGACGGGCCGTCACCGTCAGGGACGGCTGCCTGTGCTCGGACGAGCGGCCCGGCCGGGCGGCGGCCGGTGCGCGCGCTCGCCGGGCTCGCGCGCGTGGCGCGACGGTCAGTTCGTCTTCTGCTGCTGCTCGACCGGCTCGGCGACCTGCGCCTTGGACTCGGTGGCCTGCTCCGCGGTGTCCTTGTCAGCGGACTCCGCGGACTCCTCGTCGGTCGAGGCCGCGGTCTCGGTGGCCGCCTCGGACCCGGTCTCCACCTTCTCGCGCACGGCGGCGCGGACCCAGGTCGTGGTGATGCCGGAGGCGATCTCCAGCTCGATGGTGTCGTCGCTGGTGCTGACCACGGTGCCGAACAGACCCGACGTGGTCATGACCCGGTCCCCTGCGGCGAGCGAGTTCTGCAGTTTCTGCTGATCCTGCATGGCTCGCTTCTGCTTGCGCGCCTGCAGGAACAGCGGCACCGCGAGCAGGGCGATCAACAGCGGGAAGATCAGGGATGAGAGGTCCATCTTGCTCCGTTCGGGGGGCGCGAGCCGGTGACCGGCCTGTTGGGCGCGCCCGAATTGTTCGGATGTACGCCCCCCAGTGTGCCAGTTCCACCGGAGGTAGCGGGGACACTACTACCCGACGCGCACTCGCCCGTGGGGAGCGGGGTGCGACCTCCCGGCGACGCGACTGGTCACCGACAGCCCCGCGGCGTTCACGGTCGGTGATGGTGCCGATGCCCGCGACGCTGCCGGTTGGTGCACGGTGTCACGCAGGGTCGCTCCCCGGACTCGCCCGGCCGATCACGACATCGCGCCTGGTCACACTCTTGCCAGGGGTCGAGCCGTGAACCGCTCGTCGCCCGAGTCGCGAATGCCGCGCCCCCTCGCGTGGTCATGCGCGGCGCACGCCGACGCACAGCCCGCTCGTGACTCACACCTCGTCGGCGAACAGGCTCCGCGTCGCCTCGCCGGGCGCGTGCTGGGGCGGAACGAGGCCGAGATGTTGCCAGGCCGCGACCGTCGCCACCCGTCCCCTCGGCGTTCGGGCCAGCATTCCCGCCCGCACCAGGTACGGCTCGCAGACCTCCTCGACGGTGGTCGGCTCCTCGCCGACGGCGACCGCCAGCGTCGAGACGCCGACCGGTCCACCGTTGAACGAGCGCACCAGCGCGCCGAGCACGGCGCGGTCGAGCCGGTCGAGACCGTGCTCGTCGACGTCGTAGACCTCCAGCGCGGCGCGGGCGACATCGAGGGTGACCGCGCCGTCGGCGCGGACCTCGGCGAAGTCGCGCACCCGCCGCAGCAGCCGGTTGGCGATGCGGGGCGTGCCCCGCGAGCGGCGGGCGATCTCGACCGCCCCTTCGTCGCGCAGGTCCACCCCGAGGATGCCCGCCGACCTGCGCACCACCAGCTCCAGCTCGGCCGGTTCGTAGAACTCCATGTGCGCGGTGAAGCCGAAGCGGTCGCGCAGCGGCCCGGTCAGCGCGCCCGACCGCGTCGTGGCGCCGACCAGGGTGAACGGTGCGATCTCCAGCGGGATGCTGGTCGCCCCCGGCCCCTTGCCGACGACGATGTCGACGCGGTAGTCCTCCATCGCCAGGTAGAGCATCTCCTCGGCGGGCCGCGCGATGCGGTGGATCTCGTCGATGAACAGCACGTCGCCCTCGGCGAGGTTGGACAGCATCGCCGCCAGGTCGCCCGGGCGCTCCAGCGCCGGGCCGGAGGTGACCCGGATCGACGCGCCGAGCTCGGCGGCGATGATCATCGCCAGGCTGGTCTTGCCGAGCCCGGGCGGGCCGGAGAACAGCACGTGGTCGGGCTGGTCGCCGCGGTTCAGCGCGCCGTGCAGGACCAGTTCGAGCTGCTCGCGGACCCTGGCCTGGCCGACGAACTCGCTGAGCCTGCGCGGCCGCAGCGTGGTCTCGACGTCCTGCTCGGCGGTCTCCTGCTGCGGGGCCAGCGAAACCTCGTCGCCGGCCGGTCCCGGGTCCACCTGGGCATCCTCGTGCATCACGCCACCCACACCGTCACTTCTTCGGGCCGAGCGCCGCCAGCGCCTTGCGCAGCACCGCCGAGGTGTCGGAGACCGGGCCGTCGGCGGCGAGCACCGCCTCGACGCTCTGCTCGGCCTGCTTCGCCGAGAAGCCCAGGCCGACCAGCGCCTCGGACACCTCCGAGCGCACCCGGCCCCGGTCGGGTGCCTGCGCCCCGGCGCCCGCGGTCCCGGCCACCGTACCGACCTTGTCGCGCAGCTCCAGGATCAGCCGCTCGGCGCTCTTCTTGCCCACGCCGGGGACCTGGGTGAGCGTGGTGATGTTGCCGTCGGAGAGCGCGTGGCAGAGCTGGTCGGGGGCGAGCACCGCCAGCGTCGCCAGCGCCAGCCGCGGGCCGACCCCGGAGGCGGTCTGCAGCAGTCCGAACAGGTCGCGGGCCTCGGCGTCGGCGAAGCCGTACAGCGTCAGGGAGTCCTCGCGCACGATCAGCGAGGTCCAAAGCCGCGCCTCCTCCCCGCGCCGCAGACCGGCCAGGGTGGCCGGCGTGGCGTGCACGGCCATGCCGACACCGCCGACCTCGATCACGGCGTGGTCGAGCCCGACCGACAGCACCGGGCCCCGCACCGAGGCGATCATCGCTGGACTCCTCCTGTCCGCGCCGCCCGCTGGGCGGCGGCCTGCCGCGCGTCCTTCAGACGCGCCTTGTGGTTGCGGGCCAGCGCCGCGGCCTTCGCCTCTGCCTCGGCGAGCCGGCCCGCCATCGGCGCCCGCCAGAGGTGGCAGACGGCCAGCGCCAGCGCGTCGGCGGCGTCGGCGGGCTTCGGGGCCTCGGCCAGCCCGAGGATCTTGGTGACCATGGTGGTCACCTGGCGCTTGTCGGCGCGGCCGGATCCGCTGATCGCGGCCTTGACCTCGCTCGGGGTGTGGAAGGCAACCGGCAGGCCGCGGCGCGCGGCGGCCAGCGCCACGATGCCGGAGACCTGCGCGGTGCCCATCACGGTGCGGACGTTGTGCTGGCTGAAGACCCGCTCGATCGCGACGACCTCGGGCCGGTGGGTGTCCAGCCACTCGTCGACGGCCTCGGCCACGCCCAGCAGCCGGGCGGACAGCTCCTGGTCGGCCGGGGTCCGCGCCACGCCGACACCGACGCAGGTGACGGTGCGGCCGCGCCCGCCGTCGACCACGCCGATCCCGCAGCGGGTCAGGCCGGGGTCGACACCGAGTACCCGCACGTCACCACTCCTCGCACCAGCCTGAACACGCGTTCGAACCCTACCGGACCGGCGAGGCGGGCCACTCGCAACGACACGCGCACGCCTCACCCGTCGGTGTGGTACCGGCCATGATCCACCCCCGCGCGCCCGGAGGTGGAAGCGACGTGCCGTCCGGCACCGCCCGCCGCCGGCCACGCGGCTCCGGACGGCCGGGAGCGTCCCGGCGGATCGGCTGGCTACCTGCCGGGTGGCCGGGCCGTCGACGACCCCGGAGCGTCTCGGCGATCGACCGCGCGAGGGCGGTCCGGGTGTTCAACGGCCGCGGAGCGTCTCGGCTGGCGATCGAGCCTGGGCGTCCCGGTCGTCGGGGGCTCAGGGGCCGTCGGAGCCCGGCGTCCAGTTCTCGGGCGCTCCGCTGGCGGTCAGCACCGGCTGGTACTCGGCGAAGCCGCCCGGGGCGTCGTCGTGCCAGGGGAACTTGCCGTCGGGGGTGGCCGCGATGAGCTGCACGGCCGGGAAGTCGCCGTCGCCGTAGACGAGGAAGGCGCTGCCGAGGAACTCCGGGTAGTGCTGCTTGGCGACCTTCTCCACGGTCATCCAGCAGCCGTCCAGGAAACCGTCGTAGAGCTGCCCCGGCTTGAACCGCTCACCGCCTGCCGCCCGCCGCACGTAGGTGTTGATCACCGAGTGCGCCACGTCCTTGGGCAGCCCGATGGTGACCGCCTCCGGCTTGCCGAAGCGGCGCCACGCACCGACGGAAAACGCGTAGGGCGCGCCGTGCTCATCCCCCGCCACGTGCATCACCGCGGCGCCGTCGCGTTCCGCGGTGTTGACCAACCAGCTGCGCAGACGTTCATCCGTGTCGACCACGGCGGCCATTCTGCCGATCGGCGCGCCGCGGTCAAACCGCCGCCACGCGTGCGGCGCCGGTCCCGGCGGTGGGTTCGCCCACACCCGCCACGGCCCGGAACGCCCTGCCTACGGGCGGTGCGCGACGCGCCGGAGAAGTGCTTGCCGCGCGCCCTTGACTTCGAGCGCTGTAGAGGTCCGAAGCTGGCGGCGACCGCGGGCCCACGACGGGCCCGCCCGCAGCGGACAGGAGTCGCGCATGGACACGACCGTGCCCCGGGAGATCTTCGACAGCGCCTACGAGAACGGCACCGCGCCGTGGGTGATCGGGGAACCCCAGCCCGCCGTCGTCGAGCTGGAACGGACCGGCGCCATCCGCGGCGCCGTGCTGGACGCCGGTACGGGCGCCGGCGAGCACACCATCCACCTGGCCGAGCTGGGCTACGACGTGCTCGGCGTCGACTTCTCGCCGTTCGCGGTGGAGCAGGCGCGGGCCAACGCGCGCGCCAGGGGCGTCGAGGCGCGGTTCGAGGTGGCCGACGCGCTCGGCCTCGGGACGCAGGAGCGCTTCGACACCGTCCTCGACAGCGCCCTGTTCCACGTCTTCGGCGCCGAGGAGCGGCAGCGCTACACCCGCAGCCTGCACGCGGTGTGCCGCCCGGGCGCGGTGGTCCACGTGCTCGCGCTGTCCGATGCCGAACCGGGCTTCGGCCCCCGCATCAGCGACCAGGTGATCCGCGATGCCTTCGCCGACGGCTGGGAGCTGGAGGACCTGCGCCCGTCGCGCTACCGGGGCATCGCGCGGGGCGACGCCGCCGAGGGGCTCGGGCTGCCCGACGGCAGCACGGCCGACGTCGCCGCCTGGCTCGCGCGGGCGCGCCGCCTCTGAGCCCACAAGGGCCGGACACGCCGACGCGGCGGGGCCGGAACAACACCGGCGCCGCCGCGTCTCGGCCGTGGTCGGCTCGGGCCGACCGCGGAACTAGGCGTTGACCTCTTCCAGGACCTCGTCGCTGACGTCGAAGTTGGCGAAGACGTTCTGCACGTCGTCGCAGTCCTCGAGCACGTCGATCAGCTTGAACAGCTTGCGCGCGCCGTCGGCGTCGAGGGGGACGTTGACCGAGGCCAGGAAGTTGGTCTCGGCCGAGTCGTACTCGATGCCCTCGGCCTGCAGCGCCTTGCGCACGTCGACCAGGTCGGACGGCTCGGTGAGGATCTCGTAGCTCTCGCCGAGGTCGTTGATCTCCTCCGCGCCCGCCTCGAGCACCGCCGAGAGCACGTCGTCCTCGCTGAGGCCGTTCTTCGGCAGCAGCACGACGCCCTTGCGGTTGAACAGGTACGCCACCGAGCCCGCGTCGGCCATCGAGCCGCCGTTGCGGGTCATCGCGGTGCGCACCTCGCCCGCGGCGCGGTTGCGGTTGTCGGTCAGGCACTCGACGAGCACCGCGACGCCGTTGGGCCCGTAGCCCTCGTACATGATCGTCTGCCAGTCGGCACCACCGGCTTCCTCACCGGCGCCGCGCTTGCGGGCCCGCTCGATGTTGTCCTGCGGGACCGAGTTCTTGCGCGCCTTCTGGATGGCGTCGTACAGCGTCGGGTTGCCATCCGGGTCACCCCCGCCGGTCCGCGCGGCAACCTCGACATTCTTGATCAGCTTCGCGAAAAGCTTGCCGCGCTTGGCGTCGAGGGCGGCCTTCTTGTGCTTTGTGGTGGCCCACTTCGAGTGGCCGCTCATCTCTCCTCCGTCTGTCTACGACCGCACGACCTCCGCTCGGCGGTCCCGATCAGGACGCGCGGACGGTCTGCACGAAATAGCGGTGCACGCGTTCGTCCCCGCTGACCAGCTCCGGGTGGAAAGCGGTGGCGAGCACGGGCCCCTGCTGAACCGCGACGATCCTACCGGCGGGCGCTGTGACCTCGGACCCATGGCCGCTCGGCGCGACGCTGGCCAGCACCCGGACGTCGGCACCGACCTTGTCGACCCAGGGTGCGCGGATGAACACCGCGTGCACCGGGCCGTCGGTGACGCCGGCGAAGTCCAGATCGGCCTCGAAGGAGTCGACCTGCCTGCCGAAGGCGTTGCGCCGCACCGCCATGTCGATCGCCCCGAACGGGCGGACCGGCGGGGTGTCCTGCTCCACGCGGTCGTCCAGGACCGTCCCGGCCAGCAGGACCATGCCCGCGCAGGAGCCGAAGGCGGGCATGCCCGCCGCGAGCCGCTCCCGCAGCGGCTCGAACAGCTCGAACCCGTCGAGCAGCCGGGTCATGGCGGTGGACTCACCGCCGGGCAGGACCAGGCCGTGCACCTGGGCCAGTTCCTCCGGCCGGCGCACGGGCCTGGCCTCGGCGCCGCTGCGCTCCAGGGCGGTCAGGTGTTCGGCCACGCCCCCTTGCAGGGCGAGCACTCCGATGACTGGTCGAGCTGTGGACACGCCACCCATTGTCCAGCACCCGGTCACGAGGACGAAGCCCGGCCGCGCACCGCCCACCAGCCCGCGGCGATGGCCACGACCAGCACCGGAACCGCGTAGAAGGACCAGCGCACCGCGGTTTCCTCCGAGAAGCCGGCCAGCACCACGATGAGGCCGAGGAAGCCCAGGACGACCCAGTTCGTCCAGGGCGATCCGGGCATCCGGTAGCCGGGGCGCTCGAGGTCACCGCGCCTCGCCCGGCTGCGCAGCCTGGTCTGGGCGTAGAGCAGCGCGGCCCAGGTGGCGATGACGCCCAGCGAGGAGATCGAGGTCGCGATGTCGAAGGCGTCCTTGGGCACCACGTAGTTCAGCAGCACACCGACCAGGAACACCGCGCCGGTGAACAGCACCGCGCCGTAGGGGGCGCGGCGGGAGTTCATCCGCTCGGTGAAGGACGGGGCCTCGCCGCGCTGCGCCAGCGACCGCAGGATGCGTCCGGTCGAGTACAGCCCGGAGTTGCAGCTCGACAGCGCGGCGGTGAGCACCACGAAGTTCATCAGGTCGCCCGCCCACGGCACGCCGAGGCTGGAGAAGACCGTGACGAACGGGCTCTGGTCGCCGTTGTAGGAGGTCCACGGCATGACCATGCACAGCAGCAGCACCGAGCCGACGTAGAAGACGCCGATCCGCCAGACCACGCTGTTGATCGCCTTGGGCATGACCTTGGCGGGGTCCTTGGTCTCCCCCGCCGCGATGCCGACCATCTCCAGCGAGGCGTAGGCGAACATCACGCCCTGCAGGCTCATCAGCACCAGGGGCAGCCCGTTGGGCATGAACCCGCCGTGGTCGACCAGGTTGTGCGGGCCCGCCGTGGTGCCGCCGACGTCGGAGGCGGTGACGACCAGCGCCAGGCCGACGGCCAGGAAGCTGACGATGGCCAGCACCTTGATGACGCTGAACCAGAACTCCAGCTCGCCGAAGAGCTTCACCGACAGCACGTTGACCACCAGCAGCGCGACCAGGCAGATCAGCGCGGTCAGCCACTGCGGGAAGTCGGGGAACCACTTGCCGATGTAGATCCCGGCGGCGGTGATCTCGGCGATGCCCGCGCCCGCCCAGTTGATGAAGTACATCCAGCCCGCGGCGAAGCCCGCCCACGGTCCGATGAACTCGCGCGAGTACTCCACGAAGCTGCCCGCGACGGGCTTGTAGAGCACGAGCTCGCCGAGGGCGCGCATCACGAAGAACGCGGCGGCGCCGCACAGCAGGTAGGACAGGATCAGCGCGGGGCCCGCCTGCTCCATGCGGCCGCCGACGCCGAGGAAGAGGCCGACGCCGATGGCGCCGCCCATCGCGATCATCTGGACCTGGCGGTTGCCCAGGCCCGTCGCGTAGCCCTCGTCGGTTGCCGAGGTGCGGCGGGGCGCGTCCGGGGTGGTGACCAAGGGGCGACCTTCCGTGATGAGAGCTGACACGGGTGGGTCAGCTCGTTACTGCATCCGAGGTACCGGTGGGTACTCCCGGTTCGGTTGGGGAGACCCTAATCACCACGTTCAGGTGACCCGCGATTGGGGTTAACGAGCGCTTACATCGAGGGGGAAGGCGCTGGTCGGGGGCGGCGTGGCGGCCGGGGCGCGCTGTGGCGACACGGCCAGGCAGCAGCGGCGAGCGCGGGCCGGACGTAAGCGGCCCGGCGACACGCGGCGGCGCCCTCTGGCGGCAGCGGCCGGGCACAAAGGCGGCGAGAGCGGCCGGGCACCAAGGCGTCGATCAGCCGGACCTGCGGAGCAGGGAGAGCAGCCGGGCACCAAAGCGTCGATCAGCCGGACCTGCGGAGCGGCGAGAGCAGCCGGGCACCAGCGGCCGAACAGCAAGGCAGCCGCGGGCGGCCAGACGGCCAGCCATCCCGGCGGACGCCGCGGCCCGACACGCAACCTCCCGGCGAAACCGCCCCCGGAGCCTTCCCACGCGGCACGCCGGACAGCCCAAGCCGCCGCCCCGCCCGAGCCTCAGGCCGCGAGTTCGAAGAACCGCAGGCCCGCCGTGGTCACGGCGGCGGCGACGACCACCACGACGAAGGGCGCCCGCCGCCAGGCCAGGACGCCGCCGACGGCGACGCCGGCCAGCCGGGCCCAGCCCGCGAAGCCACCGCCCTCGGCCACCGCGCTCGTGACGACGAAGGCGCCGAGCAGGGTGATCGCGGCGATGGACATCAGCCGCTCCCACCGCGGCGAGATCGTGATCCGCCCGCGCAGCAGCGGTCCGGCCAGCCGCATGGCGTACGTGCCGCCCGCCAGGGCCAGCACCACTGCCATCGTCATGACTTCTCCTCCCCCTCGCGCCCGCGCGGCAGCGGCAGCGCGGCGGCGACGCCCACGAGCGCCGCCATCACCGGCAGCCCCTGCGGCAGGATCGGCGTGGTCACGACCGCGACCAGGGCCCCGACCGCGACGGCGCGCAGGGTCGGGAGGTCGCGCAGCGACGGCACGATCAGCGCGAGCAGCGCGGCGGGCAGGGCCGCGTCGAGACCGAAGACGTCGGGATCGCCGACCTGCTGGCCGAGCAGCCCTCCGACGAAGATCGACGGTGTCCAGGTGCAGTACAGGGCGATGCCGGTGAGCCAGTAAGCACGCCGCTTCTCCGCCGGATCCTCCTGGGCCAGGGCGAAGGCCACCGACTCGTCGACCATCAGGTGGCTGCCGACCAGCCGGGTGAGCGGCCCGCGCGCGAACAGGTCGCCGATCGCCAGGCCGAACGGCAGGTGGCGGGCGTTGAGCAGCAGGCCGCCGACGACCGCGGTAATCGGCGCCGCGCCCGCGGTCATCAGCCCCACGGCCATGAACTCCGAGCCGCCCGCGAAGATCACCGCCCCCATCAGCGTGATCATCCACAGCGGGATGCCCTTGCTCACCGCGATGGCACCGAGGGAGGCACCGACGATGGCCATCGCCGCCGCGATCGACAGCACGTCGCGCAGGACCTTGTCGCGCCAGATCCCCCGAGGACCGGGTCGCGTTCGCTGTAACGAACTCACAGTCCGGTATCGTGAACAACGAGCCCCTTGTTCGTCAAGTCGAACACAAGGACCGGTGAAACGAACGACGCCATGAGCACCACCGAAAGCACACCGCTGGAGATCATCTCCGCAGCGCTGCGCCGCGAACGCGACCGCGTGGGCCTGTCGCTCACCGAGCTCGCCAAGCGCGCCGGAATCGCCAAGTCCACGCTCTCGCAGCTCGAGTCGGGCGCGGGCAACCCGAGCGTGGAGACGCTGTGGGCGCTCGCGGTCGCCCTCGGCGTGCCGTTCAGCAGGCTCGTCGACCCGCCGAGACCGCAGGTGCGCATCGTGCGGGCCGGCCAGGCCACGTTCGTGCGCTCGGAGCAGTCGACCTACGCGGCCGCGCTGCTGTCGTCGTGCCCGGCCGGCGCCCGCCGGGACCTGTACCTGCTGGAACTGGAACCCGGCGGGGTGCGCGACGCCCAGGCGCACATCCCCGGCACGGTCGAGCACGTCGTGCTGACCGCGGGACGGATGCGGGTCGGCCCGGAGTCGAACCTGGTGGAGATCGGCCCGGGCGACTACGTCTCCTTCTCCGGCGACGTACCCCATCAGTACGAGGCTCTGGAACCCGGTACCACCGCCGTGCTGGTGATGGAGCACGTCTGAGCCGCGGCCCCGGCCGGGGCGCTCACTCCGGCCGCGGCAGGTAGGTGCCGAACGCCCAGTGGTTGCCCTCGAAGTCGCGGGCGCCGTACTCGCGCGAGCCGTAGTCGGTGCCGGCGAGCTCCGTCGTGATCTCGGCGCCCGCGCGTCGCGCCCGCTCGTAGTGCGCGTCGATGTCGGGCACCCACACGTAGACCGTCCACTCCGCCTTGCGCGGGTCGGGATCGATCAGGGCACCGGCGCCACGGGACGCCGAGCCGAACATGATGGTGCCCGCGCCGAGGCCCATCTCGGCGTGCGCGATCGTCCCGTCCGGCCCGGGGACCGAGAACCGCTGCTCGAAGCCGAACGCCTCGTGCAGCCACTGCCACGCCTTGGCCGCGTCCGCGTAGCGCAGCGCGGGGAGGATGTTGGGTTCGCCGCTCATGACCACTCCTGTGTTCCGCCGGGGCCGCCGGTTCGGCCCGATGTCCCCGACGTCAGGAGCGGGACGCGGTGCGGGCTTGGACGAATCTGACCTGTTCGGCGGGCTTGGGCAGCTCCAGCCGCATCTCCTGGCACCACACACCTGGAGTGGTACCGGTGAGCAGGCGGAAGTCCCGGTTGAGGTGCGCCTGGTCGCTGTAGCCGCAGTCGAGCGCGATGTCGCCGATGCGGTGACCGCCCTGCTCCAGCAGCCGGATCGCGCGTCCGCAGCGCAGCACCCGCGCCGGCGTCTTCGGCGTGACCCCGACGTGGTGGCGGAACTGCGAGACGAGGTAGCGGTGGCTGCACCCGAGGTCGTCGACGAGAGTGGCGATCGGGATGCGCCCGTCGGTCTCCCGCAGGCGGCGCCAGGCCCACGCCGCGGCGGGCGAAGGCGGACGCCCGCGTTCGAACAACGCGGGCAGCAGGGCGTCGAGGAGGTCGAAGCGCTCGGTCCAGCCGGAGGCGTCGGCGAGCCGCTCGGCGAGGAGTCTCCCGGTGCGGCCCAGCAGGTCCTCGACGTCGGTGACCGGGTCGGCGAGGCAGTCCATCGGGACGCCGAAGAGCCGCGAGGCGCCGAGCGGCGTCAGCGTCATCTCCAGCCCGTGCTGCTCGCCGGTGTACTCGGTGACCGCCCAGGTGTCGTCGACCGGCGCGACGAAGCTGGTGAGCTCGCGGCCGCTGCCGCCCCGCGGGTCGCTCACCGCGATCTTGGGGCCGAAGCTGAGGATGATCGTGACCTCGCCGGTCGGCACCTCCCGGCGCCGCACCGGGACGGCCGAGCGCTCGCGGTAGCCGATGTAGCGTGTGACCAGGCCGCCCAACGGCGGGGCGGGCTCGCGCAGGGCCATGTGCCACCAGCCGCGCTCGGACTCGTCGGCCAGCACCCGCATCCCGGACATGCGGCTCCCGGTAACCGCCGGCCCGCGGCCCAGCAGCGGTTTCGACGCGGCCCGCACGTCGGCGAACTGGGCACGAGACGCGAGTGCCGCTTGGCCGGCGCCGTCGGCGCCGGCCAAGCGGTGCTGGTCAGCCGGCGAACTCAGGCAGCCGGGCCGCGATCTGCTCCGGCGACGGCATGGCGGCGACCTCCTGGGCCAGCGCCCGCACCGGTGCGTCGAACTCGCTGCCCTCCAGCAGCTTGCGAGCGCAGTCGGCGATCGCTTGCGGGCTGAGCTCGCCGGGTTGCAGGCTCAGCGCCGCACCGCCGCCGACGACGGCCTCGGCGTTGTTGAACTGGTCGGCGCCCTGCGGCGTCAGCAGCTGCTTGACCCCCGCGCCCAGAGCTCCCAGCGTGGTGCCCGAACCACCGTGGTGCACGATCAGGTCCAGGTGCGGCAGCAGGTCGGCCTGCGGCAGCCACGACACCGCGGTCACGTTCTCCGGGAGCTGTCCGAGCGCCGCGGCTTCGACGAGCCGCCCGCCCGAGACCAGCACCCGCACGTCGAGCCCGGAGAGGCCCTCGATCGCGGTGCTCAGCACGTCGGCGGTGCCGAACGCGGTTCCCAGCGTCAGGTAGACCAGCGGACGGTCCCGTTCGCCGACCACGCCGGGCAGCTCGCCGGGTTCGGCGAAGGGCACCGGACGCAGCTCGACGCGGTCACCGGTGGCGAGGAAATCCGGGCCCTGCAACGACGGCGGGTAGATGTCCAGGTACGGGTTGCCCAGGATGTTCGCGTGGCGCTCCGGGACCGTCTGGCCGATCTCGGCCGCGAACTGCCCGAGCGCTCCCGCGATCCTGTCACCGAGCCCGGAGGCGTTCACCCGGCCGAACCCGTGGCAGACGCCGGGAATGCCCGCCCTCCTGGCGGCGAGCCCGGCGCCGGGGTTGCCCGCCTCGTGCACGACGAGGTCGAAGCTGCCCGGCGTCACGACGTCCTGGAGGTCGGCGAAGAAGCGGCGCGGCATCGCCGAGCCGAACACCCCGGCGATGACCCGCTCCTGGGCCGCCGGTCCCTCCTGGCGGGGATCGGTGACACCCGCGGCCTTGCTCGCGATGGCGAACGCCTCCGAGATCGGCATTCCCGCGGCGACGGGCTCGATGTCCAGCGCGGTCAGCACCGGGTGGAAGTCGGCCCCGGTGGCGTAGACGACCTCGTGCCCGGCCTTGCGCGCCGCCACGGCGAGCGGCAGCAGCGGGTAGGTGTGCCCGTGGGTCGGAAGGCTTGAGAACAGAATGCGCACCGTCGAAGCCTAAGGCCGGCGCAACGTCGGCAGTGCGGGTTTTTCCGTTTGCCTCCGTTGGGGATTCGTCACTGCGCGTGGAACGGAAACCAGCGCGGCGAGTGCGTAGAATGCGACTGTCGCGGTATCGCCCTGTTTGTACCGGCTCCACCGCTGTTTCCGGATTTGCCGCTGTTTTCCGGATCCGCCCGCTTCCGGACCCGGCGGATGCGCCGGACCGGTGCGACCGCGACGGTCGCACCGGCCCCACGACGCTCAGGTCACCAGCCGCGCTTGGCGTAGCGCTGCTCCTGTTCCAGGTCGTCGACGTTGATGCCGACCATGGCCTCGCCGAGGCCGCGCGAGACCTTGGCGATCACGTCCGGGTCGTCGTAGAAGGTGGTGGCCTTCACGATCGCCTCGGCGCGCTGGGCGGGGTTGCCGGACTTGAAGATGCCCGAGCCGACGAAGACGCCCTCGGCGCCGAGCTGGCGCATCATCGCCGCGTCGGCCGGAGTCGCGATGCCGCCCGCGGTGAACAGCACGACTGGCAGCTCACCGGTCCTGGCGATCTCGCGGACCAGCTCGACCGGGGAGCGCAGCTCCTTGGCCGCCGCGTACAGCTCTTCCTCGCCGAGCACCGACAGCCTGCGGATGTCGGCGCGGATCTGGCGCATGTGGCGGGTCGCCTCGACGACGTTGCCGGTGCCCGCCTCACCCTTGGAGCGGATCATGGCCGCGCCCTCGGAGATGCGGCGCAGCGCCTCGCCGAGGTTGGTGGCACCGCAGACGAAGGGCACCGTGAAGGCCCACTTGTCGATGTGGTGGGCCTCGTCGGCGGGGGTCAGCACCTCGGACTCGTCGATGTAGTCGACGCCGAGCGACTGCAGCACCTGCGCCTCGACGAAGTGCCCGATGCGCGCCTTGGCCATCACCGGGATGGACACCGCGTTGACGATGCCCTCGATCATGTCCGGGTCCGACATCCGGGCCACGCCGCCCTGGACGCGGATGTCGGCGGGCACCCGTTCCAGCGCCATCACGGCCACCGCACCGGCGGCCTCGGCGATCTTGGCCTGCTCGGGGGTGACCACGTCCATGATCACGCCGCCCTTGAGCATCTCGGCCATGCCGCGCTTGACGCCGTCGGTTCCGGTCACCGGCTGCGCGGTGGGGCTGCTGGCGGAGGTCTCGGTCACTGTCGGCCTTTCTCGAAGTCAACGCCTTGCGCTACCAGGCTAGAGCCGAACTGGACCATTCGCGCAGTCCACTACACCGCTTTCCTGGTAGTCCACTTCCGCTCCCCCGTGCGGGACCCCGTCCTATGCGGTTACCTCCCTTGCACGACTCGCGGGACAGGTGTGTGATCGGGGACACACTGGTCCGCGTCAGCTATCCGCGCAGGGAGCAGCCATGGGGAGCAAGCAGAGCAGCACAGTGGGAGGTCATGCCGGGCCGGCGCCAACCGACCCGGCCATGATCCGCAACGTAGTCCTGGTCGGGCCTTCGGCGTCCGGCAAGACCACGCTGGCCGAGGCGTTGCTCGCCGCGACCGGCACCGTCAACCGCGCGGGCTCGGTGGTCGAGGGGACCACCGTGTGCGACCACGAGCCCGCCGCCATCGAGCAGCAGCGTTCGGTAGGGCTGGCCGTCGCGCCGATGCAGCACGGGGAATACCGGGTCAACCTGATCGACACCCCCGGTTACGCCGACTTCGTCGGTGAGCTGCGGGCCGGTCTGCGCGCGGCCGACGCGGCGCTGTTCGTGGTCTCGGCCGCCGAGGGGGTCGACGCCGCCACGCAGACGCTGTGGCACGAGTGCGGCGCGGTCGGCATGCCGCGCGCCGTGGTCATCTCGCGGCTGGACGCGCCGCGCGCCAACGTCGAGGCCGCCATCGCCTCCTGCCGCGAGGCGTTCGGCTCCGGCGTGCTGCCGCTGTACCTGCCGCACCACGACGGCGACGGCTCGGTCAACGGCCTGGTCGGGCTGATCACCGCCAGCATCTACGACCGCGAGGGCGTCAGCGACGCCGACCGGGAGGTCAAGGGCCGCATCAGCGGACCGCGCGACGAGCTGATCGAGAGCATCATCTCCGAGAGCGAGGACGAGTACCTGATGGAGCGCTACCTCGGTGGCGAGACCATCGACGAGCAGACGCTCATCGCCGACCTGGAGACCGCCGTCGCCAGGGGCGGCCTGCACCCGGTGATGCCGGTGTGCGCGGTGACCGGCGTGGGCGTCCCCGAGCTGCTCGACGGCATCATCCGCGGCTTCCCCTCGCCGCTGGAGCACAAGCTGCCGCAGTTCACCGACCCGGACGGCCGGAACCCGCGCACCCTCACCCCCGACCCGTCGGGACCGCTGGCGGCCGAGGTGGTGCACACCTCGGTCGACTCCTACGTGGGCCGGGTGTCGCTGGCCCGGGTGTTCTCCGGGACGATGCGGCCCGAGCGCCCGGTGCACGTCTCCGGGCACGGCATGGCCGAGCGCGGCCATCCCGACCACGACGAGGACGAGCGGGTGGCCCACCTGTACTCGCCGCTGGGGCAGAACCTGCGGGAGGTCTCGCACTGCGTCGCGGGCGACCTCTGCGCGCTGACCAAGATCGGTTCCGCCGAGACCGGCGACACCCTGTCCGACCCGAGCGACCCGCTGCTGCTCACGCCGTGGCCGATGCCCGAGCCGCTGCTGCCGATCGCGGTCACCGCGCACACCCGCAGCGACGAGGACGCCCTGGCGCGCAACCTCAACCGGCTCATCGCCGCGGACCCGAGCCTGCGGCTCGAACGCGCCAGCGAGACCCACCAGCTCGTGCTGTGGTGCATGGGCGAGGCGCACGCCGAGGTCGTGCTGCAGCGGCTGCGCGAGGGCGGCGCGGAGATCGACACCGAGCCGGTGCGAGTCGCGCTGCGCCAGACCTTCGCCCAGTCGGCCAAGGGCCACGGCCGCCACGTCAAGCAGTCCGGCGGGCACGGCCAGTACGCGGTGTGCGACATCGAGGTGGAGCCGCTGCCGCGCGGGTCCGGCGTGGAGTTCGTGGACAAGGTGGTCGGCGGGGCGATCCCGCGCCAGTTCATCCCGAGCGTGGAGAAGGGCGTACGCCACCAGATCGAGAGGGGCATCGAGGAGGGCCAGCCGCTGGTGGACCTGCGGATCACGCTGGTCGACGGCAAGGCCCACAGCGTCGACTCCTCCGACGCGGCGTTCCAGACCGCGGGCGCGCTCGCGCTCAAGGCCGCGGCCGAGCAGGCCGGGCTGGTCACCCTCGAACCGCTGGACGAGATCGAGGTGCACATCCCCGACGAGCACCTCGGGGCGGTGCTGGGCGACCTGTCGGGACGCCGGGGCAAGGTCGTCGGGACCGAGCCGGAGGACGCCGGGTGGACGGTCGTGCGGGCCCACGTGCCCGCCAGCGAGCTCACCCGCTACGCCATCAACGTGCGGTCGCTGAGCTCCGGCAGCGCCCGGTTCACCAGGCAGTTCGAGCGCTACGACCAGATGCCGGAGGCCCTGGCGGGCAAGAAGTGAGGCCCCCGCTCCGGGCGTCGGCGACCGGCGTCCGGAGCCGTCCTCACGGCCGCTGCTCGGCGCTGACGTGCACCGCGTGCAGGCGCTGCGCGATCGTGGCCAGCGACAGTGCCACCAGCAGCCACAGCGCGACGTCGAGGACGACGGGCACGCCGAGGCCGTGCAGCCCGGTGCCGACCAGCACCACGATGAACCGCTCCGCCCGCTCGGCCAGCCCCCCGTCGGCGTGCAGCCCGTTGGCCTCCGCGCGCGCCTTGACGTAGGAGATCACCTGCGCGCCCACCAGGCAGATCAGCAGCGCCGCGCCGCGGGTGGTGTTGCCGTCGACCACCAGGGCCCACCACACCAGCGCGGCGAACAGCGCGCCGTCGACGATGCGGTCGCAGCTGGCGTCGAGCACCCCGCCGAAGCTCGACGCCTTGCCGCCCGCGCGGGCCATCGCCCCGTCGAGGACGTCGAACAGCAGGAACACCGTGACCACGGCGCTACCGACGAACAGCTCGCCGCGGGGGAAGAACCACAGCGCGGAGGCCGACGCGGCGACCGCGCCGGTCACGGTCACCGCGTTCGGGGTGAGGCCGAGCCGGACCATGGCCGTGCCGACCGGATCGGTCAGCCGCGACAGCGAGGCTCGCGCGAAGATGTTCAGCATTGCCGGAAGCTCTAACCGCCTGTGCACCGTGGTTGCCGCCTACTCCGTGCAGAGTAGCCGTCCTGATCACCGCGCACGCCGAAGGCGGGCGGTCAACCGCGGTTCTCGTGCAGGAATTCCCTCCAAGTGGTCCGGCCACCCGGCCCGGTGGTCAGGTGTCCCGCCCGGAACGCCCGGCCCAGCTCGCCGGGGATGCGCAGCGGCAGGACCGGACGGCGCCGGCCGCCCCCCTCCAGCCAGCACCGGGCCGCCTCGTCGAACGACAGCACCTGCGGGCCGCCGAAAACCTCCACGGCGCGGGACGCGGCCCGTCCCGCCTGCTCGACGAGCCGGTCGGCCGCGTCCCGCGGGTCGACCGGCTGGACGGGGACACCGCGGTCTGCGACCAGGACGCCCAGCCGGGCCATCGCGGTGAACGCCCGGTCCACGAAGTCGTGGAACTGGGTGATCCGCACGATCGACCACGGCACCGCGCTCGCGGCGAGCGCCTCCTCCGCGGCGACCTTGGTCCTGAAGTAGCCCCAGGGCACGTGGTCGATGCCCACGATCGACGGGTAGACCAGGTGCTCGACACCGGCGCGGGCGGCGGCATCCGCGAGCCGCCGGGTTCCTTCCAGGTCCACCTGCCGGGTGTAGCGGCCCCGGTAGGGAGCCGCCGCGAGGTGCAGGACGGTGTCCACCCCGGCGAGGGCCCCGTCGAGCCCGGCACCGGTGGCGATGTCGGCGACCACCCACTCGACCGGCCCCCGCGCCTGCCGCGCCCCGCGGCTCGCCGCACGCACCTCGAAGCCCGCCTCGACCAGCCGAGGGGTCAGGGCACTCCCCAGCACGCCGGTCGCACCGGTCACCAGAACACGCTTGCCGCGCTTGAACTCATCGGTCACACCGTCCTGACGAGACAGCTCGCCGAGGCGTGACAGCCGGCCTTCGGGCCGGCCTCAGCCGAGCTCGCGCCAGGCGTCGGCGAGCAGCTTGCGGGTCTCGCCCAGCAGCTGCGGCAGCACCTTGGTGTGGCCGATGACCGGCATGAAGTTCGAGTCGCCGCCCCAGCGCGGCACGACGTGCTGGTGCAGGTGCGCGGCGATGCCCGCGCCGGCGACCGGCCCCTGGTTCAGCCCGATGTTGAACCCGTGCGGAGCCGAGACCCGGCGGATCACCCGCATGGCGCGCTGGGTGTACTCGGCGACCGCGACGGTCTCCTCGGCCGTCAGGTCCGTGTAGTCGGCGACGTGCCGGTACGGCAGGACCATCAGGTGCCCCGGGTTGTACGGGTACAGGTTGAGGATCGCGAACACGACGTCGTCACGCGCGACGATCAGCGTCTCGTCGTCGGGCAGCCCGGATTCGAGCAGCCTGCAGAACGGGCAGCCGTCGCTCTCGTCGCTCTCCGGCTTGTTCTCGCCCTGGATGTAGGCCATCCGGTGCGGGGTCCAAAGCCGCTGGAGCGCGTCCGGAACGCCGAGACCCGGCTGCTCGACCAGTTCCACGTCCTCCGGGCCGGGCCGACCGTTCACGCCAGCTCCGCCTGGAAGGTCTCCGCGGTCGGCGAGGAGTTCTCCCGGCGCTCGACCCAGTGGGCCAGCGCCGCGACCGCGGTGTCCACCGGCACCCCGTTGATCTGGGTGCCGTCGCGGAAGCGGAACGAGACCGCGTCGGCCTCGACGTCCTTGCCGCCCGCCAGCAGCAGGAACGGCACCTTCTGCGTGGTGTGGTTGCGGATCTTCTTCTGCATCCGGTCGTCGCTGGCGTCGACCTCGACGCGGATCCCCTTGGCGCGCAACGCCTTGGCCACCCGGTCCAGGTGGTCCAGGTGCTCGTCGGCGATCGGGATGCCGACCACCTGCACCGGCGCCAGCCACGCCGGGAACGCACCCGCGTAGTGCTCGGTCAGCACGCCGAAGAACCGCTCGATGGAGCCGAACAGCGCCCGGTGAATCTTGATCGGCCGCTGCCGGGAGCCGTCGGAGGAGGTGTACTCCAGCTCGAAGCGGTCCGGCAGGTGGTAGTCGACCTGGATGGTCGACATCTGCCAGGTGCGGCCCAGCGCGTCCTTGGCCTGCACCGAGATCTTCGGGCCGTAGAAGGCCGCGCCGCCCGGGTCGGGCACCAGCTCCAGGCCGGAGGACTCGGCCGCCTCGCGCAGCGCCTCGGTGGCCACCCGCCAGCTCTCGTCGTCGCCGACGTACTTCTCCTCGTTGCGGGTGGACAGCTCGAGGTAGAAGTCGTCCAGGCCGAAGTCGCGCAGCAGGTTGAGCACGAAGTTCAGCAGCGACTTCAGCTCGTCCTGCAGCTGTTCCGGGGTGCAGTAGATGTGCGCGTCGTCCTGCGTCATGCCGCGCACGCGGGTCAGGCCGTGCACCACGCCGGACTTCTCGTAGCGGTAGACCGAGCCGAACTCGAACAGCCGCAGCGGCAGCTCGCGGTAGGAGCGCCCGCGGGAGCGGTAGATCAGGTTGTGGAACGGGCAGTTCATCGGCTTGAGGTAGTAGTCCTGCCCGGGCTTGCGGACCTCGCCGTCCTCGTCGCGCTCCTCGTCGAGGTGCATCGCCGGGAACATGCCGTCCTTGTACCAGCTCAGGTGGCCGGAGGTCTTGAACAGCGCGTCCTTGGTGATGTGCGGGCTGTAGACGAACTCGTAGCCGGCCTGCTCGTGCCGCCGCCGCGAGTAGTCCTCCATCTCCTTGCGGATGATCCCGCCCTTGGGGTGGAACACCGGCAGCCCGGAGCCGATCTCGTCGGGGAAGGAGAACAGGTCCAGCTCCGAGCCGAGGCGGCGGTGGTCGCGGCGCTCGGCCTCGGCCAGCAGCTCGAGGTGCTCGTCGAGCTTCTCCTTGGACTCCCACGCGGTGCCGTAGACGCGCTGGAGCTGCTGGTTGCTCTGGTCGCCGCGCCAGTAGGCGGCGGCCACCCGCATCAGCTTGAACGCCGGGATGTAGCGGGTGTGCGGCACGTGCGGGCCCCGGCACAGGTCGCCCCAGACGACCTCGCCGTGGCGGTCGACGTTGTCGTAGACGGTCAGATCGCCGCCGCCGACCTCCATGACCTCGCTGGTGTCGACCTCGTCGCTGCCGGACTTGAGGTCGACCAGCTCCAGCTTGTAGGGCTCGCCCGCCAGCTCCTCGCGGGCGGCCTCCACGGAGTCCAGCCTGCGGCGGGAGAACTTCTGCCCGGACTTGATGATCTGCTTCATGCGCTTCTCCAGCGCCTGCAGGTCCTCCGGGGTGAACGGGTGCTCGACGTCGAAGTCGTAGTAGAACCCGTCGCGGACCGGCGGGCCGATGCCCAGCTTGGCCTCGGCGTGCAGCTGCTGGACGGCCTGGGCCAGCACGTGCGCGGCGGAGTGCCGGATGACGCTGCGGCCCTCCTCGGTGCAGGCCGCGACGGCCTCCACCTCGACGTCGGACTCCGGGGCCCAGGACAGGTCGCGCAGCGCGCCCTCGTGGTCGCGGACCACGACGACGGCGTCGGCCCCCTTCGACGGCAGCCCCGCCTCGAGCACCGCCTCACCGGCAGTTGTGCCCGCCGGAACCTTCACCCGGGGAGCTTGCTGGGCGGCAGAAGGCTGAACGGACACGGTTACTCCCAAATGACTGGTTCCTGGGTACTGGGGCCGGCGACCCCGGCACGGCGGACACGCTTCGCACATCGATGCTATCGGCCGGTCGCCAGCGCGTTCGCGCCAGCTCCGGTCAGCGGCCGATCATCCCGGCGATCTCACCGGCCGAGGCGGGGCCGCCGGTGTAGGGGCCCTGCACGCCGCGCACGCCCAGCCGCTGGAGCCGCTTGGCCTGCTCGTCGGTGTGCACGCCGCGCGCCACCACCGGCAGCCGAAGCAGCCTGGCCGACTCCACCAGGCTGAACACCAGGTGCTCGTCGAGCGGGTCGGGCCCGCCGGGTTCGGCGAAGCTGTCCAGGTACTCGCCGGTGATCTGGACCGCATTCAGCGGCAGCGGGCGCAGCCGCGGGACGAGGGCGTGGTCGCGGCCGAAGTCGTAGATGGCCGGCCGCACGCCCATTTCGGCGAGGATCTCGAGCGCGTCGAGCGGGTCACCGCCGTGGTCGAACAGCGCCGACTCGGGCACGCCCAGCGCCAGGTGGCGCGGCGGCAGCCCGGAGGTGCGCAGGATGCGCTGCAGGTCGCCGACGAGCTCGGGGTCGCGGAAGTGCCGCTCGGAGAGGTTGACCCCGGCGACCGGGGCCGCCTGGCCGAACCGCCGCACCCACGCCAGCGCGTGCTCGCACACCCGCTCCAGCATCCAGCTGCCCAGCCGGGCGATCATCCCGGTCTCCTCGGCGAGCCCCACGAAGATCTCCTCGCCGAGCTCGCCGAGCTCGGCGTGGTCCCAGCGCAGCCGGGCGTCGACGCCGACCACCGCGCCGGTCTCCAGCCACACGATCGGCTCGTACTCGACGAACAGGTCGTTCTGCTGCAACGCGGCGGGCATGGCCGCGGAGAGCTTGAAGCGCATGCGGGCGTCGGCGTTGCGCTCGGGGTCGAACAGCGTCCACTGGTCGCGTCCGGCGGCCTTGGCCCGGTAGAGCGTGATGTCGGCGTCGCGCAGCAGCTCGTCCGGACTGGTACCGGCGACCTCGCGCTCGACAACGCCGACGCTGGCCGAGGCGGTCAGCTCGTGGCCGCCGATGTGCACGGGCCGGGTGATCTCGGCGAGCATCCGCTCGACCAGCTCGAGCTGGCCCGCGGTGCCCTGAGAGTCCGGGGTGAGCACGACGAACTCGTCGCCGCCCATCCGGGCGGTCAGCATGCCCTCCTGCCCGGTGACGGTCTGGATGCGGTGGGCGATGGCGCGCAGCAGGTCGTCGCCGATGGGGTGGCCGAGGCTGTCGTTGACCGCCTTGAAGCCGTCGAGGTCGAAGTAGCACAGCCCGACCCGCCTGCCCGGGTAGGTCTGTTCGAGCGCGGAGTCCAGCCGGGTCTTGAGCAGCGTGCGGTTGGCCAGCCCGGTCAGCGGGTCGTGGGTGGCCTGCCTGCGGAACTGCTCCTGCAGCATGTGCCGCTCGGTGATGTCCTCGTAGAGCAGGATCTGGTAGCCGGGCTCGCCGCGGGCGTCTCGGACCAGCGACGCCGAGAGCTGGGTCCAGATGTGCGCGCCGTCGGGGCGGGTGTAGCGCAGGTCGCGCTGGAAGCGCTCGGTCTCGCCGGCGGCCAGCTCGGCGTCCGCGGTGCGCAGGTCGGCCAGCCAGTCCTCGTCGACGAGGTCGAACAGCGTGCCGCCGACCAACTGCGTGCCGACGCCGTCGAAGATCTGCTCCATCGACGGGTTGACCTCGTCGATGGTGCCGTCGAGCCCGGCGATGGCGATGCCCAGCGCGGAGGAGACGAACACCGCCCGCGACCTGGCCTCGCTGGCGCGCAGCGCCTCCTCGGCGGCGTCCCTGGCGCGCAGCACCGCCTGCTTGATGACCTCCTGCTCGGCCAGCGTCCGCTCGCGCAGCCGCCGCGCGTACCCCGCGCCCAGCGCGCCGAGGACCGCGTTGATGCGGCCCGGCTCGGCCTCGGCCACCAGGCGCGGGAGCTCGGCGGCCAGCAGGCGCAGCGTGCGGGCGACGGCGGTGGTGTTGGTCAGGTGGATCCCGACCATCCGCTCGCCGACGCCTGCCGCGAGGTCGGCGGAGGCGTCACCGCCGGTCATGGCGGTGGCCAGCTCGTCGAGCCGGTCGGCCAGGAACGCCTCCAGGTCCTGGCGCGCCATCGGCACGTAGCTGGTGTTGATGATCTCCCGGGTCCACCGCTTGGCCAGCTCGGCGCGGTGCGGTCCGGACATCCCGGCAGGCCGCATCTAGATCTTTCGCCCCAGGACCCCGTAGACGATCGACCGCTCCGGCTCCTCCCACACGTCCTCGTCGGTGTCGGGGTGCCAGGAAGGCACGTACACCACGCCGGGTTCGACGAGTTCGAACCGCGACATCAGATCGACCACCTCCTGACGGGTGCGGGAGACCACGGGATTGCTGCTGTTCTTGTACAGGTCGATGATGCTTCGCAGACTCTCGGGGTGGTGGTCGCAGGTCGCGTGCGACACGCCGAGGTAGCTGCCCGGTGCCATCCGGTCGTGGTAGGCGCCGATGATCTCCTGCGGGCGCTTGGAGTCCGGCACGAAGTGCAGCAGCGCGATCATCAGCACGCCCACCGGCTGGTCGAAGTCGAGCAGCCGCCGCACCTGCGGCGAGTCCAGCACGCCGGGGACGTCGGCCACGTCGGCGTGCACGACCTCGGCGTTGTCGTTGCCGTCCAGGATGGTCTCGGCGTGGGCGACGGCGACGGGTTCGTTGTCGACGTAGACCACGCGCGCGCCGGGGTCGACCTGCTGGGCGATCTCGTGGACGTTGCCCGCGGTCGGGATGCCCGAGCCGATGTCGAGGAACTGCCGCACGCCCTTGTCGAGCAGGTAGCGCACCACCCGGCGCAGGAAGGCCCGGTTGTTCTGGGCGAGGTCGCGGACGTTGGGCACCGCCGCCTCGACGTTGCGGGCGAGCTCGCGGTCCACCGCGAAGTTGTGCGCTCCTCCCAAATAGTAGTCGTAGCAGCGGGCGGCGCTGGGCACTTCCAGGTCGACGCCCTTGGGCAGCCAGTTCGGCCGCGACTCCATCGCTGGATCCCCTCGTTCGGCGGTATCCCGGGCCGGCGATCACCCATCGCACTACCCGGTTGTCAGCACATCGGGTGGATGATCATCCGCATCCTAGTGTCACAGCCCGAAGTCGGTCACGTACCGAATGTGCTTACGATCTCGCCGACACTTCCGCGTCTCCCCGCCCGAGGGGCGGCTATGAGCATTGTCACCGTCCGCATGTCGGGATCGCTGGTAAGGCATGCCTAACATGGAAGTGATCCAGTGTCAGACCACGGCTCAACGACGGGCCGGCAGAGCGTTCGATCCGCGGCCATGCGAGGGCTGGGGAAGCAGGAGGAAGATCAGATGACCCGCGCACTGCGAGTGGCCATCGTCGGGGCAGGGCCCGCCGGCGTCTACGCCGCCGACATCCTGACCAAGTCCGAGACCCCGGTGGACATCGACCTGCTGGACCGGATGCCCGCGCCCTACGGGCTGATCCGCTACGGCGTCGCGCCCGACCACCCGCGCATCAAGGGCATCGTCAACGCCCTGCACCGGGTGATGGAGAAGCCGGAGATCCGCTTCCTGGGCAACGTCGACTACGGCGTGGACGTCAAGCTGGACGACCTGCGGCGCCACTACGACGCGGTGATCTTCTCCACCGGCGCCGACAAGGACCGCGAGCTCGACATCCCCGGCGCCGACCTGCCGCAGAGCCACGGCGCCGCGGAGTTCGTGTACTGGTACGACGGCTACCCCGAAGCGCCGCGCGACTGGACCCTGGAGGCCGAGCAGGTCGCGGTGGTCGGCGCGGGCAACGTCGCGCTGGACGTGGCGCGGGTGCTGGCCAAGCAGGCCGACGACCTGCTGCGCACCGAGATCCCGGACAACGTCTACCAGGGCCTCAAGGCGTCCAAGGTGACCGACGTGCACCTGTTCGCCCGCCGCGGCCCGGCGCAGACCAAGTTCACCCCGCTGGAGCTGCGGGAGCTTGACCACCAGGACGGCATGGAGCTGGTCGTGCACCCCGAGGGCTTCGAGCTCGACGAGGCCAGCGAGGAGGCGATCCGGACCAACAACCAGGTCAAGACGATCGTCAAGACGCTGCAGGACTGGGCGCTGCGCGACCGCAAGGACAACACCCCGCGGCGGCTGCACTTCCACTTCCTGCGCAGCCCCGCCGAGATCATCGGCACCGACCGCGTCGAGGGCCTCAAGACCGAGGTCATGGAGCTCAACGGCGACGGTTCGGTGCGCGGCACCGGTGAGTTCGAGACCCTGCCGGTGCAGGCGGTCTACCGGGCGGTGGGCTACCTGAGCTCGCCGCTGGCCGACCTCCCGTTCGACCACGGCACGGGCACCGTGCCCAACGACGGCGGCCGGGTGCTCGACCTCGACGGCGAGCACATCCCGGGCGTCTACACCACGGGCTGGATCAAGCGCGGCCCGGTGGGCCTGATCGGCCACACCAAGGGCGACGCCCTGGAGACGATCAACAACCTGCTGGCCGACCTGGACTCCTTCACCCCCGCCGAGCAGCCCGAGCGCGACAGCTTCCTGCGCCTGCTGGACGAGCGCGCCGTGGAGTACACGACGTGGGAGGGCTGGAACCTGCTCGACGCGCACGAGAAGTCGCTGGGCGAGGCCGAGGGCCGGGAGCGGGTCAAGGTCGTCCCGCGCGAGGACATGGTGCGCATCTCCCGCCCGGAGAGCTGATCGCGACCGACCGAGGAGGGGCCCGTGCGATGCGTGAACTGGTCCCCGGGAGTTGGACCGACTAATTGAAGGCTAGTTGGTGGGGGTCTGGGCTCGGTATTCGGCCGGGCTCAGACCCTTCATCGTGGTGGAGATGCGGGTGGTGTTGTACCAGTCGAGGTAGTCGTCGAGGGCGGTGGTGAGGTCCTTGGCGGTGTCGAACTGGTTGTGGTGGAAGAGTTCTTCTTTGAGGTGGCCGAAGAAGTTCTCGGCCAGGGCGTTGTCCAGGCAGGTGGCTTTTCGGGACATCGACTGTGTCAGGCCGGCGTTGGTGAGGAGTCTGCGCCAGGAGGCGTGCTGGTACTGAAATCCCTGGTCGGAGTGCACCAGCGGGGTTTGCCCTGGTTCGAGTGTGGCGATGGCCTTGCGTAGCGAGGAGTTCGTCAGCTCCGTGTTGGGTGAGGTGCTCCCGGAGTAGGCCACGACGGACCGGTCGAACAGGTCGATCACTGGGGACAGGTAGATCTTGCCGGTGCCGACGCGGAACTCGGTGACGTCGGTGACCCACTTGGTGTTCGGCGCGGTCGCGGCGAACTCGCGGTTGAGCACGTTGGCGGCGATCGTGCCGACCTCCCCTTTCCAGGACACATACGGTCGGCGGCGCCGGACCTTGCAGACCAGGCCCAGGGCCCGCATCAGTTTCAGCACGGTCTTTTTGGCGACCTGCCAGCCCCGGCGGACAAGGATCGTGTGAACCCGCCGATGCCCGTACCGACGGTGGGCCTGCTCGAAGACCTCCGTCACCGCTTCTTTGAGGTCTGCCTGCGGATCTTCGGCGTCCATCCGGGCCTGGTGGTAGAAGAATGTCGAGCGGGCTACGCCCGCGACCGCCAGCAGCACAGCCAGCGGGTACTGCGCCTTGAGAGTGGCGATGACCTGGGTCTTTACTTTCGCCCCTGCGCTCTCAAGGCCCGCAATTTTTTCAGGTAGGCGTTTTCGGCAGCCAGACACTGGTTCTCCTGCCGCAGCC
The DNA here is from genome assembly GCF_000062885.1 of Saccharopolyspora erythraea NRRL 2338. Taxonomy (NCBI): domain Bacteria; kingdom Bacillati; phylum Actinomycetota; class Actinomycetes; order Pseudonocardiales; family Pseudonocardiaceae; genus Saccharopolyspora; species Saccharopolyspora erythraea. Next base: position 2,183,694 of record NC_009142.1, on the reverse strand, counting down.
GTTGCACCTCGCTGAGCTCGCCCTCGGGTGGTTCCGGGGCGCCTGGCGGTCGGCCTCGCCGCTTGGGCCGCAGCGCGTCCTCACCCTCACGCCGGTACTTGCGCACCCAGGTCTCGACCAGCTTGGGCGAGGACAGGGCGTACTCGCGGGCCAGTTCCGCCGTGGTGGCCTCGCCGTCAAGGAACCGACGCACGACTTCGAGCTTGAACTCGAACGAGAACGACTGCTTCGGTTTCATGATCAGCGCTCCCGCGCCTCGCAGGACCCATCGGTGCCGCAAGCGTCTCACCGCCGTGCGCGACACACCCAACCGGGCCGCGACGACCTTCGCCCCGTAACCAGCCTCGAACAAAGCCACGGCAGCCTCACGCTGCCGCTCCGACAACGAACTACCTGGATACAAGAACCGCTCCCCAAGAGCTGGAACTGGATTTCCAGTCCAACCCTCGGGGAGCAGTTCAGATTGCGCGGGCCCCTTCCGCTTTCCGGTCCGGTGCGTGGAGATCGCGCCCGTCAGTGCCAGGCCCCGCCGCCCGGGAAGCGGTAGCGCTCCAGGGTGTCCCGGCGGATCTCGGCGCTGTAGCCCGGGGCTTCCGGCGGCAGGTAGCGGCCGTCGCGCAGCCGGACCGGGTCGAGGAAGTGCTCGTGCAGGTGGTCGACGTACTCGATCACCCGGTTCTCCAGCTCGCCGCTCACCGCGACGTAGTCGAAGATCGAAAGGTGCTGCACCAGCTCGCACAGCCCCACTCCCCCGGCGTGCGGGCACACCGGGACGCCGTGCGCGGCCGCCAGCAGGATCGAGGCGACGGCCTCGTTGACCCCGCCCAGCCGGCAGGCGTCGATCTGGCAGATCCCGATCGCCCCGGCCTGCAGGAACTGCTTGAACATCACCGGGTTGTGCGCGTGCTCCCCGGTGGCCACGTGGGTGGGCGCGATCTCGCGCTGGATGGTGGCGTGGCCGAGCACGTCGTCGGGACTGGTCGGCTCCTCGAACCACCAGATGCCGAACTCTGCCAGCCCGCGGTGCCATTCCACGGCTTCGGCGACGCCGAGGGTCTGGTTGGCGTCGATCATCAACCGCCGGTCCGGTCCGATGATCTCGCGGGCGATGCGGCAGCGCCGCCGGTCGTCGGCCAGGTCCGCGCCGACCTTGAGCTTGACCGAGTCCCACCCCTCGTCGACCGCCTGTTGGCACAGCCGCCGCAGCTTGGCGTCGTCGTAGCCGAGCCAGCCCGCACTGGTGGTGTAGGCCGGGTAGCCCTCCCGGCGGATGCGGGCTTCCCGCTCGGCGCGCCCCGGCTCGGCGCGTTCGAGCAGGTCGACGGCGGCCTCCGGGGTGAGCGCGTCGCGCAGGTAGCGCCAGTCGACCAGGTCGGTGATCTCGCGCGGGGACATGTCGGCGAGCAGCTTCCAGACGGGCTTGCCCGCGAGCTTGGCCGCCAGGTCCCACGCCGCGTTGACCACCGCGGCCGTGGCCAGGTGGATGACGCCCTTGTCCGGTCCGAGCCAGCGCAGCTGGCTGTCGGCGGTGAGGTGGCGGGCGAACGCGCCGAGGTCGCCGACGATGTCGTCGACCGGGATGCCCCGCGCCCGGTTCGCCACCGCCCGGACCGCCGCGACCACCAGGTCGTTGCCGCGCCCGATGGTGAAGGTGAAGCCGTGCCCCTCCGGCACCGCCGGGTGATCGGTGCGCAGCACGACGTATGCCGCGGAGTAGTCGGGCGCCGGGTTCATCGCGTCGGATCCGTCGAGCTGCCGTGAGGTGGGGAAACGCAGGTCGACGGTTTCGAAGTCCACTACGCGTGCGGTCATTCGGTCACTCCCGCTGCTCGGTCGACACGGTGCCGACTGCCATCGTGGCCCACCGAGACCTCCGATCAAACCCCGCGCTCGGCCGCGGCCCGCGCATCCGCGGCGTTCTCCAGTCTTGATCCATCCGATGTCTTTGGCCGGACCAAACCCGGCCGTGTCGTACTACGGTGGGCCGCGGGGCGAAGGAGCCGCCGCAGATCGCAGAGCACCGCAGATCGCAAGGGAGCCATGTTGACCGCGACCGACCCGATTCCGGACACCACCGCAGCAGATCTCGAAGCCGTGCTCCAGCGGGCGGCCGGGGCGGCCGAGTCCTTCGGGGCGTTGCCGCCCGCCGAGCGGGCCCGGCTGCTCGGCGCCGTCGCCGACGCGCTGGACGCGGCGGGCACCGAACTGCTGCCGGCCGCCATGGCCGAGACCAACCTGTCCGAGGCCCGCCTGACCGGCGAGCTCAAGCGCACCACCTTCCAGCTCCGGCTGTTCGCCGAGGTGCTGGCCGAGGGCTCGTACCTGGGGGCCACCATCGACCCGGCCGACGACGGTTTCGCCCTCGGGCCCAAGCCGGACCTGCGCCGGATGCTGGTACCGCTCGGCCCGGTGCTGGTCTTCGCGGCCAGCAACTTCCCGTTCGCCTTCAGCGTTCCCGGCGGCGACACCGCCTCGGCGCTGGCGGCCGGCTGCCCGGTCGTGGTCAAGGCGCACCCGGGCCACCCCCGCCTGTCGGCGCGGGTCGGCGAGATCATCTCGGCCGCGCTGTCCGAGCACGGTGCCCCGGAAGGCGCGTTCGGCGTCGTGTTCGGGTTCGAGACCGGCACCGCCGCGCTTCGCGACCCGCGCGTGAAGGCCGCGGCCTTCACCGGCTCGGTCCCGGCCGGGCGGGCGCTGTTCGACATCGCCGCCTCGCGTCCGACGCCGATCCCGTTCTTCGGCGAGCTGGGCAGCCTCAACCCCGCCTTCGTCACCCCGGCGGCGGTGCGCGCCCGCGGCGCGGAGATCGCCAAGGGCTTCGTGACCTCGTACTCGGGCAACGCCGGGCAGCTGTGCACCAAGCCCGGTCTGCTGTTCCTGCCCGCCGACCACGGGCTGGAGGACGCACTGGCCTCGCAGTCGCGAGAGGTCGGGCTGCACCGGATGCTCAGCGACCGCCTGCACGAGGGCTACTGCTCGCGGCGCGCCGAGGTGACCGGTGTGCCGGGCGTGCGGGTGCTCGCCGAGGGCGAGGTCTCCGACGGCACCGTGCCGACGCTGCTCACCACCGATGTCCAGACCTTGCTGGCGAACCGGGAAACGCTGCTGGAGGAGGTCTTCGGCCCGCTGTCCATCGTGGTCACCTACCGCGACGAGGACGAGGCCCGGCAGGCGGCGGAGGCGTTCGAGGGCAACCTGACGGCGACCCTGCACGCCGAGGAGGAGGACTCGGAGTTCGGCGCGAGCCTGCTGAACCGGCTGCGGGACCGGGCGGGGCGCCTGCTGTTCAACGGCTGGCCGACCGGTGTCGCGGTGTCCCCCGCGATGCAGCACGGCGGCCCCTACCCCGCCACCACCGACTCGCGCTTCACCTCGGTGGGCACCGCGGCCATCGAGCGCTTCCTGCGTCCGGTGACCTACCAGAACGTGCCGCAGACGCTGCTGCCGGAGGCGCTGCGCGACCACAACCCGTGGAACGTGCCGCGCCGGGTCCACGGCTGATGGCGGCGGCCGGGTGCGGCCCGTGCGGGTGCCCGCACCCGGCCGGTTCAGCTGAGCAGTCCGCGCAGCAGGGGCTCGACGTCGTCGGCGAGGTCGCCGTCGCGGTCGGCCTCCAGCAGGCGCTGCTCGAGCAACCCGTCGGCGAAGGCCAGCAGCAGTTCGGCGTGCCGGTCGGGTTCGGCCGAGCCGACGCCTCGCAGCCAGCCCGCCGTGACCGGCCGCAGCGGGTGGCAGCGCCGCAGGTCGGCGCACAGCTCGGGGTCGGTGGCCGCCTCGGCGGTCAGCACGCGGCGCGCCAGCGCGACCGGGCGCCCGGCGCCGAGCCGGTGCCGCAGCAGCGAGGCCACCGCCTCGGCCAGCTCGCGGACGTCGGCCGGACTGCGCCGTCCCGCGAGGGCGAGCACCGCCCGTTCGTCCCGGGCCACGAGGTGCGCGGACACCCCGTGCAGCAGGGCCTTCCTGGTGCGGAAGTGGTTCGAGGCCGAGCCCGCGGGCAGTCCTGCGGTCTCGTCCACACCGCGATGGGTCAGCGCCCGCAGGCCGCGCACGGCCAGCAGCTCCACCGCGGCGTCCAGGACCTGCTCCCGACGGGTGCTCATCGCGCGGATCATATATGTGCAACTTTGTACTACATCCGCAGTACAGTGCGGCGATGACCGGACGGGCGATCATCGTGGGCGGTGGCGTCGGCGGACTGGCCTCCGCGGTCGCGCTGCACCGCGAGGGATGGGACGTCGAGGTCCACGAGCGCGCACCGCGGATCTCCGGTCCCGGCAACGCCCTGACGCTCTGGCCCGACGCGCAGGAGGCGCTCGACGCGCTCGGCATCGGCGACGCGGTCCGGGCCTGCGCGCCGTTGCACGAACACTTCGAGCTTCGCAGGCCGGACGGCCGCCTGATCACCTCGGTCGACGTCGGCAGGGAGGGCGAGGGCCCCAGTCCGCGGGTGCTCACCCGGAGCTCGCTGATGCGGCTGCTGCTCGACGAGCTGCCCTCCGGTGCGGTGCACACCGACAGCGACATCGACCCCCACGTCGCGCTGAGCGCCGAGTGCGACGTGCTGGTCGGCGCCGACGGCGTCCACAGCCGCATCCGCACCGCGCTGTTCCCGGCGTCGCGGCCGCGCTACATGGGCTGCGTCGCGTGGCGGGGAACCGCCGATGTCAGCACCGACTTCCACGGCCAGACCTGGGGTCCGGGCCGCAAGTTCGGGGTCGTGCCGGTCGAGGGCGAACCGGCCCACTGGTTCGCCTGCCTCACCGCTCCCGCCGACTACCGGCTCGGCGCCCACCACCAGGAGCTGCGCTCCCTGTTCGCCGGCTGGCACGACCCGATCCCGCGGCTCATCGAGGCCACCCCGGAGTCCGAGATCGTCCGCGACGAGGTCAGCCAGCTCGTGCCCGCGCCGGAGACGTTCGCGGTGGACAACGCCGTGCTGGTCGGCGACGCGGCGCACGCGATGACACCCGACCTCGGGCAGGGCGCCTGCCAGGCGCTCATCGACGCCGTGACGCTGGCCGCCTGCCTGCGCGGCGCCGCCGACCCCGGGCAGGCGCTGGCCGACTACGACCGGGCCCGGCGCCGCCCGACGCGCCGGATGGCCACCGCCTCGCGGGTGCTCAACCGGATCTCCCGGGCGCGGACGATGCCCCGCGCGAGGCTGGGCGCGATCCGCATCGCCCTGCGGCTGCCGGTCGCGCGGAGCTGACCCGCCGCGCTTCGGGCGCGGGGCCTTGATCCCCGACGCTTCCGGCGCGGGGTCTCGACCCTCAGCGCTTACGGCACGGGCTCCTGATCCGCCGCACTTCGGGCGCGGGTCATGATCCAGCCGCTGCCGGCCGCCTTCCCGCCCGGTAGAGCGGCCTGCTCCCGACGACGGCCGGAGCCGCCTACTCCCGGCGGTAGACCGAGACCGTGACCGACGCCGTGACCGGCACCGGCTCGGGCAGCGCCGCGATGCGCGCGCCGATGTCCTCGGCGGAGGAGTGCCACGCGCTGGGGCCCATGCCCACCACCGCCTCGGCCTCGGCGCGGTCCAGCCGCATGGTGAACTCGCACGTCCGCTGCCCGACCGGCTCGAACAGTCCGCCGAGCTGCTGGTCGAGCCGCTCCTGCTTGCGCTCGTCGACGCTGAGCAACCCGAGCTCGGCGACCAGTCCGCCGAGGTGACCGGGATTCGGCGTGACGACGACGAGCCGCCCGCCCGGCCGCAGCACCCGGTGCATCTCGGCGGCGTTGCGGGGCGCGAAGACGTTGAGGACCGCTGATGCGCCCGCGCTGCGCACCGGCAACGCCCGCCAGGCGTCGGCGACCGCGGCCCCGACCCTGGGGTGGATCTTGGCCGCCCGCCGGCACGCGTACTTCGAGACGTCGAGCGCGAGCCCCGTCCCGGGTATGGCGTCGACGACCCTGGCCAGGTAGTGACCGGTGCCCGCACCGACGTCGACGACGCAGCCGCCCTCCGGGCGCGCCTCGGCGACGGCGTCGCGGACCTGGTCTGCGATCGGGTCGTAGTGGCCGGCGGCGAGGAACGCCGCGCGGGCCGCGACCATCGCCGCGGTGTCGCCGGTGGCGGCGGGCGGATGTCCGGTCAGCAGGCTCACGTAGCCTTGGCGGGCCAGGTCGAACACGTGTCCCGACGCACAGCGCAGGCTCTGCCCGGCGGCTGCCAGCTCCGCACCGCAGTGCGGGCAGACCAGCACGCCCACCACGTCGTCCAGCAACCCGCAACCTCCACACCGCGTGCTCCGTCAGCGATTCTAGAGACGGCCCGGCACGCTGGAACCACGGTCGAGGCGAGGAGGGATCGATGAACTGGCAGTGGTTCGTCAGCGCCGACTACGCCCAGGCGCGCTTCGTCGTCCAGCACCTGCTCGCCCTCACCTACCTGCTGGCCTTCCTGACCGCGGTCAACCAGTTCCGGCCGCTGCTCGGCGAGCACGGGCTCACCCCGGTCCCGCGCTTCCTCGCGGCAGCCGGGTTCCGCCGGGCGCCGAGTCTGTTCCACCTGCACTACTCGGACCGGTTCTTCGCCGCGGTGGCCTGGCTCGGCACGGCGGTCAGCGCGGCGGTGCTGGCCGGGGCAGCCGACGTGCTGCCGCTGTGGGCTTCGATGGTGGTGTGGGCGCTGCTGTGGGTGCTGTACCTGTCGATCGTCAACATCGGACAGGTCTGGTACTCCTTCGGCTGGGAGTCGCTGCTGCTGGAGGCCGGTTTCCTGGCCATCTTCCTGGGGCCGGCGCACGTGCCGCCACCGATGCCGGTGCTGTGGCTGATGTGCTGGCTGCTGTTCCGCGTCGAGTTCGGTGCCGGGCTGATCAAGATGCGCGGGGACTCCTGCTGGCGCGACCTCACCGCGCTGTACTACCACCACGAGACCCAGCCGATGCCGGGGCCGCTGAGCAGGAGGTTCCACCAGCTTCCCCGGCCGCTGCACCGGGTCGAGGTCGCGGCCAACCACTTCACCCAGCTCGTCGTCCCCTTCGGACTGTTCGCCCCGCAGCCGGTCGCCTCGGTGGCCGCGGTGATCGTCGTGGTGACGCAGCTCTGGCTGGTGCTCAGCGGCAACTTCGCGTGGCTGAACCTGGTCACCATCACGCTGGCCTTCGCCGCGATGGGCCCGCAGGTGCTGGGATGGCTGCCGGTCCCGCTCCCCGACTCGCCGGCGCCCGTCTGGTGGCTGGCGCTGGTTCTGGTGCTGACCGCCACGATGGTCGCGCTGAGCTACTGGCCGGTGCGCAACATGCTCGGCAGGCGCCAGGTCATGAACCGCAGCTTCAACAAGCTGCACCTGGGCAACACCTACGGCGCCTTCGGCAGCATCACCCGCACCCGCTACGAGGTCGTCGTGGAGGGGCGCGACGGCGGCTCGCGGTGGCGGGAGTACGACTTCAAGGGCAAGCCGGGCGACCCGATGCGCCGCCCGCCGCAGGTGGCGCCCTACCACCTGCGGCTGGACTGGCTGATGTGGTTCTGCGCCATCTCGCCCGGCTACGGGCGCGGCTGGCTGCCGCGCTTCCTGGAAGCCCTGCTGCGCAACGACCGGCACGTCCTGAAGCTGTTGCGCCGCAACCCCTTCCCGGAGTCCCCGCCCACCGAGGTCCGCGCGCGCTTCTTCCGCTACCGCTTCACCACCGCGCGCGAACGCCGCGAGACCGGCGCCTGGTGGGTCCGCGACCCCGTCGGCGAGTACGTCCCGCCGGTGTCCCTGGACGACCTGGCGAGATGACCCGCGGGCCGCTGGTCAGCCGTGGCGCGACTCGCGCGATCACCAGGCCGGGCGCAGCGGCATCCGGGCGTCGGTGCCGTCCAGGCGCACGCCCAGAACCTGGTGCAGCTGCACGACGTTGAGCTCGAAGCCCAGGCGGCAGGCCGCCATGTAGAGCCGCCAGACGCGGGCGCGTTCGGGCCCCACCTCCTGCACCGCCGCGGACCAGTTCGCGTCGAGGTTCGCGCACCAGCCGGCCAGGGTCAGGGCGTAGTGCTCCCGCAGGTTCTCCTCGTGGCGCACCTCGAAGCCGTTGTCGTTCATCGCCGACACCAGGGTGCCGACCGGCTCCAGCTCGCCGTCCGGGAAGACGTAGCGGCCGATGAACTTGCCCGGCCGGGAGCCGTGGCTGCCGTCCGGCCTGGTGATGCAGTGGTTGAGCAGCCTGCCACCGGGCTTGAGCTTGTCGTGCAGGAAGGAGAAGTAAGCCGGGAGCTGCGCCGCTCCGATGTGCTCGGTGAGCCCGATGGAGCTGACCGCGTCGAAGCCGGTCTCCCGGACGTCGCGGTAGTCCAGGTGGCGCACCTCGGCCAGGTCGGCCAGCCCCCGCTCGGCGATGGCCTTCTGCGCCCACTGCGCCTGCTGCCGCGACAGGGTCACGCCCAGCGCCCGCACGCCGTAGTGCTTGGCCGCGTGCATCACCATGCCGCCCCAGCCGCACCCGACGTCGAGCAGCCGCATCCCCTTGGCCAGCCCGAGCTTGCGCGCCACCAGGTCGTGCTTGGTGAACTGCGCCTCCTCCAGGCTCGAGCCCGCCTCCGGGTACACCGCGCAGGTGTAGGCCATCGAGGGGCCGAGCACCCACTCGTAGAACCGGTTGGAGACGTCGTAGTGGTGCGAGATGGACAAGCTGTCGCGCCTCTTGGAATGCCGCCAGCCCCGCGGCCGGTACTCCTGGGCCGGCGGACGCACCGGCCACCACAGCCGCAGCCCGCCCAGCCTGGCCATGAGCGCGAGCCGGGTCTTCAGCGGCACGTCGCTGACCGTGATCGCCGGGAAGCTCGACAGCGCGGTGTACATGTCGCCGTGCACTTCCAGCGCGCCCGTGACGTAGGCGCGGGCCAGCCCCAGCTCACCCGGGGCCGCCGCCAGGTGCGACATCGCCAGCGGCGAACGGATCTCGATGGAGACGTCCGCGCCGGCCCTGCCCGCGCGGCTCCCGTCGTAGGCGCGGAACTCGACCGGGACGTCGTGCCCGAGGATGCGCGGGAACACCTCTGCCAGCCCCATCACCGAAACTCCTTCCCCTGCGCGTCACTTCTCCCGGACGCACTTGTCGTAGAGGCCCGGAAGACGTCCGTCCGGGTCGTAGCGCTCCTTGAGGCGCTGGTAGGCGGGGCGGTTGTACAACCGCCAGAACTCGTCCTCGCCGTAGTAGGCGTTGGAGTACAGGGACTTGTGCCCGTCGAGCTCGCTGACCACGCGCTCGATCGCGCGGTTGTGGGTGCCCGGCTCCTCGCCCGGACGCAACGGCACCGCCGACCAGAAGCCGACGTTGACGTAGAGCGTGTCCGGGTCCATCGGGTACAGCGGCCAGCCCTTCCGGTCGCGCAGGCGCACCGGGCACAGCCAGACCGGGCTGATCCCGGTTTCGGCGTGGAAGAACTCCAGGAACTCCGCCAGCCGCCCGACCGGGATCTCCACGTCCTGGATCACCGGCTCGTTGCCGCCACCGCCGCGCAGCCTGGAAAGCCGGTCGGTGAGGCCGAACCTGCGGTCCCACGACACGATCCGGCGGTAGACGTCGGAACGGCGGTAGCGCCGCGGCCAGAACCGCCGCACCAGCGGGTGCTGGACGCCGAAGGCGCGCGAGCACCAGAACCAGTCGGTGTCCCAGCGCCACAGGTAGTCGCGGATGGACAGGTGGTCGGTCTGCCGCGTGCGCAGCGAGCGGTAGTAGACCTGCTGGCCGGTGTAGTCGCTGGTGGGCGGGGCGTCCGACCGGTACTCCCCCAGCGTCAGGTACTGCTCGTCGGCGGAGAACACGGTGCCGTCGAGGAAGTCGACCGGGTGGCCGTCGTGGGCGCGGTCGCGGCAGATGCTCGCGATGGCCTCGGCGCACTCGCCGGCCGAACCGAAGCGCAGGTGGCGCAACCGCACGTAGGACTGCACCGGCTCCAGCTCGATCTCCAGGCGCAGCGCGTAGCCCAGCGTGCCGTAGGAGTTGGGGAACCCGCGGAACAGCTCGGCGTGCTCGTTGTCCGGGCGGGCGACCACGACCCGGCCGTCGCCGGTGAGGATCTCCATCTCCCGCACCGACTCGTGCGGCAGGCCGTTGCGGAAGGAGGTCGACTCGATGCCCAGCCCCGCGATGGCGCCGCCCAGCGTGATCGTCTTCAGCTGCGGCACGACCAGCGGGATGTGCCCGGAAGGCAGGTGCGCGTCGACGATGCTCTCGTAGGTGGCCATGCCCTGGACCTGGGCGGTGCGGGTCGACGGGTCCACGGCCAGCACCCGGTTGAGGCGGCCGACGTCGAGCCCTGGTCCGGCGGCGGGGTCGCGGAACCGGAACAGGTTCGAGGTCGCCTTGGCCAGGCGCACCGGTTCGCCCGCGGGCAGTCTCGCGTAGTTCTCGGCCAGCGCGGCGACCTCGTCGGTGTGACTTGCCGGAATGACCGTTCCCCGCTCGGTTCCCATGAGTCGACCTTATGACCGCTGATGTCGGTGGGCATCCCACGCGCGGATGCCGCTGTCCAGCCGCTCGGGTGATCAAGCAGCCGAATACGCGTACGAAGGACATTGACGCGCGGTCGGCGGCGAAGCGGCTGAACGCCCTCGGCCGAGCGAACCCGCAGGCAGGAGAGCTGACAGGCCGTCCGGAGCCATCGGGAGTACGGTCTGCCGCACATCGTTCGCAACAGCCGGGCGGCGGCGAGCGATCTGGATCACACTAACGGGGTTGCCATGGCTGAGCGGCGAATCCGCACCGTCGGCGACTACACGGCGCGCACGGCGGGCCCCGCCGACGCCGACGGGGCCCGGATCTCACCGCCGGGAGCCTCGGCGACGAACAGCTCCTGCCCCGGGGCGGCGAAGTAGGCGCCGTCCATGTCGATCACGCCGGCGTGCCAGCGCGGGATGCAGCCGGTGCCCAGCACGCGGTAGAACGTGTCGAGCATGACCGAGGCGCGGTCAGCGCGCCGGCGGCCAGCCTGCGGCGGTCAGCGGGCGCGGCGCAGCGCCCAGGCGCGCAGACCGCGGAAGCCCTGGACCTTCGTCGGGCCGACCGAGACCAGGTGGTAGTCCGGGTGGTCGCGCAGCGAGCCCGACACCTCCCGGTCGACCAGCACCGACGCGGGCCGGGCGACCGAGGTGAGCCTGCTGGCGATGTTGACCGTCGAGCCGTAGACGTCGCCGAAGCGGGCGAGCACCACACCCTTGGCCAGCCCGATGCGCAGCGGTGGCAGCCGCGTCGACTCGGCGATCTGCTCGTTGAGGCTGAGCGCGACCTCGGCGGCGTCGGCGGCGGTGTCGGTGACGAACAGGACCTCGTCGCCCACGGTCTTGATGATGCGGCCGCGGTTCTCGGCGACCACACCGGTGGCCAGCTCCTCGAAGTCGTCGATCAGGCTGGCCAGCTCCAGCTCGGTGAAGTCCCGGATCAGCCGGGTGTAGCCGACGATGTCGGCGAAGCCGATGACCAGGGTCCGCTCGTCCTCACCGGTGTCCCGGCCGCCGAGCTCGCGCATCGCGGTGGCGGTGAGGTGCCGCCGCCACACGTAGCCCTGCAACTGCTCCATCACCGGCATGATCGCCCCGGCGAACTGCGCGGTCGTGGCCAGGTCGCCGGAGAAGTCGTCACCGAGGACCGTCCGGAAGATGCCGACCTGCCACTCCGCCAGCCGCGACATCGCCTGCCCCAGCGAGCGCGCGACCGCCGTCTCCGCCTCGGGCGTCAGGACCTGGGCCGAGACGAGCTGCACCAGCCTGCGCAGCGCGGCCACGTCGGCGTCGGTGAACACCACGGCGTCGTCGTCGACGTGGGCGAAGCCCATGGCCTGCCAGAGCCGCTCGGCGCGCCGCAGCTCGACGCCCGCCTCCCGCGCCACGTCGGCCTTGGTGTGGCGCGCGGGGCCGCCGAGCAGGACCGTCTCCAGCTCGGGGCGCCCGGCCACCGCCTCATCGCGAGGTTCGGACAACGAGCACATCGCAGTCGGCGCGGCGCGACACCTCGGAGGGCACCGAGCCCAGGATCCGGCCCTTCACCGTGTTCAGCCCCCGGCTGCCCACCACCAGCAGGTCGGCCGAGTGCTTCTCGGCGGCCTCGACCAGCGACGCCACCGGCGCGCCGAGCACCGAGACGGTCTCGACCTCGGCGGCGCCCGCGGCACGGGCGCGGTCGGTGGCCTCCCGCAGGGTGTCCTCGGCGGGCGCGGAGCCGATCACCTGGAACGCCTCCTCGCCGAGCTCCTGCTTGGCCTGCTCGACATCGCGCTCGCTGTTCGGGTAGTACGCGCAGACGATCACCAGCGTGGCGGAGGAGTCCCGCGCGACCTCGGCGGCGCGGGCCACCGCCCGCAGCGACGGCCGCGAGCCATCCGTTCCGACGACGACCTTGCGGTAACTGGGCATCCGATCTCTCACTTCCGGCAGCGGGCTGCGTTGCACGCGGACGTGAACACTAACGATCCAGACCGCTCGCCGTCACGCATGGCGCACAGATGGTGCCCGGTGTGCTGCGGGCGGCACCACAATCCATCCTGGATAGTGCGATCGAACAACCAAATGCACGATATGTCGTCCGAAACGACAACCTGGCCGGACGGCGCCCCGGCGTAGGTTTCGCCGCAACGTGCTGCAGGCCACGTCCGGGTTACCAGCGCGGAAAGCGCTCCGGGCAGGTCGGTGACGAACACGGCTTCGCAGGTCACGCGAGCACACGTACGCTTTTCGCACCAAATGCAGGAAACAGGGAGCAACCCGTGGCAACCAACCTCCACCCCGGACGGGGGATATTCCGCCGCAAGCCTGTCGCGGACATCTCCGAGGACGGCGAGACCGGCCTGCAGCGTTCGCTGGGGCTCTGGCAGCTCACCGCGATCGGGATCGGCGGCATCATCGGGGCCGGGATCTTCTCCCTGGCCGGCGCGGTGGCCAACGAGAAGGCCGGACCGGGCGTGCTGCTGTCGTTCCTCATCGCGGGCATCGCCAGCGCCGCGGCGGCGTTCTCCTACGCCGAGTTCGCGGGCATGATCCCCAAGGCGGGCTCGGCCTACACCTACGGCTACGTCGTGCTGGGCGAGGTGGTCGGCTGGCTGATCGGCTGGGACCTGCTGCTGGAGTACACCGCGATCGTGGCGGTGGTCGCGATCGGCATCTCCGGCTACTTCAACGACCTGCTCGGGTTCCTCCACATCGACCTCCCGCTGTGGATGTCCGGGGCACCCGGCACCGAGGCCGAAGCCGGCGCACCCCCAGGCAGCTACAAGATCAACCTGTTCGCGGCGCTGCTGTGCCTGTTCATCGCTTTCATGCTCAACCAGGGCATGAAGAGCGCGGCGCGCTTCGAGACGCTGCTGGTCTACCTCAAGGTGGCCGTCGTCCTGCTGGTCATCGTGGTGGGCGCGTTCCACATCAACGCGGGCAACTACCAGCCGTTCCTGCCATACGGCATCGGCGGCGCGTTCACCGGCGCCGCGACGGTCTTCTTCGCGGTGTTCGGCTACGACGCGATGAGCACGGCGGCCGAGGAGTCCAAGGACGCCCAGAAGCACATGCCCAAGGCGATCATGTACTCGCTGGCCATCTCGATGGTGCTCTACGTGCTGGCCTGCCTGGTGCTCACCGGCATGATCCCCTACACCCAGATCAGCTCCGAGAGCGCGTTCTCCAGCGCCTTCGCCGACGTGGGCCTGCCAGCGGTGGGCGCGGTGATCGCCATCGGCGCGATCCTGGGCATCCTGACCGTGCTGTTCACCTTCATGCTCGGCGTCACCCGGGTCGGCTTCGCCATGAGCCGCGACGGGCTGCTACCGCGCTGGTTCGCCAAGACCCACCCCACGCGCAAGGTGCCGTCCCGGTTCACCTGGCTGATCGGCATCGCCTCGGCGCTCATCGCCGGTCTGCTGCCGATCGGCGAGGCCGCCGAGCTGACCAACATCGGCATCCTGCTGGCGTTCGTCATCGTGTGCGCCGCGGTGGTCGTGCTGCGCTACCGCCGTCCCGACCTGCCGCGCGGGTTCAAGTGCCCGGGCATGCCGATCGTGCCGATCATCGGCATCATCTTCTCGATCTGGCTGGTCACCTTCCTGGCACCGGAGACGTGGCTGCGCTTCGGGGCGTGGTTCGCCATCGGCCTGGTGATCTACTTCGCCTACGGCTACCGCAACTCGAAGCTGAACCCGGCCCGCAAGGGCGCTCAGATCGATCAAGGCGAATAACGTCGATCTCATCGTGCACTGCGTCACAGCGCGGTGAGGTGCGGGCGACCTAGAGTGCGCGGTGCCGCCGATGACCATCGGCGGCACCGCAGCCGCTCTGCGGAGCGTCCTCACTGCCGAGGGGTGCCTGTGACGCGCGTTCGCGAACTGAGCCCGTACGTCGAGTTGCACCGGGACCAGTGGCGGGAGTTGCGCAACTCCATGCCGCTTCCCCTGTCGGAGACCGAGCTCGACGCGCTGCGCGGCCTCGGCGAGCAGGTCGACCTCGCCGAGGTCGCCGACGTGTACCTGCCGCTGTCGCGGCTGATCAACCTCCAGGTCGCCACGCGGCAGCGGCTGCACGAGACCACCACGACGTTCCTGGGCGAGCAGTCGCGCCGCTCCAAGACCCCGTTCGTCATCGGGATCGCGGGCAGCGTCGCGGTCGGCAAGTCCACCACCGCCAGGATCCTGCGCACCCTGCTCGCGCGCTGGCCCGACCACCCCAGGGTCGACCTGGTCACCACCGACGGCTTCCTCCACCCGCGCGCCGAGCTGGTGCGGCGCGGGATCATGCACCGCAAGGGCTTCCCGGAGAGCTACGACCGACGCGCCCTGCTGCGGTTCGTCACCGAGGTGAAGTCCGGCGCGCCCGAGGTGAGCGCCCCGGTCTACTCCCACGTCGCCTACGACATCGTGCCCGGCGAGGAGAACGTCGTGCGCAGCCCCGACATCCTGATCGTGGAGGGGCTCAACGTCCTGCAGCCCGGCCCGAGCCTGGCGGTGTCGGACCTGTTCGACTTCTCCATCTACGTCGACGCCCACACCGAGCACATCGAGCAGTGGTACGTCGAGCGGTTCCTGGCGCTGCGCCACACCGCCTTCGCCGACCCGGGCTCGCACTTCCACCACTTCGCCGGCCTCTCCGACGAGGACGCGCGGGCCGAGGCCCGCCACCTCTGGCGCACCATCAACGAGCCGAACCTGGTGGACAACATCCTGCCGACGCGGCCGCGGGCGACGCTGGTGCTGCGCAAGGACATCGACCACTCCATCAACCGGGTGCGGCTGCGCAAGCTCTAGCCGGGCACCGCTCACTCGCCGACGATGGTGGCGCCCGGGATGCGCAGGGTGCCGCCGGAGAGGTCGGTGTTGCGGGCGACGACGTCGGTGAAGGTGATCTCCGGCAGCCGCAGGAAGCCCAGGTCGAGGTTCGGCGCCGGCAGCGACTCCGGCGACAGGGTGACCGGCACGAGCGGGAGCCCCGCGACGGCGAGGGTGCCCGAGAGCTGGAGGGTGTAGAGCTCGACCGGTCCCTCGGTCACCGTCGAGGTGCCGCCGGGTCTGCCCGCGGCCTTCTGCACCTTGCCGTTGCCGAGCAGACCGCGCTGGACCAGGTCGGTGATCTCCAGGCCGTCCACGGTGAAGTGCAGCGTCCGCATCGGTCTGCCCTGCACGTCCCGGTCGGCCGGACCGCGGTAGCGCACGCCGCTCAGCTTGAGCCTGGTGCCGGTCATGGTCCAGATCCGGCCCGGTCCGGGTGCGGTGCCCGTCGGCTGCGCCGACGGCAGGCCCGGCTTCGCCGCCGGCGCGGGGGCAGGCGGCGCCGTGGCGGAGCCGCTCGGCGGCGCGGACGCCGTGGTCGAAGGCGGCGGGGTCGAGGCCGATGGGGTTGGTGTTCCCGACGGACGCGGCGTCACCGAAGGACTCGGCGTAGTCGAAGGGCTGGGTGTCGCCGAAGGGCTGGACGTAGTCGACGGGCTCGGTGCGGTCGACGGGCTCGGTGCGGTCGTCGACGGGGGTGCCGTCGAGGACGACGGTGCGGCCGAGGACGACGGAGTCTCCGAGGGGCTGGCCGACTTCGAGGGCCGGCTCGTCGGCGCCGGTGTCGACGTGGTTCCCGGGCTCTGGCACGGGACGAGCACCTGCACCAGCGGGCACAGCACCCCGCCCTGCGCGGAGGCGGCGGGCGCGGCGAGACCGCCCAGCACCACCGCCAGCGACGCGGCCGCCGCGAGGTGAACGCGCGGCAAGTCCCTCACGCACCCGTCCGGTCGGTTGAGCCGGCCGGACGGGACGACCGGGACCGCACCGCCGCAACTCCGGAGGCGACGATCCCGGTCGGCTCCGCGGACGCCGTATCGCCGACCTGGTCATCGCCGCCCCGGCGGCGAGCGCCGGGCGACCACGCCAGCGCGAGCGCCGCGCCGGTGATCCCGAGCAGCGTGCCCAGCAGGAACGACCCGAGGTTCGAGGTCACGATCGCCACCAGCGACAGCAGCAGCGCGACGACCCCGGCGCCGACCCGCAGCTCCGGCCGGGCCCAGAACGAGATACCGCAGCTCACCAGCACGACCCCGATCACCAGCGACGAGATGCCGCCCATCGTGTTGAGCGAGATCATCGCGTCGCCGAACCGCAGGGACGCGTACGGCGGGAACAGCACGACCAGGCCGGACGCGGTGGTGAACAGCCCCGCCCAGAACGGCCGTCCCC
Organism: Saccharopolyspora erythraea NRRL 2338; assembly: GCF_000062885.1. NCBI lineage: Bacteria > Bacillati > Actinomycetota > Actinomycetes > Pseudonocardiales > Pseudonocardiaceae > Saccharopolyspora > Saccharopolyspora erythraea. Next base: position 2,167,071 of record NC_009142.1, on the reverse strand, counting down.
GCCGGAACTTCCGGAAGCGCCCGGTGTCGCGGGAGTCGCGGGAGCGCCCCGTATCGCGGAAGCGCCCGGTGCCACGGGCACGACCGATGTCGCGGAAGCGCCCGGGTTCGCGGGCGCGCCCGGCGTCGCGGGAGCGCCCGGGTTCGCGGGAATCGCGGGAGTCCGGGATGCCCTTGCGTGCGGTCCTCGCGTCGCTGCCATGCACCACTGGGGTCACCACCCGTTCGTTCGAGGAGTCGGGGTCAGGAAGGCGATCGGGTCAGAAGCACTCGTCGTGGCCCGCGCTCGCGGCGATGCGGACCTGGTTGAGCTTGAGAGTGGAGGCCGTCGTGGACCACGCCACCTGGCGCAGCCGGTCGATCTGCGCCCCGTCGGCCTGGATGCCGAAAGCACCGGACGGCCCCTGCGCGCCACCGGGCCCCTTGTCGAAGGTCGCGGCGTCCCGTCCGATCTCGACGTTGCTCAGCGTCATGTCGCCGCTGACCTGCTCGACGCCGAGCACCATGTTGTCGGCCGACATGCCCGCCTGGCCGGGCGCGGCGATCTTCACCGTGACGTCGCCGACCACGGGCAGCGCGGGCACGACGAACGACTGGCAGAAGTTGTCGATCCGGGCCTTGCGGAAGCCGTTGACCAGCACCGGGTGCGCGCCCGACGAACCATGGTCGACCGACCCGTACTGCACCACTCCCTCGCTGACGAGCTTGTCCCCGGAGGCCTTGTAGCTCATGCCCGACACCGAGAACGACGCCGCGAGCGCACCCCGGGTCAGGCCCGTGAACATCAGTCCGACGCCCGCGAGCCCGACCACGAAGACGAGCGCGAAGACCTTCCATCGCGTGCGTCCGACCACCGTGCTCATCGCCATTGATCCACCTCCGCCACCACCACCGCCGAGGGCCCGGCCGGATCGTCCGGCCCGTCGGAGGGAGGGCCGGACGCCCCGGCCGACCCTGCCCGGCGGCAGGACCGGCTTCGTCGCCGTACACCGGCGGCCCGGTGATTCAGCACCCGCGGCCCCGGCTGTTCGTTTCCTACTCCCGAGTACAGGAGCGGGGTGACGAGACTGGCGCATCGGCGCTGGGGGTTGTACCCGTGCAAATACCTGGTTCGATACGCATACCGACCGTCCGGTCAACCTGCTGTGCCCGGACAGTCACGCGACGTCGGCGCAAGCCGGACGTTGCGGACAGCCCGCCCGCGACCGGGTGCCCGACCGCGGGGAAGCACGGACGGCCGGAGCCGACCGCCGGACCGCAGAGCAGCGCGGAAGGCCGGACCGGGGTGAGGGCCGACGTCTGATCACGCGGTCTACACCTCGTGATGCCCCGTACTAGTCTGTTCGCGTGGCACGGACCACCACCGAACGGCGCAGTGCGGGCAACCTGCCCGCGGGAACGACCAGCTTCGTCGGACGGCGGCACGAGCTCACCGAGGTCAAACGACTGCTGTCGGTCTACCGGCTGGTCACGCTGACCGGTCCGGGCGGGGTGGGCAAGACCCGGCTGTCGATGCGGGTCGCCGCGGACGTGCGCCGGGCCTTCCACGACCAGGCGTGGTTCGTCGACCTGGGCGAGCTGCGCGAGCCGAACCTGGTGCCGCAGACCGTCGCCGAGCAGCTGGAGATCCACGAGCAGTCCTCCCGGCCGGTGCAGGACGCCGTCGTCGAGCGGCTGGGCGCGGGCCCGACGCTGCTGGTGCTCGACAGCTGCGAGCACCTGGTCGACGCGTGCGCCGCGCTGGTCAACACGCTCATCCAGGTGTGCCCCGAGCTGCGGGTGGTGGCCACCAGCAGGCAGTCGCTGGGCCTGGTCGGCGAGTGCACCTACACCGTGCCGCCGTTCGAGGTGCCCGATCCCGAGCACGCCGGCTCGCCGAACGCGGTCGCGCACTTCGACTCGGTGCGGCTGTTCGTCGCCCGCGCGGCGGCGGTGCTGCCCAGCTTCGAGGTCGACCAGAGCAACTACCAGGCGCTGGCCCGCATCTGCCACGACCTCGACGGGATACCGCTGGCGATCGAGCTGACCGCGGTGCGCCTGCGCTCGTTGTCTCTGGAGCAGATCGCCGACCGGCTGACCGAGCAGCACCGGCTGCTCGGCGAGGCCACCCGCGGCCTGCCGCCCCGGCAGCGGACGCTGCGCGCGCTGATCGACTGGAGCTACGAGCTGTGCTCGGCGCCCGAACGGCTGGTGTGGGCGCGGGCATCGGTGTTCTCCGGCAGCTTCGACCTCGACGCGGTCGAGCACGTCGCCAGCGGCGACGGGGTGGCCGAGGCCGACGTGCTGGGACTGGTGGACGCGCTGGTGGACAAGTCGATCTTCCTGCGCGACTCCGGGCAGGCCGTCGCGCGCTACCGGATGCTGGACACCACCCGCGCCTACGGCGTCGAGAAGCTGGCCGCCGGGGGCGGGCACGAGGCGGCGCGGCGCCGCCACCGCGACTACTTCGCCGGGCTGACGCGGCGCTTCGCAGCCGAGTGGCTGGGCCCCGACGAGCCCGCCTGGATCAACCGGCTGTGGCTGGAGCACCCGAACCTGCGGGTGGCCTTCGACTACTGCGCCCGCCAGGAGGGCGAGGCCGAGGCCGGGCTGCGGATGGTGGTCCAGCTCGCCGACTTCCTGTCCCTGCGCGGCTACCACACCGAGACCCGGATGTGGCTGGACCGGCTGCTGGCCTCGGCGACCGAACCGTCCCACGAGCGCCTTTCCAGCCTGATGCTCGACGCCTGGTTCGCCTTGCAGCAGGGCGACGCGGGCACCGCCCGCTCGTCGCTGGGCGAGTCGGAGGACCTGGCCGCCCGGATCGGCAGCTCGGAGGAGCTGGCCTACCTGGCGCACCTGCGCGGGATGGAGGCGCTGGTCGAGGCCGATGTGGACCGCGCGGACCCGCTGTTCGGCGAGGCCTACGAGCGCTTCCGGACGGCGGGGTCGCTGCGCGGGGAGATGCTCACGCTGTTCCTGTACGGGCTGACCGTCGGCCACCGCGGCCAGGCGGAGAAGGGCCGGATGCTGCTGGACGCCTGCATCGACAAGTCCGTGCGGCTCGGTGACACCTTCTGGCGTTCGCACGCGCTGTGGGCGCACGCCTACGTCGACGTCGCCGCGGGCGAGCCGGAGCGGGCGGAGCGCTCGTGCAAGGAGTCGCTGCGGCTCGGCAGGCTGCTGGCCGACCGGACCGCGATGGCGTTCTCGCTGGAGACCCTGGCGTGGGTGGAGGCGACTCTGGGGCGGCACGGCCGCGCCGCCACTCTCTTCGGCCTCGCGGCGTCGGTGTGGGAGTCGCTGGGCGGCTCGCCGGAGTTCTACTCCAGCTTCGCCCACGCCCACCACGCGCACGTGGCCGGCGTGCGCGAGGCCCTGGGAGACAGCGCCTACGAGCAGGCGTTCGAGCAGGGGCACCGGTTGTCCGCCGCGCAGGCCGTGGACTTCGCGCTGGAGACCGAGCGGCCGCGGGACGCCCGGCAGCCCACCGGGGAGCAGCCGCTGCTGACCAGGCGGGAGTTCCAGATCGCCGAGCTGGTCGCCGAGGGTTTGACGAACCGGGACATCGCGGCGCGGCTGGTGATCTCCACGCGGACCGCGGAGGGGCACGTGGAGAACATCCTGACCAAGCTCGGCTTCAGCTCCCGCACTCAGATCGCCGCTTGGGTCACCGCCCGCCAGGAGTCCGCCCAGCGCTGACCGTCGAGCGCCGGGCTTGCGCGTCCGCACCGTGCCCGTCTGCACATCGATTGCTGACCAGAAAAGCACAATTTTTGCAGGTCGATCATCACCGCGCTTGCGATGTGATATACAACACATGCAGTCGTGCTGGAATTCCTGAACGGGCGAAGAGCCGTAATTCCAGCCAGCTGCATTTCCAAGGAAACCAGAACCGAAAGAGAAGAAACGCGATCCACGAAAAGAAGAAGCAAAACCGGGAACCGCATCCCGCATTTGGAAGGAACCGCGATGCCCCTCTCCGCATCATCCCCTATTGTCGTAGCTCCCCAGCAGGCCGAGGACGCCTGCTGGGAGCCGGCGGAACTGACCAATCCCGATCGCCGCAGGACAACAGACGCTCTGAACGTTGCCGAGACCGACGAGAGCCACCTCATCCGAGGCTACGACTGACCCGGCCACGGATTTGCCCGGGAATGCCGTGCGACGCCCTCGGAAGGCAGAGCTGAACATGGCGACAGCGATGGCCACCCGGGTTACGACACCATCTGCGGCCGGCACCTCATCGAATCACTGCCCGCGGTGCACCGAACGGCTTGTATTGCATCTGATGCGACATCGGGCCAGCGTGCGAGTCGGTTCGCCCGAACATGTTCAGAAGCGGCTTTGACCTCAGCTGACAACCGGCTTTCCTCGTGGGTCCCGCACCGCCCCCATGCCGGAGGAGAGCAACTCCTCCTGGCGCCGAAGACGTGGCACACCCGCGTCAACGGCGACCGGTTCCCGTGCGCCGCGCCAGCAGCAGTTGCAGGTGCGCGCTCAGCCGCTCGGCCGGGTCGCCCAGGTCGATGCCGCTGATCTCACCGGCCCGCCGGACCCGGTAGCGCAACGTGTTGGGGTGCACGTGCATGCGCTCGCTGGCGGCCCGCACGTCACCGAACTCCTCCAGGTAGGCCAGCAGCGACCGCGCCAGCTCGGTGCCGTGCTCGGCGTCGTGTTCGGCGAGCACGGCCAGCCGCGCGTCCCGGAACCGCTCGTTGCCCTGCAGCAGCGTGAGGACCTCGCTGAGCACGACCTTCGCGCGCACGTCGGAGATGGTGGCGATCGAGGTCCGCAGGTCGTGGGACAGCGCGTCGAGCACCCGGTCGGCCTCGGTGCGCGACTCGGCGACCTCGTCCAGGGTCGGCACCGCCGAGCCGACGCCCGCCTGCACCCGCGCCCGCAGGTGCTGTCGCGAAGCCGCGGCGATCTCGCGGGTGAGGCTCAGCGCCGCGGAGGCCGCCGAGCGCTCCGGCAGGTCCGGCAGCAGCACGTACACCCGCGAGCCGATGGTGGTGACCAGGGCGCTGCGGCGGTAGGCCGAGGCGTGCACGGAGATCAGGCTGGTCATCTCGGAGCGCTGGAGCTCCAGGTCGGACCGATCCTGGCCCGCGGCGTCGGCGGGCCGCAGGGTGAAGACCACGACCACGGCCGGCTTGTCCGCGTCGGCGCCGATGTTGTCGGCGACCGAGCGGGCGTCGACCCGGCCGTCGAGCAGCCCGGCGAGCAGGTTCTCGCGGAAGCGCGGCCCGGCGGTGGCCTCGGTGCGCTGGCGGATGAGCTGCAGCGCCGCCACGCGGGCCGCGCCCAGCAGCGCCTTCTCCGAGCGCTCCGACAGCGACCGCTCGCCCTCCTGCACCCAGATGGTGCCCAGCGGCTGGTTGCCCGCGTGGATGCCGACCGCCATCCGCTGCCGGATGCCCAGCTCGGGGCGCTCGTCGATGCGCACGACCTCCTCGCCCGCGCGCAGCCGCTGGTAGACGCCCCACTCGCGCAGCATCGCCAGGTACGGCTCCGGGCCCTGCCTGCCGAGGATGGACAGCCTGCGCAGCTCGTCGACCTCGTCGTCGGAGCGGGAGTAGGCCAGCACGCGGTTGGCGGTGTCCTCGATGCTGACGATCCCGTCGGTCATCGCCGCGACGGTCTGCGCCAGCGAGAACAGGTCGCCCAGCGCCTCCCCCACGTCGGCGTCGGTGGTCAGCCGGGCGTTGTCCACCGCCGATCGGGCGAAGGACTCAAGCTGCTCCCACCGCACCTCCGGGCGCACGCCCAGCAGGGCCACCCCGCCGTCGATCGCGGTGTCGCGCAGCGCGCGGGCGTCGCTCTCGGCGTGGACCTTCACCGCGACCGCGGCGGCACCGTCGCGGGCGGCGGCCCGGACCAGGCGCATCGCCGCGCGCCCGCGGGCGCCGATGACCAGGACGAGGTCCCCGCGGCGGGTGCCGGAGTCCTCCTCCGGGTCGACAATGACGACATCGCGGACGTCGACGTCGAAGCCGCTCGGCGCCGCGAGGACGTCGACCAGCGGCTCGCCCACCGCGATGAGGAGCTGACGCAACGGCACGCCTGCCGAGTCGACGCCGATTTCCCGCACTTCCCGTTCCTTTGTTCAACCGAACAACCCGATCGGGTCAACGATAGCCGATCGGACAACTCCGCAAGCCCGCCGAACTCCTAATCTCCGAGGTAACAGAACTCTGGGGCACTCTGCGCCGGCGCAGTGCTCCCCGAATGCACGCAGCGACTTCTCGCAAGGAGGCGAAATGGCCATGGATGCCATCACTTCGGTCCCGGTCCCGTCCAACGAGCCGGTCAAGACCTACGCTCCGGGCTCGCCGGAACGGGAGTCGCTGCAAAAGCGCATCGCCGAGCTGGAGTCCGAGCGCATCGAGCTGACCTCGACCATCGGCGGCCAGCAGCGGATGGCCGGCGGTGAGCGCTTCGACGTGGTGCAGCCGCACAAACACGCCCACGTGCTGGGCACCTGCGCCCAGGCCACCCACACCGATGTCGCCGACGCGGTGGCCGCGGCCAAGGGCGCGGCCGCCGAGTGGGCCGCGACCCCGTTCGACGAGCGCGCCGCGGTCATCCTGCGCGCCGCCGACCTGCTCGCGGGCCCGTGGCGCGACACCATCAACGGCGCCACCATCCTGGGCCAGTCCAAGTCGGTGCAGCAGGCCGAGATCGACGCCGCCTGCGAGCTGATCGACTTCCTGCGGTTCAACGTCCACTACGCCCGCCAGATCATGGCCGAGCAGCCCAACTCGGTGCCCGGCGAGTGGAACCGGATGGAATACCGCCCCCTGGACGGGTTCGTCACCGCCATCACCCCGTTCAACTTCACCGCCATCGCAGGCAACCTGCCCACCGCCCCGGCGCTGATGGGCAACACCGTGGTGTGGAAGCCCACCCCGTCCCAGCAGTTCGCCGCGCACTTCACCATGCGCCTGTTCGAGGCCGCCGGCATGCCGCCGGGTGTGATCAACATGGTCACCGGTGACGGCCAGGCCGTCAGCGACATCGCCCTGCCCGACCCGGACATGGCCGGGCTGCACTTCACCGGCTCCACCGCCACCTTCAAAAAGCTCTGGCGCACCATCGCCGACAACCTCGACACCTACCGCAGCTACCCCCGCATCGTCGGGGAGACCGGCGGCAAGGACTTCATCGTCGTGCACCCCTCGGCCGACCCGGCCCCGCTGGCCACCGCGTTCGTGCGCGGCGCGTTCGAGTACCAGGGCCAGAAGTGCTCGGCGGCCTCCCGCGCCTACGTGCCCCGCTCCATCTGGGAGGGCGGCCTGCGCGAACAGCTGGCCGAGCTGACCCGCACCATCAGCTACGGCGACGTCACCGACTTCTCCCACTTCGGCGGAGCGGTCATCGACGCCCGCGCGTTCGCCAAGCACAAGGCCGCGCTCGACCGCGCCGCCAGCACCCCCTCCATCGAGGTCCTGGCCGGCGGCGGCTACGACGACTCCGTGGGCTACTTCGTCGAGCCCACCGTGCTGGTCGGCACCGACCCCACCGACGAGGTCTTCACCACCGAGTACTTCGGCCCCATCATCGCCGTGCACGTCTATGAGGACGCCAAGTACTCCGAAATCCTCGACGTCGTCGACACCTCCAGCCCCTACGCCCTGACCGGCGCGGTGTTCGCCACCGACCGCAGCGCGATCGACGAAGCCCACCGCACGCTGCGCCACGCCGCGGGCAACTTCTACGTCAACGACAAGCCCACCGGCTCCATCGTCTCCCGCCAGCCCTTCGGCGGCAGCCGCGCCTCCGGCACCAACGACAAGGCCGGCTCCCTGTTCAACATCCAGCGCTGGACCAGCCCCCGCGCCATCAAGGAAACCTTCAACGCCCCGACGCAGCACACCTATCCGCACATGGGGTGAAAGGCGCCCGACGGCGCTTTTCACGGCGCGCCAGCGCCGCCTGCGCGCAGCGCGGGCCCGTTCTGGACACCAGGTCGGCGCCCGCACGGGCCTCTTCGGAGGCCCTCGGCCCCGCCCCACAACGCGGGTCCGCGCTGAACGCCCACTTCCGACACGCTTCGCCGGCGTGCATCCGCGCTCCGCGCGGATGGCGCTGGCGCGCCACTCGAAGCGCCATCGGGCGCTTCCAGCCTGAACAGCCGAAGGAGAGCACGATGCTCCGGACTCCTCTGCTGGCCGCGGCCCGCTCCACCGGTGTGCGAAAGCTCGTCGAGGCCAACCCGCTGACCAGCTCGGTCGTGGATCGCTTCGTCGCGGGCACCGCGCCCGAGGACGCGGTGCGGGCCACCCGGTCGCTGAGCGACCAGGGCATGCACGTCACCCTCGACCACCTCGGTGAGGACACCCTGGACGCCGGCCAGGCCACCGCCACCGTGCGCGCCTACCAGCGGGTGCTCGCCGAGCTCGCCGAGGCGGGGCTGACCGGGCGGGCCGAGGTGTCGGTGAAGCTCTCGGCGGTCGGGCAGTTCCTGCCCAAGGACGGCGAGAAGATCGCGCTGGAGAACGCCCGGCTGATCTGCGAGGCCGCGGCCGCGGCGGGCACCACGGTCACCCTGGACATGGAGGACCACACCACCACCGACTCGACGCTGGGCATCCTGGCCGACCTGCGGGTGGACTTCCCCTGGGTCGGCGCGGTGCTGCAGTCGTACCTGCACCGCACCGAGGGCGACTGCCGCGACCTGGCCACCGCCGGGTCCCGGGTCCGGCTGTGCAAGGGCGCCTACGCCGAGCCTGCCTCGGTGGCCTTCCAGGGCAAGCAGGAGGTGGACCGCTCCTACGTGCGCTGCCTGAAGGTCCTGATGAACGGTGCCGGTTACCCGATGGTGGCCACCCACGACCCGCGCATGATCGCCATCGCGGGCGACCTGGCGGCCAGGGCCCGGCGCGCCCCCGGCAGCTTCGAGTACCAGATGCTCTACGGCATCCGCACCGAGGAGCAGCGCCGGATCGCCGCCGAGGGCGACCGGCTGCGGGTCTACGTCGCCTACGGCGACGAGTGGTACGGCTACTTCATGCGCCGTCTCGCCGAGCGCCCGGCCAACCTGGTCTTCTTCCTGCGCTCGCTGCTCAGCAACCGCTGACCCCGGTGCCCGGCCCCCGTTCGAAGCGGCCCCCCGAACGCTTCGACCGGGGGCCGTTCCACATCCGAGGAGGGGCGGACGACCACGTCGTCCGCCCCTCCCGCGCAGGCCCCCGGGTCAGTGGATCGCGATGATCCCGATGCCGAGCCCGCTGGCGATGACCACCGCGCAGACCACCAGCGCCCACTTGATGGCGAAGCGGTGGTGGTCGCCGAGGTCGACCTTGGCCAGTCCGATGAGGACGTACATCGCCGGCACCAGCGGGCTGAGCATGTGGATCGGCTGGCCGAGCAGCGAGGCCCGGGCGATCTCCATGGCGCCGATGCCGTGCTGGGCACCCGCCTCGGCCAGGATCGGCATCACGCCGAAGTAGAAGGCGTCGTTGCTCATGAAGAAGGTGAGCGGGACGCTGAGCACCGCGACGATGACGCTGAAGAACGGGAACAGCGCGTCCGGCATGGCCACCAGCAGGTACTGCGCCATCTGCTCGATCATCCCGGTGCCCGAGAGCACGCCGGTGAACACCGCCGCGGCGAACACCATCGCGACGACGGCCACCACGCTGTCGGCGTGCGAGGCGATGCGGGCGCGCTGCTGCTCCAGCCGCGGGTAGTTGACGATCAGCGCGAGGCCGGTGCCGATCATGAACAGCACCGCGATCGGCAGCACCCCGATGATGAGCGCGGTCAGCAGCACCACCGTCAGCCCGGCGTTGAACCAGATCAGCTTCGGGCGCAGGGACTCGCGGTCGGGGGCCAGGACGTCGAAGTCCGCCGAACCGCCGCGGGTGGTCTCGTCCGAACCGCCGCGGATGTCGTCGCCGCCACCGGTGACGGACGGGCCGCCCGCGCCGGCCAGCACCGGGGCACCGGTGCGGGTGCGGAGGCGGGCCCGCTCGCGCAGGCCGAGCGCGTAGGCGATCGCGAACACGGTGACCAGTCCGGCGGCCAGCGCCGGGATCATCGGCACGAACAGCTCCTGGGGGTCCAGCCGCAGCGCGCTGGCCGCGCGCGCCGCCGGGCCGCCCCACGGCACGACGTTGAGGACCGCGTTGGTCATGCACGCCAGGCCGGTCATCAGCACCGGGCTCACCCCGAGCTTGCGGTAGATCGGCAGCAGCGCGGAGACGGTGATCATGAACGTCGTCGTGCCGTCGCCGTCCAGCGACACCAGGGCCACCAGCGCGACCGTGCCCATGATGAGCCGCAGGGGGTCGTTTCGGGTCAGCCGGACCACGCCGCGCGCGATCGGGTCGAACAGGCCCGCGTCGATCATGATGCCGAAGTAGATGATCGCGAACAGCAGCATCGCCGCCGTGGGCGCCACGTCGGTGATGCCCTCGGTGATCATGTCGCCGAGGTCGGGGGCGAAGCCGCCCAGCACCGCGAAGACCGCGGGCACCACGATGAGCGACACCATCGGTGAGAGCCGTTTGCTCATCACCAGGTAGAGGAAAACGGTCACCATGCACAAGCCGAGCAGCGCGATCAACGCCTTCCTCCCTCCTTCGAGGACCGAGCGGTCCTCGTGACGACTACCGAGTGGCCCCGGTTACATCGGTGTTTCGTTTCGCGGAACCGTAGGTGACCCGGTTCACCTCGGGGAATGTTGTTCGCGTTGTTCTTCTATCCCGCGTTCGACGCGTTCTGCGCGTTTTGCTCGACGGGTATGGTCGAGGCATGTCACGCCGCCCGATGCGGTTCGCGCGGCAGGCGTTGCTCCTCCAGATCGGGTTAATCACCCTGGTCACCGCAATCGGGTTCCTGCTCGTGGCGTCGCTGCTCGACCGCAACCTCACCGACCAGTACGGCGAGCGCGCACTGGGCGTCGCCCGCGCGGTCGCCGCCGACACCGGCCTGGCCGACGCGGTCGCGGGCGGGTCGCAGCAGGCCGTGCGCGACGAGGCCGAGCGCGCCCGCGCGGCCACCGGTGCGCTGTTCGTCGTGGTGACCGACCGCGGCGGGGTCCGGCTGTCGCACCCGAACCCCGACGAGATCGGCGAGCACGTGAGCACCGACCCGAGCTGGGTGCTGGCCGGGCACGAGGTGGTCAACGTCCAGCGCGGCACCCTCGGGCTCTCGGCCCGGGGCAAGGTGCCGCTGCGCACCGCCGACGGCACCGTCGTCGGGCAGGTCAGCGTCGGGTTCGACGCCCAGCACATCGAGACCGCGCTGCTGCGGCTCATCGCCACCTCGGCGGCGTTCGCGGGCGGGGCGCTGCTGGTCGGGGTGGCCGGGGCGGCGTGGCTGACCCGCGTGCTCAAGCGGCGCACCCTCGGGCTGGAACCGCACGAGCTGGCGGAGCTGGTGCGCCAGCGCGAGGCGGTGCTCTACGGCATCGGGGAGGGCGTGCTGGCCGTGGACGCCGCCGGCCGGGTGTCGGTGTGCAACCGGGAGGCCGAGCGGCTGCTGGACACCCGGATCGAGACCGGTTCCCGGGCGGCCGACCTGGACATCCCGCCTCGGCTGCGCGAGGTGCTGCTGGCCGGGCGGCCGGTGAGCAACCTGATCACCGTCTCCGGCGACCGGGTGCTGGTGGCCGGGCACCGGCCGGTCCGCCGCGACGGCACGGACCTGGGAGGGGTGCTCAGCCTGCGCGACCGCACCGACCTGGAAGCGCTCAGCCAGGAGCTGGAGTCGGTGCGCGGCATGACCGACACGCTGCGCGCGCAGCGCCACGAGTTCACCAACCGGCTGCACACGCTGTCCGGGCTGCTCCAGACCGAGCGCCACCAGGAGGCCGTCGAGTACGTGCAGGCGCTGTCGACCGGTTCGGTCGCCGGGCTCGGCCCGGCCGCCGACGCGGTGCGCGACCCGTACCTGGTGGCGTTCCTGTCGGCGAAGAAGGCCGGGGCGCTGGAGCGGGGCGTGGAGCTGGAGCTGGGCGAGACGAGCTGGGTGCCCTCGGCGGTCGCCGCGCCGGTGGAGGTGGTGACCGTGGTCGGCAACCTGGTGGACAACGCCATCGACGCCGCCCGCACCGGCTCGCGACGGCCCGCCCGGGTGGAGGTCGACCTGCTGGCCGACGGCACCACGCTGCACGTGTCCGTCGTGGACAACGGGGACGGCGTGTCCGAGGCGCTGCGGGAGCGGATCTTCACCGAGGGCGTGTCGTCGAAGGGCGGCGGCAACCAGGGGCTCGGGTTGGCGCTGTGCCGCCAGGCGGCTCGCAGCCTCGGTGGTGACGTGCGGCTCGCGGAGCCCGACGGTGCGGGCGGGGCGGTGTTCGTCGCCGTGCTGCCGGGTGTGCTGGAATCCGCGACCGGTCCGGTCGACGAGCGGGAGGCGGAGCTGTGATCAGGGTGGCCGTGGTGGACGACGACTTCCGGGTGGCCCAGGTGCACGCCGAGTTCACCGAGCGGGTGCCGGACTTCAAGGTGGTCGGCGTCGCCCACAGCGCCGAGCAGGCCCGCGAGCTGGTCGACACGCGGAACCCGGACCTCGTGCTGCTCGACAACTACCTCCCCGACCGGTCGGGCATCGCACTGCTGGCCGAGCTCGACGTCGACGCCATCATGCTCACCGCAGCCACAGACCCGGCATCGGTGCGCGCGGCCCTGGCGGCCGGCGCGCTGAACTACCTGGTGAAGCCGTTCACCGCCGAGCAGCTCGGGAGCAGGCTCACCGCCTACGCCCGTTACCGGGGCCGCCTGCCGGTGACCGGCGGCGCGGTCGACCAGGACGAGATCGACCGCGCGATGCGGCTGCTGCACGAGGGCGACCGGCCCGCCGCGCCGAAGGGCCAGTCGCCGCTGACCTCCCAGCTCGTGCTGGATGCGTTGCAGCGCGGGGAAAGCGCGCGTTCGGCTGCCGAGATCGCCGAGGAGCTGGGCATCGCGCGGGCGACCGCGCAGCGCTACCTCGCCGCCCTGGCGCAGGACGGCAAGGCGCGCATGACCTTGCGCTACGGGGCCAGCGGCCGCCCCGAGCACCAGTACGAACCGCTGTCCTCGCCGCGTTAGCCGGGCCGCCGCCGCGGGGCGGTGTTGACCGCGAACCGTCTTGCGTTGTCTACTTCGAACGGCCGGAGGCACCTCCGGCCACGACCGCCCGCCGCCCGGTCGACGTTCGTGAGTGGGTGCGGTGTGCCTGCCTCAACGCCGGTTCGCCCGCTCACGTCCAGCAGATTCCGACGCCTCAAGAGGAGAGCGACGTGAGAAGACGACGTGGAGTCCGGCGGGTTCGCCGGGCGAGCGGGTTCGCGGGCATGTCCCTGGCCTTGCTGATGGCCCTGTGCGCGGCCCCGGCCGGTGCCAGACCGGAGGTCGCGGCCGCACCGTGGACCGGCGGTTTCGCCGATTTCCCAGTCAGTTCGTGGAAGCAGCACTGGGGAGTGGTCGGCGAGGCCGGCTTCGGCTACGGATGAAGGCCCGGGGAGAAGAACTGGACGTGTTCTACGGCAAGGGATCCTCCCCGCCGTCGTGCGACAACTGCCCCAGCGAGGGCGGTGGCCAGTTCTACACCGACTTCCGCTCCATCGGGCGCGACGACCTCGCCGACGCCCGGACCCTGCACCTGAGCTACCGGGTCAGGTTCCCGTCGGACTGGGACTTCGGCGCCAAGGGCGGGAAGCTGCCCGGCCTCTACGGCGGCCCGCCAGGGCACTCCAGCGGCGGCGAGCACGGCGACGCCTGGTCGACCCGGTACATGTGGCGCGTCCGCGGCGGTGAATCCCAGGCCACCGTCTACGTCTACGACCCGTCGCAGGGCGGCGGCTACGGCGAGGACGTCGGCCTGGGCGCGTGGTCGTGGCAGGCCGACGGCGGCTGGCACACCGTCGAGCAGGCGGTCGACCGCGACAGCGGCACGATCACCGTCTTCTACGACGACCGGGAAGTGATGCGGGAGCAGGGAATCCACCAGATATCGGGGATTCCGTTCTCCGGCATCTTCTTCTCGACGTTCTTCGGCGGCCACGACACCTCGTGGGGCCCGGGCCGGGACGTGCACGCCCAGTTCCGCGACTTCCGGGTGAGCGAGGACGAACTCCACTGAGCCCGGGGACGCCAGGGCCGGTGCGGTGCCGCGCACCGGTCCTTCCTCGTGGGTGAGGGCCCGCTCCCGCCGCCGTTGTAGCGAGCGGACCCCCGTCCGCGGGGCGGCGGCCCGATGCCGCCACCGGTCCCGCCTGGACAGTCCTCAACAGGACGGTCACCTGCGCGACGGGAGGTTCACGCCGGTTCCGCCGCGTGGGCTCGGCTGACCGCCGCGCGCAGGTCGGACCACCTCGCGGGACCCGCAAGACCCAGGTGGTAGAGGTGCAGCTCAGACGCACCCGCGCTGCCCAGTCCGCGCACGTGGTCGCTCATGTCCACCGGCTGGGCGGCCACCGCCGTGACGTAGGCGCCGACGTCCACTTCGGACGGAAATTCCGTCCGAGCCGCGGCCACGGCGTTGACCGACTTCTCACCCGGCTTCCAGCACTGCAACACCACGGAGTCGACCTCGCTCGCGGCCTCGGGCGTCAGCCCCGGCAGTGCGCCGGTCGCCCACGGGTCGGCCGAACCGTGCAGGACGACCCGGCGGCCCGGACCGACCTCGGCCAGAACCGAGCGCCGGCCGGCCAGACCCTCCGCCGTGAGCCGGGCGGCGTAGTCGCGGACGTCCTCGTGCGCCGGGCACAGCGCCCACGGGTACCGCTCGTCGAAGCAGTTGCGCACCGCGAGGTCCGGAAACCGCGTGCCCAGCAGGGAGTTGTGCGTGAGCACGAGCCAGGCGGCCACCTCGACGCCCCCGGCGCGCAGGGCCGCGACGGCCTCCCCCGCGCTGTCCTCGGAGCCGGTCCAGTCCGGCGCGGCGGGACGCAGCCGGCCCCACACCTCGCCGCGCACCGGCCGGTACAGCGCGGCGTGCCTGGCCACCACCGCCGATCGCCGGGCCGACCACGGCGTGGCCGCCCGCGCGCCGTGGTAGGAGACCGCGACCGCGACCTCGTCCACGCCGAGACCGGCCACGCGCTCGGCGAACCCGTCCTCGACGTCCCACGGATAGCAGTAGCCGGTCACCCGCATCGTCATCCGGTCTCCCGCACCAGTGCCAGGCCGTCGGCGACGACCCGCTCCAGCCTGCCGAGCTGGTCGGCGGTCGGCTCGCCCAGCGGCGGCCGGACGCCGCCGACCTTCTGCCCGCGCAGCCGCGCACCCGCCTTGACCAGCGACACCGCGAACCCGGGAGTCTCGTCGCGCAACGCCACCAGCGGCAGGTGGAAACCCGCGAGCAGCCGGTCCACCACTTCGTCCTCTCCCGCGGCGAGCGCGCGGTGGAAGCGGCCCGCGATCTCGGGGCGAAGCAGTGCACGGCCGAGGAGTAGCGGGCGACCCCGATCACGCGGTAGGCCCGCGCGGAGACCTCGGCGGTCGGAAGTCCGTTGAAGAACAGGAACTCCTCGCCGCCGCGGGCGCGGACGGCGGTGACGATCCGGCTCATCAGCTCGACGTCGCCGAAGCCGTCCTTGACGCCGACCACCGAGGGGATCTCCAGTAGCGCGGTCGCGGGGGCCGCGGTGAGGATCCCTGAGGCCCGGTGGTGAACGATCACCGGCACGTCGCTGCCGCGCACCGCGAACCGCACGTGGTCGACCAGTCCGGCCGGTGTCCCGGACACCAGGTACGGCGGGAAGAGGAGCACGCCGTCGGCGCCGCCCGCCTCGGCCAGTGCCACCCCTGCCACGGCGTGCTTCGGGCCACCGCCCGCGCCCACCCACACCGGAACCCGCCCGTCGGCGACCTCGCGGGCGCGGCGCAGCACCGCTCGCACCTCCTCCGGCGCGAGAGCGCTGAACTCGCCGGTGCCGCACGCCACGAACAGCGCACCGGCACCGGCGGCCAGATGGCCCTCGACGTGCTCGGCGAACGCGTCGAGGTCCACCTCTCCCAGGTCGTCGGTGAACGAGGTCAGCGGGACGGCGAGCAGGCCGTCCAGCGCCATCGTGCGATCCCTGGACGCGGCCGGCCGGGTCACGCGGTCACCGCCCGCTCGGGCTGCGTGGCCGCCGTCGTGCCGTACCGCATCCCGGCGACCGACGCGATGAGCTGCTCGATGCCGGCGGCCGATGTCACCGACGACGACGCCTACCGGGCCGGGGAACTGCTCGCCGGCACCACCGCCGAGCTCGGCCGGCGTCTGCGCCGGGCCGGGATCCGCTGACCGCTCTCCCCCGTTCGCTTTCCTTTTGCTCGAGAGGAATTCCATGATCGACCAGCGAATCCTGATCACCGGCGCGTCGGGCATCGTCGGCAGGCTGATGCGGCCGCGCCTGCGCCGCGACGGACGCGTCCTGCGGCTGCTCGACATCACCGCCCCCGCACCGGCGGAGCCGGGCGAACCGGTCGAGACCATCACCGGCTCGGTGACCGACCCGGACGTGATGGCGCGAGCTTGCGAGGGGTCGACGCGGTCATCCACCTCGGCGGGCACAGCAGGGAGACGTCCTGGCGGGAGACGCTGGAGGTCAACGTGGACGGCACCCAGTGCGTTCGTCGAACCACGGGAAAGCCGTGGGCATCAGTCGAGTGGCTTCATCCGCCATCGCCTGCTTTTTCCAGCACCCGTCGCTGGACCGCGTGCGCGAGAGCGAAGGTCTTTCCGGACCCGGTTGTGGCTCGGTGCTCCATCGCCGGAGCACGCCGCTTGCCGTCGACAGCCTGCAGAGCCTGCTGGTAGGAGCAGCCGTGCTGGGCCTGCCAAGCCTTGGCGGCACGTTTGCGGGTTGTTCGGTCACGGGCCCATGGCCACCAGGCGTCGGCCCCTCCCATCCGTCACGACTGCGACGAGGGCCGTGTCCGGCCGCATCCGCGAGTGCAGCGGTCGTCTCGTCACGAGCGGGACAGGTACCGGACCTCCTTGAAGGGCCAGTCCGACGCGAGCCAGTCGGCCACGGCCGTGTGCAGCGGACCGTCGAGTTCCGTGCGGTCCGCCCGAACCCAGGAGCGCACCTCGGCGACTTCCGCGTCCGTGCGCGACGGGTAGATGTAGACGCAGCCGACCACCTCGTCCCCGTTGCCGAGCACGGTGTAGGTGAAGCCCCTGCGCGCTTGGAAGTCGCGGGCGTGGCGCTCCAGGTCCAGCAGGTTCGCCAGGCGTGTCATGCCGTCCGCGGGCGGCCAGCCGCGTTCGGCGAATCCCGGTGTGGCGCGGATGTGCTCGATGCTCGACATCCAGGCACGGTGGTCGGCTTCGTTGTGCTGCGGGCCGAGGGGTTCCAGCCGGAAACCGTCGCCGGACAGGGATTCGGGCACGGTGAACTCGTCCGGGACGAAGGAGCGCGTGGTCATTCGGCAAGATTATCGGGACCACGGGCACGTTTTCGCCTACCCGGCAACGAGTCCGGTCGGCTCTCACCCCGTCACGACGGCGACGACGGTGGTGCCCGGGGCGAACTCGCCGCGCTCGGCCAGCGCGAAGACGCCGAAGAGCATCTTGGCCACGTAGACGAAGTCCAGCTCGATGGCGTGGCGGCGGTGGAAGTCCCGGATGAACTCGTCGAGTTCCGCGGTCCTCCTCGCGAAACCGCCGAAGTGGAAGTCCAGGGCGAGCGCCCAGTTGCCGGTGACCTCGCCGAGGCCGTCGCGCTGCAAGCGGGCAACCTCGTCGTGCAGGAAGACGGCTCCTCTGAGGGCGGGGAACCCGATGGCGCGCCTGCCGGGTGCGAGGCCGCCGGCGATCCCGGCCAGCGTGCCCCCGGTTCCGCAGGCGCAGCAGACGACGTCGAAGCCGGTCTGGATCTCCGCCGGGACCTCGGCGCAGCCCCGCACGGCGAGCGCGTTGCTGCCGCCCTCCGGCAGGAGGTAGAACCGTCCGAACCGATCGCGCAGCGCCGCTTCGACCTCAGGTGTGTGCTTGTCCCGGTACGTCGCGCGGTCGAGGTAAGTCAGCGTCATGCCGCAGGAGCGCGCGAAGGCCAGCGAGTCGTTGAGCGGGCGGTGCTCCTCCCCGCGGATCACGCCGATGGTCCGGAACCCGAAGTGCCGCCCGGCCGCGGCCACCGCGCGGATGTGGTTCGAGTACGCCCCGCCGAAGGTCAGCAGGGTGTCGTGGCCTGTGCGCCGTGCTTCCCGCAGGTTGTACTTGAGCTTGCGCCACTTGTTGCCCGGCAGTTCGGGATGGATCAGGTCCTCGCGCTTGAGGACGAGCCGCACGCCGCGGTCGGCCAACCGCTCGTCGGCCACCTCGGTCTCCGGCGACGGGAGGAGCAGCCGGAGCCCGGGTTCCGCAGACGTCACGGCGGTGATTGTTCCGCACGCGCACACCGCCCTGATGTCGAACCGGCGCCTTACCGGCCGTCCTTGTCCGAGTCGGCGGAGAACACGATGACGCCGAGGTACCCGTCGCCCTCCTCGGTGACCTTCAGCAGCATGCTCTCCTCGAAGATGTCGTCGTTGTCGTTGAACGTGTCCCGGCCGGTGTGCGCCGCGTACGGCTGCCCGGCGAACACCCGCGCGTTCAGCGCCTCGTCGAACATCACCTGGGTCGTCAGCACCCGGGAGTTGCTGACGTGCACCATCGCGTGGATGTGCACCGTGCGCCCGCGGTACCAGCCCGGCCAGATCGTGGTGAACTCGACGATGCCGTCGGCGTTGGTGACCTGCGCGCCGCGCAGGTAGCGCTTGTCGTCGGTGGGCACCAGGTCGGCCATGTCACCGCCGCCCGCTCCGGGCGGCATGGCGCCGCTGGGCGGTGCGCTGCCCTCCGGCGGCGGACCGCCCGGTTGCCCACCGCCGCCCGGTTGCCCACCGCCGGTCGACTGCGCTTCGGCGCCTGAGTAGAGGCCCGCCGCGTCGCAGTGCCAGATCTCGACGACGGCGTTGCTCAACGGCCGGCAGGTTTCGCTGTCCTGCACCTTGATCGCCAGCCGCAGCCGGCTGCCCCGACGGTCCTCGCGGATGTCACTGCGAATCTTGTCGGCGTCGAAGTAGTACGGCCCCTGGGTGGTGTCCGCGGTCAGGGTGCAGGTGTTCGCCCCCTCGAACAGACCGGCCATGTCCGAGCTCGTGGTCGCCTGCGGGGTGACGGACTCGCCGGTGGACGTGGTGACGGTCGTACTGCCACCACCGCCGCACGCCGCCAGCAGCGTTCCCAGCCCCACCGAACCGATCCCGGCGAAGACCGTCCTGCGGCTGACCCGCTGCCCCTCGTGGTCGTGTCCCATCTGCGTCCTTTCCTCGTGCGACGTCCGGGAAAGACGCTAGGACCGCGAGTTCGGGAAACGCTGGGAGTCGTGTGTGAAGTCGCCGGGAACCGGGCTCAGACCGCGTCGTCGCCGGGTCGTCTGCGTTCCAGGATCACGGTGTCGCGCCACACGCCGTGGTGCCGCGCGATCCGCTCCCGGACGCCGACCGTGCGGAATCCCGCCGCGCGGTGCAGCGCGAGACTGGCCACGTTCTCCGGGAAGATCGCGGTCTGCAGCGTCCACAACCCGTCGGCGTCCGCGGCCTCGATCTGCTTGCGCAGCAGGGCGTTGCCCACACCCCGGCCGCGAGCGTCGGCACCCACGTAGACGGAGGTCTCCACGACGCCGGAGTAGCACGGCCGCGAGGACACCGCCGTCGCCGCGCCCCAGCCGGCGATCCGTCCGCCCGCCTCGGCGACCCAGCGGTGCCCGGGCAGCCACTTGGCCTCCAGCGTCCCGTGGTCGGGGACCTCGGTCTCGAAGGTTGCGTTGCCGGTCTCGATGCCCTCGGCGTAGATCCGCCGCACGCCGGGCCAGTCGGAGGGGCGCAACGCCCGGACCACGACGTCGTCGTCCACCCGAGGCGACCAGCCGCGAGGCTTCTCGGGCACCAGGGCAGCCCAGAGGACGTGCGGGTCCTTCACGGCGGCGCACGCGGCGTCCAGCAGCACGAACCCGCCTTCGGCGAGGCCGCGCAGGTGCTCGGAGCAGGTGGACTCGCTGATGCCCAACTCCTGGGCCAGCTCGCCGACTGCGACGGGGCTGCCCGCGACGGCCACGCGGTGCAGCAGGCGGACCCGGGTGGGGTCGGCCAGGCACGCGAACCGCTCCGCACAGGCGGCGGCGGTGTCCTCGCCCAGCGGTGCGGGATCGGAAGTTCTCGGCATGGCGGCAGTATCGGCGCCTTCCGCACTCCGGTCACGAACCCCGATGAAACGAGCGTGTTAATCATCGACCACCGTCGACCCGTGCTCGGCAAGCTCCGCCCAGACCGGCGCGCTCGTCCGCCGAGTTCGTCCTGTCGTCTTCTTGCGGCAACCTCTGCCCGCCGGGCCCACGCTGTAGGATCCCGGTCGTCGTGCCGGGGCACGACGCAGTCGCGGTGTGCGGGTCCAGGTAGAGGTGAAGCGGTGCAGACCGGCAGGGTGGTGCGGTTCGACGAGGTCCGCGGCTACGGGTTCGTGGCTCCCGACCAGGGCGGTGAGGACGTGTTCGTCCACGCCAACGACATCCGCGCCGACAAGCACCTCTTCCGGCCCGGCCTCCGGGTCGCCTTCGAGGTGGAGGACGGCGAGCGCGGGCTGAAGGCCTCCGACGTCCACATCGTCGAGCAGCCCGGTGCTGCCGACGCGCCCCAGCCCCCGCGCGCTGAGCACGACGACGACGCCCTGTGCGACGTGCTGTCGGCCGCGCGCTTCCGCACCGAGCTGACCGAGGCGCTCATCGAGGCGGCCCCCACCCTGACCGGCGCCCAGATCACGCAGGTCCGGGAACGCGTGATCGAGCTCGGCCGCGCCCACAACTGGATCGAGGCGTGAAGCACGCGCGCCGCGCTGCCATCGACGCGACGAGGAACCTCTACGGTCCGCGCGGGTGCTGGCCGAACGGATCGGCGGGTGGCTGTCCTCCCCCTCGGCCGTGGCGGTCGCGGCCAACCACACCGAGAGCCGGCTGCGGTTCGCGTTCGACTCCCGGGACGTGATCGCCGGCCCATTCACGGTCCGGTCGTGATGGCCACGCGCGGGGCCGCGTGGCCGCGCGCGTCGGCGATGGCGCGCTCGTAGTCGGCGAGCGGGTAGCTCACCGGCACCAGCCCCGCGAAGGGCCGCCGGCCGGCGACCCGGTCCAGGAACGCGACCGCCTCGGCGAGGTCGCCGACGCCGTAGTTGTGGCTGCCGACCAACGTGGACAGGTTGCGCACGAAGCCGCTCGGTTCGAAGTGGACCTCGGGAGACGGCGACACCGAACCCACCAGGGCGATGCGTCCGTCGATGCCGACGAGCCCGAAGGCCGACCGCACCGCCGAGGCGTTGCCGGAGACCTCGAACACCACGTCCGCACCACCGCCCGCCGACACGTCGTCGAGCACCTCGGCAAGCTCGGCCGGGGCGCACACCGCGTCCGCGCCGAACTCCCGCGCCGCCTCCCGGCGCGCCTCGTCGAGGTCGCAGGCGACGACCGCGACCGCGCCGCGGTCCCTGGCATACGCCACCGCGGTCAGACCGAGCATCCCGCAGCCGAGCACGACCACGACGTCCCCCGCCGCCAGCCGGGCCCGCCGGGCCGCGCACACGACGGTGGCGGTGGCGCAGTTCGCGGGCGTGGCCACCTCGTCGGGCATCGCCTCGGGCACCCGCACGATCCCGGTGCCCGCCAGCAGGTGGCAGTGCGTGGCGAAACCGCCGTTGAGCGCCCACCGGTCGGTCACGGCCTCATGGCCGTACTTGCGGACCGCGACGCACTTCTGCGGCACGCCCCCGCGGCAGCGCGCGCACGTCCCGCAGGCCGTGCCGATCGTCCACGTCACCCGGTCGCCGGGCGCCAGCACCTCACCGGCGTGCGAACGGACCTCCCCGCCGGTCTCGACCACGGTCCCGACCACCTCGTGTCCGAGGACCGTCGGCACGGGCGTGCTCCGGTGGCCCGCGATCGTGTGCAGGTCGCTCCCGCAGATGGTCGCCATCCGCAC
Organism: Saccharopolyspora erythraea NRRL 2338; assembly: GCF_000062885.1. Lineage (NCBI taxonomy): Bacteria > Bacillati > Actinomycetota > Actinomycetes > Pseudonocardiales > Pseudonocardiaceae > Saccharopolyspora > Saccharopolyspora erythraea. Next base: position 2,145,155 of record NC_009142.1, on the reverse strand, counting down.
CCGCACGAGGACCTCACCGCCGGACAGCCGCGGCAGGGGCCGGCTGGATAGGGCGAACCCCTCGTCGGCCCCATGCCACAGCAGGCCCGTAGCGGTGCCGGACGCGTCGTTCGCGGCGGTGCCTCCACGACGAACCGTCGCCTGCCCGTCGGGAGTGCGTTGGGAGCGCAGCGTGGCCAGCGACGTACGCACGGCCTCCACCGCCGCAGCGCCGGTCGAGGCGTGCGGTGAGAGCCGTACGTGGTCGCCGCGCACGGTGGCGGTCACACCGCCCGCGGCCAGCGCGGCACCGACCTGTTCGGACGGCACGCCCGGCACCGCGAACGCCAGGATGCCGCCCCGGCGGGCGGTGGCCGAGACGACTTCGGCGCCGCTGGAGCGCACCGCCTCCTCCAGCTCCGCGAGGCGTTCGGCGATCCTGGCTTCGATGGCACCCACCCCGGCGTCCTCGACGAGTTCGAGCGCGGCGGCGAACGCACCCGCGGTCACCGGGCTGAGGTTGCTGATGGACCAGTTCGCGGCCGTGCCGGCCGCCGGGTGGATCCGGTCGTCGAAGATGCCCGGGGCACGGGCGCCCGTCCAGCCGGAGAGCACCGGCTCCAGCCGTTCCAGCGCCCGGTCCGAAAGCGCCGCGAACCCGGTTCCCCACCCGGCTCGCAGCCATTTCTGCCCACCCGCGACCAGCACGTCAGCGGCCTCCCACGGCTCCCGCACCGCACCGAAGCCCTGGATGCCGTCGACCACGAGCAGCCGGTCGCCGACGACGTCGCGCAGCGCCGCGAGGTCCGCCCGGTGACCGGTGCGGAAGTCCACCGCGCTCACCGACACGACGGTGGTGTCCGGGGTCAGCGCCGCGGCAACCGCCTCGGGGGTGACCAGGCCATCCGGAGGCCGCATCCACCGCACCCGGATCCGGCCGGCCTGCTCGGCGCGCGCCCACGGATAGGTGTTGGCCGGGAACTCCGCCTCCGGGACGAGCACCTCACCGCGCGCGTCGAACGCCGCCTGGAACAGGCCCAGACTGGTGTTCGGGAGCAGGACGACGTTGTCGAGGCCGGCGCCGCTGAGGCGTGCCACCGCCGCTTTCGCCCGCCCCTCGCCCCGCATCAGACCGTCCACAGTGGCCATATCAGCGCGGGCGGACCTGGCCAGTAGCTCCGCGGTGGTGTCCACCACGGCCTTCGAGGGAGGACCGAACCGCGCGAAGTCGAGGTAGCCCGGCGACTCGTCGAACTGGTCGAGGTAGGCCGCGACACCGCGGCACGACGCGCCCGCGTCGCGCGGATCGCTCTGGCGCAGACGCTCGCCGGTGTACGTCACGCGCCGATCCTCGCAGCGCCGGGTGAACTCCAGGTGGACGCTCCCCCGTCCGGAACGAGTGGTCCACGGGCGCGGCAAGCGGTCCCGCGGACCGGACCGCGCCGACTGCGCCTCCGACTCCCGAGTCCGCTCGAACTGCCTCCGCCGGACGCGCGTGGTTACGCTCGGGGAGGACGCATCCGGACGTGGGGAGGTTGATCGGTGACCAGCATCGCGACCCGCGCGCTCAACGACGGCCGGAAGATCCCGGTCATGGGGCTCGGGACCTACCCGATGGACGACGCCGAGGCCGAACGGGGCGTGAGCGGCGCGCTCGAGATCGGGTACCGCCTGATCGACACCGCCGCCAACTACGGCAACGAGACCGGCACCGGGCGCGGCGTGACCGGCAGCGGCGTGCCCCGGGAGGAGGTCGTCGTCACGACCAAGCTGCCGGGCCGCCACCACGGCCACGACGAGACCCTCGCCTCCTTCGAGGAGTCGCGGCGCCGGCTGGGCCTGGACCACGTGGACCTCTACCTCATCCACTGGCCGCTGCCCCGCGTCGACAAGTACGTGGACTCGTGGAAGGCCATGATCGAGCTGCGCGAGAAGGGCGTGGTCGGCTCGATCGGCGTCTCCAACTTCACGCCCGAGCACGTCGAGCGCCTGGAGCGGGAGACGGGCGTGCTGCCCGCGATCAACCAGGTCGAGCTGCACCCTGCCTTCCCGCAGGACGAGCTGCGCGCCTACCACGCGGACAAGGGCATCGTCACCGAGAGCTGGAGCCCGCTGGGCCGCGGCGCCCTGCTCGACGACCCCGCCATCACCGAGATCGCCCGCGCGCACGACGTCACGCCCGCGCAGGTGGTGCTGCGCTGGCACCTCCAGCTCGGCGCCCTGCCCATCGCGAAGTCGGCGGACCCGCGTCGCCGGCGGCTGAACCTGGACGTCTTCGGCTTCGAGCTCGGCGAGGACGAGATGACCGCTGTCGCCGACCGCCCGCACCGGCGCATCGGAGGCGACCCGGACAGCCACGAGGAGTTCTGACCCGCCCGCTGCCGAACGCGGCCTCTGGATCATCGAAACCGGTCACATGCCAGACGATGGCCGCGGGCCAGAACGAGAGCCGCAGGCCTTGAGGGCCGCAGGGCAGGACGACGGCGGGGCAGACCGGCCGCAGGGCAGACGACGAACAGGCGCCGAATATCACTGGTGCGCGATACTGGGATTGAACCAGTGACCTCTACCGTGTCAAGGTAGCGCTCTCCCACTGAGCTAATCGCGCGAGGCGGAGGCGGGAATCGAACCCGCGTACAGGGCTTTGCAGGCCCTTGCCTAAGCCACTCGGCCACTCCGCCGTGTCTCGGATCCAATCCGAAACGGGCTGGACCTGACTCATCCAGAGCGGACGACGGGACTCGAACCCGCGACCCTCACCTTGGCAAGGTGATGCGCTACCAGCTGCGCTACGTCCGCCTGCCTGCGGCTTGCCGACTTCGATCTCCGAGCCCGGCTGGGCTCTTGATCTCCGGCCGTCCGCCGCGTTGCACGAGAAACTTTAGACCACGCCGCCAACGGCGATCGAACCGGGGTCCCGCTACCCGGTTCCGAGCAGCGTTCGGCCTGGCCAGACCCGGTGCGGGCCGGTCAGGACAGGTCGTGCGGCAACAGGCGGGTGAGCGCGTCGTCGACGTTGACCCACAGGTTCTCGTTGCCGGGGACCACCACGTCGTAGGTGCGGTCCAGGAAGTCGGCCAGCTCCTGCGCCGAAGCCTCGAACACGGCGTGCCCGGAGGGGGAGCTCAGCTCGATCACCACGACCTCGGGGTCGTCGACCGCGGGGCGGATGGTCACATCGCCCACGCCCGCGTGCGCGATGAGGCCGTCGGCCAGCAGATCGCGCGCGAAGACCCATTCGACCCACCCCGCGCGGCCGGTGCGGAACGCGGCCACCACGGCGTAGGGGTCACGAGTGTCGTAGCGCAGCTCGACCTGCACCGGCACGGCCGGCGTCTGCGGGGCCAGCAGATCGAACACCGCCGTTGAACGGAGTGTCACGTGATCGTTACGCATTGTCCTCGCCTTCCTACTACCTTCCGGTCCGCTTATCGACCGAGCAACACAGTTGTGACGCCTTCCTGGGCCCGATGGCTCGCAACTCGCGGATAGATCACCCGTACGGGGCAGGCCCCAATTCGCTGGGCAACCAAGGCAATGCGCAGCGTGTTCACCCGCTCTTTTCCGACCGGACCCGGCAACGGGTCCGCCGCCCCCGGCAAGCCCTGCCGATCCCCTAGCGCCGAATGGGCCGTCCGCACCTCCGGCGGACGCCGACCGGAGCCCGCGCCCCGTCGCCACCCGGCGATCGGCCACTGGCAGTTCCCACACGCCACCGCCTGCGCGGTCGCGCCCGGGTCGAACCCATCGCGTTCGTCGGACAACGCCGCCCGGCGAGATCGAATTCCCGCTCGCCGACCCTGTTCCGGCGACCCTTCCAGGATAAGCGATGAACCGCCCGTCCCCCCTGTTCCGCGGGCGTCCGCTGAGACGCTCGCCACGCACGTTCCCCGAGTCGGACCAACCGCTCCGCCCGGCCGCCTCCACCGCCACGCGTGACCGCCGAAGCGCCGTCGAGACAGGCGTCACAGTGTGACCAGGATCGAAGCCGGCCGACAGGGCCGAACGACTCCGGGCGCCGGCGAAAACGCATGATTCACGTCACAACCCGTCGCGCTGCCGCCCGCGGCGCACCGGCGGATGTGTCCGCGACCTCCGGACCGGAGCCGTATTCTGGCCGACAGCGGGCGCCGCAGAGGCTCAGCCGTCACGACGCCGAACCGCCGCCCGGTACGTGTCCAGCAAACCAGGCAACCGGCAGGTGGGTCCCCTGAGCAACAGAGCCGAGTCGCGGCCGCGTTCCGCGGAGGCGACCGACGAGAAGCGATCACCGTGGCGAGCCCGTGTGCACGCCTTGCGGGAGCGGCTGCACCACCGCCGCGAGTCGATCCGGGAACGGCCCACGCTCAACGCGACCTACCGGATCACCCTCGGGGCCTTCGGCGCCGTCGTGCTCCTGGCGGGCATCGCGATGATCCCCTACCCCGGTCCCGGCTGGCTGGTGGTGTTCGCGGGACTGGGCATCCTGGCCACCGAGTTCCACTGGGCGCACCGGGTCAACCTCTTCGCCAAGCGCCACTACCACCGCTGGGCGGACTGGCTGTCGCGCCAGCACCTGGCGACCAAGCTCGTGGTCATGGGCGCCACCGGACTCATCGTGCTGGCCACCCTGTGGCTGCTCGGCCTGTTCGGCACCGTCGGCGGGTGGTTCGACCTGCACTGGCCTTGGTTGCGCTCCCCCCTGTTCGGCGGCTGAAAACGATCGTGTATTGTTCTTCTCGTCGCCGGGAACGGCGGCGGAAGACGGGCGATTAGCTCAGCGGGAGAGCGCTTCGTTCACACCGAAGAGGTCACTGGTTCGATCCCAGTATCGCCCACAGGCAAAGGGCCTGGTCGTGACTCCGAATGGAGATCGCGACCAGGCCCTTTTTCGTTGTTCCGCGAACGTTGCCGAAGGCCGTCGCGCTCCCTCCCGCCTTCAGGCTCTTGCGCGACGGAAAGGCGGGGGGAGATGTGAGCCGGCCGGGGAATCACCTACCGCGTTGGCGGGCAAGCTCCGGTGGAGCCTCACCGACCCTGACCCTGTCGCCATGCCCCGCACTGCGCGCACGCGGCCGATCCGGAAGCAAGGGTCGGCCGCGGAGGCGCAGAGCCCCGCTGGAGCCTCGGACGCGCGACCTCGCCCGCGACAACACGACTGCCGACATCCCGCGGAGGCTCCTCGCCCAGGCCTCGGCCCGGCGGAGCGGCTGCCGCGGTGGAAGTCCGGACTGGACTTCGCAGCGTCCATCCGGTAAGGACGGCCCCGGCCGGAGGCGGGCTCATCCACATCGGAGCCACATCGGACCCCGGCCCGGCAAGAGCCCGGCATGATCTATTCGGTCACCGGGAGATAACTCCCCGATAAACCCTCAATTCGCGACCGCCGCGACTCCCCGGCATCCGTCGGCCAACCATGGCATACACTGCGCGTGACATTGAAGTCGGACTTTGAGTGCAAGATCACCCCTACGGCGGGTATCACCTCCCAGGTTAGCCCATTAGAGTGACCGGTTGTAGTTGCCGATTAAACCGGACGCACCCCCCGGTTCAGCACCACAGATCGGAGCCGCCATGCGCGCTGCCGGTGTCCCGCTTGGCGAATACATAGCACACCAGGTCAAAAACCTCTGCGACGTGCTCGAGATCGACGAAAACGGTCCGCTCGAAACCATCGACATGCTACTCGGACCAGCCTACTTCAGGCCCATTTCGGAACCGCCGTTATGGCCGAGCGACGTCGCCGACGACGAAACGCCGGTCGAATTGTCGTTCACCCTCGACGACGATGCCGGTCCGCGAATGCGAATTCTCGGTGAACCGCTCGCGACCAACCCCGGCCCCACCAGCAACCTGCACGCCGCCCTGCAACTGCTGGGCGCGCTGAGCGAGCGCTACGCGCCCTCGCTCAACCGTTTCGACGCCGTATCCGACCTGTTTCTCCCCGGCGAACCGCAGGGCAAGTTCTCCCTGTGGTTCTCCTTCATCTTCGCGCCCGACTCGCGGGAGCCGACGCTGAAGATCTACTTCAACCCGAACGCGCGGGGGGCGTCCCAGGCGCACCGGCTGGTCGCCGAGGCACTGGAGCGGCTCGGGTTCCCCGGAGCGTTCGACTGCGTCTCCGAATACGGCCTCACCCGCGGAAACCTGGACCGGCTCCCGTTCTTCTCGCTCGACCTCGAACCCGGCCCGCGAGCCAGGGTGAAGGTCTACATCATGCACGACGACGCCCAGGCGCTGGACGCGCAACGGGCCGCCGAAGCCGTCGAGGGAATCGACTCCGAGCACATCCGGCGATTCTGCGAATCGCTTGCCGGTGACGTTTCCACTTTCTCGAACCGGCCGCTCACCACTGCGTACGACTTCGTCGAAGGCGACGGCGCACGCCCCAGCTTCCACACCCTGCACCTGCCGATCCGGGACTACGTGGCAAACGATTCGATCGCCCGCCAGCGACTTCTGCAACTCCTGCGGGACCGCGGGGAGGACTCGACGCTCGCGGCTCGCGCGATCGAATCCGTTTCCACCCGGCCCCTGGACGCCGGACCGGGACTGATCTCCTACATCTCCCTGCGCTCGGGACCTCAGCAAAGCGGCACCACGATCTATTTGTCATCGGAAGCCTACAGCTACAAACCGGCACTGGCCGAATTCGCCCGCTGACACCCGGAGCGTTTCGAACCACTACCAGGAGAAGCTCAATGCGAGAACTCAGGCCTTACGTTTCGGCGGTCGTGCGCCCCATTCCGATCACCACCAGGGAAGAACGCGAGCGAGAACTGTCCCGCGCCGGGTACAACCCGTTCAACATCCAGGCCGACAAGGTCTCGATCGACTTCATGTCGGATTCCGGTACGGGCGCGCTTTCGATCGACCAGCAGGCCTGGGCGCAACGTGCCGACGAGAGGTACGCGGGCGCGGAGTCATTCTACCGTTTCCGGGATTCGGTGGCCGACCTGGTGCCCTACCCGCACATCCTGCCGGTCCACCAGGGACGCGCCGGTGAACGAATACTCTTCGGTGCACTGCTCAAGTCCGGCCAGATCAGCGTCAGCAACACGCATTTCGACACCACTCGGGCCAATGTGGAGCTGCTCGGCTGCCAGGCGCTGGACCTGCCGTGCCCGCAAGCCGCCGACCTGGACAGCGATGACCCGTTCAAGGGCGACATCGACCTGGAGGCGCTCGAGCGGCTGCTGACCGGCTACGCCGGCGGCCGGGTCGGCCAGATCCTGATGACCATCACCAACAACGGCGGCGGCGGTCAGCCGGTGTCGATGGCCAACCTGCGCGCGGTCAGCGAGCTCGCCCGCCGCCACGGCGTGCCGTTCATGCTCGACGCGGCGCGGTTCGCCGAGAACGCGTGGCTGGTGACCCGCCGGGAGGAGGGGTACGAGAACTGGACCCCGCGCGAGGTCGCCCGCGCAGCCTTCGAGCTCGCCGACGGGTGCGTGGCGAGCCTGAAGAAGGACGGGCTCTCCCACGTCGGCGGCTTCATCGGGTTGCACGACACCGAGCTGGCGACCCGCTGCGAGGCCCACGTCATCGCCGGGGAGGGCTTCCGGACCTACGGCGGGATGACCGGGCACACCATGGAAACCCTCGCCCAGGGCCTGCGGGAGGTGGTGGAGCCCAGCTACCTGGCCGACCGCGAGCGCGAGGCGGCCTTCCTCGCCGAGCAGGCCCACAGCGCGGGGGTCGACACCGTGCGGCCGTCCGGTCTGCACGCGATCTACCTCAACGCGGGCCGGCTGCTGCCGCACCTGCGGCCGGGCGACTTCCCGGGCCACGCGCTGGGCTGCCAGCTCTACCTGGAAGGCGGCATCCGGGCCGTCGAGCTCGGCTCGCTCTACCTCGGCGGGCTCGACGACGACCACGCCCTGGTCTCGCCCGCGCCCTACGAGCTGGTCCGGCTGGCCATCCCGCGCCGGGTCTACGACCACAGCCACCTGGAGTACGTCGGCGACGTGCTGGCATCGATCGCCAAGGAGCCGGAGCGGGTCCCGGGCTACCGGATCACCCACGCACCGGAGCTCCTGCGCCACTTCCACCTGCGCCTGGAGCCGGCCGCGCGCCGCTGACGGCCGCGCACGACGAGGAGCGGGTGGTGGTCACCGGTGACCCCGGTGACCACCACCCGCTCCTGTGCGTCTCGCTACTGGGCGGCCGGTACCTCGCTGTCGACCGGCTCGCCGTCACCGGCGCCGGCCTCGCCCTCGGCCTCGTCGAGCCGCCGGATCGAGTACTCGATCAGCTCGACCAGCGCGTTCTTGGCCGCCTCCCGGTTGCGGGCGTCGGAGACCACCACCGGCACCTCGTCGTCGATGTCGAGGGCGTGGCGGACCTCCTCGGCCCCGTAGGGGATCGACCCGTCGAACTGGTTCACCGTGACGATGAACGGGATCCCGCGGTTCTCGAAGAAGTCGATCGCCGGGAAGCTGGCCTCGATGCGCCGGGTGTCCACGATCACCACCGCGCCGATCGCGCCGCGGGCGAGCTCGTTCCACATGAACCAGAACCGGTCCTGCCCGGGCGTGCCGAACAGGTAGAGCACGAGCTGCGGGTTGATCGTGATGCGGCCGAAGTCGAGCGCGACGGTGGTGGTGCTCTTCTGCTCGATGCCCGCCAGGTCGTCGACCCCGGCGCTGGCCTCGGTGAGCACCTCCTCGGTCCGCAGCGGCACGATCTCGCTCACCGATCCGACCATCGTCGTCTTGCCCGCACCGAACCCGCCGGCGATGACGATCTTCACCGCTGTCGGTGCGGTGAGCGTCTCGGACATCGAATCCCCCTTGGGCGCTTGGTCAGAGCCTGCGGACACCATCGAGCACCGCCTGGAGTAGTTTTCGGTTCGGCATCTCGGCGGTCCTGGACGACGCCGAGCCCGCGATGAGGTCGCCGCGCTCGATGAGGTCGCCCACCAGCACCTTCCCCACCACGAGGGGTACGTCGAGGAAGGAGGCCACTTCGGCGATCGACAGCGGCCGCTTGCAGAACTCGAGGATGTCCAGGTGTTCCACCGACAGGCCGGAGCGGTCGGAGCTGCCGCGCCGGGCGGTCACGACCTGCGTGACCATGTCCAGTTCGGGGCTTGTCGGACGGGTCCGCCCCCGCGTCATCGCATAGGGCCGGACCAGCGGACCCGCCGCCTCGTCCAGCCACACGTCGTCCTCGCGAGCCATCATCGTCGGGCCTCAGCCCTGCTTGAGGTCGACCGGCTCGCCACCGCGAGGCGCGGAGCTGAGGTAGTTGCCCACGCGTACCACGAGCAGGTTCATCTCGTAGGCGATCATGCCCACGTCGGCCTCCTCCTCGCCGAGCACCGCCAGGCAGGCGCCGCTACCGGCGGCGGTGACGAACAGGAACGCGTGGTCCATCTCGACGATGGTCTGGCGGACCTTGCCGCCCTTGAAGTGCCTGCCGGTCTCCTTGGCCAGGCTCTGGAAGGCCGAGGCCATCGCGGAGAGGTGCTCGGAGTCCTCGACCGACAGTTCAGCGGACTTGGCCAGCAGCAGTCCGTCGGAGGAGAGCACGACGGCGTACTGCGCCCCGACGACCCGCTGGACCAGGTCGTCCAACAGCCAGTTCAACTCGGCGTCTGAGCCGACCTTCTCGCTCATGCACACACTGCCCCTTCGGTCACTGGAGGGAATCACGGTCGGAACCGTCGTCGCTTCGACGTGCCTTGCGGGTACCGCGCTGGAAGGCTGTCATGTTGCCTCGGGTCCGCTCAGGCGAATGGTCGACCTGGTACTCGCGCTCCTCCTGCTGCTCCAGTGGTTCGTCTCGCAGCTGGGGAACGAGGTTCTGCTGCCGTCGCCGTCTGGGCAACGGCGGCCTGCCGTCCGGGTCCACGGAGGGGAACTCCGGCTTGTCGTTCTGGGTTTCGGCGGGCACCGAAGGTTTGCGCCCGTTCCTGACCACCGGCTCGACCTCCCTGCGGGGTGCCGGAAGATCGCGCTCGGTCGCGGGGGTGCTGTCCTCCCGGTTGCGGGGAACCATGGGCGACAGCTGGTTGGCCGCGGCCACTCGCATCGTCTCCGGCGGATCCTCGTGCCCCTTCTCGGACACCACGATTTCGGAGGGCAGCAGCACGAAGGCCACGATCCCACCCTCGGCGGACTCTCGGAGATCCACTTCGATGCCGCGCCGTGCGGCGAGCCTGGCGACCACGAACAGGCCGAGCCGGGAGTCACCGCGCAGGGTGATGTCCTCGAACCTCGGCGGGTTCACCAGTAGTTCGTTGGCGTCGTCCCTGGCGGCGGGACGCATGCCCAGGCCCTGGTCCTCGATCTGCACGAGCACGCCGCGCGGGGTGTCGCTGCTGTGCACCTGGACCTGGGACCGCGGGGACGAGAACGCGGTGGCGTTCTCCATCAGCTCCGCGCACAGGTGGATGACGTCGCCGACGGCGGTGCCGTGCACGGCGACCTCGGGCACCTGGTTGACCCGAACCCGGTGGTACTGCTCGGTCTCGGCGACCGCGGCGCGCAGGACGTCGACCAGGCGGACCGGCTTGCGCCACTGCCGTCCCGGCTGCTCGCCGGCGAGGATGATCAGGTTCTCGGCGTTGCGGCGGGCCCGGGTGGCGAGGTGGTCGAGCTGGAACAGGGTGTCCAGCCGCTCGGGGTTCTCCTCCTCGCGCTCCATCTTGTCCAGCACCTTGAGCTGGCGGTGCACCAAGCCCTGGTTGCGGTGGGCGATGCCGAGGAAGACCTTGTTGACGCCCTCGCGGGCCTGGCTCTCCTTGACCGCCGCCGAGACCGCGGTGAACTGCGCGGTGTTGAAGGCGTCGGCCACCTGCCCGATCTCGTCGCCGCCGTAGTCCAGGGCGGGCAGCTCGGACTCGATGTCGACCTTCTCGCCCCGCTCCAGGCGGGTCATGATGTCGGGCAGCCGTTCCTGGGCCAGGGTCAGGGAGTCGGTGCGCAGGTTCGCCAGCCGGGTGACCAGCGCGCGGTCGACCAGCCTGCGGGAGTTGCGGATCGCCAGCACGATTCCCAGCACCACTGCGAGCAGTGCGACCGCGCTTCCGATGATGACCTCGAAGTAGCGCGCGTTGCCGTTGGCCAGCACCAGCTCGACCGCCTGGGTCGAGTGCGAGGTGACGATCTTGACCAGCTCGTCGGCGACCTGGTTGCTGGCGTCGAGCCACTGCTGCTCGCTGACGCCGAGCTCGCCGTCCTGCCGCGGGGAGGAGATGAGCCGGTTCTCGAGCTGCTGCAGGTTGCGCCACGCGTCGCTGTTGAGCAGCTGCTCGTACTCGGCCTTGGCCTGCGGCTGCAGGTTCGGCGCGTTGGTGATCAGCTTGGAGCGGTAGGACCCGACCAGGCTGACGAACGTCGTGTGCTGCTCGGGGGTGAACCGCCCGGCGGCGACCGCGTTGCCGCCCAGGGAGGCGACCCTGGACATCTGGTCGGCGGCCCGGAACAGGTCGGTGGCCGTCAGCGCGCCCTGGATCGACTCGCCGTCGGGCACCAGCCGCGACTGGGTCTCGAACAGGTTGCCGCCGGCGTCGAGCACGCTGTTGTAGTAGTCGAAGATCTCTTCGGGGCTCGCGGTGTGCCCGTCGATGCGACCGCGCTCCTGCGGGAGCTGGTCGAGCAGTGACACGAGCTTGTCGGCGCCCTGCACGATGTTCTCCGGCGCACCGGAGAGCAGGCCCTGCATCTTGGACTTCATCTGGTCGACGGCGCGGTCGGTCTCGGCCCGCTGCGCGGGCAGCGTCGCCGTGGCGGCCGGGCTGTGGCCCAGGCTGAGCATCGTCAGCTGGCGCTCCTTCTGCAGCGCCACCAGGCTGTTGACCGCGGGGATCGAGGCTTCCTTCACGCCGAGACCGACCGTGCGCAGGTAGAAGCCCTCGAAGATGGTGTAGGAGGAGAAGACCGCCCACATGACCAGCAGCACCACGCTGGGCAGGATGACCACCCTGGTCAGGCGTGACCGGATGGTCCTGTAGTCACTACTCTCGGAACTGCTTGTTCGACTCACAGCGCTCCAGAACTATTGAACCGCCCGAGGGCATGCCGACCGGGATTGACTCGCGGTGGGCGAGGACGACCGCGTATCACATCGGGAAGGGTCCGTGGGCGATCCCGGTGCGGAGCGAGTGAGCTGCCGGGTCGCCGACGCCTCGGACGAGGGATGCCCGTCGGCGTGGCCATTGAGTCGCACCTTCGTTTCGCAGCCGGACCACTACCAGTTCCCGCCTCAACGCCGCTGTTGCGGCACCACCCAGCAGGATGATTCGGACCTTAGCACAATGTGATCATGGTGCCCTTCGGAGGATCTTATCCGATCACCTGAAGGCTTTTCGGGTGAGCCCCTTGGTCCGAACTACCTATTTCGGGTGCGTCGTCTGACCGCGGGTAGCCCGCGGCGCGAACGGGGAACCGTCGCTCACCCGACGTCGTAGCGCGGCCGTTCGCCCATCAGGCGGGAGAGATCCGCGCCGGCGGTCAGCTCGCGGGGTCCGGTTCCCCTGGTGAACAGGCGGGCGCCCGCGGCACCGCCGAGCTCGGCGCGCTCGCCGCGCACCCGCACCCACGCGCCCTCGCGCACGCCGAGGACCGGGACGTCGTTCTCCTCCAGGAACTCCGCGATGCGTTCCTCGCGCGTCTCCCCCATGTGCGTGCCCGCCGGGTCCGGGTCCATGTAGTGCGGGTTGATCTGGAAGGGCACCAGCCCGAGCGCGTCGAACGACGGCGGCTGCACGATCGGCATGTCGTTGCTGGTCCGCAACGTCGGGCAGGCCATGTTGGTCCCGGCGCTGGAGCCCATGTAGCGGGTTCCAGCGCCGACTGCCTCGCGCAGCGCCGTCACCAGGTCGTGCGCGTAGAGGGCCGAGAGCAGGCGGAAGGTGTTGCCACCGCCGACGAACACGGCGTCGGACTCGCGCACCGCCGCGACGGGGTCGCCGGCCCGGTGCAGGCCCTCCACCCGGACGCCGAGCGGGCGGAGCGCATCCCGGACCACATCGGTGTAGGCGTCGTGCTCCCGCTTGGCGTAGGGCACGAAGACCAGCCGGTCGCGGCCGTCCAGCCACCGCGCCACCGCATCCAGCGCGTAGCCGAGGAAGGTGCTGGTGTGCGTCGTCGAGCTGGAGAGCAGCAGCAGTTCCACGTCCTCGCCCTTCCGCGAGAGTCCGGCGGTCGGTTCCAAGCTATCCCCGCTCCCGCGCCACGCGCCCGCGGCGGCACTGGAACCGGCCGGTCGCGGCGGCGAGGATGGCGGCCATGACGGCGACCAACGACGTGACCATCATCGGCGGCGGCATCGTCGGGCTGGCGACCGCGTACGCGCTCGCGCGGGACGGGCGCGACCGGCGGATCGCGGTGATCGACAAGGAACCGGCCTGGGGCGCGCACCAGACCGGCCACAACTCCGGCGTGATCCACAGTGGACTGTACTACCCGCCTGGCAGCGGCAAGGCCCGCCTGGCCAGAGCGGGCGGCGAGGCGATGTACGCCTTCTGCGCCGAGCACGGGATTCCCGTCGAGCGGACCGGGAAGGTGGTCGTGGCGACCTCGGCCGACGAGCTGCCGCGGCTGGCCGAGCTGGCCAGGCGGGGCAGCGCCAACGGCGTGCGGGTCACCGAGCTCGACCCCGCCGCCCTGCGTGAACGGGAACCGCGCGTGCGCGGCATCCGGGCCCTTCTGGTGCCCGACGCCGGGATCACCGACTTCGGGGCGGTCGCCCGGCGGTTGGCCGGGCTGCTCACCGAGAGCGGGGTCGAGCTGCACCGCGGCACCGAGCTCGTCGGGGTCCGCACCGACGGGGCGGAACTGGTGCTGGCGACCACGACCGGTGAGATCCGCAGCCGGCGCGCGGTCAACTGCGCCGGCCTGCACAGCGACGTCGTCGCCGAGCTCGCCGGGGCCGAGCCGCCCGCGCGCGTCCTGCCGTTCCGAGGCGAGTACTTCGAGACCACCGGTGCCGCCCGCGACCTGGTGCGCGCGCTGGTCTACCCGGTGCCCGACCCGGCCTTCCCGTTCCTCGGCGTGCACCTCACGCGGATGGTCGACGGCAGCCTGCACGTCGGCCCCAACGCGGTGCCCGCGCTCTCGCGCGAGGGCTACGACTGGCGCTCGTGGTCCGGGCCTCACCTGCGCAGGCTGGCGACCGATCCGGGACTGCGGGCGCTGGCCAGGAAGTACTGGCGGACCGGCGCGGGTGAGATCGCGCGGTCGGCGTTCAAGCCGCTGTTCGTGCGCGCGGCCCAGCGGCTGCTGCCCGACCTGCAGGGCAGCGACCTGCGCCGGGCCGAGGCGGGCGTGCGCGCGCAGGCCGTGCGGCCCGACGGCACCCTCGTCGACGACTTCCTGGTGGTCGAGGACCGGCACTGGGTGCACGTGCTCAACGCCCCGTCCCCCGCGGCCACCGCGTCGCTGCTGATCGGGTCCGACATCGCCGAGCGCACGCGGCGGTCGCTGGACGCGGCGTAGGTTCCGTCCGGAGCCAGAGAGCGCCTGGGTTCCGCCACCGGAACCGCCACGCGAGCTGAGTTCGAAGACAGCTTCTCAGGCCGGCCGGTCGATTTCCTCCGCCTGCTCCCACAGCACCTCGGTGTAGTGCTGCAACGCCCTTCCCAGGGCGAAGCTGCTCGCGGGGGTGACCATCGCGTAGGTGTCGTCGGGGACCTCCGGGACCACGGCGACCCGGCCGGTCGGCGAGTGCAGCACCTCGATCTCCGACGGCGCGCGCAGCAGCGTGCCGTCGGACCGGCACAGCGCGATCCCGATCCGCGCGGTCACCTGGTCGGACTGGCGCAGCAGCGCTCCCACCGCCCTGGCGTCGTCCGGCGGGACCTCGCGCAGGCGGAGCTCGTAGGCCAGCCAGTCGACCTGGTCGTCACCGCGCCCGGCGGCTTCGGCACGCGCCTCGGCCAGGATCCGGCTCGGCAGCGTGACCTCGCTGCCCTCGGCCGCCTGCGCCTCCGGCAGCGCGCCCGTCAGCGCAGGCCACGGCGCGTCGGGGCGGACCTGGTCGGCCGCCACCTCCTCGCCGCGCACCACGATCCGCACGGCGGTGCCGCGCTCGACGGCCACCAGCACGCGCGTCTCGTCCGCGCCGGGGTCGATGATCCGCAGGAACCCGTACACCGAACCGCCCGCCAGCGCGGTCAGCACGTCCTGCCAGCGGGCCTCGAGCCGGTAGGGCATGCTCGGCGGTCCGGAGCCCGGCCTGCCGGTCAGGAACGCGACGGCCTCCGAGGCACCGGCGCGCGTGACGCCCGAGCCGGCGAGGGCCTGGAACTCCCGGAAAGTGCAGCGCATCCCGACTCCGACGACTGGTTTCGAGCACGTGGAGGATAGTCGGCCGATCACCGCGGCGTCCGCGCCCGCGCCGGCGGACCACTCCAACGGCCGCTCCGGCCGGCCGCTTCCGGCCGCGGGAGTGGTCGCGATCAGGCCCTCTTCGGCATTTGAAGCAGCGTCAGCCGCTTGGACCACCCCCGCGCACCACGCCGGGCGAGTCCCGAGCGCCGCTCAGGCCCTCGGCCGCTCCTCCCCGGGTGTGCGCGTCCGCCGGACGACGCCGTGCAGCGCGCTGCTGACGATCGTGATGATCAACGCGCCCCAGAACGCCGGCCAGAAGCCGTCGACGTGGAACGGCAGGCCGAGCTCGCCCGCCAGGTAGCTGGTCAGCCAGAGCAGCAACGCGTTGACCACGAGTCCGAACAGGCCCAGCGTCAGCACGTAGAGCAGGCAGCCCAGCGTCTTGGCGATCGGCTTGAGCACCACGTTGACCAGCCCGAACACGACCGCCACCGCGAGCACCGTGAGGATCTGCGCCGGGGTGTCCCGCCCGCCGAGCGTGATCCCGGGCAGCAGCGTGGTCAGCCACACCGCGACCATGGTGATCAGGATGTGCACCAGAACGGCCACGTCGCGACCTTCCTGACTAGACGGCGGTTGACGCTTCCGACGCTACTTGTTCCGGGGATCTTGCGCCGGTCCTCACCGGTACCCGGTGCGCGGTGCGCGCCGAAGGAGCTTTGAAGCGCCGTCAGCCGCTCGGGATCTCAGGTGAAGATCTCCGCCGACGCCGCGTGCAGCGCCTCTCCGGAGACCCCGCCCGCCCGCTCGCACGCCTCGGCGAAGCGGAAGACCATGCCTTCGCGCAGTCCCCATGGGCAGATCTCGAGCTGCTCGATCCCGATCGCGTCGAGGATGACCTCGGCGACGACGGCACCGGCGAGGATGCGTCGCGCGCGGGTGCGCGACACGCCGGGCAGCTTGGCGCGTTCGGCCTGGCTCAGCGAGGCCAGCTTCGGGATCCAGCTCTCCAGGCTCGCCCGCGCCAGCCGGTCGGGGTGGCGCACGGCGCGGGCTCCGGAGCTCTCGGTCAGCACCGCGAGCTGGCGCAGCACCTTCGACAGCGCCACCGGGTGCCCGAGCTCGGTGCCCGCCAGGTGGCGCAGCGACCGCCGCACGGCGCCGCGGATCGCCGACACCAGCTCCTCGACCTGCTCCGGGCCCGGCGGGTCGTCGGGCAGGTACTGGCGGGTCAGGCGCGCCGCGCCGAACGGCAGCGAAACCACGTCGTCGGGGTAGGGACCGTCCCCGGTGGCGACGTCGCTGGTGCCGCCGCCGATGTCGACGGTGGTCATCGTCGCGCCCGCACGACCGTGCCAGCGCCACGCGGCGTGGTAGGTCAGGGCGGCCTCGTCGCGCGGGGTGAGCACGCCGATCCGCACGCCCGCCACGTCTCCGAGGCGCTTCCTCAGCTCGACGCCGTTGACCGCGTCGCGCACCGCGGAAGTGCCGTAGGCGACCAGCACGTCCGGCACCTCGGCCCGCGCTGCCCGGACGCACTCACGAACGGCGCACTCGGCCTGCTCGAAGCCGCGGGCGGTGACCACCCCATCAGGTGCGGTGTTCTCGGCGAGCCGGGTCCGCGCCTTGTGGCTCCAGGACGCGCGCGGAAGCCGGCTCCTGTCGAGGTCGACCACCTCCAGGTGCGCGGCGGCCGATCCGACGTCCAGCAGTCCCAGCCTCATCCGATACCCGTTCCCGATGCGGCACCTGGGCAAACGCGACGCACCGCGTTCGTGCGCGCACAGCAGGTGACGGGCCGGGAGCAAGGCATCGATAGGTACATGTGTCCCATTATTCCGGATCGGTTCTCCCGGACTCCCGGACACGTGTCCGCGTTCACCCCGGGCTTCACACCGAAGAGGGGCGCGACGGAGGCGCGCGGGGACTCCCGGAACCCGTCTACCCGGCGGTAACCTCTGGGCACCTCGGCGGCGGAGCCGGAACGCGTCGCCGCGGGCCGCAACGGAGAGGACCACCATGCGCATCGGTATGCCGCTCAACTACAGCGGTGGGTTCAGGGAGACCGTCGACGAGCTCGCCGGCTACGAGAAGGCCGGGCTGGACATCGTCTACGTCCCTGAGGCGTACTCCTTCGACGCGGTGAGCCAGATGGGCTTCATCGCCGCCCGCACCGAGCGGCTGGAGATCGCCTCCGGGATCCTGCAGATCTACACCCGCACACCCACCCTGACGGCGATGACCGCCGCCGGGATGGACTACGTCTCCGGGGGCCGCTTCACCCTCGGCATCGGCGCGTCCGGGCCGCAGGTCATCGAGGGCTTCCACGGCGTGCCCTACCACGCGCCGCTGGGGCGCACCCGCGAGATCGTCGACATCTGCCGCCAGGTGTGGCGGCGGGAGAAGGTGGTGCACGAGGGCAAGCACTTCCAGATCCCGCTGCCCGAGGGCCAGGGCACCGGCCTGGGCAAGCCGCTGAAGCTGATCAACCACCCGGTGCGGGAGCGGATCCCGATCATGATCGCCGCGATCGGCCCGAAGAACGTCGCGATGGTCGCCGAGATCGCCGAGGCGTGGGAGCCGATCTTCTACGTGCCGGAGAAGGCGGGCGAGGTCTGGGGCGACTCGCTGTCGGCGGGCAAGGCCAAGCGCGACGCGTCCCTGCCCGATCTCGACGTCGTGGCGCAGGCGCCCCTGGCCATCGGCGAGGGCCTGGACGACTACCTCGACGGCATGCGCCCGATGCTCGCGCTCTACATCGGGGGCATGGGCGCCAAGGGCCGCAACTTCTACAACGACCTGGCCCGGCGCTACGGCTACGAGGCCGAGGCCGAGGAGATCCAGGACCTCTACCTGGCGGGCAAGAAGGACGAGGCCGCCGCGGCGGTGCCGAAGGAGCTGCTGGTCAAGACCTCGCTGATCGGCCCTGAGGGCCACGTCAAGGAGCGGCTGGCCGCACTGCGGGAGTCCGGCGTGACGACCCTCAACGTCACCCCGCTGGCCGGCACCGCGCAGGGCCGCACCAACCTCATCGAACGCGTCCGCCGGCTCGCCGACGAGCTCTGACCCACCGCGTCCCAGCCCCTGTCCGGCGCGCGGCGGCCCGCCGTCGGGGCACTCCCTACCGAAGGAGAGCATTGATGACAGCCGCACAGGCAGCGGTGCTGCGGGAGATCGGCGGCGAGCTGCGGGTGGAGGACGTCGAGCTGCCCGCACCCGGACCCGGCCGGGTCCGGGTGAAGCTGGCCGCGACGGGGGTGTGCCACTCCGACCTGTCGCTGGCGACCGGCGTGCTGGCGCACCCGGCGCCGGTGGTGCTGGGCCACGAGGGCGCGGGCCGGGTGGTCGAGGTCGGCGAGGGCGTCGAGGGGCTGCGCCCCGGCGACCCGGTGGTGCTCAACTGGACTCCGCCGTGCCGGGAATGCTGGTTCTGCACGCACGACCAGCCTTACCTCTGCCCGCGCGCGAGCGACGCGATGGGCCAGCCCTACGGCGCGCTCGCCGACACCACCCCGGTGTACCCGGGCCTGGGCACCGCGGCCTTCGCCACCGAGACGCTGGTCGGCGCCAACGCCTGCATCCCGCTGCCGGAGGACGTGCCGCTGGAGCAGGCGGCGCTGCTCGGGTGCGCGGTGCTGACGGGCGCCGGAGCGGTGTTCAACGCCGCGCGCGTGCGTCCCGGTGAGAGCGTGGTCGTCTTCGGGCTCGGCGGCATCGGGCTGTGCGCGGTGCAGGCCGCGCGGATCGCCGGGGCAGGGCCGGTCATCGCGGTCGACCCGGCGGTGGAGAAGTTCGACCTTGCCCGGCGGCTCGGCGCCACCCACGCGCTGGAGCCGTCGGCCGACCTGAGCAAGCGGATCCGCAAGCTCACCGAGGGCCGCGGCGCCGACCACGCCTTCGAGTGCGTGGGCCGGGCCGAGACCATCCGGGGCGCTTGGTCGGCGACCCGGCGCGGCGGGCAGGCCACGATCGTCGGGCTGGGCGCGGTCTCCGACGAGGTGACCTTCAACGCGCTGGAGATCGGCCACTTCGCCCGCACGCTGCGGGGCTGCATGTACGGCAGCACCGACCCGCGGGTCGACGTCCCGGTGCTGCTCCAGCACTACCGGGACGGGACGCTGGACCTGGACTCGCTGGTGTCGCAGCGGATCGCGCTGGACGACATCGGTGAGTCCTTCGCGCAGATGAAGGCCGGGCACGGCGCCCGGAGCGTGATCGTGTTCGAGTGACCGGCGTACGAGGACGGGGCGGTGCGGAGTGATCCGCACCGCCCCCGTTCTCGTACCGGCTGAGCGCTACGCCTGCGCGACCTGGGCAGCCGCCGGGTCGGCCGCCGCGGTGGGCCGCGTCTCGCGCAGCCCCCACGCCGACAGCAGGGTCACCAGCGCCATGGCGAACAGGAACGCCGCCACCGACGCCGAGGTCCCCGTCGCGGCCAGCAGCGCGGTCATGATGAACGGCGTGCCGCCGCTGACGAGGATCGCGGCGAGCTGGTAGGCCAGCGACGCGCCCGAGTAGCGGACGCGCGGCTCGAACAGCTCGCTGAGGTAGGCCGCCAGCGGGCCGTAGGTCAGGCTCGACCCGACGCTGCCCACGGTCGTGGCGACGGCGACGCCGAGCAAGGTCGCGGTGTCGACCAGCCAGAAGAACGGGAAAGCCCAGACCAGCAGCAGCGCCGCGCCTGCGAAGATCAGCGGCCGCCTGCCCCACCGGTCCGACAGCGCGCCGCTGAGGAAGATCGTCGCGACGCCGACCGCGGAGGATCCCAGCGCCAGCAGCAGCAACGCGTTTCGGTCCATGCCCAGCTCGGTGGTCGCGTAGGCCAGCAGGCCCGAGATGCTGATGTAGAACACCGCGTTGGTGGCGAACAGCAGCCCCGCACCCAGGAGCACGGTCCGCTTGTGGGAGCGCAGGACCTCCATCAGCGGCGCCTGCTCGACCCGCGCGGCCTCCTGCTGCTTGCGCTGCTTGAGCTCCTGGAACACCGGGGTGTCCTCGACCTTGAGCTGGATGAACAGCACCACCGGCGCAAGCGCCGCGCTGGCCAGGAACGGGATCCGCCAGCCCCACGACAGGAACGCCTCGTGCGGGAGGGTCGCGCCGACCAGCAGGAACGCCGCGTTGCCGAGGATCACGCCGAGCGGGACGCCCATCTGGCCGAAGGTGCCCGCCCGGCCGCGGCGCGAGCCCGCGGAGTTCTCGGTGAGCAGCAGGATGATGCCGCCCCACTGCCCGCCGACGGCGATGCCCTGCAGGAACCGCAGCGTCACCAGCAGCACGGGCGCGAGCACGCCGATGGTGGCCGCGCCGGGCAGGACGCCGATCAGGAAGGTCGCCCCGCCCATCATGACCAGGCACGTCACGACCGCGGGCTTGCGGCCGATGCGGTCGCCGAGGTGGCCGAAGACCAGCCCGCCCAGCGGCCGGGACACGAAGCCCGCCCAGAAGGTGGCGAAGGAGAGCAGGATGCCGATCAGCGGCGTCGAGTCGGGGAAGAACAGCGGCCCGAAGACCAGTGCGGCGGCGGTGGCGTAGATGAAGAAGTCGTACCACTCGATGGACGACGCGATCAGCGCGGCGATCATCAGCTTGCGGGAGGCGCGGTCACGGGTGCCCGCCTGCTCGCTCGAGGTCATCGGCTGTCTCCTCGGTTCGGCAACAGATCCAGACCGACTGGTTGGTATGACGACTGTGAGCTACGTCTCTCCGGCCGTCAAGGACGCTTTCTCTGAGCGGTAGCGGGGCGCGCGGCGCCGACGCCGCGCGTCGGCCGGTCGGCGCGCGAGCCGACCGACCGGACGGATGCTGGTCAGCCCGCGTTGAGGACGCGGACCGGCGCTCCCTCCAGGAACGCGCCGATGGACTCCACCGTGTCGGCGTAGAAGGCCCGGTAGGTCCCCTCGGTCACGTACCCGAGATGCGGGGTCAGGACCGTGCGCGGCACACCGCGCCACGGGTCGTCGGCGGGCAGCGGCTCGCGCTCGAAGACGTCGATGCCCGCGCCGGCGATGCGCCCCGCGTGCAGCGCCTCCCGCAGCGCCGCCTCGTCGACGATGGGCCCGCGCGAGGTGTTGATCAGATAGGCCGTCGGCCGCATCAGCGCCAGCTCGGCGGCGCCGACCAGCCCGCGCGTCCGGCGGCTGAGCACCGTGTGGATGCTCAGGACGTCGGAGGAGGCGAACAGCTCCTCCTTGTCCACCCGCCGGGCACCGGCGGCCTCGGCCGCCTCGTCGGTGAGGTTCTGGCTCCAGGCGATCACCGGCATCCCGAACGCCCGCCCGATCGCCGCCACCTGCGTTCCCAGCCTGCCCAGCCCGAGCAGGCCCAGCGTCCGCCCGCCGATCTCGACCCCGACGGTGCGCTGCCAGCCGCCCTCGCGCAGCGTCCGGTCCTCCAGCGGGATGTTGCGGGTGACCGCGAAGATCAGGCCCCAGGTCAGCTCCGCGGTGGGCTGCCACGACCGGTCCGCCGAACCGCTGCCGCCGGTACCGGAGACGGTGACCCCGAGCTCGGAAGCCGCGGCCAGGTCGATCGACGCGTTGCGCATCCCGGTGGTGACCAGCAGCTTCAGGTTCGGCAGCGCTTCGAGGACCTCCCGCGGGAAGGGCGTGCGCTCCCGCATCGCGGCGATCACCTCGAACGGCTGGAGCCGTCGCACGAGCTCGTCGCGGTCGGCGACGTGGTCGTGGAAGAACTCCACCGACGCGGGCAACGAGTCCCAGTCGGCGTAGTCGCGCGCCACCCGCTGGTAGTCGTCAAGCACGGCCACCCGAACTGCCATCGCTCCTCCTCACCTGGACTTCGCGGCAAGGCGATCCTATGCGGCGCGAACGATCGCGCGGTGGGCCGCCGACAGCCGGCCGGCCGCCGCTGATCTCGGCCTCTCGGGGGACGCCGCCGGGCACCGCCCGTCAGGGACACTGTCGTGGTGACTGGATCGACGCTGCTGCACCTCATGCCGTTGAGCGCGTTCCGCGCCGACCCGACCGAGCCGATCACGGCCCCCAGCCTGGCGGACGAGGGGTTCGTGCACTGCTCGCCGGACGTGCCGACCACGCTCGCGGTCGCCAACGCGCTCTACCGCGCGTGCGACGAGCCGATGGTCGCCGTCGAGCTGGACCCGTCGCGGTTGTCGGCGCCGGTGCGGTGGGAGGCCGCCGACCCCGCGCCGCCCCCGGGCGTCTCGTCCGACGTGCTTTTCCCGCACGTCTACGGGCCCATCGAGCGGGCTGCGGTCATCGGCCTGCGGTACGCGCGCCGCGACGTCGCCGGAACCTACCTGTCGCTGGAGACCCGCAGCCGCACCGCCGAGGAGTTCGACCTGCTCCCCCACCCGGAGGGCGGCTGGTTCCGGCGCACCTGGGCCAGCGGCGTCGAGGTCTCCCGGTCCGCCGAGGTCCGGCCCACGGCCACCTCGATCTACTTCCTGCTGGCTCCCGGGCGCACCTCGGAGTGGCACACCGTGGCCTCCGACGAGCTGTGGTTCTGGCACCGCGGCGGACCGCTGACGCTGTCGCTCGGCGGTACCGGTGAGCGGCCGGGCGAGGAGCCCGGGACCGTCGTGCTGGGCGGAGGCGCGGGGCAGGTGCCCCAGGCGGTGGTGCCCGGCGGGACCTGGCAGCGCGCGACGGCCTCGGCGACGGCGGAGACGCTGGTCAGCTGCGTCGTCTCGCCCGGGTTCGACTTCGCCGACTTCCGGACCCTCTGACCTGCGCGGACCCGACCCCGGGCGAGGCCGTGACGCCGGCATCGCCCGGTCGGGAGGCCCGCCGCCTCCGGGCGGTCGCGACGTGGCGGTTCGGGCGAGCCGGCGTGCGCACCACCGGACCCGGTCCCGACGCGCCGAGCCCGGCCGAAACGGTGCTGGCGAACAGCGCCACCAGGACCAGCAGTCCGGAGAACGCGGGCACGCCCAGCCGGGCGATGCGGGGCCTGGCCGGCTCGGCCCGCCGATGCCGGGGCGCCGCCCCGCGGGCCGGTGCGGCGGCCGGGACACGCTCGGCGGTCGGGACAGGTCTGGCGCTCGGGACAGGCCCGGCAGGCGAGGCAGGTCTGGCGCTCGGGGCGGTTGCCCTGGCCTGATCCGGTACGGCCGCCGCGGGGCCGGCCGGGACCTCGCCGGCTCGATCCGGTGCGGAGGCCCCGGCGAGCACGGCGGCGGAGACCGCGGGCACGCGCGGTCTCCTGCCGACGAGTTTCCGCTCCACCCAGCACATGCCCAGCAGCGATCCCATGATCACCGCTGTCCCCGTCGTCGCCGCGACCCCGAACACGGCCAGCGTGTTGACCACCGGCACCACCCCCCGCGCTTGAGCAGCCCGCCGTGATCCGCGCGTTCCCCTGAGCGCGAGCCGTCGACGCACGATTCGCGGCTCCTGACGCGGGCTTCGTTGTCCCAACCGTAGGACCGGCGCGGAAGAACCGCTGGCAGAGGATTCGACACGCCCCCGAACAGGTGATGAACGACCCACGTCGCCGACACGTGCGAAAACCCCTCGCGCCGAATCCGCCCAACCCGCCTTGATCGGGCAAACCGCGCGCATCGCGGGCTACCATCGGGGCCGGGATTTCCGCGCCGCA
Source organism: Saccharopolyspora erythraea NRRL 2338 (assembly GCF_000062885.1). Lineage (NCBI taxonomy): Bacteria > Bacillati > Actinomycetota > Actinomycetes > Pseudonocardiales > Pseudonocardiaceae > Saccharopolyspora > Saccharopolyspora erythraea. The sequence goes on along the minus strand of NC_009142.1, from coordinate 2,121,339 downwards.
CCGGCGGCCTTTGCTTCGTTGGTGTGACGTGGCCCGCTCCCGGACAACCCGCCGGCCCCGCTCAGGCGTCTTCGGAGTAACCCGGGTTGTCCTGGGCGAATCGGGGCTCGCCGGGCACGCGCGGCGTGCGCGCCGCGTCGGCGGTCCCGCCGACCACGTCGGGGACCGGGCACGACGAAGCGGTCAGGAGGTGTCGATGACGTGAAGGGCTACGGCGTGCACCTGCTCTTCCACCTGCTGGCCGTCGTCTCGGGCGGCGCGGCGGGAGTCGCGGCGGGCCTGTGGTGGTTCGCGGCGAACGCGGTCGCGATGTGGATCGCCACCGCCGCGCTGGTGGTGGGCATCATCGTGCTGATCCTCGAGGGGCTCTACATATCCGGCGTGCAGAACCAGGGCAGACCGCCACGGCCGGCACGCCGCCCGCGCCGGACCGACCCACCCACCTACGGGCGCCCGCCTGCCCACCCCTCCGTCGCGGCGCACGAGCCCTCGTACCCCCGGCAGCACCACTACCCGGGCTCCCACCCGCGGGTCCTCCCAGACCCGTTGCCGGAGAACGAGCCGCCACCGGCACCGGAGCCCGACGAGGGGCGCTACCGCGGCGGGTCCCGGGCCGACTTCGATCCGGCCCAGCCGCCCTCCGTCGGTGGCGACACGAGAGTGCAGCCCTCGCCGCAGGACGTCGACCAGGAGACCCGCAAGTCGGCGGCCGAGGCCCTCAAGGAGTGGAGCGCCAACCACCGCTCGTGAGTCCCGCCGCCGGCGCATCCGGGTCCTGGCCTGCCGCCAGTGGCGAGGCGCGGCCTTTTCACGGACGCGGTGGTCTACCGGAGGGGCAAGCTGGTCGGCCCGCACCGCACGGGATACGCGCATCTGCTCCAGCAGGGCGAACATCGGCGCCGGTCCTGGCTCCGCGGCGCCCGGCGTGCTCGAATCGACCTCTCCCCTTCTCGCGGATCGCGGCCACCGACAACCGTGCTCGGAGAGGACGGCTGCCATGTCCAGTTCCCCTTTCCCGGCGAGGTTCTCGCGGCGCGTCCTGCACCGCGCCGCTGTCGCGGCGGTCGCGGTGCTCTCGCTGCACGGCCCGGCGGCGGGGGCCGCGACCGGCCCGGCGCGGCGGCGGACCCCGCTGTCGCGCGACTGGCTGTTCGGACCGTCCGGCGAGGGCGGCGCACCGGACGGCGCGCTGTCCTCAGTGGACCTCCCGCACACCGCTGCCGAACTCTCCTGGCGGCAGTGGGACCCGGCGTCGTGGGAGCGCCGGTGGCTGTACCGCAAGCACTTCGAGTCGACGACCGAGCCGGGACTGCGGCACTACCTGCGCTTCGCGGGCGCGCTGACCGCCGCGCGGCCGGTGCTCAACGGCCACGTCCTGCCCGAGCACGCCGGTGGCTACCTCCCGTTCCAGTACGAGGTCGGCGACCTGCTGCGCAGGCACAACACGCTCGACGTGGTGGTCGACGGCTCCTTCCGGCCCGACGTGCCGCCGAACCACGGCCTGGACCGCCCGAGCAGCGCCGTGGACTTCTGGCAGCCCGCCGGCCTCTACCGCGAGGTCGAGCTGGTCAGCGTGCCGGTGGTGCACATCGCCGACGTGTTCGCCAGGCCCTACGACGTGCTCGCGGGTCCCGGACTCCGGGTGCGCTGCGAGCTCGACCTCGGGCGGGCCGCCACCGGTCTGCGCGTGGACGCCGAGCTCCGGCGCGACGGCACGGCGATCGGCTCGGCCACCACCCGGCTCCCTCCCCTTCCGGCGGGGAGGCACGAGGTGGCGCTGGACATGCCGGGCCTGACCGGGGTCGAGCTCTGGTCCGTCGACGCTCCCGCGCTCCACGACGTGGTGGTCACGCTTTGCGAGCAGGAACGGCCGGTCCACGACCACTCGGTGCGCACGGGTTTCCGGGAGGCCCGTTTCGAGCGGTCGGGCTTCTACCTCAACGGGGAGCGGCTGCAGCTGTTCGGTCTCAACCGGCACCAGTTCCACCCGTTCGCCGGCGGCGCGATGCCCGCGCGGGTGCAGCGCAGGGATGCCGAGATCCTGCGCGACGAGCTGAACTGCAACATGGTCCGCTGCTCGCACTACCCGCAGCACGAGGAGTTCCTGGACGCCTGCGACGAGCTCGGGCTGCTGGTGTGGGACGAGCCGCCGGGCTGGCAGTACCTGGGCGGCCCGGACTGGCTGGAGCGCGCCTACCGCGACGTGCACGACATGATCGTGCGCGACCGCAACCACCCGTCGGTGGTGCTGTGGGGCGTCCGGCTCAACGAGACGCCGGGCAACGCCGAGTTCTACACCCGCACGCAACTGCTCGCGAGGTCGCTCGACGACTCCCGGCAGACCACGGGCGCGATGCACGGAGCCGACCACGGCACGAGCGACTTCCAGCACGACGTGTTCGGCTACAACGACTATTCGGCGAGCACGGCCCGCGACGGCACGCTCCGCCCCGAGCTGGCGCCGCCGCGCGACGACCTGCCGTACCTGGTGAGCGAGGCGATCGGCACGCTGTCCGGACCTTCCAGGTTCTACCGCCGCACCGACCCGCAGGACGTGCAGCAGGGCCAGGCTCTCGCGCACGCGCGGGTGCACGACCGCGGCCGGTCCGACCAGCGCTACGCCGGAGTGCTGGCGTGGGCGGGCATCGACTACCCGTCCGGCAACGGCAACGTCTTCCTGGGCGTGAAGTGGCCCGGCGTGGTCGACCTGTTCCGGATTCCCAAGCCGGGGGCGGCGATGTACCGCGCGCAGGTCGATCCGAGGCGGCGCCCGGTGATCGAGCCGTCGTTCTACTGGGACCTGGGACCGCCGAGCCCGGTGACGGAACTCGGCGCGCGGGCGGCGATCTGGTCGAACCTCGAACGGCTCGAGCTGTACCTGGACGGGGCCCACCACGCGACGCTGGCACCCGCGCGCGAGGAGTTCCCGCACCTGCCGCATCCGCCGTTCTTCGCCGACCTGTCCACCGCGGGTGACGCTGTCGAGCTGCGGGTGGACGGCGCGCTCGGCGGTCGCGTCGTGCTCAGCCGCAGGTTCTCCGCCGACCGCAGCCGCGACCGGCTCTCGCTGCGGCTCGACGGCGAAGCCCTGCGCAGCGGCGGCATCGACGCGACCCGCGCAGAACTGCGGGCCGTCGACGAACACGGCGCTCCCCGCGCGTACGTTTCCGGCGCCGTGACCCTGGAACTCGACGGCCCGGCGGTGCTGGTCGGCAGCAACCCGTTTCCCCTGGCGGACACGGGCGGCGCGGGGGCGGTGTGGCTGCGCAGCACCGACGGCACCGGCACCGTGCGGCTGCGGGCCCGCCACCCCACCCTTGGCGCGGCCGAAGCGACGCTGGTGGTGGGGACGGGCGCTGGTTGAGCGAGGGCTCTACGGCCTCATCACCGGATGGTCGCGAAAGCCCGCACGGGGAAGGTCGCGAGCCCGCGCACGGCCGGAGGTACCGCGGTGAACCGGGCTCCTGTCGCGGGGAGGGCGCCCAGGCCGGTGAGATGCTCGACAACCGGCACGTCGGCGCCCAGCAGGACGGTGTGCGCGGGCCGGTCGCCGGTGCGGGTGTCGTCGATGTTGACCGAGTCGATGCCCACGAGCGCGACGCCGCGATCGACCAGGTACCGAGCGCCGGCTTCGGTGAGATGCGGATGCTCCGGAGCGCCGTAGCGGTCGGTGCCCCAGTACCGGTCCCAGCCGGTCCGGAGCAGCACGGCGCACCCGCCGACATCGACACCCTCGAACGCGTCGGCACCGATGGCGCTGTCACCGCCGTCGACGACGGCGGCGGGCAGCATCGCGCAGCGTTCCAGCGGCAGCCGGCACAGGTCGTCTCCCTCGCGGAAGCGGTGAGCGGGGGTGTCGAGGTAGGTACCGGTGTTGGAGACCATGCTGATCCGCCCGATGGTGAACTCCGTGCCCGCCGAGTAGTGCGAACGCGAGTCGTCGAAGCTCAGGTGGCTGGAGATCTCCGGCCCCGGCAAACCCGGGTAGGTGGCCATCCCCGGTTCGATGACATGACTGAGATCGACCAGACGCATCGGCTCATCATCGCAGCCGGTGCGGGCTGTCGCCCGTGTGCGGAGACAGAGCCGCCCGCCGCGGCGGTGCGCGGCGGGCGGTCACGGCAGGGATCGACCTCGGAGCCCGGTCAGAAGTTCGTGCCCGCAGGTACCCGGAGCGTGACGTTGATCCGGTTGAACAGGTTTGTCACGCCGATCCAGAGGACCAGGGCGGCCAGTTCCTCCTCGTCGTAGTGCTCGGCGGCCGCGTCCCAGATCTCGTCGGGCACCGCGCCGGGGTGGTCGGCGAGGCGGGTGGCCGACTCGGCCAGCGCCAGCGCGGCCCGCTCGGCGTCGGTGAAGTAGGGCGACTCCCGCCAGACCGCCGTCGTGGCCAGGCGCTCGTCGGTCTCCCCCGACTTCTTCGCGGTGCGCACGCCGAAGTCGACGCACGCCGCGCAGCCGTTGATCTGGCTCGCGCGCAGGTGGACCAGCTCCAGCGTCCGCTCCGGGACCCCGCCCTGGTGCGCCGCCTTGATGAGGGCCTGGATGGCCTCCATGACCCCCGGGAGCAGCGTCGCGGGGTTGTTCATCCGTGCCTGCATGGTCTCTCCTCGTTCCGGTGGAATCCGTCCTTCACCTCCATGACGAACCGCCGGGAGAGGACGTGACAGCGACGGCCGAAGTGCGTGTCAGGCCTTGGTCGTGGCGTCGTCGCCCGGCGCCTGCTGAGCCGGGATGCTCTCGGTCGCGACGACCGGCGTTCCCGCGCCGCGCTCCGCATCGCCGGCCATGGCGGGGACGCGCTCACCGGACTGCTCACCGGACTGCTCACCGGACTCGTCCTCGGACTGCAGCTCCTTGGAAGACGCCTCCGGCGTGGAGAGGACCTGCCGCGCCTGGTTCTGGTCCAGCGCGTTGTCCCACTTGGACACGATGAAGGTCGCGACGCAGTTGCCGAGCAGGTTGGTCACCACCCGCATCGTGTCCATGATCCGGTCGGCGCCGAGCATCAGGGCGACCGCGGCCACCGGGATCACGCCGACCGCGGAGGCGGTGGCCGACAGCGCGATGAAGGCCGATCCGGGCACGCCCGCCATCCCCTTGGAGGTCAGGATGAGCACGAGGACGACGGTGACCTGCTGCCCGATCGTTAGGTCGACGCCCACGGCCTGCGCCATGAACAGCGTCGCCAGCGACAGGTAGATGGACGCGCCGTCGAGGTTGAACGAGTAGCCGGTGGGCACGACCAGGCCGACGGCCTCCTTGCGGCACCCGGCCCGCTCCAGCTTCTCCATCATGCGCGGCATCACGCACTCGCTGGACGCGGTACCGACGGCCAGCGCGAACTCCTCGCGCGTGTAGCGCAGGAACCGCACGAGGCTCAGCCCGGTGAGCACCCGCATGAGGATGCCGAGCAGGACGATGAACAGCAGCGCGGACCCGTAGCACGCGCCGATCAGCTTGGCGTAGGTCGACAGGGACGAGAGCCCGTACTGGCCGATCAGGTAGGCCATCGAACCGAACACCGCGATCGGCGCCAGCCGCATGACGTAGCCGATGACCTTGAAGATGATCTCGCCGGCCTGCTCGATGAAGTTGAAGACCTGGGGCGCGCGGTCGATGCCGACGTGCAGCAGGCCCGACGCGAACAGCACCGCGAACAGCAGGACCTGCAGCAGCTCGTTCTCCGCGAAGGCGCCCACCGCGCTGTCGGGGATCATGTGCAGCACGAACTCGGCGGGGCCGGGCATCTGCCCGCCCTGGGTCTTTTCCTCCACGCCCGAGGTGTCGAGCGTGCTGGGGTCGACGTTGAGCCCCGCGCCCGGCTGGAACACGTTGCCCGCGACGAGACCGAGCGCGAGCGCGGCGGTGGTGACGATCTCGAAGTAGATCAGCGCCTTGAGGCCGATCCGGCCGACGGAACGCATGTCGCCGGCCTTGGCGATGCCGACGACGACCACGCAGAAGATGAGCGGGGCGATCACCATCTTGATGAGGCGGATGAACCCGTCTCCGACCGGTTTCAGGGCTTCGCCGAAGTCGGGCCAGAAGTGCCCGGCGATGATGCCGATGACCGCGGCGATCAGGACCTGGACGAACAGCGAGGAGAGGACGTTCTTCAGCCGTCTTTTGCTCGGGGGAGCGCTAACTTGGGACACGAGTAGCTTCTTTCGCGATGCGGAAGTACACTTTCGTTATGTGGGACCTGAGTGTGAGTCGGGGCACCCATCCCGTCAAGCAAGTGCTCGCGAGCGGAATTCGCGAATGGTCTCGCAATTGTTTCCGACCAGGAAACTCAACAAATTGTTGAGAACAAAACTGGAACGGATCCATCTTCTCCGGCCCGATCGCGGAATCGCGAATCGGGCCACCGGGGCGCGTCGCGCGGCGACGGCTCGCCGGAGGACTCTACTCCAATCGGCAGCACACCAAATGGGTCGCGAACCGACGGACTGACATCGCAAGCCGGCGGGACTGGCGACGAGAGACGGTGCACCAGGCGGTTCACGACGCGGCGGACTGGCGACGAGGAGCCGCCTCCGCGCAGCCTGAACACGCCGGGCTTGACGCGACGCAGGGCGTCAGCTTAGCGTCTGTTTTCACCACACAGAAGTATTCTTCCGCAATGTGAAACCGTGCGGGCGCTGCGCAAGCGACCAGGGAGAGATTTCCATGACCACTGTTGCGTTCCTGGGGCTGGGCATCATGGGCGGGCCGATGGCCCGCAACCTCGTGCGAGCCGGGTTCGACGTGATCGGCTTCAACCGCAGCCGTCCTCCGGTCGACAGGCTCGTCGAGCAGGGCGGCCGGGCGGCGGACTCGATCGCCGAGGCCGTGCGCGCGGCGGACGTCGTCGTGACGATGCTGCCGGACTCCTCGGACGTCGAGGAGGTCGTGCTCGGCGAGGGCGGTGTCCTGGCCAGTGCGAAGGAAGGCGTGCTGCTGATCGACTGCAGCACGATCCGCCCGGAGACGTCGAAATCCGTCGCCGCCACGGCCGAGCGGTTCGGCGTGCGCGTGCTCGACGCTCCGGTCAGCGGCGGCGAGCAGGGCGCCATCGACGGCGCGCTGTCCATCATGGTCGGCGGTGCGCCCGAGGACTTCGAGGCGGCCCGGCCGGTGCTCGACGCGGTCGGCAAGACGATCGTGCGCGTGGGCCCCGCGGGCGCGGGGCAGACGGTCAAGGCGGCCAACCAGCTCATCGTCGCCGGGAACCTCGAGCTCGTCGCCGAGGCGATCGTGTTCCTGGAGGCCCAGGACGTCGACACCGATGCCGCGACGAAGGTCCTTGCCGGTGGCCTCGCGGGCAGCGCCGTCCTCGACCGCAAGTCCGCGGGCATGTTCGCCCGCGAGTTCACGCCTGGGTTCCGCCTCGCCCTGCACCACAAGGACCTCGGCATCGTCGAGTCGACCGCCCGCGAGTCGGGCGTGGTGCTGCCGCTGGGTGCGGTGGTGTCGCAGCTCGTCGCCGCCCTGGTCGCGCGCGGCGACGGCGGCCTCGACCACTCGGCCCTGCTGAAGCTGGCCGAAGAACTCTCCGGTCGCGGCCGGAAATCCTGAGGAGAGAAGAACCGAACATGCCCAAGATGACCGCCGCCGCCGCGGCCGTGGAAATCCTCAAGCGCGAGGGGGTGGACCACGCGTTCGGCGTCCCCGGCGCCGCGATCAACCCCTTCTACGCCGCGTTGCGCGCCCGCGGGGGGATCGGGCACACGCTGGCCCGCCACGTCGAAGGCGCCTCGCACATGGCCGAGGGCTACACCCGGACCGCGCCGGGCAACATCGGCGTGTGCGTCGGCACGTCCGGCCCCGCCGGAACCGACATGATCACCGGCCTGTACTCGGCCTCGGCCGACTCGGTCCCGATCCTGTGCATCACCGGACAGGCTCCGGTGGCCCGGTTGCACAAGGAGGACTTCCAGGCCGTCGACATCTCCTCGATCGCGCAGCCGGTGACCAAGATGGCGGTCACCGTCCTGGAACCCGCGCAGGTGCCCGGCGCCTTCCAGCGGGCCTTCCACCTCATGCGCTCCGGCAGGCCGGGTCCGGTGCTGATCGACCTGCCCGTCGACGTCCAGCTCGCCGAGATCGAGTTCGACCCCGACACCTACGAACCGATGCCGCTGGCCAGGCCGGCGGCGACCCGGGCCCAGGCCGAGAAGGCGCTGGCGATGCTGGCTGCCGCCGAGCGCCCGCTGATCGTCGCCGGCGGCGGGATCGTCAACGCCGATGCCGCCGGTCTCCTGGTCGAGTTCGCCGAGCTGGTCGACGTCCCGGTCGTGCCCACGCTGATGGGCTGGGGCACCATCGCCGACGACCACCCGCTGATGGCGGGCATGGTGGGGCTGCAGGCCGCCCACCGCTACGGCAACGCCACGATGCTCGAGGCCGACTTCGTGCTGGGCATCGGCAACCGCTGGGCGAACCGGCACACCGGCGGCCTCGACACCTACACGCGGGGCCGCACGTTCGTCCACGTCGACATCGAACCCACCCAGATCGGCCGGGTGTTCGCGCCCGGCTACGGGATCGTCTCCGATGCCGGAGCCGCGCTGGAACGGTTCGTCGAGGTGGCCCGCGCGCGCAAGGCCGCAGGGACGCTCCCCGACCGCAGCGAGTGGGTGGCGCAGTGCCGGAGGCGCAAGCAGACCCTCCAGCGGCGCACCCACTTCGACGATGTCCCGATCAAGCCCCAGCGCGTCTACGAGGAGATGAACCGGGCGTTCGGACCCGAGACCCGCTACGTCAGCGCGATCGGGCTGTCCCAGATCGCAGCGGCCCAGTTCCTGCACGTGCAACAGGCCCGGCACTGGATCAACTGCGGCCAGGCCGGTCCGCTCGGCTGGACGGTGCCCGCCGCGCTCGGGGTGCGGGTGGCCGACCCGGAAGCCCCGGTCGTCGCGATCTCCGGCGACTACGACTTCCAGTTCATGCTCGAAGAGCTCGCGGTCGGCGCGCAGTTCAACCTGCCCTACGTGCACGTCGTGGTCAACAACTCCTACCTCGGGCTGATCCGGCAGGCCCAGCGCGGGTTCGACATGGACTACTGCGTGCAGCTGTCGTTCGAGAACATCAACGCCCCCGAGCTCGGCGCTTACGGCGTCGACCACGTCAAGGTCGCCGAAGGGCTGGGCTGCAAGGCGATCCGGGTGCACGAGCCCGGCGACCTGCTGCCCGCGTTCGAGAAGGCCGGGAACCTCGCCGCGGAGCACCAGGTGCCGGTGGTCGTGGAGGTCATCCTCGAACGCGTCACCAACATCTCCATGGGCACCGAGATCGACGGCGTCGCCGAGTTCGAGGCACTCGCGGAGGTCGCGGCGGACGCCCCCACCGCCACCGCGCCGCTCCTCTGAGCCGCCGTCCCGCCCGGCGCGCCCCCGTTCACCCCGGGCGGGACGGCATCCCACTCCTGGTCGTCCACGGCTGTGGGGTCGCATCTCGTCACAGCCGCGCGGTCCCTCCTCGTCACATCCGATGCGCGTCGTCCGTCAACACCTGTGACGGACCGTCCCGAGAGAATGTGACCGCAGCGATGGACGAGAACGAGTTCCTGGCCGACCGGTTCGAGGCGCACCGCGCTCACCTGCGCGCGGTGGCCTACCGGATGCTCGGCTCGCACGCCGAGGCCGAGGACGCGGTGCAGGAGGCCTGGCTGCGCCTCAGCCGCTCCGACACCTCCGAGGTGGCCAACCTGGGCGGCTGGCTGACCACCGTCGTGGGCCGGGTCTGCCTGGACGTGCTGCGCTCGCGGAAGTCGCGGCGCGAGGACCCGCGGGGCGTGCACCTGCCCGACGAGGTCGCGGGCGGGCGGGACCCCGCCACGCCCGAGCAGCAGGCCGTCCTGGCCGACTCGGTCGGGCAGGCGCTGCTGGTCGTGCTGGACACGCTCGAGCCCGCCGAACGGCTGGCGTTCGTACTGCACGACATGTTCGCGGTGCCCTACGACGAGATCGCCCCCGTCGTCGGCCGCAGCACCGCGGCCGCGCGCCAGCTGGCCAGCCGGGCCCGCCGCCGGGTGCAGGGCACCTCCCCCGCCGGCGGAGCCGGCACCACCGAAGGCGACGCGGCCCGCAGGCGCGAGGTCGTCGACGCCTTCCTGACCGCCGCCCGCGGCGGCGACCTCGACGCCCTGCTGGCGGTGCTCGACCCGGACGTCGTGCTGCGTGCCGACCCCGCGGCGGTGGAGACGGCCGGGGCGAGCCGGGCGCACGGCGCTCCGCTGCTGGCCGGCGAGATCCGCGGGGCCTCGGCGGTGGCCGACACCTTCTCCGGTCGCGCGCGCGGGGCGCAGCCCGCGCTCGTCGACGGCGTCCTGGCGGCCACCTACGCACCGGGCGGGACGCCGCGCGTGGTGTTCGGCTTCGCCGTCGAGGACGGCCGGATCGTCGGCATCGACGTCATCGCCGACCCCGCCCGCCTGGCCGAGCTCGACGTCGAACCCCTCGAGCCCTGACCTGTCGGTGTGAGTTCTTCGGGCCGCCATGAGCCTGGAACTCAGCGGTGGCAACCCGGAAGCCGCGGCTACGACGCCGGGCTGAACGGCGTGCGCGGGCGCTGCTGGGGTTCGCCGTCGACCGTGATGTCCACGCGTTCGTCGTAGAAGCACGCCAGCCCGGCGATCTTCTGGCTCTCCGGCAGCGGCACGGGGTAGGACCACACGATGCCCGCGTGCTCGGTGTCGCCGATGACGACGTCCCAGTAGCTCGCGGTGCCCTTGTAGGGGCACTGGGTCCGGTGGTCCGACGGGCGCAGCAGGTCGATGCGGACATCGGTGATCGGCAGGTAGTACCGCGGCGGCAGGCCCGTCTCGAACAGGATGTGCGGGCGGTGGGAGTCGGCCACGACGACGTCGCCGATGCGCACGACGACGTGGCGCGAGCTGGCCAGCACGTCGACGCGCTTGTGCGGGTCGCGCGGGTGCACGTAGACCGGTTCGTCCTCCTCGAACCAGTGGTCCATGGCCTCCCACGCGATCCGCACGAGCCCGCGCAGCTCGGGCACCGGCGACTCCGGGTAGCCGATGGCGGCCGCTTCGGCGACGGCCTCGCCCGCCCGCACGTCGTAGACCGTGCCGTCGCCCAAGCGACCGGAGCGCCGCGTGGCTCCGGTCGGTTCGAGCCGGGCCAGCACGTCCTCGGCCGGCAGGTAGTAGGTCGGGTAGTGCTGGTGCTCCCACACCAGGACCGGACGCCGGGTGTCGGCCACGAGTCCGCCGCGCAGGTATGCGCGCACCCGCTTGTGCGAGACCTCGGTCGGTACGTCCTGGCTCTGGCCGCTGCTCATGCTGACCTCCGAAACGTCGAGTTCCAGGGTCAACGCCGGGCGGCCCCACCTGCTTCCCGCGGGTGGCCCCGCCTCGGCGGGCGGGGCCACCCGGCGGTCAGGACGTCACCGCGCACTGGCCGCGGTCCTCCCTGGCCGGGCCCGCCGCGCTCGGCCGCACGTCGAAGTCGAAGATCGCCGTGGGCACATACAGCGAGCAGCACGCGTTGGGGATGTCCACCACGCCGCTGATCCGGCCCTCGACCGGAGCCGACCCGAGCAGCAGGTACGCCTGCTCACCGCTGTAGCCGAACTTCTTGAGGTACTCGACGCCGTTCAGGCACGCGCGGCGGTAGGCCACCGAGGCGTCCAGGTAGTAGTTCGTGTCGGTGTCGTGGTCCACCGAGATCCCGATGAAGGTCATGAACTCCGAGTAGCGCGGCTCGACGTTGCCCGGCATGAACACCGGGTTGGTGCTGATCCCGTAGGTCTCCATGCCGCCCTTGATGAGGTCGACGTGGAAGTCGATGAACCCGCCCATCTCGATCGCACCGCAGAAGGTGATCTCCCCGTCGCCCTGGCTGAAGTGCAGGTCGCCGCCGGAGAGCTTGGCGTCCTTGACGTGCACGGGGTAGAACACCCGGGAACCGCGGGTGAAGTTCTTGATGTCGTGGTTGCCTCCGTTCTCCCTGGCGGGCACCGTTCGGGCGCCCTCGGCGGCGATCCGCTCCGCGTCGGAACCGGTCGCCTGCCCGGCCAGCGCTCCCGCCGCCGACGGCGGCAGCCCGAGCGGCGGCACCCGGTTCGGGTCGGTGTCGATGAGCGCCTGCTCCCGCCGGTTCCACCGCTGCAGCAGCTCCGCGGAGGGGGCCGTGCCGAACAGGCCGGGGTGGGTGATGCCGGTGTAGCGGACCCCTGGCAGGTGCCGGGAGGTCGCCACCTGGCCGTGGAAGTCCCAGATCGCCTTGTAGGCGTCCGGGAAGTAGTCGGTCAGGAAGCCGCCGCCGTTGACCTTGGCGAACACCCCGGTGTAGCCCCAGCCCTGGCCGGGGGCGTCGCCCACCTCCTGCGGCACCGGGCCGAGGTCGAGGATGTCGACCACCAGGAGGTCGCCGGGCTCGGCGCCCTCCACGCCGATGGGGCCGGAGAGCATGTGCGTGACGTCAAGGTCGACGTCGCGCACGTCGTTGGCGGAGTCGTTGTTGCCGAGCTGCGCGTCGGTCCACTCCCGGCACTCGACACGGAACTCCTGGCCCGGCCGGACCATCACGGCCACCGGGACGTCCGGGTGCCACCGGTTGTGGCCCGGTACCGCCTGCTCCCGCATCGACTTCGACTGGTCGACGCTGAACACCACTTCTGGCATGGAAATCATCTCCCGCTGATGCGTGTGCTCCGGCTGGGCCGGATCCCGGCCTCAGTGCGCCGGGGAGGGCGGCGGGGCCGCCCGGGGTCCGCGCGCCGCGCGGCGCGGCATCGCGCCGCTGGTGAACAGCCAGATGCCGGCGAACACCACGACTCCGAACACGGCGAGGGCGACGGCGATCCGGTCCGGGTAAACCCAGTAGCCGGTGAGGGTGAGGAAGGCCGGGATCGCCGCGGTGACCCACCCCTCGATGGCCGCGACCCAGCCGGTGTAGATGGTCAGTCGTTCCATCTTCAGCCCGAGGAGGAGGAAGAACAGCAGCCACAGGAACGACCAGTAGAGCCAGATGACGCCGAACGGGGCGTCTCCCAGCAGCCGGAAGTTCGCGAACGAGTAGCCCAGCGCCATGATCGCGACGAACAGCGAGAACCACCCGACGCCGGTGCTGTCGAACTCCCCGATCAGGCCGATGCCGACGTAGAGGTAGGTGAAGCCGAACAGGTAGATGCCCGACGCGTTGAGGATGGTCACGGGGTCGTCGAGGTTGGCGGTGATCAGGATGGTCGGCGTGACCACCTGGAGCGCGCCGACGAAGATGTTGAAAACCCCGATCGACTTGGGGTCGGCCTTGCCCAGCAGCATCACGCCGTTGAGGAAGAGCACCGCTCCCACGTACAGCAGTCCCACGAATGCCACCGATGACACCTCCTATGCCGCGACGGTGGTGACGAGCCGGGCGAGCACCGGTCTCACGGCCGGGGAAGGCGGCTCAGCGCCGGGTGCGGGGCGGGCGCGGGCGCCCGCCTGCCCGGTATCTCCGAGACCACCGCGGGATCGTCGGCGCTGCGCTCCTCGAGCGCTCGCGCCCGCCGCATCGGCGCGTTCGTGGCGACCAGGTGCGGCGCCGAGAAGACCCGGCGCGCCTGCCCCCGGCATCCCGGGCACTCGTGCGTGTCGGCTGCCGTGCCGATCGGCTCGTGCGCCTCGAAGCGACCGCAGTCGGGGCAGTCGTACTCGTATGTGGCCATCGGCGCCCCCTCCGACCTACCAGTCGGCCATCGGCCGTGGTCAATGGCCCCGTCACCCAGGACACCCCGTGCCGAGGGCGGTGTCCAGGGACTCCGGTCCCGGTCGGGCGTTGACCTGGCGGGCGGCGTTTGTTTTCGTGGGCATCCGTGAGCCGGCCCCCGAACCCGTCGGTTCTTCCCCCGTCGACGATTCCCCGGTGATCTCATGAGCGGCCCCCGACACCACTCCCCCGGTCACGTGGTCGTGACCGCTTGGACGTGCCCGGACTGCGACGTCGCAGGGCGCACCCTGCCCGAAGCCTCCCCCGAGTGCTGGAACTGCGGTGGCCCCGTCGTGGTCACCGCCCGGCCGACGGTGCCGCAGGCCGAGACGCCGCTGCGCTGAAACGCCACCGCCCCGGCGGACGGAGCGCGATGTCGTCGCGTCCGTACCCGCCTGCAACCTCCTGCCGTCCCGGCACGTCCTACGGGGACGAGATCAACGGCAGAGGAGTACCGGATGGTGGAAGAAGATGCCGGAATCCTGGCGAGGGAGGTCCGCAGGCGCTTCGGCTCGGTGGAAGCCGTGCGCGGGATGGACCTCACCGTGCCGCACGGGGAGGTGACCGCGCTCGTCGGCCCCAACGGGGCGGGCAAGACGACGTTGCTGCTCATGCTGGCGACGCTGCTGGCCCCCGACTCCGGGGAGCTGCGCATCGCCGGCCTGGACCCGGTGGCCGACCCCGACGCGGTGCGCTCCCGCATCGGCTGGATGCCCGACACCTTCGGCGTCTACGACCAGCTGATGACCCACGAGTACCTCGGCTTCTTCTGCGAGGCCTACCGCGTTCCGGCCTCGGCCGCGCGGGAGCGCGTCGCGGAGCTGCTCGACCTGGTGCACCTGGCCGAGTTCGCCTCACAGCCGGTGCACGTGCTCTCGCGCGGGCAGAAGCAGCGGCTCGGCGTCGCCAGGGCGCTGGTGCACCGGCCGAGCGTGCTGCTGCTGGACGAGCCGGCCTCCGGGCTCGACCCGAGGTCGCGGGTCGAGCTGCGCGACCTGCTGCGCGCGCAGGCGCGCGAGGGCACCGCCGTGCTGGTGTCCAGCCACATCCTGACCGAGCTGGAGGAGATCGCCGACCGGGTCGTGTTCGTCGACCGCGGCACGACCGTCAGCGAGCACCGGATGGCCGACCTCGGCAGCCACCGCTCGACCTGGCGGATCCGCGCGCTCGATGGCGATCTCACCGGCGCGCTGCGCAGCCGTGGTCTTTCGCCCGGCGAGGCCACGCCCGCCGGGGTCGACGTCGAGCTGGAGTCCGAGCAGGCCGCGGCCGACCTGCTGCGGGACCTGCTGGCCGACGAGGTGCGCGTCGTGGGCTTCGGCCCGGCGGGCAACCACCTGGAATCCGCTTACCTCGCATTCACGGAGGACCGACGATGACGCTGGGCGGGATCACCACCGTTGCCAAGCAGGAGTTCCGCGTGCGGCTGCGCACGGGCCGCTGGCGCTGGTTGCTGGCGTCCTGGTTCGCCGTGATCGCGGCGTTCGCGGTGCTGCTGCGCATCGGGCTTCTGGTGCTCGACGAGGAGCACGTGCGTCCGGGCGTGCCGCTGTTCGGCGGCGTCATGCTTTTCGTGCTCGGGTTGTCGCTGCTTGTCGCGCCGGCGCTCACCGCGCAGTCGATCAACGGCGACCGCGAACGCGGCACGCTGGCGACCGTGCAGGTCACCCGCCTCTCGGCGGGCGAGATCGCGGTCGGCAAGCTCGCCGCGGCGTGGGGCACCGCGCTGGTTTTCCTGGCGCTGACGCTGCCGTTCGTGGTGTGGGCGATCATCGAGGGCGGCGTCGGCCTGCTGCGCGCAGGCGCGGTCGTGCTCATCGTCGCGCTGCTGATGGGCGTGGTGTGCGCGGTCGCGCAGGCACTGTCGGCGCTGTTCGCTCGGGGGATCACCGCGACGCTGATGTCCTACCTGCTGGTCTTCGCGCTCACCGTGGGCACGCTGATCTCCTTCGGCCTGGCCGCGTCGCTGACCGTGACCGAGGAGCAGCGGACCTACCAGATCGAGCGGACCGACGAGAACGGCAACGTGCTGCCCGGACCGCCGGTGACCGAGACCTACCAGGAGCAGGTGCCCCACCCGGAGCTGGTCTGGTGGCTGCTGGCGCCGAACCCGTTCGTGATCCTCGCCGACTCCGCGCCCGAACCGCCGGTCCGCTACAACCGGATCACCGAGCGGATGGAGCCCGAGACGTCGATGGACCCGCTGAGCTCGATCGGGTACCTGGTGCGCGAAAGCCGCCAGCCGACCCGCGACTACGCCAGTTTCGGCCCGGTGCCCGAGGCGCCCGCGGCGCGCGCGGTGTGGCCGTGGGGGCTGGGGTTCCAGGTGTTGCTCGGTGCGGGTTCGGTGTGGATCAGCGCCCGGCGGCTGCGGACCCCGGTGCGCGGCCTCACCAAGGGCGTTCGGATAGCTTGACCGAGGCGGTCGGCGTGCCTCCCACGCCGGCTGCCCGATCCGGGCAGGAGGTCGGGACCATCGAGACGCCGGTGCAAGCGGAGGCGGCGCGGCCGTCGGCCGCGGTGCTGCGAGGCCGGGTGCGCGAGTGCGACCGGCTGCTCCCCCGCCCGGGGACGGTTCCGCCCTCGGACGTGCCCACCGTCGGATGGCCGGAGTTCTGCGACCCGGCCGGTCCGTGGCTGGGCCGCTGCGTCGAGGAGTGGCAGGAACGCGGCGGGTTCCGCCACCGGCGCGCCGGGATCGTGCTGGTGGCCTTCAGGTTCGGCTGGCTCGCCTGCTGCGCCACGGTGCCCGAGTACCACCTCGGCGTCGAGATCCCGAGGCTGGACGGACTGCGGGTCGTCGTGTCCGGCGAGGGCCGGTTGTCGGCGCTGCGGACCACCGGCGCGCTGCCCGCCGACGCGGGCCCGGCCGACTGGTGGCGGCAGCTCAGCGACGCGTTCACGCCGCTGGCCGAGGCTCTGCACGCGCTGGGCGGACCCGAGCCCGGCAGCCACGAGTACTGGGGCAACCCGGTCGGGTCGATCGCGACGGTGCTGTGGCGGCTGCAACGCGGCGGGATGCCCGGCGACGTGGTGCGCTCCGCGCGGGAGCTGCGCGCCGCCACCGGCCGGGCGGAGCTGCTCGACATCGATCGCGGCCGTGACGGGCCGTGGATGCGGCGGCGCACCTGCTGCCAGTGGTGGCGCGGCACGGGCGGTTAGGAGGTTGTGGTCGGCTCGTACCTCGCCGGGTCGGTCGGCGGAGCACCGATCTCGGTACTACGTCAGTACATAGAACGGCAGGACCGCCCCGTCGAGGTCCCTGTCTCAGCTCTTGCCGGGCTTCGCCGCGTGGTCTACACATCGCCTTCAAGACGGCGACCAGCCCAATCCGCCTTGCGCCACCTCCCGTTCGCCCGGCAGCCGATGAACACGCTGCGGAAAGCCTCGATTACGCACGGTATATGATCACGATGTGCAGCTTCGGTACAGCTTCCGCCTGTACCCGACCTCGGGACAGCAGGCCGCATTGGCCAAAGCGTTCGGGTGTGCCCGTGTGGTGTTCAACGACGCCGTGCGGGCACGCCACGATGCGTACCAGGCAGGATCGCCTGTTCCGAAGGCAGCCGAGCTGTCGAGGCTGCTGATAACCCGGGCGAAGAAGACCGCCGAACGCTGGTGGCTGGCTGAGGTATCGGCAGTGGTGCTGCAACAGGCGCTTCGGGACGCCGAACAAGCCTTCCGGAACTTCTTCGACTCGCTGGCAGGCAAGCGCAAGGGCCGACGTATGGGGGCACCCCGGTTCAAGACACGGCGCGATGTTCGCCAGTCGATCCGGTTCACCGCCAACGCCCGATGGTCAACCACCAGTGGTGGAAAACTGCGTCTGCCGAAGATCGGCGACGTGGCCGTCAAGTGGTCACGTGTGCTTGTCGGCAAGCCGTCGAGCGTGACTGTGATCAAGGATGTGGCCGGACGGTATTTCGCGTCGTTCGTCGTTGACACCGATCCAGAAGCAATCACCGACGCCGCACCGGAGATCGGCGTCGACCTGGGACTGAAGCACTTCGTGGTCCTCTCCGACGGCACGAAGGTCACCGCGCCGAAGTTCCTGCGCCGTGCCGAGAAGAAACTCAAGCGGGCCCAACAGGCCCTGTCTCGCAAGGAAAAGGGCTCCAAGAACCGGGACAAAGCCAGACAGCGGCTCGCCCGGGCACACGCTCGGGTCGCGGACGCGCGCCGGGATTTCCACCACCAGCTCTCCACCCGTCTGATCCGCGAGAACCAAGCGGTCGCGGTGGAGGATCTGGCGGTGTCGGGACTCGCGCGCACGCGGCTGGCGAAGTCCGTCCACGACGCGGGGTGGTCCGGGTTCGTGGCGATGCTGGAATACAAAGCCGTCCTGTACGGGCGCAAGGTGGTCCGGATCGGCCGGTTCGAGCCCACCAGCCAGGTGTGCTCGCACTGTGGCGTGAAAGACGGCCCGAAGCCGCTGCACGTACGCGTCTGGCAGTGCGAGGCATGCGGGGTGTGGCTGGATCGCGACATCAACGCGGCGGTCAACATCGCCAAGGCCGCTGGACTGGCGGTCACAGCCTGTGGAGCGCACGTAAGACCACCCGAGTTCGGGGGCTGAGCGCTGTGAAGCAGGAACCCACCGAGGCGCCTGTCGACGCGAAACTCGCGCCGACAGGCGCGGTAGGAATCCCCATCCTTTCGATGGAAAGGAGGTCAATGCGAGGAGTGCGTGCTCTGGGACTCCTCAGCGCGCAAGCGCTGAAGCGGCGAGGAAATCCAGCACGAGTTCCGCGACCGCCTCGGGTCGTTCGACCACCATGCCGTGACTTGCCTCGACCTCGGTGACGCGCACGTTCGGCCTGCGTTCGCCGAGCGCGGCCAGGTCGCGCCGCAGCCCGGCGCGGTACCCGGCCATCAGCTCGGCGAACTCCGCGGGCAGGCCGGGCACCTCGCGCCCGGCGAGCACGACCAGGAACGGGCACCCGACCTGCTCGAAGACCGGAAGGCAGTCGGCGAACTCCGGGGCCTCCCGCAGCGCCGATGCGACCTCCGGGCCGGGCCGGCGCAACGACGAGAGCCGGGCCGAGAACAGGGAGTTGAGGCGTTCGAGCTGCTGGTGCACCTTTTCCTCGGGCAGTCCGAGGTAGTGCCGCGGCTCGGTGGCGCTGGAGCGGTGGCCGTCAAGGCTCACCACCGCCGGGCAGCCGGGACGGCGGCGTCCCCACATCCCGGCCAGCATGCCGCCGAGCGAGTGCCCGACCACCCGCGGGTTCTCCAGGCCGAGACCGTCCACCGCGGCGGCGATGTCGTCCAGCACGGCGTCCCACGTCCACGGCCCGTCGCCGGACTCGCCGTGGCCGCGCAGGTCCATCGCCACGACGCGGTGGGCGTGGGTGAGCAGCGGGGCGAAGGCGTCCCACGCGGTGAGGTCGCCGCCCGCGCCGTGCAGGAGCAGCACCGGCGGACCCTCGCCGTCGTGGTCGCGGACCCGGATCGGAACCGCACCGCCGCGCATCACCAGGTCGGCAACCATGTCTCTCCCGTCTTCGGACCGGATTTCCGGGCGCTCATGCCGCGAGTGCGCACAGGCGTTCCCGCACCGACTCCGAGTCGATGCCGCCGTCGGGGTGCCTCCGGAGCTTGCCCCGGCCGACCAGGTCGTGCACGCCCTGGCGGGTGATGCCGAGCATCGCCCCGGCCGTCGCGAACGACACGTGGTGCCGGGCCGGGTGGCCGACGCGCCGCGCGGTGACCCGCCCGAGCGGCGTGCGCCACCAGCTCTCCGGCGGGTCGAACGGCTCGTCGCCCGGGTAGAGCGCGGCGAGCAGGCGGGCGACGAGCGCGACCGCGGGCTCGTCGGCGGACCCCGGCGACTGCGCCGCCCACATCTCGGCGTCGGCCCGGACCCGCTCGCGCAGCGGACCGGTACCGGCCCCGTCGAGCAGGATCTCCAGCGGGTCGAGCAACCTGCCGCCCACCAGCCGCACCAGTTCCCCGGCGAGCTCGGCGTGCACGGCGGTCGAGTCCTGCGCCACGGGCCACCTCCCTGCTACTTGACACGAAGTAGCAAGTACTTGACGACTGCCGTCAAGCAGCAAGTGCTGCCCGGGTCTGCCGCGCGATCTCCAGGTCCTCCCGGGCCGAGACCACGACCGTGCGCGCTTCCGCGTCCGCGCCGCTGATGTCGGCGTCGGCCGAGACCTCGTCGTTGCGCGCCCGGTCGAGCGTGACGCCGAGGAAACCCAGCGCCTCGCACAGCGACGACCGCACCGGGGCCTGGTGCTCGCCGACACCGCCGGTGAACACCAGCAGGTCCAGCCCGCCCAGCACCGCGACCATGGCGCCCGCGTGCCGCACGAGGCTGTGCGTGAAGACGTCGAAGGCCAGCGCCGCGTCCCGGTCGCCCCGGCCGCTCGCGGCGAGAACGTCGCGCAGGTCCGCCGAGACCCCGGACAGGCCCTCGATCCCGGAGCGCTTCTGCAACGTCTCGAACACCTCGCCGGGCTCGACGCCCGCGACGTCGATCAGCCACTCCACCAAGCCGGGGTCGGTGGACCCGCAGCGCGTGGCCATCACCAGTCCCTCGGCCGGGGTGAAGCCCATCGTCGTGTCCACGCACCTGCCGTCGCGCACCGCCGCGAGCGAGGCCCCGGCACCGAGGTGGCAGCTCAGCACCCGGCCCTTCCCGGGCTCCAGCCCGGCGAGCTCGGCACCCCGCAGGACGGCGAAGCCGTGCGAGAGACCGTGGAACCCGTAGCGGCGGATTCCCCACTCGCGGTTCCACTCGCGCGGCAGCGCGTAGGTCGCGGCGGCTTCGGGCAGCGTGGTGTGGAACGCGGTGTCGACGCACACCACCGACGGCGTGTCCGGCGCTTCCTCCAGCGCCGCGCGGACGCCGGAGAGCGCCCGCGGCTGGTGCAGCGGCGCGAGGTCGGTCAGCGAGTCCAGGTATTCCAGGACCTTGTCGTCGACCACGACCGGCTCGGTCACCTCGGTCCCGCCGTGTACGACCCGGTGGCCCACGGCGTCGGCCCCGTGCTCGTCGATGAACTCGGCGATCGGTTCGCGTTCGCCGTCCCACCGCTGGACGTCGTGGCTCGCGACCACCGAGTCCCCGTCGAGCACGCGCAGCTTCAGGCTGCTGGATCCGGCGTTGACGGTCAGCACCCGCATCACGACGGCCACTCCCAGTCGCGAACCTCGGGCATGTCCTCGCCGTGGGTTCTCACGTGGTGGCGGTGCTCGATGAGCTTTCCCTTGAGGTGCTCGCGCGCGTAGGCGGCGCGCGGCCCGAGCCGCGGCACCCGGTCGATGACGTCGATGGCCAGGTGGAAGCGGTCGATCTCGTTGAGCACGCACATGTCGAACGGCGTCGTGGTGGTGCCCTCCTCCTTGTAGCCGCGCACGTGCATGCCTTCGTGGTTGTGCCTGCGGTAGGTCAGCCGGTGGATCAGCCACGGGTAGCCGTGGTAGTTGAAGATCACCGGGGTGTCGCGCGTGAAGAGGCTGTCGAACTCCGCGTCCGACAACCCGTGCGGATGTTCTCGCTCGTCCTGCAACCGCATCAGGTCCACCACGTTGATCACGCGCATGCGCAGGTCCGGGAAGTGGCCGCGCAGGATGTCCACGGCCGCCAGCGTCTCCATCGTCGGCACGTCACCCGCGCAGGCCATCACCACGTCCGGGTCGCCGCCGGAGTCGGTGCTCGCCCAGTCCCAGATCCCGATCCCCTTCTCGCAGTGCACGATCGCCGACTCCATGTCGAGGTACTGCGGTTCGGGCTGCTTGCCCGCGACGACCAGGTTGATGTAGTCGCGGCTGCGCAGGCAGTGGTCGGACACCGACAGCAGGGTGTTGGTGTCCGGCGGCAGGTAGACCCGGACGATCTCTGCCTTCTTGTTCACCACGTGGTCGATGAAACCCGGGTCCTGGTGGGAGAAACCGTTGTGGTCCTGGCGCCACACGTGCGAGGTCAGCAGGTAGTTCAGCGACGCGACGGGCCTGCGCCACGGCAGGTGCCTGCTGACCTTCAGCCACTTGGCGTGCTGGTTGACCATCGAGTCGACGATGTGGGCGAACGCCTCGTAGCAGGAGAAGAAGCCGTGCCTGCCGGTCAGCAGATAGCCCTCCAGCCAGCCCTGGCAGGTGTGCTCGGACAGGATCTCCATCACCTGCCCGCCCGGGGCCAGCGACTCGTCGTCCGGCTCGGTCTCGGCGACCCAGGCCCGCGGGGACGCCTCCAGGACGGCGTCGAGCCGGTTGGAGTTGTTCTCGTCCGGCGCGAACACGCGGAAGTTGCGCTGCGCGGAGTTGAGCCGCAGGACGTCGCGCAGGAACCGGCCCAGAACCCGGGTCCCCTCCGCCTTGTCCGCGCCCGGCGCCTGCACGGGAACCGCGTAGTCGCGGAAGTCCGGCAGCCGCAAGCCGCGCAGCAGATGACCGCCGTTGGCGTGCGGGCTCGCGCTCATCCTGCGCTCCCCCACGGGATTGCCTTCCCGGATCGTCTCGACCGGACGGCCACCGGCGTCGAACAGCTCCTCCGGCCGGTAGCTGCGCAACCATTCCTCCAGCAGGCGCAGGTGTTCCGGGTTGTTGCGGGGGTCGCTGACCGGCACCTGGTGCGAACGCCACGAACCTTCCAGCGGCTTGCCGTCGACGGTCGCCGGACAGGTCCAGCCCTTGGGCGTGCGCAGCACGATCATCGGCCACTTAGGACGGTACGGGTGACCGTCGCCGCGGGCGCGGCGCTGGATCGCGGCGATCTCGTCGAGGCAACGGTCCAAAGTGGCCGCGAACAGGTGGTGCATCGGCAGCGGCGACGAGCCCTCGACGACGTAGGGCTCGTAGCCGAACCCGCGCAGCATCGACAGCAGCTCGTCCTCCGGGATGCGCGCCCACACCGCCGGGTTGGCGATCTTGTAGCCGTTGAGGTGCAGGATCGGCAGCACCGCGCCGTCGGTGGCCGGGTCGAGGAACTTGTTGGAGTGCCAGCTCGTCGCCAGCGGCCCGGTCTCGGCCTCGCCGTCACCGACCACGCAGGGCACTATCAGGCCGGGGTTGTCGAAGGCCGCGCCGAAGGCGTGCGAGAGCGAGTAGCCGAGCTCACCGCCCTCGTGGATCGACCCCGGCGTCTCCGGGGCCACGTGGCTGGGCACTCCGCCGGGGAAGGAGAACTGGGTCACCAGCCTTCGCAGACCCTCGTGGTCCTGGGCCACGTCGGGGTAGATCTCGCTGTAGGTGCCCTCCAGCCACGCCGCCGCGACCAGCGCGGGGCCGCCGTGGCCGGGACCGATCACGTACATCATGTCCAGCGAGCGCAGCCGGATCGCCCGGTTCAGGTGCGCGTAGACGAAGTTCAGCCCCGGTGTGGTCCCCCAGTGCCCGAGCAGCCGGGGCTTGACGTGCTCGGGTCGCAGCGGCTCTTCCAGCAGCGGGTTGTCCATCAGGTAGATCTGCCCGGCCGACAGGTAGTTCGCCGCCCGCCACCAGAGCTGCAGCCGCTCCAGCTCGTCCCGGCCGAGGTGCTCGGCCACGTCGGTCGAGGTGCTCCAGGTGTCGGTGGTCGTCATCGGCGAACTCCTCAGGCCGCGTCGGCGTACTCCTCACCACGCCGTTACCCAGCACGTCGCGATCCCACGCCCACCTCCCAGCGTGGGAGGCGGGCGCGGGATCGCAACTCGGGCACGGGGTTCGCAGCAGCGCTCGGCTGCGCCGGCAGCGCAGGCGGCCATGCCGGAATCCGGCCGGATTGTCCTGTTCGAACAGGGAGAACCGGCCTGAGTCCCACGCGCGTGGAGCGTTCAGCCGTTCTGCTCCAGCCGTTCGACGGTGCCGTTCTCGGCCGAACGGCGGGCGGCCTCGATGATCTCGATGCCCGCGACCGAGTCCCGCGGATCCACCGGCAGCGGCCCGCCGTCGCGCAGCGCGGACACCACCGCGTCGTAGAACGCCTGGTACCGCCCAGGCTCGGTGGGCACCGTCCGGCTCTCGCCGATCGTGCCGAGCTGTCCCCAGAGCTCCCGCGGCTCCTCGCCCCAGCCCGGGTCGGCCGGGCTGCCGCCCTCGCGCATGGCGGCCTCCTGCGGGTCGAGCCCGTACTTGGTGTAGGCGGCGCGGTCGCCGAGGACACGGAACCGGGGGCCGTGCTGGGCGGCGACCTTGCTCATCCACAGGTGCGAGCGGACCCCGCCGGTGTGGACCAGCGCGACGAACGAGTCGTCGTCGACCTCCACCCCGGCCCTGCGCCGGTCGACCTGGGCGTAGACCGACTCGACGGGACCGAACAGCAGCAGTGCCTGGTCGACCAGGTGGCTGCCGAGGTCGTAGAGCACCCCGCCGGCCTCCTCGGCACCACCGGACTCCCGCCAGCCCGGCTTGGGCGTGGGCACCCAGCGCTCGAAGCGCGACTCGAAGCGGAGCACCGCGCCCAGCTCGCCCGACTCGATCAGCGTCCGCGCCGTCAGCAGGTCGTTGTCCCACCGCCGGTTCTGGAACACCGTCAGCGGCACGTCCTTGCTCGCGGCGTGCTCGATCAGCTCGCGCCCCTGCTGCGCCGTCGGCACGAACGGTTTGTCCACGACCACCGGGACTCCGGCGTCGACGAGCGCCCGGGTCAGCTCGTAGTGCGTGCGGTTGGGGCTGGCGACGACCACGAGGTCAGGCCTGCGCTCCAGCAGCGCGTCGAGGTCGTCGACGACCGCCGTGCCGGGGTGGTCCTGCTCGACCGCCGCACGCCGTTGCGGGTTGGCGGTCACCACCGCGTCGAGCCGCAGGTTCTGGTTCGCCGCGACCAGCGGCGCGTGGAAAACGGCTCCCGCGATGCCGTAGCCGATCAGGCCGACCTTCAGTGCACTCATGCCCTCATTACATCAACCGGGTCAGCCCGCCGACTCGCGCCTGCACTGCGCCGGCGGCATCGCCCGCTGACCCGGGTGGACCAGGCCAGTCTCGTAGGCGGTGATGACGAGCTGGGTGCGGGAGTTCAGGTGCAGCTTCTGCATGACGTGGTAGAGGTGCGACTTCACGGTCAGCTCGGCCAGCCCGAGGTTGCGGGCGATCTCGGCGTTGGAGCCGCCCTTGGCGACCTCCAGCAGCACGTCGCGCTCCCGGTCGGTCAGGCCGCTGAGCTCGGTGCCCGCGTCGCGCACGCCCAGCGACGCGAAGCGCTGGAGCAGCCGCCTGGTCACCCGCGGCGCCAGCAGCGCGTCGCCCGCGGCGACCGTGTGGACCGCGCGGACCAGCTCCTCCGGCGGGGCGTCCTTGAGCAGGAAGCCGCTCGCGCCCGCGCGCAGGGCGGCGTAGACGTACTCGTCCAGGTCGTGGACGGTCAGCATGATCACCGAGGTCTGGCCGTCGGTGATGTCGACGATCTCGCGGGCGGCGGTGATGCCGTCCACCCCCGGCATCCGGACGTCCATCAGAACGACGTCGGGCCTGCGGCGCTGCACGGCGGCGACCGCCGCCTGCCCGTCGGCGGCCTCGGCCAGCACCCGCAGGTCCGGCTCCGCCGACAGCAGGGCCACCAGGCCGGCGCGGATCATCGCCTGATCATCCGCGACCACGATCGTCGTGTCCGAAGGCTGCATCGGCGGACCCCCTCCGATCAGGCCCGGTGCCGGCTGGAGTTCCGGCTCAGACCAGGTCCGAATTTTCCGCGCACGGTAGCACGGCCTCCAGGTGGAACCCGCCTTGTACCGGATGGGCGGTGAACGTTCCGCCGACCAGCGCGACGCGTTCGCGCAGGCCGATCAACCCGTGCCCGGACGACGGCCCGCGCGCGCCGTTGCCGCGCCTGCGGCCGCCGGTGACGTGGTTGGTGATCTCGATGCGCAGCGCGGCCGTGCCGTATTCCAGCAGCACCCGGGCGTACCCGGGACCGGCGTGCTTGAGCACGTTGGTCACCGCCTCCTGCACGACGCGGAACGCCGTGAGCTCCAGCCCGGACCCCAGTTCGCGGATGCTGCCCCTGCGTTCCAGCCGCCACGACACACCCGCCTCGCGCAGCGACCCGATCAGGTCCTCGACCTTGTCCAGGCGCGGCATCGGCTGCAGGTCGGCCTCGTCGGTGACGGCGCCGGCGCTGGTGTCGGCGCGCAGCGCGCCCAGCATCGTGCGCATCTCGCTCAGCGCGGCGCTGGAGGTCACCTCCAGGTCGCGCAGCGTCTCGCGGGCGTGCCCGGGGTCGCGGTCGACCAGCGCGCGGGCGACCCCGGCGCGAAGGGCGACCACCGAGAGGTTGTGCGAGACGATGTCGTGGAACTCCCGCGCGATGCGGGCCCGTTCCGATGCCGCGGCCTCGACCGCGAGCTGGTCGCGGGCCTGGTCGAGCAGCGCGACGGTGCGTTCGAGCTGGGCGGCGCGCAGGCTGCCGACCCGGGCCGCGTAGCCCCAGCCGACGACCATGAACAGGTCCACACCCGCGTAGACCACGCTGGCCACGCCCTCGATCATGGTCGGCGCGGGGAACGAGTAGAAGAACGGCCAGACCATCGCCACCATCGCCGCGACCGTCGAGCCGAGCGGCCCGCTCGTGCGGCAGACCGAGTAGACCGAGAACAGGATCGGGAAGCTGGTCGGGCCCCAGCTGAGGTCGAGCAGGGTGAGCACGATGGCCGCCGACGTCGTGGTGACCAGCGGGATCCACGGCCACCGCCTGCGCAGCATCAGCGTGCAGATCGCCGGGAAGCTGAACAGCAGCGTCCACCACCCCGACATGCCGGGAGGCCCGGGCTCGACGAGGACCGCGAGCACGTACAGGCAGCTGAACAGCACGACCACCGCAAGGTCGAAAAGGAAGGCCCGCCTCGTCTTCGCCATCAGCACCCGCCCTCTTGTGTCCCTCGACCGGGGGATCGTAGACCAGCGCCCACGGCGGCTGATCCCGCCGATGCCGCCGGTCGGCGGCGTTGTCGGCCGGCCGCCGTCGGCCTGGTCATCCCCCGGCTCCTCTTCGCCCACCGGCCGACGGCGCCGGTCGCGCGGGTTCGCCGACTCCGGTCAGCCCGTCGCCGGGTCGTCGCTCGTCCCGCCGGACTCCACCGCCCGCGTCCGCCCGCCGCGTCCCGCCGCGTGGTTCGGCTCCTGCCCCCGGCCTGCGTCCCACCGGGTGAACACACTCTGTCATTGGTTGATTACGGTACGATTACACGAGGAGTAGTGAGCAGCGGCATGCCGGGGGTCCGCCATGGTCGACACGCAGCGCCTGATGTCCCGCAAGATGGACATCGACCGCCCCTGCGCCGCGCGGATCTACGACGCGTTCCTCGGCGGCAGCCACAACTTCGGCGTCGAGCGCCGGTTCGTCGAGCGCGCGGAGGCCGAGCTTCCCGGGATCACCGAGGTGTACCGGGACAACCGGGCGTTCGTCCGCCGCGCCGTCGAGTACCTGCTGGCCCACGGCGTGCACCAGTTCCTCGACCTGGGCTCGGGCATCCCCACCATCGGCCACGTGCACGAGGTGGCCCGCAGGCGCACCTCGGAGTTCCGGGTGCTCTACGTCGACAACGAGCCGCTGACCGTCGCCCACAGCCGGTCGCTGCTCGACGACGAACCGCGCGCGGCGATCATCGAGGCCGACTGCCGCGACCCGGAGTCGGTGCTGCGGTCGCCGGAGGCGGAGGCGCTGATCGACTTCGACCGCCCGGTGGCGCTGCTGATGTCGGCGGTGCTGCACTTCGTGCCCGACCGCGACTCCCCGGCGGCGCTGGTCGAGACCTACCGCAAGGCGCTGGCGCCGGACTCGCACCTGGCGATCACCCACCTCACCGCCGACCACGACCCGGCGACCGCGGGCACCATGGAGCGCTTCTACGCCGAAACCGCCGACCCGCTGGTCGCCCGGTCCGCGAGGTGGATCGACGCCCTCTTCGGCGACTTCGAGGTGGTGCCGCAGGGCACCAGCCACGTCACCGACTGGCGGCCCGATCCCGACCAGGCCTCGGCGGTCCCCCGCTACCGCGTCGTCCACGGCGGCCTGGCCCGCAAGCCGGGCTAGGAGTCCCTACCTCTTGACGAACAGCAGCAGGACGGCCGCGACGATCGCCGCCGAGCCGGCGGCCAGCCAGGCTGCGGTGAGGCCGGCCTGTTCGGCGATGAAGCCGAAGAGCAGCGGTCCCGCGCTGCCCCCGAAGTAGACGCCGGACTGGCTGAACGACGTAGCGCGGGCTACGCGGTCCGGGGCGATCCTGGCGACCGCGAAGTTGAGCAGTCCCGGCCAGGCCCAGCCCGCGCCGAAACCGAACGCCACACCTGCCAGGAGGAGCGGCGGCGTACCCAGCGCCATGAGCCCGTAGCCGACCGAGCCGACCAGCAGCATCGCGGTGACCACGCGCAGCAGGTCGGGGTTCCAGCGGTCGGCCGCGACACCGGCGAGCAGCCGGATCGTCAGCCCCGCCACCGAACCCAGTGCGAGCACCAGGCCGGCCGCCGCGGGGCTGAACCCGACGTGCACGGCGGTGGTGGTCACGAAGGCCCCGAGCGCGTTGGCGGCGGCCGAGCCCAGCCCTCCGCTGATCGCGATCAGCAGCAGCGCGCCGAAGCGACCGACGGGCGCCCGGCTCGTGCCTTGCCCTGCGGGCGCCCGGGCCGCGCCGGGCACCGCCGGGACGGTGAGCGCCGCGAGGACGCCGAGCACCGCGGCGAACACGAACACTCAGCGCCAGCCGATGGTCAGCGCCACCAGCGGCACGGTGATGCCCGCCAGCAGGGTGGCGATCGGGATGGCCGACTGCTTGACGCCGAAGCCCAGGCCCCGCCTGCGCACCGGGACGCCTTCGGTGATCATCACGTTCGCCGCGGGCTGCCCGAGCGCGTTGGGCAGGCCCGCGACCCACAGCACCGCCAGCATCCAGCCGGTACAGGGCGCGACCGCGAGGCCGAGCAGGCACAGGGAGCTCGACGCCGCGGCAAGCCGCATGCCGCGCCGGTACCCGATGCGCTCGACGACCGAGCCCATCACCCGGGAGGAAACCGCGGCCACGGCGAAGAAACCCGCCGCCGCGACGCCGAGGGTCGCCGCACCGAAGCGCAGTTCCTGCTGCAACTGCACGCCGAGGCCGCCGACCAGGAACACGGGCGAGACGCAGACACCCACCACCACCACCGCCACCGAACCGAGCACCCGCGTCGTCGCGAGCCGGCCGGTCACCGGACGGCCGTCGACGGACGCTGCGGGCATCGGCGCTCCTCAGCGGGCTCGGGGGCAGCACCACCCCGGGCCGCCAGGACGACCAGGATTGGTCCTACCAGGAAAGTCCAGCCTGCGCGCCCCGTCGGCGGCGGACAACGGCAACGTGACCAACGCCTCCCGATGCCGCCGAGGCGCGGGACCGATCACGAACAGCGACCGCACGGACTCCCCGAATGCCGGTTGACGCGGGTGACCGGCCGGTCCAATGTGTGCCGACGTGGGCATCGCACCCGGGGCAGGCCTGCCCTCCTCCCGCATCTCGGACCTGGTGTTGCTGGACGCCGTCGAGCTGTCCTGGCTGATCCGCCGCCGCGAGGTCTCCTGTGCCGAGGTGATGCGGACCTACCTGGACCACATCGACCGCTTCAACCCGCTGGTGAACGCGATCGTGTCGCGCGCCGACGACGAGAAGCTGCTCGAGCAGGCCGCGAAGCGCGACGAGGAGCTGGCGCGCGGCGAGTACAAGGGCTGGATGCACGGCTTCCCGATCGCGGTGAAGGACCTCGCCGACGCCGAGGGATTCCCCACCAGCAAGGGTTCTCCGATCCTGGCCGGGCAGACCGCCGACGACGACGAGATCGCCGTGCGCCGGATGCGCGATGCGGGTGCCATCGTGATCGGCAAGACCAACGTGCCCGAGTTCGGCCTGGGTTCGCACACCTTCAACCGCGTCTTCGGCACCACGGTCAACCCGTTCGACCCGTCCCGGTCCGCGGGCGGCAGCAGCGGCGGTGCCGCGGCGGCCCTGTCGCTGCGGATGCTGCCGGTCGCCGACGGCAGCGACTTCATGGGGTCGTTGCGCAATCCCGCCGCGTTCTGCCACGTGCTCGGGCTGCGCCCGAGCTTCGGCCGCGTCCCGAAACCCGGCTTCCTCAGCGAACCCTCCGTGGCCGGCCCGATGGCCCGCACCGTGCGCGACCTGGCGATGCTGCTGTCCACTATGGCCGGACCCGATCCGCGCGCCCCGCTGGGCGTCGAGCAGGACCCCGCGGTGTTCGCCGAACCGCTGGAGCACCGCGTCGACGGCCTGCGGATCGGCTGGCTCGGCGACTTCGGCGGCTACCTGCCGACCGAACCCGGCGTGCTGGCGGTGTGCGCCTCGGCGCTGGGCACATTCGAGGAGATCGGCTGCGTCGTCGAGCCGGTGGAGCGCGAGCTGCCCGTCGAGCAGGCCTGGGAGACGTTCCTGCTGTGGCGGCACTGGATGACCGGCCAGACGCTGCACGAGCTGCACGCCGACGAAAGCACCCGCGCGTCGCTCAAACCGGAGGCGGTCTTCGAGGTGGAGGGCTACTTGCGGATGGGGGTGCGCGAGATCGCCGCGGCGCTCACCGGCCGCGACGAGTGGCACGCGCACGTCGCGGCGCTCTTCGACGACTACGACTTCCTGGTCGCGCCGACCGCGCAGATCTTCCCGTTCGACGCCGCGCTGCGCTGGCCCAGCGAGGTCGGCGGCCGGACCATGGACACCTACCACCGGTGGATGGAGACCGTGGCGCCGTGGACGTTGTCCGGCCACCCGGTGATCAACCTGCCCGCCGGTTTCGGCGCCGCCGACCTGCCGATGGGCGTGCAGCTGATCGGCCCGAACCACGGCGAGCTGGACCTGCTGCGACTCGCCCATGCGTATGAACGCGCCAGCGACTGGGTGCACCGGGTGCTGCCGCCACCGCTACGTTGATCGGGTTCGGCACCGGGCGGCGCTCGCGGGAGGTTGGCATTCGATGGGAACCGAGGTCTTCTCGTTGCGGGACAAGGTCGCGCTGGTCACCGGCGGCGGCCAGGGCATCGGCCTGGAGATCGCCAGAGCGCTTCGGTCGGCGGGCGCCCGGCTCGTGATCGGCGAGATCAACCAGGAGACCGGCGAGAAGGCCGCCGCCGAGCTGGAAGGCGAGTTCCTGCCACTGGACGTCACCGACTCCGGCGCGGTCGCCGACGGTGTCGCGCGGATCGTGGCCGATCACGGGCGCATCGACGTCTCCGTGCACAACGCAGGGATGGTCCGCAACGAGCCCGCGGAGTCGATGCCGGACGAGTCGTGGCGCGCGGTGCTCGGGCTCAACCTCGACGCGGTCTTCTGGTGCTGCCGCGAGGCAGGCAGGGCGATGCTCGCGCAGGGCTCGGGCTCGATCATCAACATCGCGTCGATGTCGGGGCTGATCTCCAACCACCCGCAGCCGCAGGCGTCCTACAACACGTCCAAGGCCGGGGTCATCATGCTCACCAAGTCGCTGGCGGGGGAATGGGCGGGGCGCGGCGTGCGGGTCAACTCGATCTCCCCCGGCTACACCGGCACCGAGCTGCTCAGGCAGGTCGAGACGTCCCAGCCGGACTGGTTCCGCACGTGGGTCGCGCAGACCCCGATGGGCCGGGTCGCCGAACCGCGCGAGCTCGGGCCGATCGCGGTGTTCCTGGCCTCGGAGGCCAGCAGCTTCGTCACCGGCAGCAACCTCGTCGCCGACGGCGGGTTCACGGTGTGGTGAACCCCTCCCGGCGGCCGCCGGGAGGGGCTGGTCGCGGTACCGCCGTCAGCTGCCGGTGTAGAGCAGCTTGTTCGGCGAGCCGGGGCGCGGGTCCTTGACCACGTCGCTGGTCGCCGCACCGGTGAGGCCGCTCGCGACCGCGGACGGCGCCGCCGACGGGTTCGCCGACAGGTACAGCGCCGCGGCACCCGCCACGTGCGGCGTCGCCATCGACGTGCCGCTGATGGTGTTGGAGGCGGTGTCGTTGGTGTGCCACGACGAGGTGATGTTCACGCCGGGCGCGAACAGGTCGAGGCACTTGCCGTAGTTGGAGAACTTCGCCCGGTTGTCCCCGTTGTCGGTGGCACCGACGGTGATGGCCTCGGGGGTCCGCGCCGGCGAGTAGCCGCAGGCGTCGATCGGGTTGCCGGAGGAGTCGCCGTTGCCCGCCGCGACGGCGTAGGTGACGCCGGAGCCGACCGAGTTGCGCACCGCCTGGTCCAGCGCGTTGCTGGCGCCGCCGCCGAGGCTCATGTTGGCCACCGCGGGCTTCTTGGCGTTCTTGGTGACCCAGTCGATGCCTGCGATCACGCCGTCGGTGGTGCCGCTGCCGCGGCAGTCCAGCACCCGCACGGCCACGATGTTGACCGCCTTGGCCACGCCGTACTCGGCACCGCCGATGGTGCCCGCGACGTGGGTGCCGTGGCCGTTGCAGTCGCTGGCGTCGTTGTCGTTGTCGAC
This sequence comes from Saccharopolyspora erythraea NRRL 2338, assembly GCF_000062885.1. NCBI lineage: Bacteria > Bacillati > Actinomycetota > Actinomycetes > Pseudonocardiales > Pseudonocardiaceae > Saccharopolyspora > Saccharopolyspora erythraea. Next base: position 2,089,294 of record NC_009142.1, on the reverse strand, counting down.
CGAGTCGAAGCCGTGCTTGGCGCGGCCGCCGAAGGTCCGGTGGCTGATGCGCACCCCGGTGTCGATGACGTAGGCCGACACGTTGGACGCGTTCGGCCCGTAGGTGTAGGCGTTGTTCAGCGGCAGGTTCCGCTGGTCGATGCGGTCCAGACCCCACGAAGGCGGGTTCTGCTGGGTCTCGATGGCCCGCACCTGCTTGTTGGGCTCGACGAAGGCCACCGCCGGGTCCTGCGCCAGCCGCGTGGCGTTGGGCTCCTGCATGGAGACCGAGAAGCCGCGCAACGCGGTGTCGAAAGTGCGGGTCAGTTCGCCGGGGTACTTGGCCAGCAGGTTCTCGGCGATGGCCTCCACCCCCGACTGGGTGTCCGGAGTGTCGGCGAGCACCACCAGATAACTGTTGGGAATGATCGTTTCGGCACCGGCCGCGGGGACACCGCGGTCTGCCTGGGCCGGAGTCGCGACCGCGGTGGCCAGCGCCACCCCGACCGCGGTGACCAGCACCGCGCCGGTCCGACGTCGGCGCCAAGCAGCTCGAACTCGTTTCATGAAGCTCTCCCTCATGTGGGGGTGCTCGGCTCCCTGGCGGAACCGGAACAACCGGGAAACATGAAGACCGCTTACCTGATCGGGAGGAATTGACACTCTGCCGGGCGGAGGCACAACCGCCTGCGCAGTCGCAATACTCTTCCGCCATCGAGATTTTTCTCGGCACCACGGAGAATCGCCGATCAGAATGGTTGTCGTTATCCAAACGAGATCGAATCTTGGCGCAATCTTCTCCAAGAACAACACTTAAGCGGGAACGAGAGAAATGAGATCCACTCGTTCCCGCCCAAATGTCAGCGCGGTTCGTTTTCTGTTCGAACCACCCGTTTCTCAGCCCCGGAAGGCGGACAGCCCGGTCAGCGCCTGGCCGATGCTCAGCGCGTGCATCTCGCTGGTGCCCTCGTAGGTCAGCACCGACTCCAGGTTGGTCATGTGCCGGATCACCGGGTACTCCAGCGAGATGCCGTTGGCCCCGAGGATCGTGCGCGCGGTCCGCGCCACCTCCAGCGCCCCGCGCACGTTGTCCAGCTTGCCGAAGCTGACCTGCTGCGGGAGCAGCGTGCCGGCGTCCTTGCGCTTGCCCAGGTGCATCGCGAGCAACCGGCCGTTCTGCACCCGCACCGCCATGTCGGCGAGCTTGCCCTGGGTGAGCTGGAAACCGGCGATCGGGCGGCCGAACTGCTCGCGGCTGCCCGCGTAGTCCAGCGCCGCCTCCAGGCACGCCCGCCCGGCGCCGGTGGCGCCCCACACGATGCCGTAGCGGGCCTCGTTGAGGCAGCTCAGCGGCCCGCGCAGACCCTCGGCCCCGGGCAGTTGCGCCTCGGCGGGCAGCCGCACGTCGTCGAGGACCAGCTCGCTGGTGACCGACGCGCGCAGCGAAAGCTTCTGCTTGATCTCCGGCGCCGAGAAGCCCGCGGTGTCGGTCGGCACGACGAAACCGCGCACGCCGTCCTCGGTCCGCGCCCAGACCACCGCGACGTCGGCGATGGTGCCGTTGGTGATCCACATCTTGCGGCCGTTTAGCACCCAGTCCGAGCCGTCCCGTCGGGCCGAGGTGCGCATCGACGCCGGGTCGGAGCCGTGGTCGGGCTCGGTCAGGCCGAAGCAGCCGATCGCCTCGCCCGCCGCCATCCGGGGCAGCCACTGCTGCTTCTGCTCCTCCGAGCCCCAGCGCCAGATCGCGAACATGGCCAGCGACCCCTGCACCGACACCAGCGAGCGCAGGCCGGAGTCGCACGCCTCCAGCTCCTCGCAGGCCAGGCCGTAGTCCACGGCGGACATCCCGGCGCAGCCGTAGCCCTCCAGGTGCATGCCGAGCACGCCGAGCTTGCCGAGCTCCCTGGCCAGCTCCCTGGCCTGCGGGAACTCGCCGCGCTCGAACCACTCGCCGACGTGCGGCAGCACGTGGTCGCGGCACAGCGCGCGGACGCTGTCGCGGATGGCGAGCTGCTCGGTGGTGAGCTCGTCGTCGATGCCGAGCGGGTCGCGGGGATCGAAAGCGGGGCGGGCACCGCTGCTGCTCATGGCGGGATTCCTTCCTGGAGGAACGGTTGTGCGGCTCGGCCGGTCCGGTGGCCGGGCAGCCGTCAGGCCGGCGGTGGACCGGCGGCGGGATCGGCCAGCCAGGCCCGGATCTGCTCGCCGTGCTCGCCGAGGCGGGGCGGGGCGAGCGGCTTGACGCCGGCGGAGTCGGAGAAGTCGATGGGCATGCGCACCTGCGCCGTCGCACCCTGGCCCGGATCGACCAGCGGGTTCAGCCCGAGCGACTCGGCGTAGTGCACCGCGCGGGAGAGGTCGTTGACCTGACCGCAGGCGATGCCCGCGCGCTGCAGCCGCTCCTGCCAGTCCGCGGCGGGGCGGGCGCCGAGCACGTTCTCCAGCAGCTCGACCAGCGCGGGCCGGTTGGCGACCCGCTGCGCGTTGGTGGCGAAGCGCTCGTCCTCGGCCAGCCCGACCAGGCCGAGCGCGTCGGCGAGCCTGCGGAACTGCCCGTCGTTGCCGATGGCCACCGCCAGGTAGGCGTCCTCGCAGCGCAGCGTCTCGTAAGGCGCGATGCTCGGGTGCTGGTTGCCCATCCGCCCAGGCGGCGCTCCGGTGGCCAGCATCCCGCTCATCTGGTTGACCAGGGACGCCAGCAGGCTCGACAGCAGGTTGACCTCGACGTGCTGGCCGCGTCCGGTGGCCTCCCGCTGGCGCAGCGCGGCCATGATCCCCAGCGCGGCGTCCTTGCCGGTGAGCACGTCGACCAGTGCGACGCCGACCTTGGTGGGCGGTCCCTCCGGGCTGCCGGTGATGCTCATCAGCCCGCCGAGCGCCTGCACCACGAAGTCGTAGCCGGGCAGGTCGGCACCGGCGCCGCTGCCGAAGCCGGAGATCGAGGCGTAGACCAGCCGCGGGTTCAGCTCGGCGGCGCTGTCGAAGTCCAGCCCGTAGCGGGCGAGCGACCCGGGGCGGAAGTTCTCCACCAGCACGTCGCTGCGGCGGACCAGCTCGCGGGCGGTCTCCTGGTCGGAGGGGTCGGCGAGGTCGAGGGTGATGCTGCGCTTGCCGCGGTTGACCGACTCGAAGTAGGACGAGGCGTGCTCTGTCCACGGTGGACCCCAGCTCCGGGTGTCGTCGCCGGTGCCGGGCCGCTCCACCTTGATGACCGTGGCGCCGAGGTCGGCCATCAGCATGGTCGCATACGGTCCGGCGAGCACCCGGCTGAAGTCCGCGACGACCACGCCGTCCATCGGCAGGGCACGCTCCATGCTCGGACCCACCTCTTCTCCGCGCCGACGCCGTCGGCTTGCATCCGGGGGAAAGTTGGATCCAATATACAGTTGCCAGACGGCGGGTCAACCGTTCGAAGAACGCGAACCGCCCTCGCTCACCCATAGGATCGACATACCCACGCCGAGGCACTGGAGTGCGATGCGACGCCCACCCACCACCCAGGAGTTCGTGCTCGACGAGCTCCGGAAGTCGATCGTGGCCGGCGAGCTCGCACCGGGGCAGCCGATCCGCCAGGACGCGATCGCCCAGCACCTCGGGGTGAGCCGGGTGCCGTTGCGGGAAGCCCTCAAGACGCTGGAGGCCGAGGGCCAGGTCGTCTACCAGCCGCACCGGGGCTACTCCGTCGCCGAGCTCTCGCTCGACGACCTGCTCGAGGTCTACCGGATGCGGGAGCTGCTGGAGTCGGAGGCGGCGACGGTGGCCGCGGGGCGGTTCGACGAGTCCGACCTCGCGGTCATCACCGAGGCGCAGCGCGAGGTCGAGTCCGCGTCGCGCGACGGCGACCTGGTGGGCATGATCGCGGCGAACCGGCGCTTCCACTTCGCACTCCTGGAACCGGCGCGGATGCCGCGGCTGCTGCGGGTGGTGCGGACGCTGTGGGACGCCACCGACGCGTACCGGGCGGTGTACTACAACTCCGACGCCAACCGGGCGCGGGTGCACGAGGAGCACGCCGCGATCGTCGACGCGGCCAAGCGGCACGACGCCGCCGAGCTGGTCGTCCTGCTGACCGAGCACCGCGACCACGCCGTCGAAACCCTGCGGGCCACCATCCCGGCCGACGCGGCGAAGCGGGACTGAGCCGGGTCAGGCCGACGCGGTCCGCGACGGGCGGCGACGGGTGATACGCGAGAAGAAGCCCGAGGTTCCGCGACCGGAACCGCTGCGCAAGGCGAGTTCAAAACCAGGCAGTCAGGTTCCGGTACGCGAGATGAGTGTGGGGACGGCCCTCAGACCGCCGTGGGTTCCAGGGTTTCCAGCGCGCGGACCAGCGGAGCCAGCTCGGGCACCTCGCCGGCCTCGTCCATCGCCTCGCGCAGCGCGGTGTCGTGCGTGGGCCGGGCGGCGGCCAGCAGCTTCTGGCCGGACTCGCTGACCTCGGTGTAGATCCCCCTGCGGTCGTCCTCGCAGAGGTAGCGGCGCAGCAGTCCGAGCTTCTCCAGCCTGGTCACCAGCCTGGTCGTCGCGCTCTGGCTGAGCACGACGGCGTTGGCGAGCTGCTGCATGCGCATGTGCCAGCCGTCCTGCCGGGACAGCACGTCGAGCACGGTGAACTCGCTCACGCTGAGGTCGTGCTCGTGCTGGAGCGAGCGCTCGATCCGGGTCTCGATCCGGGCGTGCAGAGCGGCCAGGGCGCGCCAGCCCTGGGCGCGGGCTTCTGCCGCGTCATCGGACAGGGACATCGTCGAACCTCCCGAAGTGCTGACGGATCGACTCCCAGCCTACCCCAGCCCCGCAGCTAAGCCGCGTTTGCAACATGATGCGTGTGCAATTATTGTCGACGCCGCTAACAGACGCACGCCAAGCAAGGAGTAGCTCGATGCCCCTCGCGCTCTGGGCGCTGACGATCAGCGCCTTCGGCATCGGAACGACCGAATTCGTGATCATGGGGCTGCTGCCCGAGGTCGCCGCCGACTTCGCGGTGTCCATCCCCACCGCCGGATACCTGATCTCCGGCTACGCGCTCGGGGTCGTGGTCGGCGCACCCCTGCTGACCGCACTGGGCACCCGCGTCCCCCGCAAGCGGATGCTGCTCGGGCTGATGGTGCTGTTCATCGCGGGCAACCTGCTCTCGGCGCTGGCGACCAGCTACGGGCTGCTGCTCACCGGCCGGGTCGTCGCCTCGTTCGCGCACGGCGCGTTCTTCGGCATCGGTGCGGTGGTGGCCGCCGACCTGGTCGCCCCGCACAAGCGGGCCGGCGCCATCGCGATCATGTTCACCGGGCTCACCGCCGCCAACGTGCTCGGCGTGCCGATGGGCACCTGGCTCGGCCAGTCCTACGGCTGGCGCTCGACGTTCGTGGTCGTCTCGGCGCTCGGTGTCATCGGCTTCGCCGGCGTCGCCGCCCTGGTGCCGCGGCAACCGCGCCCGGCTGCCGCCGGCGTCAGCCGGGAGCTGGCGTCGCTGCGCAGCGTCCAGGTGTGGCTGGCCGTGGCGATGACCGTGCTCGGCTTCGGCGGCGTGTTCGCCGCGTTCACCTACGTCGCACCGATGATGACCGAGGTCGCCGGCTACACCCCGGCGGCGGTCACCTGGCTGCTGGTGCTGTTCGGGGTCGGGCTGTTCTCGGGCAACCTGGTCGGCGGGCGCCTGGCCGACCGGGCGCTGATGCCGTCGCTGTACGGAATCCTCGCGGCGCTGGCCGTCGTCCTCGGGCTGTTCACCTTCACCGCGGCGGGCAAGGTGAGCGCCGCGATCACGCTCGCGCTGGTCGGCGCCGCCGGGTTCGCCACCGTGCCCGCGCTGCAGAAGCGCGTGATGGACAAGGCCGAAGGCGCTCCGACGCTGGCCTCGGCGGTCAACATCGCCGCGTTCAACCTCGGCAACGCGCTGGCGGCCTGGCTGGGCGGGCTCGTCATCGAGGCCGGGCTCGGCTACACCGCGCCGAACTGGGTCGGCGCCCTGATGGCGGCCGCCGCGCTGGGCGTCGCCCTGTTCTCGGGCGCGCTCGACCGCCGTCCGGCGCGGACGGGCGCCGCGGAGCCGGCGCCGGAACCGGCCGCGGTGCGCTGACAGCCCGGACCGCAGTCGCGCCAGGCCGCCGTCCTGTGCACACGCGCGAGGCGGCGGTCTCTTTCGGCGATCCGGCTTCAGACCGCCGCGCGCAGCAGCGCGGCGGCCACCTTCTTCGCCTGGTCCGTCGTGCCGCCGATGCCTGCCGACTCCGCCACCGTGACCCCTTCGTAGAGCAGCAACGCGCTCTTGGCGAAGCCATCGGGGTCCGCGGCACCTGCCTTGGCGGCCAGTTCGGCGAAGTAGTCGCGCATCCACCGCTTCTGCCCCACGATCACCTCGTGCGCCGGGTGGTCGGGCGAGGGCAGCTCCGCGAGGGCGTTGACGAAGGCGCAGCCCCGGAAGTCCTCCCGCATCCAGGCGGCCAGCGCGTCGTAGGCACCGAGCACCTTCTCCTCAGCCGAGTCCGCGTGCCGCTCGACCCACCCGGTCAGCCACTCCCGCCAGCGCTGGTCGCGCTCGGTCAGGTAGGCGGTGACGAGGTTGTCCTTGGAGCCGAAGCACGCGTAGAGCGTCTTCTTGGTCACCCCCGCCTTCGCCGCGATGGCCTCGACGCCGACGGCGTGGATGCCCTGCCGGTAGAACAGCTCGGCCGCCACGTCGAGCACCCGGCGGCCGGCCGGGGTCAGCTTCGCCAACGAGTCCTGCACGCATTCGACTATACCGACCGGTGGGTTGACATGGCGACCGGCGAGTGCTCGACTGAAGTAACCACACCGGTCGGTATACCTGAAGGAGGCAGCGATGCGTGCAGTGCGGCTCACCGGTTTCGGCGGCCCGGAGAAGCTGGAGTACCGCGAGGACGTGCCCGACCCGCACGCCGGTCCCGGCGAGGTGCGGGTCAGGGTCGCCGCGACGGCCATCAACAACACCGACATCTGGACCCGCGAAGGCGCCTACGGCTCCGCGGAGGACCCCGGGTCGAGCGCGGGATGGCGGCGCGAGCCGCTGAGCTTCCCCCGCATCCAGGGCGCCGACGTCGTCGGACACGTCGACGAGGTCGGCGAAGGCGTGCCGGACTCGCGGATCGGCGAGCGGGTCGTCGTCGACCCCATGCTCTACACCGGCGGCGAACGCGAGCTGGTGACCACCGAGTACCTCGGCAGCGAACGCGACGGCGGCTTCGCCGAGTACGTCACCGTGCCCGCCGGGAACGCGCACCCGGTGCGCAGCTCCCTCACCGACGCCGAGCTGGCCACCTTCCCCACCGCCTACACCACGGCGATGCGCATGCTCAACCGCGCGGCCGTCCGCGACGGCGAGAGAGTTGTGGTGACCGGGGCGTCGGGCGGCGTCGGCTCGGCGCTGATCCAGCTCGCCGCCCTGCGCGGCGCGCACGTCGTGGCGGTCACCAGCGCCGCCAAGCGGCAGCGCGCCCTGGACCTCGGCGCGGAGACGACCGTGGACCGCGCGTCGGACGATCTCGCCGGCGAGATCAGCGCGCACGGGCCGGTCGACGTCGTGGCCGACGTCGTGGCCGGACCGCACTTCAGCGCGCTGCTGCGGGTGCTGGGACCGCTGGGCCGCTACGTCGTGGCCGGGGCGATCGCGGGTCCGCTGGTGGAGACCGACCTGCGCACCGTCTACCTGAACCAGGTGCAGCTCATCGGCTCGTCGTTCGGCACCCACGAGGACTTCGAGCAACTGCTGGGCCACGTCGCGGCAGGTGAGCTGAAGCCGCTTCTGGCGGGCACCTACCCGTTGCGCGAGCTGAACCGCGCCCAGAAGGACTTCGTCGGCAAGGACTTCTTCGGCAAGCTGGTCGTCATCCCGGGGGCCGAGACGGCATGAGCGACACCCGGCCTTCTCACGCTCATGACGGCCGACCGGGTGCGGGTGTCCCGCATCGACACCGAGGCGGCATGACCCCGTTGGACCGCAACGTGATCGTCGACGGGGTCCGGATCGCCTACCGCTGTCGCGGCGGAGACGGCCTGCCCCTGGTGCTGCTGCACGGAACGCCGTCGCACTCGGCCATCTGGCGCCACGTGATCCCGGAGCTGGAAGCCGGCGGCCACTCCGTGCTCGCCTACGACCTGCTGGGTTTCGGCGCGTCGGAACGTCCGGTGGACCGGGACACCTCGGTCACCGCGCAGGCCCGGCTGCTCGGCGAGCTGCTGACGACGCTGGGGATCGGCCGGTGCGTGCTGGTCGCGCACGACATCGGCGGCGCGATCGGGCAGATCTTCGCCACCGCACGGCCGGACCGGGTCGACGGGCTGGTGCTCGTCGACCCGGTCAGCTACGACTCGTGGCCCTCGCGAACCTGGCAGCACATCATCCGCGACCACCTCGACGACTACGCCGCCATGCCGCCGCGGGACTTCGAGGAAATGCTGACCAGGCAGTTGCGCATGACCGTCACCGGCGAAATGGCCGACGAGGTGCTGGAGACCTACCTCGCGCCGCACCGCGGTCCGGTCGGGCGGGTTTCGTTCTTCGAGCACCAGGTGCGCCATTACGACTCGGCGCCGACCGAACGGGTCGCACCGCTGCTGGGAGAGCTGCCGATGCCGGTGCGCATCCTCTGGGGCGAGGACGACCGCTGGCAGCCCGTCGCCTACGGCGAACGCCTCGCGAGCGACATCCCGCACGCCGAGCTGGTCACGGTGCCCGGGGCGGGCCACTTCCTCATGGAGGACCGGCCGCACCGCGTCGCCGAGGAGATCCTGCGCTTCGCATCGCGTCCGTCCTAGTCGCTCATCGAGTCCGGTCTGGTCGCGCTCCGCGTCGGACCGGTTTCGTGTTGCTCACCCGTATTGCCCCGAGTCACTCCTCGGTCCATGTGGTCAAAATAGGACCGGAGCGCGGATCGTGCTGCGCCCGGCGCGGCGCGGACCCGAGCGGACGCCGCCCGCCGGCGGGCGGCCGGACCTGCGCCCGGCGACCACCCGAGGAACGGACCACCGGAGCGAGCAGCATGACCAACTTCACCGAACCGCGCACCACCGGCCGAGGCCGCGATGGCGAGGGTCCGGACTGGGAGGAGCTGGTCGCGCAGTGCACCGAGCTCGCGGCGTCGCTCTCCAGCGAGGGCACCGTGTACGGGGTGCTGCGCAAGATCGTCGACACCGCCGTGGTCATGGTTCCGGGCGCCGACCTCGCCAGCGTCACCCTGCGAACGTCCACCGGCGAGTTCACCACTCCCGTGCACACCGGCGAGCCGGCGGCGCACCTCGACGAGCTCCAGTACCGCTTCGACGAGGGGCCGTGCGTGCACGCCAGCCGCGACAACGGTCCGGGCCTCGCGGCCAGCGGTGATCTCGCGGCCGACGCGGAGTGGCCGCGGTGGGGTCCGGCGGCGGCGGACGCGGGTGTGCGCAGCGTGCTGGCGATCGGGCTGTTCCCCACCGAGGGCGCCGACCGGATCGGCGCGCTGAACCTGTACTCCGAACGCCGCCGCGGCCTGCACGACGCCGACCGCACCAGCGCCCTGCTCCTGGCCTCGCACGCCTCGATCGCGCTGGACGCCACGAAGGCCGTGAGCACCGCCGAGCTCCAGGCCGCGCACCTGCGCCGGGCGCTGGAGAGCAGGGACGTGATCGGTCAGGCCAAGGGAATCCTGATGCACCGGCAGGGCATCTCCGCGGCCGAGGCCTTCGACCTGCTGCGGCGGACCTCCCAGCAGCTCAACGTCAAGCTCGCCCGGGTCGCCGAGACCCTGGTGGAGCGCCGGGGCGAGCTGTGAGCGCGGTGCCCCGGGCCTGGCGTCGGCCCGGGGCACCGCGGTCGCTCAGCTGTAGTCGTAGAAGCCCTTGCCGGACTTCTTGCCCTTCAGGCCCGCGTCGACCATGCGCTGCAGCAGCGGCGGCGCGGCGTAGAGCGGTTCCTTGTACTCCTCGTGCATGGAGTCGGCGATCGCCTTGAGGGTGTCCAGGCCGACCAGGTCCGACAGCGCCAGCGGACCCATCGGGTGGGCGCAGCCCAGCACCATGCCGTTGTCGATGTCCTCGGCGGTGGCGTGGCCGCCCTCCAGCATCCGGATCGCCGAGAGCAGGTAGGGCACCAGCAGGGCGTTGACCACGAAACCGGAGCGGTCGGTGGCGCGGATGGTCTGCTTGCCGAGCTGCTCGGTGGCGAAGTCCGACGCGCGCCGGACGGTCTCCTCGGAGGTCAGCAGCGACGGCACCAGCTCGACCAGCTTGAGCACCGGGACCGGGTTGAAGAAGTGGATGCCCATCACCTGGGCGGGGCGCTCGGTGGCGGCGGCCAGCTTGGCGATCGGGATCGAGGAGGTGTTGGAGGCCAGGATCGCGTCCGGGTCGCCGACGATCTTGTCGAGGTCTTCGAAGAGCTTGGTCTTGAGCTCGGCGTCCTCGGCGATGGCCTCGATCACCAGCTGGCGGTCGTCGAGGTCGTGCAGCGTGGTGGTGAAGTGCAGCCGGGACTGGGCGGCGTCGCGCTCCTGCTCGGTGATCTTGCCCTTGTCCACCGCGCGGTTCAGCGACTTCCACAGCCGCGACCGGCCCGCCCTGGCGGCGTCGTCGGTGACCTCCACGACGATCACGTCGAGTCCGGCCAGCGCGCTGACCTCGGCGATGCCCGAACCCATCAGACCGGCACCGACCACACCGAGGCGTTCGATCTTCGTCACGACACCCGATCCTTTCCGCTCACGACTCCATCGTCCGAGCGCCGCTCGCCCGGTGCCGCCAGATCATGCCAGGGACTGGGGTTACTGACCGGTAAGCGTGCGCTACACCACCGTAGGTCACGCGATGGAACAGCCCGAACCGGGCGAGGCGGCGCCGCGCGAGTTCGCCCGGTCGCCGTCTGTCGCTGCGTTGCGCGACGCGCAACGCTTGGACGACCTGCGGCCTGGGGAGGCGCGATGCGGCGGTGGCACGAGGGCGTGCTCGCCGAACTGGTCGTCGCGGCGGGCGTGCCGCTGCTGGCGATGGGCCTGATGGCCTGGGGCGCCTACCTCGACGCCTACGGCTCCGGCGGGGCGGCCGGGTTCGGGTTGCAGATCCTGGCGATGCTCGTCTGGCTGTCCTCGCTGGCCCTGCACCCGGAAGACGCCATGGGGGCGAACTTCGTCGCTCTCCTCGCGCTGATGTTCGCGCTGGGCCTTGCCAAGGTGGGCATCGACGACGCAGCGCTGCACGAACGCGGCCTGCGCACGGTCTGCACCGTGCTCGACGTCGTCGAACGCGAGGAGACGACATCGCACTACACGCCGTCATCCGACCCGGACATGCCGGGCTCGTGGAGCACGACCACGACCTACTACTACGACCACGGCCTCCGTTGCGACAGCGGGCCGGTCGAAGACCTGACGACCGAAGGCTCCGCGGCCGCGAAGAAGGGCGAACGACTGGAGATCGCCTACGACCCGCACGGCTGGCTCGCGCCCGTGCCCGCGGACGCGCTCACCGACGGCACCGCCGCGAAGCGGACCGCCGCCGCCCTGCTGGCAGTGGCCGTCGTCGCCAGGACGGGCGGCGTGATCTGGCTGCAGAGCAGTTCCTGGCGATACCGGCGTCGCAGCCGGAGCGGCCGGTGGTGATCAGCCCCTCAGGCCCGGGTTCAGGGATGCCGAACCGGGGCCAGGCATTCACCCCCGCCTGACCCCTCGGCATCCCCCGACCACACCTGACCCCGAAGTATTTTCATGTTACCCCAACAGCGGCATCGGCGACTACGCGCGAAGGCGGACGCCCGGATGCGCGCACCGGACGGCGGGACGCCCCGCAACGGGCCACAATTCGACGACGTCGCCGCAGGTCAGCCGAGCGAGCCGGAGTAGGTGAGCCGAAGTGGCCGAAGTCCCGCCGCTGCGCACGCGGATGCTCGCGCGCGATCCGAGCGCGCAGCACCGCGCCGCCACCCCGCTGGAGCTGCTGTTCGACCTGTGCTTCGTCGCCGCCGTGGGCCAGGCCGCGGCGCAGTTGCACCACGGCGTCTCCGAGGGCCACACCGCGGGCACCCTGCTCGGATACCTCATGGTGTTCTTCGCGATCTGGTGGGCGTGGATGAACTTCACCTGGTTCGCCTCCGCCTACGACACCGACGACGTGCCGTACCGGGCGCTGACGCTGGTGCAGATGGCCGGGGTGCTCGTGCTGGCCGCCGGGGTGCCCGCCGCGTTCCGGGACTACGACTTCACGATCGCGACCATCGGCTACGTCGTCATGCGCGTCGCCCTGGTCGCGCAATGGCTGCGCGCGGCCCGCGAACACCCCGAGGGTCGGCCCTGCACGCTGCGCTACGCCGTCGGGATCGGGCTGTGCCAGGTCGCCTGGATCGGGCGGTTGTGGCTGCCGCACCCGTGGGGCGAGATCGGCTTCGCGGTGCTCGCCGTCGCCGAGATGCTGGTCCCGGTGATCGCCGAGCGCAGGATGCAGACCGCGTGGCACCCGCGGCACATCGCCGAGCGCTACGGCCTGTTCACGATCATCGTGCTCGGCGAGGTGGTCCTGGCCGTCACCGCCGGCATCCAGGAGGACGTCGCCGACGGCGGCTGGTCTGCGGGCCTGCTGGAGATCGGCACCGGCGGCCTGCTGATGATCTTCGCGATGTGGTGGATCTACTTCAAGCACACGGTGAGCGACCACCTGCGCGACTCCCTGACCAGGGCGATCGCCTGGGGCTACGGGCACTACCTGGTCTTCGGCGGGATCGCGGCCGTCGGCGCGGGGCTGGAGGTGGTCATCGACAGCCACGCGCACAAGGCCCACCTCGGCGCGGCCGGGGCGGCGCTGTCGGTCGCGGTGCCGTTGCTGGTCTACCTGGTCGTGCTGAGCGTCCTGCACGTGCAGCTCGTGCACGCCGGCGGGCTCATGGTGCTCGCGACGATCGTCGGCGGCGCGCTGCTGCTGTCGACGGCGGGCATGGCCGACACCCTCACCGTCGAGTTCGCCACGCTGCTCATGGGCGTGGAGATGATGCTGGTCCTCGTCGCCGGCCTGGTCATCCAGCACACCGAACCCAGGGCTCGCGAGCTGGCCGACCGGCGGCTGTGACGGCGCAACCACGTGGTCCTCGATGCGACCGTGCGAGTCGGCTGTCAGATCCGCCTCCTTCCAACTCGTGACTGTGGTTGAATTCTGGTCATGAGTTTCGCGGCCCGGAGAGACGATCGTGGCTAGGAGCCAGCGGACGGACCTGCACCAACGAGCCGACGCGCTCCTCGACGCGGCGGCGGCCCTGCTGGTCGGTGCGGGTCCGCGCCGGATCCGCATCGAGGACGTCGCCGAACGCACCGGCGTGGGCAAGGGCACGGTGTACCTGCACTGGCCCAGTCGTGAGCACCTGCTGGTGGCGGTCGGCGCCCGCGAGGCCGCCGCGGTGCTCGACGCGGCCATCGGCTCGATGCGGAACGACCCCACCGAGGTGGCGCTGCACCGCTACCTCCGGCGGCATTTCCTGGAAGCGATGCGACGTCCGGCCCTGGGCGCCATCTTCATCGCGGGCAACACCGATCTCGAAGTTCTCGCCGCCCATCCGGCGCGAGCCCGGCTGGCAGCGTCGAAACGCATCGCCGCCCGTGACCACCTCGCCGCATTGCGCGCTCAGCGACTCCTGCGGCCCGGCCTGGACCTGGCCGACGTCGACTACGAGGTGGAGGCGATCGCCTACGGCTTCTTCGCCGCCGCGCCGCTGCTGCCCGATGATCCCCGTTTCACGGTCGAGCACCGGGCGGATCGGCTCGCCGACGTCGTCCGGTGCTCCTTCGAACCGGCCAGAACGCCCGCCCCCGAACGCTATTCCGTGGCCGCACCGCAAGTCATCGACGCGCTCCAGCGCCTTGCCGACGAGTTCCGACGCGCCGCTTACGGCACCGCGGCCGACTGACAGCCGCCGCCCCGACCGGACAGGACCAGCACATGGCGATCCGCGACATCACCGGCCTCCACCACATCGGGCTCGTCGTCCGCGACATGAAGACCGCACTCGACACCTTCCAACGGCTCGGCTTCCGCGTCGGCCCGCCGACCTATCCGGCTCTGCCGCCGGCCCCGGGCGCGGCGCCCGAGCCGATCGGCGCGGGCAACACCCACGCCGACTTCCCGCGCAGCTTCATCGAAATTCTCGGCTTCGCCCCTGAACAGCGGGAACACACGCCCGCGGGTGCCGAACTCATCCCGCTGCAAATCCCGGACGACCAGCTCGCCGCGACCAGGGCGGCGATGACGCGCACCGTCGCGGGCCTCGCCGCGCGACTGGACCGCTACGAGGGCGCGCACATCCTCGTCTTCACCACCGATGACGCCGAGCAGACCGTCGCCCGCCTCGATCGAGCCGGCGTCGGCCACGGCGGCGCGCACGCCGCGCAGCGCCCCATAACCACCGCCGACGGCACCCGGCTCGAAGCGATCAAGTACCTCGAGATCAACGGCGACGAGCCGACCGGCATGCCCGCCGAGGGCCGCGTCGGCGCCGCCCAGGACGCTCCCGCCCACGTCCTCGACGCCCAGGTCGGGCTCGACCACCCCAACGGCGCCGTCGGCCTGGCCGAATGCGTGCTCTGCGTCGGCGACGACGAACTGGACGCCACCGCCGACCGCTACGAACGCTGTTTGGGCATCGCACCCGAACACGACGGCCCTTCCCGAGGCTTCGGCTTCGCATCCAGCCGCCTGACGCTGACCACCGCATCCGGACTCGCGGACCGCCTGCCCGGCGAGCAACCGCCCAGCGCTCCGGCCCTGTGCGCATACACCATCGCGGTCACCGACCTGGCCGCAGCCGAACGGCTGCTGCACAGCCATGGCGTCGAGACCGGGCGAGCCGCCACCGGCGAGCCGTTCGTTCCCGCGGCGAGCGCCCACGGCGCCGCCATCCTGCTCCGACAGGCGATGCCGGCCACCTGACATCGGCTCGCCGGCCGCCCGGGCGCCCTGACCGGTGGCAACCGACTCGCTCAGCTCATCACCGCGGTCAGCATCCGGCGGATCGTGGCGCGCAGCGCCGCGTCGTCGAGCTCCCTGCCACCCGAGCCGGTGATCTGCTCGAGGAGCAGGCCGTCGAGGAACGCGACGAAGTCGCGGGCGCGGTCGGCGGAGTCGGTGACCCCCGCGGCCCCCAGCCGGTCGGCGGCCATCTCGCGGATCGTCGCGCTCGCGGGTGTGAGCAGCTCGCGCAGCTCCGGCCGCCGGGTCGCTTCCAGCATGCCTGAGCGGGCCTGGTCATGATTCCGCGGCGTCGAGCGCGTCGAGGTGTTCGCGGACGTTCTCGGCGTCCGGATGCCCGAGCCCGTCGAGGATGGCGAGTGCCTGCTGCCAGGCGTCCCGTGCCTTCTCCACGCGACCCGAGGCTCGCAGGGCTTCGCCGAGCTTGGTGAGGCATACGGCTTCGCCGACTCGTGGCCGATGTCGCGACGGTGCTGCACCGCCTGGTGGTAGGTCCGCACTGCGTTTTCCATGTCGCCGGCGAGGAAATGCGCGGAACCGAGGTTCGTCAGGGCATAGCCCTGCCCGAACTGGTCGGCTACGGCGAAAGCGCGGTGCAGAGGCGGGAAGGCCTCGCTGAACTCACCCAAGTGCGCCAAGGCAAGTCCGAGGACCGCATCTGCTCCTCCCGGGTCGATGACCTTGCCATGCGCGCTTCCCTGCATTCGCAATGCCTCTCGCGCGGAGGCCGCCGCGTCCGCGTACCGCTCCATCTCGAGGAACGTCTCTCCGAGCACTGCGTGCATCAGAGCTTCCCATTGGTGTTCGCCAAGCTCGGCGAACAGCTCGGCAGCGGACTGCCGACAGCGGATGGACGCATCGAACTCCCCGCGGAAGAGGTATGCCGTGCTGAGATCGCTGAGCAACCGTGCCTGCAACGGGCGATCTCCGCTCCCCTGCGCGCCCGCGACCCCATCGGCACTGCTCACCTCCATCTCCTCGACAAGACCGCGCAGCTTGAACGGGAAGGTGGCGGCGTGTGCCAGCCATGGGCCTCGGGGCAGCCGGAGGGCCACCGCCTGGCGGATGACGGACAGGACATTGGCGTGCTCGGCGTCCCACCAGCCCAGGGCCTGTTCGTAGGTGGCGAAGTCTCGCCACAGGTACTCGTCGACGTGATCCAGCTCGGGCAGGGGACGCGTCGGTTCCAGTCGATGGTTGGCCGCGTAGGTCGTGTAGAGGTAGTGGTCCAGCAGACGTTGGAACGCGGCAGTGCGTTCCTGCGCCGAGTCGTCCGCATGCGCGCGCTCGCGCGCGTAGGCGCGGAGCAGGTCGTGGAAGACGTAGCGGTCTCCCGCTCGACGGGTGAGCAGGTGTGCGCGGCACAGCTCGGCCAGAAGCCTGCGGACGCCGCGGTGGTCCGTCCCGGCCACCGCCGCTGCCGCGCCGGCGCTGATGTCCGGCGAGTTGGGCAGCCCGAGCAGGCGGAACAGCCGGGCGGCTTGCGGGGAGAGGGAGCGGTAGGACCAGGAGAACACCGCCCGGATGCCGGTCTCGCCACCCGCGTCGAGCGCGTCCAGCCGGTCGCGCTCGCTTCGGAGGTCGATCGCGAGGTCCTCCAGCGGCACGTCCGGTTCGGCGTCGGCCTGGACCGCGACCAGGGTCAGCGCCAGCGGCAGCCCGGCGCAGTGGTGCAGCAACGCCTCCACGGCCTCCGGCTCGTGCTCCAGGCGTTCACCACCGAGGTAACGCGCCAGGAGCCGACGACCTTCGTCACGGGTGAGGGTCTCGAGGGCGAGGCGCTGGGCTCCGTGGTGGGCCACGAGCCCGTCGAGCCGCTGGCGACTGGTCACCACGACCAGGCACCCGGGCGAAGCAGGCAGCAGCGGCAGCACCTGCTCGGCGTTGCGGGCGTTGTCCAGCACGACGAGCATCCGCCTGCCGTGCAGCAGTGTGCGGAACTGCGCGGCTCTGGCGTCTTCCGCGAGGGGCACGGCCTCCGGCGCCACTCCCAGCGCGGTGATGAAACCGCCCAACGCCTCCCCCGGGGTCATCGGCTCCGCGGCCGGGTCGAAACCCCGGAGGTTGACGTACAGCTCCCCGTCGGGGAACCGCTCCCGGACCTGGTGCGCCCACTGCACGACCAGCGTCGACTTGCCCACGCCCGCGAGCCCGTCGATGGTCGACACCAGGACGGTGTGGTCGCTTCCCGTGCCGTTCAGCAACGTGGTCAACGCCTCCTGCTCGACCGTGCGGTTGATGAAATGCCGTGAAGCAGGAGGAAGCTGACGGGGCACCTCCCGCGGACCGGTCGTGCTGTCGTGCGCGTTTCCGTGTGGCGATCCCAAACTGCCCCCAGCCTGCGTTGTCGAACGCTTGGTGTGTCCGGCGCAGTGGCGGTATGCGGATTGGACCGCACGAAGGGTCGCCGGGCGTCTTTTGGGTTGCGCGGGGCAACCCAAAAGACCCAGCGGTGTTCACCCGTCGAAGCGGCCGTCCCGAATTCCAGAGACGAAACCGGCCCAGCAGTCCGCCGACAGGACCAGGGTGCCGCCCGCACGGTCCTTGGTGTCGCGGACTCCGACGGTCGTCGAGGTCACCGCGACCTCGACGCACGCGCCACCGTTTCCTCCACTACGGGAGGACTTGCGCCATTCGGCGCGGGATAAGTCGCTCACCTCCCGCGCTCCTTTCCCTAGGGGTCACATGGACTGCCCCAGGGTAACGAGAAAGTCCTTCGTTTTCTTCGGCGTCAAAGCCGCTTTCCGGACCCGCTCGAAGGTGTTGGCGTAGAGCCGGACATCGTCCGGACGCTCCAGGTAGAGCGCGCCCTGGTGGTTCTCCAGGTAGACCGCACCCATGTCCGGGTCCTCCTCGAAACCGAGCAGGATGAACGGCGAGACCATCGCCGGGTGCGCGCCCGCCTCGAACGGCAGCACCTGGAAGGTCACATGCGGGAGCTTGCTCAGCTCGATCAGGTGCTGGATCTGCGCCCGCATCACCTCGGGGCCGCCGACCATCCGCCGTAGCGCGCCTTCGCTCACCACGGCCGAGAAGAGGGGTGGATTGCTGCTGGTCAGCCGGTCCTGCCGGGCCTGGCGCTGGTCGATGTAGCACTCGACGTCGAAGTCCGCCGACTCCTCGTTGCAGGCGGCGGTCACCGCGCGGATGTAGTCGGGTGTCTGGAGCAGGCCGTGGATCAGCTCCGCGTCGTAGGTCCACAGCTCCGTCGCGTCGGTCTCCAGGCCGACGTAGTCGCGGAACCAGTCCGGGACGGTGTCGCCGTAGGCCGTCCACCACCCGCGCTGGTTGGCCTCGCGGGCCAGCCGCAGGATCGCCTCCGACCGCGGCGACTCGACTCCGTAGAGCTGCAGGAGCAGCCGAACGTGCGCGATCTTCGGCGCCTGCTTGCCGTTCTCCACTTTGGACACGGTCGCCTGCGACACGTCGAGCCATTCCGCGGCGGCCCGCGAGGACTTGCCCGCCGCATCGCGCAACTGGCGGAGCTGCCTGCCGAGCTGGCGCCGTCGGATCGTCGGTCCGGACATCCCAAGATCTCCAATCTCGATGTTGGCGCCAGTCTGCACCGGGAATTCGGCGGAGCAAACGAAGATCACCCTTTCGGTGAGCGACACAGTAATATTCGTCCTGATACGTTCGCACTGTCGGTCGCCCCCTTCCCCGACATCGCGGCCGACAGTCCGCCCCGGTCCCCGATCTCCAGCAGCCGGGGCGGACGCGGGGGGATTCGGCGAAACCTTTCCGCGAGGAAATCCATGCGCTCTCAGCAAGAACTCGCCCTGCTGCCGCTCTACGCGATCACGGTGTGGGCGTTGACGTTGTGCGCGGCCGCCATCTGGTGCGATGTGCGGCGCAAGACCAAAACAAAACCGATTCGCAATTGGCGCGCGAAACGACGGACGCAGGCGACGACGAAAGAGATCTGGGACCGCCACCCCGAATCCCGTCCACGCGGACAGGACCCCGACGCATGACCGGTCGAATCGCCTTCGCCCGGCTGCTGGCGAATCCCGGCACACCGGAACGCAATCGGGTTTGCCACGCGGTTCCGATCCCTGACGACCTGGACGGCGTGCCGGTCGAGCTGCCCGCCTACTGCGGTGCGGTCGTGGTCGCGCGGGACTGCGAGTGGTCGCTGTACCCCGCGGGTATGCCCTGCATGGCGTGCATGATCTCGGCGCCGGCCGCGATCAACGACGTCCTTCAGGGACGCCCGGGGGACGGTCGCAGTTCGAGCACCCGCACGCCGTAGGGCAGCAGCTCGATCTCGGGCACTTCGGCGCCGGTGATCAGGTCGTGCAGCGAGCCTTCGACGTGCGGTGTCACCGCGACCGGTTCGGCGTTCTGCCCGACCAGCCACGCGAAGCGGCGACCGTCCTCGTGCTCGAGGACGTCGGCGAGGACATCCGGCCGGTCCACCACGACCGGTCGCCGCACCCCCGCGACGGCGGCCAACGCCGCGTAGATCCGGTACGTGGGCTCGGGATTGACCCGCGCGTTGCTCGCCGCGAAGTGCTCCAGCGGATAGGTGCAGAGCACCGCCTGCCCGTCACCGGTCGCGTGGCGCAGCAGCGCGGGACGGCCGTGGGCGTCTGTCGCGACGACCTTCGCCCCGTGCGGCACCACCGGGAGGAAGGTGCGGCTGTGCTGGTTGCCGCCGACCCGGAACCGCAGCACCTCACCGGCCTCGATCCCGCCGAAGTCCTCGGTGAAGGTGAACTCGACGTGCTCGTCCTCGACGGCGTCCACCAGCCCGTAGGCGAGCTGCTTCTCGACGCCGAAGGTCTCGTCCAGGTAGGGCAGCCACGCTCCCCTGTGGTGCTCGACCTCGCCCGCGCAGTACGACAGGTACAGCACCGACCCGGCCGCCACGCGCTCGCGCAGTGCGAGCCAGGTCGGGCCCTGGATCTGCTTCACGCACGGCAGCAGGTACAGCGCGCAGTCCTCGACTCCGTCGCGCTCCCGGACGAAGCCGACCGGCAGGTCGGCCTCCCGCGCCGCGACGTAGCCCTGCCGCAGCGTCGTGAAGATGAGCGGCCGGTCGTCGGCCTGCGCGTACGGGTAGCCGTGTTCGAGGTACTCGCTGACCAGCAGCGCGACGTCGGTGTCGGTCCTGGAGCACCGCGGGAAGTCGACCGCGTCGAGTGTGCGGGCGAAGGAGTCCAGCTCCAGCAGCGGGGTCTTCGGCGTCCCGGTGTGGTCGGTGATGCCGAAGTGCATCTCGAACGGGTGGTGCGAGTAGGGCTCCTGGGCCACCAGGCCGTCGTAGTCGGTGTTGTTCCACGCGAGCCAGCCGGTCGCCCCGGCCAGCAGCGACGTGTGCAGCGTCTGCCGGTAGTAGTGCCCCGCGTTCTGCGCCGAGACGTGGTCGCTGGAGAGCCCGAACTCCTCCAGCACCACGGGCTTTCCCGCCACCGCCGACAGTTCGCAGACGAACGCGGCGTTGAGGTGGTGGCGCACCGGGTCGCTGTCCATCCGGTAGACGTGCGGCCCGACGAAGTCGACGAGCGCGCCGGTGTCGCGCACCGAGAACCCGTTGTCCACGCCGGTCACCTCGATGCCCCAGGCACCGTCGCCGAGCGACACCGGCTGGCGCGCACCGCCCGCGCGGACGGCCTGCACCATCAGTTGCGCCCAGCTCAGCACGTGCTCGGCGGGCGCGACCGGCTCGTGGCGCAACCGCCCGTAGATGGGCATCTCGTTGCTGATCAGCCACCCCGCCACCGCGGGGTGCTCGGCGAAGCGCTCGCTCATCCGCTCCACGAACCACGCCTGCCGCGCCACCAGCCACACGTCGGCGTAGAGGTCGCGGCCGCCGCGCCACGCCGGGTCCCAGTTGTCGCCGGACATGTGGCCGACGATGAACGTCGGGATGGACGTCATGCCGGTTTCGGTGTGGGCGTCGAGGAAGTCGGCGAAGTGCGCGGCCTTCTCCTCGTCGATGCGATCGGGTGCGGGCATGAAGTCGGGCCAGTAGAAGAACGAGCGGGTCTGGCGCAGGCCGTTCTCGACCAGCACCTCCAGCTCGGAGCGCACCACCACTGGGTCGTAGTTGCGCCACATCAGCGGCCCGCCGGTGCGGGACCAGAAGTTGGCGCCCAGCCAGACGGCGGGCTCGCCGTCGACCCGCACCTTGGCGGAGTTGCGTCGCATGGCACGCCCCTTCACTTCACGGCTCCGGCGGTCAGGCCCTGGACCAGGTACCGCTGGAGCAGCAGGAAACCGACGACGACCGGGATGCTGACGACCAGCGAGGCCGCCATCACCTCGTTCCAGTACACCGAGGACTCGTTGGAGTACTCGCGCAGCCCGACCGCCAGCGTGCGGGAGTCGGAAGTGGTCATGATCGAGGCGAACAGCGTTTCGCCCCACGCCGTCATGAAGGCGTAGATGCCGACCGCGGCGATGCCCGGCTTGGCGGCGGGCAGCACGACCCGCAGCAGCGTCCCGAGCGGACCGGCGCCGTCGATCAGCGCGGCCTCGTCGAGGTCGGCGGGGATCGAGTCGAAGTAGCCGACCAGCATCCAGATCGAGAACGGCAGCGAGAACGTCAGGTAGGTGATGACCAGACCGACGTGGCTGCCCTGCAACATCACCCCCGTCACCTGCCCGATGGTTGCGTAGATCAGGTACAGCGGCAGCAGGAACAGGATGCCGGGGAACATCTGCGTGGACAGCACCGTGATGCGGAACAGGTCCCGGCCGCGGAAGCGGTACCGGCTGATGGCGTAGGCGGCGAAGACCGCGATGAGCACCGACGCGCAAGCCGCGCTCAGCGCCACCACCGCGCTGTTGACGAAGTAGTCCGCCAGCGACACCGTCGACCACATGTCCACGAAGGGCTGGAAGGTGATCTCCGACGGCAGCCACTGGAAGGTGTCCTGCACGTCGTCGAGCGGTTTGACCGCCGAGGTGACCATCACGTACAGCGGCAGCACGGTGAACAGCACGAGCGCGCTCAGTCCGGCCACCCGCAGCACCCGGAACCACGTGGGCTCACGCATGGCGGGCCCTCCTCGACGTCACGAGCAGGTAGAGCGCGGTGACGGCCAGCAGGAACAGCAGCAGCAGCGTCGACATCGCCGAGCCGAGGCCGAAGTTCCAGGTCAGGAACGAGTTCTGGTAGACGTGGATGGACACCAGGTTCGCCGCCGACGGCACCGACTGGTCGAACAGGATGTAGGGCACGTTGAAGTCGTTGAACGTCCACAGGAACAGCACCAGCACCAGGACCTGGCTGACCGGGCGCAGCATCGGCAGCGTGATCGAGGTGAAGCGCTGCCCGATCCCGGCGCCGTCGACCGCGGCGGCGTCGTAGACCTCGGACGGGATCGACTGCATCCCCGCCATCAGAGCGAGGAACGCGAACGGCCACAACCGCCACACGGCTGTGACCACCAGGCTGGCGAACGCGTTGTCACCGAGCAGCCAGAAGCTCTCCCCTCCCACGCCCAGGCCGGACAGCGCGGCGTTGACCACGCCGTCGCCCCGGTCGAGCATGAACTTCCAGATCATCGCCGCGGTGTAGACCGGCAGCGCGTACGGGACCAGCAGCAACGCGCGCAGCAGGGTCCGGCCCGGGAACGCGCGCTGCAACAGCGTCGCGGCGAACATCCCCAGCGTCCACGACAACGCGACCGTGATCAGTGAGAACGCCGCGGTGGTGGCGAACGAGCGCAGCAGCTCGGCACCGACCGCGCTGTCGAAGTCCACCGCGAAGCGGTAGTTGTCCAGACCCGCCCACGGCGCGGTGAGCCAGTGGCGGAGGAAGAACTGGTTGAGCTGGAGGAAACTCATCCACAGCCCGCCGAGCATCGGGACGACGTGCACCAGCAGCTCGAAGAACATCGCGGGCGCCAGCAGCAGGTAGGGCACCGCGCGGCGGCTCGGTGTCCACCTCCGCCGGCCCGTCCACTGAGGACGCTCGATGTCGCGCTGCTCGACCGCCGCCATCACCCGCCCCCGCTGCCGTTCATCTTCTGCTCGGCGTCGGCCAGCGCCTCGCGCACGTCCTCGCGGCGCACCGGCTGCCCGGTGGCGGCCCTGGCGAACAGGTCGCGGATGGCGGCGCCGATCGTCGTCTCGAACCGGCTCTCGGCGGGGATCATCGGCATCGGCTCGGAATTCCGCGCCAGCACACCGGCGAAGGTCTCGTTGGTGGGGCTGCGGAACGCGGGGTCGTCGTAGGCGTCCCGCACCACCGGCAGCGTGCCGTAGGCCCCGTTGAGGACGCGCTGCTCCTCGGCGCTGGTCAGGAACTCCACCAGGCGCAACGCCTGCTCCCGCTTGGGGCTGTCGGCGAACACGGCGATGTTGCTGCCCGCGACGTGGCTGCGCACCGCCTGCCCTCCGGACGGCAGCGGGTCGGGAACCGGCATCGGCGCCACGCCGTAGGCGTCGTCGGGCATGCCGTTGGAGCGCATCGCGGCGATGGCGCTGTTCTGCGCGATCAGCATCGCGGCGCGGCCGTTGGTGAACTCCGAGACCGCCTCGGAGGTGGTGCCGATCTCGGCGTCGTCGGCCTCGACCACGCCGTGCTCGCTCATCAGCCCGACGTAGCGCTGCACCGCGTCGATGGCCGGCGGCGAGGTGAACGTCGCCCGGCCCTGTTCGTCGATGAAGTGCGTTCCGTGCTGCCTGCCGAAGATGAACGCGAAGTGCGCGTTCTCGGTGTAGCTGGCCCCTGCGAGCACCAGGCCGCGGCGGTCGCGGGCCGGATCGGTGAGTCTGCGGGCAGCGTCCAGGAACTCCGCCCAGGTGCGCGGCGGCGTGGTGATCCCGGCCTCGGCGAAGAGGCGCTTGTTGTAGAAAAGCCCGTAGGACAGGCCGTAGAGCGGTACCGACGACGGTTCCCGGCCCGCCATCCCGGTGGACGTCATGCTGCTGGCGACGAACCGGTCGCGACCGCCGAGGCGGCGCATCACCTCGTCGTCGAAGGTCACGAACGCACCGGTGGCCTGCAGGGACGCCGACCAGGTGTTGCCGAGGTTGACCACGTCCGGGCCCACGCCGGAGGTCGCGGCGCCGAGGATGCGGTTGAGCAGGTCGGACCAGGCGATCACCTCGACGTCGACCTCGATACCGGTGCGCGCGGTGAACTTGTCCAGCTCTGGGCGCAGGATCTCCAGGTCCTGCGCGGCGCTGGCGCCCTGGTTGCTCGCCCAGTAGGTCAGCGTCTGGTCGTCCCGCGGTGCGGTGCAGGCGGTGAGCGCGCCGGCGAGGAGCACCGCGGCCATCGCGAGCGCGGCGAGCACGCGAGCCCGGACGACCATCCGGACTCCTGTGACTCGGCTCACTCGGTTCAAGCTAGGATCTCCAAGCCGTCAAGCCAAAGGACCGTTACCCGGCCGTGATGAAACCTGTCCGGTTGTCATGATTCGGACCCGGTCGCCCGGAATCCGGATCGGGCGGCGTTCCGCCCGCTCGTCGGTCATCCACAGTGGACAGGAACGTGCGCGCAAGCACCCGAACGGGCGTTGCCGCGGTAAGGAAACTCTCAACACCGGCACGGGCGGCGGCCAGGTGTGGTGGAGTTGGGTATGTCCGAAGCCGAACGCGTGCCGGGCCCGGAGACGATCGCGGCGTTCTGGCGGTGGTGGGAGCGCACCCGCGACCCGATCGCCGAAGCCATCGGCGACCTGCGCATCCAGGACTTCGTCGAACCGCTGCGCGACCGCCTCGGCACGCTGCACCCGGACCTGCGCTTCTCGCTGCGGCCGGGACTGGAGTCGGCGCACGCCTTCGGCCTCACCGGCACGACACCGCAGGCGCGGCGGATCGCGACCACGGTGCTCGCCGCCGCGCCCGCGCGCGACGCGGTGTGGGAGTACACCGGCCTCGGCGAGCAGACCCCCGCCCCTGCCACCGGATGCGGTGATCTCGAGATCGAGCTGACGGGCCTGCGGGTGGCGGTGGAGCACCACCCCGACCTCGACACCGCCGTTCTGCACTTCTTCCACCCCATGCTCGCCGCGGTCGGCGAGGAGGCGGCCGAGGAGCTGCTCGCCGGCACCCTGGCGGCGGTCATGGGCGACGACGTCGCGACGCGCCGGACGAAGCTGATCCTCACCCGGGCACCGGTCAAACCCGCGGGCGCCGTGGAACTCAGCGCCCTGCGACCGCTCCTGGAGGCGCTGGACTGAGTCGCGCCTCCACGTCCCGGTCACTCCTCGAGTCCCGCCCGCAGGACATCCGTCGCCTCCGAAATCCTGCGCTTGGCCCCGTCGTATCCCCCGGAGACGGGCTGGGACGACAGCAGCGCGACGACGTAGCGCCGCGATGTGTCGGTCACCCCCGCGCTGTGCATGTTGGTCTGGTTCCGCACGCAGCACATCCAGGCGGACTTCACCTCCGCCGACGGCAGCTCCTCGAGCCCGTAGTGCTGGTCGAACCCGCCGGCGGCGACGTCCGGGGCGTCGCGCAGCGCCGCCATGACGAAGTCGCGGTCCTCCGGCGGGAGGTCGGTGAGCACGTGCTCGAACACCCGCACCACGTCCTCGGCGGAGACGATCGTCTCGCCCCACCTGGCGAGGTCGTCCGGTGGCCGCGTCGCGGTGAGGTCGAGCCGTTCGGCCACCCGGCGAACCGCGCCCGGACCGTCGAAGCGTTCCCACAGCGCGTTCATGGCGTTGTCGTCGCTCGGGCCGAGCGCCTGGCGGATCCAGGCCCGCGCCTGGTCGTCGACCGGCACCACGTGGCGCCGGTCCAGCACGTCGATGGCCACGACCAGCTTCGCCAGCGACGCCGAGTACACCGGCGCGTCCGCCCGGCCGCCCTTGGCGAACTCACCGGTGCGCCGGTCTAGCACCGCCACCTCCATCAGGCCGTCGACCCGGCCCGCCGCCCAGGCGTCGACGGCGTGGACCGCCGCCCCGGCGCGTCCCTCCGGCGCCGCCTTGGGCGTCACCTCCGGCGTCGTCACCTCGACGTCCGGTATCGGCGGTCGCGTCACCGCCCTGACTTCGGCCAAGCCCATCACCAGCGCCGCGGCACCGACGGGCAGGCACAACCCGATGGCGACCCGCCGCCGCAACGACGAGCCTTCCCCCCGACCCCCGACTCCCATAGGGCCCCCCGACCCCCGGCTCCCGACTCCCGTCCGGACTCTTCCGTACCCTCCCCCGAAGGCCGCAAACCGGGATTCCTATCACCCACACGGGCATTCCGAATACGATCCGGCCAAACGCCGCGAATGGAGAACACCGATGCGACCAGGCGACACCGCCGAGGACTTCGTCCTGCCGGACCAGCACGGGGCCGAGCGCAAGCTCTCCGAACTGGCGACCGACTGCCCGGTGGTGCTGTTCTTCTACCCCGCGGCCATGACACCGGGCTGCACCGCGGAATCGTGCCACTTCCGGGACCTGTCCGCAGAGTTCGCGGCGGTCGGGGCCGCGCCGGTGGGCGTGAGCACCGACCCGGTCGCCAAGCAGCGCCGGTTCGCCGAGGCCAACTCCTTCGGCTTCCCCCTGCTGTCGGACTTCGACGGCCAGGTCGCACGCGCGTTCGGCGTCAAGCGGCGCTTCGGACCGCTGCCGGTCAAGCGCCACACCTTCGTCATAGGCACGGACCGCACCGTGCTGGAAGTCATCCGCAGCGAGTTCCGGATGACCGCCCACGCCGACCAGGCCCTGGCCTTCCTGCGCGCCCGCGGGCAGGGATGAGCGGCGGGCGGGACAGGCAGTCTGCCGGGATCGCTTGACGGTCGGCGGGAGGACTCCTGGGGTCGAAGGCGGCTGGGACGCGTCGCGCGGAGAGGTGGAGCAGGAACGCGATCAGGGCTGGGCGGCCGCCGACGGGCTCTCAGGCCCGCGCCGGCCGGATGAGGGCTGTTGCGGTCGCGGTCGCGACGACCGTGCCGGTGTTGTCGACCAGCTCGCCCGCGAGGAACGCGATCTGCCCGCCACGCCGGACGATCCGGCCCCGTCCGACGAGACGGCCTGGTCGAGCCGGGGCAAGGAACTGCACGTGCAGGTCGGTGGTCGGGGCGAACCGACCCGCCTCCAGGGTGGCCACCAGAGCCGGGCCGAGCGTGTCGTCCAGCATCGCGGCCAGGAACCCGCCCTGCACCACGCCGACCGGGTTGAGGAAGCGTTCACCGGCCGTGAAGGAAACCTCGATGGTCCCCTCCTCCGGGTTCGCCTCGACGAGCTCGAACCCGAGGGTCTTCGCCGCGGGCGGAGGGTCCGCCCTCCCCTCCAGCACGTCCCAGAACGGTCCCTCACGAGTCATGGCGCCGCACGGTACGCACCAACCCCGACAACACTCGCCGGCGACCGCGCGCGGATGCGTGGCCGATCCCGTTCAGCCCTCCCCGTCCCCGCTGCCGACACCCCGGGCCAGCGGGGCGCGCCAGCCGAAGCGCAGGGCGAGCAGGCGGACGGTCACGGCGATCAGGGCCGCGAGGCCGCTGGTGACGGGGTTGAGCAGGTGCAGGGCGGCGAGGCCGGCGACCAGGGCGCTGCCGAGCAGCGCGGGCACCGCGTAGATCTCGCTCTCCGGGTGCAGCAGGGCGGGGACCTCGCCTGCGAGCACGTCGCGCAGCGCGCCGCCGCCGATCGCCGTCATCACGCCCAGCGCGGCGGCGGGCAGCGGGTGCATGCCGTAGTTGAGCGCCTTGATCGTCCCCGCCACGCAGAAGACGCCCAGCCCGAAGGCGTCGAAGATCAGCACGAAGCGGTTGATGCGCGCCAGCCGCGGGTGCCAGAAGTACGTCAGCGCGGCAGCCACGAGCGGGGTCACGAAGTAACCCATGTCGGTGAAGGCGACCGGTGGGACCGCGCCGATGACGACGTCGCGCAGCACTCCGCCGCCGAGCGCCGTCACCTCGGCGAGCACGGCGATGCCGACGGCGTCGAAACGCTTGCGCACCGCGAGCAGCGCACCCGAGAGCCCGAAGGCGAAGATGCCGATCAGGTCCAGGATCTCCTGCACGACCGGACTGACGATCACGGTTGACACCGCAACGTTCTACCCCGCGCCGCCGGGCCGCCGCACCTCCGGCGGTACTCGGATCCGGGGTACAACGGTATGGCCATCCCCTCCCGAACCAGTGGACGGACGAGCATGCACCTGGCCTTCTTCGTTCCTCCCGCACCCGGTCACGTCAACCCCGCGCTCCCGCTGGTCGCCGAGCTGGTGCGGCGCGGGCACCGGGTCGGCTTCGCCACCGGCGCGAGCATGGTCCCGGCGGTGCGGGCCGCCGGAGCCGAGCCGGTGCCGCTGCCCTCGGAGATCCCGGATCGGCCGCTGTCGGGCACGGCCTTCACCGCGGGCGACCTCGCCGCGATGCTCGAAGGGGTGCTCGCCAACGCCCGTGCCGACCTGCCGGTGATGCTGGAGCACTTCGGCGCCGAACGCCCGGACGTGGTGTGCTTCGACGCCATCAACCCGTTCGGCCGCGTGGTCGCCGACTCGCTCGGCGTGCCCGCCGCCGCGCTGGTGCCGAACCTCACCGGGCACGACGACGCCCCGCTGTCGGAGACGTTCATGCCCGAGGCGTTCGACTTCGGCGACGCCCGCCTGCTCGCCGCGCGGCGGGCCATGACCGACTTCGCCGCCGAGCACGGCGTCGGCGCGCTGCCCGACCCGATGAGCGAGGTCATGGCGCCGCTGAACCTGGTGTTCGTACCGAGGCGGTTCCAGCCCGGGGGCGAGGCGTTCGACGACCGGTTCCACTTCGTCGGCCCGTCACCCCGGCCGGAGGACGCGTCGCGGTGGCGACCGCGGCGTCCGGACGCGCCGCTGGTGTTCGTCTCGCTCGGCACCGTCTTCAACGAGCGGCCCGACTTCTTCCGCGCGTGCGCGGAGGCGTTCGAGGGGACGCCGTGGCAGGTGGCGATGTCGGTCGGCAGTCACCTCGAAGTGTCCACATTGGGCACGCTGCCGGAAAACGTCGAAGTGCGGCCGCACTTCCCGCAACTGGCGGTGTTGCGCGAGGCCGACGTGTTCGTCACGCACTGCGGCATGGGCTCGACGATGGAGGCGCTGTACCACGAGGTGCCGATGGTCGCCGCGCCGCAGGTACCCGAACAGCGGCGCAACGCGCGCCGGGTGGCGGAGCTGGGGCTGGGCAGGCTGCTGGAGGAGCCGGACGCGGCGTCGATCCGCGCGGCCGTCGAGTCGGTGGCCGACGACGCGCGGATCGGGGAAGCCCTGTCCCGGATGCGCGAGGCGATCGAGGAGTCGGGCGGAGCGGCCGCGGGCGCCGACGCGCTGGAGCGCTACGTGGACGAGGCCAAGACGGCCTGACGGCTTCGCGTCACCGCACCTCCCGTGCGAGCCGGCGGCCGGTGACCGACGGGGTCACCGGCCGCTGCCGGCTGGTTCACCGGCCGCTCACTGCGGCGGGTTCTCGCAGCTCGGGTTGAGCAGCTTCTGCACCTCGGGGCTGTCGAGGTTCTCCTTGGTGAGCAGCATCGACCCGGTGTCGGTCGCCGGAGCCGGCCGCTGCTGGGCGCGGATCTTCGCGATCGCGGCGTCCACCGAGGCGAAGCCCATCTTGAACGGGTTCTGCGCGATGAGACCGGTGATCACGCCTTCCCGCAGGGCGTTGATCTCGCCCTCCGAGGTGTCCCAGCCGATGATCTTGACCTGGCCGGTCTTGCCCGCCTGCCGCACCGCCTCGGCCGCGCCGAGCACGCTCGGCTCGTTGGCGGCGTAGATGCCGTTGAGGTCCGGGTTTGCGGTCAGGATGTCCTGGGTGACCTGCAGCGCCGTGTTGTAGTCGCTCTCGCTGGACTGCTGCGCGACCAGCTTCAGCCCCGGGTTCCTGGCCAGCCCCCGCCTGAAGCCCTCGGCGCGCGTCTCGTTCGTGCTGGTACCGGGCTGGAACTCGATGAAGGCGACCTTGCCCTGGCCGCCGAGCTCCTTGGCCAGCAAGTCGGTGCCCTGCTCGGCCGCCGCGACGTTGTTGGTCGCGAAAACCGGCACGTCCGGCGGCTGCGGGTTGGTACCGGAGTCCATGTTGACCACCGTCGTGCCCTGCTGGGTGGCGGTCCTGGTGATGTCGGACAGCGCCTTGGCGTCGGTCGCCGCGTAGACCAGGCCGTTGACGTCGCCCTTGGACAGCAGGTCCTGCAACAGGTTCTGCTGCCCGCTGACGTCGCTCTCGGCCGGCACGCCGTCCCAGTGCACCTTGACGTCGGGCTGCTTGGACGCCGCGCACTCGGCGCCGACGCGCACCTGCTCCCAGAAGTCGAAGCCGATCGCCTTGGGCACGACCGCGATCTTGACCGGACCTTCCTTCGCCGCGTTGTCACCGGTCTGCTCGCGGACACCGACCGAGCACGACGTGGCCACCACCGACAGCGCCAGCAGGCAACCGGTTGCCAGAACCTTCCTCATGGGCCCCTCCCTGGGTACCGACGTCTTCCCGCCCCGCACGCCCGCGGCGGTGGTGCTAACCGGCGTCACCGGTGAGCTTGCGCCGCTGGTAGCGGTCCCACCACACGGCGAGCCAGATGATCACGCCGATCAGCACGTTCTGGTAGAAGGTGCTGATGTCGAGCTGCACGGCGCCGTTGCGGATGACCGCGACGAGGAACGCGCCGATCAGCGAGCCGACCACGGTGCCGCGCCCGCCGAACAGGCTCGCGCCGCCGATGACGACCGCGGCGATCACGTCCAGCTCCAGCCCCTCGCCGAAGTTCGGCTGCCCGGAGTTGATGCGCGAGGCGGCGATCATCCCGCCCAGCCCGGCCAGCGCGCCCGAGAGCACGTAGACGGAGGTGGTGTACTTGCGCACCGGCACACCGGACAGGCGCGCGGCCTCCATGTTGGAGCCCATGACGTAGGCGTAGCGGCCGAGCCGCGTCCTGGTGAGCACGAGGTGCCCGGCCACCGCGACCACCGCGATCAGCACGATCGGGATCGGGATCACCCCGATGACGCCCTGCCCCAGCAACCGGAACGACTCCGGTGCGCCGAACACCGCGACCGCTCCGGTGAAGATGAGCACCAGGCCGCGGCCGACGCTGAGCATGCCGAGCGTGGCGATGAACGGCGGCAGTCCCACCACCGACACCAGCAACCCGTTGATCAGGCCCGCGATCGCGCCGACGGCGATCCCGCCGAGGACGCCGATCAGCGGGTTGAAGCCGAAGTCGGCCATCAGCATCACGCCGAGCACGCCGGAGAGCGCGGCCACCGAGCCGACCGACAGGTCGATGCCGCCGGTGATGATCACCAGCGTCACGCCGACGGCCATCACCGCGTTCACCGAGGTCTGCGAGCCCAGGTTGAACAGGTTGTCGGCGGTGAGGAACGACGGTGCGACGAACGAGAGCGCGATGAAGGCGACGATCAGCGCGCCCGCCGCCGCGACCTGGGACACCGCGCCGGACGCGCGGTCAAGCAGACCGCCCACCACTCCGCGGTCCTTCGTCTGCTCAGCCATGGTTTTCCTTCGCTCCGGTCGCGAGTGCGACGACGCGTTCCTCGGAGAACTCCGCGCGCGGGACCTCGCCGGTGATCCGGCCGCCGCGCATCACCAGGATCCGGTCGCACATGTTCAGCAGTTCCGGGAGGTAGCTGGAGATGAACACGATCGCCTTGCCCTGCCCGGCGAGCGCGTCCATCTGCTGGAACATCTCCGACTTCGCCCCGACGTCCATGCCCCGCCCGGGTTCGTCGAAGAACAGCACCTCCGCTCCGGTCTCCAGCCAGCGCGCGAGCACCACCTTCTGCTGGTTGCCGCCGGAGAGCGTCTGCACCGGACGGCCGACCCACGGCACCCGGATGCGCAGGGAGTCCCGCTCCCGCTCGGCGACCCGGCGCTCGGCGCGCAGGTCGATCAGCCCGGCGCGCATCGGCAGCCGCGCCATCGTGACGTTCTTGTCCACCCCCAGCTGCAGGGCAAGACCATCCGACTTGCGGCTCTCGGTGAGGTAGCCGATGCCCGCGGCGATCGCGTCGGCCGGTCCGCGGATGCGCAGCCGCCTGCCGTCCAGCGAGACGGTGCCGGCGTCGGGAAGCTCCGCGCCGAAGACCGCGCGTGCCAGTTCGGTGCGTCCGGCGCCGACCAGCCCGGCCAGACCGACGATCTCGCCGGCCCGCACGTCGAACGACACGTCGTGCACGACGTCGTCCCGGCTCAGGCCGCTGACCCGCAGCCGCACCTCCCCCGGCGCGGAATGGGTTCGCGGGTAGAGGTTCTCCACGTCGCGGCCGACCATGAGCTGGACCAGCCTGGCTTCGTCCAGTTCGGACACCGGGTGGGTGTCGACCACCGCGCCGTCGCGCATCACGGTCACCCGGTCGCCGATCTCGAAGATCTCGTCCAGCCGGTGCGAGATGTAGAGGACGGCGATGCCCTGCGCGGTCAGCTCGCGGACGATGGCGAACAGCTCCGCGGTCTCGCGCTCGGTCAGCGTCGCGGTCGGCTCGTCCAGGATGAGCACCTTGGCCCGCACGGCGAGCGCCTTGGCCAGCTCCACCCGCTGCTGTTCCGCAGTGGACAGCAGGCCGACCCGCCTGCCGGGGTCGACGTCCAGGCCGACGCGGGCCAGCAGTTCCGCGGCGGCGCGGCGTTCCCTGCCTCGCGAGATCCAGCCGAACCCGCCGGGTTCGTCGCCGATGAACAGGTTCTCGGCGACCGAGAGGTCCGGGGCGAGCGCGAACTCCTGGTGCACCATCGACACGCCGAGCCCGCGCGCGGCGCCGGGGCCCTGGTAGCTCACCGGCGCGCCCGCCAGCTCGATGCGTCCCGAGCTGGGCGGCTCGACCTGGGCGATGAGCTTCATCAGCGTCGACTTGCCCGCGCCGTTCTCACCGGCGAACACGTGGACCTCGCCGGCGAAGACTTCCAGGTCCACATCGGAGACGGCGACCACGCCGGGGAACCGCTTGCCCACCCCGCGCAACGCCACCGCGACTGGGCTGTCTGCGTTCGGCGTCACGGTCGCTCCCCTCGATCGGCGTTGATCGGTCCGCTCCGGATCGCGTGGGCCGGAGCATACCCACTACACCAGAGCGTCGAAAGGGTTGGAACAGAGCCAAGTAACCGATTACCAGATCGTTGCTCGCGAACATCCGCGTCATCGCCGCGCGACCCCGGCGGCGGACGCCTACGGCCCCGGCCCGTGCCGGGGCCGTCGGGCGCGAGGTGGTTTCAGCTGCTCTCGCTGGTGATCACCGCGAGCTGTGCGCCGAAGGGGTCGAGGAACATGGCCAGCCGCCCGATCCTCGGCGCCGACACCGGCGCGACCAGCTCGGTGGCGCCGTTGGCGGTGGCGGTGGCGAACACGGCGTCGCAGTCGGCGACCTCGACGTAGGGGTGCCACTCCGGTCCGCTGCCCGCGTCGAGGTTCTCCCGCGACAGCTGCATGATGCCGCCGTGCCCGCCGTCGGGCCCCGCGTCGGCGGCGGACACCACGGCGTAGGTGACCCCCGGCATCGACGCGTCGTCGACGCGCCAGCCGAAGACCGACCGGTAGAACTCCCCCGCCTTGCCGGCGTCCGGTGTGTACAGCTCGGTCCACGCCAGCGCGCCGGGCTCGCCGACCACCTCCAGGCCGGTGTTGCGCTTCGGCTGCCACACCCCGAAGCGGGCGCCCGCGCTGTCGGTCAGGGCCGCCATCCTGCCCTGGTCGAAGACGTCCAGCGGGCCGACGCGCACCTCGCCGCCCGCCTGCACGACGGCACCGGCGGTGGCGTCGGCGTCGGCGGTGCGGAAGTACACCGTCCACGCCGAGGTCGCGCCCTGCTCGGTCAGCGGCCCGATCGCCCCGACCATCCTGCCGTCGAGCATGAAGAAGCCGTAGCCGCCTGCGTCGGGTCCCGCGCTCTGCAACCGCCAGCCGAAGAGCCTGCGGTAGAAGGCGGCGGCCGCCTCGGTGTCGGGCGTGCCCAGGTCGAGCCAGATCGGCGCGCCGACATCGGTGGTCCTGAACATGGGTGGTCCTTCCGGGCGAGTGCGTGCGGGCGCCGCGTCGGCGCGGGAGCGGACCTGCGTGGCGGCGGCCCAAGTCGCCTCAGAATGGCAAGGAGGACCGACAACCGCTGGGTGGCCGACGCCGCCGGCGGCGCTCGCGTTGCCACCGCGGAGCCGCACCGGCTGTCGGACGCACCCGTTCGCCAACCTCGCGGGTGACACCCGATGAGTGGTGCCGATCGCAGCCGGATGACCCGATCGGCCCATGGACATCGGCGGCATCCGTAAGCTCGTCGGTACGGCCGCATCGGTGACGGCCGGGCCGCGCAGGACAGGAGGGGACGACACGTGCAGCCGCTGTTGACCAGCGAGCCCACCAGAGTCGGCGACTACCGGTTGCTCGCACGGCTCGGCAGAGGAGCGATGGGGGCGGTATACCTCGCGCGGTCCCGCGGCGGACGGGTGGTGGCGGTCAAGCTCGTCCGGCCCGACCTGGCCGACGACACCGAGTTCCGGGAGCGGTTCCGGCGCGAGGTGCAGATGGCCCGCTCGGTCGGCGGTTTCTGGACGGCCACCGTCGTCGACGCCGACACCGAGGCCGAGCAACCCTGGCTGGCCACCGAGTACGTCCCGGGGCCGACGCTGCACCAGGCCGTGGCCGACCACGGCGCGCTGCCCGAGCACACCGTGCGCAGCCTGGCGGCCGGGCTGGCCGAGGCGCTGGCGGCCATCCACCGGGCTGACCTGGTGCACCGCGACCTCAAACCGGCCAACGTGCTGCTCGGCCCGGACGGGCCGCGGGTCATCGACTTCGGCATCTCCCGCGCGATGACCGGCAACGCCCTCACCGCGACCGGCATGTTCCTGGGCACGCCCGGCTTCTTCTCCCCGGAGCAGACCGTCGGCAACGAGGTCGGCCCGCCCAGCGACGTGTTCTCCCTGGGCGCGGTGCTGGTGTTCGCCGCGACCGGGATGGGGCCGTTCGGCAACGAGAACACCGCCGCCATGCTCTACCGGGTCGTGCACACCGAGCCGGACCTCGACGAGGTGCCCGACGGGCTGCGTCCCCTGCTGGCGTCGTGCCTGGCCAAGGACCCCGCGCAACGGCCGACGCCCGCGCAGTTGCTAGACGGGGTCGGGGAGCAGAGCCCGCAGGGCAGCCAATGGCTTCCCCCGGCGATCACGGCGGTGATCACCGAGCACGCGACCGAGCTCCAGCGCACGGCGTCGGCGGCAGCGCTGGCCGACGCACCCGCCGAACCCAAACCCGCGACGCGCGCCTACACGCAGGCCCAGCCGCAACCGCAGGTCCAGGCGCCCACGCCGAACCAGGCGCAGGCGCCGATCCCGCCCGCGGGGCAGGCTCCCGCGCCGCCTGCGCAGCCGCGCGTCCAGGCCACCGCCGAGCCCAGGCCGGTCACCCGCACGTTCACACCGGCCCAGCCGGCGTCTCCGCAGCAGGTGCAGCCCGCGGCTCAGCAGCAGGCGCAGCCGGTGGCAGAGCAGCAGGTCCAGCCGCAGCGGGACAAGATCGTGCCCGCCCGGCCCCGCCAGACCGCGCAGACGCAGGCCGCCGTGGCCAGGGTGCGCGCCGATGTCCCGGGACCGACGTTCGCCACCGGCGGCAGGGTCGGTGCGCTCGTCTCGGCCGTGGTGATCGTGCTGCTGATGATCGGCGCACGCGAGCTGAGCAGCGCGATCGGCACCAACCCGAACGTGCGCGGGCTGTTCAACCTGGGCATGCTGCTGCTGGCCATCAGCGCCGGATGGTCGCTGCTGCGCGTCGTCATGCCCAGCCTGCGGCTGAAGGTCAACAGTGACGGCCTGCGCGTCTCGCGACTCGGCCTCGGCAGGGAGATCCCCTGGTCGCACGTCCGGCACGTCGGTGTCGTGGGACGCGGCAAGAAGCAGTCGGTGGCCGTCTGGCTCGCCGATGGAATCCCCGAGCCCCGCTCGAACCTGTGGCACCGGACCCGCAGCTACCACGGCGGGACCAGGGTGTTCCCGATCGGCGCGACCGGTGGCTGGTGGACCAGGCGGCAGGAGGCCAAGCGCGTGCGGCTGGCCCTCCAGCAGTACGCGCCCGGCCGCTACGACCAAAAGCTGCTCTAGGCCGTGTGCCGGGCCCATCCGTTCGGGTGAGACATTGACGCTGCGGCCGTTCCGGACGGCTGGACGACGGGAGGACTCATGGACGCACCCGAAGGCACCGGGTCCAACCCGGCGTGCTCCTTCTGCGGGGCCGGTACCGCGGAGGTCGAGCACCTGGTCAGCGGGCCGGGCGTGTGGATCTGCGGCGGGTGCGTACGCGGCTCCTACGAGATCATCAAGGGCCTGCGTCAGAAGGAGGCCGGCAGCGCGGACGAACCGGCCGCGACGGCGGGTGCGGATGCGGCGGTGCCGGTGGACGACCCGATCATGGCCACGATCGCCCAGGTGCAGCAGGCCGCTCTGCAGGGGCGTCGGGAGCAGGCCGCGTCCGCCTACGAACGACTGTGGTCCCAGGTCGAGCACGGTCGCCCGCTGCACCGCGTATCGGTCGCGCACTACATGGCCGACCTGCAGGACGGCCCGGCCGAGGAGCTGCGGTGGGACGAGCGTGCGCTGGAGGCCGCCGCCGAAGTAACCCCGCAGCACGCCGATGCCTCCCCGGTGGCTCCGCTGCGAGCGTCGCTGCACGTCAACGCCGCCCGCGCGCTGCACGAGCTCGGCCGCGGGGAAGACGCCCGCCGTCAGCTCGAGGCCGCCCGGCAAACCGAGCGGATGCTGCCCGAGGACGGGTACGGGCGCCTCGTGCGTTCCCGGATCGACGCGCTCAGCACCGAGATGGACGGGCAGCAGACGCTGCTGTAGGGCTTCTTGGAAAACGTCACGGCCAGCAGGCGCTGACGCACTGGTCACAGGTTCCGGGCGGACAGCATCGTGTGGAATTTCGCCGGCGGGCACGGGACGAGGTGCCCGTCGATCTTTCGGTGCAGATCGGTGTGGCCGTGGTGGAACGCGACCACGACGAAGTCGCGGACCGGAGGGACGTCGACGTCCGAGCCCAGGTACCGGTAGCCGCGCACCGACATCCCCGACCAGCCTTGCTCGGGATTTCGGACCGTGAGCTGCCCCGGCACCCAGATGGGCACCTGGCGGGGGTGATCAGCTTGGGCTCCACGTCCGTTTCTCCGCCGTGCGGTCCAGCTCCATGTCCGCATAGCTCGCCATCACTTGGACGGACGAAGAGCACGTTGTTCCAACGCGCCGGGCACGGTCGTCCAACGGCTGGCGGCGGTCCCCGCCTTGGCCGAGCCGGCTTCGGGGGTCAGGCGACGGGCAGCAGGCAGACCGGCGCCGGCGTCTCCACGGGCTCGCCGACCGGCTCCAGTCCCCCGTCGCCGCGAACCCGCAACGCCCGCAGGGTGCCGCTGTCCTGACCGGCCGCGAAGAGCACCGCGCCGTCCGGGGACAGCGCGATGTGCCTGGGGCCGGCGACGCCCGCGGGATGGATGCCGAGCAGCCGGAAGTCGTCGCAGCCGAACACCGCGATGCTGTCGTGCCCCCGGTTGGAGGCGAAGGCGAACCGGCCGTCCGGCGAGACGACCACTTCCGCGGCCAGGCTCTTCTCCCGGTGGTCGTCGGGCACCGTCGGCAGGGTGCGTCCGGCTTCGGCCGCACCGGTCTCCGGGTCGTAGGCGACCTCGGTCAGCGCCAAAGCCAGCTCGTTGAGCAGGTAGAAGCGGGTGCCAGACGGGTGGAACGCCAGGTGGCGCGGGCCCGCGCCCGCCGCCACCGTCACCTCGGTCCGGATCGCCAGGTGCCCGGACTCCGCGTCGAAGTCGTAGACGTAGACCGAGTCGGTCCCGAGGTCTGCGGCGAGCACCCGCTTCCCGGTCGGGTCGGAAAGCACCTGGTGGGCGTGCGGGCCGTCCTGGCGGTCGCTCGGCCCGCTGCCGCTGTGCTGGACCACGTGGCACGGCTCGCGCAGCACCCCGCCTTCGGCGACGGGGTGCACCACGACGTTGCCGGAAACGTAGTTGGCCGTCAGCAGGAACCGGCCGGACGGGTGGACGCTGAGGTGGCAGGGCCCCGAACCCAGCGTCGGCTGCGAGTTGACCTCCCGCAGCGAGCCGTCGTCGCACACCGCGAACGACAGGACCCGGCCCTCCCAGACCTCGCTGACCGCGAACAGCGTCGAGCCGTCCGGCGAGAGCGCGAGGAACGACGGGTCGGCGGCCGTGTGCACGACGTCGGTGCACCGCACCGCCCCCGTGCCGTCGGCGACGGCGAGCCTGATCCCGTCCGCCTTCGACTCGTCCGCCGTGTAAGCGCCGACATACATCCGGTACTCGCCGTTGTCCGGCATCCACTCCTCCTCCGCACGTCTGCTTCCGACCAGGATCCCAGGGACCGCCCGGCCGAGCCCGTGTCGACAACGTTTCACCGCGGGACTCGTTCATCACGCAACGAAGCACCGGAACAAGCAACATCTCGCGGCTGAATTCGACGGTGCCGGGCACATAACCTATGCCCATGACTGCCGCCCCATCGCGTGTCCCCGCGCAGGCCGACACCACCACGACCGACGCCACCGACCGGTTCCTCGGACTCGCCGACCACTACAGCGCGCACAACTACCACCCGCTCCCCGTGGTGATCGCCGAAGCCTCGGGCGCGTGGATGACCGATGTGGACGGACGCCGCTACCTGGACTTCCTCGCCGGCTACTCGGCGCTGAACTTCGGCCACGGCCACCCCGACCTGGTCGCCGCGGCCACCGAGCAGCTCGGTCGCGTCACGCTGACCAGCCGCGCCTTCCACCACGACCAGTTCGGGCCGTTCTGCGCGGAGCTGGCCGAGCTGACCGGCACCGACATGGTGCTGCCGATGAACTCCGGCGCCGAGGCGGTGGAGTCGGCGATCAAGGTCGCCCGCAAGTGGGCCTACCAGGTCAAGGGCGTGCCGGAGGACCGCGCGGAGATCGTCGTCGCGGGCTCCAACTTCCACGGCCGCACCACCACCATCGTCTCGTTCTCCACCGACCCGACCGCGCGTTCGGACTTCGGCCCCTTCACCCCCGGATTCGTCATCACCCCCTACGGCGACGCCGACGCCGTCGAGGCCGCGATCACCGAACGCACCGCCGCCGTGCTGGTGGAGCCCATCCAGGGCGAGGCGGGCGTGCTGGTGCCGCCCGCCGACTACCTGCCGCGGTTGCGCGCGCTGTGCGACGACAACGAGGTCCTGCTGATCGCCGACGAGATCCAGTCCGGCCTGGCACGCACCGGCGAGCTGCTGGCCAGCGAGCACGACGGGATCCGCGCCGACCTCTACACCCTGGGCAAGGCGCTCGGCGGCGGCATCATGCCGGTGTCGGCGGTCGTCGGGCGGCGCGAGGTGCTGGGCGTTCTGCGCCCCGGCGAGCACGGCTCCACCTTCGGCGGCAACCCGCTGGCCTGCGCCGTCGGCCGCGCGGTGATCGCGCTGCTGCGCACCGGCGAGTTCCAGCGGCGTTCCCGCGAGCTCGGCGCCCACCTGCACCGGCGTCTCGGCGAGCTGGTCGGCCAAGGCGTCGCCGAGGTGCGCGGGCGGGGCCTGTGGGCCGGGGTGGAGATCGAGCCCGGCGGACCGACGGGCCGCCAGGCCAGCACCGCGCTCGCCGAACGCGGCGTGCTGTGCAAGGAGACGCAGGACACCACGCTGCGCATCGCGCCGCCGCTGGTGATCAGCCGCGCCGACCTGGACGCCGGCATCGACGCCGTCGCCGAGGTCCTGACCGGACGCTGACCCGCCACCGCGTCGCGGATCCGCCGCGTCGCGGGCGGATGCGGTGTGGCGGGTCGGCCGCCGCATACCGGGTCGACCGCCGTGTGGCGGGCGGATGCGGCGTGGCGGGCGGATGCGGTGTGGCGCCTAGGATCGGGGCGGCCACCGGCGAACCGGCCGGGGGCCGCCCGCCGATCCGAGGAGAGCGCCGTGACGGCATCCCGCCCCGGTCCGCGGCGCACCGCTGCGACCTTCACCGAGCGGGCCCGCCGCAGGCAGATCATTGACAGCACGATCGAGCTGATCTCGGTGCGCGGCTACACCGGTACCTCCCTGTCGGCGATCGCCGAGGCCGCCGGGATCTCCAAGGCGGCGGTGCTCTACCACTTCTCCTCGAAGGACAACCTGACCGAGGCGACGCTCCAACACGTCTTCGAGCAGTACACCGCCTACGTCATGGAGCGGGTGGAACGGGCCGCCGACGCGCGCGAGGCGGTGCTGGCCTACGTGCGGGCGATGATCTCCTACAGCCGCGACAACCGCCGCCACATCCGGCTGATCACCGAGGTGCTGCTCGACGACAAGGGCGGGACGCGGCTCAAGGCGCCGGGCTCGCACGAGGCCGGAGGCCGGTTGCGGGGCCTGGCCGACCTGCTCGCGGCGGGGCAGGAAGCCGGGCTGCTGCGCGACTTCGACACCACCACCATCGCGCTTGCGATCGGCGGAGCCATCGACGGCGTGGTCAGCCAGTGGCTGGCCGATCCGGAGCTCGACCTGGACGCCGCGACGGAGGAGCTGGAGTCCTTCGTCATACTCGCGATCGACCGCCGAGCGGCCTAACGCCGCGCGCGCCGGGCGAAGCCGGGTGCGCGCTCCGGGCGGACGCCGACACCGCCGACGTAGGCAGTCACCGCACCGAGCGCCGGGAACCGCCGCAGGAGCCGCATCGGAAACGGCAGTCGCTTCGTGCCGAGGGTGCCTTCGAGCGCGGGCCGCAACAGCATCTCGTGCTCGCCGAGCTGCAACCGCTGCGCCACGGCCGTCGGCAGCAGGCGCCGCCGCTGCACCCGCGCGAGGTCGGCGACGCCGATGGTGCCGCGCAGCAGCGGCTCCGCCAGCAGCCGGGCGGTCGCCGCCGCGTCCTGCACCGCGAGGTTCACGCCGACCCCGCCGACCGGCGACATCGTGTGCGCGGCGTCGCCGATGCAGAGCACGCCGTCGGCGTACCAGCGCGGGAGCCGGTCCATCGAGGTCTCCAGCAGCTTGACGTCGTCGAAGGAGCCGATCTCCTCCAGCACGTGCGGCGCCCAGCCGAACAGTTCCGCGAGCGCGCCCCGGAACCACTCGATCCCGCGCGCCCGCAGCCTGGCGTCGTCACCCTTGCGGATCAGGTAGGAGGTCTGGAAGTAGTCGCCGCGGTCCATCGTGACCGCGACCTGGCCGTCGGCGAACCGGGCGAACACCTGCCCGCCCGCACCGGAGCCGGGCACCGCCCGAACCCGCACCGACCAGACGTCCATCGGGATGTCGAACGCCCGGGACCGCATCCCCGCCGAGCGGCGGACCACGGAGTCGCGGCCGTCGCACCCGACGGTCAGGTCCGCGGCGAGCTCGCCGGGGCTGCCGTCCTCATCGAGGTAGCGGACGCCGGTGACGCGGCCGCCCTCCGAGCGCAGACCCGTGACCTCGGTGCACATCCGCAGGGTGAACGACGGCTCATCCGCCGCCGCTTTCGCAAGCAGGTCGAGGAAATCCCACTGCGGGACCATCGCGATGTAGTTGCGGCGGCCCCGGAGCCGCCCGAAGTCCGCGGCGACCACAGTGGACTCTCCGATCAGCATCCGCATCCGTTCCAGCTTCCGCTGCGGCAGCGCGGCGAACCGCTCCCCGAGCCCGAGGTCGTCGAGCAGGCGCAGGGTCGAGGGGTGCACGGTGTCGCCGCGGAAGTCCCGCAGGAAGTCGCGGTGCTTCTCCAGCACGGTGACCTCGACCCCGGCCCTGGCCAGCAGCAGGCCGAGCATCATCCCCGCCGGGCCGCCACCGACCACGCAGCACCGCGTGCTCTCCATACCCCGCCTCCACTCCCGCCACCGGCGATGCTAACCGCTCGGTCAGCACACTGACCGAGCGGTTAGGCTCTGTTTCACAAGCGGCCGCTGCGGTGGGGGACTCAGCCTGACGGAGCGAGAAGGCGGCTGAGGCTCCGCCAAGCGCCCCACTAAGCAAGCCACCCCTGAAACACGTCCTAGACATGCAGGTCCGGAGACACGAGTGGCCGCGCCCGGAGGGACGCGGCCACCACCGTTCGGCGCGGTCAGGACTTGGCGAGATCGCGCGACAGCGCGGTGAGGCGGCTGGTCGCCCGCAGGTACTTCTTGCGGTAGCCGCCGGCCAGCATCTCCTCGGTGAACAGCGACGGCAGCGACTCGCCCGAGACGCGGACCGGGATCGCCCGGTCGTAGAGCCGGTCCGCCAGCGCCACCAGCCGCAGCGCCACGTCCTGGTCCGGTGCCGCCTGAACTCCGCGCAGGTGCACCGCGCTCACGCCGTCGACCAGGCGGCCGTACTTCGACGGATGCAGGCGGGCGAGGAAGGCGCAGAGCTCCTCGAAGTCGTCGAGCGTCGCGCCGTCGGTTGCCGCGGCCAGCTCGGTGAGCTCGCCGTCGCCCATCGGGTCCGGCGCGTCGGGCAGGCCGCGGTGCCGGTAGTCCGGGCCGTCCACGCGCACGACATCGAAGCGGGCGGCCATCGCGTGGATCTCGCGCAGGAAGTCCACCGCCGCGAACCGGCCCTCCCCCAGCTTGTCGGGCAGCGTGTTCGACGTCGCGGCGACGTGCACGCCCGCGTCGCTGAGCTTGGCGATGAGCTGGGTCACCAGCATGGTGTCGCCCGGGTCGTCGAGCTCGAACTCGTCGATGGCCAGCAGCCGGTGCTCGGAGAGCCTGCGCACGGTCTCGGCGAAGCCGAGCGCGCCGACCAGGTTGGTCAGCTCGACGAAGGTGCCGTAGCTCTTGGGCCCGGGCACCGCGTGCCAGGTCGATGCCAGCAGGTGGGTCTTGCCGACGCCGAAACCGCCGTCGAGGTACAGCCCCGGCTTGCCCGGGTCCGCCTTGCGCCCACCGAACAGCGACTTCCACCAGGACCCGCCACCGCTGGAGGCGGCGGCGACCCGCTCGGCGAAGGCACCGCACGCCTCGACCGCGGCGGCCTGGCTGGGCTCGTCGGGGTTGGGGACGTAGGTGTCGAAGCGGACC
Organism: Saccharopolyspora erythraea NRRL 2338; assembly: GCF_000062885.1. Lineage (NCBI taxonomy): Bacteria > Bacillati > Actinomycetota > Actinomycetes > Pseudonocardiales > Pseudonocardiaceae > Saccharopolyspora > Saccharopolyspora erythraea. The sequence goes on along the minus strand of NC_009142.1, from coordinate 2,046,508 downwards.
TCGTCGAACCGGGGCGGCGGGGTCATCGCACCGACCATCTCGTCCGGCGAGAGTTCGGGACGGCGATCGGCCAGCCGCGGGGTGCTCATGCGCCGAGCCTAACCGGCATGTTGGGATGGACCCGTGGACAGGCTCTGGCCGATGAGTGGCGCACCACAGGCGGACGACGAACTCGAGCAGTTCTACGCCTACCCGGAGGCGCTGGAACGCCCGTGGGTGCGGGTGAACTTCGTCTCCAGCCTCGACGGGGCGGTGACGATCAAGGGCAGGTCGCGCGGCCTGTCGGCACCGGAGGACCAGCGGGTGCTCGGTCTCATCCGCGACCTCTCCGACGTGGTGCTGGTCGGTGTGAGCACCGCCGTGCTCGAGGGGTACCGCGGCGTCAAGCGAACCGAGGTCCGCAGCGAGCGCCGCAGCCGCCTGGGGCTCTCCCCCGTGCCGCCGATCGCCCTGGTCACGCGGTCGTGCTCGCTGCCGGTGGACTCACCACTGCTCACCGACACGCTCGTGCCGCCGATCGTGCTCACCTGCCAGGCCGCCCCGGCTGACCGGCGGGCCGCGCTGGCCGACGCCGGCGCGGACGTGGTGGTCGCCGGGGACGAGCAGGTCGACCTCCCGGCCGCGCTCGCCGCGCTCGACGAGCGGGGGTTGCGCCGCATCGGCTGCGAGGGCGGGCCGACGCTGTTCGGCTCCCTGGTCGAGTCCGACCTCGTCGACGAGCTGTGCCTGACGATGTCGCCGCTGCTGGCAGGCGGGGACGCCGGGCGGATCGCCAAGGGCACCGGTGTCGGCGTGCCCCGGCGGATGCGCCTGCTCTCGGCGCTGCACACCGACGAATCGCTGCTGCTGTTGCGGTACGCGAGAATGCCCGCGTGACCGCTCGCGCCGACACCGACCAAGCGCTGATCGCAGCAGCGCAGCGCGGGGACGCGTCGGCGTTCGACGAGCTGGTCCGCCGCCACACCACCACCATGTACCGGGTCGCGGTGCGCATCCTGGGCAACTCCTCGGAAGCCGAGGACGCGGTGCAGGACGCGTGGGTCTCGGCGTGGCGGTCGCTGAAGCGCTTCCGCGGCGACGCCGCGCCGTCGACGTGGCTGTACCGGGTGGTGACCAACGCCGCGCTCGCCCAGATCCGGCGGCGGAGGCCCACCGTGCCGCTCGACGTCTCCGACGAGGCCGTGGGCGGGTTGTTCGCCGATCACCGCGATCCCGAAGGCCAGGCGGTGCGCAACGAGGAAGCCACCATGGTCCACCGCGCGATCGCGACCCTGGAACCCTCGCAGCGCGTCCCGCTGGTCCTGCACGAGTTCGAAGGGATGGGCTACGAGGAGATCGCCGAGGTCCTGGACGTCGGCGCCCCCGCGCTGCGGTCCCGGCTGCACCGCGCGCGGTTGGCGCTGCTGGCCAGGCTGAAGGAGATGCACCATGGCTGATCGCTCCTCCGACGCCGACCGGGCGCTGCCCTGCGGGCGCACCGTCGGCGAGTTGGTCGGCTACCACGCCGACGGCGGGACGCCCGAGCTCGCCGCGCACGTCGCGGGCTGCCCGCACTGCCAGGCCGAGCTGGCCGAGCTGGACTCGGCGTGGGCGGCGGTGCGCCGCGCCGCGAGCCTGCCTGTCGAGCCGCCGGACGGGCTGGTCGACCGTGCGCTGACGACCGTGCGCGGCATCCGCGGCGGTGCCGGGTCGGCGCCGCTGGAGTTCGACCAGGACGGCGGGTCGCTGCGGATCTCACCGCAGGCGGTCCTGGTGCTGGCCCGCCGGACCTGCGCCGAGATCCTGACCGCCCACCCGGGGGTGCACCTGCGGGGCTGCGGGGGCGACGTCGACGAGGTGCGGATCGACCTGCAGGTGCAGTACCCGCTGCCCGCACCCGCGCTGGCGGAGATGATCCGCACCGAGCTCGCCGACCGGCTGCACGTGGCGCTCGGCGGGGCCGCGCCCGCGGTGTGGATCAGGATCGCGGACGTCGCACCACCTGAATCATCCGATTGGGTGACTTAGGGCACAGGACCGGCAGATCCGGGCCGGTTCGAGCATCCGATCTTCCAAGCGACATCCCCGCCGGGTCGCGCAAGACCGGCGGGACAGCGGAAAGGACTGACCATGGCCCAGCCCCAGACCGGCCAGACCCAGACCGGATCGACCGAGAGCGGCCAGGAGACCAGGCGCGTCCCGGACAGCCGCACCGGTGGCGCCTCACCAGCCCGGCTGGCCGACGAGACATCGCAGGGCCGCACCAGCATCGCGGCGTCGGTCGTGCAGAAGATCGCCGGGATCGCGGCCAAGGAGATCTCCGGTGTCCACGCGATGGGCGGCGGGGTCTCCCGCGCCTTCGGCGCGCTCCGGGAGCGCATCCCAGGCGGAAGCGCCGCCTCCTCCACCTCGGGGGTCCAGGTCGAGGTCGGCGAGAAGCAGGCCGCGGTGGACCTCGACATCGTGGTGGAGTACGGCGCGTCCATCGTGGACCTGGCACGCGCGGTGCGCCGCAACGTGATCGGCGCGGTGGAGCGGATGACCGGCCTCGAGGTCATCGAGGTCAACATCTCGGTCAACGACATCCACCTGCCGTCCGAGGACGAGGAGAGCGACGGCACTGCACCCGCCTCGCGAGTGGAGTGACCGACCGGGGACCACGTGGCGGGAGGGAAGGGCGCGATGACCGCGACCGACGAGGAGCTGGTGGAACAGGTGGCGGCGGCGGTGCTGGCCCACCCGTCGGTGCTGCGGCTCGACGGCGGTGAGTACGGCGTGGTCGCCACCCACCTGCCGGGCAGGCGGGTGACCGGCGTCCGCTCCCGCGACGATGGCACTCCCGCCGAGGTCGCGGTGGTCCTGCGTCTGGACCGCCCGCTGCCGGAGATCATCGCCGAGCTGCGCGCCGAGATCACGCGGGTCGCGGGGCGCGGACCCGTCGACATCACCGTCAGCGACGTCGAGCAGGCAGGCGCGTGATGACCGGCCGGGACGCCGCGGTGCGGGCGGACCTGCGGGCCTTCGTCCGCACGCACCACCCCGACGTCGGCGGCGACCCGGAGGTCTTCGCCGCCGGGCTCGCCGAGCTGCGCGCCCGGCAGGCCAGGGAGCTCGAGCTCGACGACGCCCGCTACGACGCGCCGATCGTCATCGTGCACCGGCCCGGCGTCGTGCGCGGCGTCGCGCGGCGGATCCGCGGGTGGCGGCGACGCAGGCACCGCCCGCGGGTGCGGTGACGCGGGGCAGGTGCGGTGGTCTTCGGCACTCCCACCGGAGATGATCAGCGGTGCCGCCCACCGCGGTCCCCGAAGACCGAACCGAAGCCGCCCCGGACCCACCGGCCGGCACCGATAGGAGACATGGTGAACGCAACGCAGACCGGCCTGCTGGCCGGGCTCATCCTCGGTACCGCCGCAGCCGTCGGCGGTTTCGCCGGCTTCCTGATCGCGCTCGCTGTCGGCGCGATCGGGCTGGTCGTCGGGCGCGTGCTCGACGGCGAGATGGACGTGCGCGACATCCTCGGCAGGCGGGGCCGGGACCGGTGACCGCCGAAGCGGCGCGCACCGCGACCGAACCGCGGCCGCCGGACGGCGGCCTGCCCGAGCCCGCCGAGCGAGGCACCCTCGACATCGACCGCACCGTGCTGCGCAAGATCGCCGAGCACGCCGCCGACGAGGTCGCCGGTGGCGCCCGGGTCCGGCGCCGCCTGGCCGGGGTCGGGCTCGGTGAGCACGGCGCGAGCGCCCACGTCGCCGGACCGGACCGCGAGCTGCGGATCAGGCTCGACGTGGTGCTGCGCTACCCGGCGCCGGTGCGCGAGACGGTGCGCAGGATGCGCGAGCGCATCACCGCGGAGCTGGAACGCATCGCCGGCTGCCGGGTCCGCACGGTCGACGTGACGGTGTCGGCGATGGTCCGCGCGGGCAAGCGGCAGCGAGTGGAGTGAACCGATGCGTGTGCTGGTGCGCCTGATCGCGGCGCTGTTCGGACTGGCCCTCGCGGCGGCGGGCGCCCTGCTGGTCGCCGAGACCGCCTGGGCGTGGCTGCGGCCGGACAGCGATGGGCTGCTGCTGGCGCTGCCCGAGCTGCGCTCGGCGCTGAGCGCGCTGACCTGGGACCAGACGTCGGTGCGTGTGACGGCGGCGCTGGTCGCCGTGGCGGGACTGGTGCTGCTGCTGGTCGCCTTCGGCGCGGGCCGCAAGGACATCCGGCTGCACGACCCGGCGCCCGAGGTCACCGTCACCACCGACCCGCGCTCGCTGGCGCGGCTGGTCGGACACCACGTCCGCGCCCAGGACGGCGTGGCCGGTGCGACGGTGACCGCCGGCCGCCGCAAGGTCCGGGTGCGGGCCACCGCGCAGTTCCGCCAGACCGCGGAGCTGCTCGACGAGCTGACCGAGACCGCCAGGACGACGGTCCACGAGCTCCCGCTGCGCCGGACGCCGAAGGTGACGGTGTCGCTGTCGGCCGCCAGGGAGCGGCGTTGACCGCGACCGGCCGGGCCGACCGGTCAGGAGGGCTGATGAGCGAGAAACCCGAGATCCGTCCGAGCACCACGGCCACCGGCCGCGCGCTGGGTTTCGAACGCGGGGTCGTGGTCGTCCTCGGGGTGCTCGCACTGCTCTGCGGCGCGCTGGCGCTGGTCGTCGGCATGGGCTGGCTGGGCACCTACCGGGCGCAGCGCCCGGTGCTGGACCCGCTGCTGGTGCAGTGGTGGCGGTCCTCCCCGCAGGTCGCGACGGCCCTCGCGATCTTGCTGGGGTTGCTGCTCTTGGTGATCGGCATCTGGTGGTCCGCGCGGGCGTTGCGGCCCGAGGCCAGGCCGGACCTGCGGATGGAGGACGGCATCGCAGGCAGACTCCTGGTGTCGGCGAGCGCGCTGGCCGACGCCGTGCAGGCCGACGCCGAGTCGGTCACCGGGGTCAAGCGGGTGCGGGTGCGGATGGCAGGCGACGTGCGGCGGCCGAACCTGCGCCTCACGCTGTGGCTGCACGAGGGCACCAGCGTGCGCCACGTCTGGGAGGAGCTCGACGAGAAGGTGCTCTCCCACGCCAGGGAAGCGCTGGAGACCGAGGTGCTGCCGACGGCGATCAGGCTCGAACTGGACCGCGCACCCCGGCAACGGGTGCGCTGAACGAGGAGGCCGTGGCGATGACGCTGCCGCTGCACCCACCGGTCAAGCCCATGCTGGCCAGCCCGGTGGACGGGGTGCCCGAGCGGGCGGGGCTCTTCTTCGAACCCAAGTGGGACGGCTTCCGCTGCCTGGTCTTCGCCGACCCGGGCGCGGCCGAACCGCTGTTCCTGCAGTCCAGGACGGGCAAGTCGCTGAACCGCTACTTCCCCGAGGTGCTGGCCGACCTCGGGCGCGCGCTCACCCGGCCGGCGGTCCTCGACGGCGAGCTCGTCGTCACCCGCCAGGACGAGCACGGCGACCGGCTGGACTGGGACGCGCTGACCGAGCGCATCCACCCCGCCGCGAGCCGGGTCAAGCTGCTCGCCGAGCGCACCCCGGCCACCTTCATCGCCTTCGACCTGCTCGCGCTCGACGACCGCGACCTCTGCGGCGAACCGTTCTCCACGCGGCGGGAACTGCTCAGCGGCCTCGAATCCGACCACAGTGGACTGCGCACCACCCCGGCCACGCAGGACCACGCGCTGGCCGGCGAGTGGTTCCGGGTCTTCGAGGGCGCCGGGCTCGACGGCCTGATCGCCAAGGACGCCGACGGCCGCTACGAGCCGGGCAAGCGGACCATGCTCAAGGTCAAGCACGCCCGCACCGCCGACTGCGTCGTGGCGGGGCTGCGCTGGCACGCCAACACCGAGCCCGGCACCGCCGTCGGCTCGCTGCTGCTCGGACTGCACGACGACCGCTCGGTGCTGCACCACGTCGGCGTGGTCGGCGCGTTCCCGGCGGCGCGCAGGCGCGAGCTGGCCACCTCGCTGGCTCCGCTGCTCAGCGCCGAGGACCACCCGTGGCTCGGCCCGCACGCCGAGGACGGCAGGCGGCTGCCTGGCGGCGTGACCCGCTGGCGCAGCGGCGAGCTGGTCTGGGAGCCGCTGCGTCCGGAGAAGGTCGTGGAGGTCGCCTACGACCACACCGAGGGCGCCATGCCGTCGCGGTTCCGCCACACCACGCAGTTCGTGCGCTGGCGCCCGGACCGCGACCCGGAGTCCTGCCGCTACGACCAGCTCGAGGAACCCGCGCGCTACGACCTGGACTCGGTGCTCAGCGGGACGGTGCGCGCGCAGGACGCCGGGACGTAGTCTCGCCGCGTGGGTGAACAGCGAATCGCGGTCATCGGAGCCGGCGCCGTCGGCGCGGTCCTGGCGGAGGCGGCGCACGCGGCGGGCCACCAGGTCACCATGTGCGTCCGGACACCTTTCGAGAAGCTGGTCGTGGACGGTCCCGACGGCAGCACCGAACTGCCCGTCGAGATCGTCACCTCCGCGGAGCGGGTCCCCGAGGTCGACCGTGTGCTGCTGACGACCAAGGTCCAGGACGTCGCGACCGCCGAGCCGTGGCTGCACGCCTTCGACGACGGCCGCACGCCGGTCGTGGTGGTGCAGAACGGCGTCGAGCACGAGGAGTCGGTGTCGGCGCTGGGCTGGAGCGGTCCCGTGCTGCCCGCGCTGATCTACGTCGGTGCCGAGCGGGTCGCGCCCGGGCACGTGGTCCGGCGGACCCGCGCCAGGGTCGTCGTCCCGGCCGGCGAGCCGGGCTCGGCGCTGCCGGAGCTGCCTGCGGACGTGCGGGTCGAGTCCACCGGCGACTTCCGGACCGAGGCGTGGCGCAAGATGCTGATGAACGTCGCGGCCAACCCGATCACCGCGCTCACCATGCGCCGCCTCGACGTCCTCGACGAGCCCGGTGTGCGCGAGCTGTGCGCGGCGGTGCTGGCCGAGGCGGTGGAGGTCGCGCGCGCCGAGGGCGCCGAGCTGACCTCCGCCGACGCCGACAAGGTCGTCGACGCCTATCGGACCGGTTTCTCCCCGGACAACGGCACCTCGATGCTCTACGACCGGCTGGCGGGGCTGCCCACCGAACACGAGCACATCAGCGGCCCGGTCGTGCGGGCCGGGCGGCGGCACGGCATCGCCACGCCGATGAACCAGGCGCTGCTGACGCTGATGCGCGCGGTGCGGCCTGGCGGCACGGGCTGACCGGCCTCAGAGCCCGTCCTTGGTTTTTTGAAGCGGCGCAGCCGCTTGGCCCACCCTCGCAACGGCACCGCCGCGGGTTCTCAGGCGTTCTCTGACGAGGACAGCCTTTTCGTGGCGTATGGGTGATACGCGAGAAAAGGATCCCGGAGTCAGAGGGCGTATGAGGTTCCGCCACCGGACCCGCCAGGCAAGGTGAGTTCGAAGACAGGCTGTCAGCCCTCGTCCCGGAGCCAGAAGCTGACGCAGTCCAGCCACGCGTGGAACAGCTCCGCGTCGCCGACGATCTCGACCTCGGCGCCGGGGGCGGGCTTGCGCCCGTAGATGGTGAGCAGCAGCCCGCTGAGCGGTCCGCGCACCGCCACCGCGGCCTTCTCGTGCGCTCGCCGCCAGGTGACCGGCTCGCCGGACAGGTCGACCAGCCACTCCGCGCCCGCCTCCGGCGGGGCGTCGGTGGCGTGCAGGTGCAGGGAGCGGCCTGGGCCGAGCAGGTCGCGGATCCCCGGGCTCTCCTCGAAGACCTGCGCCAGCGTGCCGAAGTCCATCCACTCGTCGAGCGCGTCGACGGCGACCTCGGCGTCCACGTCGAACTCCGCGCCGGCGACCAGCGCGGCGTCGCAGCGGTGGACCGCGGTCTCGTGCACCATCCGGCGGGCCCAGAACACCGGCGTCCCGCCCGGGGCGACGGTCCACACCCGCGCGTCCGGCCCCGCCTCGCGCAGGGTCTCGGCGAGCCGAGCCGCACCGTCGGCGAGCCAGGCGTCAAGCACAGCGGCGTCCTCGTCGGTGTAGCCGGCGAGGTCGTTGATCCGCTCCTCGACCGGCTCGGACGCCCGGGTCCGCACGACCTCCTCGACCCAGCGGTGGGCGGCGCCGACGTGCCGCAGCAACTGGCCGAGGTTCCAGCCCGGGCACGTCGGCACCGGTGCCGTCAGGTCGGCGCCCGCGACCGCGGAGCGCAGCAGGTCGGTCTGCGCCACGATCTCCGCGCGGCAGCGGTCGAAGCTCAAGATCGGCATGGCGCCAAGCTAGACCTGCGGCGAATCCCGCGCACCCGGTTAACGCGCGGTCAGTTCTGGGTGCCGACCGTGCGGGTCGCGCCGACCGATGCGACCACCACGCAGCCGATGGCCACCCACTGCCACGCGCCGAGCGCCTCGCCCAGCACGACCAGCCCCGCCAACGCGGCGACGGCGGGTTCCAGACTCATCAGCACGCCGAAAACGCGCGGGGGGATCCGGCGCAGTGCCTCCAGCTCCAGCGTGTAGGGCACCACCGACGACATCAGCGCGACCAGCAGCCCGACGGCCAGCACCGCCGGGTCCAGCAGCACCGAGCCCGCGTCGGCGACGCCGAACGGCACCGCCACCAGCGCGCCGACGGCCATCCCCAGCGCCAGGCCGGAACCACCGGAGGTCTGGCTGCCCAGCTTGGCGCTGACCAGGATGTAGCTCGCCCACAACGCGGCCGCCAGCAGCGCGAAACCGACGCCCACCCAGTCGAGTCCGCCGTCGGCCCTGGACAGCAGGAGCACGCCGGCACCGGCGAGCAGCGCCCACAGCACGTCGAGCTTGCGGCGCGAGCCGAACAGCGCGACCGCCAGCGGACCGAGGAACTCGATCGTCACCGCCACGCCCAGCGGGATGCGCTCGAACGCCTGGTAGATGCTCATGTTCATGCCCGCCAGGACCAGGCCGTAGCCGACGACCACCGCGAGCGTCCTGCGGTCCATGCGCAGCGACGGGCGCCAGACCACCAGCAGGACCGCGGCCGCGAACAGCAGCCGCAGCGCCACCACGCCGGACGAACCGGCGACGGCGAACATCTGCTTGGCGAAGGCGGCACCGACCTGCAGGCTCACGATGCCCAGCAGGACCAGCACCGGCGGCGGGACGGCCCCGAAGGCGCGGGCGGCGGTCTGCTCCAGCCCCACCACCGGCCGTCCCCGCGACGACGCCCCGTCCATGTGCGCCATGACCATGACCGCGCAGGCTCCCTTCCCTCGCCGGTACGGGTGCGCACGTTACCGGCGCACGGCGATTGGTCGAACCGCTTTGAGGGCTGTGCCTCACCACCGCCCTCGGGCGTCCCAACAGCCCCTCACCGCGGTCTCACGTGGATCATGCGATGCTGACCGCAGTTCGCATCCCGTGCATCCACGACGAGGAGTACCCGTGCCGCGCAGCACCCCCCGGCGCACCGCTCACCGGGTCGGGGTGCTCCTGCTGCCGTTGCTGCTGCTGGTCGTCGCGGCGTGCTCGGCCGGGCCATCGCAGCGACCGCCGGTGGCCTACCGCGACGCCGAGCAGCAGGTCACCCCGCAGCCGCAGGCGCCGGGACCGGCGCCGGTGCCGCCGCTGGGCCCGCCGGCGCAGGAGTCGCTGACGTGGGACGACTGCACCGAGCAGACCCGCGGCGAACTCGGCGTGCCCGCGCTGCCCGCGGGGATGACCTTCACCTGCTCCCGGCTGCCCACCACGCTCGACTCGCCGGAGGCTCCCGGCCGCGGCACCGCGCGCAGCGCCGTGATCAGCGCGGGCTCCGGCCGGATCCCGCTGGTGGTGCTCGGTGACATCGGCGGCGAGCCGGGCACGGCCTTCGCCGCGCGGATGGCGCTGCGGCTTCCTCCGGAGCTCCTGCGCACCTTCCGCGTGATCGGCATGGACCGCCGGGGCACCGGCGAGTCCGACTCCGCCGACTGCATCCCGATCGAGCGGCGCAACGCCATCCTCGGCTTCGACCCCAGGGCCACCGACCGCACGACGCTGGACCGGCTCGTCGACTCCGTCCGCGACGCCAGCCAGCAGTGCCTGCTGTCCCTCGACGAGCGGTTGCAGGCCTACGACACCTGGCGCACCGCCGCCGACCTGGAGGAGCTGCGGCTGGAGCTCGGCGTGCCGAAGCTGCACGCCGTCGGCCGCGGCGAGGCCGCCAGGGTGCTGACCACCTTCGCCGAGCGCTTCCCGGAGAGCGTGGGCCGGATGGTCCTCGACGGCGCGCCCGACCCGCAGCTCGACGCGATCGCCCAGGGCGAGGCGCAGGCGCAGGGCGCGGAGCAGGTGTTCGACCGCTTCGCCGCCGACTGCGCCGCGCGCGGCTGCCCGCTCGGACCCGACCCGCGCCGGACGGTCTCCGACCTCGTGGAGCGGACCCGCGCGGCGCCGCTGCCCGGGACTCCTGTGACGGCGGGCAAGATCACCCAGGCGGTGCTGCTGGGTCTGCGGGACCGCGACGCCTGGCCCGGGCTCGCGCAAGCGCTGGCCGCCGCGAACCGCGGCGACGGCAGCGCGGTCGCGGCCATGGTCGCGCCGCTGGTCGAAAGCACGCCGCCGGCACCCGCCCGGCTCGACGGCGACATGATCACCAGCTGCAACGACACGACGCTGCGCGTGCCGCCGCAGCGCAGCACCGAGATCGCCGCGGACTGGAGCGCGCGGTTCCCGCTGTTCGGGGGCGTCTTCGCGCAACGGCTGGTCTGGTGCGGGCTCTGGCCGGTACCGCAGCAGGCGCTACCGGTACCGCGCACCGCGGGGCTGCCACCCGTGCCGGTGATCAGCACCGCGCACGACGCGGCGGTGCCCGCGCTGGGCAGCGATCACATGGCCGAGCAGCTGCCGTCGGGTGTCGTGCTGCGCTGGCTGGGCGCCGGGCACGGCGCGGTCGGCCGCTCCGAGTGCGCCACCACCGCGGTCACCAGGTTCCTGGTCGACGGCGTGGTCCCCACCGAGGGCATGGCCTGCCCGGGGTGATCCCGCAATCACCCCGGGCAGGCTTTCCGCCGCTCAGCGGCAGCTCGAGCAACAGCCGCAGGACGGGCCGGAGCAGCTTCCGCAACAGCTGCAGCCGCCAGCCTGGGCCGGGGTGGTCTCGCGCTCGGTGTGCACCATGGGTCTGCCTCCCGGTGTGACGAATGCCAGCAGTAGCGATGGTCCTGCCGGGGGCTCCGGCGGCGACACCGCCGCGCGAGCGGTGGTTGTCCGCCAGTGTGCTGAAAGGTCGACATGCGAATATCGCTATGAGTGACCGCGAGGGCGAAAAGCAGGCGACGGCCGCGGTTCACCGGTGCCAGGATGTGATCGACCACGATCCTCCGGAGCGCATCCCGTGAACATCTCTGACCAGGCAATACTGCTGCTCACCGGCATCCAGGCGGCGGGCAAGTCGACCGTCGCGCAGGGCGTCGCCGAGCGCCTCACCCGTTCGGCGCACGTCCGCGGTGACGTGTTCCGCCGGATGGTCGTCGGCGGCAGGGAGGAGATGACGGGCTCACCGTCGCAGGAGGCGCTGCGCCAGCTGCGCCTGCGCCACGAGCTGACCGCCGCCACCGCCGACGCCTACTTCGACGCCGGCTTCACCGTGGTCGTGCAGGACGTCGTGCTCGGCGAGCACCTGGCCGACATGGTGCGCGCCGTCCGCAACCGGCCACTGCTTGTCGTGGTGCTCGCGCCCTCGGTGGAGGCCGTCGCCGAGCGGGAGGCGGGCCGCGGCAAGGTCGCCTACGACGACTGGGCCGTCCACGAGCTCGACGCCGTTCTGCGGGAGCGGACCCCGCCACTCGGGCTGTGGCTGGACACCTCGCACCAGACGCCGCGGGAGACCGTCGACGAGATCCTGCGCCGGGCGTGGACCGAGGCGCTGGTGGACTGACGCCGGTCGCGGCTCAGAGCTGATCTTCGAAGCGGCGCAGCCTCCCGCACCTCAGACCAGAGGTGCGATCTCGTACTCGTGGTACTGGTAGTACTCGGGTTCGGGCTCGTGCAGAGCGCTCGATATACCGGTGGCGAGCAGCCCCAGCACGCCCAGCACGATGAACGCGATCAGCAGCACCCGTGCTCCCGTGGACAGCGTCAGCGGCCGGGTCCCCTGCGCCCGCGCGCCTTCCTCCGCCGAACCGCCGTCGCCGAAGAGCCGCTTCGGGTAGGAGTCGGTCAGCAGGCTCCAGTAGGACTGCACGCGCAGGTCGTAGCGGACGAACGCGGCGGACGCCCCGAACACCGGCCGCGGTGTCCGGCCCGCGATCAGCACGGCAAGCCACAGGAAGAACGCCAGCACCGCCCAGCCGTGTGCGAGCACCGCCGCCACCACGGCCGCGGGGATGACCAGGATCAGGCGGAAGAACACCGCCGCGCGGTTGAGCCGCCCGGGGCGGATGTCCACCCGCACCGGGTAGCCGATCGCGGTGGTCAGGAACTGCGGGTAGCTGTCGACCAGCAGCGTCAGGTAGGCGCCGACCCGCGTCCGATAGCCCACGTAGAGCACGAGGAAGTCGGCGATCCACGGCGGGAGGCGCGCGGTGAACAGCGCCGCGAACCACCCCAGGACCGAGACCACCGCTGCCGCGATGCCGACGGCGTAGAGCACGATGAAGTGCGGGATCAGCAGGATGAGCCGCACCAGCACCGTCCACCTGCGCTGCGGGCCCGGCCCCTCGATCTGCACTTCCGGCAGGAACGGCGGACGCGTCTCCCCCGGCTGTCCCCCAGGCTCGCTCATCACTGCCTCCGGCGTACTCGCGAAGGAACACGACAGCGCTCGCCGAAGGTAGCACCGGCCGACCGACATCACCCGATTTGCTGACTCAGGGCCGGGGTTTCCACCCCTGGGCCCAAGTGTCCTTCGATTCCGCGTGCGAAAACACCTGATCGAATTACCGGAATCCGGCCACTTCCCTTTTGATGATCACGCGCAGCGGAGCAAGAAGCCGCAAGAACAACTGCTCGGTGATTTCGCGGCCCTCTCTCCGCTGGGCCGAACGGGTAGGAGAAGCGGCTCCGCGCACCAGGCCGGATCGCGGTGCGCATAAAGTTCGCCGCAGCCTCGAGATCGCCAGGAGTGCCGGGTAGTACCGATCCGGGAAAGGACCCGCACCATGAGCCACGGCAGACGCAATCCGCAGGACTGGGAGTTCGACGACGCAGCACCGTGGAATTCCGAGGAGAAGACACCGGACGCGGAAGACGCGGCCGGCATCCTCGGCCAGGATTCCGCGGGCGCGGTGACGGTGCGCGTCACCGACTCCGGGACGGTCACGTCGGTCGCGCTCGCCGACGACTGGAAGCAGTCGGTGCCACCGCGCGAGCTGGGCACGACCGTGCTGGCCGCGATGACCGCGGCGACCCTGCAGGCGATGGCCGCGACCGTGCCCGCTGCCGAAGCCTCGCCCGCGTCTCCCCCGCCGCCCACGGACACTTCGCCGCTGAGCAGGCAGGACGTGTTGCGGTTGCTCGACGCGGTGTCGGCGGACCTCGCCGACTTCACCCGGCGGATCAGCGCCACGTCCATCCAGCCGGTTTCGATCGAGAGCGCCGGCGGGCACGTCAGCGGCACCGCCAGGCGCGGCCGGGTCCTGGAGCTCTCCGTCGACCCGGACTGGGCGGGCGCGGCGCGGCGCTCGGAGATCGAGGCCGAGCTCACCGCGCTCCTCGGCAGCCTCGTCGACCGCAGCGTGCCTGCGGATGCCTCCGGCGGGCCGCGAAGCCGTGCCATCGACGAACTCCAGTCCCTGGCCGCCGATCCGCAGGTACTGCTGCGCCGGGTCGGCCTGCTGCGCTGACCCGCGCCACCACCGCTTCGCAGGAGGAGCAGATCGTGAGCCAACCAGGCATCGAAGCCGAGCTCGAAGCCCTGCGCTCGGACGCAGGGGTGTGGAAGACCGCCGCCGAAGACCTCCGGGGCGTGCTCGAGGCCACCCGCTCGCTCAGCGTGACGGCGGCCGACGTCTCGATGTGGGCCAGCGACCGGGGCATGGACGGCACGCTCAACGCCGCGCGGGACGCGCTTGCCGACATGCTCGACCAGGCCGCCGAGTACTTCCGCGAGATCGGTGACGACCTGCTCGCGGCCGCCGACCAGTACGAACACGATGACGCGCTGGGCAAGCACGGCATCCAGGCCGTGCACGGGCAGTTGGGGGAACGCTGATGGCGAACGCGCTGGTCCAGCAGGCCGCGGACCGGAGCCAGGAGATCGAACGGGCGGTCGACGACTTCTGGGAGGTGGTCGACGAGCTGCTGAGCCGGGTCCCCGACTTCCTGTCGTACCTGGTCGAGCCGATCCAGCGCGGCATGGAGGCGTTGGCGCGGCTCCTGCAGGACTTCTGGGATCGGACGAACCAGCTCTTCGAGCAACCGGGCGACTCCGACCGCCTGCGCGAGATCAGCGAGCTGTGGGCCGGCGCCGTGGCGACCCCGGTCGGCGACGTCGCCGGCGACATCACGCTCTCCGGCCTCCAGGCGGGCGTCCGCTGGGAGGGACCGGCCGCCGAGGCGTACAAGGCGCTGGTCCCGAAGCAGGAGGAGGGGCTCAACGGGGTCGAGGACGTCGCGATGCAGATCCGGCAGTCGCTGAACAACCTCGCCAACGCCATCGACGCGTTCTGGCTCGCGGTGCTGGTGGCGCTGGGCGTGTTCGTGGTCGGGGCCGTCACGGCGATCGCGACCGCTTGCACGGTCGTGTGCACGCCCGGGGCGATCGCCGCCATCGCCACGGCGGCCGGCGTCTCGGTCGGCCTGATCACCACCGCGGTCGTGGCGATGAACAGCTACCTCGACGTCATCGACACCGAGCAGACCGATCTCCGGGACAAGATCCGGGACCTCGGCGACCAGTGGACGCGGTCGGCCCACGACCTGTCCGACGGCAGCGTCAGCGACGGTGACTCGTCGGACTGGCGGGTCATCCGGTGACCGCCGGCCGGCGGCAGCGGTTCGCGCCGCTGCCGCCCCGGTTCGCGCGGACGATCGGGACCACGTCGTTGCTCGTCGGCCTGGTTTCGCTGGTGCTCGGACTGGCGGCGCTGGTGCTCATCGCCGTCCTCGGCCACCGGCTGCCGACCTCGTACAACCCCACGACGACAGTCATGGTCGGCATGGGCGGGATCTCGGCGTTCTTCCAGGTCTTCTCGTGCGTCACGCTGCTGACGGCACGTTCCTACGTCACGGACGGGCACCTCGACGTGCCGTCGGCGACCAGGGCCCGCAGGCTCCTCGTCGTGTTCTGGTCGGGAACCGTCGCCACCACGGTGATCTCGTGCTGGGTGCTGGTCAAGGCGGTGGAGAGCTCCGGGAACTTCTCCAGGGGAGAGCGCGTGGAGTTCGGCCCTCCCGTTGTCGGCTACCTGGTCCTGCTCGCCGTGCCGTGTGCGCTCGCGCTGTGCAACCTGCTCGTCGGCCGGTGGCTGCTGCGTCCTTCCGCCCGGACGCTGCGCGGGTACGCCGACGAGGGAGGCGTCGGCGCGCGCTGAGGTGACGAGTCGACGCCCGGCCGGGAAGTCGCCGGATCCTCTCGCTGGGACCGTGACAGACCGCCCCCTCCGCGCAGGAGGCGGTCCGGTCGCTCCGCGAGCCGTTCCAGCAGCTCAGGACTGTCGCATCCGGACGACCGGTTCTACCGTTGTAGGTATCCGGGCGCTGCGGCCGGCTCCGCGCAGCGCGGCGGGCGACGAGGAGCGGTCATGACCCAACCGGGTGAGGACAGATCCGACCGGGCGCCTACGGCGACGGAGATCCCGAGCGCACAACTCCCCGGTGTTCCCTACGCCGACCTCCCGGAACCGCAGCCGTTGCGGAAGGTCCTGGGCCCGAGCGTGCTCCTGCTCGCGGGGGCGATCGGGTCCGGGGAGTACGTGCTGTGGCCCTACATCGCCTCCCAGGTCGGCCTGGCCCTGGTGTGGCTGGCGCTCATCGGGGTGCTCACCCAGTACTTCCTCAACATGGAGATCGAGCGCTACTCGCTGGCCACCGGGGAGACCGCCGTGACCGGGTTCAGCCGGCTGTGGAAGCACTGGGGCTGGCTGTTCATCATCATGACCGTGGTGCCCTGGGCGTGGCCCGGGTGGGCGACGGGCGGCACCACGACGCTCTCCTTCGCGCTGGGCTTCCCCGAGGACGCCATTCCCTACGTCACCATCGGCGTGCTGGTGCTGATCGGCCTGGTGCTCACGGTTTCTCCGGTGGTCTACAAGACCGTCGAGAAGATCCAGTTCTTCCTCGTCGGCCTGATCGTGCTCTTCCTCATCTACGCCGCGCTGGTGCTGCTGGGGGCACCGGGCTGGCTGGAGATCGGCAGGGGTTTCGTGGAGGTCACCGAGATCCCCGCGTCGGTGGCGGCGATCCCTGCCGCGACCCTGCTCGGCGCGATCGCGTTCGCCGGCGCGGGCGGCGCGCTCAACCTGGTCCAGTCGAACTGGATCCGGGACAAGGGACTGGGCATGGGCAGCCGCCTGCCGAAGGTGGTCTCGCCGTTCACCGGTGAGGAGCAGGCCGTGGCGACCACGGGCTACTTCTTCCCGCAGGACGAGGAGAACCTGCGCAGGTGGCGCGGCTGGTGGCGGGTCGCCGACCGGGAGCAGTTCATCACGTTCTTCGTGATCGGCCTGTTCGCGCTGCTCATCCTGATGGGCCTGACGTTCGTCACCATCGGCGTCGGCAGCCAGGCGGAGGACTTCGCGTTCATCGAGCTGATGGGCGAGCGGCTCGGCGACGTCACCGGGACGATTTTCTACCTGCTCGGCACGGTCGTGCTCTACTCGACGAACCTCGCCGTGCTGGACATGGTCGGGCGGGTGACCGCCGACGTGCTCAAGACCGGGCCGCTGCGCGGCAACACCGCGCTGAGCGAGAGCCGGATCTACTTCATCGTGGTGTGGGCGGAGATCGTCTTCGGGTCGGTCATCCTGGCCTCCGGAGTGGACGAGCCGCTGGTCCTGGTGATCATCGCCTCCGCGCTCAACGGCATCGTGATGTTCGTCTACTCCATCCTGCTGATCCGCCTGAACCGCGGCGTGCTCCCGAGGGAGATCGGCCTCAAGGGCTTCCGCCTCGTGGCACTGGTCTGGGCCGTGCTGTTCTACGGCAGCTTCTCGCTGTTCACGATCTACGACGAGTTCTCGCAGCTGTTCGGCTGACCGCTCAGGCTCCCCTTCCGCGAGCGCGTGGGCTCCCCCGGCATCTTCGGGTAGTCCGGCGGGTAGGGCATTTCGCCGAGACCCCGGTCGCGTTCGTCGCGGGCGTACCAGTCGAGCAGGACCTCGATGCCGTAGGCGCGGTCGTCCAGGTCCCGGTGCGGGTCGCCGTTCTCGGCGAGCCACCGCGGCACGGTCTGGAGGTCGAAGTCGTCGGGTTCGACCTCGGGCAGTTGCGACCAGGTGAGCGGGGTCGACACCGTGGCCCGCTGGTTGCCGCGGATCGACCAGGCCGAGGCCACGGTGCGGTCCCGCGCGGCCTGGTTGAAGTCGAGGAAGACGCGCTCGCCGCGGTCGGGCTTCCACCAGGCCACGGTGGCCTGCTCCGGGATGCGGCGCTGCACCTCGCGGGCCAGCGCGATGACCGCGCGCCGCACCATGATGAAGTCCCACTCCGGGCGGATGCGGACCAGCACGTGGATGCCGCGACCGCCGGAGGTCTTCGGGAAGCCGGTGAGCCCGGCTTCGGCCAGCACCTCCCGCAGCACCCCGGCCACCCTCGCCGCGTCGGCGTAGTCGGTGCCGGGCTGCGGGTCGAGGTCGACGCGCAGCTCGTCGGGGTGGTCGACGTCGGCCGAACGCACCGGCCACGGGTGGAAGTCCAGGGTGCCGAGCCCCGCCGCCCACACCAGCACCGCGGGTTCGCTCGGGCAGACCTGGTGGGCGGTGCGCCCCGACGGGAAGGTGACCTCCACCTGCCGCACCCACTCCGGCGCGCCCTTGGGCACCCGCTTGGCGTAGAAGGGCTCGCCGGGAACACCGCCCGGATAGCGCTTCAGCGTCGTCGGACGGTCGCCGATGGCACGCAGCATCGGCTCCGCGACCGACAGGTAGTACTCGGCGATCTGCCGCTTGGTGAACCCCCGCTCCGGGAAGTACACCTTGTCCGGGTTGGACAACCGCACCGTGCGCGTGCCCTCCGGCCCGTCGACCTCGAATTCCGCGTGTGCCGCCACGACGAGCAGCCTAAGTCGAGATCGGCGCTCCGTCCCGGTGAACGCGCGAGCCGACCAGCCGGAGCAGCACGCCGTCGGGCAGCACCTCCAGGTCGTCGAGCCCGGCCAGTTCCCAGGTCGGTGCCGGTTCGACCGGTCCGCCGACGCCGATCACGTGCATCCCGGCCGCGATGGCCGCGCGCACGCCGGCCGACGCGTCCTCGACGACCGCGCACCACGCGGGTTCTACGCCGAGCCGCCGCGCGGCGAGCAGGTAGCCGGCCGGATCGGGCTTGCCCGCGTCGGTCTGCTCGCTGGTCACCAGCACCTCCGGCGTCGCAAGTCCGGCGGCGGCGAGCCTGGCCCGGGCCAGCGGCTCGGTGCAGGCGGTGACGATCGCCCACGGCATCTCGGCCAGCGACGCCAGCAGCCGGGCGGCGCCGGGCAACGCGCGCACGCCGTCGGTGTCCTCGATCTCGTCGGCGAGCAGCGCGCGGTTGTCCGCGAGGTTCTCGGCCAGGGGACGTTCCGGCAGCACCTCCGCCATCACCTCGTGGCCGGGTCTGCCGTGCGTGCGGTGGAAGAACGACTCCAGCGGGATGCCGACCGCGTCGGCCCAGCGCTGCCAGCTGCGGCGCACGGCCGCGTGGGAGTCCACCAGCGTGCCGTCGAGATCGAGCAGGACCGCGCGGACCCGCAACTCACCGGTTCTTTTGTTCTGCATTAGAACAAAATAGGATGGGGACGGACCGAGGGGAAGGGCGAAATGGCCGAGCGTCGGGGCGCCGCCGAGCGCCGGGAACCGCGGATGGTGTCGGACGCGCCGCAGCGCTCGCCGACCCCGCCCGAGGTCCCGGACGCCGCGCCCCGCACCGCCGCGGCACGGGTGCTGACGCTTCTGCACCACGGTGGGCCGCTGTCGCGCAGCAGCGCCACCTCGGCGCTCGGGCTGGCCCGCAGCGCCATCGGCAACGCGCTCGCGGAACTGGAGGCGCTGGGGTTGGTCCGCACGGCCGCCCCCGCGGCCTCCGGCCGCGGACGGCCGTCGCCGCTGGTCGAGGCCGCGCCGACCGCGCCCTTCGTCGTCGCGTGTGCGCTACGGCCCGACCGCCTGGAGGTCACCACCTGCGCCATCGGCGAACCCGTCGCGCCACCGCATCCCCACCCCCTCGGCGAACGCGACTTCGCGCCGGAACGGCTGGCCGCCGTCCTCGCCGAGCAGGTCGAGCTCGCGGTCCGGCAGCAGACCGGCAGCGGCCGGGCCTGCGCGGGTGTGGGTGTCGCGATGCCCGCCGCCATGCGCGAGAGCGACGGCTTCGTGCACTCCTCGCTGTGCTACGGCTGGGCCGACGTGCCGTTCGGGCGGCTGGTGACCGCGCTGCTGCCGGACCTGCCGCTGCACTTCAGCCGGGACAGCAACCTCGCCGGGATGGCCGAGTACCGGCGCGGGGCGGCGGCCGGTGCCGCGAACGCGCTCGTGCTCACCTGCGACGGCAAGGGCATCGGTGGCGCGCTGGTGAACGCGGGCACGCTGTTCACCGGTGGTGGGCACGCGGTGGAGGCCGGGCACCTCATGGTCGACTCCGAGGGCGAGCCGTGCCCGTGCGGTTCGCGCGGCTGCCTGGAGCGCTACGCCGACGGTGCGGCGCTGGCTCGCGCGGCAGGCGCGACCTCCGCCGAGGAAGCCCTCCGAGCCACCACCGCCCGAGCCGGAAGCGCCCGGCGGCGCACCGCAGGCACCCTCGGCGCCGGCCTCGCCGGGCTGGCCACCGTCCTGGACCCCGACCGCATCGTGCTGACCGGCTTGCTGGCCGGCCTGCTGGCCGCCGAGCCCGGCGTGCTGACCGAGGAGCTGCACCGGTTCTCGCTCGTGGCCCGCACCAGGCGGCTGCGGCCGGTGCCCGGCGCGCTCGCCGAACCGGCGCTCACCGGCGCGGCCGACCGCGCCTTCGCCCCGCTGCTGCGCGCTCCCCAGCGGATCGGCGGCTGAAACCGCAGGCCCGCGGCGCTACGGTGGCGGCATGCCAGCGCAGGACGGCGAGGGGCGCGACGGCCCGGCCAGGCGGTTCGACGACGACCTCGCCGGGCTCGATCCGCACGACCCCGAGGCCAGGGCGTTCGCCGAGCACCTCGACCGGATGGAGCGCAGCGGTTCCAAGGCCACCGTCGAGGGGATGCTGCGCGGCGTGGACGACTTCGCCCAGAGCGCCAACCGCGCCCAAGGGCACCGCCGCATGGTCGCGGTCTCCCTGGTCTCGCTGATGCTGTTCGGAGTGCTGTTCACGGTCTACAACGCCGTCGCCTTCGTGCTGGAGACCTTCCTGCGCTGAACCGCGCCGCCCCGTGGGACCACGGGTGCCCGCGCGGGCGGACGATCTTGGAAACGATTAGCGTGGAGGCATGGAACCGGATGTGGGTGCCACCCCGAAGGTCTCGAAGTCCGACGAGGAGTGGCGGCAGCAGCTGAGCCCGACCGAGTACGCGGTGCTCCGGGAAGCGGCCACCGAACGTCCGTGGACCGGCGAGTACGTCGACACCAAGACCCAGGGCGTCTACGAGTGCAGGGCGTGCGGGGCGGAGCTGTTCCGCAGCGAGACCAAGTTCGAGTCGCACTGCGGCTGGCCCTCCTTCTACGACCCCCGCGATACCGACGCGGTGATCCTGCGCGAGGACCGCTCGCTCGGCATGGTGCGGGTGGAGGTGCTGTGCGCGACCTGCCACAGCCACCTGGGCCACGTCTTCGAGGGCGAGGGCTACGACACCCCCACCGACCAGCGCTACTGCATCAACTCGATCGCCCTGCGCCACGTGCCGAAGGCCTGAGGCGGCCCCCGGTCAGCCTGCCGGGACGAGCGTGCTGGTGGCCAGCAGGTTCAGCGACTCTGAGGAGGGCGAGCCGGGTTCGGCGTGGTAGGCGATCACCTTCTGGTCCGGATCCGGCAGGTGCATGGTCTCGTAGGCCAGCGTCAGCGGGCCGACCACCGGGTGCCGGAGCTGCTTGCGCCCGTAGCCGAGATCGCGCACGTCGCGGTCCGCCCACAGGCGGCTGAAGACCTCGCTGCGCCCGGAGAGCTCCTCGACGAGCGCGCACAGCGCCTCGTCGTCGGGGTGGCGCCCGGCGTCGAGCCGCAGGAGCGCCACGATCTCGGTCGCCTTGGCCGTCCAGTCCACGTAGAACTCGCGGGCGGCCGGTTCGAGGAAGACCTGCCGCGCCAGGTTGCGCCGGCCGGGCTCCATCGCGGGGAAGTCTCCCAGCAGCGCACAGGCGAGCCGGTTCCAGCCGAGGATGTCCAGCCGCCGCCCGAGGACGATCGCGGGCGTGCTCTCCATCGCGTCGATGAGCTGCTGCAACGCGGGACGCACCCGCTGCTGCGCGCTGCGGCGCCGCTTGCGCACCGGCCGGACGAGGTTGCGCAGGTGGTCCCGCTCGGCTTGGTCGAGCCGCAGCGCGTCGCAGATCGCCCCGAGCACTTCGCCGGAGACGTTCTGGGCGTGCCCCTGCTCCAGCCGCGTGTAGTACGCCACGCTCACCCCTGCCAGCTGCGCCAGCTCCTCCCGTCGCAGACCGGGGACGCGGCGCCGCCCGTACCGCGGGAGTCCCACGTCAGCGGGGCTCAGCCGGGCACGGCGGGTGCGCAGGAACTGGCTCAGCTCGGTGCGGTGGTCCATGCGAAGGTGCTTCTCCCAGTGGTAGGAACCGGTTTCGTACGTTCAACGCCCGCTGGTCGCGCAGGTGGGGCGTGGGCAGGCTGGACCGCATGAACCACACGATCGCCGCCTACGCCGCACCCTCGCCGAAGGCCCCGCTGGAGCCGACGACGGTCCCGCGCCGCGAGCTCGGCGAGCACGACGTCCTCGTCGACATCTCCTTCGCCGGCATCTGCCACTCGGACATCCACCAGGTCAACGCCGAGTGGGGCGAGGGCATGTTCCCCATGGTGCCCGGACACGAGATCGCGGGGGTCGTCACGGCGGTCGGCTCACAGGTGACCCGCCACACCCCCGGCGACCGCGTCGGGGTGGGGTGCTTCGTCGACTCCTGCCGCGACTGCGGCAACTGCCGGGCCGGTCTGGAGCAGTACTGCACCGGCGAGCTCGGCACGGTGATGACCTACAACGGCGTCGACCGGGACGGCAACCCCACCTACGGCGGCTACGCCAGGCAGGTCGTGGTGGACGAGAGCTACGCGCTGCGCATCCCCGACGGCCTGCCGCTGGACGAGGCGGCGCCGCTGCTGTGCGCGGGCATCACGGTGTACTCGCCGCTCACCCGCTGGGGCGCGGGTCCGGGGCGCAGGGTCGCCGTCGTCGGTCTCGGCGGGCTGGGCCACATGGCGGTCAAGATCGCCCGCGCCAAGGGCGCCGAGGTCACGGTGCTCAGCCAGTCGTTGCGGAAGAGGGACGACGGGCTGCGGCTGGGCGCCGAGCACTACCACGCCACCTCGGACCCGGCCACGTTCGAGCAGCTGGCCGGCAGCTTCGACCTGATCGTCAACACCGTCTCGGCCGACCTCGACCTGGACGCCTACCTCGGCCTGTTGCGCACCGACGGCGCACTGGTGCAGGTCGGCCTGCCCGAGCGCCCGGTGCCGGTCTCGGCGTCGGCGCTGATCGGCGGTCGCCGCACGCTGGCCGGCTCGCTGATCGGCGGGATCGCCGAGACGCAGGAGATGCTGGACTTCTGCGCCGAGCACGGGATCGGCGCCGAGGTCGAGGTGATCCCTGCCGAGCGGATCAACGAGGCCTACCAGCGGGTCCTCGCCAGCGACGTCCGCTACCGCTTCGTCATCGACACCGCGACGATCTGATCCGCCGCGCCGGGTGGCGGGCCACCCGAGCCCGCCACCCGGCGGACGCGGCCCTCAACCCGCGGCGGCAGGCCCCGCCAGCCTCCGCCACACGACGTCGACGCCGACCTCCGCGCCTGCCTGCGGCTCCTGCTGCGGGCAGCGCCGCTCGACCTCGGTGAAGCCCAGCCGCCTGGGCACCGCCGCGCTGGCGTGGTTGGCGGCGTCGTGGACGATCTCGACCTGTCCGGCGCCGAGGCGGAACGCCTCGCCCACCAGCGCCCGCGCCGCCCGGGTCGCGATGCCCCGCCCGGTGTGCCCGGGGTGCAGCCAGTACCCGATCTCGAAACCCCCGGTGCGCGCCATCAGGCTGCAACAGCCGATGGCCGCGCCGTCCTCGGCGAGGATCGCGTAGTTGTAGGCCGCGCCGCTGTCCCAGTCGGCCTGGCTGCGCTCGATGAACTTCAGCGCCTCCGGCCGCCCGTAGCCGTCGGCCGCCCACGCCATCCACGGCGCCAGGTGGTCGAGCGCCTCGGTCGTCACCCGCAGCGCCTCGTCGCCGTCGCCGCGGAACCAGCGGCGAAGCCGTACCCCGCCGTCGGCCAGAAGCTCCGATGGTCGCTCCACGCCCGCCAATTCTGGTGTCGGCCACCGCCTGCGGCACTCCGGCTTCCGAGTGGTCTTCGGCTCGTCGGGCGCCTCAGGGCCGGAGAGCACCCGAGGTTCCGCCACCCGCCACGCGAGGCGAGTTCGAGACAGCCTCTCAGGCGTGGCGCACGGAGTCGACGGAGTAGAGCGCCGGTTCGGCCCTGGCGATCGCGGTGGCGGCCGCCATGTGCTGCCGGCATTCCGGGTTGGCCAGCATCCGCTGGAAGTGCTCCGCGCTCTCCCACTGCGCGTAGTTCGCCACGCGGGTGCCGTCCAGGCCGACGTGCAGGTTCGCCGAGACGAAGCCGGGCTGGTGGCGCATGACCTCCTCGGTCGCCCGCGCCAGCACGTCGACCAGCTCCCGCTGGCGGTCGGGTTCCACGGTGAAGACGTTGATCAGCGTGACGAACTCGGCGTCGGCGTTGATCTCGGTGGTCGGCATGCCCGCTCCTCTATGTCAGGTTCCTTACACACGTATTGTTGTAAGGTTCCTGACATGAGTCAAGCCGACGTCCGGAACCGGGCCGGGTACCAGGTCAAACGTGCCCAGCAAGCGCTGCACCAGGCGTGCGAGCGCCGGCTCCGCCCCCTCGGGCTCTCGATGTCGAAGTACGCCGTCCTGCACGCGCTCGACGGCGAACCCGGGATCTCCTCCGCCGAGCTCGCACGGCGGTGCTTCGTCACCCGCCAGTCGCTGCAGGACGTGCTCGGCGGTCTGCGCGGCGCGGGCCTGGTCGCCGTCGCCGAGAGCGCGACCGGCGGCAGGGCGCGTCCGGTGACGCTCACCGGTGCGGGAGAGCGGCTGCTGGGCGAAGCCGACCGCGCCGTCTCGGAGGTCGAGGAACGCATGCTTGCGGGAATCGGACCCGACGACCGGAGGCGGCTGGTCGAACTGCTGGCCTCCTGCGCGGACAGCCTTTCCTGAGACCGGGTTCCGGTTTCACTCCTCCGGCAGCGGGGGCTGGACCTCGAACAGGCATCCGTACCCGTGCACCGGGACGTTCAGTCCGCCGGCGTGCAGCGCGTGCCACAGCAGGACCTGGTTGGCGGTGAGCACCGGGCGTCCGAGGTCCTGCTCCAGCGCGGCGATCACGCCTACCGCGCGCATCCCGTTCCCGCCGACGAACACGGCCTCGGCGCGGGCGGACACGTGCTCGCGCACCCAGTCGTAGAGCTCACCGGGATTGATGCTGCGCTGGTTGCTGGGCAACCCGACCGGCGAGTTGAACACCACCTCCAGGCCCTGGTCCCGGAAGTACTCCGCGCCCATGCCGCTGAGCTCCTGGTCGAACCAGGGCGGATCCAGCAGGGCCAGCTCGCCCACGCCGAGCGCCCGCAGGGCGAGCACGGCGGCCGAGCAGGTGGCGACGACCGGGATGCCGTGCGTGGCGGCGTCGAGCCGGTGGAGCAGCTCCGCCTCGGCCGCCGGACCGGTCGCGTACCCGGAGCTGGTGAAGGCGAAGGCGATGCTGCGCACCGGCGCCGCGGCCAGCAGCCGCGCCGCGTCGTCGACGTGCGGCGGATCGGGGTACTCCCGGATCGGCGCGAGCGGGATCGTCGGCGGTATCCGGCCGCCGCGGGCCATCGCGCCGAACGGCACCCGCGCCGCGTGTACGCGGACACCGTCGGGCGCCATCGCCTGCAACTCCGACTCCGGCCCGACGTCCCCGTGCGGGGTCAGCACCCCGATCCGCGCTCGCGCGTCCCACCCGTCCGGTTGCCACATAGCGCCATTCCAAGCCCGGCGGCGCCGCGCCGCGACCGGAGGGCCGCCAGCGCGACCGGGGCGGCTCAGGACCGGCGGGTAGCACAGAGCACACCGGCCGCTCGGGGCAGACCGGCAGCTCGAGGCGCCAGCGGCTCAGGGCAGGCGGGTGACCAGGTCGGCGACGTCCACGCGGTGACCGGTGTAGAAAGGGGTCTCCTCACGCACGTGCAGCCGCGCCTCGGTGTAGCGCATCTTCCACATCAGGTCGACGATCCGGTGCAGCTCGTCGGCCTCGAAGGCCAGCACCCACTCGTAGTCGCCGAGCCCGAACGACGCGACCGTGTTCGCGCGCACGTCGGGGTAGTCCCGAGCGGCCTTGCCGTGGTCGGCCAGCATCGTGCGGCGCTCGTCGTCGGGCATCAGGTACCACTCGTAGGAGCGCACGAACGGGTACACGCAGACGTACTTGCGCGGCTCCTCACCGGCGAGGAACGCCGGGATGTGGCTCTTGTTGAACTCCGCCGGGCGGTGCAGCGCGACGTTGCTCCAGACCGGCTCCGACGAGTGCCCCAGCGGCGTCTCGCGGCGGAACCCGGTGTAGGCGGCCTGCACGGCCTCGACCTCGGCGGCGTGCCACCAGATCATGAAGTCGGCGTCGGCGCGCAGACCCGACACGTCGTAGACGCCGCGCACCACGACACCGGATTCCTCCAGGGAGTCCAGGTACTCCTTGGTCGCCAGCGCGGCCTTCTCCCGGTCCTCGGGCAGGGTGTCCTGCTCGATGCGGAAGACCGACCACATCGTGTAGCGGATCGTGTCGTTGAGCTCGGAGTAGTTCAGACGCGCCATGGCTCCATGTTCCCACCGCGACCTGGTCAGGCCGCCACGAGGTCTCGCGTGACCTTGGCCGCGGCCGCCTGCCCGGTCGCCACGCAGGCGGGCACGCCGAGGCCGTGCAGCGCGGCACCCGCCACGGCCAGCCCCGGCACCTCGCCGACGGCTCGCTCGATGCCGGAGATCGCGTCGAGGTGCCCGACGCCGTACTGCGGCAGCCCGCCGCCCCAGCGCAGCACGGCGGTGTCGACCGGGTCGACGGCCGCGCCGATCAGCTCGGAGAGGTCGGCGCGCACCCGGCGCAGCAGCTCCTCGTCGGTCAGCCGCAGTTCCTCGGTCTCGCCGAAGCGACCCACCGAACCGCGGACCAGCAGCTCGCCGTTCTCGCCGCGCAGGTGCGGCCACTTGCGGCTGGAGAAGGTGAACGCCTTGGCGGTGAACGGCGTGCCGTCGGCGTGGGTCTCGCCGCGCGCGATCAGCACGCCCGAAGCGTCGGGCAACGGCGTCTCGGGCGGCAGGGCCAGGCCGACGACGACCATGGAGGCGACGTCCACCCCGGCCATCCGGTCGGCGGCCTCCGGCACCACGCCGGAAAGCAGCCGGCGGGCCGCGGGAGCGGGGACGGCGAGCACGACCGCGTCGGCCTCCAGCACGTCCGGGGTCGGCGCGGAGCCGATCTCCAGCCGCCATCCGGTTCCGCTGCGCTCCACCGCCCGCACCGGCAGCCCGAGGCGGACCTCGGCGGCGCACTCGCGGACGAGCTCGTCGACCAGCCGCTGGTAGCCGTTGGCGAAGGCGCCGAACACCGGCGGCTTGCGCCCCGGCTCGCTCGGCGCGGGCAGCGCCGCGGCCGCCGCGGCCGTGACCGACTGCGCGCCGGCGTCGATGGCCGCGGCGAGCGCGGGGATCGTCGCGCGCAGGCCGAGCAGGTCGGCGTTGCCCGCGTAGACCCCGCCGAGCAGCGGCTCCACCAGCCGGTCGACGACCTCGTCGCCGACCCGTTCGCGCAGCAGCCTGCCGACCGACACGTCGGCTCCGCCCAGTTCCAGCGGCGGCAGGTCGGCCTCCGCGCGCACCGCCGCGACGCCCGCTTCGGACAGGACGTCCTGGACGGCTTCGGGCGAGGACGGCACACCCATGACGGTGCCGCCGGGCAGCGGCCGGGTCCGTCCGCCGGCGCGCACCGTGGCCGAGGCGCTGCCCGGGTACACGATGCCGTCGTCGACGCCCAGCTCCTCGGCCAGCCGCAGGACTTCGGGCCTGCGCACCAGGAACGCCTCGGCTCCGAGGTCGAACTCGCGGCCCGCCAGCCGGACCGTGCGCAGCTTCCCGCCGAGCCGGTCGGTCTGCTCGACCAGGGTGATGTGCGCCTGCGGCCCGAGCTCCCGGCGCAGCTCGTACGCGGCGGCCAGCCCGGCCGCGCCGCCGCCGACGACCGCGACCCGCTGCGGCACCTCGCCTCGGCTCACCGCGCGCTCTCGGCGTGCACGAGTTCGACGACCCTGGTCAGCACACCGGGATCGGTGCTCGGCAGCACGCCGTGACCGAGGTTGAAGATGTGCCCGCCCGCGGCCCGCCCCTCGGCGAGGATGCGGCGCACCTCCCGCTCGACGGCCTCCCAGCCCGCGAACAGCACCGCGGGGTCGAGGTTGCCCTGCACGACCGGCGCCCCCTGGTCCGGTCCGGCCTCGCGCAGCCGCTGCGCCGCGGTGTCGAGCGGGACCCGCCAGTCGACGCCCACGACGTCGGCGCCCGCCGAGCGCATCGCGCCCAGCAGCTCGCCGGTGCCCACCCCGAAGTGGATCTTGGGCACGCCGGCGGCGCCCGGCGTCTCGGCGACGCCCTCGAAGATGCGGCGGCTGTGCGGCAGCACGAACTCGCGGTAGTCGCGCAGCGACAGCGCACCGGCCCAGGAGTCGAAGAGCTGGATCGCGTCCACGCCAGCGGCGAGCTGGGTCCGCAGGAAAGTCAGCGTCGTGTCGGCCAGCTTCTCCAGCAGCGCGTGCCAGGTCGCGGGCTCGGAGTGCATCAGCGCCTTGGTGCGCTCGTGGTTGCGGCTCGGGCCGCCCTCGACGAGGTAGGAGGCCAGCGTGAAAGGCGCACCGGCGAAGCCGATCAGCGGCGTGCTGCCCAGCTCGTCGAGCAGCAGGCCGACCGCGTCACCGACCTTGGAGACCTGCTCGGGCGCCAGCGACGGCAGCGCCGCGACGTCGGCGGCGGTGCGCACCGGCTCGGCCACCACCGGTCCGGTGCCCGCCACGATGTCCAGCCCCACACCGGCGGCGTGCAGCGGGAGCACGATGTCGCTGAACAGGATCGCGGCGTCCACGCCGTGGCGGCGCACCGGCTGCGCGGTGATCTCGCACACCAGGTCGGGCGTCAGGCACGACTGCAGCATCGGGATGCCTTCGCGCACCTTGCGGTACTCCGGCAGCGAGCGGCCCGCCTGCCGCATGAACCAGACCGGCGTGTGCCGGGGCGTCTCGCCGCGAGCAGCGGCCAGCAGGGGTGCGTCGGCGAGGTCGCGGCGGGGCGTGACCGGTGCGGAATTCGTCATCGAAGTGCTGCCCGTGGGTCGTGTGGTCGGTCCCCGGGCGGTCATGGCTTGCCGAACTCGCGGGAAACCGGCTTGCGAAGGCCATCTTCGCACGCCCGCACGACGGCTCCGGCGGCACCGCCGGGGCCGTCTTGATCTTTCTCGGCGCGGCTCGGCGTGGCTTGCCGCGCCGTCGCCGCACGGGCGCCTACAGTGCATCGGTGTGACGGAGATGCCGGTGGCGCCCGAGTTGTTCCGGCAGGCGGTTGCCGCGTTGAAGTCGTCCCGCCCGCGCCAGGAGATCGAGGTCAGCGAGGTCGGGCCGCCGCGGCGGCTCGCGCCGTGGGCCTACGCGGTCGCGGCGGAGGCCAACGGACCGGCGGGCGAGCTGGCAACCGCGCGGTTCGTCCTGCTGCACGACCCGGACGGCCAGGAGGCGTGGAAGGGCGTGCTTCGGCTGGTCATCTACCTGCGGGTGGAGCTCGATCCCGAACTGGCGACCGACCCGCTGCTGCCCGCCGTCGGCTGGTCCTGGCTCACCGACGCGCTGGAGGACTCCGGGGCGTCGTGGACGGCGCTGGGCGGCACGGTGACGCTGACGTCGTCGGCCCGCTTCGGCGACATCGCGGGACCCACGCGCAGCCACGACCTGGAGCTGCGCGGGTCGTGGACCGCGACCGACGCCGACCTCGGACCGCACGGGGCGGCGTTCCACCAGCTGATGGCGACCGCGGCCGGGCTCCCGCCGGAAGGCGTCTCGATGCTCGGGCCCCGCACGGCGGACAACGGCCGCCCCTGCTGACCGCGCCTCGGCGCTCACGGGGCGCGGGCGCGCAATTCCGGGCGTCGGCCCAGCTTCCGGCCCTGAGCCTGATGACGGCTGGGGTCTCGTGCTGGATGTCGACCGCGTGCAGCTACCTCGTCATGGTTTTGCCGGCTGCGTGACGCTCGCTGCGCTCGCCGTGGCCCCTCGGCTCCGACGCGCGTTCCGACGGTGTGCGGAGCGGTTCCGGTGAGTCGCGCGAGACGCCGCCGCGTATGCCTCAGTGCTGGGCTCCGATCGGCCCCTCGGATCGCCCGTGGCCGCCGGAAGCCGCCGTGCGCACCGGATTGCCCCGACCGGGCCGGGACCGCCCGTTCCGCTGCGTGACCGTCCGGCACCCGAATGCCACGCCACAGCCGTCCTCGCACTGCCACTCGCCGCAGGAGGCAGGCCGCTCGGCGCTGCCACCCGAACGCCGACCGATCGCCGTCGGAGAGTCGCCAACCGGTCACCCGCCGTTCTCACCCGAAGCGGCGACCGTTCGCCGCGGGAGAGCCGTCATTGATCACTCCCCGCCGACCGTTCACCGCTCGTCACTCGAACGCCAGTCGCACGAAGCGTGACCACCCAAGCGCGTTCCGTTACATTTCTGCATTGCTCACGCCTGACCGCGACGCCGCGCCGCGACACGCCGAGGCGGGCCGACCGCCCCCGAGACCTCCCGTCGGCCCGATCGAAACGATTGAATGCGCAAACTTTTCACGATCCGCAATCTAGGTGTGTCGTTCCGCCACGTACCGACGTTAGCCAGATCGCCTACTGTCACCCGATTGAGCGATGCAATCATGTCCGAGTAACAACTCGATCGGGATACATACCCGATTGATCGTCCCGCTGACCCGCTTGGGCGGTTACGCTGCCCCCGACGACACCACTTTCGGTCGATCAGTGGCGCGGCTGATTGGTCGAGAGTCCCGGTGCCGGTCGGGGGGCACGACCGACTCCAGGGAGGTAGTGACGTGGCTGCCGTCGGCTTAGGTCAGGCCGCTCGAACCACGCCTGCCGGCGCTTTGCCGGCCAACATGGTCCCGCACCCGCGGGAAGAGCTGTTCACGGTGCTCGTGGTGGATGACCATCCGCTGCTCCGGGAGGCAATCGCCGCCCGGTTGCTGCAGATGGGCGCCGGCACGGTGCACGAGGCCGCATCGATGGCCGAGGCCAGGGCTCGGGCCCTGGCGACCGGTCCGTGCGACCTCGCCATCCTCGATCTCGGACTCCCCGACGGGACCGGCATCGACCTGGTGACGGAACTCCGTACCCAGGGCTGGCCGCGGATCGTGGTGCTCGCTTCGTCCGATGACCCCTACGCGGTCCGGGCCGCCTTCCAGGCAGGTGCGCAGGCGTACCTGCTGAAGTCGGCCTCGCCGATGGTGGTCACCGACGGGGTGCGCCGCGTTCTCGACGGCGGCGTGTATGCCGATCCCAGCGTGGCCCCGGTTCTCGCCGCGGGCACGAGGGTTCCGGGAACCGACAACACGCCCCGGGAGCTTTCCGGGCGTGAAGTGGAGGTGCTCCAACTCGTGGCCGACGGCCGATCCAACAAGGAGATCGGCGAGGCGCTCAACCTGTCCGCGCTCACGGTGAAGAGCCACCTGTCGCGGATCGGCCGCAAGCTGGGCACCGGCCGACCGGGCTCAGATGGTCGCCCTGGCCATGCGCGCCGGGGTGATCAGATGACGGGCTGAGAGATCCACTGGTGCGGGCGCCCCCTCGGCGCCCGCACCGCCGACCCCGGTGCGGCCGGACCGGCGACCTCGGGCAGTCCAGCCCACACCAAGGACCGGAACACGTAAGGTCTGATGGCCGTGGAAGCTGCAACTCCCGAGTCCACCGGACCCGGCCGCCCGGAACCGGTGCTGCTGACCGAGCCGGCCGACGGCGTACCGCCGGTGGTCGACTCCCCCGTCGCGCTGCAAGCCGCCGCTACCGCGCTCGCCGCGGGAACCGGCCCGGTGGCGGTCGACACCGAGCGAGCCTCGGGTTACCGCTACTCGCAGCGCGCCTACCTGGTGCAACTGCGCCGGGAGGGCGCGGGCACGGTGCTGGTCGATCCGATCGCGCTGGCGGGCTCGCTGGAACCCCTGGCCACCGCGTTGGACGACACCGAGTGGGTGCTGCACGCGGCGTCGCAGGACCTGCCGTGCCTGGCCGAGCTGGATCTGCGGCCCGCGCGGCTGTTCGACACCGAACTGGCCGGCCGTCTCGCCGGGTTCGACCGGGTCTCGCTCGGCGCACTCGTCGAGCGCATGCTCGGCTACCGGCTCGAGAAGGGCCACAGCGCGGCCGACTGGTCGCGCCGTCCGCTGCCCGCGGACTGGCTCGCCTACGCCGCGCTCGACGTCGAGTTGCTGGTCGCCCTGCGCGAGGCGATGCACGCCGAGCTGGAGCGCCAGGACAAGCTCGAGTGGGCGTGGGAGGAGTTCGAAGCCGTACGCGCCGCCCCGCCCGCGCCGCCGCGCGCCGAACCGTGGCGCCGCACGTCCGGCATCCACCGGGTGCGCAGCCCCCGCCAGCTCGCGGCGGTCCGCGCGCTGTGGGAGGCGCGTGACGCGGTCGCCCGCGAACGCGACATCGCGCCGGGGCGCATCCTGCCCGACAGCTCGATAGTGCAGGCCGCGCAGGCGAATCCGAAGACGGAGGCGGAGCTGACCGCGCTGCCGGTCTTCGGCGGCAGGCAGCAACGGCGCCGCGCCTCGATGTGGCTGCACGCCCTGCGCAACGCGCGTCGGCTGTCGGCCGACGAGCTTCCGGTGGCCTCGCCGCCCAACGACGGTCCGCCACCGCCCAACCGGTGGGCCGACCGCGATCCGGCCGCCGCGGCCCGGCTTACCGCGGCCCGCGCGAAGCTCTCCGAGCTCGCCGAGAAGCACCAGTTGCCCGCGGAGAACCTGCTGCTGCCCGATCTCGTCCGCCGCACCTGCTGGGCGCCGCCGGAGGACATCGGCGAGGAAGCCGTCGCGCGACTGCTGCGCGAGAAGGGCGCCCGCGAGTGGCAGATCGCGCTGACCGCGAACGCCCTCAGCACCGCACTGCACGCCGAACCGGCCGCGACGGAGTAGGCCCGCGGCGCGGGCGCTGGCGCTGCAGCCGGGAGTCGTGGCTCCGGCCGGGGCGTTATGGTCCGGCCGGAGAGTGGGGACTGGCCCAGTTTTGGGCTCGCCCGGTGTTCTGGGTCCGGTGCGGCTTTGTGGCGATGCCCCGTGTTCGTGTCCGGGCTCAATGTCTTGGGGCCAGCCCGTGTTATGGGCGAGTCGCGATCGCTGCCGGACCGCTGCGAGAGCCGCGCGGCCGACGCGAGCGCTAAGCGCGCAGCGCCAGTGCAGGCACAAGGCTGCGCGCGTCGGCACAATCCCGCCCCACCACCGGAATCCGGCGGTGGGGCGCCCGGAAATCCGGCGCTGGGACGCGGAAATCCGGCTCTAGTCGTCCCGGACTTACGGTCGGCGGCCGAGGAACGCCAGCAACTTCTCCTGTTCCGACGCGTCCTCACCGACGACGACCTCGGGGCCGCAGACTCCGCTCCTGCGGAGGTTGTCACCGAGGGCGCGGGCGTCGGCGTAGACCCTGGTGACCTCGTGCTCGGGCAGCGACTCGTCCTGCCCGGTGGCGCGCGCGATGTCCCAGCCGTGCACCAGGAGGTCGAAGCCGAGGAAGCGGTCGACGGTCGCCTCCGCTGTGGTCGGCCCGAAAATCCCGTCGTACCGCTTGCCCGCGCGGTCGGGATCTTCCAGCAGTTCCTGGATGGCGTCGCGGGCCTCGCTCCACGCACCGACCGGGTCGTCGTCGACGTGGCGGTGCAGGGTGACCGACAGCCCCGCCCACGACGGCATGTCGCGGTGCACCTCGACGACGTGGCGCAGCACGTCCCGTGCCGTCCAGCCCTCGCATGGCGAGGGGTTTTCCCAGCTTCCGGCGGGAACGGCCGCGACGCGGCGGGTGAACTCGGCGGCCAGCGCCCGGTAGCGCTCGGAGATGTCACTCATGCACCAGAGCATGCTCCGCCGAGGTCAGGTTGTCGTGTACGGATCGGACACCGCGGTCCTCCGCTCCCCCTCAACCGCTGATGAGCTCGCGAGGGCTCGCCCCACCGATCTGGCGGCAGTCGCGTGAGAGGTGCGACTGGTCGGTGTAACCGGCGGCGGCCGCGAGTTCGGCCAACCCGGCGGGAGCGCCGGGGTGGCGGGCCATCCGCAGGAAGCCCTGGAGCCGCAGGATGCGCCGCAGCATCGACGGCCCGTACCCGAAGGTGCGCGTGCAACGCCGGTTGAGCTGCCGCTCGCTCAGCCCGGTCGCCTGCGCCATGGTCGCGACGGTGGTGCTGGTGTCGTGCAGGAGCATCCGCCGCACCGTCTCGGTCGCCGGGTCCTGCGGCGCGGCCCCGGCCAGCCACCTGCGGGCGTGTTCCTGCAGGATGCCGAGCCGTTTCCGCTGGTCGCCCGCGTCGCCGAGCTGCTCGGAGAGCAGCCGCTGCGCGCGCGACCCGAGCACGTCGTCCAGCCCGACCCGCCGGTCCCGCACGTCGGCGGTGTCGAAACCCAGCACGCTCCCGGCACGCCCCGGCCGGAACCGCACCCCCACGGCCTCGACCCCGGCGGGGAAGCGGAACGACCACGCAGCGGTCTCGGGCCCGCAGACGCGCACCACGCCGGTGCTGATCCACAGGACGTCGACGCAACCGTCCGGCACCAGACTCGCCTGCCCACCCACATCGGCCGTCCAGCCGGTGACCAGATCCGGCACCAGATCGGGAGCGACAGCCGACGGCGTGTACAGCATGGCCAGAGCCTAGGCCGGGACGGCGACAGCGGGAGGCTGCGACGGCGGCCAGAAGACCGCGCAGCGGCGGGCGCGGGTACCGACACACGGCAGCTCCCTACAAGCCACGTACCCGACACACCCCCGCGAGTCGGACACCCGGCACACCGCTGCGCCGACACACGGCCTGCCCGACACACCCCCGCGAGTCGGACACCCGGCACACCGCCACACCGACACACGGCCTGGCCGACACACCGGCGCGAGTCGTGGACCGACCGCCCAGCACGAGCTGGGGATCGGACACACCCGCGCGATCCGACAACCAACACGCCGCTACGCGCGGGGCACACAACACACCAGCGCGAGTTGGGGACCGGACACGCCAACGGCGAGTCCGACGCCCGACATACCGCTGCGCTGTCGCGGACGGGTGAATCCTGACCCGGTGTGGGCGGGCGAAATCGGACCCACTCCCTGACAAGTAGGGAGTGATCAGCGTGGAGGACTGGGCAGAGATCCGTCGGTTGCATCGGTGTGAGGGCATGCCGATTCGGGCGATCGTCCGGAAGCTGGGTGTCGGGCGGAACACGGTGCGGCGGGCGTTGGCTTCGGAGGGGCCGCCGCGGTATCAGCGGCCGTCGAAGGGCTCGGTCGTGGATGCGGTGGAGCCGCAGATCCGGGCGTTGTTGGCGGAGTGGCCGACGATGCCGGTGCCGGTGATCGCCGAGAGGATCGGCTGGCTGCGGGGCCTGACGGTGCTCAAGGACCGGGTGCGGGAGTTGCGCCCGTTGTTCCTGCCGCCTGATCCGGTGTCGCGGACGGTGTATCAGCCCGGTGAGCTGGCCCAATGCGACCTGTGGTTCCCGCCGGTCGATATCCCGCTGGGGTTCGGGCAGGTGGGGCGGCCGCCGGTGCTGGTGATGGTGTCGGGCTATTCGCGGGTGATCGCCGCGAGGTTGATCCCGTCGCGGCAGGGCCCGGATCTGCTGGCCGGGCACTGGGCGCTGTTGTCGGGGTGGGGGCGGGTGCCCAAGACGCTGGTGTGGGACAACGAGTCCGCGGTCGGGTTCCGCAAGGCCGGTCGGCCGGTGCTGACCGAGGCGATGAACGCTTTTCGCGGGACGCTCGGGATCGCGGTGATCCAATGCCGCCTCGGTGACCCGGAGGCCAAAGGCTGGTGGAACGGGCCAACGGCTATCTGGAGACCTCGTTTCTGCCCGGCCGCCGGTTCACCTCACCGGCTGATTTCAACACCCAGCTGGCCGACTGGCTGGTTCGGGCCAACCAACGTCACCACCGCATCCTCGGGTGTCGGCCGGCCGACCGGTGGGAGCACGACGGCAAGCCATGCTGGCCTTGCCGCCGGTGGCCCCAGTGACCGGATGGCGCGCGAGTATCCGGCTGCCGCGTGATCACTACGTGCGGTTGGGCGCCAACGACTACTCGGTGCACCCGTCGGCGATCGGTCACCGCGTCGAGATCACCGGCGATCTAGAGCACGTGGAAGTGTCCTGCCAAGGTGGCGGCCTGGTCGCCCGGCATCAGCGGTGTTGGGCGGCGCACCAGAGCATCACCGACCCCGACCACGCCACCGCCGCAGCCAGGCTGCGCCAGCAAGCCCGCCGGGCCAGCCTGCGCCCGGTCGACACACCCGTCGAGCACCGCGAGCTCGCCGACTACGACCGCGCACTCGGCCTCGACACCGACACCACCGATGACCAGGGGGTGGCGTGATGACCGGCAAACCCACCACCAGTAGTCGCAACGTGGCTGCCGAGATCGCCTACCTCGCCCGGGCGTTGAAGGCACCGTCGCTGGCCGGGGCGGTCGAGCGGCTGGCCGAACGGGCCCGGGCCGAGGACTGGTCCCACGAGGAGTTCCTGGCCGCCTGCCTGCAACGCGAGGTCGCCGCCCGCGAGTCCCACGGCGGCGAGGGCCGCATCCGCACCGCCCGGTTCCCGAGCAGGAAGTCGCTGGAGGAGTTCGATTTCGATCACCAACGCTCCCTCAAACGCGACACGATCACACATCTCGGAACACTGGACTTCATCGCGGGCAAGGAAAACGTGGTCTTCCTCGGGCCTCCCGGCACCGGCAAGACCCACCTGTCGATCGGACTCGGGATCCGGGCCTGCCAGGCCGGACACCGCGTCTCGTTTGCCACCGCCGCCGGGTGGGTAGCCCGGCTCGCCGAGGCCAGCCACGCCGGACGACTCCAGCAGGAACTGGTCAAACTCGGCCGGATCCCGCTACTGATCATCGACGAGGTCGGCTACATCCCGTTCGAAGCCGAAGCCGCGAACCTGTTCTTCCAGCTGGTCTCCGCCCGCTACGAGAGAGCCAGCCTGATCGTCACCAGCAACAAACCCTTCGGCCGCTGGGGCGAGGTCTTCGGCGACGACGTCGTCGCCGCCGCCATGATCGACCGCCTCGTCCACCACGCCGAAGTCATCTCACTGAAAGGAGACAGCTACCGCCTCAAAGACCGCCAAGACCTCGGCCGCGTGCCCGCGGCCACCAACACCAACGACTAAACATCAACAACCAGGGTGGGTCCATTTTCAGCCGCCGCAGCCGGGTCCACATTCGGCCGCCGTTGACATGCGCGCCGGACACCCAACATGTCAGCGCGAGTCGGGGACCGACACACCAGCGTGGAGCGGCTCCGACACACCAGCGCCAAACCCGCGTATCCGACACACCCCCGCGAGTCGGGCACGCAAGACGCCCTCGCGCGTCGGGGCAGACACACCGCCACACCGACACGCCAACGCAAGCCGCGCGGCCAGACATGCCTCGGGAGTTGGGCGCCCGACACGGTGCCCTACCGACACATCCTCGCGAGTCGGGGACCCAACGCACCGCCACACCGACACAAGGCCCGCCCGACACGCGGCTTGCCCGACACATCGGCGCAAGTCCGACATCACCAAACCCACACGCCGACGCCGGCCCGGCCCAACACACCGACACCGGCCCCGCCCCACACACCGACATCGGCCCAGCCCAACACACCGACACCGCCCCATCCGCCCACGCCCCGCATCCGCGCTGGCGCGCGGATGGCGCCCCGGGGCCACTCAACGCCCCACCGGGGCGTTGAGGATGTGAGGCACCCGACACGGCGAGGCGTGTGGTTACCGGTGGGTAATAAGCGCTAGAGTGCCGTTACCGGCTGGTAGCGGGCCCGCTCCCGCCACAACACCGCCGAGGCACAATCCACCACACCAAGTGAGGAGCACGCCGTGGCCGCACCTGCGTCGGCAGCCGCCGACACGCGCAGCGCAGCACGTGCTGTTCGGGACGTGGTCTTCGTCGACGGCGTTCGCACGCCGTTCGGCAAGGCCGGCTCGAAGGGCCTGTACGCCGAGACCCGCGCCGACGACATGGTCGTCAAGGTCATCCGGGAACTGCTGCGGCGTCATCCCGAACTCCCGCCCGAGCGCATCGACGAGGTCGCCATCGCCGCGACCACCCAGACCGGCGACCAGGGCCTGACCATCGGCCGCAGCGCCGCGCTGCTGGCTGGGCTGCCCAAGTCGGTCCCCGGCTTCGCCATCGACCGGATGTGCGCGGGCGCCATGACCGCCGTGACCACCGTCTCCAGCGGCATCGCCTTCGGCGCCTACGACGTCGCGATCGCCGGCGGCGTCGAGCACATGGGCAGGCACCCGATGGGCGAGGGCGCCGACCCGAACCCGCGCTACGTCGCCGACAAGATCGTCGACCCCTCCGCGCTGGTCATGGGCTCGACCGCGGAGAACGTGCACGACCGCTACCCGAGCCTGACCAAGGACCGCACCGACGCCTACGCCGCGCTCAGCCAGCTGCGCTACGAGGAGGCGGCGCGCGCGGGCAAGATCTCCCCGGACCTGGTGCCGGTGTCGACCCGCTCGGCCGAGAACGGCTGGGGCCTGGCCACCGCCGACGAGCCGCCGCGCCCGGGCACCACGGTCGAGGCCCTCTCGGGCCTCAAGACCCCGTTCCGCCCGCACGGCCGGGTCACCCCGGGCAACGCCGCGGGCCTCAACGACGGCGCGACCGGCTGCCTGATCGCCGACGCCGACACCGTCCGCGAGCTGGGCCTGCCGGTCGGCATGAAGCTCGTCGGCTACGCCTTCGCCGGCGTCGAGCCGGAGGTCATGGGCGTCGGTCCGGTGCCGGCCACCGAGAAGGCCCTGCAGAAGGCCGGGCTGAGCATCGACGACATCGGCCTGTTCGAGATCAACGAGGCCTTCGCCGTGCAGGTGCTTGCCTTCCTGGAGCACTTCGGCATCGCCGACGACGACGCGCGGGTCAACCCGTGGGGCGGCGCCATCGCCTGCGGTCACCCGCTGGCCTCCTCCGGCGTGCGGCTGATGACCCAGCTCTCGCGGCACTTCGCCGAGCACCCCGAGGTCCGCTACGGCATCACCACGATGTGCATCGGCTTCGGCATGGGCGGCACGGTCATCTGGGAGAACCCCAACTACACCGAGGGAGGCGCGCGGTGAGCGACGACTTCGCATCCCTGTTCCCGGACGAAGTGGTGACCAAGGCGTTCACCCGGCTCCTGGACGTACCGGGCCTGTCCGGCAAGCTGGCCCTGGTAACCATCGACAACGGCCACGACCACACCCGGCCGTCGACCTTCGGCCCCGGCGGACTGTCCTGCCTGGACGCCGCGCTCGACGAGGCCTTCGCCGCCGAGCCGGCCGCCATCGCGGTCACCGGCAAGCCGTTCGTGTTCGCCGTCGGCGCCGACCTCTCCGGTGTCAAGCAGATCGCCGAGCGCAAGCACGCCCACCAGGTCGCCAAGACCGGCCACGACGTGTTCCGCAGGCTGACCGAGTCCGAGATCCCGACCTTCGCGTTCGTCAACGGCGCGGCGCTGGGCGGTGGCCTGGAGCTGGCGCTGTCCTGCCGGTACCGCACGGTCTCGGAGGGCGCGGGCGCCATCGCGTTCCCGGAGTGCTTCCTCGGGCTGTTCCCGGGCTGGGGCGGCACCCAGCTGCTGCCCAACCTCATCGGCGCGGACGCCGCGGTGACCGTGATCATCGAGAACGCGCTGAACCAGAACAAGATGCTCAACCCGAAGAAGGCCACGGGGCTCGGCATCTTCGACGTGCAGCTCGAGGCCGCGGACTTCCTGGAGGAGTCGCTGCGCTGGGCGGTGCGGGTCGTCAACGGCGAGGAGACCGTGCAGCGGCCGGAGATCGACCGCGGCCAGGCGTGGGACGACGCGGTCAACCGCGCCAGGGGCATCGTCGAGGCCCGCACCCACGGCGCCTCCCCCGCCGTGACCAAGGCCGTCGAGCTGATCGACCTCGCCCGCAACGACGACCTCGACGCCGGCTACGCCGCCGAGACCGAGGCGCTGGCCGACGCGCTGATGTCGGACGAGCTGCGTTCGGGCCTGTACTCCTTCGACCTCACCCAGAAGCGCGCCAAGCGCCCGGCGGGTGCGCCGGACAAGTCGCTGGCGCGCGAGGTCAAGAAGGTCGGCGTCGTCGGCGCCGGTCTGATGGCCGGGCAGCTGGCGCTGCTGTTCGTGCGCAGGCTGAAGGTGCCGGTGGTCATCACCGACATCGACCAGGCGCGCATCGACAAGGGCGTGGGCTACATCCACGGCGAGATCGACAAGCTGGCGGGCAAGGGCCGCATCTCGGGCGAC
Source organism: Saccharopolyspora erythraea NRRL 2338 (assembly GCF_000062885.1). Classification (NCBI taxonomy): domain Bacteria; kingdom Bacillati; phylum Actinomycetota; class Actinomycetes; order Pseudonocardiales; family Pseudonocardiaceae; genus Saccharopolyspora; species Saccharopolyspora erythraea. Next base: position 2,006,728 of record NC_009142.1, on the reverse strand, counting down.
GAGGTCAACCGGCTCAAGGCGCTGGTCACCGGCTCGCTGGACAAGGGCGCCTTCTCCGACGCCGACTTCGTGATCGAGGCCGTCTTCGAGGAGATGTCGGTCAAGCAGAAGGTGTTCGCCGAGCTGGAGCAGCACGTCTCCCCCGAGGCGATCTTGGCCACCAACACCTCGTCGCTGTCGATCACCGAGATGGCCTCGCAGCTGCGCAACCCCGAGCGGGTCGTGGGCTTCCACTTCTTCAACCCGGTCGCGGTGCTGCCGCTGCTGGAGATCGTGCGCGGTGAGAAGACCGACGACGGCGCGCTGGCCACGGCGTTCTCGGTCGGCAAGCAGCTGAAGAAGTCGTGCGTGCTGGTCAAGGACGCCCCGGCGTTCGTGGTCAACCGGCTGCTCACCCGGTTCATGGGCGAGGTCATCGCCGCGGTCGACGAGGGCACCCCGTTCGAGGTGGCCGACCGCGCGCTGACCCCGCTCGGCCTGCCGATGAGCCCGCTGGTGCTGCTGCAGCTGGTCGGCCCGGCGGTCGCCCAGCACGTCAACCACACCATGCACCGGGCCTACCCGGACCGGTTCGGCGTCAGCGACAACCTGCAGCGGTTCGTCGACGCCGGCAAGACCGCGGTGTGGCAGTGGGACGAGCAGGGCAACCAGAAGGTCGACCCCGAGGTCGCCGAGCTGTGGCAGCAGGGCGACAACCCCTCCACCGAGGAGCAGGTGCGCGAGCGGGCGCTCAAGGCGCTGGCCGAGGAGGCCCGCATCATGCTCGACGAGGGCGTGGTCGCCGAGGCGCAGGACCTCGACCTGTGCATGATCCTGGGCGCGGGCTGGCCGTTCTGGCTGGGCGGCATCACCCCGTACCTCGACCGCGCCGGCGTGTCGGAGCAGGTCAACGGCAAGCGGTTCCTCGAACCGGGTGTGGCGAGCGTGCCCGCCTGAGCGAGCTGAGCACGGAGGAGGGCCGGGACGTCGCCGACGTCTTGGCCCTCCTTCGTGCTGTCACACCGTCTTCGTCGGCGCCGCGACGGCTCAGCCATGACCACGATTCCTCGACGTCACAGCGGCCGTCCTCGTGCCACGGCGTTTCCGCGCGCACGAACGGAACCGTGCCTCCGCGCGCGTGCTCACACCGTCTCGAAGGTCGCCATCATGCCCATGTCCTCGTGCTCGGCGTTGTGGCAGTGGAAGACGTAGCGACCGCGATAGCCGTCGAAGCGCGTGATCACCTCCACCGCCTCGCCCGGCCCGAGGTCCACGGTGTCCTTGAGCCCGCCGTCCAGCGGCCCGGGTGGGCGACCGCCGCGGGAGAGCACCTGGAAGTTCACCAGGTGCAGGTGGACGGGGTGGTGCAGGTCGGTCACGAACCGCCAGATCTCGACGTCGCCGAGGCGCGGCCTGGCCGCCGCGTGCCCGATCTCGAACGCCCGGCCGCCGATCAGCCATCCGTGCCTGTTGCCGATCCGGCCGCTGGTGAAGGCGAAATCCCTCGTCACCACCGCCTGCCCGCGGGCGAGCTGCTCCACTTCGGACAGCCGTGGCGGGATGGCGGTGTCGTCGCGCTCCGCGCGCGCCACCCGGAAGCGCATCACGTCGCGGGTCGAGCCGGCACCCAGCAGGTTGACCACGGTCACCTCGGTGCCCACCGGGTAGGCGCCGAAGTCCACGACCACGTCGTAGCGCTCGGCGGGGGCCAGCGTGATGGTGCGGTGTTCGCGGGGCGCCACCAGCAGCCCGCCATCGGAACCGATTTGCACGAAGGCCGCTCCCGCCGGCGGCGGTGGGTCCAGGGCGAGTTCGTAGCGGCGGGCGTTGGAGGCGTTGAGCACGCGCAGCCGGTGCCGGGTCGCCGACACCTCGTGCACCGGCCACGGCGCGCCGTTGACCAGGACGACGTCGCCCAGCACTCCGGCGGCGTAGGCCTCGGTGACGCCCGGCACGCGGGTCAGCGATCGGTCGAGGGAGGGGTAGCTGAACGTGCCGTCGGCCGCGAAGGAGCGGTCGGTGATCACCAGCGGCAGTTCGCGGTCGCCTCGCGGCAGCGGGAGGGCGTCCTCCTCGTCGTCGCGGACGATGTGCAGGCCCGCGAGCCCGCGGTAGACGGCCGGGCCGGTGAAGTCCATCCGGTGGTCGTGGTACCAGAGCAACGCGGCGCGCTGCTCCAGCGGGAAGGTGTAGTCGCGGCTGCCCTGCGTGATGACCGCGTCGGGGTCGTGCATGCCGTGGTGGCCAGCGCGCCAGCCCCGTGCCGGCAGCACCAGATCCGTCGGGTAGCCGTCGGACTCCGGTGGGGTGCGGCCACCGTGCAGGTGGACCACGGTCGGCACCGGCAGGTCGTTGCGGTGGCGGACGACGGTGGTGCGCCGCCGCCTCGACTCGATCGTGGGCCCGGGGAAAGTGCCTTCGTAGCCCCAGATCGGGGTCCGGACACCGGGCAGGATCTCCGCTTCGGCCTGCCTGGCCGTGATCTCGTAGCGGTCGGCGTCGGCGTCCCGCACCACGGGTTCGAGCACGCGCGGGATGCTCAGCGGCACCTGGAACGGCGCGGGCAACCGCAGACCGCTGCGCACCAGCGTGCCGGCGGAGGTGGGCGGGGTCAGCAGCTGCGGATAACCGAGACCGGCGGCCAGCACCACTCCGGCGCCGCCCGCGAGACCGAGGAACCGGCGGCGGTGCATCATCGGGCCACCTCCGGCCGCCACAGCACGAACAGCGAGACGATGGTCAGCGCGACCAGGGCGACACCGAGCGGGATGTGCAGTTCGAGATCTCCGGAGAGCCCCGCGGAGTACTGGCCGGTCTCGCCGAGCACGATGAGCAGCGCGACCGCGCTCGGCCAGCGCACCCCGCGCCGCCACCACAGCACCATCGCCGCGACGAGCTGCACCAGCGCCAGGTAGAACACGACGTCGGCTCCGGTGGCGTGCAGGCGCAGCATGTCGTAGTCGCCGCTGAGGAACACGCCCGCGAACACGGGCTGGCCGAAGATGGCCACGGCGTGCGCCGTGGCGACGAGGCGGAGCGCCAGCAGCGCTTTCGAGGCGACCGGTCCGGCCGATGTGGACACTTCCATCGCAGCTCTTCCCGGTGTTGGTGGAGATTTCGTCCCACCGCGAAGCTAGAACCGTTTTCCGATGTCTTCCAAGACCAATTCTGAGATGTGTTCATGCCTTGCCGGGTATGTTCGGCGGATGGATCTGCTTCCACTGCGCTACTTCCGGGTCGTCGCGCGCCACGAGCACATCAGCCGGGCGGCGACCGAGCTGCGTGTTTCCCAGCCGTCGCTGAGCCGCACCATCGCGCGGCTGGAGACCGAACTCGGCGTCCCGCTGTTCGACCGACGAGGACGCCACGTGCGGCTGAACCGCTTCGGGGCCACGTTGCTGCGCCGGGTCGAACGCGCCCTCGACGAACTCGAGCAGGGACGGCGCGAGCTCGCCGACGCCGCCGGCCTGGCGCACGGGAGCGTCGCGGTCGCGACGGAGACGCTGCTGACCCTCGTCGAGCCGCTGACCGGCTTCCGCAACGACCATCCCGGTGTCGACGTGCGGCTGCACCAGTCGTCGGTCGACGGGCTGCTGGAGCGGCTCCGGCGCGGCGAGGTCGACCTGTGCCTGATGTCGCAGCCCGTGGACGACCCGGCGCTGGAGTCCGCCGAGGTCCTGCACGAGGAGGTACTGCTGGCCACGCCGCTCGGCCACCGCCTCGCCACCCGCGAACGCATCGGCATGGGGGACCTCGACGGGGAACCGTTCATCACCACCCGGCCCGGCTACTGGCAGCGGGTCCTGACCGACCGGCTCTTCGCCGCCGCCGGCTCGCGGCCGACCATCGTGTGCGAGGCCGACGAGCCGGGCGCGACGGCGTACCTGATCAGCTCCGGTCTCGGCGTCGGCCTGCTGCCGGCGACGGCGCGCCGGTTCGCACCCCACGCCCCGCTCGCCTGGCTGCACCTCGACGCGCCCGACTGCCACCGCACCCTGACGTTCGTCTGGCGCCGCGATGCCTACGTCTCGCTGGCGGCCCAGGAGTTCCGGGCGCACGTCACAGCCACGGTGCGCCGTGCGGCGGCGGGGGACGAACAGGCAGAACAGCGGCCCGCGGTGCTGCCATGATGGTTGGCGAGGCGAGATGAGGTGATCCCACGTGACCGCGCTCCTCCCGCACGAACTCGGTCCGTTCACGATCGCTCATTGGCATGCGCTACCCGCTCGGGAAGACGGTTCGCGCCTGGAGCTGATCGAAGGGTACTGGCTGGTTACCCCACCACCGAGCGGTCAACATCAGTGGGCTGAGGGCGAGATGGTCTTCGCTCTCAAGAGCGCCATCCGCCAAGCCGGGAGAACGGACCTGTTCGCCGTGGCGGGCGTCGGCGTGGAGATCAGCACCACCTACCGCACCGCTCTGGTGCCGGACTTCGTCGTCCTCAACACCCGACCGCTCGCCAACTCGTTCCAGGCGAGCGAGGTCGTCCTCGCGGGCGAGATCTGGTCGCCAGGCAACAGCGGCCGTGAGCGCAAGGACAAGTTCGCCGCCTACGAGCAGGCCGGTGTGCCGTTCTTCTGGAGCATCGCGCAGGATCTCGGCGGGCCGACCGAACTCGCCGCCTACCGGCTCGAAGACGGTCGCTACGTCTGCGAGGCAACCGCCGAGGCCGGGCAGGGCCGGTTCGGCATCGCCGCGTGCCCGGTCGCGGTCGAGCTGGACATCACGGCGCTGCGCCCCTGAGCCGTCCTCAGGGCGCGACGGGCAGCTCGACGGTCACCGCCAGGCCGCCTCCGGCGACCGGCTCCGCCGCGACGCGGCCGCCGTGCGCGGCCGCCGCCGCACGCACGATCGACAGGCCGAGCCCCGCGCCGGTGCGGGCGGTGCGCTGCACGCCCGCGCGCCGGAACGGCTCGAACAGCGCCTCCACCTGGTCGGCGCCGATCTCCTCCCCCGACGACGCCACCCGCAGCGACGCCCAGCGCGGCCCGCTGCCGACGTTCACCAGCACCCAGCCCCCGTCGACGTTGTGCCGCACGGCGTTCTCCAGCAGGTTGCCCGCGACGCGCTCCAGCAGCGCGGGGTCTCCGACGGCGAACGCGGGCTCGTCGCAGCAGTCGATGCGGATGCCGCGCTGGGCCGCCTCCACCGAGACCGCGCGCAGCGCGCGGCCGACGACCTCGGTGAGGTCGACCGGCTCCCGGACCGCCAGCTCCACGCCCTCGGTGCGGGCCAGCAGCAGCAGCGCCTCCACCAGCCGCTCGGCCCGCGCGGTGGCCTCCCGGACCACGTCGGCCATCCGGCGCAGCTCCTGCTCGTCGGCGTCGGGATCCGACAGGGTCACCTCCAGCTCGGTGCGGACCACCGACAGCGGTGTCCGCAGCTCGTGGCTGGCGTTGGCCACGAACCGGCGCTGGGAGTCGAACGCCGCCTGCAGGCGGTCGAGCATCGCGTCGAAGGTGTCGGCCAGCTCGGCGACCTCGTCGCGCGGGCCGGACAGCTCGATCCGCTCGTCCAGCGACTCCGCCGACAACCGCCGGGCCGAGTCGGTGACGTCGTGCAGCGGCCGCAGCACCCGGCCGGTCACCGTCCACGCCAGCACCGCCGCCGCCAGGACCACCGCCACGAAAGCCCCGCCACCGATCAGCAGCACCTGCTCCCGCGCCGACTGGCGCAGCGCCTCACCGAGCAGGCTCGCCGGGACGTCGACGCCGTGCACCCGCACCACGCTGCCGTCGGGCAGCCGGGGCACCGCCGCCACCACGTTGCCGACCAGCAGCCAGCCCAGCCACAGCAGCAGCGCGCTGACCCCCGCGACCAGGGCGGTGGCCAGCAGCGTGATCCGGAGCCGAAGACCCGGACCACGTCGAGCGATCGGCACCGGACGCGGGCCGCGGGCCGCCACCTCAGCCCCGGCCCGCAGTGGGAACCCGGTAGCCCGAGCCGACGACGGTGTCGATCACACCCGGCTCCCCCAGCTTCTTGCGCAACGTCATCATCGTGACCCGGACCGTCGTGGTGAACGGGTCGGCGTTCTCGTCCCAGACCCGCTCCAGCAGCTCCTCGGAGCTGACCACCGCGCCGCCCGCGCCGAGCAGCACCTCCAGCACGCCGAACTCCTTGCGCGTCAGCTCGATCTCACCGCCGGAGCGCGAGACGGTGCGGCGGGCCGGGTCCAGCGCCAGGTCGCGGGCGGTCAGCAGCGGCGGGACCGCCGGGGTGGCACGCCTGCCCAGCGCCCGCACCCGCGCCGTCAGCTCGGCGAACGCGAAGGGCTTGGCCAGGTAGTCGTCGGCTCCCAGCGACAGCCCCTCCACCCGGTCGGCGACCGTCCCGCTGGCGGTGAGCATGATGACCCGGGTCAGCTGCCCGGAGGTCACCACCGACCGGCACAGCTCGTCGCCCGACATCCCGGGCAGGTCGCGGTCGAGCACGATCACGTCGTAGCGGGTGATCGACGCCTTCTCCTGCCCGCTCTCACCGTCGTAGGCGATGTCGACGGCCATTCCCTCCCTGCGCAGCCCCCTGGCGATGGCGTCCGCCAGCGGCTGCTCGTCTTCCACGACCAGGATCCGCACCTGTTCACCCTGCCACAAGGCACGGATCACCGAGCTGGTTTCCCCGCGTCTACACCCTCGCCGGTGCCGCGCTGCGCCTGCTCGCCGCGGCGTAGCCGCCGAGACCGAGCAAGGCGAGTGCGATGACGGTCTCGATCACCAGGAAAAGGCCCGCGTTGTTCGGTGCGGTGTTGTCGTGCGCGACCAGCTCGTGGGTGTGCACGATCGCGTCCCCGCCGAGCCAGATCCCGCTGACGAGACCGGCTACGGGACGCACGTCGGGGTTCCAGAAGCCCACCAGGGCCAGCACCGCGAACGCCAGGTTCGCCACGGCCACCTCGTACTGGAACGGGTTGCCCGCGGGGAATCCGATGCCCTGCGCGGTCTCGGCGGCGAAGGCGGTGTGGGCGAACGCGCCGAGCAGCCCGGCCAGACCGACCGCGCTCAGCAGCAGCCAGCCCAGCAGCAGATCGGGCACGGACACGCTTCGGTCGTGGCGGCGGCGCAGCGCGTACTGCACTCCGAAACCGACGAGCGCGACGACCAACCAGAACAGCATGTACATCGGGCTCCCCCTCCGCCCGGCGCCGCAGCCCCTGCCGCGCGGCCGGTGCCCGCCCACCGAGGAGGCGGGCACGTGACAGCTCCCCACTACCCGCACGCCGAGATCGATACGCGGTCGTCGGGGGACGACCATCGCGGCTCACCTCGGCGACGGCCCCCACCCCCCGAACGCGAGTGGCCCCCCACCACGCGGGTGGGAGGCCACTGCTGCTGCGTGCGTGCCGTGCCGTCAGGCTCCGGTCGCGGTCTCGCCGCGACCGTTGCCCACCACGACCGGGGTCAGCCTGCCCGCGACCCACTCGGTGATGCGGCGCGCGATGTCCTGCTCGGTCAGGCCGAGGTCGGAGAGCACCTCGTCGCGGGAGGCGTGCTGCAGGAACCGGTTGGGCACCGCCAGGTCGCGCAGCGGCACGTCGATCTCCTGATCGCGCATGGCGGCCGCCAGCGACCATCCGAAGCCGCCGTGGCGCCCGCAGTCCTCCAGCGTGACCACCAGGCTGTGCCGGGCCGCGAGGTCCAGCACCGCCTGCGGCACCGGCACGACCCAGCGCGGGTCGACCACGGTGACGCCGATGCCCTGCGCGGCCAGCCGCTCGGCGACGGCCACGCCGAGCTGGCCGAAGGCGCCGACGGCGGCCAGCAGCACCTCGGAGCGCTCGTCCGAGGCGGGCTTGCTCAGCACGTCCACGCCGCCGATCCGCTCGACGGCGGGCACCTCCTCGATCACCGAGCCCTTCGGGAACCGCATCACCGTCGGACCGTCGTCGACGGCCACGGCCTCGCGCAGCTCCTCGCGCAGCGTCACCGCGTCGCGCGGCGCGGCGACCTGGATGCCCGGGATCGCGCCCAGGATCGACAGGTCCCACATGCCGTTGTGGCTGGCACCGTCGTCGCCGGTGATGCCGGAGCGGTCCAGGGTCACCGTGACCGGCTGCCGGTGCAGGGCGACGTCCATCAGCAGCTGGTCGAACGCCCGGTTGAGGAAGGTCGAGTACACCGCGAACACCGGGTGCAGACCGCCCATGGCCATGCCCGCGGCCGAGGTCATGGCGTGCTGCTCGGCGATGCCGACGTCGTAGCAGCGCTCCGGGTAGGCGGCGGCGAACTTGTCCAGCCCGGTCGGGCCGAGCATCGCCGCGGTGATCGCCACCACGTCCTCGCGCTCGGCACCGATGCGCACCAGCTCGTCGGAGTAGACGTCGGTCCAGATCTTGGGGGCGGGCTTGGTGGGGATGCCGGTCTCCGGGTCGATGACCTTGACCTGGTGCATCTGCTCGGCGACGTCGTTCTCGGCGGGCGCGAAGCCGTTGCCCTTGCGGGTCACCGCGTGCACGATCACCGGGCCGCCGAAGGCCTTGGCCATCGACAGCGCCTGCTCCATGGAGCGCAGGTCGTGGCCGTCGACCGGGCCGAGGTACTTGATGCCGAGGTCGGAGAACATGACCTGCGGGCTCAGGGCGTCCTTGATGCCGGACTTGGCCGCGTGCAGCCCGGTGTAGAGGGAACGGCCCACCACCGGCAGGTTCTGCAGCGTGCGGCGCCCGCTCTCCAGCGCCCGCTCGTAGCCCGGCTTGAGCCGCAGCCCCGCCAGGTGCTCGGCGAGGCCGCCGATGGTCGGGGCGTAGGAGCGGCCGTTGTCGTTGACGACGATGACCACGGGGCGGTCCGGGTCGGCCGCGATGTTGTTCAGCGCCTCCCAGCACATGCCGCCGGTGAGCGCGCCGTCGCCGACGACCGCCACCACGTGCCGCTGCTCGCTGCCGAGCTGGAACGCCCGCGCCAGGCCGTCGGCGTAGGACAGCGCGGTGGAGGCGTGGCTGTTCTCCACCAGGTCGTGCTCGCTCTCGGCGCGCGACGGGTAGCCGGAGATGCCGTCGCGCTTGCGGAGCCGGTCGAACCCGGACTGCCTGCCGGTGACGATCTTGTGCACGTACGCCTGGTGGCCGGTGTCGAACACCACGGCGTCGCGCGGTGAGTCGAACACCCGGTGCACGGCGAGGGTGAGCTCGATGGCACCCAGGTTCGGCCCCAGATGACCGCCGGTTCGCGACACCTTCTCGATCAGGAAGGAGCGGATCTCAGCGGCCAGCTTCGCCAGCTCACCGTGCTCCAGGCGTTTGACGTCGGCCGGGCTTTGCACGGACTCCAGCAGCGTCACCGCTTCACCTCGCTTGTCTCGCCGGGGGCTCTCGACCGGACTGCGGTTCCGCCCAGTCTACGGAGGGACGCCGGGCCCAACCTGAACGGTTCGGTCCGGAACCGGAAATCACATCGGCCCGTAGGGCACGCGCGTCTTTGACCAGGCACTACCCGACCGGGTGTGTCCCCGGGCACCGCGGGGGCCCGCGCGCGGCGGTGCCCGTTTCGCCACGATGGATGACGATGGTGCGCTGCCTGCGCCTGCTGTCCGGCCGTCACGGCTGGTCGACCCGCTCCAGCAGGGCGATGCACTCGACGTGGTGGGTCATCGGGAAGGCGTCGAACGCCTCGATCTCGACCAGCCGGTAACCGCCTTCGACGAACAGCCCGACGTCGCGGGCCAGCGCCGCCGGATCGCACGCGACGTGCACGATCCGCGACGGGCGGTGCGCGCAGACGGCCTCGGCCACCTCGCGCCCGGCACCCTTGCGCGGCGGGTCGAGCACGACGACGTCCGGCGAGGGCAGCCCCTCGTCGCGCACGACGTCCTCGGCGGTGCCCGCCCGGAACTCCACCTGCGGCAGGTCGCGGAGGTTGCTCACGGCGTCCTCCACCGCGCGCCGCGACGACTCCACCAGCAGCACCGAACCGGTCGGCCCGACCTGCTCGGCCAGTCCCGCCGCGAACAGGCCCACGCCGCCGTAGAGGTCCCACGCCACGCCGCCCTCCGGCGCCGCCGCCATGCGCGAGACGACCGCGGCGAAGGTGTCGGCGGCGGCCACGTGCACCTGCCAGAAGCCTTGTGCGGCCAGCTCCCACGTCCGGCCCGCCGCTTCTTCGTGCGCGACGCCGCTGCCGCGCACCTGCCGGGACACGCGCCTGCCGCCGCGGCGCCGGTCGTGCGCGGTGACGTGCACCTGGTCCGCGGAGTCCGCGGCGACCTCCACCTCCGAGCCCGGTCGCCACCGGCGGGAGGTGACGTCCTGGATCGCCTCGGCGACCGTGATCGGGCAGTCCTCGGCCGGCACCACGCGGTGGCTGCGGTGCGCGCGGAAACCCGCCCGGCCGCCGCGGTCCACCGCCACCCGCGCCCGGGTACGCCAGCGCAGCAGGCCGCCGGGCAGTTCCCGGACCCGCACCGGCAGGTCGATCCCGGCGATCCGCTTCAGCTGCTCGGTGACGACCGCCGACTTCAGCTCGCGCTGCGTCTCGCCCGAGGCGTGCTGCCAGTCGCAGCCGCCGCAGCGGTCGCGGCCGCGCGCCATGTCGGCCAGCGGGCACGGCGGAGCGACCCGCCCCGGCGCCGCGGTGCGGACCTCGACGGCGTCGGCGCGGCAGAAGCCGCCACCGCCGTCCTCGGTCACCTCGGCGACCACGACCTCGCCGGGCAGCGCGTGGCGGACGAACACCACCCGGCCCTCGTACCTGGCCACGCAGTGCCCGCCGTGGGCGACCGGGCCCACCTCGACCTCCAGCAGGCGTCCGGTCCAGTCCGGTTTGCCGTTCACCGGCGATCGTTCCCCTTCACGTCTTCCAAGCCCCGGCGCACCGCGCCCGGGACGGTGGTGGGCCGGTGGCTCACCCGCTGCGACGACTCGAGCTGCCACGGCACGCTGGTCACCATCACGCCCGGCTGGAACAGCAGCCTGCTCTTGAGGCGCAGGGCGCTCTGGTTGTGCAGGAGCTGCTCCCACCAGTGCCCGACCACGTACTCGGGGATGAACACGGTGACCACGTCGCGCGGGCTGTCCCGGCGGATGCGCTTGACGTAGCCCAGCAGCGGCCGGGTGATCTCCCGGTACGGCGACTCCAGCACCTTCAGCGGCAGCGGCAGGTCCTCGGCGTCCCACTTGGCCACCAGCGCGCGGGTGTCCTCGTCGTCGACGTTGACCGTCACGCCCTCCAGCACGTCCGGGCGCGTCGCCCTGGCGTAGGCGATGGCCCGCATCGTCGGCAGGTGCAGCTTGGAGACCAGGATGATCGCGTGGTTGCGCGACGGCAGGACCGCGTCGACCTCCTGCTCCTGCAGCTCCTCGGCCACCCGGTCGTAGTGCTTGCGGATCGCGGTCATGAGCACGTAGATCGCCGCCATGGCCGCGATCGCGATCCACGCGCCCTTGGTGAACTTCGTGATCAGCACGATCACCAGCACGCTGGCGGTCATGAACAGACCGAACGAGTTGATCATCTGCGAGCGCCGCATCCGGCGCCGCTGCACCGGGTCGGTCTCGGTGCGCAGCAGGCGGTTCCAGTGCCGGATCATGCCGCTCTGGCTGAGAACGAACGAGACGAACACCCCGACGATGTAGAGCTGGATCAACCGGGTGACCTCGGCGTCGAAGGCCAGCACCAGGATGATCGCGCTGACGGCGAGGAACAGGATGCCGTTGGAGAAGGCCAGCCGGTCGCCCCGGGTGTGCAGCTGGCGCGGCAGGAACCGGTCCTGCGCCAGGATCGAGCCCAGCACCGGGAATCCGTTGAACGCGGTGTTGGCCGCGAGCACCAGGATCAACCCGGTGAAGAACATCACGTAGTACACCGCGGGCGGGAACCCGCTGAAGACCGCGTTCGCCAACTGCGCGACCAGCGTCTTTTGCTCGTAGCCGGGGGGCGCGCCGATGAGCTGGTGGGCCGGATCCTCGGCCACGACGGCACCCGTCATGCCCGCGAGCACGATCAGCCCCATGAACATCGCGATCGCGAGAGCGCCCATCAATGCCAGCGTCGTGGCGGCGTTGCGCGACTTCGGTTTGCGGAACGCGGGCACACCGTTGCTGATGGCCTCGACACCGGTGAGCGCGGCGCTGCCGGAGGAGAACGCCCGCAGGATCAGGAAGGCGAAGGCGACCCCGGCCATCTGGGTCTCCTGCACCAGGTGGAAGTCGGCGCTCTCGGCCCGCATCTCCTGACCGAGAACCAGACCCCGGAAGAGGCCGACGGCGACCATGCCGAGCACGCCGAGCACGAAGGCGTATGTGGGAATCGCGAACAGCGAACCCGACTCCTTGACCCCGCGCAGGTTCATCGCCGTCAGCAGCACGATGGCCCCCACGGCGAACAGCACCTTGTGGGTCGCCACGAACGGGATGACCGAGCCGATGTTGGCCGCCGCCGAGGAGATCGACACCGCCACGGTGAGGATGTAGTCCACCAGCAGCGCGCTGGCCACGACCAGCCCCCACCGCCTGCCGTGGTTGACGGTGGCCACCTCGTAGTCGCCACCGCCCGAGGGGTAGGCGCGCACGTTCTGCCGGTACGACGCGACCACCGTGATCATCACGACCGCGACCACGATGCCGATCCACGGGCTGAACGCGTAGGCCGAGATGCCCGCGACCGACAGCACCAGCAGGATCTCCTCCGGCGCGTACGCGACGCTGGACATCGGATCCGAGGCGAACACCGGAAGCGCGATCCGCTTGGGCAGCAGCGTGTGCGCCAGGCGGTCACTGCGGAACGGCCGGCCGACGATCAGGCGCTTGGCCGCGATTGCGAGCTTGGACACGGCCAAGAGCGTAGGCGCAACCACTTCCCATGTGGTGAGCGCGGCGGGCACAGGGGTGCCCACGTCACATCCGGGCTCGAGCAGCCCCCTCCCCAACGACCGCGTTCACCCGATAGGGTGCAGCAGCCCGTTCGGGCGGGAACTCGCCGACAGGAGTCACGCACCGGGGTAATCCGGGTACCGTCACGCTGGCATGACGACCGGCAGGGTCGCCTAAGCAAAGAAACCCCCCAAGCGAAAACCCCCTTTCAGCGAGGAGACAGGTCGTGCACGTGGTGATCATGGGCTGCGGCCGGGTCGGGGCCTCCCTGGCCACGGCGCTGCAAAGGCTCGATCACACCGTGGCCGTGGTCGACAAGAACGCCCTGGCCTTCCACCGCCTGGGCCGCGACTTCCACGGCCGGCAGATCACCGGCAACGGCTTCGACCGGGACGTCCTGATCGAGGCTGGCATCGAGAAGGCCGCGGCGTTCGCGGCCGTGTCCAACGGGGACAACTCCAACATCGTCGCCGCCAGGGTCGCCAGGGAGACCTTCGGCGTCGAGCACGTGGTGGCGCGCATCTACGACCCGAAGCGAGCCGAGGTCTACCAGCGGCTGGGCATCCCGACCGTGGCGACCGTGCCGTGGACGACCGACCGGTTCCTGCGGATGCTGCTGCCCGAAGGCGTCGCCACGGCGTGGCGGGAGCCGTCCGGGACGGTGGCGGTGCTCCAGCTGCCGCTGCACGAGGGCTGGGTCGGCTGCAAGGTCACCGAACTCGAAGAGGCCACCGGTTCCCGCGTGGCGTTCATCATGCGCTTCGGCAACGGGATCCTGCCGACGCCGAAGACCGTGATCCAGGCCGACGACACCGTCTACGTCGCCGCGCTGTCGGGGACCGTCACCGACGTCACCGAGTCCGCCAGGCAAGCACCCGAGGAGAGCCACTGATGCGCATCGCCATCGCGGGGGCCGGTGCGGTCGGCCAGTCCATCGCGCGGGAGCTCATCGAGGGCGACCACCAGGTCATGCTCATCGAACGCAGCACCGAGAACTACCGGCCGAAGAACATCGACGCAGCCGAATGGGTGCTCGCCGACGCCTGCGAGCTGGCCTCGCTGGAGGAGGCGGGCATCGAGTCCTGCGACGTCGTCATCGCCGCCACCGGTGACGACAAGGTCAACCTGGTCGTCTCGCTGCTGTCCAAGACCGAGTTCGCGGTCCGCAGGGTGGTGGCCCGGGTCAACGACCCGCGCAACGAGTGGCTGTTCACCGACGCCTGGGGCGTCGACGTCGCGGTCTCCACGCCGCGGATGCTCGCCGCGGGCGTGGAGGAGGCGGTCAGCGTCGGCGACCTGGTCCGGCTGATGACCCTGCGCCAGGGCCAGGCCAACCTGGTCGAGATCACCCTGCCGGAAGGCACGCCGCTGGCCGGGCGCCGGGTTCGCGACCTGAAGCTCCCGGAGAACGCGGCGCTGGTGACCATCCTGCGCGGCGGCCGGGTCATCGTGCCGCAGTCCGACGACCCGCTGGAGGCGGGTGACGAGATGCTGTTCGTCGCCACCGACGACGTCGAGCAGGAGATCCGGGCCGTCGTGCACGACACCCAGAACCGGGCCTGAGCCGAAAAGACGACGAAGCCGATGCGCCTACCCGTCCGGGAGGCGCACCGGCTCCGATTCTTCTGCCAGAGCTGTCAGCTCGATGCGGGGTTGGAGCGCAGCGCCGGATCGGCGCGTTCGGCCTCGGCGGTCTCCTCCGCGACCTTCGAGGCCCGGCGCACCGCCCACACCGTGACGAGCAGCGCGAGCCCGGTCAGCGGGTAGCCCATCGCGATCCGGGCGAAGGCCAGCCAGCCGGTCTCGTCGGAGACGTAGAGCCACTGCTGCACCACGAACTTCGCCGCGAACACCACCGTCCAGGCCAGGGTCGCCAGGTCGTAGCCGAGCATCGCCCTGCGGTGCTTGCGCCAGGAGAACCCGAGCCCGTTCAGCGCCGACCACGCCACGCCGACCAGCGGCCAGCGGGCCACGATCGACACCAGGAACACCCCGCCGTAGACCAGGCTGGTCCAGATGCCCAGCAGGAAGAAGCCCTTGGCCTCCCCGGACCGGTAGGCGATGAACGAGCACACCGCCACCCCGATCACGCCGGAGATGGCCGGCTGCAGCGGCTCCTTGCGCACCAGCCGCACCACGGCGATCGCGAGCGCGACCCCGATCGCCGACCAGATCGCGACCATGAGGCTGGCCAGCGTGCTGATCACGACGAACACGACGATCGGGACGGCGGAGTAGGCGAGACCGCTGACGCCGCCCATCTGCTCGAGCATCGTCTTCTCGGCCTCTTGCACCCGGTCCTCGGAGGGATCGGGCGCCGGTCCGGTGGTGTCGGCCGGCTCCACGCCGGCTGGGCGGTGGCCTCCGGAGGCCGCCGATGCGTTGCTGTCGCTCATGCGGTGTTCTGCAGCTCGTAGTAGGGGTTGTAAAGCACCTTGCGACCCTCGCGCACCGCGATGCGGCCGCTGGCCTTGATGGTGCGCCCGGGCTCGATGCCGGTGATCCGGCGCCGGCCCAGCCACACGAGGGTGACGCCGTCGGTGCCGTCGAACAACTCGGCTTCCAGCGTCGGCGCGGACGCCTTGGGCGACACGCCCACGCTGCGCACCCTCCCGAGCACCACGGCCTCCTCGCCGCACTTGCAGTCGCAGGCCCGCTGGGCGCCTGCCTCCTGCGAACGCTCGGAGAGGTCGTCGGCGTCGAGCTGACCGACGTCGCTGGTCAGACGGTGTAGGAGGCGACGCCAGTAGCCGCTCCCTGTCTTGCTCATCTAGCGCTCCCGTGCGCTTCGGGGCTCGACTTCGCAGCCCGTCCGACTCCAGCGTAGCCCGCTGCGAACCGGAGGGTCGCCAGCCCGGCGACAATTGGACCTTGACCCCACGATCGGATCATTTTCCGATCACGCGAGGGGTCCCGCGCAGCTCGCGGCGCGCACGACCATCGCGCGGACGCGGGTGGTCCGCAAGACCCTGCGCGGGAGTGAGTCCGAGCCCACGTGCCGTAGCAGTCCCGCTCGGCGCGCGGGGTCAGCCCGCCCGGCATCGGGCGCGAATTCTGCCGTCCTCGGCTCCGGCGGCTGCCCAGCGCGGTTCCGGCAGGGCCCGCACACCCCCAGGTGGATGAGCTAGGCCGCGCAGGAGCCAGAGCCCCCAGTCGTACGCGTTGGGCACGGCGGCGGCCTGTCGGCCGGGAACCCCCGGCCGACCCGTTTCCGGCGCCGCCGCGCCCGCGGGACTAGCCCTGCTGCGGACCGTCCTGCTGTTGCTGCTGCGCCTGCTGGATGTGCCTGGCGATCGCCTCCGGGAGCTGGATCGGCAGCGGGGTGCGCACCGGCAGCGGGTCGTCACCGCGCACCACGACGGTCTCGTCCAGCACCGCGTAGAGCAGCTTCGCGCAGTCCTTGGCGTGCTCGGGCGGACCGGCCGCCACCCCGCGCACCAGCCACCGCGGCCCGTCCACGCCCACGAACCGCAGCGCGGCCTTGGGCGAGTCCGCGACCAGCTCCGGTCCCCAGTCACCGCCCTCGCTGTGCACCCGGGCCCCGTCCTTGCGCAATTGGTCGGCGAGCTCCTTGCTCACCTCCGGCCACAGCGGGCTGGTCTTCGGCGCGGCGAAGGCGCTGACCGTCAGCCTGCCGAACTGGGTGACCATGTGCACCGCCCGGACCGGCCCGGAGGGGTCCACCTCCACCTGCAGCTGCCCGCCTTCGGGCACCGGCACCCGCACCGAGCCGAGGTCGAGCCGCTCGACACCGTCGTCGGGCGCGTCGGCCTCGTCGTACGGGCCGTGGCCGGCGGACTCCCCGGTCTCGTCGACGATCGGTTCGTCGCCGAACGGCTCGTCGCCCGCGTCGTCCGCGGCCCGCCGTCGACGGCCCCATCCGAACATCCCTCAGACCTCCGTCCTGTGATCGGCTCCGGCCTCCGCCGGAACCGCCAGCACCTCGTGCCCGCCGGTGGATCCGTACCCCCCGGCACCCCGTTGCGACTCCGGCAGCGCGTCGACCTCCTCGAAGTCGGCGTGCTCGACCTTCTGCACGACGAGCTGGGCGATGCGGTCGCCCCGCCGGAGCGTCAGCGGCACGGCCCGATCATGGTTGATCAGGCAGACCTTGATCTCACCGCGGTACCCGGAGTCCACGGTTCCAGGCGCGTTGACCACGCTCAAGCCCGCGCGGGCGGCAAGCCCGGACCGGGGGTGCACGAATCCGGCGTAGCCCTCCGGCAGCGCCACCGCGACGCCGGTGCCCACGAGGGCTCGTTCGCCCGGTTGGAGGGTCAGATCGCTGGTGGTGACCAGGTCGGCTCCCGCGTCGCCGGGTTCGGCGTAGGACGGGATCGGGACATCGGGGTCGAGTCGGGTCAGCAGGACCTTCACGTTCGGCACGGGCGGCGAGACTACCCTGAAGACGTGCAGAAGAGCGCAGAAGCAGCCGGTCCCGCCGGGGACACCCCCGGTCAGGGGAACGAGAAGGGCTGTCCGGAGTTCCGCGAGCGGCTCTACGCGTCGTGGTGGACGTGGCCGCTGCCGGTGATCGGCGCCGTGCTGATGGCCGCCCAGGTGCACATGGGTTACCCGGGCGTGCGCGCGTGGCTGCCGTACGTCGTGCTGGTGCCGCTGGCGATCGCCATCCCCCTCTGGCTCGGCCGTACGAGGGTCGAGGTGCGCGACGGCGAGCTGTGGGCGGGCGAGGCGCACCTGCCGTTGCGCTTCGTCGAGGACGTCGAGGTCGTGCCCGGCCGGGACAAGCGGCGCACCCTCGGTCCGGACCTGGACCCGGCGGCGTACGTGCTGCACCGCGCGTGGGTGCCGACCTCGGTGCGGGTCTGGCTGGACGACCCGGACGACCCGACCCCCTACTGGATCGTCAGCACGCGCAGGCCGGAGAAGCTCGCCGCGGCGCTGGGCCACCCCACCGCCTGAGGGGAACCGGACGCGAAAAATCACTGGGCACACGCCGTCGCGTGTGCCCAGTGATTTTTCCGCTTTTGCTATCGGCGCGGGACGCGGGCTCAGGCCGCGCAGTCGCGGCAGATCAGCTGGCCGTTGCGCTCTTCGGCGAGCCGGCTGCGGTGGTGCACCAGGAAGCAACTGGCGCAGGTGAACTCGTCAGCCTGCTTCGGGAGGACCTTGACGGTCATCTCCTCACCGGAAAGGTCGGCGCCCGGGAGCTCGAAGTTCTCCGCGATCGCCCCTTCGTCCTCGTCGACGACGCCGGATTGCTCCGTGTTGCGCCGCGCCTTGAGCTCCTCCAGCGAGTCCTCCGCCATCTCGTCGGACTCGCTGCGGCGCGGAGCGTCGTAGTCGGTCGCCATCGTGTTTCACCCCTGCGATATGTGGAGACTGCAATGGTGTGCCGCTGGTAAACGTCCCAGGGCCCGGATTTGTGCCCGCAGGGGAGAGTGACGGCGATCTCGCTGGCGCAACGCGTTGATTCCCCCGAAACGAGCGATTCGCCTCACTCATCACTGCGGGAGGCGCCGAGAGGGTAGCTCATACGACACGGCCGCACGCACCGGGTCACCCGTAGGTGTGGTGTTGGCGGCAGTGGGGCAACCCGGCAAGATCGACGGAGCAGGTGCGACGCCGCCGCGTGGGAGCGCCCTGGAACCACCCGGACGGGCGCTGGGGTGCGCGTTTCGGGTGCGGCCGGTGAATTCGCCCTGATCGGCAACAAGTGCGATACGACGGCCGGTCCGGCACCGCGCGGGCGAGCGCCAGCGCCTAGGCTGATCCGAGCAGGACGCCAAGATCGGCGGGACCGGCGAACGTCAAGGGGAGGGTGGCAGGAGTGGCTGCCGTGAGCGCGAGGTGGGGTCGGCGCGGCCCCCGGTACCGACGGCGGCGGCCGGTGCCCGCGCTGCTGGTGCTGGCCGCGCTGGTGGTGCTGTCGGGGGTGCTGTGGACCAGGATCTTCGAGGGCGTCGAGGACATCGAGACCGCGACGGCCTGCAGTCCGCCCGGCGCGCCGACCGCGCCGCCGGCTCCCGGTGAGGAGCCGTACGCCCCGCTGGGCAAGATGCTGCCGCGCAACTCCCTCGACCAGACACCGCCGATCCCCCCGCAGGACATCCGGGTGCGGGTCCTCAACGGCAACGGCGAGAGCAGGCAGGCGTCGCTGATCAGCAACGAGCTCAGCGGGCTCGGTTTCGCCAAGGGCGGCGACCCGGACAACGACCCGGTGTACCCGAACTACGACCTGAACTGCCACGGCCAGATCCGGTTCGGCGCGGCCGGGGTCAACGCGGCCCGCACGCTCAGCCTCATCGCACCCTGCGCGCAGCTCGTGCGCGACGAGCGCCAGGACCCGGGCGTCGACTTCGCCCTTGGGTCGAAGTTCGACGACATCAAGACCACCGCGGAGGCCAAGCAGGTGCTCCAGGAGCTGGAGCACTGGGTTCCCCAGCGGGACAGCGCGGGCGGCACCCAGCAGGAGGTCAGCCCGCCGTCGATCGATCCCGCACTGCTCGTCGCCGCGCGCGACGTGCACTGCTGAGCCGGTCACCGGAGACGTGGAGGGGCCCGGTCACCCGCGGGTGACCGGGCCCCTCCACGTCGTTGTGCTTCCGCGGTCGTCCGGTCGGAGCCGCGGGACCTCCGCGCGCCGCTGGGCCGCCCAGGACCCGTTCATGAGCGGCGTCAGCCGCTTGCGGTGCGAGGCCCAGCCCGCACCGCCGCGGGTTCTCAGAAGCGTTCGAGCGGGGACGGCTTTTCGCGGCGTATGGGAACTACGCGAGAAAAGCTCCCGGGTCCGGAGGGCGCCTGAGGTTCCGCCACCGGAATCGACAGGCACCACTTCTGAAACATCGTCAGGCCCCGCCGGAGCGGCGCAGGGCGTCCTTGAGGGCCGTTCCGATACCCGGCGTCACGCAGAGGATCGTCCCGTCGCCGAGACCGTCGTCGGTGTCCGGGAAGGGCAGCCGCAGCTCGGCGCCCGCCTCCGCCGCGATGAGCGCCCCGGCCGCCCAGTCCCACCGGTTGAGCCCGCGCTCGTAGTAGCCGTCGAGCCAGCCGGCCGCCACCGCGCACAGGTCGAGCGCGGCCGACCCGCTGCGCCGGATGTCGCGGACCTCCGCCAGCAGCTTGCCGACCGTCGCGGCCTGTTCCCGGCGCCGCTCCACCTTGTAGGCGAAGCCGGTGCCGATCAGGGCCAGGTCGAGGCGCTCGGCGCCGGAGACCCGCAGCCGCCGATCGCCCAGGTACGCCCCGTGCCCCAGCGCGGCGCTCCACACCCGGCCGGAGGCCGGTTCCACGACCGCGCCGGCGACCGAGCGCCCGTCGACCTGCGCCGCCAGCGACACCGCGTACCAGGGGAAGCCGTAGAGGTAGTTGACCGTGCCGTCGATCGGGTCGACGACCCAGCGCAGGCCGTCCAGGGCGTGTTCCCCGCCCTCCTCCTCGCCGAGGACGCCCTCCCCCGGCCGCAGCTCGGCCAGCCGCTCCCGGACCAGGCGTTCGGCCGCCCGGTCGCCCGCGGTGACGACGTCGGTCTCGGCGCTCTTGGTGTCGACCGTACCGTCCGTCACCGCCTCGTCACGCACCGTGCGCGCCAGATCCGCCGCCTGGCTCGCGACCTGCACCGCTACGGTGCGAAGGGTTTCCACGTCGAGCTCATTTGCCAATCCCACGAACACATCGCAACACAACACGGTTAAGGTCTGCACACCTTCGTCTGAATCGAATAGGAAGGGTCAGCCATGGCAACTGCCCGCGGTTTCGGCGTGGACATCGGCGGGTCCGGCATCAAGGGCTCGGTTGTGGACATCGACGCCGGTGTGCTGGCCGAGGAACGCATGCGCATCCCGACCCCGCAGCCCTCGACCCCGGCCGCCGTCGCGGACGCGGTGGCCGAGATAGTCGAGAAGTTCGCGTGGACGGGTCCGGTCGGCGTGACGCTGCCCTGCGTCGTCAAGCGCGGAACGGCCCACACCGCAGCGAACGTCGACAAGAGCTGGATCGGTACAGACGCGCAGGCGCTGTTCGCCGAGCGGCTCGGCAAGCCGCGCGAGGAGGTCGTCGTGCTCAACGACGCCGACGCGGCCGGCCTGGCCGAGATGCGCTCCGGCGCCGGCGCGGGCCACCGGGGACTCGTCGTGCTGCTGACCTTCGGCACCGGCATCGGCAGCGCGATGTTCGTCGACGGCAAACTGATCCCGAACACCGAGTTCGGCCACATCGAGGTCGACGGCCACGACGCCGAGACCCAGGCCGCCGCCTCGGTCAAGGACAACCTGGAGCTGTCCTACCCGGAGTGGGCCGAGCGCGTGGGCAGGTACCTGGAGGGGCTGGAGAAGTTCCTCTGGCCCGACCTGATCATCGCAGGTGGCGGCGTCAGCCGGAAGGCGCACAAGTGGCTGCCGCTGCTGGAGTGCCGCACCCCGATCGTGGCCGCCGAGCTGAAGAACGACGCGGGCATCGTCGGCGCCGCGACGGCCGCCGCGGGCGGCATCGAGCACTGAGGGACCAGCACTCTCCAGTGCCCGGGGGCGGGGCGGCTCCGCCTTGCAGCGGAACCGCACTCGTCCATCGCAGTTACAATGGAACACGGCCCACCTGATCCGAGGCCGCCGGACGAGTTCGCAAGCGCAGCTCACGTGCCGTCCGGGAGGATTTCGGTCAGGGTGGGTTGTCCC
This sequence comes from Saccharopolyspora erythraea NRRL 2338, assembly GCF_000062885.1. Classification (NCBI taxonomy): domain Bacteria; kingdom Bacillati; phylum Actinomycetota; class Actinomycetes; order Pseudonocardiales; family Pseudonocardiaceae; genus Saccharopolyspora; species Saccharopolyspora erythraea. The sequence continues at coordinate 1,985,311 of NC_009142.1, read as the reverse complement.
CGACCTTTGGCGGCCGAGGTTTCGCGCCCTCCGGCCAGCCCTGATCGACCGTCGCGAAAGGGCGTACGTGGCAGCCGCAGAAACCGCAACCCGACGCTCCAGCTCCGCTGCAAACTCTGGCGGTGCCCAGTCCCAGTCGGCCCAGACCCAGGCGAACGCCGCGGCCTCCGACGCCGAGGAGACCAAGCAGGCCACCTCGACGCGCAAGACCACGGCCAAGAGTTCTGCGGCCAAGAGCCCGGCCGGCACCAAGTCGACCGCCCGCAAGACCGCGGCCAAGCCGGCGGCGAAGAAGGGCGCCAAGACCTCTTCGGCCAAGTCGGCGAAGGGGGCCTCGGCCAAGGGCAGCGGCGAGAGCATGGAGATCGACGAACCGATCGAGACCGATCTGACGTCTCCCGATGTCGCCGACCTCGCCGAGGTCGAGGTGGAGATCCCGGAGGAGCCCACCGTTCCCGAGGACGAGGACGGCAAGGCCGACTCGGACTTCGTGTGGGACGAGGAGGAGTCCGAGGCTCTCCGGCAGGCCCGCAAGGACGCCGAGCTCACCGCCTCGGCCGACTCGGTCCGCGCCTACCTCAAGCAGATCGGCAAGGTGGCGCTGCTCAACGCCGAGGAAGAGGTCGAGCTGGCCAAGCGCATCGAGGCCGGCCTCTACGCGGCCGAGCGGCTGCGCCAGGCCGAGGAGGCCGAAGAGCGCCTGGCCATGCAGATGCGGCGCGACCTGCGCTGGATCGTGCGTGACGGTGAGCGGGCGAAGAACCACCTGCTGGAGGCCAACCTCCGGCTCGTGGTCAGCCTCGCCAAGCGCTACACCGGCCGCGGCATGGCGTTCCTGGACCTGATCCAGGAAGGCAACCTCGGCCTCATCAGGGCCGTGGAGAAGTTCGACTACACCAAGGGCTACAAGTTCTCGACCTACGCCACCTGGTGGATCCGGCAGGCCATCACCCGGGCCATGGCCGACCAGGCGCGCACCATCCGCATCCCGGTGCACATGGTGGAGGTCATCAACAAGCTCGGTCGCATCCAGCGCGAGCTGCTCCAGGACCTGGGCCGCGAGCCCACCCCGGAGGAGCTGGCCAAGGAAATGGACATCACCCCGGAGAAGGTGCTGGAGATCCAGCAGTACGCCCGGGAGCCCATCTCGCTGGACCAGACCATCGGCGACGAGGGCGACAGCCAGCTCGGTGACTTCATCGAGGACTCCGAGGCGGTCGTCGCGGTCGACGCGGTGTCGTTCACGCTGCTGCAGGACCAGCTCCAGTCGGTGCTGGCCACGCTGTCGGAGCGCGAGGCGGGCGTGGTGCGGCTGCGCTTCGGCCTCACCGACGGCCAGCCGCGCACGCTGGACGAGATCGGCCAGGTCTACGGCGTGACCCGCGAGCGGATCCGCCAGATCGAGTCCAAGACGATGTCGAAGCTGAGGCATCCGTCCCGGTCGCAGGTGCTGCGCGACTACCTGGACTGAGCACTTCGCACGCGAGGAGGGCGTCCGCCCCGGAGCGATCCGGGACGGGCGCCTTCTTCGCGTTCGGGGCCGGCGGCTTCGCCCGAGAGGCGGGACCGGTGGACGGGCGATCGCGGCAGGATCGTGAGGCGTGAGACGTTCAGCGTCCGCGGACGAGCACCGGGTGCTGTCCAACGGTGCCATCGTCGCCTGGGCCGTGGGTCTGCTCGTGCTGGCCGCGGGCTCGATCGTCACGCTCTGGTCGCTGCTCGGCTCGGGCGGCCCCAACGCCTCCGTGCGCCTGGACATCATCCGCACCGCGTTCAGCATCGTGGTCGGCGGTGGCGGCGCGGCCGGGCTGTTGCTCGCGGCGCGCAGGCAGCGGGCCACCGAGCTCGACCTCCGGCAGCGCGACCACGACGCCGCGGAGACCCGCGTGACCGAGCTCTACGGCAAGGCCGCCGACCAGATGGGCAGCGACAAGGCCCCTGTGCGGCTCGCCGGGATCCTCGCGCTGGAGAGACTGGCCCAGGGCCATCCGGAGCACCGGCAGACCATCGTGGACCTCATCTGCGCCTACCTGCGCATGCCGCGGGAGGACGATGTGAACGCCGCTCAGGAGGAGGAAGTCCGCCAGACCGCGCAGGGCGTCCTTGCGGCGCACCTGCGGCCCGAGGAGACGTCCCGGTTCTGGCCGGACGTGCGGCTGAACCTTTCCGGCGCCCGGCTGCGGTCCTTCACCTTCGCCCGCTGCCGCGTGCGCACGGCCTCCTTCGCCGACGCGCGCTTCCACGGCGCGGCCGTGTTCCGGGGTACCACCTTCGATCGGTCGGCGGACTTCCGCAACGTGCGGTTCACCGGTCTGGCCGACTTCCGCCGCGTCACCTTCGACGGCGAGGGACCGAACTTCCGGGGCACCTCGTTCGAGGGTGCGGTGGACTTCGGGGAGCACACGACCGCCGTCCTCACCGGGGCGCTGGCCTCCGACGACGACGGGAGCAGGCGGAAGTGGCCGAACGGGTGGGTCGCGGAGCCGTCGGCCGAGCGACCGGGTTGGTCGAAGCTCGTGCGCGAGGGGTGACCGATTGCTCGCGCAGTGGAACCGGAGACGGCCGCAACGCGTCTCACCGGTACCAGCTGAGTCCTGCGAGTGAGGAAGGAGCCGGGACATGAACAGAGGCTGGATGTCGATTCCCCTGGGAGAGCCGGGCGGATGCCGCCTGTTCGGTCGGCAGCTCCCGTGCAGGACTCCGGAGGGTGTTCCACGCGGCTAGACGGTTGCGCGGTCCGCCCGGATCTCCGAAGGGCCTGCGCGAACCGAACGCGGGAACGCGGCGCACCCGTCGCTTCCCATCCTTTCCGGCGCGGTGGTGCGGCTGGACGGTCGCGCGACCGCGCCGACTCGTGCGCCCAACGTGTGCGGGCAACCACGAAACGTGCGATTCTCGGGCCGGGACGATGGAAATCGTTGCCGTGATCACCGAGCGGAAGCGTTCCGACGATCGGGAAATTCCTGTTCGCCTACAGCGGAACGCCGAGTCGCCGAACCAGGCGAAATGTGACAAGAGACACCCCACCGTGCGAACCGGCGAGCGCCGGAGATCGCGTCGGACGACCTTGACCCGCCGGATTTCCCCTAGTCACAAGGCTTTCACCGCCCGTTGGCCACTCTGCGCTATCGCCGTTGCTGCAACCGGGTGCTTCGACGTGACGACAGTCGCCACACCCAACGGGAACACTGACTTCCGCTGAAGCGTCTGCAAGAGTGGAGCCAACGAGCACCGACCTGACAGCCAGTGGGCCACCGGTGGTCGTAGCAGGATCGAGGGCGCCGGTAGATCTCCGGCGCCGGGACGGAGGGAGATCACGATGCCTGGAACGCTCACCCGCCCCGAGCTGACCGCCGCCGACCGCTGCGACCGCTGCGGGGCCGCTGCGAAGCTTCGCGCCGTACTGCCGTCCGGTGGGGAGCTGCTGTTCTGCGGGCACCACGCCCGCGCCTACGAGTCCGGTCTCCGCGAGGTGGAGGCCGAGCTCCAGCAGGACGAGCAGCACTAGCACCCGAGTCAGCGTTCCCCCGGGGAAGCCACGCTTCTCCGGGGGAACGGCTTTTTCCGGGGACCTTTCCGGGGCTTCTCGGCCCTGTCGCGGCGGCCCCTCAGCCGGTCAGCTCGCCCAACGCTTCGAGCAGGCGGCGCACGTCCTCCGCGGTGCTGTAGTGCGACAGACTGGCCCGCACGCCGCCCTCAGGCCCCAGTCCGAGCGCGTCGACGGTCTCCCAGGCGTAGGAGTGCCCGTGCGAGACGTTGACGCCGCGAGCGGCAAGCTTGTCCGCGACGACCGACGGTGACAACCCCCGCACGGTGAAGAACGCCGTCGGAGTGCAGTCACCCGACTTCGGCCCGTAGCGCTTCACCCCGCCCAGTGCGTCCAGACCCTCGAACAACATGCGCCGCAAAGCCTCTTCGTGGGCGATGACGGCCCTGCGCGAGGTGTCGAGCTTGTCCACCCGGCTGCCATCGGAATCGGAGTCCAGTTCGGCGAGGTGCCGCACCGCGGCGGTGACTCCGGCCATCGCCTCGAACGAGTTGGTGCCGAGCTCGAAGCGGTCGGGCACGGTGTCCGGCGACGGCGCGAGCTTGTCGGGGTGCAGCGTCTCCAGCGTCCAGTGGTCGGCCGCGACGACGGCCGCCAGGTGCGGACCGGCCCACTTGTAGGCGCTCGTGGCGTAGAGGTCGGCACCCAGCTCGCGGATGCGCACCCTCGCGTGCGGGCAGTGCTGCACACCGTCCACATAGGACAGTGCGCCCGCTTCTGCGGCGCGCTCGGTGATCCTGGGCAGGTCGGGCATGATGCCGAGCAGGTTGGAGGCCGCGGTGACCGCGACCAGCCGCGTCCGGTCGCCGATGAGCTCGACGACATCGTTCGCGGACAGCTCCCCGGTGTCCGGATCGATGTCGGCGACTCGCACGGTCGCACCGGCCCGTCGCGCGGCCTGCACCCACGGGCGGAAGTTCGCGTCGTGGTCCAGGCGCGTCACCACGACCTCGTCGCCGGGACGCCAGCCCGCGGCCAGCACCGAGGCGAACCGGTAGGTCAGCGCGGTCATGCTCGGACCGAACACCACGCACGCCGGGTCCGGTGCGCCGACCAGGTCGGCCACGGCCGCCCGCGCCTCGGCGACGATGCCGCCCGCGCGGCGGCTCGACTCGTACGGTCCGCCCTGGTTGGACACGCCGATGCGGTAGGCGTCGGCGACCGCGTCGATCACCGCCTGCGGCACCTGCGTCCCCGCGGCGCCGTCGAGCCAGGCGCGACCGTCCGACAGCGCCGGGTACTGCGCACGGATCTTCTCCACGTCGTAAGCCATGCGGCGACCCTACGAGCCTGTGGCCCCGGCCACGAGGACATTCCGGGTGAACACCGCATCGGTGACGTCACCGGCCGGCTCCACCACGTTCGGACCGTAGACCTCGGGCTCCAGAACCCGCAGGACGACGCAGAACCGCCCGCGCGTGCCGTGGGCGCGCATCAGGTCGCGGTAGTGCGAGGCGAGGTAGCGACCGGCCGCGCGGTTGGACGCCGAGGACTGCCCGCAGATCAGGAACGTCGGCTTGTCCTTCGGGCCGCGGACGATCTTGGCCAGGGCGACGTGCTCGACCCTGCCCCGCTCGAACTCGTAGTGGTGCTCACCCACGGCGATGGCGACGGGTTGCGAGCGTTCGGACTCGATGAAGTCGAGCCCCGGCAGCGCCGACCGCATGTGCGCGACGGTGCGCCGGTTGGCGGTCGGCCCTCCGATGCAGAACTCCGCCTTGTCCGCGACGCCCTCGTAGTTCTGGTCGTGGAAGATCACGTCGGGCCGGGCGCCGCAGTCCCCCAAGGTCGCCGACAGCTCCAGCAACGCGGCGGCGTCGTTGCGGTGGACGCTGTTGTCCTGGTTGGACGAGGCGTGCCGGGGCACCACGACGAGGTAGTCGGAGTCGGCGACGAGGCCGAAGAACTCGCGCTTGCGCCCCAGCCTGCGCCGCGCCACCAGCCGGCCGGTCAGCCACACGACCGAGCCCGTGATGGCGCTGGCGATGATGTTGAGCGCGACGTTCCACGCGTCCCCGTTCACGGCCCCCACCCAAGATCGCCACTCATCCGTGGAAAGGGTAGCGGCGGTGGCCACCCGGGTCAGCCTTCTTCCCGGAGGACCGAACCGAAAACCATGCCGCTGGAAGGCAGCACGGACGACGGCGCGATCACGTACCTGCCGGCGGCGGGCACCTCTTCGGCCCGTTCACCACACCGCGACGAGCCGTTCGCCGGCTCACCTCACTACCAAGACCGCAGCGTCGCGATGCGCTCCTCCAGCTGTTCGACGCTGGCCATCGCGGTCGGCGGTCCCCCGCACACCCGCCGCAGCTCGTTGTGGATCATGCCGTGCGGCTTGCGAGTGCGGTGGTGGTGCAGCGACACGAGCGTGTTGAGCTCCTTGCGCAGCCCGTGGATGCGCTCCTGCACGCTCTGCGGCTTGCGCTGCTGGGCCTCCTCGTCGGCCTTGGCCGCCTTCGCCGCCTTGTCTGCCGACTCGCGCTTGGCGACCTCGGTGAGCTGCTCCTCCTGCCGCTGCCGCAGCAGGGCGCGCACCTGGTCGGGCTCCAGCAGACCCGGCAGGCCGAGGTAGTCCTGCTCGTCCTCGGACGTGCCGAACGCGGCGGTGCCGAAGGACGACCCGTCGTAGATCACCTGGTCGAGCTCGGCGTCGGCGCCCAGCGAGGTGAACGCCTTCTCCTCCTCGCCCGGCTCGTCGCGGCTGCGGTTGGCCTCGGCGAGCAGCTCGTCGTCCCAGCCGTCCTTCTCGCGGTGCGGCTTGCCCAGGACGTGGTCCCGCTCGGCCTCGAGCTGGCTGGCCAGCTCCAGCAGCACCGGCACGCTGGGCAGGAAGACGCTCGCGGTCTCCCCCGGCCTGCGCGCACGCACGAACCGGCCGATGGCCTGGGCGAAGAACAGCGGCGTCGAGGCGCTGGTGGCGTAGACGCCGACCGCCAGGCGCGGCACGTCGACGCCTTCGCTGACCATCCGGACCGCGACCATCCACCGGTCCTCGGACTCGGAGAACTCCGCGATGCGCCCGGAAGCCTTCGGGTCGTCGGAGAGCACCACCACCGGCTCGACTCCGGTGATGTGGTGCAGCGTCTTGGCGTAGGCCTTGGCCGTGACGTGGTCGGAGGCGATGACCAGTCCGCCCGCGTCCGGGATGCCGCCCTTGCGCAGCTGCGTCAGCCGGGTGTCGGCGGCCTGCAGCACCGACGGGATCCACTCCCCCGACGGGTCCAGCGCCGTGCGCCACGCCCGCGCGGTCTGCTCGGCGGTCAGCGGCTCGCCGAGCCGGGCGCTGTACTCGTCGCCCGCGCTGGTCCGCCACCGCGTCTCGCCCGAGTACGCCAGGAACACCACCGGACGCACGACGCCGTCCTTCAGGGCGTCGGAGTAGCCGTAGGAGTGGTCGGCACGGCTGCGCAGCGAACCGTCGGCGTCGGGCTCGTAGTTGATGAACGGGATCGGCGAGTCGTCGCTGCGGAACGGCGTACCGGTCAGCGCCAGCCGCCGCACGGCGGGCGTGAACGCCTCGCGCACGGCGTCGCCCCAAGACTTGGCGTCCCCCGCGTGGTGCACCTCGTCGAGGATGACCAGCGTCTTGCGCCGCTCGGTGCGCACGCGGTGCAGCGTCGGGTGCGCGGCGACCTGCGCGTAGGTCAGCACGACGCCCTGGTAGTCGCTGGAGGTGACGCCGTCGCCGTTGCGGAAGTTCGAGTCCAGCGCGATGCCCGCGCCGCCGGCCGCCAGCGCCCACTGGTGCTTGAGGTGCTCGGTGGGTGCCACGACCGTGACCGAGTCCACCGTCCGGTCGGCAAGCAGTTCGGAGGCGATGCGAAGCCCGAAGGTCGTCTTGCCCGCGCCGGGCGTGGCGACGGCCAGGAAGTCCTGCGGCTTGCCGGACAGATACCTGGTCAGCGCCCGGCGCTGCCACGCCCGCAGCGGGCGGGAAGGCGCCTGCGAAGGGTCGCTGAGTACGGATCGGACGGAATAGTCGACTTGCGCCTCCGACACGCCTGCTCGCCGCTCCTTCCCGCGATTTCCCGGACCTGCCGTGCACGCCCCCACGCGTGCGGCCCACGTCGAAAGCTCCCGGCCGTGGAACGCTCGGGAGCCGCCGTGCAGCCTACCTGGCCGCCGGAGCCCCGGCGGCCGGCCCGACCAGTGGCGGGCCCGACTGAGATCGGGATGACATCTCGATTTGCACGGGTCGCCGCCCGCTCGAGACCGGCATGAAGCATCCTTGTAGGCGCCATGGCTGCCAGTCCGAACTACCACTACCGGCCGCAGACGCCACCCGACCGTCCGGTGAAGCGGGGGCCGCTGCGGCTGGTGTGGCGCACGGTGACCAAAGCCTGGTGGGACAACATCTTCTCGGAGTCGGCGGCGGCCGCGTTCTGGCAGACGCTGTCGATGCCGCCGCTGCTGCTCGGGCTGCTGGGCAGCATCGGGTTCATCGCCGACTGGTTCGGACCCGCGGTCATCGACGCGGTGCACGCCAACATCCTGGGCTTCAGCCGCACCGTCTTCAGCGGCAACGTGGTCGACCAGATCATCGCGCCGACGGTCGGCGACATCCTCACCAAGGGGCGGACCGAGATCGTCTCGGTCGGTTTCCTGCTGTCGCTGTGGGCGGGCTCGTCGGCGCTGGCGTCCCTCGTGGACTCGATCACCCTCGCCTACAACCAGTACATGGTACGCCACAGCGTGTGGCAGCGGACCTTCGCGCTGCTGCTGTACCTCGTGAGCCTGGTGCTGGCGGTCATCGGGCTGCCGGTCATCGCGCTTGGCCCGGACTGGCTGGTGCGGGTGGTCCCCCAGGAGTTCCAGGACGACGTCGCCTGGCTCATCCAGGTGTTCTACTACCCCGCCACCGGGGTCCTGCTGGTGCTGGCGCTGGCCACGCTGTACAAGGTGTCGCTGCCCAGGAAGCTGCCGTGGCACCGCGGGCTGCCGGGCGCGCTGCTGGCGATGCTGGTTTTCCTGTGCTCCAGCATCGGCATGCGGCTCTACATCGCGTGGGTCACCAGCACCGGCTACACCTACGGCGCGCTGGCGACGCCCATCGCGTTCCTGCTGTTCGCGTTCTTCATCGGGATGGCCATCATCATCGGGGCGCAGTTCAACAACGCCATCGAGGAGATGTGGCCGGCGAAGATGACGCGCAAGGAGCGCCGCCGGTGGCGCCGCCTGGAGATGCGGCGCATGGCCCAGCGGATGCACACCGAGGAGGGCTACCAGGCGTGGCGCAACGGCAACGCCGAGCACGCCGTCGAAGAGGAACCCGGGGCCCGGACAACCCTGCGGCTGCCGACGAACGGGACTGCCCCCGCGGTCGAGGACACCGGCGCTCGCGACTCGGGGCGCGAGCGAGCACGAGAGGACGATTCAGCAGGTCCGGAGCCCGCCGAGCAGGCCCGGACGGCCGGCGCGGAGGAGGTCAGGAGAGCAGAACAGCGCGGTGGCTGACACCACCGCGCGTACCGCTTGCCGGCGCCGGGTGCGCCGTCAGCTGTCGCCGCCGGGCGGGAGCGACTCGAAGATCTCCTTGCAGTCCGGGCACACCGGCGAACCGGGCTTGGGGGACTTGGTGACCGGGAACACCTCACCGCACAGCGCCACCACGTGCGTTCCCATGACCGCGCTCTCGGCGATCTTGTTCTTCTGGACGTAGTGGAACATCTCCGGCCGGTCGTCACTGGTCTGGTCAGTGGTCTCGGGCCGGGTGTCGGTCTCCGGAAGCGTCATCGTGCTCATGGCTCCATGATGCCGCACCCGCGGCTCGCGGGTGCCCGCACGGTGAACCGGCGGGTCCGGGTGACTCTCCCGGTGCCCGCCGGTCCGCTGGTCAGGTGCCCTCGATCACCTGGTGCTCGCGAGCCTCGATGGAACGCGAGGAATGGTGATAGCGGCTGACGTGCTCCTGCTTGCGCGGCGGCCGGTCGTTGGCGATCAGCACGGCCATCCACGGCAGTGGAACCGAGATCGCCAGCACGATCAGCGCGAGCCACCAGAGCCCCCAAGCCTGGTAGATCAGCGCCGCGAACGCCAGGCAGGGAATCCGGCAAGCCATCATGATCGCGTACTTGCGCCTGCGCACGGCCTGCTGGTCGTCGTAGGACGGCTGCGCCTCGGTGATCAGCACCGGGGTGTCGTCGCCATGCTGCGTACCACTCACGACACCACCTCCTGCTCTCCATCGTCCCACTCCGCACCCGAGCCCGACAGCCCGGATACCGACTGAACACGGCTGTAACCGGTGGCGAACAGACGCGATAAGCCACGGGGTTAGATTTGATCGGGGAACGAAGCGGGAGGCGACATGTTGTATTCGGTGACCAAGCGGGTCGTGGGCTCACTGGCGCGGGCTGTTTACCGCCCGGACGTCATCGACGCCGACAAGGTGCCGTCCACCGGACCGGTCATCCTCGCCCCCAACCACCTCGCCGTCGCCGACAGCTTCATCGTGCCGCTGGTGCTGCCGCGCCCGGTGGCGTTCCTGGCCAAGGCCGAGTACTTCCGGGGCAGTGGGCTCAAGGGCGGGCTCTCGCGCTGGATGTTCACCTCGCTCGGGGCGATCCCGGTCGACCGCGGCAAGGGCCGGGCGGCCAAGGAGGCGCTGGAGGCCGCCGAGCGGGTGCTCAACGACGGCGGCGCGTTCGGCATCCACCCGGAGGGCACCCGCTCGCCCGACGGGCGGCTCTACCGCGGCCGGACCGGGGTGGCTCGGCTGGCGCTGAGCACCGGCGCGCCGGTGGTCCCGGTCGCGCTGACCGGGACCGACAAGCTCCAGCCGATCGGCACCCGCATCCCCCGCATCCGGCCGGTCACGGTGCGTTTCGGCGACCCGCTGGACTTCTCCCGCTACTCCGGCATGGACGGTTCGCTGCCGGTCCTGCGATCGATCACCGACGAGATCATGTACGCGATCGCCGAACTGTCCGAACAGGAATACGTGGACCGCTACCAGAAGCCGTCCTCGGCAGCGGCCTGATCGCCTGTCCTCGAACTCAGCTCGCGTGGCGGCTACGCCGCTTCGAAGATTCGAAGACAGGCTCTGAGCCGCCCAGCGGGCGTCACTTCTTCGCGGCGGCCTTCTGCTGCTTCTTCCAGGTGCGGACCTCTTCGAGGCTCTGCTGGTCGACCACGTCGGCGATCGACATGCGCACGCCGTCCTCCCCGTAGGCGCCCGCGGCCTCCCGCCAACCCTCGGGCCGCACGTCCCACTGCTTGCCGAGCAGGGCGACGAAGATCCGGGCCTTCTGGTCGCCGAATCCCGGCAGCGCCTTGAGCCGCTTGAGCACCTCCCGCCCCGACGGGTCGCCCTCCTGCCAGATGCGCTCGACCTCCCCCTCGTACTCGTCCACGAGGTACTGGCAGAGGGTCTGCACACGCTTGCCCATCGACCCCGGGAACCGGTGGATCGCCGGCGGCTGCGCGCACACCGCCAGGAACTCCTCCTGGTCCATCGTGGCGATGCGGTGCACGTCGAGGCCGCCGAGCCGCTCGGCCAGCGTCTTGGGACCGGTGAACGCCTTCTCCATCGTGATCTGCTGGTCCAGCAGCATCCCCAGCAGCAGCGCCAGCGGGTCGCGCCCGAGCAGTGCGTCGGCTTCGGCGTCCTGGGTCAGGTAAAGCGAGCGAGTCATGCGCCAAGCGTGGCACGAGGACCGCGCGGTGGCGTCTCAGCCTCGGTTCCCAGGACAGCTCGTCCACCAGCCCGGCGACGCGCTCCGGTGCGGGATCGGACTCGACCAGCGCTCTCAGGCGCTGGGCCTGCGAGGTCGTCGGCAGGAAGCCGACCAGCGGGCAGCAGCAACCGCCGGACCAGCGGCTCCGGCTCCGATGTCATGTGCGGCCTGCGCACGACCGAGACGTTCACGCGGACCGCGTGCTCGTTGCCCGGCGGCACGCCGGGCCGGTTCGGACTCGACGGCGGCGTAGCGGAAGCCGTGGGCGAGGTCGCAGGCGGCGCAGCCCATCGGTCCGCGGCTGAGCCGCTGCCCGCAGTCCTCGCACGTGATGCGGCCCAGGGCGGCGTCCAGCACGCGCCAGTCGTGCCGGTCGGGTTCGGCCACGACGAGCTCCGCGAGCTCGGCATCCGGCTCGCCCGCCTTAATCGGCGCGGAACCATCGCCATTCCTCCTCGACGATGCCGTCCACCAGCGCCGCGCAGTGCGCGCAGCCCGGCGCACCGCCGTACTCGTGGCCGCCGCACTCGTCGCAGCGGACCAGCGCAGCGCCGACCGCGGGCCTCATCCGCTGATCGTCTCGTGCGACAGCCGTCGACGCGATCGGATTCCCGGCGCCGGCCGCCCCGGGGACCGCCGGTGCGGCGGGTGTGCGTCCGCCGTGCATGTGAGGATCGATGGCGTGATTCCCGATCTATCCGATGACCTCATCGAACGACTCCGCGAAGCCTTCCTCTCCGCGCGCTACGACGCCGACGGGGTGGTCGACCTGCTCGGCGCCGAGGCGCACGCCGCACTCGGCCGCGGCGAGCCGGTCCCGGCGCTTCGCGCCACGCTCGACACCGGCCCGGTGGGCACCTTCGTACGGCTGTTCCTGCTCGGCACCTCCGAACCGACTTCACTGGTCAAGGCCGCGCTGGGCCCGCTGCCGCTGGACCAGGCGCGCGCGGCCGGGCTGCTGCGCGCCGACGGCGACGAGATCCGCGCCGGACTCGACGTCCGGCCGCACGGCGCGGGCGACGACTCGTGGTGGGTCGTGTCGGACCTGGACTCCGACCTGCGCGGCGACGGCCGGCCCGTCAGCCCCGACCACGTGCTGGGCGTCGGGCACGCCTCGCTGAGCCTGGTGCGCGCGACCTCCCGCCGCCCGGTCGGCTCGGTGCTCGACCTTGGCACCGGCTGCGGTGTGCAGGCGCTGCACGCCAGCACCCACGCCGAGCGCGTCACCGCGACCGACGTCTCCAAGCGGGCGCTGGCGCTGGCCGACGCGACCTTCCGGCTCAACCGGGTCGACGTCGAGCTCGCCGAGGGCGAGTGGTTCGAACCGGTGCGCGGCAGGCGCTTCGACCAGATCGTCTGCAATCCGCCGTTCGTGGTCGGCCCGGCCAGGACCGACTTCACCTACCGCGACTCCGGGCTGGCCGGTGACGACGCCAGCGCCCTGGTCGTGCGCCAGCTGCCGTCGCTGCTCGAAGAGGGCGGCACCGGCCAGCTGCTCGCGTCGTGGGTGCACCGCCGCGGCGAGGACTGGCAGGACCGCGTCTCCCGGTGGCTGCCACCGGGCGGGGTGGACGCCTGGTTCGTCCAGCGCGACGTGGCCGACCCCGCGCTCTACGTCGGCACCTGGTTGCGCGACGCCGGCTACGACGCCCGCTCGCAGGCCGGCCGGAAGAAGGCAGGCGAGTGGCTCGACTGGTTCGAGACCAACGAGGTGGAGGGCGTCGGCTTCGGCTTCGTGACGCTGCGCCGCACAGACGCCGCGCGCGGTGAGGTCGTCTGCGAGGACCTGCGCCACGCCTACGACGACCCGCTGGGGCCCGAGACCGACCAGTGGCTGCGCCGCGTGGACTGGCTGCGCGCCCACGGCTCCCCGCAGGACCTGCTGGCCGCCCGGCTCACCACGGCGCCGAGCACGGTCCTCGAGCAGGTCTCGGCCCCCTCCGACGAGGGCTGGCAGGCCGTCGTGCACCGGCTGCACCGGACCGACGGGCCGGGCTGGCAGCACGAGATCGACGACCTGGGCGTGCGGCTGCTGGCTGGCTGCCGCGGCGCGATGCCCGTCGGCGACCTCGTGGAGCTGCTCGCCGTGGGCTGCGGCGAGGACGTCGAGGAGCTGACCCGGGCCGCGGTGCCGATGCTGCGCGAACTCGTGCGCCACGGAATGGTCGTCCCGGCCGAATGGGCGGAGACCGCCGAATGAGGGCGGTGGTCACACGAGTCACTCGCGCCTCGGTAAGCGTCGACGGTGTCGATGTCGGCCGCATCGACGAACCCGGGTTGCTCGTCCTATTGGGCGTGACGCATTCGGATGGCGCGGAACACGCCGTGAAAATGGCTCGCAAACTGCACGAGATTCGTGCGCTGCGCGACGAGCGGTCGTGCGCCGAGACCGGGGCGCCGCTGCTCGTCGTGAGCCAGTTCACCCTCTACGGCTCGACCAGGAAGGGCCGCCGCCCGTCCTGGACCGAGGCGGCCCGGCCGGAGCACGCCGAACCGCTGGTCGAGGCGGTGGTGGCGGCCCTGCGGGAGCGCGGCGCGCGCGTGGAGACGGGCAAGTTCGCGGCGATGATGTCGGTGGAGAGCGTCAACGACGGCCCATTCACCCTTTTGGTTGACGTCTGAAGAAACGGCTCTCAGCAAATCCTCAGGATTGGCGGAGCAACGGATGTGACGGCCATGACGTCCTCAGGTTGAGAAGTCCGGGAACGAATTCGGCACCGCCTTCGTTTTCCAGGTAACCAAGCTTCAACAGCCGGGCCTCGGTGGCCCCCGAAGTCCGGCAGGGCACCGACGGCGACGTCGGTGCCGATGACCGTCCGCCCGACCAGACAGCCAGCAACGAACCGCATCAACCAAGACGTCGGCGCGGCTCTCGGTTCCCGATACCGAGCGTACGCGCCTTCCACACCACGTGACGGTGCGTCGGTGTGATTCGCGCCAAGCCAGCCCGCCAGGGAGGGAGCTCAATGACCGTCCCGCAGACCATCACCTCGGACGCTGCCGCCATCGAGGCGGACCTCGACACCCAAGGCCCCTCGGCCGACCTGGTGCGGGTCTACCTCAACGGCATCGGCCGCACCGCGCTGCTCACCGCGCAGGAGGAGGTCGACCTCGCCAAGCGGATCGAGGCCGGCGTCTTCGCCAACCACGTGCTGGAGACGAGCGGGAAGCTCTCCCCCGAGCGGCGCAGCGACCTCAAGGCGGTCGTCCGGGACGGCGTGCTGGCCAAGAACCACCTGATGGAGGCCAACCTCCGGCTCGTGGTCAGCCTCGCCAAGCGCTACACCGGGCGCGGCATGCCGCTGCTGGACCTGATCCAGGAGGGCAACCTCGGGCTGATCCGGGCCGTGGAGAAGTTCGACTACACCAAGGGCTTCAAGTTCTCCACGTACGCGACGTGGTGGATCCGCCAGGCCATCACCCGCGGCATGGCCGACCAGAGCCGCACCATCCGGCTGCCGGTCCACCTGGTCGAGCAGGTGAACAAGATCGCCCGCATCAAGCGCGACCTGCACCAGAAGCTCGGCCGGGAGGCCACCGACGAGGAGCTGGCCAACGAGGCCGGGCTGACCGTGGAGAAGGTCGCCGACCTGCTCGACCACTCCCGCGACCCGGTGAGCCTGGACATGCCGGTCGGGGCCGAGGAGGACGCGCCGCTCGGCGACTTCATCGAGGACGCCGAGTCCGCCGACGCCGAGAACGCGGTGATCTCGGGCTTCCTGCAGGACGACCTGCGCCGGGTGCTGTCGACCCTGGAGGAGCGCGAGCAGGCGGTCATCCGGATGCGCTACGGCCTCGACGACGGCCAGCCCAGGACGCTGGACCAGATCGGCAAGGCGTTCGGGCTCTCCCGCGAGCGCGTCCGCCAGATCGAGCGCGAGGTCATGTCCAAGCTCCGCCAGGGCGACCGCGCCGACAAGCTCCGCGCCTACGCGAGCTGACCCTGCCGGGGCGCGAGCCCGCACAGCAGGCACCGCGGGCGACCTCCACAGGTCCGCCCCCGCGACAAGCACCCGAACGGCGGCATTGATCTGTGATTTGCATCACGAGATGATCGGTGCTCACCCACTACCGGCGATTCGCGGTTCTTCGCGGCCGTGGAGCGCGCGCTCCACGGCCGCCTACCCCGGGAGGTCGGACTCGGAAAGACACGACGGGTCCGGCCTCTCGACCTATCTCGACCCGGTTGTGCGTCATGCACATCCCGGTCCACGCCGTCTCCACTTCGCGCCCGCTGCTTCCGCAGCGCACGCAGCCTGTCCGACTCGGGGTGTTGCGCGCGACTGACCGTCCAGCCCTACGGCAGCAGGCGCGTCACAGGCGTCGTCAGCCGTCAGCGGCCAGGAACCGCTCGCGCCAGCGGTCCACCTCGGCCTGCGTGACGTCGTGGGCCAGCAACCAGCCCGCGGCCCCGCCCTCGTGCTCGTCGAAGCGGTCGAGCACGCTCTCGATCGCCTCGGCCGGAGCCGAGATGAGCTGGCGGACCATCTCCTCGTCGACCCCCGGCGGCAGCTGGGGGTCCACGCTCAGCCGCTGCAACACCCGCGGCATGTTCTGGTCGGTGAGCACGTAGTCGGCCACGATCGCGTCCCTGCGAACTCCTGCCGCGCTCAGCAGCATCGCCGATGCCACGCCGGTGCGGTCCTTGCCCGCCGCGCAGTGGATCAGCACCGGCCCGTCGGACTCCAGCACGATCCGGAACACCTCGACCAGCTTCTTCGCCGCCCGGTCCAGCATGCGCTGATAAAGGGCCGTCAGGGCGTGGCGGGTGTCGTCGGCACCGCCGCCGTCACCCTGCTCCTCTTGCAGCAGCGGGACCCTGTGCACCCTCGCGACCTCGGCGAGCGGGTGCGGCTTCCCGGCCAGCTCGGAGGGGTCCCGCAGGTCGACGACGACCTTCGGCGGCCACTGCGCCGGCAACTCGGGGATCCGGTCGCCCGCGTGTGGCGCATCGCTGCGCAGCACCACGCCTGCCGCCGTCTCCACGCCCTCCTCGACCGGGATGCCACCCAGGTCGCGGAGGTTGACCAGTCCGTCGAGGGCCTCGTGTTCCGTCGTCGGCAAAGCGTCCTCCTCGGCTGTCGGGAATCCAGCGGACAGCCTCGCAGGTGCCTTCCCGGGCGACCAGACCCGGCGCGCCCGCGGAGCGGACGTGGCGACCATCCGGGAACGGTATGCCCGGTTCGTCCCCGGATGCGCGTGAACGTGGGCTTGCTGACAAGCGCGCCGAGTTCGCGATTCGTACACCTGCCTGTGCGTTAACGTCACCGCGTACCCGAACGCGCGCAAAGGAGCCGCGACGTGACCACCACGTTCGACTACACCGAGGTCCTGCCCCTCGGTCCCGACCAGACCGAGTACCGGCTGCTGACCACCGAGGGCATCGAGGTCGTCGAGGCAGCCGGGCGACGGTTCCTCGAAGTCGAGCCGAGCGTCCTGACGAACCTGGCCGCCGAGGCCGTCAAGGACATCCAGCACCTGCTCCGCCCGTCGCACCTGGCCCAGCTGCGGGCCATCGTCGAAGACCCCGAAGCCAGCGCCAACGACCGGTTCGTGGCCACCGACCTGCTCCGCAACGCCTGCGTCTCCGCGGGCGGCGTGCTGCCGATGTGCCAGGACACCGGCACCGCCATCGTCATCGGCAAGCGCACCGAGACGGTGCTGACCGGCGGCGACGACGAACGGCTGCTCTCGCGCGGCATCTACGACGCCTACCAGGAGCTGAACCTGCGCTACTCGCAGATGGCGCCGCTGAACTTCTGGGAGGAGCGCAACACCGCGACGAACCTGCCCGCGCAGATCGAGCTCTACACCAAGGCCGGGACAGACCCGAAGTACGACTTCCTGTTCATGGCCAAGGGCGGCGGCAGCGCGAACAAGACGTTCCTCTACCAGGAGACCAAGGCGCTGCTGAACCCCGGCCGGCTCGCCCGGTTCCTGGAGGAGAAGCTGCGTTCGCTGGGCACGGCCGCGTGCCCGCCGTACCACCTGGCCATCGTCGTCGGCGGCATGTCGGCCGAGTACAACCTCAAGGTCGCCAAGCTGGCCTCCGCCCGCTACCTCGACGAGCTGCCGCTGGAGGGCTCGCCGTCCGGGCACGCGATGCGCGACGTCGAGCTGGAGGCGCAGGTCCTGGACATGACGCGGCAGTTCGGCATCGGCGCCCAGTTCGGCGGGAAGTACTTCTGCCACGACGTCCGGGTGATCCGCCTGCCCCGGCACGGCGCCTCGTGCCCGGTCGGCGTCGCGGTGTCGTGCTCGGCGGACCGCCAGGCCAAGGCCAAGATCACCCCGGAGGGCGTGTTCCTCGAGCAGCTCGAGCGCGACCCCGCCCGCTACCTGCCGGAGGTCGTCGACGAGCAGCTCTCCGACGAGGTGGTGCGCATCGACCTCAACCGGCCGATGGACGAGATCCGCGCGGAGCTTTCGAAGCTGCCGGTCAAGACCCGGGTTTCGCTGACCGGTCCGCTGGTTGTGGCCCGCGACATCGCCCACGCCAAGATCGCCGAGCGGCTGGACGCGGGCGAGCCGATGCCGCAGTACCTGCGCGACCACCCGGTGTACTACGCGGGACCGGCCAAGACCCCCGACGGCTACGCGTCGGGTTCGTTCGGGCCCACCACGGCCGGGCGGATGGACGCCTACGTCGAGCAGTTCCAGGCCGCGGGCGGCTCGCTGGTGATGCTGGCCAAGGGCAACCGGTCGCGCAAGGTCGCGGCGTCGTGCCACGAGCACGGCGGTTTCTACCTGGGTTCCATCGGCGGCCCGGCCGCGCGGCTGGCCCAGGACTGCATCCGCAAGGTCGAGGTGCTGGAGTACCCCGAGCTGGGGATGGAAGCGGTGTGGCGCATCGAGGTCGAGGACTTCCCGGCGTTCGTCGTCGTCGACGACAAGGGCAACGACTTCTTCGCCGACTCGACCCAGCCGACGCTGCAGATCTCGTTCGCGCGCTGAGGCGTCAGCGGTGCGGCGCCGGGCGCGGCGCCGCACCGCCCGGGCGTTGTGCAGGCCGACCGGAATTCGGTACCGCAAAGCCGAAATCCGGTTCCGCCGCGCGGAACCGCATGGCCCGGTCTCCATCGACCGGACGTTGTGGACGCACACTTCTCCCGCAGGAGCCCCACCTCCTGCGGGAGAAGTCCGGTCCCATTACCGCGGAACCTTCACATCGACTTCTTCGATGACAACCTGTCGCTGCTCCAGCGGAGCGTCGAGCTTCACGGCCAGCGGCGGGTAGCGCAGGTCCATGGTGCAGATCCCGGCCGGCTCGGGAGTTTCGTCGACCAGGCGGATCTTGACCTGCTGGGCGTTCTGCTCCAGGAGTTCGGCGTGGACCTTGCTGCATCCGCCTTCCGAACCGGTGGCCACGACGACGCTGCCGTCGTCCTGGGTCCACGTCTTCGGAGCACCCGGGGAGAGCTGTTCCGGCGGCACCGGAGTGCGCTGGTCCACCGGCTTCGGCGCCACGGGGGCGGGCGGCGGAGCGGGCGGGTTGCCACCGAATCCGACATCATCTGCGGGCTGCTGGGCGCAGGCGGAGATCGCGAAGAACAGGACCCCTGCGCCCACTGCGGTGTGTATGCGTCTCATGCCCCAAGGACGGAGCCGCCGCCGCGGCGGGTTGCGCGGGATGGCGGTCCGGCCTTCACGGTTTTCCCGGATGCTGGAACCGCTGGTGACCACCGCGCTCCGCGTGGTTTCGTCGGGGACGACGAAACCACGCTGGAGAAGAGAATGTCCGCCGGTACCGCAGCACCCACGACCTCCACCAAACCTGAGACCCCGCCGCAGGCGCGCCCGCAGTGGCTGCCGCTGCTGCTCGGGATCGCCGGATCCGTGGCGCTGGTCACGGCGACCGCGTTCGTCGCGGGCGCGAAGCTAGCGGCGCTCGCCGCGCTCGGCCTGGCGCTGGGGCTCACGTTGTTCCACTCCCGCTTCGGTTTCACCTCGGCGTGGCGGCAGCTGGTCTCGGTCGGACAGACCTCCGGCGTCCGCGCGCACCTGCTCATGCTGGCGGCGGCGTCGGTGCTGTTCGCGCCGATCCTGGCCGGAGGTGTGGCCTTCTTCGGCGGTACGCCGGAAGGGAACGTCGAGCCGCTCGGCCTCGGACTGGTCGTCGGGGCCGTCCTGTTCGGAATCGGCATGCAGCTCGGCGGCGCCTGCGCCTCGGGAACCCTGTTCGCCGTCGGCGGCGGCAACACGCTGCTCGTGGTGACGCTGTTCTTCTTCATCGTCGGCTCGGTGATCGGTGCGCTGCACCTTCCGATGTGGAGCTCCGACGCGATCACGCTCGGCTCGTTCTCGCTCGCCGAGGACACCGGACTCGGCTACGGCGGGGCCCTGGTCCTCCAGCTCGCGGTGCTCGGCGCCATCGGCTGGGTCGCGACCCGCTGGGCGCGCCGCCACGACGCACCGCCCGCCGGTCGGCCGCCGACCGCGCGCGGCGTGTGGCGGGTCGTGCGCGGTTCGTGGCCGCTGTGGGTCGGCGCGCTCGTGCTCGCGGTGCTCAACGCCGCCGTCCTGCTCACCCGGGGCAGCCCGTGGGGCATCACGTCGGCCTTCGTGCTGTGGGGCTCGAAGGGGCTGCAGGCCGTGGGCGTGGACGTGGCGTCCTGGCCGTACTGGCAGGGCGAGAAGGCCGCCGCGCTGTCGCAGTCGGTGCTCACCGACGGGACGTCGGTGCTGGACTTCGGGATCATGATCGGCGCGCTGGTGGCCTCGGCGGCGTCGGGCGCCTTCGTGCTGGCCAAGCGCCTGCCCGCGAAGGTCCTGCTGGCGGCGGTGGTCGGCGGCCTGCTGATGGGCTACGGCGCGCGGCTGGCCTACGGCTGCAACATCGGCGCCTACTTCTCCGGGATCGCCTCGTTCTCCCTGCACGGCTGGGCCTGGGGCCTGCTGGCCCTGGTCGGCACCTGGATCGGCCTGCGCCTGCGTCCGCTGTTCGGCCTCGACGTGCCCAAGCCCACCGACTCGGTCTGCTGAGCGCGCTTCGGCTTCTCCCCGCCCCAGGAAGGGGACCCCGGTCGCACCGACGGCGTGGCGCCTTCAGGTACGGCCGTCAGCCGGATGCGGCCCCGCCTCGACCGGCTGAGTGCGGACCGACTGCGCTGGCGGGCCCCTCAGCCGTGGCATCGCAGGAGGAGATCCACTCGCTGATCCACCGGGAGAGCTCGGCGCTGCGGTAGACCCAGCCGAAGTGGCCGAGCTTCTCCGCTCCCGCGTCGGCGAGGCTGTAGTGCCGCCGGGTGCGCACGGCATGGGGTGCTTTGCCCGCCAAGTGGTCCGTCGAGGAAGGCGGCGCGAGCTCGTCACCGTCGAAGGTCACCGTCAGCAGCGGCAGCCGCAGCTCTCCGAGCGCCTTCTCGTAGTCGGTCGTCGAGCCCGTGAGCGACCAGCGACCGGTGCGGGCCATCCTGGCCCAGTCCCGCATCAGGGCGGTCGGCTGCCGCCCGCCGAAGCTCCAGCCCGGCCAGTAGCCGAGCAGCGTGGAGACCACCGCGATGAACTGCGTGCCGATGAGGTTCTTGATCCCGCGGCTGCCGGGGAACGAGCGGAACCACACCGAGCCGGAAGCCAGCATCGCCGTTCCGTGCACCCGGTCGGGGCGGGCGGCGGCGTTGAGCATGGTGATCTGGCCGCCCAGGCTGTGACCGACCAGGAAGCGCGGAGCCCGCGGGTAGCGCTCGGCGACCAGGTCCACGACCGCGTCGACGTCGTCGACGAGCGCCTGGTAGCCGAAGCGGACGCCGCGAGCCGCACGCGGCCTGCTCTGGCCGTGCCCGCGGAAGTCGATGCCCACCACCGTGAGGCCCCGTTCCCGGAGGTTCTCGATGAAGGGGCGGTAGTACGTCGCGGGTACGCCCATCGCGGGCAGGAGGATCACCACGGGGCTGGTGCGGTCGGCCTGCTCGGTGGCGCTGACCGAGAGCTGGTGCGCGCCGGCGTCGATCACGCCGAGCGTGGTCGGTTCATCCACCACCACAGATTAACGAAACTACCCCGTTCCACCTATGTAGTCCCCGTCGCATTTTCCCTGATCTTCATCGCATCATGGGACGACTGGCACGGCGAAGACCGCCGCGGCTCCCGTGTCCTGCTCGGCGACGTCGCTGGATGGCCGCCTCGCCCGCTCAGGCGGCCGCTGCGGCACGAGACGCACCCCCGCTGGGGGCCCCCGCCGTGCCGATTCCCGCTCGTCTGAGACGCCGGATCTCGCCGGTCTGAGACGCCGTTTTCCTCACCGCCTGAGCCCGGGATCTCGCCGCCCGAGACGCCGGTTCTCTCCCACCTGTGCCGGTTCTCGCCCGCCTGCGACGCAGGTTCCCTCCTGCACCGGTTCTCGCCCGCCCGAGACGCCGACTCTCCCCGCCTGAGGCGGATCACCGCAGGCGGCGCGGGCCTGTGTCCGGGACCGCCGACGAACGCCCGAGACTCAGCCGGGCACCGGTGACCGCGACGCCGTCCGACGACGCCAGCACCGGTTGCAGCGCGAGTTCCCGCACTTCCGGCAGGTCCTCCGCCAGGGCCGCGACCCGCAGCACGAGGTCCTCCAGCGCACCGAAGTCGGCGGGCGCACCACCCCGGTAACCGGCCAGCAGCGGCGCCGCCCTGGGGGCGCGCACCAGCGCCGCGGCGTCCATGTCGGTCAGCGGCACCGCCCGGTACGCGGTGTCGCCGAGGAGCTCGCTGGCCACACCCGCCAGACCGAAGGAGACCAGGGTGCCGAAGGAGGGGTCCTCCACCAGGCCGATCACGCACGACGTGCCCCGCTCCGCCATCCGCTGCACGTACACCTCGTCCTGGCCCGACACCCGCCGCAGGTCGGCGTACGCGCCGAGAACGGCCTCCTCGCCCGCCAGGTCGAGGCGGACGCCGACCAGGTCGCTGCGGTGGCGGAGCTTGTCGCTCACCGACTTCAGCGCCACCGGGTAGCCCAGCTCCGCCGCGGCCGCCGCGGCCTCCTCGGGCGAGTCGGCCCGGCGGAAGGCCACGAGCTCGATGCCATAGCAGCGCAGCAGCTCCACCGTGCGGTCGTCGGTGAGCCGCTGGAGGTCGTCGGTCAGCCACGCCTCGACCAGACCGCGGGCCCGTTCGGCGTCGATGCCGTCCGGCCGCAGCAGGTGGCCCTTCGGGGCGGCTCGCCACCGCGCGTACCGGGTCGCTCGGGCCAGTGCGAGCACGGCGCGCTCAGGACTCGGGTAGGAGGGAACCGAACCGCGTCCCGGAGCCCCGTCGGCACCCGGCACGGCGAGTTCGTCGGGCACGCCTTCGGCCGCCAGGAACGTGGTCACCACCGGCTTGTTGTCGGCGACCTCAGCCGCCCGCAACGCTTCGCGCAGCGCACGCGCGTAGGCCGTGCCCGGCACCGCCACGGGCGGCGCGAACACCGTGACCAGCGCGTCGACGTCGGTGCGCAGCGCGGCCTCGCGCACCGCGGCGGCGAACTCCTCCGGCCCGGCCGCCGCTCCCACGTCGACCGGCTCGCCCGCCAGCCGGAGCCCCTGCGCCTGCGCCACGTCGGCGGCCAGCATGCCCAGCGCCGAGGAGTTGCCGACGATCGCGACCCGCTCCCCCGCAGGCAGCGGCTGGTGCGCCAGCAAAACTGCGGTGTCGAACATCTCGGCCACCGACTCCACGCGGATGACGCCCGACTGGTCGAACAGCGCCTGCACGCTGGTCTCGTCGACCTGCACCGACGTCGCGGCCAGACCCGGACGCACCGCGTTGCGACCGGACTTCACCACCACGATCGGCTTCGTGCGCGCGAGCCTGCGCGCCAGCCGCGCGAACTTGCGCGGGTTGCCGAAGGATTCGAGGTAGAGCAGCACGACGTCGGTGCCGGGATCGGTCTGCCAGTACTGCAACAGGTCGTTGCCGGAGACGTCGGCGCGGTTGCCCGCCGAGACGAACGTCGAAAGCCCCAGCCCGCGCTCGGCCGCGGTCGCCAGGATCGCCACGCCCAGCGCACCGGACTGGCAGAAGAACCCGGTGCGGCCACGACCGGGCAGCCGTGGCGCCAGCGTCGCGTTCACCCGGTAGCCGGGGTCGGTGTTGACCACGCCCAGCGCGTTGGGGCCCACCACCCGCATCCCGTGCACGCGCGCCGCGCGGACCATGCGCCGCTCGATCTCCCGGCCGTCGGGCCCGGCCTCGCTGAACCCGGAGCTGACGATGACCAGCGCCTTGACGCCCTTGGCAAGGCAAGCGTCGAGCACCTCGTCGACGCCCGCGGCCGGGATGGCGACCACCGCCAGGTCCACGTCGTCGGGGATGTCGAGCACCGACGGGTAGGCCCGCACACCCCGGACGGACCGATGCTCCGGGTTGACCGGGTACACCGGGCCCGCGAAGTCGGCGGTGAGCAGGTTCGTCAGCACCGCGTGCCCGATCTTGGCGTGGTCGGTGGACGCCCCGATGACCGCGACCGAGCGCGGGTGCAGCAGGTTGTGCACGCTGCGCGCTTCGGCGGCCTGCTCGCGCGCCCTCGCGACCGCCACCGACTCCTCGGTGGGGTCGATGTCGAACTCCAGGTGCACCACGCCTTCCTCCATCGCGCGCCGCACCTGGTAGCCGGCGTCGCGGAAGACCCGCACCATCGTGGAGTTCTCCGCCAGGACCTCGGCGACGAAGCGCCGCAGCCCGCGCTCCCGCGCCGCGGCGGCGAGGTGTTCGAGCAGGATCGAGCCGAGTCCGCGGCCCTGGTGCTCGTCCTGGACGACGAAGGCGACCTCGGCGGAGTCCTGGTCGCCGAGCCGGTCGAAGCGGCCGACCGCCACGATGTCGTCGCCGAGCAGTGCGACCAGCGCGACCCGCTTGACGTAGTCGACCTGGCTGAAGCGGTCGACGTCGCGCTTGGGCATCCGCGGGTAGGGCCCGAAGTAGCGGAAGTACCGCGTGCGGTCGCTGAGCCTGCTGTGGAAGGCGATCAGGCCCTCGGCGTCCTCGGGCCGGATCGGCCGCAGGTGCACCGTGCCGCCGTCGGAGAGCACGACGTCGGCCTCCCACTGCCGGGGGTAGGCCGCGTGCTCGGCCTGCGCGTTCGGCTGGTCCTGCACTACTCCGTCCACTTCGGACTCCTCAGTCGCGGCTGTCGAGCGGGTCCAGACCGTGCAACGGGAACACCGCGTGCCTGGCGTCGCGGATCGCGGTGTCCACCGGGGCGTCGGTGACGCCGTCCCAGGGCGTGAACGCCGGGTCGGCCCCGTCGGTCATGGATGTCGGCAGCGGCACGTTGCCCGCGACCCGGACGGCGTGCGCCATCCAGTCCCCGGGAATCGAGGTGTTCGGGTCGAGGTCGCGGTCGAGCACGGTCGCCAGCAGGTGGGTCCACGCGCGCGGCACCACCCGGAACAGCGAGTAGCCGCCACCGCCGAGCGCGAGCCACTTGCCGCCCGCGTAGGAGGTGGCCAGCTCGCGCAGGGCGCGGTAGCTCGCACGCTGGCCGTCCACCGACATCGCGAGGTCGGCCAGCGGGTCCTCCCGGTGCGCGTCCGCCCCGCACTGGGTCACCAGGACCTGCGGCCGGAAGGCGTCGAGCACCGAGGGCACCACCGCGTGGAAAGCCCGCTGCCATTCGGCGTCACGGGTGCCCGGCGGCAGGCCGATGTTCACCGCGGTGCCGTCGGCCTTGGGCGAGCCGGTCTCGGTGGGGAAGCCGGTGAACGGCCACAGGGTCGTCGGGTGCTGGTGGAGCGAGACCGTGAGCACCCGCGGGTCGTCGTAGAAGGCCGCCTGCACGCCGTCGCCGTGGTGCACGTCGACGTCGATGTAGGCGATCCGCTCCACCCCGTTGGCCAGCATCCACGCGATGGCGATCGCGCAGTCGTTGTAGACGCAGAAGCCCGCGGCGTGGTCGGCCATGGCGTGGTGCAGCCCACCGGCGAGGTTGACGGCCCGGTCGGCCCGGCCCGACACGATCTGCTCGGCGGCCTGGATCGACGCCCCCGCCACCAGCGCCGACGCCTCGTGCATCCGGTCGAAGATCGGGTTGTCGTCGGTACCGAGCCCGTGGCCGACATCCCACGCCGCCGTCGGCGCCGACCGCACGGCCGACAGGTACTCGGGCCGGTGCACGCGTTCGAGGTCCTCGTCATCGGCCGGGCTGGGCTTGAGCACCTCCACGTCGTCGAGCAGACCGAGCGACCGGGCCAACCGCATCGTCAGGTCGAGCCGGACCGGGTGCAGCGGGTGCTGCCCGCCGAGGTCGTAGCCGAGCACGGAGTCGTCCCAAACCACAGCGCACTGGTTAGCCATACCTGGAAGCTACCTCCCCTGTGTCGACCGACACAGCGCCGAGCCAAGATCACCTCCGGCCCGGAAGGTGATCTACCCCGCAGGGCGGCGCAGGTCCGCCGACGCCATGGCGTAGCGGCACGCGACGGCCGGATGCACGCCGACGGCGGTCGGGGCAGCCGGCGAGAGGGCGGGGCGGCACGCCGACAGCGGTCGGGACAGCCGGCGAGAGGGCGGGGCGGCACGCCGACGGCATGGCGGGGCAGGCACGTACAGCACGCCGCAGCGGAGAGACGGCCCGCAGCTCCCTCTCCGGCCCACGGGCTGATCAGTGCGCCTCCCACGCCCGGCCCGGCGGCGAATCCGGCTCCTGCCTGGCCCCCCACACACGACGTCGCCCGTCACAGCCCCGACCACCAACACGACACAGCCCGTTACGGGCCAGGCCGAACGAGCAAGGTGCGCCGAGCGAGGCTGCGGCCTGGTCCGGTGGCAGGCACCGCACTCTCCGCGCACGGCCGACGCGATCAGGCACCGGCGCCCCAGAGCAGGCCGACCAAGCCCGCGCATGGTCCCTGTTCGCCGTCAGGCCGGGCCACGTGTGCGTCGGCTGCCACGTATCCGTCGGCTGCCGGGTCGCCTCAGCTGCCACGTCGGCGTCGGCTGCCGGGGTCGCCTCGGCTGGACGGGCCCGAACAGCCGAGGCCGACCACGTGTTCGAACACCAGTCGCATGGCCGGTGGGCTGGCTAGGTGGTCTTCAGGATCGGGTCAGCCGGGCTCCTCTCCGGTCGCCGCCGGCCGCTGCGGGTCGGAGGACCACTGCGACCACGACCCGGTGTACAGAGCGGCCGGGCGCTGGGGATTGCTGATGCCGGCGTGTTCCAGCGCGAGCAGGACGGAGCAGGCGGTGACACCGGACCCGCAGTACACCCCGACCTGCTCGGCCGGGCCGACTCCCAGGCGGGCGAACCGGTCGGCGAGGTCGGAGGCGCTGCGCCACCGGCCGTTCTCGTCGACGTGCTCCGAGAACGGCGCGTTGACCGCACCCGGGATGTGGCCGGCCCGCGGATCGATCGGCTCGTTGTCCCCGCGGTAGCGCTCGGGCGCCCTCGCGTCGAGCAAGCGCCCGGCACGGGCGACCCGAGCCGCGTCGTCGGCGTCGAGCACCGGCATCGCTCCTGGACGCACCTCGAAGTCGCCCGGCGCAGGCGCCGGTTCCTCGGTGGTCACCGCACCACCGTCGGCCACCCACGCCGCGTAGCCGCCGTCGAGTACGCGGACGTCGGTGTGCCCCGCCCAGCGCAGGAGCCACCACGCCCGGGCCGCGGCCGACGCGTTGTCGGCGTCGTATACGACGACGGTGCGCCCGTCGGTCACCCCAGCCCGGCGCAAAGTCTGCTCCAGCCGGGCGGGACCGGGCAGCGGATGCCGCCCGCCCGCGCCCGGCTCGGACGCCAGTTCGGTGGGCAGGTCGACGAACACGGCACCCGGAATATGCCCCTGGTCGTACTCCTGCCTACCCGGCGGTCCAATCAGGAACCAACGGACGTCGAGCACGACCGGGGGCCGCTCCTCCTGGAGGCGCTTCATGAGATCATCAGTACTGATCAAGGTATGCATGACAGCCTTTCGTACCCCGGCGACGAGGTCTGTCGGAAACCAACCTGCAAGTCAACTCCCGAGCCACTGACTGACTGTCGCCCGTTGGGACTAGCATCGTGGTTGGGACTGAATGGGGAGCCGACGTGAACGATCTCATCGATACCACCGAGATGTACCTCCGCACCATTTACGACCTCGAAGAGGAAGGTGTGGTTCCGCTCCGCGCACGCATAGCCGAACGCCTGGAGCAGAGCGGCCCCACGGTGAGCCAGACGGTCGCGCGGATGGAGCGGGACGGGCTGCTGACCGTCGCCGAGGACCGGCACCTCGAACTCACCAAAGCCGGGCGCGCCCGCGCGATCAGCGTGATGCGCAAGCACCGACTCGCCGAACGGCTCCTGGTCGACGTCATCGGGCTCGAATGGGAGCAGGTCCACCTGGAGGCGTGCCGCTGGGAGCACGTCATGAGCGAAGCCGTCGAGCGCAAGCTCGTCAAACTGCTCGGCAACCCCACCACGTCCCCCTACGGCAACCCGATCCCCGGTCTCGACGAACTCGGTGTGGGTGACTCGGTCGAGCCCGTCGACACCGACCTGCGGCGCGTCGACGAGGTGGCCCGCTCCGGGGGCGGGCGCGCTCTGGTCTGCCGCATCGCCGAGCACGTGCAGCTGGACCCCGACCTGATGAGCGAGCTCAAGAAGGTCGGCGTGGTGCCCGGAAACGAGATCGACATCGTCGCGGTCGCCGGTGTGAACAAACCGATCCAGGTGCAGGGCTCGGAGGGCGGCACGCAGCTGCAGCCGGGCATCGCGCACGCGGTCATGGTGCGCGTCAAGTGAGCCCGGCGGGCCGGGCGGCCGAGACCTTCACCGCGGAGCACGGCCGCGCCCCCAGCGCGGTCTGGTCCGCCCCGGGCAGGGTGAACCTCATCGGGGAGCACACCGACTACAACGACGGGTTCGTGCTCCCCTTCGCATTGCCGCACCGCACGGCGGTGGCGGTGGCGCCGCGCGCGGACGGGATGCTTTCGATCGCGACTCTCGGCAGCGACGGCGAGCTGCACCGCAGCCCGGAGCTGACCATCGCCGGACTCGCTCCCGGGGCCTCGACCGGTTGGTCCACCTACCCGGCGGGTGTCGCGTGGGCGCTTCGCGGGGCCGGGGTCGAGCTTCCCGGCGCCGACCTGGTGATCGTCGGCGAAGTCCCGACCGGGGCCGGGCTGTCGTCCTCGCACGCGCTGGAATGCGCCGTGGCCCTGGCCCTGCTGGACACCGCGGGCCGAGCGCCGGGCTCGCCCGATGCGCCGAGCCTGGCCGAGATCGCGATTCTGGTGCAGCGCGCGGAGAACGACTTCGCGGGTGCTCCGACCGGTCTGCTCGACCAGACCGCGTCGCTGTGCTGCACCGAGGCGCACGCGCTGTTCTTCGACGTGCGCTCCGGTGAGACCGAGCAGATCCCGTTCGCCACCCTCGACGCCGGGCTGGAACTTCTCGTGGTCGACACCCGAGTCAAGCACTCGCACGGCGAATCCGGCTACGGGGACCGCAGGCGCGGCTGCGAGCGCGCGGCGGAACTGCTGGAGGTCAAAGCGCTTCGCGACGTGGCGGCCGAAGACCTGGACGGCGCGCTGGCCGGGCTGCCGGACGAACTCCGGCCGCTGGTGCGGCACGTCGTCACCGAGAACGAGCGCGTGCTGGCCACCGTCGGCAAGCTCCGCGCGGGCGCGATCGCCGGCATCGGCGACCTGCTGACCGCCTCGCACGCCAGCATGCGCGACGACTACGAGATCTCGTGCCCAGAACTGGACCTGGTGGTCGACACCGCGCTGGCCTCCGGCGCGGTCGGCGCACGCATGACCGGTGGCGGTTTCGGCGGTTCGGCCATCGCGCTGGTGCGCTCGGCCGACCGCGAGCTCGTCGAGAAGCGCGTCCTCGACGCCTTCGCCGAGCGTGAGCTGACCACTCCCCGGTTGTTCACGGCGGTCCCGGCCGCGGGCGCGGGACGGGACCTGTGAGCACGGCAAGGCCGTGAGCCGTCGCCTGCCGGCGGCTGAAGACGATTTCCGAAGAAGGGCAGTAGGCAGTTGAAGCTCCTGGTCACTGGCGGGGCGGGGTACGTCGGCAGCGTGTGCGCGGCACGGCTGCTCGAAGCCGGGCACGAGGTCGTCGTGGTCGACGACCTGTCCACCGGGCACGCCGACGCGATTCCCGACGGCTGCAAGTTCGTCGAGGCCGACATCGCCGAGGCCGCGGGCGACCTGCTGGCCGACTCCTTCGACGGCGTCCTGCACTTCGCCGCCAAGTCGCTGGTCGGGGAATCCATGCAGGAGCCCTTCAAGTACTGGCACGGCAACGTGGTGACGTCGCTGCGCCTGCTGGAGGCAGTGCGCGAACATGGCACGCCACGGCTGGTGTTCTCCTCCACCGCGGCGACCTACGGCGAGCCGGAGAACGTGCCGATCACCGAGGACGCGCCCACCAGGCCGACCAACACCTACGGCGCGACCAAGCTGGCCATCGACCACGCGATCAGCTCCTACGCCGCCGCGCACGGACTGGCCGCGGTGAGCCTGCGCTACTTCAACGTCGCCGGTGCCCACGGAGCTTTCGGCGAGCGGCACACCGTCGAGACCCACCTGATCCCGATCGTGCTGCAGGTCGCGCTGGGCCAGCGGGAGCAGGTGCAGATGTTCGGGGACGACTGGCCCACCGAGGACGGCACCTGCGTCCGGGACTACATCCACGTCACCGACCTGGCCGACGCCCACCTGCTGGCGCTCGAGCACGCCCAGCCCGGCACCCACCGCGTCTACAACCTCGGCAACGGCACCGGTTTCTCGGTCAAGCAGGTCATCGACACCTGCCGGAAGGTGACCGGTCACCCGATTCCCGCACTGGTCGCACCGCGCCGCGCCGGTGACCCGGCGACGCTGGTGGCGTCGAGCCAGCGCGCTCGCGAGGAGCTGTCGTGGGAACCCGCGCGCGCCGACTTGGAGCGGATCGTGCGCGACGCGTGGGAGTTCACCCGCAGCCGAAACCAGGGTTGAGTCGCCGCGCCCGAGCTCCGCTCCACCAGCGGCGACAGCTGCTCGTGGAGCGGGGCTGCCGTCGGGCGCACCGCGGCGCAGGCTGCTTTCGGAACACCTATCAATCCTCACCACGCACCGTCCTCTTGCAGCAGGGTCCTGGCGTCCTCGGCCGCGTCCCGGGCCAGCACGACCAGCTTCGACGCCGGCAGTCCCACCTCCAGGGACTGCCGCAGCAGGCGGGTGAGGCTGTGCTCGGGGCGCACGACCTCGGCCCGTTCCAGCACGACGCCCGCGAACACGCGGTCTCCGCGCAGGTACGCCGAGAACGCGAGCAGCGCCGCCACATCGGCGAGCTCCGGCGCCGGGGCCTTGCGCACGAGCGTCAGCCAGAGCTGTTCGGCGGCCCTGGACACCGGTCCGATGCTCGTGCCCAGGACGATGTCGCGGACCCGCGGATCGGAGACCGCGAGCAGCACGCGGAGGTGGTCGTCCTCGGTCAGCGCCGCACCTTGCGCGGTTCGCGTGATCGCCGCCGACACGAACTCGAGGTCCTGCCGCAGACGGTCGTGGGGTTCGCGTTCGGCTTCCAGGTCCTCGGTGAGGGCGTCCAGGCGGGCGGAGCGCCTGGCGAGTTCTCCCGCAGGCTCGGAGGCGACGAGGGCCTCGATCTCCGCCCTGTTGCCGAAGGTGACCACTCCCGCGGCGGCCGTCGCGGTGCCCACCGGAGAGATCTGCGGGTCCGGCATCACGCCACGGCACTCGTCCTCGTCGTAGCAGATCCACGGCCTGCCGGTGACGATCGCCGACATCCAGATCGCGTGCGTCACGGATATGCCCGCGCAGCCGAGGATTTCCCGCACCACTTCGACCAGCCGCCGGTGCGGCGGATCCCAGGGCGGCGGCTCAGGTTCGTCCGGCGGCCGGTCGCCGGGTCGCTCACCGACGACGACCGCCACGACGGAGTCGGCGTGCTGGGACCGGACCGCGCCGCTGAGCAGTTGCTCGGCCACCTCGTACTCGTGGCCAGGGGGCGGGAGGTCCACGCGCAGCGTGAATCCGAAGACGGGTTTGGTCGACAGTTCGGCCACCGCCATCAGCACCAGTGAGTTCTCGGGTCGGAAGCCGAGCAGGTGCGGTGTGGCGGCGAGAATCCCGCCGAGGTGGTCCAGGCTTACCGTCGAATGCAGCGATCCGGTCATGCCATCCACGATCGACCGCGAATCCCAAGCCCTACCAGGGTCGATCCGCGAATCTGTGGACTAACCAGTCCCCTGTGGATAACTCAGCTCGGAAACCGCCGAAAATCCACTATGGAGTGACCATGAACCGAGTGGTCCGGTTCACCCCATTGACGACGACAGTCAGTTCGCCCATCCCGGAGCGCAGTCCGGTCAGCGAACCCCGCGTCGGATCGAAGGCCGCGACATACCGCGGCCCGGCGTCCTCGGGACGCCCGATGTACACGTTGGGCGAGCCGATCCAGTCCGAGCTGACGGGATAGGCGACCGGAACCGACCGCCCGTCCTGGCCCACCTGGGCGACAACGGGCACCGACGCTCCGACGCCGAGCTCCGCCGGGGCGGTGAGCCGCAGCTCGTCCACGTGCGGCCGGGTCTCCCAGCGGACGGGCCGCGCGTCACCCGGCTTGATCCGCAGCAGGCTCGTGCCGGTGAACCCGCCGTCCTGCGGGGCGAGCGCGGGCGCCTTCCCCGCGTTGCCGTTCACCTGGCACTGAACTCCGTCCACTGTGGAGGAGTGGAATGCGCCGGCGTGCGCGGTCACGACGACCGCGGGTTTGCGGCTGTCGTGCTCGAAGTCGGTGAGCCAGCGGGTCAGCAGGTCCGCTTCCTTCGGGTCCGACAGCTCCGAGGCGTCGGCCGGTGCGGGGTCTTCGATCGGGTGGTGCATGAACACCGCGACCGCCTCGACGCGCGGATCGCGCCGCGCCGCGTCCAGCGCCTCGCGCAACATCCTGACCTGGTCGAAACCTCCCTGGCGCAGGGTGCCCAGCGAGGAGTCGAGGGTGATGAACCTGGTGCCGCCGAGATCCGCAACGCGGTGCGTGGGACCGAACTCGGCGCTGAACTCGCGAAGATCACCGGGGCCGTAGGTCTCGTGGTTGCCCGGCACGTAGAACCACCGGACCCGGTCGCCGAGCTCCTCGTCGATGACGCGGCGGGCGAGGTCGAAGTCCGCCGCGGTCCCCCGGTCGACGAAGTCGCCGTTGATCACCACGACGTCGGGTGCCGCCGCAACGGCGTCCCGCAGGCTGCGGCGCGCCTGCCCGACCAGCGGCCCGTCCGGATCGTCGGCCGTGAACTGCGCGTCGCTGACCACCGCGACACGGGTGCCACCCCGTTCGAGCGTGCCGTCCTGCACCACGGAGTCGTCCGGGTGACGCGGGTCCGGCGGGACCGGGGCGTCCGGTGCGACCGAAACCGTCAGGTCGTCGAAGACGAGCCGGCCCTCGTACTGGCGGGCGCCGTCGGGTTCCACCACGTAGATCCGCTGGAGCCGGGCGGGTGCGGCCACCCCGCTGGGGATCGGGGTCTCGACGTAGCGCCAACCGGTCCAGTCGACCTTCCGCGCGAGGTCCGCGGTAGTGGCCACGCCCGCGCTGTCGACGACGGTGAAGCGCAGCCAGCCGCCCTTGGCGTCGCCGTTGACCCAGAGCCCGAGCTTCTGGGTTCCCGGTGGCAGCTCGGGCATCGGGTCGGCGTTGACGTACGCGGCCCTGGTGGCGGTGGTACCGGTGAGCGAGTAGTCCAGGGCGATCCCCGGTGTGCCGTCGTGCCCGTCCGCGGACCCCAGCGAGGCTCGAACGGGCTGCGGGTGCACGCTCGCCTTCCAACCCTCCAGGGTGTCCATCGGCGAGAGCTGCCGCGCCTGCGACCCGGCCGTCACGCCGAGGTGCGTGACGTGGCCGCCCACCCTGGCCGTCACCACCGACGCGGCGAACGGCACCAGCGCGGTCACCGAGAACCCGTCAGGGGCGGGATCGATCCGGAACTGGTCGGTGTTGTACTCCAGCTCCACATCGCCCGGCTCGACCCAGGTGCCGAAACCGTCCGCGTCGTAGCCGCGGACCTGGAAGCGCCCCTGCGCGCCGGCGCCGGGCAACCGCACCTGTTCGATGTCGGTGTCCAGCCGGACCGGCGGGCCGAGAACCACCAGCGGGGCCTCACCGCCTGCGCGGCCCGCCTTCGCGGTTATCGTGCTGTTCCCGGGGCGCCGTGCGTGGAAAACGCCGTTGCGCACCCAGCCGCTTTCAGGCGGTGAGACCTTCCAGCGCGGCTCGCCCGCCACCGGAGCACCGGTCTCGTCGTGCCCGAATGCCTCGACGCGGCGAGTCAGGCCGGAAAGGACGCGGTCGGCGGCGGGCTCGACCCCGAAGCCTGTGAGCGTGCCGCTTCCCGGTGCTACGGAGAACCCGATGCCGTTCGGGACCGGGCGCTCGTGCCCGTCCGACGGCGCGTTGTGCACGACAGCCGCGGGGCCGCCCTCTTCCCGCGCCAGCAGGGTGGAGGATCCACCGCCGTCGAGGTTGAGCGCGTCGTCGGCACCGAGGGACCGCAGGTGCTCGGCCAGCTCGCGTTCGGTCATGCCCCGGCTGTCGGCCTGCCGTCCATCGATGGTGACCAACCACATCCGCGTGCCGTCGGCCGAGAAACCGGCCGCGGTGCGCGGGTGCAGGGCGGTGTCGTCCACCTGCTGCACGACGCCGTCGCGCAGCAGCACCTTGTTGCCTCCGACGGCGGCCTTCGGCAGTTCCCCTTCGCTGCGCGGCGCGTAGTGCACCTCGATGCGCTCTCCCTGCCGCAAGGTGCGCAGGATGTCGGCTCCCGCGTCGACGCCGAGGAGCCGCACCGTCCCGCCAGGTGCGGAGCCCTCAGCGGGCATGTCGCTGATACGGGTGACAACACCGTCCGCCACCTCGGCCTCGGTGACTCTCGCGGCGCCCGCGACGGCCGTCGCCCGCGAAGCGGCGCCCCAGAACGACGTGTAGAGGGCGATGCCGTTCGGCGACACCTTGGGCGCGTTGAGGTCCGAGATCCGGTGCTTCGCACCGTCGGCCCTGGTGAAAGCGGCTTCCAGGAAGACCTGCGCCAGGCCGCCCAGCCGGTCGCCGACGGCGGCGACGTGGTTGTGGCCACTGCCGGGTGCGTTGAGCAGTTCTCCGCCGCTCAGCCCGACTCCGAGCGGTGCGCCCGTCGCATCGATGTCGAAGAAGTCGCCGTTGACCCCCGCGACCGCGCCGATGCGCGCCGCCTGTTCGGACAGCGGCGTCCGCGCCGATGCGGCCCCCGGGTGCAGGTAGGTGGGTTCGAGCCGGGACTCGGTGAGGTCGACGGAGAGCATGTCACCTCGAAGCCATCCCGCCGGGCCGAAGCGGTCGAACTCGGTCAGCTCGAGGCCGGGGGCGACGGGCTTGGTGACGCTACCGGTCGCGATGTCCTCGGCCGACCGGACGCCACCGGTCGCGATGCCGTCCGCGGAGGCCGTGCTGAGGACCGTCTCGGACGGCGAAGACGAGCCCGGGAAGGTCTCGACCGGCGGTGGCCCCAGCGGCGTGGCGGTGCTCGGCGAACGGGCTCCGGCAGGTGGGGCGGCCACCGCCAGCGCGACGGTGGCGGCGACCGCGATCGTGGTCCTGCGCCGAGGCAAGGGCACCTCCAGCTCGACTCGACGTACGCACCGGAAGGAGAACACTGCGGCCCGGCCGCAGCCCGAAACCAGGGGGAACGTCCGCCCAACTCCTGGCGACCGTTCCCCCTGCTACCTCAGGACTCGCGGACCACCGGCAGGATCACCCGGCTGCGCTCCAGGTCGAGCGAGATGCCCGCACCCGGCTTCGGCCGCAGCGTGAAGTCGTGGTCGCTGGACAGCAGCACCACCCCCAGCCGGTGACCCGCCGCCACGACGTAGTCGTCAGGCTGCATCGCCACCTCGATCCGGTACTGCTTCCCCGGCTCGATCGGCGAGGTCCGGTCGATGGCGTCCCTGTTCTGCGGGTCGGTCCAGCCCCGGGTGACCACGGAGGTGCTGCCGTCGGGTGCCATGTCGACCAGCAGCGCGGTGACGTTGGCCGCCGGGCGGTCGAAGGTCAGCGCCAGGTCGGCGCGCACGGTGCCGCTCACCCGCACCGGTCGGGGCGTGGGCTCGCTGAAGTAGGCCAGCCGGTTCGGTGAACTCGGCGCCGCTGCCAGGTCCTCGGCGCGTTGCGCGGCGTCGTCGCGCAGGCTCTCCACCGCCCGGCTTCCCTCCCGCGCGAACGTCAGGCCACCGCGCTCTCCGCCGCCCGGGGTCGGGCGCATGATCACG
Organism: Saccharopolyspora erythraea NRRL 2338; assembly: GCF_000062885.1. NCBI lineage: Bacteria > Bacillati > Actinomycetota > Actinomycetes > Pseudonocardiales > Pseudonocardiaceae > Saccharopolyspora > Saccharopolyspora erythraea. Next base: position 1,949,899 of record NC_009142.1, on the reverse strand, counting down.
TCGGCGGTTCCCGGAGCAGGCCATTCGGCCTCCTCGACCCAACTGCCGTCCTCGCGCTGGACGGTGGCCCGCGGCTCGCGCTCGACCCCGTTGTCCTGGTCGTAGAGGTACTTTGTGAACCAGCGGTTCACGGTGCGCAGCCACTCGTCCCGGCGCAGGGAGATCGGGTCGGTGTGCCCGGCCTGGTGCCACCAGATCTTGTGCGGCACGTCGTTGGCGCGCAGCGCCTCGTACCACTGCGCGGCCTGCTTGGTCTTGACGTTCCAGTCGTTGAGGCCGTGCGCCGACAGCACCGCGGCGCGGACCTTGCCGACGTCGTCGAGGTAGTTGCGCTCGTCCCAGAACGGGCTGTAGTCACCGGTGATGCGGTCCTGCTCAGCGGTGAGCCGGTCGATCACCGGCCCGCACGGTTCGCGGTCGGCCCTGGTGTGCACGTACTTCGCCAGGACGTCGGCGTCCTCGCCCTGGTACCCGCCGGGAGCCACCACGGCACCGTCCGCGCGGTAGTAGTCGTACCAGTTGGAGATCGCGCCGATCGGCACGATGGCCTCCAGGCCCTGCACGCCGGTGGTCGCAACGGCATTGGGCAGCGTCCCGTTGTAGGAGACACCCATCATGGCGACCTGGCCGGTCGACCACTTGGCGCGGGCGTTCCTGCCGTCGGCGAAGTGCCCCGCCGCACGGGCGTTGAGCCAGTCGACGACCGAGCGCGCGCCGATCGTCTCGTTCACCGCTCCGGTGGTCGGGCACCCGGTCGACTGGCCGGTGCCCAGCGACTCGCCGTAGACGACGGCGTAGCCGCGGGCGAGCAGGTAGTCCTCGTAGGCCCACTTGCCGGCCGCGGCCGTGGTCACCGCCATCCGCTCGGCGCGCTGCCCACCGGGCCGCGCGGAGTCCTGGGGCACGTGCAGTTCGGTGTCGACGTTGTGGTTCGGCACCTCGTTGCCACCGGCGAAGTACGGGCTCGCCTGGTAGACGACCGGCACCCGCAGTCCGCGCTCGGTCTCCTTCGGGCGCACTACCTGCAGGTGCACCTGGTCGTGCCTGCCGTCGCGGTCGCTGTCCACGGGGGCGGTCACCCACAGGTCCTCGCGCACCACCTGGGCGGGGTCGAAAACCGGCTGGGCCTCGCCGTCCTCGAAGACCGGCTTCTGCGGCGGGGCCGGGGCCGCCGTGGCCGGCAGGGCGGAAAGCGGCAGTGCGCACACCACCGCGAGCAGGCTGATCCGAGCGCGCCGCTTCACAGGCTCTCCCGAAAGGCATGTCTGACGAGGACATCGACATCAAGACCTTTGCCAGCGCGGCGGGCAAAGTCAATTCACCGGGCACGGCGGGTTTACGCCAGAACGGCGGAGGCCGAGGTGGGAGATGGCCACGCGGAAGTCCAGCGGCTCGAAAGGGCCGGCAGGGACGCGGAAGAAGTAGAGTCGGCATCACTCGTCTGCACATGCGAAGGAGCTGCTCATGAGCACCGTTGCGGCCGGCGCGCTGACATCGGCAGGACTCGTCGGCGGATTCGCGGTCGCCCAGGCCACCACGCACCGGTACCTGGGCGGTGTGGTGGCGGCGGGCGCCGGACTGGGCGCGATGCGGATCTGCCACCGCAACGCGGGCCTCGGCCGCGCGCTGCTGCTCGGCGGTTCCTACGCGGCGGCGCTGGCCGGATCGCACCCGCTGGCCAAGAAGGTCGGGGCGTGGCCGTCGGTGTTCACGGTGACCGCTGCGACCGCGGTCGCAGCGGGTGTGCTGGCGCGGAAGCGGTAGGGCGGCCTTCACGTCCGGGCGGCCAGGTAGTCGGCGAAGGTGACGCGACCGACGGCCCGCTCGGGCGCGAGATGTCCGCCGCGCCGGTACGCCGCCGAGATCGCGCCCGGTACCCGCACCGGCAACACCAACCGGCGGCGGCCGGTCGCGCGCAGGTACTCCCGCGTCAGGTCGCGGTGCGAGCGGATCTCCGGTCCGCCCATGTCCGGCACGCGCCCGGCGGGTTCGCCCACCGCCAGCTCCGCCAGGCGTACGGCCACCTCACCGACGTCGACCGGCTGGAAGGCGGCGCCGCCGAGCGTCAGGTTCACCGGTGAGCGCGCCTGCAACGACGCGATCCTGGCGATGAGGTCGTGGAACTGCGTCGTGCGCAGGATCGTCCACGGCAGGCCGGATACCGTGAGCATCCGCTCGACTTCCAGCTTCGCCCGGTAGTACGGCAACGGCACCCGGTCGACGCCGACGATCGAGATGTACACGATGTGGGGATTTCCGTGGCGCCGTGCGGCGTCTACCAGAGTCCGCGCGGTAGCGACGTCCGCACGTCCGAGCGTGGTGGCGCAGTGGACGATCGCGGCGACTCCCGACACCGCGGCATCCACGCCGGTTCCGCGCCGCAAGTCACCGGTCACCCGTTCGAACAAGCTCTGCTCGGGACTGCTGCGACGACTCAGCACGCGGACGTCACGACCCGCGTCGAGCAGCTCGCGCACCACCACCCTGCCGAGTGTGCCGGTGCCTCCGGTGACCAGGATCGGTTCTCGCACAGGTCTTTCCTCCCGGACGGCCGGGTTCCGCGACCCGGTGAAAATCGGTCACCTGTGAGAACCGGGCGACACCGCGGGATGTGACACGGCAGCGGACTGACGAGCGATGAACGCCAGCTTGTCCGGGTTCGCGATGATGCGCAGGGCGCTGATCCGCTCGGCGGAGAACTCCGGTACGAGCACCCCGCGCACAGCGCCGTCGACCAGCGCGAGTACCGCGGGGACGCCGTTCACCTCGTCGAACACGACGTCCACGCCGGCGGCGAACCGGGTGAGCCCGCCGGCGAGATAGCGGGCGACCCGGTCGCGTCCCAGCACCGGGCGCCGGGCCGTGCCGACCCGTCCGCCGCCATCGGCCCACGACATGACGTCCGCGGTGAGCAGCTGCTCGAGACCGCGGAGGTCGCCTGCGCGAGCGGCCGCCATGAACCGCGCGACGAGATCTCGCCAGCGCGCCCGGTCCTCGTCGGAGATCTCCGATGCCGAGGCAGCCTCCGCGTCTTCGAGCGACGCGCGTGCACGGCGGTGGATCTGCCGCGAGTTGGCCTCGGTGGTGCCGAGGACCTCGGCGACCTCGCGGTGGCCGTATCCGAACGCCTCCCGAAGGACGTAAACGGCACGTTCGGCGGGCTTGAGGCGTTCGAGGAGGACCAGCAGCGCCAGCGACACCGATTCCCGCTGCTCCGCCGTTTCCAGTGGTCCCAGCGCGCCGGTCGTCGTCAGCACCGGTTCCGGCAGCCACTGACCGACGTAGCGTTCGCGGCGCACCCGCGCGGAGGACAGCCGGTTCAGCGCGAGGTTGGTGACAACCTTGGCGAGCCAGGCCCACGGGTTCCGCACCGCCGCGCGGTCCGCGCCCTGCCACCGCAGGAAAGCGTCTTGGACGACGTCCTCAGCGTCCTGGGCCGAGCCCAGCAACCGGTAGGCCAGCCCGAACATGCGCGGGCGCAGCGCTTCGAACTCGTCGGTCTCCGGAGCCACCGGTGCGCCTCACGGCCAAGGGCCGAGCTGCGCGACCGCACCGCTGCTGCTGACCAGCGGTCCCGTCGGCGTACGGCCCGCCATCCACGCGGTCAAGTCGGTGAGCGCGCCGCGCACCTCGACCGGCTCGCCGCTGCCCCACTGCCGCCGCAGGTCGGAGTCGTCGGGGCGGAGGGTCAATGCCATGCCATCCGGTACCCGGGGAGCCAGGAAGTCCAGGGCGTGCGCGCAGAAGTCCGGGGACCAGTCGGCGACCCCGCGGCCGAGTGCCAGATCGGCGGCGTGGATCTCGACCTCGCGCCACCTGCAGTGCAGGACGTCGAGAAGCACGCCGTCGCGGTAGGTCACCGGACGCTGCCAGTCTTCGGAGTCCACCTGCTTCCAGGCGTTGTCGAGCTCATCGGCCGACTCGACGACCGCAGCACGCAGATCGGCCGCCGACCGTCCGGCGCCTGCCTCGATCGACGCGTTCCGCGCAGGACGGCCGCCCTCGTAGACCTCGACGAGGCGTCCCCGCAGCGCGTGTTCGGTCACCCGGGTGAACGCGCGGGCCAGGTCGGCGAGATGGGTGAGGACGTGGCCGCGCGACCAACCCGGCAGCGCCGAGTCGCCGCGCGCCTGCGCGTCGGTGAGCTCTTCCACGAGCGCGGCGATGCGGGCGTGGCCCTCGCGGACCTCGGCGACGACGTCTTCGGTGCTCAGGGACATCCGGGCTCCTGTTCAGCCTGCCGCCTTCACGAGTGGGCGGTGCATCCGAGAATAGCGATCAGTGGGGCCTGCCCGGTGCGGTTTCCGGTTCCTCCATCACGATCAGCGTTCGTCCACAGTGTCCTCATTGGCGTTTCGCCGCTCGGGCGAGCAGATAGCGCAGGGATCAGATGGTGCACGGGCACGAGGAGCGGCCAGAGGAAGCGGCTGGCACGGCGGTGGTGCTCGACGAACGTGGCTTGAACGACCGACGCCGGCCGCACGCGCAGCACGAGGTTTGCCCGCAGTCCGACGCGCCACTCCACTTCGAGGCGGATGCACTCCGGCTCGCTGTCCGCGATCCGCCACACCGCCACGTGCGCCGGCGAACCGCGCCGACCGAGCTTCGCGCCGAACAACCTCCAGCCGAACCGGACGAACGCCCTGACCGGCGCCGGAGCCCCTTCGAAGGCGTCGCGAATCCACCGTTGCGCGTCGGCCTGCCCGGCCTCGCCGACGCTGAGCCGACGTGTCCCGCGCGAACCTCTACCGCTACTTCACCAGCAAGCGCGACCTCTTCGCCGCGGTCTACCGGCGAGCGGCCGACGACCTGCTGGCGCGGACGAAGGTCGACCTCACCCGCCCGGTGGCCGAACAGGTGTCGACCTGCCCCAGGAGGTCGTGTCGGCCACCCTGCACGCCGGGCTGGTGTTCGTTCGCTCCATCTGCGTGGAATGGCTGGCGCACGAGAGCTTCTCACGATCGGAGCTGCGCGAGCTGTGCATCGGCGCGCTGTTCGGCGCCCTGCATGCGGTTGGCGGGGTTCAGCGGAGCTGACCGCTCCCAGTCGTCACGGTCGAGCAGCCCTTGCGGCTCAGCGTTCGGTGGGGTTGGCCGGACGGTCGGCCGCGCCGTGGGCTGGGGTGATCTGACGGACGTGGACGATGGCGTCAAACGCCTGCCGAGGGTCGAGGTCGACCAACACGTTCTGGGCGCACATGGCCGTGGCCGCGGCGATGGTCTCCGGCGGGATGCGGCGCAGGTCCACGAGGTGGTGCGGGAGCTCGGCCGCGTCCAGGACCGCGTCCAGGGAGTGGGGTGGCGGTGCGGATGCACCGTCCGGAGCGGAGAAGCGCCTGGACGGGTCTGCACCGAGGTCGAGATCGGGCACGGGCCCGGCCCCGCGGGTGGTGCCGATGACGACCAGGTCATCGCCCAACACGGGTGTCAGGAGGCTTCCGATCGGAGCGGTGCCGTCGAAGGACACCGCGCGTTGCAGGTGGACGTTGTGGGCGCCGACAACGATGCGGTCCTCCCGGTCGAGGATCCACCGGAGGTTCTCGGCCATGACCTCGTTGCGCAGGTTGCGGCCGGGGGCCGGGTAGAGGCCGTGCGCGAGGAACTCGACCACCCGCTGCGCGCCGCGGGCGCACTGCAACGCGAGATCGTCGCCGACCGCGCTCGCCCGCGCGGCGAGCTCGCCGATTCCGCGGGCAAGCCCTGCCGGCGCACCGGTCGCACCTCGCGCGTCCGGGGAGGGCGCACCGGTGGGTTCGCCCAGATCAGCGGCGGCCAGCAGTTCCCGATCCCCGGGCATGGGATCGAGTCTTGCGAGACAGGCAGCAACTCCGGGACCTGGGTTGGCGCACCAGCCCGGCACATCCATGCCGTAGAAGCCCACCGTGTGCCTGCCGGCGGCGTTCCAGTCCCGCATCCACCGCAGTTGGGCGTGCATCTCCTCACACCGGCCGAACGCGTAGGTGATGCCGCGGCGTGCGATCTCGGCGAGATCGCCGAGCCCTCCGCGCACCCAGTCGTCGACCAGCAGGCCCTCCGGCAGGCCTGACTCCAGGACGAACGCGGAGAACCCGAGCTCCCGCACGAGGAAACGCAGCACGCGGTCGCGCAGCCGGTAGAACTCAGAGGCGAAGTGCACGCTCTCGCCGAGGCAGACCACTCGCGCGTCGCCGACCACATCCCGCAGCACCTGCAGGTCCGAGTCGTCACCAGCGGCGGGGTCCAGGGTGTGCAACGGGAACACGACATCACGGATCGACGCTGCCGCCATCGCCCAGTCCAGTCCTTCCAGGCCGATGCGAGAGGGGAGCCGGCCAGATCGGCGGACTCCCCTCACACCGCACGTTATCCGGCTGTCAGCTGCAGCCGGAGGTCGAGCCGCAGCCCTCGCACAGGTAGCAGGAGCCCGACGGGCGCATCTTCGTGCCGCAGGTCATGCACAGCGGAGCGTCCGCGGCCTTGCCGAGCCGCAGCTCCAGCAGCTCGGTCGAGCTGCCGACGCGCTTGTCGTCGTCACCGTCCTCCTCGGACTCCCGGGCCTCCCTGGCCGAGGAGTCCACCGTGGACCGCAGCGTGTCCAGGTCGACGCCGTCGTCGTCCGAGGAACCGGACTCGTCGTAGCCGTTGACCTGCGCGGTGCGCTCCTCGATGGTGAAGATGCCCAGCTGCGCCCGCTTCTCGTACGGCAGGTAGTCCAGGGCCAGCCGCCGGAACAGGTAGTCCAGCACGCTGCTGGCCATCCGCACGTCCGGGTCGTCGGTCATGCCCGCCGGCTCGAACCGCAGGTTCTGGAACTTCGAGACGTAGAACTCCAGCGGGATGCCGTACTGCAGACCCACCGAGATCGACATCGAGAAGGCGTCCATCACACCGGCCAGGGTCGAACCCTGCTTGCCCAGCTTGACGAAGATCTCGCCGAGACCGTCGTCGGGGTAGGAGCCCGCGTGCAGGTAGCCCTCGGCACCACCGACGGTGAACGACACCGTCTGGCTCGGGCGCTTCTTCGGCAGGCGCTTGCGGACCGGGCGGTACTCGATCTGCTTCTCGACCGCCTTCTCCGACTCGCCCTTGTCGCCCTTGCCCGCCGACAGCGGCTGGCCGACCTTGCAGTTGTCGCGGTAGATCGCCAGCGCCTTCAGGCCCAGCTTCCAGCCCTCGAAGTAGATCTCCTCGACGTCGGCGACGCTGGCCGACTCCGGCATGTTCACCGTCTTGGAGATCGCGCCAGACAGGAACGGCTGCACCGCGGCCATCATCCGAACGTGGCCCATGGGAGCGATCGAACGCTGGCCCATCGCGCAGTCGAAGACCTCGTAGTGCTCCGGGCGCAGCCCCGGCGCGTCGACGACGTGGCCGTGCTCGGCGATGTACTCGACGACCGCCTCGATCTGCTCCTGCTGGTAGCCCAGCGCCTTCAGCGCCCGCGGCACCGTCTGGTTGACGATCTGCATCGAGCCGCCGCCGACCAGCTTCTTGAACTTCACCAGCGCCAGGTCGGGCTCGATACCGGTGGTGTCGCAGTCCATCATCAGGCCGATGGTGCCGGTGGGGGCCAGCACCGACGCCTGCGCGTTGCGCCAGCCGTCGCGGGCACCGATCTCCAGGCCCTCCTGCCACACCTTCGTCGCCAGCTTGTGCACCGCGACGTCGTTCTTGTGGTAGGTGCGCACCAGGTCGTTGGCCGCCGCGTGCTTGCGCATGACCCGCTGGTGGGCGTCGGCGTTGCGGGCGTAGCCCTCGTACGGGCCGACCGCACCGGCCAGCTCCGCCGAACGCTTGTAGGCGGTACCGGTCATCAGCGAGGTGATCGCCGCCGCCAGCGCCCGGCCGCCGTCGGAGTCGTAGGCGTGGCCGGTGGCCATCAGCAGCGCGCCGAGGTTGGCGTAGCCGATGCCGAGCTGGCGGAACTTGCGGGTGGTGTCGCCGATCGCCTCGGTCGGGAAGTCGGCGAAGGAGATCGAGATGTCCATCGCGGTGATGACGAACTCGACGGTCTTCTCGAACAGCTCCGCGTCGAAGGTCAGGTCCTCGCGCAGGAACTTCATCAGGTTCAGCGACGCGAGGTTGCAGCTGGAGTTGTCCAGGTGCATGTACTCCGAGCACGGGTTGGACGCCGAGATCCGGCCCGTCTCCGGCGAGGTGTGCCAGTCGTTGATGGTGTCGTCGTACTGGATGCCCGGGTCGGCGCACTCCCACGCGGCCTTGGCGACCTTGCGGAACAGCTCCCGCGCGCCGACCGACTCGATGACCGAGCCGTCGGTGCGCGAACGCAGGCCGAACTTGCCGTCGCTCTCCACCGCGCGCATGAACTCGTCGGAGACCCGGACCGAGTTGTTGGCGTTCTGGTACTGCACCGACGCGCTGTCGGCGCCGCCGAGGTCCATGTCGAAGCCCGCGTCCCGCAGCGCGCGGATCTTGTGCTCCTCCTTGGCCTTGGTCTCGATGAACTCCTCGATGTCGGGGTGGTCGACGTCGAGCACGACCATCTTCGCCGCCCGCCGGGTGGCGCCACCGGACTTGATGGTGCCGGCGGAGGCGTCCGCGCCGCGCATGAACGACACCGGCCCCGAGGCGGTGCCACCGGAGGACAGCAGCTCCCGCGACGAACGGATCCGGGACAGGTTCAGGCCGGCGCCGGAACCGCCCTTGAAGATCAGGCCCTCTTCCTTGTACCAGTTGAGGATCGACTCCATCGTGTCGTCGACGGAGAGGATGAAGCAGGCCGAGACCTGCTGCCGCGAACTGGTCCCGACGTTGAACCACACCGGGGAGTTGAAGCTGAACACCTGGTGCATCAGCATCCAGGTCAGCTCGTGCTCGAAGATCTCCGCGTCGGCCTCGGTGGCGAAGTAGCCGTGCTCCACACCGTTGCGGACGTAGGTCTTGACCACCCGGTCGATCAGCTGCCGGAGGCTGTTCTCACGCTTGTCGCTGCCCACCGCGCCGCGGAAGTACTTGCTGGTCACGATGTTGACCGCGTTCAGCGACCAGAACTCGGGGAACTCGACCCCGCGCTGCTCGAAGTTGACCGAGCCGTCCCGCCAGTTCGTCATCACCACGTCGCGGCGCTCCCACGTCACCTCGTCGTAGGGATGCACCCCCTCGGTGGTGTAGACGCGCTGCACCCGGATGCCCTGCTTCCGGGCACCTGTGTCCGGCTCCCCCGCAGCACCGACGGTCTCTGTCATGACCTGACCCTCTTCCTTGTCGCTCACTGGTCGTGCGTTGCCCCCGTCCGGGCTCCCCGTCCGGTTCGGTCGCGTCTCACTGTCGCGTCGCGCCCCACCGAGGGGCGCCGACCGCCGCCGGAGTCCCGCCGCCCCTCGGCGGGATGTCCGTCGGCGTGGCTTACTCACTGCTCTTCTCCGCCTTCACACCTTCGGGATCACCCGATCCAGCTGCCTGCCCGTTCCCCGCCTTGCTCTCGGGGCCGCCTTGGGCGGCTTCGGGACCCTCCGGGAGCCGCGCGGCTCCGCGCAGCGACCGCAGATCGGCGATCTCCTTCTCGAAGTCCTCCACCGAGGAGAACGCCCGGTACACGCTGGCGAAGCGGAGGTAGGCCACCTCGTCCAGCTCGCGCAGCGGTCCGAGGATCGCCAGCCCGACCTCGTGGCTGGGCAGCTCCGACACACCCAGCGAGCGCACGGTGTCCTCCACCTGGTGCGCGAGCTGCTGCAGCGCGTCTTCCTCCACCGGACGGCCCTGGCACGCCCGGGCGACGCCGCGGACGACCTTCTCCCGGCTGAAAGGCTCGGTGACGCCGGAGCGCTTGACCACCGAGAGCACGAGCTCCTCGATCGTGGTGAACCTGCGGCCGCAGCCAGAGCAGGACCGCCGTCGCCGGATCGCCTGGCCGTCCTCGACTTCCCGGGAGTCGACGACCCGCGAATCATCACCACGGCAGAATGGGCACCGCACCGGCACTCACCCCCCTTCCCCAGTACCACGCGCGCACGCCCGGAAGCGGTGCGCGACACTCACTGTCCGTGGACGGACAGATACCCCGCAGGCCCAACCTGTGGAGTAAACACATCGACGTAACTACTAGATGTTGTGGTCGACTCTAAACCTGCCCGAACGGCGAAGCAAACCGGGGTGACCTTCGCGCGACGGCCCGGCGAACAACGCCGACGACCCGGGGGAACGACCTGGAGGGGCGGTCCGGCGGGGGTCGCAGCGGCGGCCCGGAGGGGCGGGCCCGAGGGGCCGAGACAGTGGCCTGGAGGGCACCGAAGCGGCACCCCGGAAGGAAGGCGCGGGGGACCGACGCGGCGACCCGGGGCTCCGAGGCGGCGGCCGCAGCGGGGACCCGCAGTGCCGGATGGAGCGCGACCGAGGGCCCCCGGCGGAGGCCGGCAGGCGGCTCGCGGAGACTGGATCCCGGAAGGCGAACCGGCGCCGTGGAGCTCGGGCCCGATGGGGACCGCGAGAGCGGCGCGGAGGCAGACACCCGAGTGACTTGACGGTCGCGTACGAGGACGGCGCATCGGCGCTTGAGCGCCTGTGGACGGCCAGCCGGGACTGAGCGCGGAGTTTGCGAATCCGTCATCGGCACGGGCAGGGAACCGCGAACCCGCACTCGCCGACGCCCATCCGCCTGGCGAAGCTGGGCGCTACGACAGGGCGTTTCTGATCGAACTCCGAGCAACCGCACAGGCTGATCGGAACTGACGCTCCTCCTGTGCGCGACACACGTTCACGTGACACCCGATCGGGCGCAAAACCCTCACGGTCTTTCCATCGGCACCACCAGGGGCCGACCCACCTCCGCCGTCACGCCGTTCAGCCCGTTCATCTGCGCGATCCGGTCGACGACCAGGCGAGGGTCGCTGGCGGGCGCGAACCTCTCCGCCAACCCCCAGAGGGTGTCGCCCGTCCGCACCTGCACGACGGCGGTGCCGGCCGGCACCGGCTCATCACCCATCCCGCTACCGGGCCCGACGAGACCGACCAGCAGAACCATGAGGAACGTGAACGCACCGACCGAGGCCAGGCACATCCACTCCCCCGCGAGCCGAGACCCGCCCGCGGCGCGCGCACGCGGGAGCCGCCCAGTCCGAGAACGGCGGTCGTGGCGCGGTACGCCACGCCACCGGACGACAGCACGCCCCGATTCCGGCGGCGCACCACCCTCCTGACCAGCAGTTCGACCTTCGGCCGAGCGTGTCCGCGCCGTCGCATCGAGCAACACCGCCATGGCGCCTCCCGCACACGTTGATCAAGATCGAATGGATGTTCGATCGAACCTGCGTGCGATTGTGTACCAAGAGTGCCGCCAAAAGCGAGCCTTTCGAGCCAAAATTAACTCGAACAGGTGTTTGATCTCTGCCTATGTCCCGTCTACTGTGGAAACTGACACCAGCAAGGCGCAATCGACCCGCGAACACGAAACCTGGAGGCAGTGGTGGCGAGTGATGCGACCGGTTCGATCAAGGGCGCCGTGCGCGACGTCGACAGCGCGGAGGCCGACGTGCACACGCTGCCGGAGCAGCCGAACGGCACCGAGGAGCTCAGCGAGCGGCAGCTGAAGGTGCTCGACGCCATCCGCGACTGGATGCGCGACCACGGTTACCCGCCGAGCGTCCGCGAGATCGGTGACGCCGTGGGGCTCACCTCGACCTCTTCGGTGGCCTACCAGCTCCGGGTGCTGGAGCGGAAGGGCTACCTGCGGCGCGACCCGCACCGCCCGCGCACCGTCGGTGTGCTGGTGGCGGGCGGCGAGCAGAACGGCGGAGACCTGGGCGCTCAGACCAAGCCGACCTACGTGCCGGTGGTCGGGCGAATCGCGGCGGGCGGTCCGATCCTCGCCGAGGAGTCGATCGAGGACGTCTTCCCGCTGCCGAAGGAAATCGTCGGCGAGGGCTCGCTGTTCCTGCTGCAGGTCGTCGGCGACTCGATGATCGACCTGGCGATCACCGACGGCGACTGGGTGGCGGTCAGGCAGCAGCCGGACGCCGAGAACGGCGACGTCGTCGCGGCGATGATCGAGGGTGAGGCGACCGTCAAGACGTTCAAGCGGACCGAGGACCACGTCTGGCTCGTTCCGCACAACCAGGCCTACGAGCCCATCCTCGGCGACGACGCGACCATCCTGGGCAAGGTCGTCGCGGTCCTGCGCAGGCTCTGACGACCGCGGCCGTGCCGGGCACCGGCGGGTGCTGTGGGGGCCTGGCGGGGTGATGCCGGGCGGGTCGGTTGGCTGTCGGGCCGGTCGGCCGACGGGGCGGTGGATGGCGGGGCGGAGCTGAGGGGGCGGGGCTTCGCTGGGTTGGCTTGGGGCTGGCTTGGCGGAACCTTGGCCGGCTGAGGCTGGACTGAAGCTGGCTTGGCTGCACGAACTTGCAGCGGCTCGGCCGAATGGAGCTGGGGCGGGTTTCGCAGCGACTTGGCTGAACAGACCCGGGCGGACGTGGCAGCGGCCCGGCTGAACAGAGCTGGGGGGTCTATCTGGCACTGGGGCTGGGCTGGTCCGCATCGAGTTTGGCGGCGGCTCGGCTAAGGCGACCTCGGCGGCTTTCAGCGGCTCGGCTAGATAGAGCTGAGCTGGGTTGGCGGCGACTCGGCCGAGTCAAGCTGGGGCGGGTTCGGCAGCGACTTGGCTGAGCGGAGCTGGGCGGGTTTTCAGCTCGGCCAAACGAGCTGGGGCGAAATTCTACCTGGAGCTGAGCTGGGCCTCAGTTGGGTTTGGCGGCGGCTGAGCTGGGCTGACGCTGGGGGAATGCCGGTTTACCTGGGCTGGGAGTAGCTGGGTTGGGCTCGCTGGGTGGCTTTGGCTGGGGTTGACCTTCAGCGGCTCGGATCCGCTGGCCGGTGGGCAATGCTTTGTGGCCTTGTCATCGGAGCCGGCTGCGGAGCGCAACGCGCATGTTGCGACCTCGTGGGCATCGTTCGGTCCCGCGCCACTCTCTCGGCAGCGGCTTATGGACTTGCTGTGCCGGGCTAGCAGCGCCTATGAAGCTGCGCAGCAGCGGGCGAGCGCTCCCAGCTGGTGCAACTGCATCACGGTGCCGTGGTGGTACTGAGAGGTGCCGCGGTGGCGCGTGTCGCGGACGGGTGAATCCTGACCCGGTGTGGGCGGGCGAAATCGGACCCACTCCCTGACAAGTAGGGAGTGATCAGCGTGGAGGACTGGGCAGAGATCCGTCGGTTGCATCGGTGTGAGGGCATGCCGATTCGGGCGATCGTCCGGAAGCTGGGTGTCGGGCGGAACACGGTGCGGCGGGCGTTGGCTTCGGAGGGGCCGCCGCGGTATCAGCGGCCGTCGAAGGGCTCGGTCGTGGATGCGGTGGAGCCGCAGATCCGGGCGTTGTTGGCGGAGTGGCCGACGATGCCGGTGCCGGTGATCGCCGAGAGGATCGGCTGGCTGCGGGGCCTGACGGTGCTCAAGGACCGGGTGCGGGAGTTGCGCCCGTTGTTCCTGCCGCCTGATCCGGTGTCGCGGACGGTGTATCAGCCCGGTGAGCTGGCCCAATGCGACCTGTGGTTCCCGCCGGTCGATATCCCGCTGGGGTTCGGGCAGGTGGGGCGGCCGCCGGTGCTGGTGATGGTGTCGGGCTATTCGCGGGTGATCGCCGCGAGGTTGATCCCGTCGCGGCAGGGCCCGGATCTGCTGGCCGGGCACTGGGCGCTGTTGTCGGGGTGGGGGCGGGTGCCCAAGACGCTGGTGTGGGACAACGAGTCCGCGGTCGGGTTCCGCAAGGCCGGGCGGCCGGTGCTGACCGAGGCGATGAACGCTTTTCGCGGGACGCTCGGGATCGCGGTGATCCAATGCCGGCCGGGTGACCCGGAGGCCAAGGGTCTGGTGGAGCGGGCCAATGGCTATCTGGAGACCTCGTTTCTGCCCGGCCGCAGCTTCACCTCACCGGCTGACTTCAACGCGCAGCTGGCCGGCTGGCTGACGCGGGCCAACCGCCGCCACCACCGCGTCCTGGGATGCAAACCGACCGACCGGTGGGAGCACGACCGGCACGCCATGTTGGCCTTGCCGCCGGTGGCCCCGGTGGTGGGTTGGCATGCCGGTATCCGGCTGCCGCGTGATCACTACGTTCGGTTGGGCGCCAACGACTGGGCGTGTCAGGTGGGTTGTGTACAAGATCCGATAGTTGATGGAGTACGCACCGATGGGCACGCGTGATTCGCAGCAGCAGGAAGGACATCCGTTCGGGACGGCCGCACAGCCCTCGTCAGCGCGGGACGCGGTCAATGAGATGATCGAGGCAGGCCTGCTCGATGGGGTGATGGACACCGTCGACCGGGGCGGGCTGGCGTTGACCGGGCAGGGCGGGTTTTTGCCCGAGCTGGTCAAAGCCGTGCTCGAGCGGGGTTTGCAGACCGAGATGGCCGATCACCTCGGGTATGACAAGGGGGATCCGGCCGGGCGGGGCAGCCCGAACTCCCGCAACGGTGCCAGCGGTAAGACGATCTCGACCGAGGTCGGCGAGGTCGATCTGGAGGTGCCCCGCGACCGGGCGGGCTCGTTCGAGCCGCGGCTGGTGCCCAAGGGGTCGCGGCGGGCCGGCGGCCTGGACGAGATCATCATCTCGCTGTACGCGGGCGGGATGACCGTCCGCGACATCCAGCACCACCTGCAGCGCACCTACGGCACCGAGCTCTCCCACGAGACGATCTCCAAGATCACCGACACGGTGCTCGAGGAGGTCACGGCCTGGCAGTCGAGGCCGCTGGAAGAGATCTACCCGATCATCTACCTGGATGCCCTGGTGGTGAAGGTGCGTGACGGCCACCAGGTCCGCAACCGCTCCGCCCACATCGCCGTCGGTGTCGATCTCGACGGCGTCAAACACGTCCTCGGGATCTGGATCCAGGCCTCCGAAGGGGCGAAGTTCTGGGCCGGGGTGTGTGCCGAGCTGCGCAACCGCGGCGTCAAAGACGTCCTGATCGTCTGCTGCGACGGCCTGCCCGGGTTGCCGGAGGCGATCGAGGCGACCTGGCCGTCCTCGACGGTGCAGACCTGCACGGTGCATCTGATCCGGGCGGCGATGCGGTTCGTCTCGTATCAGGACCGCAAGAAGGTCGCTGCGGCGTTGAAACCGATCTACACCGCGCCCACCGCCCAGGCCGCCGAGACCGCCCTGCTGGAGTTCGCCGAGTCCGACCTCGGCCGCAAGTATCCGGCCGCCGTGCGGACCTGGGAAAACGCGTGGGAACGGTTCATCCCGTTCCTGGAGTTCCCGCCCGAAGTCCGCAAGATCATCTACACCACGAACTCGATCGAGTCACTGAACTACCAACTCCGCAAGATCATCAAAAACCGCGGGCACTTCCCCTCCGACGACGCGGTGATCAAGCTGTTGTGGCTGGCCATCCGCGACATCGAAGACAAACGCGCCCGACAACGCGACAAACAACGCGGACTACCCACCCACCAGCGCAACGCCCCCGCACGCCTGGTCGAAGGCGCCACCGTCCAAGGCTGGAAACAAGCCCTCGGCGCACTCGCCCTGCACTTCCCCGACCGCCTCGACCCCTACCTCAACTGACCCACCCAAAGTCCTATACACAAACCACTTGACAGGCTCCAACGACTACTCGGTGCACCCGTCGGCGATCGGTCACCGCGTCGAGATCACCGGCGATCTCGACACGGTGACCGTGACCTGCCAGGGCCGCCTGGTCGCCCGGCATGACCGGTGCTGGGCAGTGCACCAGAGCATCACCGATCCCGATCACGCCACCGCCGCGGCCAGGCTGCGTCACCAGGCCTGCCGGGCCAGCCTGCGTCCGGTCGACACACCCGTCGAGCACCGCGAGCTGGCCGACTACGACCGCGCACTCGGCCTCGACACAGCCGCCACCGCCGAGGGCCAAGGGGTGGCGTGATGCCCGGCAAACCCACTACCACCAGCAGCAACAGTCGCAACGTGGCTTCCGAGATCGCCTACTTCGCCCGGGCATTGAAGGCACCGTCGCTGGCCGGGGCGGTCGAGCGGCTGGCTGAACGAGCCCGGGCCGAGGACTGGTCCCACGAGGAGTTCCTGGCGGCCTGCCTGCAACGCGAGGTCGCCGCCCGCGAATCCCACGGCGGCGAGGGCCGCATCCGCACCGCCCGGTTCCCGAGCAGGAAGTCGCTGGAGGAGTTCGATTTCGATCACCAACGCTCCCTCAAACGCGACACGATCACACATCTCGGGACACTGGACTTCATCGCGGGCAAGGAAAACGTGGTCTTCCTCGGGCCTCCCGGCACCGGCAAGACCCACCTGTCGATCGGACTCGGGATCCGGGCCTGCCAGGCCGGACACCGCGTCTCGTTTGCCACCGCCGCCGGGTGGGTAGCCCGGCTCGCCGAGGCCAGCCACGCCGGACGACTCCAGCAGGAACTGGTCAAACTCGGCCGGATCCCGCTACTGATCATCGACGAGGTCGGCTACATCCCGTTCGAAGCCGAAGCCGCGAACCTGTTCTTCCAGCTGGTCTCCGCCCGCTACGAGAGAGCCAGCCTGATCGTCACCAGCAACAAACCCTTCGGCCGCTGGGGCGAGGTCTTCGGCGACGACGTCGTCGCCGCCGCCATGATCGACCGCCTCGTGCACCACGCCGAAGTCATCTCACTGAAAGGAGACAGCTACCGCCTCAAAGACCGCCAAGACCTCGGCCGCGTGCCCGCGGCCACCAACACCAACGACTAAACATCAACAACCAGGGTGGGTCCATTTTCAGCCGCCGCAGCCGGGTCCACATTCGGCCGCCGTTGACAGCGCGGTGCCATTACGGGCGTCGGATGACGGTGGCGATGGCGCTACAAAGCACGTGCCGGTGGTGTTCGTGCCACTGGCGGCGGACCGCCGCAGGATCCGCACTACTGTTTGCGGCGGGCTCTGCGGGTCAGGAAGACGAGGACGCCTGCCGCGCCGAGGCACAGGAGCAGCAGTTGGCCGTTCGACAGGTCTGCCCCCGTCGTCGATGGCGGCGGTACGGGTGGGGAGGCGTTGTCGCCGCTGCCTTCGCCGCCGCCGTCGCGTGTGGGGGTGGGTGGCGTGTCGGGTGGGTGGTTCCGTGCCAGGTCGGCCGCTCCCGCGAGTGCACGCACGGGCTCGCCCGTTCCTTCCGACGCCGTGAGGAGCGTGCCGTCGGGTTCCCAGGCGATGGCCTCGCCCTGGGGTTCGCCCGGCACCGACACGCGCACCGGCGGGCGCGCGAACGCCGCCGCCAGGTCGCCGTCCGGGGCGTCGAAGAGGTACAGCTCGGTGTAGGTGCGGATCGCCGCCACGGTGCCGTCGCGGCTGGCAGCACCGCCGGTGACCAGCACCGACCCGATGCTCCCCGAAAGCGGTCCGCCCGGCGTGTTCGTCGAGCGCAGCGAGATCGTGCCCACCCGTTCCATCGGCACGGTGCCGCCCGGAGCCAGCGCCCCGGCCGGCCGGTACACACCCGCCGGGCCGATGGGCTCCTTCGTCACGATGTAGGGCACGCCCGCGCGGTCCAGCAACAGCGCCTCGGCGTCGCGCGGGCCGTTCGGATAGGTCAGCCGGTACAAGGTCGAACCGCCGCGGGGCGACAGGGCGTGCAGAGCGATGGAGTCGCGGTCGCGGTCGTTGTCCCCGGTGTCGGCCAGCCAGAGCGTGCCGTCGGCGCCGAGGGCGAGGTCCTCGACGTCGTACGGGTTCGCCGACCCGGTCCGCACGTCGCGCACCGAGCAGTCCGCCGGGTCGAGTACGTAGACCTCCAGCGAGCTGCCGCCGTCGTTCACGGCGTACCAGGACCGGCCGTCGGAGGCCAGGCCGGACAACTCGTCGAGGTCGGAATCACCGACGCGGCACCGTTCCCGCGGCTCGGGAACGGGCTGCGCCTGAGCGCTCGCCACCGCGCCGGACGGCATCGCCAGCAGCAGTGCGACCGCGGCCGCACCGCCCCAACGGGCCGACCTCACCCAGCGCCCACGAACGGCTTCAGCGCGCTGGCCAGGTCGGAACGGACCTTCGCCCGCAGCCGGGTGCCCTCGGCGGTGTGCTCCTCGTCGACCAGTTCCCCTTCGGAGTGCACCCGCGCCACCAGCTCACCGCGCGTGTAGGGCACCAGCGCGTCGACGAAGACCTCCGGCCGCGGCAGGCGGTCGGCGATGATCTCCCGCAGCGCCTCGACGCCCTCACCGCTGTGCGCGGAGACGAACACCGCGCCGGGCAGCAGCCTGCGCAGCTCGGCCATCCGCGTCGGAGCCACCGAGTCGATCTTGTTGACGACCAGCAGCTCCGGCGGGACCGGCGCCCCGTGGTCCTCGGCGATCTCGGTGAGCACCTCGCGGACCGCCGCGACCTGCTCGTGCGGCGCCTGCTCCGCGCCGTCGACGACGTGGACCAGCAGGTCCGCCCCGGTGACCTCCTCCAGCGTCGAGCGGAACGCCTCGACCAGCTGGTGCGGCAGGTGGCGGACGAAGCCGACCGTGTCGGTGAGCGTGTGCGGCCTGCCGTCGGGGGTGTCCGCGCGGCGGGTCGTCGGGTCCAGGGTGGCGAACAGGGCGTCCTCGACCAGCACGCCCGCACCGGTCAGGGCGTTGAGCAGGCTGGACTTGCCCGCGTTGGTGTAGCCGGCGATGGCCACGCCGGGCACGGCGTTGGCCTCGCGACGGCCCCGCTTGGTGCCGCGGACCGTGCGCATCGCGGCGATCTCCTTGCGCAGCTTGCTGATGCGCTTGTGGATGCGCCGCCGGTCGGTCTCCAGCTTTGTCTCACCGGGACCACGGGTTCCGACACCGCCGCTCGCGCCGCCGGCACGGCCACCGGCCTGCCGGGACATCGCCTCACCCCAACCGCGCAGCCGCGGCAGCAGGTACTGCAGCTGCGCCAGCTCGACCTGGGCCTTGCCCTCCTTGGAGCTGGCGTGCTGGGCGAAGATGTCCAGGATCAGCGCCGTCCGGTCGATGACCTTGACCTTGAGCTTGTCCTCCAGCTGCCGGAGCTGGCCGGGCGAGAGCTCACCGTCGCAGATGACGGTGTCGGCGCCGGTGGCGACCACGACCTCGCGCAGCTCGCGGACCTTGCCCGAGCCGACGTAGGTGGACGGGTCGGGGCGATCGCGGCGCTGGACCAGCCCCTCCAGCACCTCCGAGCCCGCCGTCTCGGCGAGCCTGCCGAGCTCGGCCAGCGAGTCCTCGGCGTGCTGGGCGTCGCCCTCGGTCCACACACCGACCAGGACGACCCGCTCCAGGCGCAGCCGCCGGTACTCGACCTCGGTGATGTCGGCGAGCTCGGTGGACAGGCCGGACACCCGCCGCAACGAGTTGCGGTCGGCGAGCTCCATTTCACCCGTGGAAGGTTCCTCGGCGAGGATGGCTTCGTAGACGTCGGCTTCTGCCTGGCCGAACGCGGAGTCGTGGGGCACGGCCCCGTTGCTCTCGGCGGGGTGGAAGTCGGCGGACCTGATTGCGGATTTCTTCATATCAAGCCCATTGTCCCACGCCACGCGACTTGATTTCAGCCTTCGGACGTGGGAACCGCCGGTCACGCCAGTTCCCACCACAGCGCGTCGAGCCGGCCCGCGGCCACGAGCACGGCCGGTCCGGTGAGGGTGGAGGTCTGCTCGGTCACTTCCACCTCGACCGTCCCACCAGGCACGTCGACGATCCGGTGCCCCGTGGTGGCACCGTCGGCGTCCAGCGCGGCGACGGTGGCGGCGACGGTCCCGGTGCCGCAGGAGCGGGTCTCGCCGACGCCCCGCTCGTACACGCGCATCCGCACCCGGCCGGGCCCGGTGCGCTGCACGAACTCGATGTTCACCCCTTTGGGGAACACCTGCGGGTCGAACGGCGGCTGCGACGACAGGTCGAGGCCGTCGAGGTCCGCTTCGGTCACGCAGGCCAGGTGCGGGTTGCCGAGGTCGACGGCGACGCCGGGGAAGTTCTCCTTGCCGACCGCGGTGCGCGACCGGCCGAACAGGGCGGCGGGTCCCATGTCCACGGTCACCCGGCCGTCGGCGCGCGTCACGACCGGCCGCACACCTGCCCGGGTGCCGACCGGGATCTCCCCCGGTTCGGCCAGCCCCGCGTGGACCAGGTAGTTGGCGAAGACCCGGACGCCGTTGCCGCACATCTCGGCGACCGACCCGTCGGCGTTGCGGTAGTCCATGAACCACACGTCGCCCGGGACGGAGTCCGGCGCGTCCTCCAGGGCCGCGGTGCGCACGACGCGCAGCACGCCGTCGGCGCCGAGCCCGCGCCTGCGGTCGCACAGGGCCTGCACCCGGGAGTCGGTGAGCTTCAGCTCGCCGTCGGGGTCGGGCAGGATGACGAAGTCGTTCTCGGTGCCGTGGCCCTTGAGGAACAGCGGTCCCTCGCCGAACTGGGCCCCATCGGAGTAACGCACGCCGCCAGTCTACGTATCCAGCAGCGCCCGCACGTCGCCTGCCAGGCCCGGCCGGGCGGCGTCGAACCAGTGGATGCGCTTGTCCCGCCGGAACCACGAGCGCTGACGCCGGACGAACCTGCGGTGCAGCTTCGCGGTCTCGGCCGCGGCGGCGGCCATGTCGCCCGCACCGTCGAGCTCGGCGAGCACCTGCTGGTAGCCGAGGGCGCGGGAGGCGGTCCGGCCGCGCCGCAGGCCCTGCTTCTCCAGCTCGCGGACCTCCTCGACCAGGCCGTTGTCGAACATCCGCGTCACCCGCAGGTCGATGCGGTCGTCCAGCTCGGCGACCTCCCGGTCCAGCCCGACCAGCACCGCGCCGTAGCGGGGCGGGCCGGGCTTGGGCAGGTGCGCGGAGAACGGCCTGCCGGTGATCTCGATGACCTCGAGCGCGCGGACCAGGCGCCTGCCGTTGGTGGGCAGGATCGCGTCGGCGGCCACCGGGTCCAGCTCCCGCAGGCGCCGGTGCAGGACGGCCGCGCCGTGCAGGTGCAGCTCTTCCTCCCAGCGCGCCCGGACCTGTTCGTCGGTGCCGGGGAAGGCGAGGTCGTCCAGCACGGCCTGGACGTAGAGACCGGAGCCTCCGACGAGCAGCGGCGTGCGGCCCGCTTCCAGCAGCTCCTCGACGGCGTGGCGGGCGTGGCGCTGGTAGGCGGCCACCGAGGCGGTCTCGGTCACGTCGAGGACGTCGAGGAGGTGGTGCGGGACGCCGCGCCGCTCGGCGGTCGTCAGCTTGGCGGTCCCGATGTCCATGCCCTTGTAGAGCTGCATGGCGTCGGCGTTGACCACCTCGCCGCCGAGCTCCTCGGCGAGGTCGACGGCCAGCTCCGACTTGCCGGTGCCGGTGGGCCCGACGATCGCCAGCAGGCGCGGCGCGGACCCTCGGGATGAGGACACTGTGGACACAACTCGACCTTAGAACCTGTGGGGACGTAGTACTCGGGGCGGCGTCGGCGACTCCGCGCTAGAGCCGCGACCAGACGGCCACGTGGTAGGTCACGCCGAACGGCACGTCCGAGTAGAGCAGCTTGCCCCGCCACCGGCCGTCCTCCGCCGCTCCGGCCAGCGCGTGCAGCGCCGCCCGCCCCTCGACGCCGACCTGCGCGGCCACGGTGGCGTCCAGTTCCAGCAGGCGGTCGGCGTCGGCCTCGGCCAGAGCGGTGCGCAGCAGTTCGTCGACCGGCTCGGCGCGCTCGTGGGGCGGGTTCGGCGAGCGCTCCGTGCGGCAGTTCGTGCCGTCGGCCAGCACCAGCAGGCCCACCGGGTCCGGACCGGCGGCCAGTTCGCGGCCGTACTCCCGGCACCGCTGCGCATCGAGGTCCGGCGCGAGCAGGTGGGCCGTCGCCCGTGCCGCACCCGCCTGGGCACGCAGCCAGCCGGTGACCAGCGCGGGCAGCGGCAGCAGCGGGTCGGCACCTCCGGCGGGCGCCTGCGCGGCGCTCAGCGAGACCGGCACGTCGACCCCGAAGGAGGCGAAGGTGCCGGTCGTGGCGGGTCCGAGCACCGCGGGACCGAAACGATCTACGCCAACCGCCACCCATTCGGCCGCGACTTCCGTCAGACTGGACACGGCGCGCAAGCAGGCGCCCCGCAGTTGTGCTGTTTCCGCTCCGGACCGCACGGTCAGTTCCGGAATCAGCAACGGCGGGTACGGCACCACAGCGACACGGGTGATCACACCTGTCCACGGTAGAGGTCACGGACGAGAGTGAGCGGAGCAGGGACTCGGCGATCGGGCGACGCCGTGGCAGCGGCTTGTCGCCACCACCGTCTGCGACCTCGGACCCGGGCGATCACAATGAACGCCGTGCGGGTCACGAGTCCGGTTCGCCGCTTCGGCGCCCGGGGCGCAGCAAGCGCGCCTCGAGGTACCGGTTCGCGCCGCCACCTGTTTGAATGCGCCAGCGGAGGCCGGACCGGCAACGGGTTCGGGTCGACGCTTGCTGGGCCCCGCCGCGGCGGGGCGCCCGTGCTCGACACGGGCACCGGAGCGGGCACGCAAGGAGGAAGCCGGCCATGACGCACCAGGACACGACCCCGGAGACCGCCGCCAACAAGGCTGCGGACTCGACCACCGGCAAGGCCGGTACAGCCGGCACCGCGCCCGCAGTGCCTGCCGCGTCCGCCGATCCCTCGAAGTGGGGCCGGGTGGACACCGACGGCAC
Source organism: Saccharopolyspora erythraea NRRL 2338 (assembly GCF_000062885.1). Taxonomy (NCBI): domain Bacteria; kingdom Bacillati; phylum Actinomycetota; class Actinomycetes; order Pseudonocardiales; family Pseudonocardiaceae; genus Saccharopolyspora; species Saccharopolyspora erythraea. The sequence continues at coordinate 1,927,384 of NC_009142.1, read as the reverse complement.
GGTGTACGTCCGCACCCCCGACGGCGAACGCGCCGTGGGTTCGTGGCAGGCCGGTGACGCGGCGGAGGGGCTGGCGCACTACGCGCGCAAGTTCGACGACATGCTCACCGAGGTGGAGCTGCTGGAGACCCGCCTGGGCACCCACGCCGGGGAGCCCAAGCACACCCTGACCAGCGCCCGCCACCTGCGCGATGGCCTGGCCGAGGCCGCCGTCGTCGGCGACCTCGATGCACTGGCCGCGCGGGTCGACCACGTCGTGGCCAGCGCCGAGCGGGCCGTCGAGCACGCCAAGGTGGAGAAGGAGCAGGCCAGGGCCGACGCCGTCGCGCGCAAGGAGGCGCTGGTCGTCGAGGCCGAGCAGATCGGCGCCGAGGCCACCCACTGGAAGAGCGCGGGCGACCGGCTGCGCGCCATCCTCGATGAGTGGAAGACCGTCCGCGGCGTCGACCGCAAGACCGACGAGCAGCTGTGGCGGCGCTTCTCCAAGGCCCGGGACGCCTTCAACCGCAGGCGCGGTTCGCACTTCGCCGACCTCGACCGCCAGCGGGCCGCGGCCAAGTCCCGCAAGCAGGAGCTGGTCGACGAGGCCGAGTCGCTGACCGAGTCCACCGACTGGGGTCCGACGGCCAGCCGCTACAAGCAGCTCATGGCCGACTGGAAGGCGGCGGGCCGGGCGCCGCGCGAGACCGACGAGGCGCTGTGGCAGCGCTTCCGCGCCGCGCAGGACCGGTTCTTCGCCCGCCGCTCCGAGGCGTTCAACGAGCGCGACGCCGAGTTCGCCGAGCACGCCAAGCTCAAGGAGGAGCTGCTGGCCGAGGCCGAGCAGATCGACCCGTCCGCCGATCTCAAGGCGGCGCAGAACCAGCTGCACCGCATCCAGGAGCGGTGGGACGAGATCGGCAAGGTGCCCCGCGAGCGGATGCGCGAGCTGGAGGGCAGGCTGCGGGCGGTGGCCGACAAGGTCAGGTCCGCCTCCGACGCCCAGTGGCGCCGCACCGACCCGGAGGCCCAGGCCAGGGTCGACCAGTTCCGCGACCGGGTCGAGCAGTTCGAGGCGCAGGCCAGCAAGGCCCGCGCGGCCGGTGACGAGCGGCGCGCGAAGAAGGCCGACGAGCAGGCCCAGCAGTGGCGGGAGTGGCTGTCGGCCGCGGAGCAGGCGCTGGCCGACCGCTGATCCGCGCCGAGGTGCTTCGAGTGCGACCGCCGAAGGCTCGGGAGTCCGTCTGAACTGATCAAGAAGGTCGATGTCCCGTCCGGCGGGACACCGCGCGCGAAAAGGCCCCGGAGCGATCCGGGGCCTTTTCACAGCTCGGGGGTCAGTCGCGGGACCAGACGATCCGCAGCCACTGGATGGCCAGCACGAACATGCACACCACGGCCAGGACGAGCCCGATGCCGGGGCCCGCGTTGGGCACGGTCTGGCGCGACCAGATGGCGATCACGCCCTCGAACGACACCACCACCCCGGCCAGCGCGGCGATCCAGGCGATCGCCCAGCGCCTGGTCACCAGCGCCAGGGCCCCGACCGCGATGCCCACGATGGTGGAGTTGATCGAGAACAGCCTGGGCAGCAGGCCGACGTGCAGCGCGGGGTCGGCCTGGCCGACCAGCACCTGCCAGCCCGCCGCGCCGCCGACCCACGGCAGCACCGAGCTGAGCACGAGCACGAGCATCACCCCGGCGATGACCAGGGCGCGCGAGCCGGGGTCGAACCTGCGCAGCAGCTCCCGCTCGGTCCTTGCCAGCTCCGCACCCGCACCGGCGGTCTCGGACACGTTCTCCTCCTCTTCCGGGTGCCGCGGGTCGCGCTCGCTCAACACGCACATCCCTGCTGCGCGGCGGGCTGCGCGGGCGGGGCGCCGAAGGAGGGCAGGCCGAGGCTGACGCCGGAGGTCTTCGGGCGCACGCCCTCTTCCCAGTGGTCGCCCGCGCGGGTGCGGCGGTGCGCGGTGATCTCGGAGTCGGCGACCAGGTGGTGCGGCGCCGCACGGGTGATCGTGGTGTGCACGACGTCGCCGGGCCGCACCTGCCCGTCGACGGCGCCGACCGGGGTGAAGTGCACGAGCCTGCCGTCGCGCGCCCGGCCGCTCAGCCGGTGGGTCTCGGTGTCCTTGCGGCCCTCGCCCTCGGCGACCAGCAGCTCGACGGACCTGCCGACCAGCTCCTTGCCGACGTCCCAGGAGATCTGGTTCTGCAGCTCGATCAGCCGGTCGTAGCGCTGCTGGACGACCTCCTTGGGCAGCTGGCCCTCCATCTCGGCCGCCGGGGTGCCCGGCCGCTTGGAGTACTGGAAGGTGAAGGCGCTGGCGAAGCGGGCCTCGCGCACGACCTGCATCGTCGCCTCGAAGTCCTCCTCGGTCTCACCGGGGAAGCCGACGATGATGTCGGTGGTGATGGCCGCGTCGGGCATGGCCTCGCGCACCTTGCGCAGGATGTCGAGGTAGCGCTGCGAGCGGTAGGAGCGGCGCATCTGCTTGAGCACCCGGTCGGAGCCGGACTGCAGCGGCATGTGCAGCTGGTGGCAGACGTTGGGCGTTTCGGCCATCGCGGCGATGACGTCGTCGGTGAAGTCGCGCGGGTGCGGCGAGGTGAAGCGCACGCGTTCGAGCCCCTCGATCTCACCGCAGGAGCGCAGCAGCTTGCCGAAGGCGAACCGGTCGCCGAACTCCACGCCGTAGGCGTTGACGTTCTGCCCGAGCAGCGTCACCTCCAGCACGCCCTCGGAGACCAGGGCCTGCACCTCGGACAGGATCTCGCCCGGCCTGCGGTCCTTCTCCTTGCCGCGCAGCGCAGGGACGATGCAGAAGGTGCAGGTGTTGTTGCAGCCCACCGACACCGAGACCCAGCCGGAGTAGGCCGACTCGCGGCGGGCGGGCAGCGTGGAGGGGAAGACGTCGAGGGACTCCAGGATCTCGACCTCGGCCTCCTCGTTGTGCCGCGCGCGCTCCAGCAGCGTCGGCAGCGAACCGAGGTTGTGGGTGCCGAAGACGACGTCGACCCAGGGCGCGCGCTTGACGATCTCGCCGCGGTCCTTCTGCGCCAGGCAGCCGCCGACGGCGATCTGCATGCCGGGGTTGCGGTCCTTGGCGGGACGCAGGTGGCCCAGGTTGCCGTAGAGGCGGTTGTCGGCGTTCTCCCGCACCGCGCACGTGTTGAACACGACCACGTCCGGGTCGACGTCGGTGCCCGCGCGCACGTACCCGGCGTCCTCGAGCATGCCCGCGAGGCGCTCGGAGTCGTGCACGTTCATCTGGCAGCCGTACGTGCGGATCTGGTAGCTGCGGGTCACACCCAACCTTCTCTCACGCTGTCGGACTCACGATCGAGGTGGCGCCGGTCTCGGCGGGTCCACCACCGCTGGAGCCGCGCGCCGCGTCACTCCGGTGGTCCACGCCCACCGGGTCCTCCCGGGCCCTGTTACCCAGGGTAGAGGCGTTGCCGGAGACGGGTGAAAGCGGCTCGCCCAGCAGCGCGGACACGGGGTGTAACCGAGTTGCAATCTGCGTTGACCCGTTCCATCTGGACTATCCCCGCCGGGCGGCTTAGGTTTCGGCCATCGTGTCCGAATCCCACGCCCAGCAGGAGAACGAATGACCGCAGCCGCGACGGATGCGCCGATGATCCGGATGTCCGCGGTCGACAAGCACTTCGGGGCGCTGCACGTGCTGAAGGGGATCACCCTGGACGTGCCGCGGGGGCAGGTCGTGGTCGTGCTCGGTCCCTCCGGCTCCGGCAAGTCGACCCTGTGCCGCACGATCAACCGCCTGGAGCCGATCGACGCGGGCTCCATCGCCGTGGACGGCACGCCGCTGCCGGCCGAGGGCCGCGCGCTGGCGGCCCTGCGCGCCGACGTCGGCATGGTGTTCCAGCAGTTCAACCTCTTCGCCCACAAGACGATCCTGGAAAACGTCACGCTCGGGCCGACCAAGGTCCGCGGGCTGGCGAAGGAGCAGGCCCGCAAGGAGGCGATCGGCCTGCTCGAGCGGGTGGGCATCGCCGACCAGGCCGACAAGTACCCCGCGCAGCTCTCCGGCGGCCAGCAGCAGCGGGCGGCCATCGCCCGCGCGCTGGCGATGAAGCCGAAGGTCATGCTGTTCGACGAGCCGACCTCGGCGCTGGACCCGGAGATGGTCAACGAGGTCCTCGACGTCATGACCAGCCTGGCCGCCGAAGGCATGACCATGCTGGTCGTGACGCACGAGATGGGCTTCGCGCGCCGCGCGGCCCACCGGGTGCTTTTCATGTCCGACGGTGAGGTCGTCGAGGACTCCACTCCCGAGAAGTTCTTCAGCGCGCCCGAGAGCGACCGCGCCAAGGACTTCCTCGGCAAGATCCTCACCCACTGAGACGGACGATCTCCAGAGAGGGGAAACCGACATGCGAGCCAAGGGTTTGCGGTTGGGGGCGGTGCTGGCGACGACGCTGGCGCTGGCCCTGACCGGGTGCGGGCGCGAGGGCGCACCGGGCGGTGGTGAGCCGCAGGTGCAGCAGAACGTCGCCCAGAACGTGCAGGTGCCGGGCTCACCGACCTTCGACCGGATCAAGCAGCGCGGCCGGGTGACCGTCGGGGTCAAGGAGGACCAGCCTGGCCTGGGGTTCCGCGACCCGGTGACCGGCCAGTACTCCGGTTTCGACATCGAGATCGCCCGCCTGGTGGCCGCGCAGCTCGGGCTGGACCCCAACACCGCGATCGACTACAAGCCGATCCCGAGCACCGCGCGGGAGCAGGCGCTCGCCACCGGTGAGGTCGACTACTACGTCGGCACCTACACCATCAACGACAAGCGCAAGGAGCAGGTCGGCTTCGCCGGCCCGTACTTCATGGCCGGCCAGGACGTGCTGGTCCGCAAGGACAACACCGACATCACCGGCCCGGAGACGCTCAAGGGCAAGAAGGTGTGCTCGGCGACCGGGTCGACCCCGATCCAGCGGGTCAAGGAGCAGCAGCTCACCGAGCCGCAGAACATCGTGGAGTTCCAGCGCTACTCCGAGTGCGTGCAGCAGCTCCTCGACGGCCAGATCGACGCCGTCACCACCGACGACGCGATCCTCAAGGGCTACGCCGCGCAGGACCCGGACAAGCTGAAGGTCGTCGGCAAGACCTTCTCCGAGGAGCCCTACGGCATCGGGGTCGCCAAGGACGACATCGCCCTGCGCAACAAGATCAACGACGTCCTGGAGCAGGCCGCGAAGAGCGGCGAGTGGAAGCGCGTCTACGACGCGACCCTCGGCAAGTCCGGCACCGGCGCCGAGCCGCCGCCGGTCGACCGCTACTGACCCGTCAGTCGGGTGCCCGGAGCCGGCCGGTTCCGGGCACCCGATTCCGTCCTGGAGCAACAAGTTGATCGACATCTTGGTGGAGTACGGGGACGTCCTCGCCAGGGGATTCCTGCGTACGATCGAGCTCTTCCTGCTGGCTGGAGTCGGTTCCCTGGTCCTCGGCACGCTTCTGGCCACGCTGCGGGTGAGCCCGGTGCCCGCGCTGCGCGCGGTCGGCACCGGCTACGTGACCCTGCTGCGCAACACCCCGCTGACCCTGGTTTTCTTCTTCTTCGTCTTCGCCTACCCGAAGCTGGAGCTGCTCCAGTTCCCGTTCTTCACCGCCGCGGTCATCGCCCTGACCGTCTACACCTCGGCCTTCGTCTGCGAGGTGCTGCGGTCCGGCATCAACACCGTGCCGGTCGGCCAGGCCGAGGCGGCGCGTTCCATCGGTCTGGGCTTCGCCCAGTCGCTGACCAACGTGATCCTGCCGCAAGCGTTCCGCGCGGTGGTCCCGCCGATGGTCAGCGTGCTGATCGCGCTGCTGAAGAACACCACCGTGGCCGCCGGTTTCAGCGTCAACGAGGTCGGCTCGGTCATCCCGTTCCTCAACGAGGAGGGCGAGCCGACGATCAACGCCTTCGTCTGGATCGCGGTCGGGTTCCTGATCCTGGTGATCCCGCTGACGCTGATCCAGCGCGGCTTCGAGAAGCGCTGGAGCGTGGCCCGATGAGCAACGTCCTGTTCGACTCCCCCGGGCCGCGCGCGATCACCCGCAACCGGCTCATCGGCGCGATCAGCATCGTGGTCGTGGTCGGCGCGGTGGGCTACGTGCTGCTGCGCTTCTACCAGACCGGCCAGTTCGACGCGAGCAAGTGGGAATGGCTGCTCTACGAGCAGATCCAGGTCGAGCTGGTGCGCGCGCTGGGCAACACCGTCGGGGCGTTCGCCACCGGTGCGGTGCTGGCGCTGGCCTTCGGCGCGGTCTTCGCCCTCGGGCGGCTCTCCGACCACGCGTGGCTGCGGGTGCCGTGCGCCGGGATCGTGGAGTTCTTCCGCGCGATCCCGCTGGTCATCCTGATCTTCTTCCTCTACTACGCGGCGCCGGGGCTGGGCGTGAACTTCGGCCAGTACTGGTCGGTGGTGCTCGGGCTGACCCTCTACAACGGCTCGGTGCTCGCCGAGGTCTTCCGGGCCGGGGTCAACGCCCTGCCGAGGGGACAGACCGAGGCGGCGTACTCGATCGGCATGCGCAAGAACCAGGTGATGCGGTTCGTGGTGCTGCCGCAGTCGGTGCGCATGATGCTGCCCGCGATCATCAGCCAGCTCGTGGTGCTGCTCAAGGACAGCGCGCTCGGTTTCCTGATCACATACCAGGAGCTGTTGTACTACGCCCGCTACCTCGGCGGCGTGCCGACGCTGGACCGGCCGATCATCCCGGTCAGCATGGTCGTGGCGGCCCTCTACATCTCGATGTGCCTGCTGCTGACCTGGTTCGCCAACTTCCTCGACCGGCGAAACCGCCGCGGCAAGAAGACCCGGGTCATCGCCGCCCCGGCGGAGGACCGGCTCGCCGCGACCGGCGGGGCGCCGACCGGCGAGTGACGGCTGGGGCTCGGACCGCCCGGTCCGAGCCCCGCTCGCGCCGTGGCGTCAGTCGCGCTGCGCGGTGACCATCTCGCCCGCCGCCCCCAACTGCTGCGCGCGGTCGCTCAGGGGCCGCCGGAAGCCGGCGGCGAGGTCGCCGACCGGGTCGCGGTGCACCCTCCAGCCCCGCTGGGCCAGCACGTCGCCGGGGTCGGGGCGGTCCTCCAGGCTGAACAGGCCCTTGAGGTCGATGCCCCACTCCCGCGCGGTGTCGTCGAGGTCGGCGCCCAGCAGCGCCGACCTGGCCAGCGCGATGCTCTCGATCGCGATGCGGCTGCCCCGGGCGGACAGGTCGTGCACGGTGGCCAGCAGGTTCGCCTCTGCCTCCGGCGGCAGGTAGGGCAGCAGCCCCTCGGCGAGCCAGGCCGTGGGCAGCGCGGGGTCGAACCCGGCCTTGACCAGCGCGGACGCCCAGTCGTCACGCAGGTCCACCGCCACCGCGTGGCGTTCGCAGGAGGCGCGCACGCCCTCGGCGGCCAGGGTGCCGTCCTTGAACTCCAGGACCTTGGGCTGGTCGATCTCGAAGACCCGGAAGCCTTCCGGCCACTCCAGCCGGAACGCCCTGGTGTCGAGCCCGGAGGCCAGGACGACCGCCTGGCGGGTACCAGCGGCGCAGGCCCGGGCGAACCATTCGTCGAAGAAGCGGGAACGGACGCTGACGTAGTCGGTCATCTCGTGCCACAGGGCGCCGGCCTCGCCGCCGTCCCCCGACATCGGCACCGGCGGTTGCGCCGCCCGGATCAGCGGTTCCGCGTACGGGTCGTCGATCAGCCGGTCGTCGCGCCGGCTTTCCCGAGCACGGGCGACGGCGACCGCCAGCGCCGTGATGCCGACGCCGGAGACGATGTCCCACTGCTCGTTCGCAGACATTGATCTCCTCACCTCGTTGTGTTTCCCCAGGCTAACTAAATGGTTGCGCTAAACAACTAGATGTGACGAGGTCGATCGTCGTGCAATTCCGTCAAGCCGGTCGATTCCGACGCGACAGCTTTGGTCAACGAAAAACGCCTGCGCAGAGCGCTATTCACCGAGAAAAAATCACAGAGGAGAACAGCCATTGATAATTGCCAGGGGTCGCTGCGGCAGCGATTCCAGGCGTTGTTCGCGGAACCGATTCTCCCGGGTGCACTACGGTGCGGGCCTGGCCCGGACGCCGCTCGGCGCCAGCGCGGTGTCGTAGGCCCGCTGCCAACGCCCGTCGGCGACCGCGGCGTCCAGGATGCGGTCCAGCTCCTCCCCCATCGCGTCGTCACCCGGGTTGAAACCGACGTAGTGCTCGACCTCCGCGCCCGGGCCGCCGACGACCGCGTACGGGCCCGCGCCGGCGAACTGCGGCGCACCACGATCGAACCCACCGAGCTGGACGTCGACGCTGCCCGCGGTCATCGCGTTGGCCCGCAGGTCCGACGGCAGCCAGCGGTAGGAGATCTGGGTGCGCGGGTCCAGGCCCATGCCCGCGGCGAGGATGCCCGCGACCTCCACGTCGAAGCCCTGGTACTCCCCCGCGCTGACGCGGCGCACCATGTCGGGCGCGTCCGAGCGCAGGCCGACCAGCAGCTTGCCGCGCTGCTTGATCTTCTCGACGGTCGGCGAGCCGTCCAGGTCCACCGAGCCGTCCGGCGGCGCCGCCGTGCTGGTCGGGGCGGGCGGCAGCGGCTGCGGGACCACGGCGTTCGGTTGCGCCCCGCCACCGCAGGCCGACAACGTCGCGCAGGCCGCAAGCACGGCCGCGAGCACCCGGATGCGCATGTGCTCCCCCTCGCTCGATCGGACTCCACCACATCATGGCCGATCTTGCCGCCGCCATGCGGGCGAACCGGCGTGACGAAGATCGAGTACTGAATCGGTTTTTGAAATCAGCGTCACACCCGTTAGTGTGGCTGCAGTCACGGCTCGACAGAGGCGCCAACGTCGTCGCCCTCGATCGTCACCACCACCAGCGCTCCAGGAGGCGACGAATGACGGCGAACGCGCCCATTCATCCTGTCGTTGAACAGGTCACGCAGCGGATCGCGGACCGCAGTGCGGCCAGCCGCGGCGGATACCTCGACCGGATCCGCCAGGCGGCCTCGGAAGGCCCGGTGCGCGCCGGGATGCCCTGCAGCAACCTCGCCCACGGCTTCGCGGCGTGCGGCGGCGCGGACCGGATCGCGATCCGCGGCGAGACCAAGCCCGGTGTGGCGATCGTGTCCGCCTACAACGACATGCTCTCGGCGCACCAGCCGTTCGCCGAGTTCCCCGAGTGGATCAAGGACGCGGTGCGCGAGGCCGGCGGCGTCGCGCAGTTCGCGGGCGGGGTGCCCGCGATGTGCGACGGGATCACCCAGGGCCGCACCGGCATGGAGCTGTCGCTGTTCTCCCGCGACGTCATCGCGATGGCCACCGGCGTCGCCCTGTCCCACGAGATGTTCGACGGCGCCCTGCTGCTCGGCGTGTGCGACAAGATCGTGCCCGGTCTGCTGATCGGCGGGCTGGCGTTCGGGCACCTGCCGACCCTGCTGGTGCCGGCGGGCCCGATGCCTTCCGGCCTGCCCAACCGGGAGAAGAGCCGCATCCGGCAGTTGTTCGCCGAGGGCAAGGCCACCCGGGACGAGCTGCTGGAGGCCGAGTCCGCCTCCTACCACTCCCCCGGCACCTGCACCTTCTACGGCACCGCCAACTCCAACCAGCTCGTTGTCGAGGTCATGGGCCTGCACCTGCCCGGGGCGAGCTTCGTCGCGCCCGGCACGCCCCTGCGCAAGGCCCTCACCGAAGAGGCCTCGCGCCGCGTCGTCCAGATCTCCCGCGGCGAGGACTACACCCCGATCGGCGAGATCATCAGCGTGAAGACGATCGTCAACGGCGTGGTCGGCCTGCTGGCCACCGGCGGCTCGACGAACCACACGCTGCACCTGCCCGCGATCGCCGCCGCCGCGGGCATCGAGCTGACCTGGGACGACTTCTCGGACCTGTCGGCGGTGGTGCCGTCGCTGGCCCGCGTCTACCCCAACGGTTCGGCCGACATCAACCACTTCGCCGCCGCGGGCGGGGTGCAGACGCTGGTCGGCGAGCTGCTCGACGCCGGACTGCTGCACCCCGATGTCCGGACGGTGGCCGGCCCCGGCCTCGACCGCTACCGGCAGCAGCCGTTCCTGGAGGACGGCGAACTGGTCTGGCGCGACGCCCCGAAGCGCAGCCTCGACCCGGACGTGCTGCGCGGTGTGGACGAGCCCTTCGCTCCCGAAGGCGGCCTGCGCGTGCTCGACGGCAACCTGGGCCGCTCGGTCATCAAGGTGTCGGCGGTCAAGCGCGAGCACCGCGTGGTCAACGCCCCCGCGCGGATCTTCGACGACCAGCACGACTTCACCGCGGCGTTCAAGGCGGGCGAGCTCGACCAGGACGTCGTGGTCGTCATCCGCAACCAGGGCCCGCAGGCCAACGGCATGCCGGAGCTGCACGGGCTCACCCCCGCGCTGGGCGTGCTGATGGACCGCGGCCACCAGGTCGCGCTGGTCACCGACGGCCGCATGTCGGGCGCCTCGGGCAAGATCCCGGCGGCGATCCAGCTCACCCCGGAGGCCACCGCGGGCGGGCCGCTGGCCAAGCTGCGCGACGGCGACATGGTCCGCCTCGACGCCGAGCGCGGGACCCTCGAGGCGCTGATCCCCGACGACGAGCTGCACGCGAGGACCCCCGCCCCAGGCGCGGCCGCCACCCAGTTCGGCACCGGCCGGGAGCTGTTCACCGCGTTCCGGACCGCCGTGGGCCGCGCCGACCAGGGCGCTAGCGTGTTCGCCGGCGCCCAGGCGGCCCGCACGCCCAGCGACCTGCCGGCATGACGACCGAACCCGGCACGAAGACCAAGCACCGAGGACTCTCACGATGAACAAGGCGATCAACACCGCAGCCGACGTACTGACGCTCAGCCCGGTGGTGCCGGTGGTGGCGCTCGACGACCCCGAGCACGCCGTGCCGCTGGCGGAGGCGCTGCTGCGCGGCGGCATCAGCACCATCGAGGTCACGCTGCGCACCCCGGCCGGTCTGCCCGCGATCGAGCGGATCGCGGCCGAGGTGCCCGACGTGGTCGTCGGCGCTGGCACGGTCACCGAGCCCGGACAGGCCGAGCTGGTGGCCAAGGCGGGCGCGCGCTACGTCGTCACGCCCGGCAGCACGCCGAAGCTGCTCGACGACGTCGAGAGCGCCGGCATCCCCTACCTGGCGGGGGTGAGCACCGTGTCGGAGGCGATGGCGCTGGCCGAGCGGGGCGTCACGGCGATGAAGTTCTTCCCCGCCGAGCCCAGCGGCGGCGTGCCGTACCTGAAGGCGATCGCGGGGCCCCTGCCCGGCCTGCGGTTCTGCCCGACCGGCGGGATCAGCGTGGAGACCGCGCCGAAGTACCTCGCGCTGGCCAACGTCGGCTGCGTCGGCGGCTCGTGGCTGACGCCGAAGAAGCTGCTCGACACCGGCTCGTGGGGCCAGGTCGAGGCCCTGGCCCGCCAGGCCTCCGCCCTCGGCTGAGGCCCCGCAGGGGCTCGCTTGTGTGCGGGGCCGGGTAAGCGGATCGCCCGGCCCCAGCATGCGACCGCAGGCCTCAGGCTTCAGGTCCGGAGCCGGGAAGGCTCTCGAGCCCGTTCGGTTTTCGGCGCGAGGCTTCCGCCTGCGAGGTTTCCGCCCGCGAGGGGTTTCCGTCCGCCCCGGGGTCCACCCGCTCAGAGTCCGTTCGCTCGGAGTCCGTTCGCTCAGGCTCCGTTCCTCAGGCTCCGTTCCTCAGGCTCCGTTCCTCAGGCTCCGTTCCTCGGAGCCCGCCCGCTCGGAGTTGCCCCGGTCCGCCCTCGGAATCACCCCGGTCCGCCCTCGGAATCACCCCGGTCCGCCCTCGGAGTTCCGCCGGTCCGCCCTCGGAATCACCCCGCGGCTGGTTCTCCCGACGGGCTTGCTCCGCCGCCCGCGTCGCCCGCTCCGTCAGTTCAGGAGGGCCAGTGCCTCCGGGATCGAGTCGACGACCGGGAAGTCGGTGCCTTCCAGCTTCGAGCGGCTCATCACGCCGGTCGTCACCAGCACGCAGGATGTACCCGCGTGCCGGGCCGCTTCGGCGTCGTCGACGACATCGCCGATCAGGACGACGTCGGCCGGGTCCAGCCGGAGTTCGGACAGGTGCCGTTCGAGGTGGGTCGCCTTCGAACCGCCGCCGATCTCCGCGCGCAGACCGTCCATCCGCGCGAACAGCCCGTGCAGGCCGAGCTGCGTCACCAGCGCCACCAGCTCCTCGTGGAACCACATCGACAGCAGCGACTGCGTACGCCCGGTCTCCCGCCAGTCCTCGAGCGCGTGCGGGACACCCTTCGCCAACCCGCACGTGTGGAGCAGCTCCCGGTAGGCGTCGTGGTACAGCACGTCGATGCGAGCCCAGTCCTCGTCGCTGAGGGAACGCCTCAGCAGGCGCTCGTAGCACTGGAGCAGCGGACGGCTGAAAACGGCGCGCCACTCGTCGATGTCGATGTGCTCGCGCTCGAAGGCCGCGCACACCTCGTTCACCGCCGACACCACGGCGTGGTTGTCGTCGAGGAGAGTTCCATTCCAGTCCCAGACGATGTGTCGCGGGCTCCTCGGCTTATCGGCAAGACTCGTCATGGTCGGTGACTCTACGATGCCGCCACGACAATCCGGTACCGGCGTCTCAATCGTGAGAACGCGCGACCGCACTCGATGTTCTCGGTCGGCGGGGCCGATGCCCAGCCAGGTCAGAAGTCGTCGGGAGGATGGCCGTCTGCGGCGGCGTCTTCGGAGTTCGAACCCGAGCGTTCCAGTTCTTCCTTGGCCACGCGGTACGCGAGCCCTTCGGAATAGCCCTTGCGCGCCAGCATTCCGACCAGCCTGCGCATCTTCGCCGTGTAGTCGGCCGAACCCAGCGATCGGAGCTTGCGCCGCACCAGCTCGCGGGCGCGCTCCACCTCGACATCTTCGTCCATAGTGGACAAAGCGGCTTCGACCAGGGTCTCGTCAACGCCCTTGCGGCGCAGCTCGAAACCGAGCGCCCTGCGTCCGAGCCCCTTGTTGCGCTGCCTGGCGTGCACCCACGTCTCGGCGAACGCGGCATCGTCGATCAGGCCCGCATCGGCGAACTTCTGCAGCACGTCGTCGGCGACGTCTTCGTCGATCTCCTTGCGCAGCAACGCCTGCCGCAGCTCGGACCGACTGCGCGCCCGAGCGGCCAGCAACCGGTAGACGGTGTCGCGGGCCACCTGCTCAGGCGACTCGGACCGGCCCGGCGACTCGGACCCCTTTGAGCTGGCGGACTGCTCGGGCGAGCCGGTCCGTCCAGGCAAACCGGTACGTCCGGGCGAGTCGGAGTGCTCGGACGCGGCGGAATCCTCGGCCGAGTCGGACTCGCCGTAGGCAGCCGACTGCTCGGAGGCACGGGAACTCCGGGACCTGCCAGACCGCCGGGAAGAGCCTGAGCGCTGGGACAAGCTGGAACGCTGAGTCGAGCCGGAGCGCTGGGAACCCCGAGCACGCTTGGGCTCGTCCGGATCCGCTGAGGAAACCGACTCCTCGTTGGCGGCCTCAGCAGCCTCGGCGGAGATCGCCGACCGCCGACGCTTGCGCCCACCAGGGGCTGCGCCACCGCCCGCAGCCGACAACGCCGAGGCGGTGACCACCCCAGGCACCCGCCCGGCCACCGGACCACCGGCAGCCGTCACCTCATCGACAGCCGCGCCTTCGGCGACGGTGTCGCCGCCGGTGTCATCGCCATCGAGGCCGCCGGTCGCGGGACTCACGCCCGCAGCACCCACTTCGGCGCCATCCGCAGTGTCTCCACCCACTGTGCCCTCACCCAGAACCAGGCATGCCCAGCCACGGTCGCTTCCAGATCCACCCGTTCCCCGATCGGCCCCGGCAGCCCGGCACCCCAATCAGCCCGGCCCCGGACCGCCTGGCACCCCGAGCAATCCAGCAGCCCGGCATCCCAACCGACCCGTGCCCCCAGACGGCCCGGCACCCCGAACATCCCGGCCACCCGGCAACCCAATCAGCCCGGCCCCGGACCGCGAGCAATCCAGCAGCCCGGCATCCGAACCGACCCGATCCCCAGGCCGCCCGACACCCCAAGCATCCCGACCGCCCGGCAACCCAACCGATCCGTTCCCAGACCGCCCGGTGCCGCGACCGTTCCCCGGCCCGCCCGGCACCTCGGATCCCCGGACCGCCCGACACCCCAAGCATCCCGACCGCCCGCTCCCCACCCCGCCCCGCCTCCGGCGGCCCGGTGGGGAGCCGAGGAGCGGCAGAGGCTCAGAAGTCGACCGGTGCCGGGTCGGCGGTCTCGGCGTCGACCTGCGCTCCGATGCCGAGCTTCTCCTTGATCCGCTTCTCGATCTCGTTGGCGACGTCAGGGTTCTCGCGCATGAACTTCCGGGCGTTCTCCTTGCCCTGACCGAGCTGGTCGCCCTCGTAGGTGTACCAGGCACCGGACTTGCGGATGATGCCCTGCTCGACGCCCATGTCGATCAGCGAGCCTTCGCGGCTGATGCCGATGCCGTAGATGATGTCGAACTCGGCCTGCTTGAACGGCGGCGCGACCTTGTTCTTGACGACCTTGACGCGGGTGCGGTTGCCGACCGCGTCCGAGCCGTCCTTCAGCGTCTCGATCCGGCGGACGTCCAGACGCACCGACGAGTAGAACTTCAGCGCCTTGCCACCGGTGGTGGTCTCCGGGGAGCCGAACATCACGCCGACCTTCTCCCGGAGCTGGTTGATGAAGATCGCCGTGGTCTTGGCGTTGTAGAGCGCGGAGGTCAGCTTCCGCAGCGCCTGGCTCATCAGCCGCGCCTGCAGACCGACGTGGCTGTCGCCCATCTCGCCCTCGATCTCGGCGCGCGGCACCAGCGCGGCCACCGAGTCGATGACGATGATGTCCAGCGCGCCGGAGCGGATCAGCATGTCGGCGATCTCCAGCGCCTGCTCACCGGTGTCGGGCTGGGACACCAGCAGCGAGTCGGTGTCGACCCCGATCGCCTTGGCGTACTCCGGGTCCAGCGCGTGCTCGGCGTCGATGAACGCCGCCGTGCCGCCCAGCTTCTGGGCGTTGGCCACGGCGTGCAGCGCCACCGACGTCTTACCGCTGCTCTCCGGGCCGTAGACCTCGACGATCCGGCCCCGCGGCAGGCCACCGATCCCCAGCGCCACGTCCAGCGAGATCGAGCCGGTCGGGATGACCTCGATCGGCGCGCGCGTCTCGTCGCCGAGCCGCATAACCGATCCCTTGCCGTACTGCTTGTCGATCTGTGCGAGGGCGAGCTCTAGCGCCTTGCCCTTGTCGGGTGTCGCTGCCATCGGGGGTCCACCTCGGTCGAAGTCGAACGTCGTCTCTGCGTCAGCACCGACGCTACGGGTCGGGACCGACAATTCACCCGCGGGGCCGCCGCCTGCGCATCGCCCGATCCCGCTGCCGCCATACTAGACGAACGGGTGTTCGATCTAGGTACCGACACGCCAGTCGCGCTACTCGTTCGAGTGAACGTGTAAGGAGTGCGGCGAATGGGGACTCTGTTGTCGACAGATCAACGTGGTCGACAGGTCAACGCAGCACCCGGGGAGGCGCCGCGATGAGAATGGATCGTTATCTGCCGCCGGACCACCCGCTCAGCAAGATCTACCGCGTCGGCGCCGCCATCTTCGGCGCGGGGCTGCTGGCCTTCGGCGTGCTGGGGCTGGCCAACCAGCTCCCCTTCCTGAGCACAGAGGGTGCCGTGCTGCTCGGGTTGTCCTCCAACGGGCTGCTGTCGGTGATCTCGATCCTCGTCGGCGCGATCCTGGTCGGCGCGGCGGTGTGGGGCGGCGCGATCGCCTCCACCACGACCACCGTGATCGGCGTGCTGTTCTTCGTGTCCGGGCTGGCCAACCTGGCGGTCATGGAGACGCCGTTCAACCTGCTGGCGTTCCGCTGGCCCAACGTCATCTTCAGCCTGGTCGCGGGCATGCTGCTGACCTTCCTGGGGACCTACGGCCGGATCGCGGGCCGGCTGCCGGAGGACAACCCGTACTACCGCTACCGCCACCACGAGCCGCCGCCGGACGAGGAGCCCGTGGAGGAGGTCACCAACGAGGTCCCGTCGGCGTCCGACGACGAGCTGACCGAGGCCGAGATGGCCTTCGCCGAGGGGCATCCGACGCCCAAGCAGGAGCGGATGGTGCGCGCCGACGCCTGGCGGCACCAGCAGGAGGAGCGCCGCCGCGCCTACCAGCACTACGCGGAGAGCGGCCGCACCCCGGACCAGGAGATCAGCGCGCAGAACCTGTGGGCGGACTTCCCGGCGGAGGGCAAACCGACCGCACCCGGTGAAGGCGAGAGCGCACCCGGTGTGGGCGCCCCCGGCGAAGGCGCGCCCGCTGACAGCACGCCCCCGCGGACCAGGCCCGGCGTGGGCACGCACCGCCGGACCGGTATAGCGCGGGAACCGTAGGCCGCGACGCGCCAGGGGCCGACTCGAGGTGCCGACCAGCGGCTCAGCGCCGCTCGGGCGGCACCTCGAACGCGTCGCAGACCGCCGTCCAGACCTCCTTCGGCGGCATGCCGGCTTCCAGGGCCTCGTCCGCGGTGCGTCCGCCCAGCGACGACAGCACGTGGTCCTGGGCGAGCATCTCGGCCCTGGTCGGTCCGAACTCGTCCGCCATCCAACGGCGGAAAACTGTGTGGCGCATCGTCGCCCAGCCTACGACCGGTCGTGGCATGGTGGAGCCGTGTTCACCACCGCACTGCTCGCGCAGGCAGATCCGACGGGGTTGTCCAGCCCACTGGGCAAGCTCGTCATCGCGGCGGGGCTGCTGGTCGTGATCGTGCTGGCCCTCCGCTTCCTGTGGGAGCGCCGCAACCGGCGCTGAGCCCCCGCGGTCGCGGCGGCGCGCCGGTCAGTCGGTGCCCGGCTGGATCCTGCGCTCGAACTCGTCGGCCACCTGGTTGGGCGCGAGCCGCTGGTCCTTGTTGGGCACGAGCACCATCCCCACCAGCGGCCTGTCGTCCACGGTGAAGACGAGCGTGCCGAAGGTGTCGCTGGTGACGGCGCGGTACTCGCCGGACAGCCCGTTCCCGCTCCAGTCGGCCCGCACCTGGTCGCTGGTGACGCCGTTGAACTCCAGCAGCAGGTCGGCCCGCTGCTTCGCCTTCTGCATCGAGTCGAGGTGGGTGTAGACGATCGTCGTGCCCTCGTTGGGGTTGCCGATCGAGCAGGACGCGACGGCGCCGCCGAGCTCTCGCAGGCCGGGCATGATCCGCTGCCACCCCGGCGCGCAGTTGGTCGTCTCGGGCACGTCGCCTGCCAGTTGCAGCATGCACTTGTCGAAACCCTTGGTGTCGCGGGTTTCCGAGGGCGCCCGGCACTCCGAGGCGCTGGCGGCCTGGGCCCCTCCGCCCGAGGTCAGCACGATCGACACGACCGCCACGATCACCGCGACCAGGGCGACCGCGCCGAGGCCGACCAGCATGTTGCGCGAGACGGTGCGCGGCTGCTTGGCGCCGTGGCCCTGCTGCCGCACCTGCCGCGGGTAGGGCTGCTGCGGCGGCATGACGGGCGCGAAGGCCGTTCGGACGGTCTCGGGCTCCTGGTAGCCCGGTCGCGGCCCCTGGTCGCCGACGCCCTGCTGGGCGGCGGTGAACGTCGAGCCCAGGTCCTGGGTGTTGAGGGCGGTGCCGTCCCGCGAGACGTGGTGCGCGCCGAGCGCCACCGCGGTCTCCGGCTGGTCGAGGCTGGTGGCCACGATCCGCAGCTGCTCACCGATCAATGTCGCCACCAGCGGCAACCGGCTGGAGCCGCCCACCAGGTACAGCCCGGCGAGGTTCTCCGGCGCCATCCCGTTGGACCGGACCACCGAGGCCACCATCTCGACGCTGCGCAGCATGCTCGGCCGCACCAGCGCCTCCAGCTCGCCGCGAGTGACCAGCACGTCCTCGAACGGCTCCGGCATCGGGACCTCGGTCTGGACGTGCCGGGAGAGGGCCTCCTTGGCGGCCTTGACGTCCTCGCGCAGCGCGCGCTGGGCGCGGCGGTCGGCGGTGGACTCCGGCCGCAGCAGGCGCTGCCACCGCTGCGGGTCCTTGTTGGAGACCTGGCGTCCGACGTGCTCCAGCAGCGCCTGGTCGACGTCGAGGCCGCCGAGGTCGGGCAGGCCGTCCTCGGCCAGCACGGCGAAGCCGCTCTGGGTGGCGCCGACCACGGCGCAGTCGAAGGTGCCCGCGCCGAGGTCGTAGACGGCCAGCGCCTGGCCGGGCGCGAGGGATCGGTCTGGGAACGAGGCGAAGTGCGCGGCGGCGGCCACCGGCTCGGGCACCAGGACCAGGTTGCTGCCGAAACCGGCGAGCCGGGCGGCCGACAGAAGCACGTTGCGGCGCGTCGGACCCCACTGGGCGGGGTGGGTGAGGCGCACCTCGTCGGGCTGCGCGCCGCCGAGCTGGCGGGTCGTCTCCTCGGCCACCCGGTGCAGCACGGCGGCCATGGCGTCGGTGACGGTGATGATCGACTCGCCGAGCAGCAGCGTGCCCTCGTCGACGCGGCGCTTCGGGTTCGGTTCGAACCGCGACGGGTCGAGGCGGGCCCGCCGTTCGGCCTCGCGTCCGACGATGATCGCGCCGTCCTCGGCGGCGAACACCGCCGAGGGCATGGTCGCCGACCCGTCCACCTCGACCACCCTGGGTGGCCTGCCGTGCGCCGAGAGCACCGCGACGGTGTTGGAGGTGCCGAGATCCACCGACAGGACGCGCACCGGATGCCTCCTACTGCTGTTGTTGCCGGGCGCGTGCAAGGTCATCGCCCGGCCGAGATGTTGCCATGCCGCTACACCCGAAAGGCGGTGATCCCCGCAATTGGCCGAACTAGTCTCACGTCCATGACTGATCACCACCTCGCGCAGGTCAACATCGCGCTTCCCGTGGCCCCTATGGACAGTGCCGAGCTCGCCGGGTTCGTCGCGGCGCTGGAGCCGGTGAACGCGGCGGCCGACGCCGCGCCCGGTTTCGTCTGGCGGCTGCAGACCGAGGACGGCGACGCCACCGCCGTCCGCGGCTTCGGCGACGACCGGATCATCGTCAACATGTCGGTGTGGGAGTCGGTGGAGGCGCTGGCCGACTACGTCTACCGCGACCCGGAGCACGTCGCGGTGCTGCGGCGCAGGCGCGAGTGGTTCCCGAAGATGGCCGAGGCGCACACCGTGCTGTGGTGGGTGCCCGCCGGGCACCGGCCGACGGTGGCCGAGGCCGAGCAGCGGCTGGCGCTGCTGCGCGCGAACGGTCCGTCACCGGCCGCGTTCACCTTCCGCGAACCGTTCCCCGCTCCGGGCGGTGCGCAGGTCAGCGCAGACGACGACTGGATGTGCCCGGCCTGACGCGGGTGTCGGGGGCCTGGTCCAGCATGGGGGTGTGACCGACGTGCTGGACCGCTTCTCCCCCGCGACCCGGGACTGGTTCCGCGGTGCCTTCGACGCGCCGACCGAGGCCCAGTCCGGCGCGTGGGAGGCGATCGCCGACGGCGAGCACGCGCTGGTCATCGCCCCGACCGGTTCGGGCAAGACGCTCGCGGCGTTCCTGTCCGCCCTCGACCGGCTGGCCGCCGAGGGCCCGCCGGGGGACCCGAAGCAGCGCTGCCGGGTCCTCTACGTCTCGCCGCTGAAGGCGCTGGCGGTCGACGTGGAGCGCAACCTGCGCGCTCCGCTGGCCGGCATCCGCCAGGCCACGCAGCGCCTCGGCGGCGAACCGCCCGACATCACCGTCGGCATGCGCACCGGGGACACCCCCGCCGACCAGCGCCGCTCGTTCGCCCGCACACCGCCGGACGTCCTGGTCACGACACCGGAGTCGCTGTTCCTGCTGCTGACCTCGGCGGCGCGGGAGTCGCTGCGCGGGGTGGAGACGGTGATCGTCGACGAGGTGCACGCGGTCGCGGGCACCAAGCGCGGCGCGCACCTGGCGCTGTCGCTGGAGCGGCTCGACGAGCTGCTCCCGCGTCCCGCGCAGCGCATCGGCCTGTCGGCCACGGTGCGGCCGGTCGACGAGGTGCGCGCCTTCCTGGCCGGTGGCCGCCCGGTCCGAACGGTGCAGCCCGCCAACGTCAAGCAGGTCGAGGTGCGGGTCGAGGTGCCGGTGCCGGACCTGGCCGAGCTGGGCGGCGCCGACGACGACCAGCACCCCTCGATCTGGCCGTCGGTGCAGACCCGCGTGCTCGAACTG
Source organism: Saccharopolyspora erythraea NRRL 2338 (assembly GCF_000062885.1). Taxonomy (NCBI): domain Bacteria; kingdom Bacillati; phylum Actinomycetota; class Actinomycetes; order Pseudonocardiales; family Pseudonocardiaceae; genus Saccharopolyspora; species Saccharopolyspora erythraea. The sequence continues at coordinate 1,907,283 of NC_009142.1, read as the reverse complement.
ATCCGGCAGCACCGCTCGACGATCGTGTTCACCAACTCCCGGCGGCTGGCCGAGCGGCTGACCGCCGGCATCAACGAGCTCGCGGCGGAGGAGGCGGAGGAAGAAGACGAGCCGATGCAGCGCTTCCCCGCCGAGGCCGTCGGCGGCTCGGGGATCACGCGCGGTTCGGCGGCGACCGTGGCGAAGGCCCACCACGGGTCTATGTCGAAGGAGCAGCGGGCGGTGGTCGAGGAGGAGCTCAAGTCCGGCCGGCTGCCGTGCGTGGTGGCGACCTCCTCGCTGGAGCTGGGCATCGACATGGGCGCGGTCGACCTGGTCGTGCAGGTGGAGACGCCGCCGAGCGTCGCGTCGGGCCTGCAGCGGATCGGCCGGGGCGGGCACCACGTCGGCGCCGTCTCGCGCGGGGTGGTTTTCCCGAAGTTCCGCGGCGACCTCGTCGGCTGCGCGGTGACCGCCGAGCGGATGGCCGACGGGCTGATCGAGGCGCTGTCCTTCCCGCGCAACCCGCTCGACGTGCTGGCTCAGCACGTGGTGTCGATGGTGGCGATGGACACGTGGTCGCTGGAGCGGCTGGCGACCGTGGTGCGGCGTTCGGCGTCCTTCGCCGGGCTGCCCGACTCCGCGCTGCACGCGGTGCTGGACATGCTCGCAGGCCGCTACCCGAGCGAGGAGTTCGGCGAGCTGCGCGCGCGGATCGTGTGGGACCGGATCAACGACGAGCTGCGGGCCAGGCCGGGCGCGCAGCGGCTGGCGGTCACCTCCGGCGGCACCATCCCCGACCGCGGGCTGTTCGCGGTCACCACCCCCGGCGACGACGCCGCGGGCAAGGGCGGGGTGCGGGTCGGCGAGCTCGACGAGGAGATGGTCTACGAGTCGCGCGTCGGCGACACGTTCCTGCTCGGCACGTCGTCGTGGCGGGTCGAGGACATCACCCACGACCGCGTCGTGGTCACACCCGCGCCGGGCGAGCCCGCCAGGATGCCGTTCTGGAAGGGCGACTCGCCGGGCCGTCCGCTGGAGCTGGGCCGGGCGCTGGGAGCGTTCGTCCGGGAGCTGACCGCGGCCGGCCCGGAGGCCGCGCGGAGCCGCATCAGCGAGGCGGGGCTGGACCAGTGGGCCGGGGACAACCTGCTGAGCTACCTGGACGAGCAGCGGCGGGCCACCCGCCACGTGCCCGACGACCGGACCATCCTCGTGGAGCGGTTCCGCGACGAGCTCGGCGACTGGCGGATGGTCGTGCACTCCCCGTTCGGCGCCAAGGTCAACGGACCGTGGGCGCTGGCGATCGGGGCCCGGCTCCGCGAGCGCCGCGGGATCGACCCGCAGGTCGCCTCCTCCGACGACGGCATCGTGGTGCGGCTGGCCGACGCGCTCGACGACGCCGGGACCGAGATCCTGCCCGCCGCCGAGGACGTGCTGCTCGCACCGGACGAGGTGCAGCAGGTCGTCACCGACGAGGTGGGCGGCTCGGCGCTGTTCGCGGCGCGCTTCCGGGAGTGCGCGGCTCGCGCGCTGCTGCTGCCGCGCCGCGACCCGCGGCGCCGCTCGCCGCTGTGGCAGCAGCGGCAGCGGGCGGCGCAGCTGCTGTCGGTGGCCGCGCAGTACGAGCAGTTCCCGATCGTGCTGGAGGCGATGCGCGAATGCCTCCAGGACGTCTACGACGTGCCGGGGCTGACCGAGCTGATGTCGCAGGTCGCCGCGCGCAAGGTGCGCGTCGTGGAGGTCGAGACGCCGACGCCGTCGCCGTTCGCGCGCAGCCTGCTGTTCGGCTACATCGGGATGTTCCTGTACGAGACCGACGCCCCGCTGGCCGAACGCCGCTCGGCCGCGCTGAGCCTGGACTCGACGCTGCTGGCCGAGCTGCTGGGCTCGGAGGCGCTGCGGGAGCTGCTCGACCCCGAGGTGGTGGCCGAGGTCGAGTCGCAGCTGCAGCGGCTGGCCCCCGAGCGCCACGCCCGCGACTCCGAGGGCGCGATCGACCTGCTCAGCTTCCTCGGCGACCTGTCGACCGCGGAGGCCGCCGAGCGCGGTGTCCGGCCGGAGTGGTTGGAGGACCTGCACGCCCAGCGCCGGGTCCTGCGGGTGCGCATCGCGGGCGAGGAGCGCTGGATCCCCATCGAGGACGCGGGCAAGGTCCGCGACGCGCTGGGGGTCGCGCTGCCGGTCGGGGTGCCCGAGGCGTTCACCGAACCCGTCGCCGATCCGCTGGCCGACCTGGTCATCCGCTACGCCAGGTCGCGCGGACCGTTCACCGCCGACGCCGCCGCGCACCGCTTCGGCCTGGGCGTCGCGGTGATGCACGGCGTGCTGGACCGGCTCACCGGAAGCGGCAGGCTCATCCGCGGTGAGCTGCGTCCGCTGGAGGCCGGTGGCGGGCGGTCGCTGGAGTACTGCGACGCCGAGGTGCTGCGCCGGATGCGGCGGGCGTCGCTGGCCCGGCTGCGCGCGGAGGTCGAGCCGGTCGAACCCGCGGCTCTGGGACGGTTCCTGCCTTCGTGGCACGGGATCGGCGCGCGGCTGCGGACCGCGCCCACCGTCGACGACGTGTTCTCGGTCGTCGAGCAGCTCGCGGGCGCACCGGTGCCCGCCAGCGCGCTGGAGTCGCTGGTGCTGCCCGCGCGCCTGCCCGGCTACTCGCCCGCGCTGCTCGACGAGCTGACCTCGACCGGCGAGGTGGTGTGGGTCGGTTCGGGGTCGCTGGCGGGAGGCGACGGCTGGATCGCGCTGGCACCCGCCGACGTCGCGGACCTGCTGCTGCCCGACGTGCCGGAGGAGCGGCCGGACTCGCCGCTGCACCGGGCGATCGTGTCCACGCTGGAAGGCGGCGCGCAGTTCTACCGCCAACTGGCCGACCGCGCCGGCGCGATCCTGCTGGAGCAGGGGGAAGCGGCACCGGACGACCAAGCGGTGACCGCCGCGCTGTGGGATCTGGTGTGGGGGGGCTCCGCGACCAACGACACGCTCGCGCCGTTGCGCGCGCTGGTGTCGGGGCGCGGCGCCACGCACAAGCCGCGCCGCAGCGCACCGCGAGGCCGGTACGCGCGGCTGCGCGCCGGCCGCCCGGCGATGCCCAGCCGCACCGGGCCGCCCGCCGTGTCGGGCCGGTGGTCGCTGGCGCCGCCGCCGTCGAGCGAACCGACCCGGCGGGCGCATGCGCGCGCCGAGGCGTTCCTCGAACGGCACGGCGTGCTCACCAGGGGCGCGCTGGACACCGAACGCGTTACCGGCGGGTTCTCGGCGGTGTACAAGGTGCTGCGGGCCATGGAGGAGTCGGGGCGGTGCCGCCGCGGCTACGTCGTCGAGGGGCTCGGCGCGGCGCAGTTCGCGGTGCCGGGCGCGATCGACCGGCTGCGCGCGTCCTCGCGCACCGAACGCCCGGACGAAGACCCGCAGGCGGTGGTGCTCGCCGCGGCCGACCCGGCCCAGCCGTACGGGGCGGCGCTGGAATGGCCCGCGGCCGTCTCCGACACCCGGCACCGGCCTGGGCGCAAGGCGGGCGCGCTGGTCGTGCTCGTCGCGGGTTCGGCGGCGCTCTACGTCGAGCGCGGCGGCAAGTCCCTGCTGTCGTTCACCGAGGACGAGGACGTGCTGCGGCTGGCGGCGGCCGGGCTGGCGCGGGCCGTCCGGGAGGGCTGGCTCGACCAGCTCGCGGTGCAGCGCGCCGACGGGGAAGGCGCGCTCGGGTCCCGGATGGCGGAGATCCTCACCGAGGCCGGTTTCCGCGCCACCCCCAAGGGACTCCGGCTGCGCGCGTGAACGCGGCCCGCGCGTAGTCGCTGGGCTTGGCGCGTTCGCGGGCATGGCGGGTTGAGGCGCGCGAATTCCTGAGCAGGGCCCGGGACCTTCGGTCAGCGATTCCCGCCTCTACCTGCACACTTGCAGCCTTGGACGCTCGCCCAATACGATCGACCAAGACGACTGGAGACAGGCCATGGTGAACACCGCGGCGGAACGCGGGCGGGAAGTGCGGCGGCGACTGACCGGCGCGGCCGTCGAGCTGATCGCCGAGAAGGGCTGGACCGGCGTGCACACCCGGGTCGTCGCCGAGCGCGCCGGAGTGGCTCCCGGGCTGGTGCACTACCACTTCGCCTCGCTGCAGGCACTGCTCACCGAGGCGGCGGTCGGTGTGCTGCGCGAAGCGGTCGCGGGCATGGGGCCGCTGTTCGACGCCGCCACGACACCGGACGACCTGCTCGACGCGATCCTCGGGACGCTGGAGCGCTACGCGTCCGACGATCCGGCCTCGCTGCTGGTGAGCGAGGCCTACCTCGCCGCGACCCGGGACCCGGAGCTCAAGCGCGCGGTGGCCGAGGTCGTCGACGACTTCCGGCGCGACCTCACCGACTGGCTGCGCGCCCGCGGCGAGGCGACCCCACGGGAGACCGCGATGGTGCTGGCCGCCGCCGTAGACGGCGTCGTGCTGCACCAGGCGCTCAGCGGCGACCTGACCGCGGCTACGGCCCGCCCCGTCCTGCGCCGGATGTTCCGCTCCGCCCACCCGCCCGAGGAGGGACAGCCGTGAAAGCCGTGATCTGCGGTGCTGGGATCGCCGGACTGGCGCTGGCGAACCGGCTGCACGCCCACGGCTGGGACGTTGTCGTGCTCGAGAAGGCGCCCGGCCCGCGCGAGACCGGCTACATGATCGACTTCTTCGGCCCCGGCTACGACGCCGCGGAGGCGATGGGCCTGCTGCCGCGGCTGCGCGAACTCGGTTACCGCGTCGAGGAAGTGAGCTACGTCGACGAGACCGGCCGTCGGCGTGCCGGTCTAAGCACCTCCAAGCTGACCAAGGCGGTCGGCGGACGGCTGTTGAGCATCATGCGCCCCGATCTCGAGCGAGCCCTGCGGGAACAGCTCCCCGACCAGGTGGACCTGCGCTTCGCTACCGCGCCGGAGCACATCGACAACGACTCCGACCGGGTGCGGGTCACCCTGCCCGACGGGAGCGTGCTCGACGCCGATCTGCTCGTCGGGGCCGACGGGATCCACTCGTCGGTGCGCGCCGCGGTTTTCGGGGCGGAGGAACGGTTCCTGCGCTACCTCGGCTTCCACACGGCCGCGTTCCTCTTCGACGATCCGCGCGTGCACGCCGAGGTGAACGGCCGGTTCTGCCTCACCGACACGCTCGGGAGGCAACTGGCCTGCTACGGCCTGCGCGACGGGCGGGTCGCGGTGTTCGCCGTGCACCGGGCAGCCGATCCGGCGCTGCCGGACGACGCGCGTGCCGCCCTACGCGATGTCTACGGTTCGCTCGGCTGGGTCGCGCCCCGGGCTCTCGCGGCGTGCCCACCGTCCGACCAGGTGTACTACGACCAAGTGGCGCAGATCGAATCTCCACAATGGACCAAGGGTCGGGTGGTGCTGCTCGGCGACGCCTGCCAGGCGGTGTCGCTGCTCGCCGGCCAGGGCGCTTCGCTGGCGATCGCCGGGGCCTACGTGCTGGCCGAACAACTCGCCCGGGCAGGCACCATCGACGCCGCGCTCGGCGAGTACGAGCGGCTGTGGCGTCCGGTCGTGGCGGAGAAGCAACGCGTCGCGCGCAGCAGTGCCCGCTGGTTCGTCCCGGACACGCGGACCCAGCTCGCCGTGCGACGCACCGCCCTCCGCCTGGCGGGCCTGCCGGTCTTCGACCGCTACCTCTCCGGCGCGCTCGCGGGCAAGCCGACGAACGTCGTCCGGCAGCTCGGCGCCCGCTAGCGGCGACCACAGTGGACCGGCACTCTCCACAGTGCTGTGATCCGGCGCTCAGGGAGGGCCCATAGCGATTTCCTTGTCAGGCAACCATTCGCGCACACCTGTTCGTGCGGCTACCGGTTGCCGGGCCGAAGTGGCAGCCCGCCACAGCACGTGGATAGACTCGTCATCGTGCGCGCCACTGGAAGCACCGCGAGGAACCGATCGGCCATCCGGCTGTTCGTGGTCCTGTCCTTCCTGGGTTCTTTCCTCGCCGCGCACGTCACCTTCGGCGAACCGCACGAAGCGGTGGCGGCACCGGCGCAGAACGTCTCGACGCACTGCGCCCCGCAGCACGAGCACGACCCGCACGTGCACACCGCGCACGGTGAGATTTGCTTCGCAAGCTCACGCGACCTGCAACACGCCGAACTTCCCGCACCGGTCTGGTCACCCGCCGTCGAGGCCGTCGCCGCCGATGATCTGCGAGTCCACGACGCCGGCTGCACACGGGAATCCCCGGTCCCGGTCTCGCAATCGCGGTCCGGCCGGGCACTGCTGACCCGGGTCTGCATCACACGAGTCTGATGAGCGCGCGCTCCCGCCACCGCTGAGCAGCGGTGGCCGACACCGGGCCGTCGATGGCTCACCTCTTCTTCCTGTTCCTCGCGCGGTGAAACCGCCTGCACGCACGGATTGCCCTGCGGCGCAAGGCGATGCCGCATGCCCGCAAAGCGGCGCAAGACCAACGCGGCCATGCCGCCACGCGCCCGCATGGCCGGCGCCGCGTGCTCGCACGGGGATGCCGCGCTCCTCCTGGAAAGGACATTCGTGGAAACACTGACCCCGCACGCCCAGATCCCGTCGCAGACCGGGCTCTCACCCGCTCAGCTCACCGCCGCGGCCGCACCCTGCCGCCGCCCGGCCGCCGCGGTCGGCGGCACCCCTGTGCTGTGGATCGACCAGCCCTTCAACCGGTCCGGCAGCGGTTTCTGGGCCAAGCTCGAAGGCTTCAACCCCGGCGGTATGAAGGACCGTCCCGCGCTGCACATGGTCGAGGCGGCACGCGCCCGCGGTGAGCTGGCTCCCGGCGGCACGATCATCGAGTCGACCAGCGGCACCCTCGGACTCGGCCTGGCGCTGGCCGGCGCCACCTACGGGCACCCGGTCACGCTGGTCACGGACCCGGGCATGGAGCCGATCATGCGCACCCTGCTCGCCGCCTACGGGGCCACGGTCGACGTCGTGACCGAGCCGCATCCGACCGGCGGCTGGCAGGAGGCGCGCCGCGAGCGGGTCCGCGCGCTGCTCGCGTCCAACGACGGCTCGTTCTGCCCCGACCAGTACAACAACCCCGACAACGTGGCCGGATACCGCTCACTGGCGCTGGAACTCGTCGCGCAGCTCGGGCGGATCGACGTCCTGGTCTGCTCGGTCGGCACCGGCGGGCATTCCGCCGGGGTGTCCAGGACGCTGCGGGAGTACTTCCCGCACCTGAAGCTGGTCGGGGTCGACACCACCGGGTCGACGATCTTCGGCCAGCCCGCCCGCAAGCGGCTGATGCGCGGGCTCGGCTCCAGCATCCATCCGAGCAACGTCGACCACCAGGCGTTCGACGAGGTGCACTGGGTCGGCGCGGCCGAGGCGGTGTGGGCGGCGCGGCGGCTGGCGGCAGCGCACTGCACCAGCGGCGGCTGGAGCGTCGGGGCGGTGGCGCTGGTGGCGGGCTGGCTGGCGCGGACCGAGCCGTCGGAGGCCCGCATCGCCGCGGTCTTCCCGGACGGACCGGAGCGCTACTTCGACACCGTCTACAACGACGGCTACTGCCGTGAGCACGGCCTGCTCCTGGACACCGCACCGGTCGAACCTGAGCGGATCGCCGATCCGTTCAGCGTCAAGGTCGAGCGCTGGACGCGATGCCGGACCGTGCTGGACCCGATTCGGTTCGGGAGGTCCTGATGCGGCTGCTGACCCGCTTCCGGTCCTTCCCGGCGCCCGTGCGGATGCTGATGCTCAACCAGCTCACCATCAACCTCGGGTTCTACATGCTCATCCCCTACCTCGCCGCTTACCTGGCCGGGGACCTGGGCTTGGCGGTGTGGGTGGTCGGCCTGGTGCTGGGCGTCCGCAACTTCGCCCAGCAGGGCATGTTCCTGATCGGCGGCACGCTGGCGGACCGCTTCGGCTACAAACCGCTGATCGTGGCCGGATGTGCCCTGCGCACCGGCGGATTCGCGCTGATCGGCCTGGTCGACAGCCTGCCAGCGCTGCTGGTCGCCTCGGCGGCGACCGGGTTCGCCGGGGCGCTGTTCAACCCCGCCGTCCGCGCGTACCTGTCGGCCGAGGCCGGTGACCGCCGGGTCGAGGCGTTCGCGCTGTTCAACGTCTTCTACCAGACCGGCATCCTGCTCGGGCCGCTCGCCGGGCTGGCGCTGACCGGAGTCGCGTTCGAGATCACTTGCCTTGCGGCGGCCGGGATCTTCCTTGTGCTGACCGTGTTGCAGATCCGCTCGCTGCCGCAACGCACCGGCGCACCCGCGCGGGGGCGGACATCGGTGCTGGCGGAATGGCGGACGATGCTCGGCAACGGCCCGTTCGTGCTGTTCTCGCTGGTGATGACCGGCAGCTACGTGCTGAACTACCAGATCTACCTCGCGCTGCCGCTCGAGGCGCGGCGGCTGGCCGGTGACGAGCGGACCGCGACCGCGGCGGTGGCGGTGCTGTTCGCCGTGTCGGGCGTGCTGGCGATCGCGGGGCAGGTGCGGATCACCGCGTGGTGCCAGGAGAAGTTCAGCCCCGGCACGTGCCTGGCGGGCGGACTGGCGCTGATGGGGTTGTCGTTCCTGCCGCTGCTGGCCGGTGCGGCGCAGCCGGGTCAGTCCACTGTGGCCACTTTCGGCCCGCTGGTGCTGTCGGCGGCGATGCTGTCGCTGGGCACGCTCGTGGTTTTCCCGTTCGAGATGGACACCATCGTCCGCTTGTCCGGCGAACGCCTCGTGGCCAGCTACTACGGCCTGTACAACACGGTGTGCGGGGTGGGGATCATGCTCGGCAACCTGCTGACCGGCAGCGCCCTCGACGTGGCGCGGGGCGCCGGACTGCCCTGGCTGCCGTGGAGCGCTCTCTGCGCGCTCGGGTTGGTGTGCGGCGGTCTGCTGTGGCGGCTGCACCGGTCGCGGCGCTGGAACGCGCAGTTGGCCGCCGTGTGACGCGGCGCGGGCCCGCTGGATGGGCGCCCGTCCGGGCGCTCTCCGGCGGGCCCGTCGCGGCCCCCGGGAGCACTCCAGCGGGCTCGTCGAATGGGCGTCCTTCTGGCGTCCTCCAGTGGGCTCGTCAAATGGGCGCCCTTCCGGCGTTCCAGTGGGTTCGCCGAATGAGCGACCTCCGTGCGTGCTCCGGGAGGGTTCTCCAGCGGCTCGCCGGTGGGCGGCCCCAGGCGTTTCCGCGGATTCGTCGAGACTGAACAAAACTGGCCACAATTTCGTCAACTGTTCACCACCGCGCATTCACCGGGGAATGATCTGCTCCCGGAACGCCCGTCCCCGGCCGAAAGGTGCTGCACGGTGACCCCGAACTCCACCGCAAGACGGCGCACGGCCGACGGCCCGACAGGACGTCGCAAGGTCTCCGGCCCGGCACGGCGACGGCTGGCCGCGGGACTGGCCGTGGTGTGCGGTCTCGCTCTCGTCCAGAGCAGCACGGCCGCGGCGGCCCCGGAGCCGCTGGCCTCCGACGTCCTGTTCTCCGGCGAGGAGCAGGTCGCGCCCGGGGTGACCTTCCGCTCGTTCACGTGGGAGACGGGCCACGGGTCGACCCAGGGTTACGTCCTGGAAGCCGACCTCGCCAACCCGCTGGTCGATCTCGGCCTGCTGCACCGCAAAACCGTGACCGAACCGACCGCGATCTCCGCGCTCGCCGACGGCCAGGGTGCGGTGGCCGGGGTCAACGGGGACTTCTTCAACAACACCGACGAACACGAAGGCGTCGAGCCGACCGGCTCCGCCGTGGGCGCCGAGATCGCCGCGGGCGAGGCGCGCAAGGGCGCGGTGCCCGACGGGCAGCGGTTCGGTCCCGGACTGCCGGAGGGCACCTCGACCGAAGACGTCTTCGGCCTGGGCAGCGACCGGACGGCGCGGGTGGCGAGCGTCCGGCTCGAAGGCAAGATCGAAACCGGCCACGGCGTCCTCGGCGTCGACGGGCTCAACCAATACGCGATCCCGGTCGGCGGAGTCGGGGTCTTCACCGAGGCGTGGGGGACGACCTCGCGCGTCAGGGCCACCTGCGGCACCGACACCGACCGCGGCGCACCGTGCAGCGACACCACCATCGAGATCGTCGTGCGCGACGGCAAGGTCGCCGAGGTCCGCCCCGAACCGGGCGCGGGAGCCATCGCCGCCGGCGACTTCGTGCTGGTCGGCCGCGAAGACGGCGTCGGCGAGCTCGACGACCTCAAGCCCGGCGACCCGGTGTCGGTCGACTACCAGCTCGCTCCGGTCGGCGTGCCCGAGTTCCGGTTCGTGGTGGGCGGGTTCCCGATCCTGCGCGACGGCACGGCGTTGCCCGGCCTGGACGACCAGGCCCTCGCGCCGCGGACCTCCGCCGGGGCCAGCGCGGACGGCAAACGCGTCTACCTGGTCGCCATGGACGGCCGCTCCCAGGTCAGCGCCGGACTCACCGTCAGCGAACTCGCCGACCTCCTCAAGCGCTCCGGCGCCGACGACGCCGTGAACCTCGACGGCGGCGGCTCCACCACCCTCGTCGCCCGCGAAGCAGGCGCCCAGCACGTCACCGTGCGCAACAACCCCTCCGACGGCCGCGAACGCCCCGTCGCCAACGGCATCGGCATCTTCAGCGGCGGCGGGCGGTAGCCGCGTGCGGAGCGCGGCGCTCCGGCGCCCGGGGAGGGCGCTGCAGCGGAGCGCGAAGTGCGAGCGGCAGCGCGTGGAGCGGGCAGCGCGCGGAGCGGGCGCCCGCGAGGGCGCTGCGTCGGAGCGCGAGCGGCGGTGGGCGGAGCCCGGCAGGGCGACGCGAGCCTGCGTGCGGCGAGCGCAGTGGGACGCCCGGCAGGGCGGCGCTCCGGGCGCACGGAGGCGAAGCGCCGGGCGCAGTGCGAAGCGGGTCGGCGCGAAGCGGAGCGAGCCCGCCGGAGCGCGAAGCGCCGGCGCAGCGAAGCTGGAGCGGCGGCACGGGTGTGGGACGGCGCCGAGCGGATGCGCGAAGCGAGGTCGATGCGCGAGCGCCGGACCGGGTGCATGTGCTGCGGAAATCGTTTCGGCAGGCGCGTTCCCGCCGTTCCGCTCCCCGCCGTTCCGTGATTGCCGCGCCGCAGAGCCGCGCGCCTCTGCTCACGACTCCGCCTGCTCGCCCGCCGTGACCGCCCGGCGAGGCCCATGTCCGCTAGTCAGCGGTCCACTAGCCAGTTCGTGCCCCCAGTCAGGTCCATGTCCGCTAGCGAGCCCTCGTCCACTAGCCAGTCCGTGACCACCCAGCCACGTCCATGCCCGCTAGCCAGCCCTGATCCACTAGCCAGCCGTGACCACCCAGCCACGTCCATGCCCGCTAGCCAGCCCTCGTCCACTAGCCAGCCGTGACCGCCCAGCCAGGTTCCATGCCCGGGCGTCTGGCCTGCGCGACCGCCAGCCAGGTCGCCAAGCCGCCGGCATTCGCCCCGCACACCGCACTTCCCGCCCCACCGGCCGCCGTCCGCTATCCGCCGCCCAGCCCGGTCTCCCCCCGGCCCCTCGCCGCACCCGCACCTTCAACGGGTCGCCAGGCGCAGGAGGCCCCAGAGCTGGGCGATGGCGTCCGGGTCGCCGTCGGCGGTCACCGCACGATCCGGGAGTCGACCCCAAAGCCACAGGTAGACCGCCGGGGGCTCGCCGCTGAGCACCGCGCTCACCTCGGAGTCGACGGAACCGCCGCAGCCGTCGGAGCCCTTCGCACCGAAGCCACCCGGGCCACTGGCACCGAAGCCCCCCAGGACACCAGCCGGGCCCGCACCAGGACGACCCGCGCCCGTACCGGGCGCTGACGGCTCGTCCGTCGGCGACCAGACCTCGATGTCCTGCGGTGTCGCCGACACCCGCCACGACCGGCCCGCGGCCTTGACGACGACCGAGCAGGGCCGGGTGGGGCTGATGCCGAGCGCGCGCAGCCGGTAGCCGAACCACAGCCGCAGCACCTCGTCGATGCCGTCCAGCGCGAGGGCGGGGTCGATCGGGGTCATCTCCACCCCGGCCGCCGTCTGCACGTCGACCCGGTGAACCGTCGTCGCGTGCAGAATCCGCCGCAGCCAGAAACCCACGGTGTGGTCGTGCGGCCACCACGTCGCGCAGCGCTCCTGCGGCGACCTGGTGCCGAACTCGGCGAGCAGGTCGGCCAGCCTCGCGGTGAACCGGCCGGTGAGCTCGCGCAGACCCGCCTGCCGAGGCGGACCCCAGTTGCGCGCCGCGCTCTCCGACGCGCCCATCCACGACAGCGCGTCCTCGCACAGATCGCCCAGGTGCCCGACCGACTGCCCCAGCGTGCGCCCGGACGCACCGGAAACCGGCAGGTCCGCGTGCGCGTCGTGGGTGGCGGCGGTGAGCAGCTGTCCCTCGCTCGCGAGCAGGTCGAGCATTCGCCCGTGATCGACCATCGCGCAGGCCATCATCGAATCACCCCCGAAAGACTTCGCGCGACGATGTCCAGGAACTCCTCGGACCGCCGCAGCAGCTCGTCGGCATCGCCGGCGGTGATGCCCGGGATGCCCGCCTCGGCCGCTGCGCGGCGGTCCGACTTGGCCGCGTAGAAACCGGCCCAGTCACGTAACTCCGGTGCGGCGTCGGTCAGCAGCCGCCACACGCTGGTCGGGCGGGAGCGCTCCCGCTGCCAGGAACGTGCCACGACCACGGCGGTCGCGGCGCGCAGCGCGGCGATGTGAGCGGCGATGTAGCGCTCGGCGGGCTTCTCCGTCCGCTCGGCTTCGAGCAGGCACGCCCTGGCCTGCACCAGCAGCGAAAGCGATCCGGCAGGCGCCTGGGCCGCCGGGGCCGGTGCCGGCCAGTGGTCGTCCGGGGAGCGTCGCGGGGCCGGTATCGACAGGTGAGCTGAGAGGGACATCGGCGTTCTCCTCGAGGTCGAGTGCACGACGGGACGAGCACGTCCGTGTATGCGCGCTGCCGTGGGGAAGCCGGCGGTGCCCGGCGGGAGGGTGCTTCCCCCACTCTCCCGCCGGGCGGTGTCCGAACCGCGCGATGGCGACATCCTGGGAGGGGATATCGAACCTCAGTTCGAACAAGTCCAGATTAGCCGGTGGCCAGGATCGACTCAAGCACTGCGCCGTAGCTCACCTGTTCGAGTGGTGGGATCGGCGGTGATCACCCGCCCGGACACACGCGGAGGGCGCCTGACCCTTTAGTGTCGGCGCGTGACAGCCGCGCCCTCCCCCCGCCACGACCGGGTCGCCGAACTCTCCGCCGACCAGCTCCGGCAACGCCTCGGCGAAGCCATCGAGATCTACGTGAACGCGATGGGCTACCCGCCGTCGACCGCGCAGCAGCGCGCCCCGATGTGGTCGGCGCACATGCTGCGTCCCGGCTGGCGCTGCGTCGGTGCGTTCAACGAGCGGGACGAGCTGGTCGGCATCGGTTACGGCTACCTCGGCAACAGCGGCCAGTGGTGGCACGAGCAGGTCCGGCGCGGCCTGCTGGCCAAGCACGACGACGAGGCCGTCGAGACCTGGCTGCACGACTACTTCGAGCTGACCGAGCTGCACGTGCGCCCGGACAGCCAGGGCGGCGGCCTCGGCGAGGAGGTCCTGCGCAGGCTGCTCGACGGGGCGCCCGGCGGCAAGGTGCTGCTGTCCACGCCGGAAGGCCCGACGCGGGCGTGGCGGCTGTACCGCAGGGTCGGGTTCCAGGACGTGCTGCGCGACTACCACTTCACGGGCGACCCGCGCCCGTTCGCGGTCCTCGGCCGCCCGCTGCCGCTCGACCCGCGCTAGCGGGCGGACGGAGACCCGGCCGCACGGCGGACCGGCACGGCGGACGGGGCCGAAGTCGATCGGCTCCGCGGCCGGTGCGAATGTCATCGACGCGGTACGCCGCGCACTCACGGCCGCCGCTGGCGCCGTACCCCGCGCATTCACCGCAGCCGGTGCGACGCCATCGGCGCACCGCGCACTCACGGCCAGCGGTGCGACGTCAGCCGCACCGCACGCCGCGCACTCACCGCAGCCGGTGCGGCACCCTGTGCACCGCGGCCGGTACCGGCGCATCGGCACCGGCCGCGGTCTACTGCGGTCCGCCCCGGCCACCGGCGCGGACCGCGCGGTGTCAGAGCCTGGCGAGCTGCTCGCGCAGGGTGTCCAGGCCCATGGCTCCCATCCGCAGCGCGTCGCGGTGGAAGTCCTTGAGGCTGAAAGCGTCGCCGTGGCGCTTCCTGGCGTCCTCGCGGGCCGCCAGCCACAGCCGCTCGCCGAGCTTGTAGGACGGCGCCTGCCCCGGCCAGCCGAGGTAGCGGTCCACCTCGTCCCGCACGTGCGCCGGGTCCTGGATGGTGCGGGTGAGCAGGAACTCCAGGCCGAGCTCCGGCGTCCACCGCTCGCCCTCGTGGAAGCCGGTGCCCGCGGGGATCTCCAGCTCCAGGTGCATGCCGATGTCGACGACCACCCGGGCGGCCCGGAAGAGCTGGTCGTTGAGCATGCCGAGCAGGTTCCCGTCGTCGTCGAGGTAGCCCAGCTCGCGCATCAGCCGTTCGGCGTAGAGCGCCCAACCCTCGCCGTGCCCGGAGACGAAGCACGCCAGCCGCTGGAACTTGTTCAGCCGTCCGGACTCGTGCACCGACGTGGCGACCTGCAGGTGGTGGCCGGGCACCCCTTCGTGGTACACGGTCGAGACCTCGCGCCAGGTCGGGAACTCCTCGCGGTCGGCGGGCACCGACCACCACATCCGGCCCGGGCGGGAGAAATCGTCGGTCGGACCGGTGTAGTAGGCGCCGACACCGCCACCGGGCGGCGCGATCTTGCACTCAAGGGTCATCAGCCGGTCGGGGATGTCGAAGTGCTTGCCGCGCAGCTCGCGCAGCGCCTCGTCGGAAAGCTGCTGCATCCAGTTCTCGAACTCGCGCCGGCCGCGCACCTGGTAGCGCGGTTCGGCGTCGAGGAGCGCGGCGGCCTCGGCCAGCGTCGCGCCCGGCTTGATGCGGTCGGCCACCTGCTTCATCTCGGCCTCGATGGACGAGAACTCGCCCCAGCCCCACTCGTAGGCCTCCCGGAGGTCGAGCCGGGCACCGGTGAAGTAGCGCGACCAGAGCCGGTAGCGCTCCTCGCCGACGGCGTCCTTCTCCGGCGCCTCCGGGAGCAGTTCCGTGCGCAGGAAGCGCGCGAGACCCGCGTACGCCTCGGCCGCGGCACCGGCCGCCGAGTCCAGGTCGGCGCGCAGCGCCTGGTCCACCTCGGCGCGGGAGACCATCGCGGCGAAGAACGACTCGCCGTCCCGCCCGGACCAGGTCTCGCACTGCTCGGCGACCTTGTTGACCTGGCGGGCGGCCGCGACGTTGCCCCGCGCCGCCGCCTCGCTCAGCCCCGCGCGCAGCCCGTCGACCGCACCCGGCATCGCGGCCAGCCGCTTGGCGATGGTGCGCCAGTCCTCCGCGGTCGAGGTCGGCATCAGGTCGAAGACCTGGCGCAGGTCCTGCACGGGGCTGGCGATCACGTTCAGCGCCGCCATGTCCGCACCGACGTCGTGCAGCTCCAGGTCGAGGCCGACGCGCTCGGCGAACACCGCCTGCGCGATGCGCTCCCCCTCGTCGGCCGGTGTCGCGGCGGAGACCTCCGCCAGGCACCGCTGGGCCAGCTCGGCGCGGGCCTGGTGGCCCTGCGGCGAGTAGTCGGTCAGCTTGTCGTCCCCGCCCGGAATCCCCAGGTAGGTTCCGGCGATCGGGTCGAGCGCGGCCAGCTCGTCGACGAACCGGTCGCTGATCTCGTGCACACCGTTGTGGTTCGATCCCATGCCGGAAACGCTATCCCGCTGCGCCAGCCGGATTCCGCACGCACGGCGGAAACCCGCCGGGGATGGGAAGATCGGTGATGTGCGGGGAAGAACCGTCCGCGCGGCCGGCCTCCGGATGCGCGCGGCGCTGCTGCTGGTGATCGGGCTGAGCGCGGTGCTGCTCAGCGGGTGCCTGCACGCCAGGGCGTCCCTGAGCATCGACAACGAGGACCTCGTGTCGGGTGAACTCCTCGTCTCGACCCAGACCCCGGACGGCCAGGTGCCGTTCCGGCTCGAGCCACCGCCCGACCTGGCCGACAGGGTCAGCGTGGAGCCGTACTCGGCGGACGGGCGGGTGGGTTCGCACCTGTCGTTCCAGGGCCTGACGTTCGAGGAGCTCGACCGGCTGGCCAAGGCGCTCAACCCGTCGGACTCCCGCTACCGGCTGCAGCTCAAGCGCAGCGGTTCGCTGGTGATCCTGGACGGGGCGGTGGACCTGACGCCGCTGTCGGGCACCGACTCGGCGTTCACCGTCGAGCTCAGCGCGCCGGGCGAGATCACCAACACCAACGGGCAGGAGACCGCGGGCATGGTCACCTGGCACCCGGAGGCGGGCGAGCTCAACGAGCTGTCGGCGACCTACCAGTACTCCGGTGACCAGGACCAGGCGTGGCTGACGTGGGCGCTGCTGATCGGCGGCGTGGCGCTGGGGGCCGCGGTCCTGGTCGGCGTGCTCGCGCAGCAGTCGCACGAACGGGCGCACCGGCCCAACGACGAGCGCAGAACGAGCCGGTAGGGCCACGGCGGACCGGTCGAGGCACGCCGGCGGACGCCGGGGTCAGCCGCCTTGCGGGGCCGGAAAGCCAGCCGCGGCGGCGTACCGGTGGGACAGCTCGGCGCACGCGGCGACGAGCTCGGGCGGGCCGATCACCTCGATGTCGGCGGCGAAGGTGCCGACCAGCGCGGCGAGACCGATCCACGACCACGCGCCGAGGACGAGGCGGCAGCGGTCCGGTCCGAGTGCCTCGACGACGGGACCGCCCGGTGCCCAGCGGGCGACGACCTCCGCCGGTGCGTCCAGCACGACCTCACCGCGGCACGGCCAGTGGCCGGGCACGTCACCGCGGTCGAACTGGCTGGTCACGAAGGCTGCTACGTCGCCACCCGGCAGTTCCCGGCGGGCGAACCGGCGTCCGGTCGCGGTGGGTGCGGAGACGCGGTCGACCCGGAAGGCGGCCCAGCCGGGGAGTCCCTGATCCCATCCGACCAGGTACCAGCGGCCGCTCCAGATGACGAGGTGGTGCGGTTCGACCCGTCTCGACGGCTGCCGCTCCTCGCCGGGTCCGGAGTGGTCGAGGTAGTCGAACGCCAGCACCTCACCGCCGCGCACCGCCGTGCCCAGCGAGAGCAGCAATCCGGAGTCCACCCGCGGGGCGGCCAGCTCCCACGGGTTGGCCAGCGGGGTCACCCGCATCGCGTCGATCGCGTGCCGCAGCCGCGCGGGCATCACCTGCCGGATGGTCGCCAGCGCCCGCGCGGCCGCCTCGTCGATGCCGGAGACCGTGGTCGGCGCGGTCCGCAGCGCGACCGCGACGGCTACGGCCTGCTCGTCGTCGAACAGCAGCGGCGGCAGCCGCGACCCGGCGTCCAGCCGGTAGGCGGCGCCCGGTCCCCTGGTGACGTGCACGGGGTAGCCGAGATCGCGCAGGCGGTCGACGTCCCTGCGCACGGTCCGGCGGCTGACCTCCAGCCGCGCCGCGAGCTCGTCGGTCGGCCACTCGCGCCGGGCCTGGAGGAGGGACAGCAGGAGCAGCAGCCGCGCGGAGGTCTCTGGCATTCCCCGATCCTGCCCCGGGAAGCGGCCAGAACCTGGCCACTTCCGCCGGAACAGTGGGTCGAGCCGCCTCATCGCGCTCCGGCGGAGGCGGACTGTTCCCACGACTCGGATTCGAGGTACCGATGCCACCTGTCGCAGTCCACTTCAACGGTGGGGTGAACCTGCCCGACACCACGACCGTCCTTCGCACGCTCGCCGAACGGGTGCCACGCGGATTGCGCAGGCTACCCGACGGGGAGACCGGTGAACGCGCGCAGTGGATCGGCTACCAGCGGCCGCGGCTGGAGGCCACACCCGGTCTCGAGCTCGTCGCGGGCGAGCCCGGCGCGGAGGGCCCGTACGGAGGCGGTCCGACACTGCGCGTCTCCGACGCGACCGACCCCGACCGGATCGCGTGGCCGGAGATCGGCTACGCGTCCGAGTACCGGGCTTCGTACGCGACGTTCCGCGAGCTGCGCGCCGAGGGCGTCGTGCCGGCGGACGTGCGGTTCCAGGTCGAGTACCCGACACCGCAGGCGGTGAGCCAACTCTTCCACCCGGCGGACAGGCCGCGTATCACCCCGTCCTATGAGCGCGCGTTGCTCGCCGACCTCGACCGGATCCTGGCCGCGGTGCCGCACCGAGACCTGGCCGTGCAGTGGGACGCGGCGGTGGAGACCGTCACCGCCGACCTTGCTCCGGAGACCCTCGACGAGCATTCCGGGCAGCTCGCCGGCCTCGTCGACCGCGTGCCCGGCGACGTGCACGCCGGAGTGCATCTCTGCTACGGCGACGCCGGGCACGAGCACATGGTCGAGCCGGAATCGCTCGCCACGCAGGTGCGGCTCGCCAACGCCGTCGTCCGCCGCGCCCGCCGGCCGCTGGACTGGCTGTCGTTCACCGTGCCGCAGTACCGGGCGGACGAGGCGTACTTCGCGCCTCTCGCCGACCTGCGGACCGGGCCTGGGACCGAGCTTTTCTTCGCCCTCGTGCCGTACCACCCCGAGGAGCAGGCTGCGGGGACGACCGAGGCGCAGGTCGCACTGGTCGACCGGTACCTGCCGGGCGGCAGCGGGCCCTGGGGCATCTGCACCGAATGCGGCATGGCCAGGGCGGATCGCGCGGACGTTCCGCGACTGCTCGACCTGCACCGCGAGATCCTCGCCCAGCACTCCGCGTAGGAGAGGTCCGAGGTGGCCGGGTCGCGGCGCTTGGGGGAAGAGCCCTGCGACCCGGCCGGACGGCCCGGTGTCCCTTGGAGAGGAGGACGGACGCCGGGCCGAGCCACCGAGATCCACAACGGCGCCGGCCAGGAGCGCATTCCCGATGGCGTTCCGATAGCCGCAGCGCGCCCAGGTCAGCCGGGCCAGCCCGGGACGACGGAGACGGGAATCGCCGCCTCCCGCCACAGCGCGATCACGGCGGGGTTGTCGTCGATCGCGTGCCGGACGTCCCAGCGGCGCCGGATGCCCGCCAGGATGTCGCGCTTGACCTCGACGTCGGGCCGGTAGTCGCCGTCGCGGCGCATGAACAGGGCGTCCGTCGGCACGTCGTGCAGCGCCAGCCACATCGAGGTCAGCCGCTCCCACCGGCGGGAGCGGCTGGTGACCACGACGACGTCGCGACCGAGCGCGGCGTGTTCGCGCACCTCGGCGACGACGCCGGGGTTGGGCGGGCAGTCGATCGAGGCGGCGTGGAAGGCGGCGAAGTCGCGTTCCGGTCCGGTGACGTGGTGGCGGATGCCGCTCACGTCGACCAGCGTGCCGTCCATGTCGGCGATCACGGCGGGCCGGGACACGTTCACCATCTCCTGGTTCGCGCCACCACCCCATTGTGGAGGGCGCTCGGCGGCTTCCCCGGCGGCGCGTGTGCTCAGGCGCGGGCGGGCAGCAGGCCCAGGTTGGACACGACCTCCCGCGTGGCCTTCGAGCGGTTGAGCGTGTAGAAGTGCAGCGCGGGCACGCCCTCGGCGATCAGCCGTTCGCACAGCTCCGTCGCCAGCACCACGCCTTCGGCGCGGAACGCCGCGGCGTCGTCGGCCAACGGCTCGAGGCGTTCCAGCACGGCGGGCGGCACCGGCGCTCCCGACAGCTCGCCGAACTTGCGCAGAACACGCGGCGTGGTGATCGGCATGATGCCCGGCAGCAGCGGCACGTCGCAGCCCCGCTCCGACATGCGGTCGCGCAGCCGCAGGAAGTGCTCCGGCTCCAGGAAGAGCTGCGCGACGGCGAACTCGGCCCCGGTCTGGATCTTGCGCACCAGGTGCTCGACATCGGTGTCGAGGCAGGTCGAGCGCGGGTGTCCGTGCGGGAAGGCCGCGACGCCGACGCAGAAGTCGCCCAGCTCGCGCACCAGCCGCACCAGCTCCTCGGCGTAGGTCAGGCCCTCCGGGTGCGTCACCCACTCGCCGTTGGGGTCGCCCGGCGGGTCACCGCGGATGGCCAGCACGTTGCACACGCCGACGGCGGCGTACCAGCCGATGACGTTGCGCAGCTCGGCCACCGAGTGGTTCACGGCGGTCAGGTGCGCGACCGGCGTCAGGGTGGTCTCCTGGGCGATCCGGCCGGTGGTGCGGATCGTGCGGTCGCGGCTGGAGCCGCCCGCGCCGTAGGTCACCGACACGAACGCCGGGTCCAGCGGTTCGAGCTCGCGCACCGCGCGCCAGAGGATGCGCTCCTCCTCGTCGTCGCGCGGCGGGAAGAACTCCACCGAGAACCCCGTGCGCCCGCCTGCCAGCCGGTCCACCACCGCCGTCATGGGGAAAGCGTAAGCGGCACGAGCGCTGCCGCTGGAGTCGTGGTCCCCGCCACGGCCAGGGCAGCAGCCGGCCGGAGCTCGCCGCCGAGCGTCGCTACGCTCCGGGTTCGCGCTGGTCACAGCCCGCACACGAGCAGGGTGGACGGGATGCCGCACCCGCCATCGAAGAGGATGGTGAGGTGCCTGTACCGCATTTGGCCCGTGAGCAAGCCACCGCCGAGGACGCCGTCGTGGAAGCAGATCTGCCCGGTCGGGTGCAGGAGACCCTGGCCGACTACCTGCGGACCCGCCGTACCCAGAGCCGCGAGCTCGACGCGGCTTTCGCGACGGCGGTGGACGAGCTCGTGCGTTTCGTCCTGGGCGGCGGCAAGCGCATCCGCCCCACCTTCGCGTGGTGGGGGTGGCGCGCCGCGGGCGGTGCGGCCGACGGTCCCCAGGCGCAGGCGATGCTGCGCGCCGCGAGCTCGCTGGAGCTGCTGCAGGCGTGCGCCCTGGTCCACGACGACCTGATCGACGACTCCGACACCCGCCGCGGCAACCCGACCGTGCACCAGGCGTTCGCCGCGCTGCACCGGCACCAGCGCTGGAACGGCGAGGACCGGCAGTTCGGCATGGCCGCCGCGATCCTGCTCGGCGACCTGGCCCTGGCGTGGGCCGACGACATGCTGCACGCCTCCGGCCTGCCGCCGGAGGCCATGGCGCGCGGCCTGCGCCCGTGGCGGGCGATGCGCACCGAGGTCCTCGCCGGCCAGTACCTGGACCTGCTGGGTCCGGTGCGCGGTGACGAGACGCCGCAGGCCGCGCTGCGCATCGACGAGCTGAAGTCGGCCTCCTACACCGTTCAGCGCCCGCTGGAGCTCGGCGCGGAGCTCGCGGGTGCCGACGAGACGGCGCTGGAGGCTCTGCGGCGCTTCGGCAGCGACATCGGCGTCGCATTCCAGCTCCGCGACGACCTGCTCGGCGTGTTCGGCGACCCCGAGGTCACCGGCAAGCCCGCGGGCGACGACCTGCGCGAGGGCAAGCGGACCCTGTTGATCGCCGAAGCCCTGGAAAGCGCCCAGGGTCAGGGCGACCAGGACGCCCTCGACCTGCTGCGCGGTGTGCTGGGCGACGAGAACCTGGACGAGAAGCGCGTCGAGCAGAGCAGGGAGGCCCTTCGGCGGCTGGGCGCGGTCGACGCCGTCGAACGCCGCATCACCGAGCTCACCGGCACCGCGATGGCCGCGCTGCACGGCGCCGGGCTGGCCGAGCCCGCCGCGTCGCGGCTGGCGGAGCTGGCCGTGGCGGTCACCGACCGGAACCGCTGATGCGGCGCGTCAGCGGTCCCGTGGACCACGTCCTGGTGGTCGGGGCGGGGCTGGCGGGACTGTCGGCGGCGCTGTACCTGGCCGGCGCCGGACGCCGGGTGACCGTGGTCGAGCGCGAGTCCACCCCCGGCGGCCGGGCGGGGACGCTGCGCGTCGACGGCTACCGGATCGACACCGGCCCGACCGTGCTGACGATGCCCGACCTGGTCGACGACGCCCTGGCCGCGGTCGGCTCGTCGCTGCGCGAACGCCTCGACCTGGTGCCGCTGCGGCCCGCGTACCGGGCCCGGTTCGCCGACGGGTCGGCGCTGGACGTGCACACCGACGCGGAGGCGATGGAGGCGGAGGTCCGCCGCTTCGCGGGCGCGGCGGAGGCGGCCGGGTACCGGCGGCTGCGGCGCTGGCTGACCGAGGTGTACCGGGCCGAGATGCGGCGGTTCATCGACGCGAACTTCGACTCGCCGCTGGACCTGGTGTCGCCGGAGCTGGCGCGGCTGACCGCGCTCGGCGGGTTCGGCAGGCTCGGCCCGGCCATCGGCCGGTACCTGCACGACGAGCGCCTGCGGCGGGTGTTCTCGTTCCAGGCGCTCTACGCCGGCCTGGACCCCCGCCGCGCGTTGGCGCTGTACTCGGTCATCTCCTACATGGACACCGTCAACGGCGTGTGGTTCCCGCGCGGCGGGATGCACGCCGTGCCCGCGGCCATGGCCGACGCCGCGCGCGAGGTCGGTGCGGACTTCCGGTACGACACCGAGATCACCGGCCTGGAACGCCGCGGCGACCGGATCACCGCCGCGACCACCGCGGCCGGGGAGCGGATCAGCGCCGACGCCGTGGTCATGACCCCGGACCTGCCGGTCACCTACCGCCTGCTGGGCGCAGCCCCGCGCCGGCGGCTGCGCTGGTCGCCGTCGGCGCTGGTCCTGCACGCCGGCACGACCCGCAGCTGGCCCGGAACCGCCCACCACACCATCTCCTTCGGCGCGGCGTGGGACCGCACGTTCACCGAGATCATCCGCGACGGCACGCTGATGTCGGACCCGTCGCTGCTGGTCACGCGGCCCACCGCGACCGACGCGTCGCTGGCACCGCCGGGCCGCGAACTGCACTACGTGCTCGCGCCGTGCCCCAACCTCGCCGCCGGCCGGATCGACTGGGAGCGGATCGGCCCCGCCTACACCGACGAACTTTTCGCGGTCCTCGAGCGCCGCGGTTTCACCGGGTTCGCCGACTCGGTCGAGGTGCGGCGGCTGGTCACCCCGCTGGACTGGGCGGCGCAGGGGCACGCCGCGGGCACGCCGTTCTCCGCCGCGCACACCTTCGCCCAGACCGGCCCGTTCCGGCCGCGCAACCTGGTTCGGGGGCTGGACAACGTGGTGCTGGCCGGTTCGGGCACCACGCCGGGCGTCGGCGTGCCGCCGGTGCTGATCTCCGGCAGGCTCGCCGCCCACCGCATCACCGGGTGACCGGGCGCTGCCGGGTCACTCTCGTCAGCCGCCGTGAGGGCGGGCGTACTGGGGCCGCAGCGCGGCGGCGCGTGCCCGCGCGGCCTCCGGCCGCGGCTGCGGGACCCGGAAGTCGGCCCACCAGCGCCGCGAGAGCAACGCCCCCGCCAGGCCGCCCGCGGTGTTGAGCAGGACGTCGTCGGCCGAGACCACCCGGCCGGTCAGCACCGCGTACTGCACCAGTTCGATGCAGCAGGTGGTCGCGAGGACGACGAGCGCGGCCTTCGCACAGGAGTCGACCGCGGCCAGCCGCAACGGCAGCAGCGCGCCCAGCGGCAACAGCAGCAACAGATTTCCGAGCAATTGCAGCCACGGTGCGATATCGCCGGGCTCGGCGTGCACCGCCACCCCGAGATCGGTTCCCGGTACCAGTCGAACGGCGTTTTCCACCACCACCGGCTGCGGAATTACCACCAAATGGACCACAAAAAGCGTCGAATAGACCAGAGCCACGTCGACGACGGAAATGCGAATCGCGTGCTGCACCCGCAACCAGCGACAACGCACTAGCACGGCGACGACCGCGACAACAACCGCCAGCGGGAACATGAAAAGCGTAGTATGGATCACACCGCCGAATGCCGCATCGAACTGGCGCACGTCCCGATGCCTCCCAGCCGGACTTCGAATTGCCAGACCTGACCCCTAGAACACATTCCAACAGCCGGATGTGACATCACGTTTGAATCACGGGATAAACGAGGTTAATTCCACTGGAAGTGCACCGGGGCAGCAACACGGAACCACGATCGCGCGACCGCGGCTGCGGGTGCGGGCACACTTCCGGTCGTGCCGGATCCGCGGTTGCGCTGCGCAAACGCGTTCGCGGCCACGGCAGTTTTCACCCGTGCGCGGCCACACCATCAGGCGTGCCACCGGGCACGGAATTCAACAGGCAGGACGAAGACCGGACCGGCGGATGGCCTTACCGGCGCATGGTCGAGTGGCAGGCGTACGAACGCCTGCGGTTCAGCTCAGCCGGGCGGTGTCGCCGCGGCGCTGGTCAGAAGCCCATCGCCTGGGCGCGGCGCTTGACCTCGCGGCCGCGATCGCCGCGCAACGCGTCGATCGGGGTGCCGGGCAGGGAGTCGTCGGCGGTGAACAGCCAGCTCAGGATCTCGTCGGCGTTGTAGCCGTTGTCCTTGAGCAGGGTGATGGTGCCACCGAGGCCCTTCACCACCGCGTCGCCTGCGAGGAACGCCGTCGGCACGCCGAGCACGCCATCGCGGCGCACGGCGAGCAGATGACCGTCACGAATCAGCTGGTGCACCCGGGTCACCGGCTGGCCGAGTCGCTCCGCGACGTCGGGCAGCGGGATCACCTCCACATCGGGAGCGAGCACATCCGGGGCGGCAGGGATCGCACTCACACCCCACACGATGCCACATCGGCGACGCAGATGCCGTGCACCGGACGGGTCACGTCCTCTCCTACCATCGGCTACGTGACACATGGCGACCCCCACGCGCCGCCCGTCGAGCGGCGGCGGACCAGACATGACGCCTGAGACGACACGGCCCGGCCGGGGCACCAACCTCGTCGGGGCCATGCTGGAGCGCCGCTACCGGGTGGACTCGCTCATCGCCCGGGGCGGCATGTCGGCGGTCTACCGCGGCCTGGACACCCGCCTCGACCGGCCGGTCGCGCTCAAGGTGATGGACCCGCAGTACTCCGGCGACCGCTCGTTCGTCGCCCGCTTCGAGCTGGAGGCCCGCTCCGCGGCGAAGCTGCACCACCCCGACGTCGTCGCGGTCTACGACCAGGGCGTGGACCGCGAGATCGACGGTGACCAGGTCTACCTGGTGATGCAGCTCGTCGAGGGGTGCACCCTGCGCGACCTGATGCGCGACCAGGGCAGGCTGTCGCTGCCGATGGCGCTGAGCGTGCTGGAGCCGATGCTCTCGGCGCTCGGCGCCGCGCACCGCGCCGCCATGGTGCACCGCGACATCAAGCCGGAGAACGTGCTGATCGGACTGGACGGTTCGGTCAAGGTCGCCGACTTCGGGCTGGTCCGCGCCGCGGCGTCGGCGGGCACCACCAGCGGCAGCGTGATCCTGGGCACCGTGGCCTACCTCTCGCCGGAGCAGGTCACCACCGGCGCGGCCGACAGCCGTACCGACATCTACTCCGCCGGTGTCGTGCTCTACGAGATGCTGACCGGCGAGCCGCCCTACGTCGGCGACACGGCGCTCTCGGTGGCCTACCGGCACGTCAACGACGACGTCCCGGCGCCGAGCGAGCGGGTGCCGGAGCTGCCGCCCGCCATCGACGACCTGGTGCTGCGCGCGACCCGCCGCGATCCCGCGGTGCGGCCCGCCGACGCCGCGTCGTTCCTCAGCGAGGTGCGGCAGGTGCGGGCGAACCTGGGCATCGAGCTGGTGGGCGTGCCCGTGCCGGCCAGCGAGGAGAAGACGGCGCGGGTCGCCGTGGACAACGGCCCGCCGACCGACCAGTTCCCGGCCGTCCCGGCGGCGCCCGGCGCGACCAGCGGCCCGCAGGGCACCCGCGCGTTGCAGCGCCCGGGCCCTGACGCCGACGAGACCCAGGAGATGGCCGCGGTCCGCGCCGAGGCGCCTGCGCCACCCGCGTCGGCCCGCACCCGGCACGCGGACGAGCGGCGGCGCGGTTCGCGCGTCTTCGGCGCGTGGGCCGGTGCGGTGGTCGTGCTGGCCGCGCTGATCGGGCTCACCGCGTGGTGGCTCGGCACCGGTTCGAGCGTCGAGGTGCCGCGCGTGGTCGGCCAGCCCGAGGCCGTCGCCCACCAGGTGCTCTCCCAGGCCGAGCTGTCGGTGTCGGTGGTCCGCGAGCACCACAACACCGTTCCCGAGGGCACCGTCATCAGCTCCACGCCCAAGGAGGGCACCAAGACCGTCACCGGCAAGGAGGTCCAGCTCGTCGTGTCGCTGGGCCGTCCGAAGGTGCCGTCGATCGCCGAGGGCGCGACGGTCGAGGAGGCCAAGAGCGCGCTGCTCGACGCCAAGCTGCGGCCGGAGCTCAACGAGTCGGTCAACCGCTACCACCCGAGCGTGCCGGAGGGCCAGGTCATCGGCGTGCAGCCGGGACCGGGGACGGCGCTGGACATCAGCTCCCCGGTCACGCTGATCGTGAGCAAGGGCCCGCAACCGGTGGACGTGCCCGACGTGCGCGGGATGACCAGGGACAACGCCTTCGCCACGCTGCGCAACGCCGGTTTCGAGCCCTACGAGGCGGCCCGGCGGTTCGACGCCGACGTGGAGGCCGACCACGTGATCGGCACCGATCCGGCCATCGGCACCGAGGTGCTGCTGACCGGCACGCCCAGGGTCGGGGTGGTGCTGTCCAACGCCGTCACGGTGCCGGACTTCAGCCAGTTCACCGTGGACCAGGCCAAGGCCGAAGCCGCGCGGCTGGGGCTGAACCTGGAGGTGCACCAGTGGTGGCAGCGACCGGACGCGGTGATCTTCGGCCAGCTCCCGTTCGCCGGGAAGCGCGTCGAGCCGGGCACTTCGGTCCAGGTGAGCGCTTTCTGACGGTGTCAGCGGCGCGGCGGCGGCTTCGCTGACCGCGCCGCTGACACCCCTCGGAAGTGATGTCGACCTCGTCGCGGCACCGGCCCGCTGCCGCGCCACAGTCGGAAAAACCACTGCTACCTGCGAAAACCTCCGCTCCGGCGGAGGTTTTCGGCCGTCATCGCCGACATGACGGGGGAAACCCGCCGCTAACGCCAGGGCGTTGTGGAAGTATTAACCGCACGATGCCTCCGAGTGTTTCCACCTCGTCGGCGCAGCAGCGTTGGTCCGGCTGGACCGAACTCGTCGCCGCCGACGTCATCGACAACGGCGGCCGCGGCCTGCGCGGTCCGCTGCCGTTGCGCACGATCGCACTGGGTGCGATCGGTTCAGTCCTGCTGCTGGCCGGCTCGTTCGGCGCCGCCGGTGTGCTGGTGCACGACCCGATCCTGGGGTCGGGTCCGCTGTCGGCCATGCGCTACGGCCACGGCAAGGACCTGGCGACCGCGGTGGTCTACCTCGGCTTCGGCCTCCTGGTGTGGGCGTGGGTGCGGCTGGGACGCGGCGTGCTGGCCAGGCTGGTCGACTCCCGCGGTGTCCTGCTGGCCACCGCGGCGTGGCTGGCGCCGATGTTGGCCGCACCGCCGCTGTTCACCCGCGACGTCTACAGCTACCTGGGTCAGGGCCTGCTCGCACTGCACGGAATCGATCCCTACGCCGTCGGACCGTCGGCGCTGACGGGGCCGATCCCGGACAACGTGCACCCGACGTGGCAGACGACACCCGCGCCGTACGGCCCGCTCTTCATGGGCGTGGCCAAGGGCGTGATCCTGGTGGCCGGGGACGGCATGATCTCCAGTGTCATCGTGATGCGGCTGGTGCTGCTGTGCGGGCTGGGCATGTTGATCTTCGCACTTCCGGGTCTGGTTCGTCACCTGGGGGGGCGATTGCCGGTCGCGCTGTGGCTGGCCGCGGCCAGCCCGATGACCGTCGTTCACCTGGTCGGTGGACCGCACAACGACATGCTGATGATCGGCCTGCTCGCGGTCGGCACGCTGCTGATCCTCGACGGCAAGCACGCGGGCGGGCTGGCGCTGGCGACCATGGCGATGGCGATCAAGGCGACCGCCGGGCTCGCGCTCCCGTTCCTGGTGTGGGTGTGGGCGTCGCACCTGGCCGGCCCGCGCTGGCAGCGCTTCGCGCGCGCGGTGGTGCCCGCGCTGGCGCTGTTCGCGGTGGTCTTCGGCGCGTGCATGGCGCTGGCGAAGGTCGGTTTCGGCTGGCTGCCCGCGCTGTCGGCGCCCGGGATGATCGTGAACTACCTGTCGACCCCGACCGCGCTCGGGCAGGCGGCGTTCGGCATCGCTTCGCTGTTCTTCGACGCCGACTACGGCGCGTTCGTCTCCGCGGGCCGCTCGCTCGGTTCGGTGGTGCTCGCGGGCATCCTGGTCTGGCAGTGGTGGCAGGCCCGCGACGGCGGCACTGAGGCCGTGCGCCGGGCGGCGATCGTGCTCTTCGCCGGTGCGCTGCTCTCGCCGGTGGTGCTGCCCTGGTACCTGACGTGGGGCATGGCGCTGGCCTGCGCTCTGCCGTGGAGTCCGCGCGCGCTGTCGTACGTCGTCGGCGCGTCTGTCGCCCTGGTGCTCGCCTACTCCCCCGACGGCGAGCAGGCGATGTACAACTGGCCGCTGGTGGCGGTCGGCATCTGCGCGGCCTTCCTCGGGGCGCTGTCCCTGGTGCGCTTCGACCCGCTGGGGTTCAGTCCCCTCTTCCGGCGGGCGACGCAGGTGGAGCAACACCTGCCGCGGTAGCGAGGCGCTCGACCTCGACGCGCCGGATCCGTCCGAAGAGGACAGACTCCTCCGCGCAAGAGAAAGGCCCGGGGCCGCTGGTGCCCCGGGCCTTCCGCGTTGCCGATGCTCAGGTGCGCAGCATCTCCGCGACGAGGAACGCCAGCTCCAGCGACTGCTGGGTGTTCAGGCGCGGGTCGCAGGCCGTCTCGTAGCGGCCGGCCAGGTCGGTGTCGGAGATGTCCTGAGCGCCGCCCAGGCACTCGGTGACGTCCTCACCGGTCAGCTCGATGTGGATGCCGCCGGGGTGGGTGCCGAGCCGGTGGTGCACCTCGAAGAAGCCCTGCACCTCGTCGACGACGCGGTCGAAGTGGCGGGTCTTGTAGCCGGTGCTGGCCTCGTGGGTGTTGCCGTGCATCGGGTCGCACTGCCAGATCACCTGGTGCCCCGATGCGGTGACCTTCTCCACGATGGCGGGCAGCACGTCGCGCACCTTGCCGTTGCCCATCCGGCTGACCAGGGTCAGGCGGCCCGGCTCGTTGTTCGGGTCGAGGCGCTCGACGTACTCGACGGCCATCTCCGGCGTCGTCGTCGGGCCGATCTTGAGCCCGATCGGGTTGGAGATCAGCTCGGCGAAGGCGATGTGGGCGCCGTCGAGCTGGCGGGTCCGCTCACCGACCCACAGGAAGTGCCCGGACAGGTCGTAGAGCCGCGGCTGCGGCCTGCTGTTGTCCAGCCGCAGCATCGCGCGCTCGTAGTCCAGCACCAGCGCCTCGTGGCTGGCGTAGAAGTCCACCGAGTGCAGGCTGGAGTCGTCGACGCCGCAGGCGCTCATGAAGCGCAGCCCGCGGTCGATCTCGGCCGCGACGGACTCGTAGCGCTCGCCCGCGGGCGAGTTGAGCACGAAGTCCTTGTTCCAGTCGTGGACCTTGGTGAGCCCCGCCATCCCGGCGCCGGTCATCGCCCGCGAGAGGTTCATCGCGGCGGAGGCGTTGGCGTAGGCGCGGATCAGCCGCGACGGGTCGTGCCTGCGCGCTTCCTCGGTGGCGACCAGCGAGTTGACCATGTCGCCGCGGTAGGACGGCAGGCCGAGGGCGTCGGTGTTGCTCGACCGCGGCTTGGCGTACTGGCCCGCTATCCGGCCGACCTTGACCACCGGCATGCTCGCGCCGTAGGTGAGCACCACCGCCATCTGCAGCAGCGTGCGGATGTTGCCCCTGATGTGCGGCTCGGTGTTGTCGGCGAAGGTCTCCGCGCAGTCCCCGCCCTGCAGCATGAACGCCTGCCCCTGGGCCACGGCGGCGAGCTGCCTGCGGAGCCGGTCCACCTCCGACGGCACGGTCACCGGCGGAACGCTCTCCAGCACCTTGCGGACGCTGGCCGCCTGCGCCGCGTCGGGCCACTGGGGCTGCTGCGCGGCGGGCCGGGCGAGCGCCTCGTCGAGCTGCGAGCGCAGCTCCGGCGGCAGCGGCGGCAGTTCGGGAAGCTCATCAACCGGTACGTCAACGGTCCAGTTCACAGGCTCCAGGGTAGGCGCTGGACGCCAGCGGTTTTCAACCGGACCGACGTCCCGGCATGCGGGACGGCAGTTGTTCTTGAACGAACCAGTGCGGAGGCGGGTCGACGGCCACCCGGTCGTGAACGGGACCGCTCTCACGACCGGATGACCGGGGTTCACGCCGACCGCGTGGCGAGCGCGAAACTCCGCCTCGCCGGCAGGGCGTCGGGGCGCGGCCGCACGAGTCCGAGCGACGCGGCCAGCAGCGCGGCGCCGACCGCGGCCGACACCGCGGTGAAGCCCGCGACCAGGACCACCACGACGCCGGTGATCGCGGTCAGAACGCCGAGCGCCGCTGCCCCGGCTGACGGCGCACCGGCACCGGCGGCCCGGCGCTCGACGCCGCCCACCACGGCCGCCACCGCGCGGACGATCAGCGCGATGCCCGCGATCCAGGGCAGCCGGGTGAGCCACCACCCGGCGCTGAACACCTCCGGCCACGGCGCCCGCGCCACCAGCAGCACGGCGGCCAGCAGCACCAGCGCGGGCATGTGCCAGAGGTAGACGGTCAGCGAGCACCTGCCCATGGCGTCCGCGCACTCCCGCGGCCGGGGCCGTTCCAGCCAGCGGCGCAGCCGCGGCGCGGCGAGGGCGACCAGGCAGATCTGGGCGACGCCGAGCAGCACCAGGCAGACCGTCGGCGGGTTGAGGTTGGTGTACATGTTCGCCGAGTAGAGGCCGCCCGCGGTGATCACGAGCAGCAGCGCCAACGCGCCGGCCGCTCCTCCCGCCGACCACGCGCGGTCGCGGAACCAGCCGTCGGCGTAGCAGAAGCCGATCTGTTGGACGGTGAGCCAGACGAAGGCGAGGTTGGCGAACCCGGCGGCCGGGGCGGCCGACGCGAGCACGTCCACCGCGAGCACGAGCGCGAGCAGTCCGCCCAGGGTCCGCAGCGGCGCGTTCTCGTGCGCCCGCACCAGGACCGGGACCAGCGCCGAGACGCCCAGGTAGACGCCGAGGAACCACATCGGCTGGCCCATCCGGTAGCCGACCTGAGCGAGCAGGTCGGCCGGCGCGCCCGCCAGCCCGGCCACCGCCAGACCGGCGCCGACGACCGCGAAGGCCAGCAGCGCGGGTCGCGCGAGCCGCTCCAACCTGCCCCGCACGAATTCGAAAGCGCTCCGACCCTGGTCCCGCATCCGCCGCCACTGCGTTATTCCGGCGAATCCGCCGACGATGAAGAACAGCGGCATCACCTGGACGAACCAGCTCGCCGGGACGAACCACTCGGCTTCGTCCATGGCGTTGACGATGTGAATTCCACCGGCGTCGACCGTGATTCCGGCCATCAGCGCGTGCAACACCACAACGACGACCAGGCAACTCGCTCTGACCAGGTCGAGCACCGGATCCCGCCGCGAAACGCAATTCGCCGGGAGCGATTTGTGCGCGCCGGAAGAAGGCGCGGATGAACTGCGCACGAAAGACCCGCTTTCCCCAGGATGAATGCGCCCGATCGCTTTTCGGGCACGGGGAAAGCGTATTGCGCGGAAAGCGGTTGCCGCGTCCGTCGCGCGAGCGCTTCGCGAGGCAGTACCGGGGTAGGGGGTGTCGCCGCGGGCTCATCCCGCGGAGCCATGCGGCAGCGCAGGCCGCGCGGTCAGGACGATCTGCCCGAGGACACCAGTCCGGTCTCGTAGGCCACGACGACGGCCTGCACCCGGTCGCGCACCCCGAGCTTGCCGAGGATGCGGCTGACGTGGCTCTTCACCGTCTGCTCGGCGATGAACAGGGCGTCGGCGATCTCGGTGTTGGACAGGCCCCGGGCCACGTGCACCAGGACCTCGCGTTCCCGGTCGGTGAGCACGTCCAGGCGCGGCGGGTTGGTGATCGGCGGTGCGGCCGTGCGGGAGAAGTGCTCGATGAGCCGCCGGGTGACGGTGGGGGCCAGCAGCGCCTGACCGCCCGCGACGACGCGCACCCCCGCGATCAGGTCCGCGGGCAGCGCGTCCTTGAGCAGGAACCCGCTGGCGCCCGCTCGCAGGGCCTCGTAGACGTAGTCGTCGATGTCGAAGGTCGTCAGCATCAGCACGCGCGGGACGTGGGTGATGTGCGCGGGCGGGTCCAGCAGCCTGCGGGTCGCCTCGATGCCGTTGAGCACCGGCATGCGCACGTCCATCAGCACGACGTCCGGACCGTGCTCGTGCGAGAGCGCGACGCCGCGCTCGCCGTCGTCGGCCTCCCCCACGACCTCCATGTCCGGCTGGGCCGCCAGCAGCGCGGCGAACCCCGCGCGCACCATGGCCTGGTCGTCGACCACCAGCACCTTGATCGTCACCGCTGACGCCGCTCCTTCGCGCTGTCGTCGCCGGTTCCCATCGGGAGGACGGCGTGCACCTCGAAACCGCCGTCGCCGGTCGGCCCGGTGCGCACCGAGCCGCCCAGCAGCGCCGCTCGCTCCCGCATCCCGACCAGGCCGTGCCCGCCTCCGGATGCGGGAGCAGCGCTGCCGCGGGCGGGCGCTTCGTTGCGCACCGAGATGGTCAGCTGCCCGTCCGCGTGGCCGAACCGCAGCTCCGCGCGCGTCCCGGGCGCGTGCCGGGTCGCGTTGCTCAGCGCCTCCTGCACGATCCGGAACGCCGCGACGCCCGCGATGTCGCTGACCGCCTGGTCGCCGAGGACCTCGACGCCGTGGGCGTCGATGCGCATCCCCGCTCGCCGGGCGCCCTCGACGAGCTCCGGGATGCGCGAGAGCCCCGGCTGCGGGGCCAGTTCTCCGGCGGCTTCCTCGTCGCGGAGGACGCCGAGCAGGCCGCGCATCTCGGTCAGCGCCTGGCGCGAGGAGGCCGCCATCGACTCGAACTCCCCGACCAGTTCCCCGTCCATCCCCGGATACCGGTACCGCGCGGTGCTCGCCTGCACGTTGATGATCGACATGCTGTGCGCGATCACGTCGTGCAGCTCCCGCGCGATGCGGGTCTTCTCCTCGACGAGCACCCGCCTGGCGTGCTCCTCCGCGCTCACCTCGCGCTCCCGCAGCAGTTGGGCCCGGATCGCCTGCCACTGCTGCACGACCAGGCCGAGCACGAGCAGCCCGCCGGAGACCGAGGCCAGCACCGCGATGTTGGCGGTGACCCCGGCCGGCGTGCGCGGCACCAGCGCCGCCGCTGCCGCCGCCACCGCGACACCGCCCAGCCAGGCGCACAGGCCGGCAGGCCAGTCGGCGCGGAGGGCGAGCACGAAGACCAGCAGGATCTGGGTGAGCAGCGCGGTCACCGAGTACGGCCACGCGGCACCCACGTCGTCGCTCCCGGCCACCGCCAGCAGGAAAGCGCCGACCACCGAGGCGACGACCGCCGCCCAGGGCCGGAAGACGGCGAGTTCGACCGAGGCGACGTGCAGAACGGTCAACGGGAACGCGACCAGCAGCGGGATGCCGTAGAGGGTGACGTTCACCGGGACGCCGACGGAGATCAGCGCGGCGGTCGGTACCGCGAGCAGGAGAGCGGCCTGGGCGATCGGCTTGAGCCGGTTCAGCCGCGAGAGGCCCCCGGTGCCGGACCGGCGAGCGCGCTTGGTCCTGGCCACCGCTGACTCCGTCCCCCATCGGACCACCCCGACGGGGGATGGCCGGGTCCGACTATAGCCGGTGGATCACCAGCGGAGCCGGGATCGCGGGCGGCGGCGCGGTCCGGCGCACCGCCGCCCGGCGCGGATCATCCGAACAGGACCTCGGCCTCGGTGTAGCGCTCCAGCGGCACGGTCTTGAGCTCCGCGGTGGCCTCGCTCAGCGGCACGCGGACGATGTCGGTGCCGCGCAGCGCGACCATCTTGCCGTAGTCGCCGTCGCTGACCGCGTCGATCGCGTGCAGGCCGAAGCGGGTCGCCAGCACCCTGTCGTAGGCCGTCGGGGTGCCGCCGCGCTGCGTGTGCCCGAGGACCACGGCCCTGGACTCCTTGCCGGTGCGCTGGGCGATCTCCTCGGCGAGCCAGGTGCCGACCCCGCCCAGGCGCACGTGCCCGAAAGCGTCCTTCTCACCCGTCAGCAGCACCTCGCCACCGCCCTCCGGGACGGCGCCCTCGGCGACGACGATGATCGGCGCGTACTGCCGCTCGAACCGGCGCTCGACCCACTCGCACACCCGCTCGACGCTGAACCGCTTCTCCGGCCCGAGGATCACGTTCGCGCCGCCTGCCAGGCCCGAGTGCAGCGCGATCCAGCCCGCGTGCCGTCCCATCACCTCCACCACCAGGGCGCGGTGGTGGGACTCGGCGGTCGTGCGCAGCCGGTCGATCGCCTCGGTGGCGATGTGCACGGCGGTGTCGAACCCGAAGGTGTAGTCGGTGGCGCCGAGGTCGTTGTCGATGGTCTTGGGCACCCCGACCACCGGCACCCCGTCGTGGGTGAGCCGGTCGGCGACGCCGAGGGTGTCCTCGCCGCCGATGGCGACGAGCGCGTCGACCCCGTGCTCCTGCATGGTGGCCTTGATCCGGGTGACGCCGTCGTCGGTCTTGTAGGGGTTGGTGCGGGACGAACCGAGGATGGTGCCTCCGCGGTTCAGGATCTCCTCGACCCGGTCCAGCCCCAGCGGCATCGTCAGCCCTTCGATCGGCCCCAGCCATCCGCTGCGGAACCCGAGGATCTCGTGCTCGTAGACCGAGATCCCCTTGCGGGTCACCGCGCGCAGGACCGCGTTCAGCCCCGGGCAGTCACCTCCGCCGGTCAGAACTCCGACACGCATTCCAGTCGGCATGTGCTCGCCGCCTCCTCGTTCGAACCCGCTCGCTCGGGTGATTTACGTCTCCCCGCCGGTGCGAGCGTTTCACGAACTGGATCGGTGCAGCAAGTAGGGGTGCGGTCACAGCGGGTATCCGCGGCGGCGCTGCACCTCCTCGATCACCTTCCAGCGCTCGAGGTTGTGCCTGGCGTCGGCCAGCGCGTCGTGGGCGTTCTCCGGTGCGGCGGGCAGCTTGGGCTTGCCCACGTCTTCCCAGCGCTGCCGCAGGTCGCGGGTGAACTTCGGGATCCGCGACGGCAGCGCGGGCATCGCGCCCCACAGCTGGGCCAGCGCGACGTGGTCGTAGGCGGCGTACCAGGCCCACAGCTCGATGTCGGCGCCGCGGGCGGTGAGGAAGGAGTACAGGTCCTCGCGGATCCGCGCCCGCGACCGCCAGGCCGGGTCGGTGGCGGGCGGGAGCTGCGGGAGCACGTTCTGGCGAACCCACTGCCCCGCGCGGCTCGCGTCGAACTCCGTGGACACCGCGTAGAACTCGCGGCCGGACTCGTCCACCATCCCGATCGACACCAGCTCGATGGTGTGCCCGTCCTCGATGAACTCGCAGTCGTAGAAAAACCTCACCGGCAAAGCCTAGGCTCCGCCGGGGCGCCCGCGCCGACCCCCGTCAGCCCGCCTTGCTCTCGGGCACCCGGTCGCGCTCGCGGGCGGGAGCGGTCGTGGACTTCCAGCCCGCGACGTGCTTGCCCTGGGCCGCCAGGTCGTCCTTGGCCTTGGCGGCGTAGATGTCGACGTACTCCTGCCCGGAGAGCTCCATCAGCGCGTACATGATCTCGTCGGTGATCGAGCGCTCGACGAACCGGTCGCCCGCCAGACCCTCGTAGCGGGAGAAGTCCAGCGGTTCGCCGACCACGATCCGGACCTTGTACGGACGCCACATCTTCGACCCGATGGGGTTGACCTTGTCGGTGCCGAACATGGCGATCGGGACCACCGGGACACCGGCCTCCAGCGCCATCCGCGCCACGCCGGTCTTGCCCTTGTAGAGGCGGCCGTCGGGCGAGCGGGTGCCCTCGGGGTAGACGCCGAGCAGCTTGCCCTCGCCGAGCAGCCGGACACCGGTGTCCAGCGCGGCCTGCGCCGCTGCGCCGCTGGAGCGGTCGATCGGGACCTGCCCGACGCCGGAGAAGAAGTACTTCTTGAGCTTGCCCTTGACGCCCTTGCCGGTGAAGTACTCGCGTTTGGCCAGGAACGTGACCCGGCGCGGCATCATCAGCGGCATGTAGAACGAGTCGGCGACCGCGAGGTGGTTGCTCACCAGGATCGCCCCGCCGGTCGACGGCACGTTCTCGACGCCCTCGATCTTCGGTCGGCAGAACAGCTTCATGAGAGGGCCGAGCAAGATGTGCTTCATCACCCAGTACAGCACTGCGCCGCTGCCTCCCTGAGAAGTTGTCTTCAGCCTGGCCGAGCCCGGTCGTCCGCGCGGTCCGGTCAGCACTGACGGATCCGGGCACGGCGGTCCTGGGCGGCCGAGTCCCCCCGCTCAGCCTACGGAGCCGGAACTCCCCGCACAATGCGGGCCGCCGCAGACCGTCCCACACCGCCGCGTCGCGTGCGACGATGAGTCGGTACGGCATGCGGATGCGGTTGGGAGGCTGGGGTGCCCGTACTTCGCGGGGGCGAACCGCTGGTCGAGGGTTCGAGGGACAACGGAGTGCCGCGCTGCCAGGGGGTCGGCGGCGACCCGGGGCAGGTGCAGGGATCGCGTCAGGCCGGCGGTGTGCGATTTCTCCTGTCGCGTCCGGACTCGGAGTCCGCCTTCCGGACACCGGCAGGCGGACATGCGTCCTCGCACGTGAAGGCATCGGATCACGACGCGTCGACGGTGCCGCCCGGTAGCGTCGGGTTCGTCCACCGGATCCATCGCGAGCGCTCCGAGGTAGCTGCATGAACACCCGGCACGACAGGTCCGATGGACCCGACGACATCGACGCCGCCTTCGCGGAGATCGTCGCCGGCCTCGAACGCGAGGGCGGGGTGGTCAAGTGGCCGGACTCCGGCGACGACAGCGGCCAAGCCGCCGAGAAGGCCACCCGCGAGGAACCCGCGTCCGCCCCGGACGACACCTCCGACGACACCGCGCAGGGTCCGCGGGACTGGGCACCGTCGGCCGAGCCCGAGGACGAGGGGCATTACGAACCGCCGGAACCGCCGCCGCTGCCCACCCCGCGGCCGTCCACGCTCGGCGGGATCGTCGTGATCGCGATCGGACTGCTCCTGCTGCTGGTACCGGCGCTGGCGGGCATCGGCAGCTCCTCGGCGCTGCCGATCGGCCTGATCGCGGTCAGCGCAGGCATCATCTGGCTGCTGCTGCGGATGCGGCAGGGACCGCCGACTTCCGGCGACGACGGCGCCCGCCTCTGAGAGCCCGTTTTCGACCTCCGAAGCGGCGCAACCGCTTGGGCCGCTCTCGCGACCGGCACCGCCGCGGGTTCTCAGGCGTTCTCTGGCGAGGACAGCTTTTTCGCAGCGTATGGGTGATGCGTCGGAAAAAGATCCCTGAGCCAGACGGCGCCTGAGGTTCCGCCACCGACACCGCCAACAAGGTGAGTTCGGATGGAGCCGGAACCGGGCTGGTCAGCGGCCGGTGACCTGGTGGGCGACGACGTGCTCGCGGGCGAGGGTCGCCGCCCCGACCATGCCCGCGTCGTCGCCGCGCTTGGCCACCGCGATCCGCGCCAGCGGGCGGTGCCCCGCGCCGGTGAGCGCCTTCGCGTAGTGCTTGCGCGCCTCGCCCAGGAACAGGTGCGCCGACCCGGACACCCCGCCCGCGATGACCACGACCTCCGGGTCGTAGACGTCGGCGACCAGCGCCAGTCCCTCGCCGAGCCACCGCGCCAGCTCCCGCATCGCGCGACGCGCGAGCGGGTCGCCCTCCTCGGCCGCGCGCGCGACCCGCACCCCCGTCAGCGGGGTGCTCTCGTCCAGCAGCGGACCGGCCGTGCCGTCGCCCCGTTCCTGCAACTCCCGCACCGTGCTGACCAGCGCGGTACCGCTGCAGTAGCGCTCCCAGCAGCCGCGCTTGCCGCACGGGCACGGCCGCCCGTCCGGGACCAGCCGCAGGTGGCCCAGCTCGGGCGCCACACCGTAGGCGCCGCGGAAGACCTCGCCGTCGATCACCAGCGCCCCTCCGATGCCGGTGCCGAGCGCGACCAGCGCGGCGACCCGCGCACCGGCCGCCGCGCCGAAGCGCTGCTCGGCGATGGCCGCGGCGTTGGCGTCGTGCTCCAGCACCACCGGCAGCTCGACCCGCGCGGCGATCCGGTCGGCGACGGCGACGTGGCGCCAGGCCAGGTGCGGGGCGAAGCGCACGACGCGGCGGTCCTCGCTCACGAAGCCGGCCACCGCCAGTCCCACGGCCGCGACCGGGTGCCTCAGCGCCAGACCGCGCACCACGTCCGCGATCGCCGAGTCCAGTTCCTCGCCGGTGTCCGGGGTCGGCACGCGCAGCGTGTCGAGCACCGCGCCCCGCGGGTCGACCACGCTGGCCCGGACGCTGGTACCACCGACGTCAACGCCAACGGTCAGCAACCTGATCCGGCCCCGTTCTCGCTGAAGACGCGCCCTCCGACGCGCCGGACGTCGATCCGCTGCACCTTCGTGGCCGCCGCCTCCGGCTCGCCGCCGGGCTCCGGCGCGGTGCCGGTCGCGGCCTCCGTCGCGGGTCCCGGCGAGGGGTGGCCGGAGTGCTCGGCCAGCGCCTCGCGCAGCGCGTGCACCAGGTCCGCAAGCTTCGCGGTCAGCTCCGGGCGCTCCCCGCGGGCGATGGCGACCACCGCGCACACCGGGCACCAGCCGCAGCCGCCCTCGCAGGGCACACCGCTCTCGCCCACACCGCGCAGGTAGTCCTCCGCGCGCACCGCGAGACCGTCCAGCAGCAGGCGCAGCTCCTCGGCGACCTGGTCACGTCCTGGTTCCTCTGCCATCTCGCTCACCGCATCCACTGGTCCGGATCGGGCCGGAAGCCGATCGTCAGCCCGTCGTCCCCGGCGACCGCGGAGGTGACCACGCAGCGGCGCAGGACGGCGGGCAGCGCGATCAGCCTGCGCCTGCCGTCGACGGTCACGGCTATCTCGTCGGCGATGCGCGCGAGGTCGAGCTCGGCGTCCTCGTGCAGCGGCAACGCGATCCGCAGGGAGTACTCGGAGTCCAGCGCGCGCCCGCCGCCGGTGACCTGCATGTCGGGGATGTCCTCGCCGGCCGCCAGCGGGTCGCTGCCGCCGTAGAGCTCGTCGGCGAGCTCCCGCAGCGCCTCGACGCCGACCGGCTCGGCCGCGCGGTGCTCGACCGTGCGCAGCGGCACGTCGGTGGCCGCGCGCACCGAGTCGAGCACGGCTTCCTGCTCGCGCCTGCGGGTCCGCATCCAGTTCGCGGCCTCGCCGCGCGCCGCGCCGGGGTTCGGCACCAGGCGGTTGGCGACCAGCCCGTCCACGCGGATCCGCTGCAACGCCAGCGCGGTCAGCGTCCGGCGGGTCTCGGCGGCCACCACGCTCTCCGGCGTCAGCACCAGCCGCACGCCCGTGCCGGGGTCGGCCAGCATCTCCCGCAGCGCGGTGAGGCGTTCGGCCAGCCTGCTCAGGGCTTCTGCGGCGGCGTCCCAGCGCTGGACGTTCTCGCTGCCCGCCATGCCGGCAAGCATGCCGCGCACGACCCTGCGGTGCGCGGGGAACAGTCGCTCCAGGTAGCCGGACACCGACTCCGGCAGCGCCAGCAGCCGCAGCGTCTCGGCGGTCGGTCCACAGTCGACGATGACGGCGTCCCAGAGCCCGCTGGCTGCGAGCCGGTGCACCTCGGCGAGCGCGAGGAGGTCCTCGACGCCGGGCAGCAGCGTCAGCTCCTCCGCCTCCAGCTCGGCGATGCCCGCCGCCAGCAGCATGGTGCGCAGGTGCTCCCTCAGCTCGGCCCAGTTCTTGTCGACCAGGCCGCGGGTCTGCACCTCGGCGGCGTGCATGCCCAGCGGGATCTCGCGGGGTTCCGGGCCCAGCGGCACGCCGAGCGCGTCGGCCAGCGAGTGCGCCGGGTCGGTGGACACGGCCAGCACCCGCTCGCCGCGCGCGGCGAGGCGTGCCGCGGTCGCGGCGGCCAGCGTGGTCTTGCCCACGCCGCCCTTTCCGGTGAACAACAGGATGCGCAAAGGGCCGTCTTCCGGTGCGTCAGCGGGAGGTCTCGACGCGGCGCTTGAGCTCCTTCAGCGCCGTGTCCATGATCATCTTCTCCGCCTTGCGCTTGAACATGCCGATCATCGGGATCGCCAGGTCCACGGCAAGGCTGTAGGTCACCTCGGTGCGGGAGTCGCCCTGCGGGTCCAGCCGGTAGCTGCCGCGCTGCGCCTTCTGCACCTGCCCCTCGGAGAGGGTCCAGCTCACCGATAACCCGTCTTCGGCCCAGTCGTAGACGTTGACGTAGGTGTCCTTGACCACACCGGCGTCCAGCACGAACCGGACCTTCTCGGCGCGCCCGCCCGTGGTGGTCGACAGCACCTCGGTTTCCTTGACCGCCGCCGCCCATTCGGGGTACGCGGCGAAATCGGAGATCACCGCCATGATCTCCGCGGCGGGAGCTTCGATCACGATGGACTGGGTGGACTGATCGACCATGCACCGCAGGTTACAGGGCGCGACGCGCCACGTCGCGTGACGCGCGTCGTGGCACCGGCGCACACGCGCGGAAGTGGGTCCCGGGATCGCCGCGACGGGGGCGGCGCGGGTCACCACTCCAGCACGTACGGTCGCCCGGTTCGCTTGAAGTGCCCGACGTTGACGCATTCGGTGCGCCCGATGCGGACCCGCTGCGCCAGCGGCTGGTGCACGTGCCCGAACAGCGACCAGCGCGGGGTGTCGGTGCGGATGCGGCGCAGCAGCGCCGCCGAACCGTGCTCGGGACGCCTGGCCACGACGTCGTAGAGCAGCTCCGGGACGGCGGGCGGCAGGTGGCTGCACAGCACGTCCACCGGATCCAGGGCGGCGAGCGCGTCGTCGTACTCCTGCTCCGGCCGCAGGTAGGGCACCCACGGGGCGTGCTTGCGCAGCACCGCGCCCTCGGGCAGCAGGGTGCCGCCGATGAAGCCGAATCGCAGGCCCCCGATCAGCGCGCTCCGGCCGTCGAGGACGTGGATGCCCTCGCGCTCGAACTCCGGCCACAGCCGCGGGGCGTCGACGTTGCCGGGAGTGGCGTAGGTGGGCGCGGTCATCGCGCCGAACAGCTCGGAGTACTGGTCGCGGACGGCGTCCTCGACGACCTTGGCCGGGTCGGACAGGCTCTCCCACAGCGACCGCGCGTAGGCCGAGATCTCCTTGCCGCGGTGGCCGCGGCGCAGCTCGGCGAAGCGCGCGACCTTCTCGGGCCCGAAGACCGCGCCGAGGATGCCCTTGTCGTGGTCGTGGTAGTCGACGAAGTCGATCAGGTCGCCGAGCACGACCAGCGCGTCCGCGCCGTCGCCCGCGCGCTTGAGATCCTCCACGTTGCCGTGGACGTCGGAGACCACGTGGACGCGCAACCCAACTCCATTCCGCAGCGCCTGCTCAGTGCACCTGATCCGAAACTAGCGCCGGCGGGCAGCCCGGCGCACGACCCGATTCGAGCTGATCCTTCAGCGCGAACGCCACCGCGCGGGCCGCCAGCCGGCGGCGCCGGGCCTCGGCGGCGGCCGACCGGCGGACACCCGCGGGCAGGTCGGCGCGCAGGAAGTAGTGCAGCACCGTGCCGTCGAGCACCGGCTCGAGCCACACCTCCATCGTGCCGGTCAGCGGGCCCGCGACGCTCCAGCGCACGCCCTTGGCGCCCCTGGCCTCGTCGACGCGCAGCACCAGGTCGGGCCAGTAGCGCCGGTGCTGCGCCGGGTCGGCGAAGCGCTCGGCGACCGCGCCCGGCGTGGCGGCGATGAAGACCTCGTCGGAGACGTCGATCGCGGGCATGCCCACAGCCTGCCATCCCGCCCGGCGCGTGCGGACGCCGTCCCGCCGGGTGAGCCGGCGGGACGGCAGCGGGTGCGACGGCGCGGATGCGAGCCGCGCCGACCGGGGCGCGGCGGCGAGGGGCTCACCTGCCCCATCGGTGCGGTGACGGTGCCCACGCAACGCCAGCGACCTGGGCTGCCGCGTGGCAAGCTTCCGGAAGGATCAACGACCCCCACCATGCGCCGGGGGTGGCGAAACCGGGACTACCGCTCGGTAACTATCGGCGTTAGGTTGTGCCCCGACCAAAGGCGTGTTTTCGGAGGTTTCGACGTGCGAGAGTTCAGCGTCCCAGCCACAACGACGGTGGCAGACGACGAGAACCTCACCGACATGGTGTGGGCCAACGCGGAACGTTTCGGTGGCACCGTGAGCTTCCGGCGCCGGGTGGACGGCACCTGGATCGACGTCACCGCCGCGGACTTCGCCGCCCAGGTGCTGGCCGTCAGCAAGGGCCTGATCGCCGCCGGCCTGCAGCGCGGTGACCGGGTCGCGCTGATGTCGAAGACCCGCTACGAGTGGACGCTGCTGGACTTCGCCATCTGGGCCGCGGGCTGCGCGACCGTGCCGATCTACGAGACCTCCTCCGCCGACCAGGTCGAATGGATCCTCACCGACTCCGGTGCCAAGGCCGTCGTCCTGGAGACCGCTGCCCACCGCGCCGAGGTCGACTCGGTGGTCGACCGGCTCTCCGAGGTCGGCCACGTTTGGCAGATCGACGGCCCGACCGACGGCGGCGCGGCGGGCGCGGTGGACGAGCTGACCGCGCTGGGCTCCGACATCGACGACCGCGAGGCCCACCAGCGCCGCCGCGAGGTCGGCGCCGACGAGCTCGCGACGCTGATCTACACCTCCGGCACCACCGGTCGCCCGAAGGGCTGCGAGCTGACCCACCGCAACCTGCTGGCCGAGGCGCGCGCCGAGATCCACGCGTTCCCGCAGCTGATGCAGCCCGGCAACTCGATGCTGATGTTCCTGCCGCTGGCCCACGTGCTGGCCCGCGCGGTGGCCATCGGCTGCATCTACGGCCGGACCACGCTCGGCCACACCGGCGACGTCAAGGACCTGATCAGCG
The DNA here is from genome assembly GCF_000062885.1 of Saccharopolyspora erythraea NRRL 2338. Classification (NCBI taxonomy): domain Bacteria; kingdom Bacillati; phylum Actinomycetota; class Actinomycetes; order Pseudonocardiales; family Pseudonocardiaceae; genus Saccharopolyspora; species Saccharopolyspora erythraea. The sequence continues at coordinate 1,864,651 of NC_009142.1, read as the reverse complement.
ACCTCGGCTCGTTCCGGCCGACGTTCGTGCTGGCGGTCCCGCGGGTGTTCGAGAAGGTCTACAACACCGCCAAGCAGAAGGCGCACGCCGAGGGCAAGGGCCGGATCTTCGACCTCGCCGAGGAGACCGCCGTGGCCCACAGCAAGGCCCACGACGACGGCGGGGCGGGCATCGGCCTGCGGCTCAAGCACCTGGTCTTCGACAAGCTCGTCTACGGCAAGCTGCGCGCGGCGCTCGGCGGTCGCTGCATCGCCGCGGTGTCCGGCGGTGCGCCGCTGGGCGAGCGGCTGGCGCACTTCTACCGCGGCATCGGCGTCGCCGTGCTGGAGGGCTACGGGCTCACCGAGACCACCGCCGCCGCGACGGTCAACGTCGAGAACGCCTTCAAGATCGGCACGGTCGGCCGCCCGGTCGCGGGCACCACCGTCCGCATCGCCGAGGACGGCGAGATCCTGATCAAGGGCGACGTGGTGTTCCGCAGCTACTGGAACAACCCGACCGCGACCGAGGAGTCGCTGGAGGACGGCTGGTTCCACACCGGCGACCTCGGGTCGCTGGACGACGAGGGCTTCCTGCGGATCACCGGCCGCAAGAAGGAGATCATCGTCACCGCGGGCGGCAAGAACGTGGCACCGGCGGTGCTGGAGGACCACCTGCGGGCGCACCCGCTGATCAGCCAGTGCATGGTCGTCGGTGACAAGAAGCCGTTCATCGGCGCGCTGGTCACCATCGACCCGGAGTTCCTGCCGTCGTGGCTGGCCAACCACGGGCGCAAGGAGACCACCACCGCCGCCGAGCTGGTCGACGACCCGGAGCTGCGCGCCGAGGTGCAGAAGGCGATCGACGAGGCCAACAAGGCGGTCTCGCGGGCCGAGCAGATCAAGCAGTTCCGCATCCTGCCGGAGGACTTCACCGAGGCCACCGGCGAGCTCACGCCGAGCATGAAGCTCAAGCGCAACAAGGTCGCCGAGAACCACGCGCGGACGATCGAGTCGATCTACGCCTGACGCGCGCATCTCGATCCCGGCCGGTCCGCACCCGAGCGGACCGGCCGGGTCGTCTCCGGCCTCGCTCAACCGAAGGTGCGGACCAGGTGCTCGCGCCAGCCGGCGAGGAGCTGCGCGGTGCTCATCCCCGCCACCTCCCGCAGCGCGACGTCCACCGCGCCCGGTGAGCTGGAGCCCGCGACGCGGCGGTAGAGCAGCACCAGCCGCTGCTCCCCCACCCGGCCCGCCAGGTAGCCGACGACCGACCACGCCTGCTGGTAGGCCAGGTCCAGCCGCCGCCCCGCCAGGTGGAAGTCCCGGTCCGACGGCAGGTCGGCGGGCGGCCCTCCACCGCGGACCTGCCGCGCCAGCTCCGGCGCCACGTGCTCCGGCGCGATCCCGCTGTCGCGGTAGCCGACGTAGTCGGCGAACCCCTCGAGCATCCACATCGGCGCGCCGTCGGCGGTGTCGGCGCGGGCGGCGACGTGGGTGATCTCGTGCCGCAGCACCACACCCAGCGCGGTGTCGGAGAGCCCGGCGGCGGTCATCGGGTTGAGCACGATGCGCGGCCCTTCCACGCGCCGGGCCGAGGTGTCCACGCCGTCGGCCACGGCGACCGCCGCTATGCCGTCGACGGCGAACTCGGCGCCGACCAGCGACCGCAGCTCGTCGCCGGTGCTGGGCAGCAGCACCGCGACCCGCCGCGCCCAGTCGGTGCCCCAGACCCGGCTGACCCGGTCGGCCGACTCGTCGAGCATGCCGGCCACCCGCTCGACCAGCTCGCGGTTGTCGTCGTGGCCGACGACCAGTCCGGCCGCGGTGGTCGCGGTGCGGCACGGCGCGAAGTCCCAGGGACCGCGCCAGGTCGTGCGACCGCGGGTTTCCAGCGCGTCGTCGGAGGTCAGGTACCAGGAGTCGCCGCGGCGGACGAACAGGTAGCCCATCGTGCGGCGGGTCGGCACGGTGTCGACGGCTTGCAGCGCGTATTCCAGGCTCACCCGGGGCGCCCAGACCTCGTCGCCGGGAACCGGCGGCAGAGGCGCCGACGGCAGCACGTCGGCGGCGTCGAGGTGGTAGGACCAGCGGGCCAGCGGCACGTCGGCGAGGTTGTGGAACAGCGCCCGCTGGCGGTCGTGGAAGTCGGTCGGCGCCTTGGGGTCCACTGAGGACAGGAACGCGAGCTCGTCACGCGCCCGCAGAGCGGCGGCGCGCTCCTCCAGCAGTGCGCTCACCGCGGCGGTGCGGGAGTCCGCGGGAGCCTTCGGCGGCCGTCCGGCCAGGCGTTCCGGCCCGGGGCGCGGCGGACTGCCGTCACCGGGCAGCGCGAGCACCGACAGGCCGGAGACGACCGCGGCGGCTGCGGCCGCGGCCACCCACCCGCGCAACGTCCCATGGCCTGGCACAGCGCGGATCGTAGGCCGGGGCGGGGGCCGCAGCCCGCCGCGATCACCCGGTATCGCAGGCCGCGGAACCCCCTGTCACACGAAAGGGACCGGCACGATGCCGGTCCCTCCCGATGGAACTGCGGTCGTCAGCCGACGACGCGGCGGATGCCGTTGACGTCCCCGATGCTCTTGTAGTCGGCGACCTTCACCACGTCGCCCGTGGTGGGCGCGTGCACCGCCTTGCCGTTGCCGATGTACATCGACACGTGGCTCTGGCTGTCGTAGTAGAAGATCAGGTCGCCGGCCCTGAGATCGCTGGCCGACACGGAGCGGCCCTCGGTCTTCTGGGTACCGGTGCTGCCGCCGATGCTGACGCCGGCCTGCTTGTAAGCCCACTGCATCAGGCCCGAGCAGTCGAAGTTGCTCGGTCCCTTGGCGCCGTAGACGTAGGGCGAACCGGTCTTGCTCAGCGCCGCGCGCACCGCGGCGGCGGCCGCGCCCGCACCGTCGATCGGGCCGTTGTAGCTGGTCTCGCCGTCGCCCTTGAGCGACTCCTGGTCCTCGCCGCTGAGCTGGTTGTAGCGCTGCTCGGCCTTGTCGATCGCGGACCGCATCTCCGTCTCCTTGCGGGCGAGGTCGCCCGCGAGACGGCCGGCGTCGACCTCGGCCTGCACGGCGCGGTTGCGGGCGTCGTGCGCCCGCGACTCCGCGGCCTCGGCCTGGTCGACGGCGGCGGAAAGCCGCTTCACCGCGTCGTTGTTGTCCTTGGCCAGCACGTCCAACGCCGACGCGCGGTCCAGGAAGTCGTCCGGGGACTCGCTGACCAGCAGCGCGGAGAGCTTGTTCAGCCGGGCGCCCTGGTAGGAGGCGTTGGTGAGCCGGTCGACCTGGCCGCGGAAGCGCTCTTCCTCCGCCCGCGCCTGGTTCGCGACCTGCTCGGCCTGGGCCGCCTCGGCGTTGGCGCGGCCGAGCTCGGCCTTCTTGGCCTCGTGGTCCTCTTCTGCCTTCTTCTTCTCCTCGGTCAGCCGCTCTGCCTGGTGCGTGAGCTCACGAACCTGCTTTGCGGCGTCCGATGCGTTGTCGGGAAGCGGGGGGTCCGCCATCGCCGGCGCGGTCGACATGCCAACGGCAGCCGCGACCGCGGTTGCGGTGAGTGCTCCGCGCAATGAGCGCTTCAGTCGGTGCGACGCCACGTCGCGCACTGCTCCTTCGTCTGCTCCGACCGCCTGCCGGGTGAGCTGACGGGTTCGGGCTCGAAGCTGCCCTACCAGCGGGCATGCTCCGCACACCCGGACCGGATTCACCCCACGGGTTGGTTCCCCGGCTCGGCTCCCCGACAAAGCCGATTCGGCGGCGACCCGCGGAGCCGCCCGGTCTGGGAAGCTGATCGCCGCGAAGTCCCGGTTAGGTTACGAAAGGTGAGCCGCCCCGTCCAGAAGTGGGGCCACAAATATGTGAACCAGAGCGCAAGGTATCTAACGGAGGAGATTCGTGTGCTCACGGTAGCGTTACCAGCGGGGCTTCTACCTGGCCTTGTGATTGCGCTGCCAACGCTTGCGGGAGCGGGCTTCCCGTGCTGTCACCGGCCTATGAGATCGGCCACTCGCCCAGCGGTAGCGATCCGGCGCCGAACCGCGAGCCCGTGACCACCCGCCTGCCCGGACCCCGCGCCGAACGGGCTGTTCGGCGAAATCCCCCTGGCCGCGGCGGAGACACCGGCTCCGCGTCCGGACTCCCAGCGCCGGCACCGGAACCCGGCTGGTCAGACGCGGTGGAGCCGGGACAGCAGGATCGCCGACGGCACCGCGTAAGCACCGCGACGGCGCACCGACTCGACGACCGCGCGGTCCGACGTCGCCACCACGAGCTGCCTGCCCTGCGGCTCGGCCGCGACGAGATCGCGGATCACGTCGTCGGCCTGCACACCGGGTTCGCTGAACAGCACCCGCACCCCGCGCGGCCCGGCCGCGGGCACCGCGAGCACGTCGGCACCGTCGAAGACCAGCGTGACCTCGGCGCCGGTGCGCGCGGCCAGCGCCGCGAGCTGGTGCGCGAGCCGGTCGCGCTGGTCGGCCAGCGGCAGCTCGGGGTAGCCGGTCTTGGTGACGTTGTAGCCGTCGACGATCAGGTGCACCGCCGGCAGCGCCAGCAACCGGTCCAGCGCAGCCACGTCCTGCACCTGGCCGGTGGCACCGGAGTGCGACCGCACTCGCTGCACGACGTCGGCCGGACGCGGCCCGCTGCCGGTCGCGCCGAGCTCCCTGCGCAGCCCGCCGAGCGCGCCGTCCAGCGTCTCCAGCAGCAACGCCAGCCGCACCTCGTCGCCCTGGCGCGCCTCCCGCGCCGAATGGCGCGCGGTCTCGGCGTCGGCCGCCGCTCGGTCGGCGCGCAACCGCTCCTCCCTGGCGCGGGCCAGCTCGCGGTCGCGCTCGGCGGCGATCTCGGCGATCGCCGCGTCGGCGTCCTCGCGCACCCGTTCCAGGTCGGCACGCGCCGCCTCGGCGTCGTCCTTGGCCTCCTTCAACCGCACGCCCTGTTCCCGCAGGCGCTTGCGGAGCCGGTCGGCCTCCGCGCTGTTCTGCCCGCACGCGCGCTCCACGGCCACCTTCGCCTCGGCCAGCTCCGCCCGCAGCCGCTCGGCCTCGGCGGCGAGCTTCTCCGCCCGCGTCGCCGCGGAGTCGCGCTCTCCGCGGAGCTGACCCTGCTCGGTGCGCAGCGCGACGAGCTCGACGTAGTGCGCGGCGACCGGGGACTCCTGCAGGACGGCGGCGGCCGCGACGACGACCGGGTCGTCGTCGGTGAGGCTCAGCGCTTCGGGCCGCTCGCCCCGGCACCAGTCGACGACCGCGGTCCGGAAGACCGCCGAGTCGCGCAGCGCGGCGATCAGCGCCGCCTGGCCGAGCTTGGCGCGCTTGGCGGGCGCGAAGCGAACCACAGGGCGCAGCTGGGCGGGCACGTCGGCCGCGCGCATCTCCCCCAGCGCGTCCGCGGCCAGCTCGGCCAGCCGGGAACGCAGCGGCCCGGCCAGCCCGTCCCAGTCGACCCGCACGCCAGGGGTCTGCTGTGCACTGTCCACAGCAGACTCGTCAGGTGCGGGGGACTGCTCCCCGGGCGTCGGTGGTGCCACCCCCACAGGCTAGTCGCAGCAGCGGGCTGCAAGCGCATCCACCGGGCCGCCGCCACCCGCGTCCGGAGTTTTCCCCGCTCGGGCAGGGCGCCTCCGGCACCGCCGCGCGGTGGACGCGGCCGGTGATCGCGCGGTCGCGGCCGGTGTCGACGGGACCGGGTGCTGATCACGACCGGTTCCGACCAGCCCGCGGGCGGTGATCGCGATCCGATGCCGAGCGGCCCACCAACGTGATCGCGATCCGGCGCCGAGCGTCCCACCAACGCTGATCGCGATCCGATGCCGACCCTCCCGCCAACGGTGATCACGACCGGTGCAGCGAACTTGCGGGCGGTGATCGCGGCATCGCGATCGGTAGCGCCGCTGCCGCGCGGTCGTGTGCCGCACGCGGCGCCGCGGACGGCGGTGTCGTGGTGTCCCGCTAGCGTGATCACCGATGACCGCCCACGCCCAGCTCAGCTTCGACGAGATCGTCCCCGAGGTCGAGGTCCCGCTGAACGAGGTCACCTTCGTGGTGGTCGACCTCGAGACCACCGGTGGCAGCAACGCCCAGGACGCGGTCACCGAGATCGGCGCGGTCAAGGTGCGCGGCGGCGAGGTGGTCGGCGAGTTCCAGACGCTGGTCGACCCGGAGCGCGACATCCCGCCGTCGGTGGTGACCATCACCGGCATCACCGAGGCCATGGTGCGCGACGCGCCGCGCCTGGACTCGGTGCTCCCGGCGTTCCTTGAGTTCTGCCGGGGCAGCGTCCTGGTGGCGCACAACGCGCCCTTCGACACCGGTTTCCTGCGCGCGGGTTGCGAGCGGCTCGGCCTGCGGTGGCCGAAGCCGAAGGTGGTGTGCACGGTCCGGCTGGCCCGCCGGGTGCTGACCAGGGACGAGACGCCCAACTACCGGCTCGGCACGCTCGCCGGCGTGCTGGGGGCGCGCACCGAGCCGGTGCACCGGGCGCTCGACGACGCCCGCGCGACCGTCGACGTCCTGCACGCCCTGCTCGAGCGGCTCGGCCCCATCGGGGTGCGCACGCTGGAGGACCTGCTCGGGCACCTGCCGGACGTCACCCCGCTGCAGCGGCGCAAGCGCGGGCTGGCCGACGCGCTGCCCAACGCATCCGGCGTGTACCTGTTCCGCGGGCCCAACGAAGAGGTGCTCTACGTCGGTACCGCGACCGACCTGCGCAGGCGCGTGCGGCAGTACTTCACGGCGGGCGAGAAGCGCAGCCGGATCAAGGAGATGGTCGGGCTCGCCGAACGGATCGACCACGTCGTCTGCGCCCACCCCCTGGAAGCGGAGGTGCGCGAGCTGCGGCTGCTCGCCGCGCACCAGCCGCGCTACAACCGGCGGTCGAAGTTCCCGCAGCGGGCGTGGTGGGTCGTGCTCACCGACGAGCCGTTCCCCCGGCTCTCCGTCGTGCGCACGCCGCGGCCGACCGCGCTGGGCCCGTTCGCCTCCCGGCGGGCCGCCGCCGAAGCCGTGGACGCGCTCCAGGAGGCCACCAAGGTACGGCGGTGCACCGAACGCATCCCCGCCAGGGACCCGCGCGGGCGTCCCTGCGCCCTCTACGAGCTCCAGCGCTGCGCCGCTCCCTGCGCCGGGCTGCAGAGCGCCGAGGACTACGCGCCGGAGGTGATCGCCATCAGCGACGTCGTCGCGGGGCTCGGCACCGGCGTGCTGCACCGCCTGCGCGCCGAGCTGGAGCGCCTGTCGCGGGCGCAGCGGTTCGAGGACGCCGCCGTGCACCGCGACCGGCTCGCCGCGCTGGTGCGATCCCTGGACCGCGGACAGCGGCTGTCGGCACTGGCCGCCGTTCCGGAGCTGGTCGCCGCCCGGCCCGACGGACGCGGCGGCTGGCACCTGGCCGTGGTCCGCCACGGCAGGCTGGCCGCCGCGGGCACCGCGCGCCGCGGCGTCCCGCCGATGCCGGTGGTCGACCTGCTCCAGGCGTCGGCCGAGACCGTCACCGAAGGGGCCGGGCCGCTGCGCGGCGCCTCGCCCGACGAGGTGCGCGTCGTCCACCGCTGGCTCACCACCGGCGGCACCAGGATGGTCCGCTGCTCCCAGCCGTGGGTGGAGCCCGCTCGGGGCGCGGGCGCGTGGCACACCTGGCTGGAACGCGCCGTCAGCGGTCGCACGCCCTACGCCGCCGTGGACTGAGCCGAGTTCGGGCCCTGGCCCTTGCCCGGACCGCCGCCGAGGTCTTCCATGGAGGTGTCTGGGGGTCGATCGGGGGACAGAACCATGACCACCATCGTCCGGGCCCACGACGTGGCGCGCACCGATCACGACCACGCCGCCGATCTCCTGCGGCCCGAGGTCGACGCGATGCGCGACCTGCTCGGCGCGCTGACGCCCGAGGAGTGGCGGCGGCCGACCGAGTGCACCGGCTGGACCGTGCACGACGTCGTCGCCCACCTGGTCGGCAACGCCGAGAACGCGCTCGACACCGAGCTGCTCGCACAGCGCGTCCGGGAGGGCACCACCAGGTACGCGGGCCGCCCGCGGCTGGACGCCATGAACGAGGTCGCCGTCGACGCCTGGCGGGACCGGCCCGACGACGAGCTCCTCGCCGAGTTCGACCGGCTGTGGCCGCAGGTGCTGCAGGCGCTGCCCGAGATGCCGGAGCAGGCGCGCGAGCTCCGGTTCGACACCGGCTACCCGGACGTGCCACCGGTGTCGCTGGGCTACGTCGTCGACGTCATCCTCACCCGCGACATGTGGATGCACCGCGTCGACATCTGCCGGGCGACCGGGCGCACGTTCGCGATGCACCACCACGACCGCGGCGTCGCCGAGCAGGTGCTGCGCGACCTCGACGACGAATGGGCCGGGCCGCCCTTCGTGCTGGAGCTCTCCGGCCTGGTCAACGGCGACTGGCGGATCGGCGACGACGCCCCGGAGGCCACCGTCGAGGGCGACGCCATGGAAGTCATGCGCGGCCTCTCGGGCCGCACCTCGCCCGACCTGACCGTGATGCAGGGCGACAGCGGCGTCGCGGACCCGGTCAGGGCGGCGCGGGTGCTGTTCTGACGGCTGCACGCGGACTCCGACGGCTGCACCGACGCGGAGCGACCGCCACCCTGCTCACCGCGGTCCGCACACGCGAAGAGGGCCCCGGCATCCGTGCCAGGGCCCTCTCGCTCGAACCAGGTCAGTCGACCTTGGGCTTGCCCGAGATCAGCTCGCGCTGCTCGCGCTCCTCGCGCTCGCGCTCGGCGTCCTCGTGCAACGCGCGCTCCAGCGCCTCGGTCTCCTCCTGCGGGTCCGGCTTGAGCAGGCTGCCCGGCACCGGGTGGCCCGCCGCGCCCAGCTTGTTCATCTTCTTCGGCACCGGAGCGCCCTGGTAGGGCAGCTCCTCCGGGTGGCCGTGCTCGTCCACCGGGCCGAGCGGCTGGTGGATCTCGATGAACTCGCCGTGCGGCAGCCGCTTGATGATGCCGGTCTCAACGCCGTGCTCCAGCACCTCGCGGTCGGCCCGCTGCAGACCCAGGCAGATCCGGTAGGTCACCCAGTAGGCGATCGGCGGGAGCAGCAGCAGGCCCAGCCTGCCGAACCACGTCATGGCGTTCAGCGAGATGTTGAACTGGAACGCGATGACGTCGTTGTTGCCCGAGATCATCAACACCATGAAGAACGACAGCGCCATCATGCCGAGGCTGGTGCGGACCGGCACGTCGCGCGGACGCTGCAGCAGGTTGTGGTGGGCGTCGTCCTTGCTCAGCTTGCGCTCGATCGCCGGGTAGGCGATCAGCACGGTGAACAGGATGCCCATACCGATGGCACCGGCGAAGAACACCGGTGGCACCGTGTACGGCCCGAGGTAGAGCTCCCACGCGGGCCAGACGCGCAGGATGCCGTCGGCCCATGCCAGGTACCAGTCGGGCTGCGAGGCCGCCGACACCTGCGAGGCGTTGTACGGGCCGAGGTTCCAGATCGGGTTGATCTGGAACAGCCCGGACATGATCGCCAGGACACCTGTGACCACCGCGAACAGCGAACCGCCCTTGACCGCGAAGGTCGGCATGATGCGGATGCCGACGACGTTGGTCTCCTTGCGCCGCACGCCCGGGAACTGGGTGTGCTTCTGGTACCAGACCAGCGCCAGGTGCGCCGCGATCAGGCCGAGCATGATGCCCGGGATCAGCAGCACGTGCAGCACGTACAGCCGCGGGATGATCTCCATGCCCGGGAACTCGCCGCCGAACAGCGCCCAGTGCAGCCAGGTGCCCAGCAGCGGGATCGAGAGCACGATGCCCGACAGGGTCGCGCGGATACCGGTGCCCGAGAGCAGGTCGTCGGGAAGCGAGTAGCCGAAGAAGCCCTCGAACATGCCCAGGATCAGCAGCAGGGCGCCGATGGTCCAGTTGCTCTCGCGCGGCTTGCGGAACGCACCCGTGAAGAAGATGCGCGCCATGTGGGCCATCATCGAGGCGACGAAGATCAGCGCGGCCCAGTGGTGCAGCTGCCGGATGAACAGGCCCCCGCGCACCTCGAACGAGATGTCGAGCGTGCTGGCGAAGGCCTTGGACATCTCCACGCCCTGCAGGTTCCGGTAGACGCCGTCGTAGACGACCTCCTCCATCGAGGGGTCGAAGAACAGCGTCAACCAGACACCGGTCAGCAGCAGCAGGACGAAGCTGTAGAGGGCGATCTCACCGAGCAGGAACGACCAGTGCGTCGGGAAGACCTTGTTCAGCTGGCGCCGCATGCCCTTGGCGAACCGGAAGCGCTGGTCGAGTTCGTCCGCGGCCGTGGCCGCCTTCTTGTAGACGGCACTCTCCGATTTCGTGGGCGTCGTGATCGAACTCATGCCTTGCGCTCCCAATACGCCGGGCCGACCGGCTCGATGAAGTCGTGCTTCGCCACAAAATATCCCTCTTCGTCCACCGTGATCGGTAGCTGGGGCAGGGATCGGGTCGCCGGGCCGAAGACCGGCTTGGCGTAGGTGTTGACCACGTCGAACTGCGACTGGTGGCAGGGGCAGAGCAACCGGCCGGTCTGCTGCTCGAACAGCGAGGTCGGGCAGCCGACGTGCGTGCAGATCTTCGAGTAGGCGTAGTAGTCGCCGTAGTTGAAGTCCTCCTGGCCCTTGCGCTTGATGGGCGCGCTGCCCGGGCGCAGGCGGATCAGCATGACCGGGGCGTCACCCTTGCGGAACGCCGCGCTGAGCGCGTGCTCGTCGTGGCGCTCGGACTCGCGGAACGGGTAGACCGTCTCGAAGCCGCCCGCGTCGATGTCTTCCGGGCGCACCAGGGAGATGTCGTGCGAGTTTCCGGTGCTGCGGCGCAGGTAGACCTTCTCGCCGTTCTCCGACATCCACGGGGTGTGCTGCAGCGAGTCCGGGCCCTCGTTGGCCCACGGGTTGCGGACGAACCCGCCGATGGCCACCACGCCGGCGCCCAGGCCCAGCGCGCCCGCGCCGAAGCCCGCGGTGCGCTTGATCATCGACCGGCGGGCGATGCCGCTGCGGTCGCCGGCGTCGGCCAGCAGCGCGGCCGCCGTCTGGCGGTCGATCTCCTCGGACGGGTGGCCGTCGTGGCGCTGCTGCACCGCGACCTCGTGCGGGATGAACTTCTTGGCGTAGAGCACCGCGCCGAAGCCCACCGCCAGCACCGACAGGCCGAGGAAGGTCCCGACCAGCGGGGTGTAGAGCGAGTAGATGAAGTACTCGCGCGGCTGGGTCAGCGGGTCGGCGTAGCCCCAGGGCCAGAAGATGAACGCGGCCAGGAAGGCCAGTGCCGACAGGCCGGCGAGCATGAACCACGCGGCGACCGCGCGCTCGGCGCGGCGCTCGGCGCGGGTGTTCTTGACCGGCCAGCGGTCGCGGTACTCGACGAGTTCGACGTCGTCGAGCTCGACCCCGAGCCGGACCTTCTCGTCGCGGCTCATCTCGGCCAGCTCGGCCTCGGTGTATTCCCTCTTCTGCTGCTCACTCATGCCCTGGCTCCGATCCACAGGGTGATGCCGATCAGCGCGCCGATCCCGACCACCCAGGCGATCACCATCTCGGATGCCGGCCCGTAACCACCCAGGTCGTTGCCGCCCGGGTTGTTGTTGCCGTTGCTCACCGACTTGACGTAGGCGATGATGTCCTTCTTCTCCTCCGGGGTGAGCTGCCGGTCGGAGAACTTCGGCATGTTCTGGGGCCCGGTGAGCATCGCGTTGTAGATGTCCTGCTCGGTCGCCTCGTGCAGGTTCGGCGCGTACTTGCCGGACGACATCGCGATGCCGCGGCCCGTGAAGTTGTGGCACGAGGCGCAGTTGAGCCGGAACAGCTCACCGCCCCGAGCGGGGTTGGCGCCCCAGAGCTGCTCGCCGGTCTGCTTCGGCGACTCCGGTCCACCCCCGTAGGTCTGAACATACGCCGCCAGGGCGTCGATCTCCTCCGGCGAGAACTTCGGGGGCTTGCGCATGGCCTGCGCCTCCTGGCGGACCATCGGCATCCGGCCGGTCGCGACCTGGAAGTGCACCGCCGCCTCGCCGACGCCCACCAGGCTCGGCCCGCGGTCCTGCACGCCCTGCAGGTTGGAGCCGTGGCAGCTGATGCAGGCGTTGCTGTAGAGCTGTTCGCCCTGCCTGACCAGCGCCGGGTCCGCCGCGGCGTGCGCGGTCTGGGGCTCGGGGGTCAGGACGGTGTAGAGCCCGCCGGCGCTGATCAGTGCGATGCCCAGCGCCAGCGCACCGGAGATCCGCCGACGTAGCTTCGAGCCCGCGCGGTTCCGTTTCTTGATGGTGGTCATGAGTGCGGCAACCCTTGCTGTCAGGTTCGGGGTGTTTCGGAAACGACCTCGTCTGCGAAGACGGTCAGGGGACGAGGTAGATCACGGCGAACAGCCCGATCCACACGATGTCCACGAAGTGCCAGTAGTACGACACGACGATGGCCGCGATGGCCTGCGCCGGGGTGAACTTGCTGAGCCTCGTCCGGACGATCAGGAAGACGAACGCGATCAGCCCGCCGATGACGTGCAGCCCGTGGAAGCCGGTCGTCATGTAGAAGACCGTCCCGTAGGCCGACGAGGCGATCGTCGTGTGGTGCTCGGTGATGAGCTGGTAGTACTCACCCGCCTGCCCCAGCACGAAGACCGTTCCCATGATCAGCGTGATGACGTACCAGCGGCGGAGTCCGTAGACGTCTCCGCGCTCGGCCGCGAACACGCCCCACTGGCAGGTGAACGAGGACGCCACCAGGATGATCGTGAACGGGAGGGCGTACGGGAGGTTCAGGTGGGTGGGCGGTGGCGGCCACTCGCCCTCGTTCTGCGCCTTCACCGTGAAGAACATGGCGAAGAGCCCAGCGAAGAACATCAGCTCGCTGGCCAACCAAACGATGGTGCCCACGCTGACCATGTTCGGGCGGTTCAGCGAGTGCACGCGTTGACTGATTGAGGGCGCTGCCGTTGTCACGCGACGCATTATGTCTTGCACCTTTTCCGGTTGCCTCGTCGGGTCCGCGCGTGTGTCGACGGGTGATCGGATTGCGACCTGGGAGTAACACAACGTGAAGGCCATCCGCAAAGCTCTAACCCGTCTGAGTGGTCGCTTCCGCGCCCGGAAGCAGCCCGTGATCAGCATCGACGACCCCGGGCTGCGGGTCGTGGTCAGCGCGTTCGACGAGGCGGAGGCGGCGTCCTCGGCGTTGGGCCGTTCGGCCCAGTGGCGCGCGGACGAGCCCGCGGTCCTGCGCCACCACCTGGTGGTTCCCGAACACGAGGTGGCCACCGCCCAGGAACTGCTCGCACCCGACGGCTGGACGCTTCGGACCGGTGGCGAGGTCGCTGAACAGGGCGAACACTTCGATGCTGAGGGGCCGGGCACCGTGGTCGCGCTCCGTGTGCAGGTCCTCGACGCGTTGCATTGCTCACAGGAGAGCTCGCGGATGGCCGGCCTCGCGCAGCGGCTGGGCGGCCGGGCGCTCGGCTGGGACGCGCTGCAGCCCGCCCCGCCCGAGGCCGGTTGATCGAATCCGCCCAGGTGACTACTCCTCGGGTCCGCGCAGCCGATAGCATCCGGGAACGATCCGCCCCGGCCGTCGCCGAGCCAGCGAGGGAGCACGTGATGAACGCACCGACCACGACCGTTCTGGTGTTCAGCCACAAGCCGGAGGTCCGGGAGGCGATCATCACCGCTATCGGGCGCAGGCCGGCTCCGGACCTGCCCCGCGTGCACTACATCGAGGCCGGCACCGTCGCCGACGTGCTCAGCGAGGCCGACGCGGGCACCGCCGACCTGGTGATCCTCGACGGCGAGGCCCAGCCGACCGGCGGCATGGGCGTGTCCCGCCAGCTCAAGAACGAGATCGAGCCCTGCCCGCCGATCATCGTCGCGGTGCGCCGCAAGGACGACCGATGGCTCGCGACCTGGTCGCAGGCCGACGCCGTCATCGTGCACCCGCTCGACCCCATCTCCGCCGCGGAGACGGTCGCCGAGGTGCTGCGCACCCATGCCCGGCCGCCGGCCCGGGCGTAACCGGAACGGAACTGAGATCGTGGGAACCATGGCTGGAAGCTGGGCAGCACTGCTGGGGCACCTGGTGGCCGGGAACGACCTCTCGGCCGAGGACACCGCCTGGGCCATGGACCTGGTGATGACCGGGGAGGCCACGCCCGCGCGGGTGGCGGCCTTCGTGGTCGCGCTGCGCGCCAAGGGCGAGACGCCCGCGGAGGTGCGCGGCATGGCCGATGCCATGCTCTCCCATTCGCGCCCGCTGGAGATCCGGCGCCGGGCGGTGGACATCGTCGGCACCGGCGGCGACCGGTCCGGCAGCGTCAACATCTCCACGATGGCCTCGATCGTGGTGGCCGCGGCCGGCGTCCCGGTCGTCAAGCACGGCAACCGCGCGGCGTCGTCGAAGTGCGGCACCGCCGACGTGCTCGAGGCGCTGGGCGTGGCCATCGACCTGCCGCCCGAGGGCGTGCGGCGCTGCGTGGAGGACCTCGGCATCGGCTTCTGCTTCGCCCCGGTGTTCCACCCGGCGATGCGCCACGCCGCGGGCCCGCGCCGCGAGATCGGCATCCCCACCGCGTTCAACGTGCTCGGCCCGCTGACCAACCCCGCCCGCCCGTCGGCCGGTCTCATCGGCTGCGGCGACCAGCGGATGGCGCCGGTGATGGCCGAGGTCTTCGCAGCCCGTGGCGGGTCGGTCCTGCTGGTCCGCGGTGACGACGGCATGGACGAGATCACCACCACCACGACCACGACGGTGTGGGTGGTCCAGGGCGGCACCGTGACCGAGGAGAGCATCGACCCCGCCGAGTTCGGCATCGGCTACAGCACGCCCGCCGAGCTGCAGGGCGGCGACGCCGAGGTCAACGCCGAGGTCGTGCGGCGCCTGGTGGCCGGGGAGGCCGGGCCGGTGCGCGACGCCGTGCTGCTCAACGCCGCGGGTGCGCTGGCGGCCTTCGAGGGCCCGGGCACCGACCTGCGCGGCAGGCTCGGCGCGGACGTGGAGCGCGTCGCGGCCGCGATCGACTCCGGCGCCGCGGCCGACCTGCTCGACCGGTGGGCGAAGCGCTCCACCGAGATCATGCGCGAGAGCGAGTGAGGTCCCGGGCCGCGGCCCGGACTCGCAGTACGGCCCAGCGCCGCCGGAGAACACCCCGGATGCCCGCGCACCCGGAATGTGTCGCGGAAGTGCGCATCGAACGCTCAGGCGAGCTGTGAGGGCCCGCAACGGCCCTCACCCGCGGCCATCACCCGCGGTGCGGGCTCACTCGTCCTCCATGCCGAGGGAGAAGCCGGCCTCGGTGTCCTGGCGCGAGTACGAGCGGAACGCGATGTGGGTGTCGGTGTCGAGGACGCCGGTGACCTTGTTGATCCGGCCGGGGACGATGTCGGCGACCTTCTCGTGGTCGCTGACCCGCAGGACGGCGATCAGGTCGACGTCGCCCGCGCAGGAGTACACCTCCGCCACGCCCTCCAGGTCGGCGATTTCCTGAGCGGCCTCGGTCAGGCGCTCGGCGGCGGTCTGGATCAGCACGATCGCGGTGATCACTGGGGAACCCTCCTGCTGCGGCACTGCGGTAGTCGAGATCCTAGAGCCTCCGGGTCCGGCGGGCCGGGGCGCGTGGCGGCCCGCCGCGAAAGCCGAAGGCCCCGGACCGTTCGGTCCGGGGCCTCGCCCGTGTGCTCTCGGATCAGTCGTGGTTCGGTCCGGTGTGGTACTCGAAGACCAGGCCCGCGACCATGATCAGGACCACCGCGACGGCGATCACGATCATCCACACGTGGAAGAACGCCAGCGCGACACCGGCGAACGCCGCGGCCGCCGCCAGGCCCACCGGCCAGTAGCTGCCCGGGCTGAAGAAGCCCAGCTCGCCAGCGCCGTCGCTGATCTCGGCGTCGTCGTTGTCCTCCGGACGGGGCTCGATGCGCCGGGCCACGAACTGGAAGTACGTGCCGATCAGCAGCGACAGCCCGCCGACCAGGATCAGCGCCACCGTGCCCACCGGCTCCTTCGCCCAGAACCCGTAGACGATCGCCGACAGGAAGAAGAAGAAGGTGATGTAGTTGAAGATCTTCGCTTCGACCTTCATGGAGTCCTCGCTCTCACGCCGTACGCCCTGCCGAGGGCACTCCTCAGTTGGCTGTCCCGATGCCCGAGGGCTTGCCACCGGTGCGCTCGGTGTCGAACGGGACGCCGGTGACAGCCCGCGGGGCGCACAGCTCGCCGCACTTCATCTCCCCGAGCGCCTCGGAGGCGGTGTACGGGCTGCCGGTCTGCGGGTTGATGCGCGTCCGCAGCTGCATGTACTGGTCGAACTTGTCCTTCGAGAGCGCGCGGACCTCGAAGTTCATCATCGAGTGGTAGGTGCCGCACAGCTCCGCGCACCGCCCGACGAACGAACCCTCGCGGTCGATCGTGTTCTGGAAGACGTTGTCCTGGTTGTTCTTGTCCGGGTGCGGGAAGGTGTCCCGCTTGAAGTGAAACTCCGGCACGAAGAACGAGTGGATGACGTCGGTCGACGACAGGTGGTACTCGACGCTGGAGTCGGTCGGCAGGACCAGCAGCGGGATCTCCTCGCTGCTGCCCACGGTCCGCACCGGCTGCCCGTCCGGCGTCTTGTAGCCCGGGTAGTTGAACTCCCAGTTCCACTGGAAGGACACCACGTTGACCTTGACGTCCGGGTTGGCCGGTTTGGCCAGCACGTAGTTCTGGGTGACCGCGGTGAAGTAGAACAGCACCACGACCATCACGAACGGGATCGCCGAGTAGATGATCTCCAGCGGCAGGTTGTACTGGAACTGCCTGGGCAGCTCCTCGCTCTTCTTGCGGTGGAAGGCGACCGACCAGAAGATCAGCCCCCACACGAGCACACCGACCGCGAGAGCCGCGATCACAGACCAGGTCCAGAGCTGGCGCATCGACTCGGCCTGCGGGGTGACACCCTGCGGCCAGCCGAACCGCAGGACCTCGTTGGTCGTGCAGCCCGTTGCCGCGACACCTACCAGGCCGATCAGCCCAGTGACCTTGACCAGCCGTGGCACTCGGGTCCCCTCCTTCAGGCCCACTGCGCGACGCCTCCTCGCTGCGAAACTCACCGATCCGGCATGCGCGCCCGCCCGTCCCCCGCAGGGGGGAGCCGATCCACCGCCGGAATTCTGCGGCGAAGCCTAGCCCAGCAGTAGCCGCGATACTGCTCCGGGGTCGCTCCGCAGGGTCACCCGCGCGCGCCTTGGAGAGCGAGATCACCTGCGGTGGGTCCCGGGCGCTGTCCTCCCGGCGGAGTGTGGCCCCCGCGCGTGCGGGCGGCAACCGGCGCAACGGCATACTGGGCATCCCGATCCGGGGACTTCCCGACCTTCGGGGTTCCCCGCCGGGGAGCGAACCCACACCGCCGACACGAGAGGTGCCCGAGACACGTGTGCGGCCTGCTTGGACTGGTCTGTCCCACCGAAGAGAACGCCGGTCACGCCCGCGACGCCGTGGCCACCGCCCTGCGGTGCCAGCGGCACCGGGGTCCGGACGAGAGCGACACCTGGCATGGCGGTGAGCTGGTCTTCGGCTTCAACCGGCTGTCGATCATCGACCTCGAACACTCCCACCAGCCGCTGAGCTGGGGGCCGCCGGAGAACCCGGGCCGCTACACCGTGCTGTTCAACGGCGAGATCTACAACTACCTCGAACTGCGCGCGGAGCTGGTCGACCGCTTCGGCGCCCGGTTCAGCACCGACGGCGACACCGAGGTCATCGTCGCGGCCTACCACTACCTGGGCACCTCCATGGTGGGGCGCCTGCGCGGCATGTTCGCCTTCCTGGTCTGGGACAACGAGCGCAAGGTCGTCTTCGGCGCCCGCGACCCCTTCGGCATCAAGCCGCTGTTCTACGCCCAGGGCCCCGGCGGCATCGCCTTCGCCAGCGAGAAGAAGAGCCTGCTCAGCCTGGCCAACACGCTGCGGATCACCGAGGACCTGGACCACCGGGCGATGCAGCACTACCTGGTGCTGCAGTACGTGCCGGAGCCGGAGTCGCTGCACCGGCAGGTGCGCCGCATCGAGTCCGGCACGTCGTTCACCGTCGCCCCCGGCGGCCAGCTGGTCACCGAGCGCTACTTCCAGCCGAACTTCACCTCGCGGCCGCTGCGCAGCGACTCCGACGCCAAGCGCCTGCACGACGAGATCGTCGACGTGATGCGCGACTCGGTCGCCAAGCACATGCGCGCGGACGTCACGGTCGGCGCGTTCCTGTCCGGTGGCATCGACTCGACCGCGATCGCCGCGCTGGCCAAGGAGCACAACCCGAACCTGATCACCTTCACCACCGGGTTCGAGCGCCAGGGCTACTCCGAGGTCGACGTGGCCGCCGAGTCGGCGGCGGCGATCGGCGTCAAGCACGTGGTCCGCACCGTCTCCGCCGAGGAGATGATGGAGACGCTGCCGCTGATCGTCTGGTACCTGGACGACCCGGTGGCCGACCCCGCGCTGGTGCCGCTGTGGTTCATCGCGCGCGAGGCGCGCCAGCACGTCAAGGTGGTGCTCTCCGGCGAGGGCGCCGACGAGCTGTTCGGCGGTTACACCATCTACCGCGAGCCGCTGTCGCTGGCGCCGTTCGAGAAGGTGCCGGGCGCGCTGCGCAAGGCGATGGGCAAGGTCTCGACCGCCATCCCGGAGGGTGTGCGCGGCAAGGACCTGCTGCGCCGCGGCGCCCTGAGCCTGGAGGAGCGCTACTACGGCAACGCCCGGATCTTCCGGGACGACCAGCTCCGCAACGTGATGCGCGGCTTCGACCCGGGGGTCTCGCACAAGGACGTCACCGCCGCGGCCTACCGGACCTCCTCCGGCTGGGACCCGGTGACCCGGATGCAGCACGTGGACCTGTTCACCTGGCTGCGCGGCGACATCCTGGTCAAGGCCGACAAGATGACCATGGCCAACTCGCTGGAGCTGCGGGTGCCGTTCCTGGACCCGGAGGTCTTCCGGGTCGCCAGCACGGTCCCGCTGGAGCAGAAGATCACCAGGGAGACCACCAAGTACGCGCTGCGCCAGGCGATGTACCAGGTGGTGCCCGCGCACGTGCTCAACCGCCGCAAGCTGGGCTTCCCGGTGCCGATCAAGCACTGGCTGCGCGACGAGATGCACGACTGGGCGCGCAACATCATCCAGCAGTCCCAGACCGACCACCTGCTCAACCGCACGGCGGTGCTGCAGCTGCTGGAGGAGCACCGCTCCGGTGTGCTCGACCACAGCCGCCGCCTGTGGGCGCTGCTGGTGTTCATGCTCTGGCACGGCATCTTCATCGAGGGCCGGCTGTCGCCGGAGGTGCCCGAGCCGCACTACCCGGTCAAGCTCTGAGGCTCTGCCGGGGCTTCGACGAGGAGGGGCGTTCCCGCTGGGAGCGCCCCTCCTGCTCTTGCGCGGTGCCGACCACGGGTGACGACCGGATTCGCCGGAATGCCGCGGCATTGCCTCCGATCTGGCCTGATGGGCCCGGTTCCGGCGCCGCGAAGCTGGGTGCATGCCAGCAGGGCGAGCGATTCCCGTCACTTGCACCGCCGACGGCTTCGACCACCTCGTCACCGAGGACGCGATGACCGAGGGGATGCGGCGGGGTGACGGGCGGTACCGGGCGCTGTGCGGGCACGTCGTGCTCGCGGCGCTGATGGTGTGCCCGCCGGGCGCGCGATGTCCGCGCTGCCAGGCGCGCGTCGCGCGGCCCGGACGCCGGAAGCGGCGGCTGTTGCGGTTCCCCGGGCGCCGCCGCGAGCACCGGGAGGAATGCCGGCCGAGCCGGGCGCCCCGAGGGGACCGGTGCGGGCGAGCGGCCCCTGTCCCCGCCCGCACCGGTCGCGCGGCCCCGAAAGCCGAAGTCCACCGATGTGACAGCGCTCGCGTGCGCGCGGTTCCCGGCGTCGCCCGATCGGCTGAGCGGGCGACATCGCGGGCTACGAGGTGCTCGAGGCCGGCCGGTCGGAACGCCGGAACTCGGCGCGCCAGCGGACGACGGCGGGGTCCGCTTCGGCTGGGATCGCCTCGATCCGCGCCGCCTGGAGGTCTTCCCCGGAGAACGACTCGACCTCGGCGCGGGTGAGCGGCCACGGCGGCCCCTCGACCGGACCTTCGCCCCGCGCCGATGCGATGACCAGCAGGGTCCCGCCCGGCGCGACGAACCGCCGGACCGCCGCGATCGCCTGGCCGCGCAGGGTGTCCGGCAGCGACTGGACGGTCAGGCTTTCCACGACCAGGTCGTACGCGCCCGCCCGTTCGCCGGGCGGTTCCAGCAGGTCGGCGACGGCGTAGTGGACCGGCGAGCCGGGGAAGCGCCGCCTGGCGCCGTCGACGGCCGTGGCCGAGACGTCGAAGGCGTCGGTGCGGAAACCGAGGCCCGCGAGGTGTTCGGCGTCCGCGCCGTACCCGCAGCCGACGACGAGCGCGCGCCTGCCCTCGCCGCGCAGTCCGGCGGACCACTCGGCGAGCAGCTGGTGCGGAGCTCCGCGGTCCCACGGCACGGCGGTCTCTCCGCGCTCCGCCTGCGCGTAGAGGCGTTCGAACCATCCCGTCGGATCGTCACTGGAAAGCGACTCGGCCGCGAGCCTGCGCGTGTGTTCCTCGATGTCGGCCATGGGACCTCTCCTGTCGCGGCGCGGAGCCGGCGTTCTCGTGCGCCGGTTGCGGAAACTACTGGTGCGGGTAGGGCGTCTGGGGAGCCCAGGCCCGGACGGGCTGCTGCTTCTTCATCTTCGCCTCGGCGAGGAACCGCCCGGTGGACGGCAGCAGCGCGAAGACCAGCGAGCCCACCAGCACCAGCGTCCTGACCGCGACGGGGATCAGATAGCTCGGGTAGGTGAGCGGTTCGGCGCCGTACTCGACCAGCGTGCGGATCACGCCGTAGGTCTGGTACAGCAGCAACAACGCCCACGCGCCGACGAGCAGCCACCGCCCCACCGGCGTCTTGACCAGGCAGAGCAGCACGAAGCCGACGAGCGCCACCACGAGCTCCAGCAGGGGCAGCACGGCCACGATTCCCACCACGGACCAGTAGTCCAGGAAGCCGATGCGCACCATGCCGTACACCGTCGACCCCAGCGATACCAGCGCCACGAGGATTCCGAGGATGCCGGCGAGGTAGGCGGTCGCGCCGCCTGCCGGCCGCCTCATCCCGGCCATGCCCGGGACTTGCGGCCCGGCCTGGAACTGCTGGCCGTACTGGAACTGCTGGCCGTACTGGCCCTGCTGGCCGTACTGGCCCGCCTGGAACTGCGGGGCGTACTGCCCCGGTGCGCCGTCCTGGCCCGGCTGCTGCGGGTTCTGCCCATGCGGCGGATGTGGTTGCACGGACGGGGACTTTACCCGCGCACAGCCGCCAGAAGTGCCGCGTTCGCGCGACTTCGCCGCACGACGCGGGTCGGGGTTGCTGCACGTGCCCCACCGATCTCGTCGACGATCACCCGCTTGTTGTAGTAGGACTCTAGAGCTTAGATCGCTACACTCGCCACGTGCCAGCAAGGGAAGGCTCGCCTAAACAACAGGATGCCGAAACCGTTCTGTCGCTGGAGCGGGTTTCGGTCGAGCGCGGCGGCCGGGCCGTGCTGAGCGAGGTCACCGCCGAGGTCCGCGGGGGCGAGGTCCTCGCGGTCTTCGGCCCCTCCGGCGCGGGCAAGACCTCGCTGCTGCGGGTGGTGGCGGGGTTGCTCGCCCCGTCCGGCGGCTCGGTGCGGACCCCGCCGGGACGCCTCGGCTACGCCTTCGCCGAGCACCGGCTGCTGCCCTGGCGCACCGTCCTGCAGAACGTGCTGATCCCGCTGGGCCGCCGCGAAGGCCGGACCGCGCGCGAACGCGCTCTGAGCCTGCTCGACGAGTTCGGTGTCGGCGGCACCGCCGACCGGCGCCCGGCCGAGCTCTCCGGAGGGATGCGCCAGCGGGTGGCGCTGGTGCGCGCGCTGGTGGTCCGGCCCGCGCTGCTGCTGGCGGACGAACCGCTTTCGGCGGTCGACCGCCAGGCACGCCGATCGGCCGCTGCGGCCGCACGCAGACACCTCGGCGGCGCCGCCGCCCTGTGGGTCACCCACGACCCGGAAGAAGCCGCCGCCGTGGCCGAGCGCGCACTGCTCATCGGCACCGGCGGGCGGGCACGACTCGTGCCGACCAGCCGGCTCGGCTCGGCCTGACCTTCGAAAGCAGAGGTACCGGTGAAACGTCGGACGTTCATGCGCACCGCGGCGCTGTCCCCGCTGCCCGCCGTGCTCGGCGCCTGCGCGAGCGGCGCGCGGCCGCAGGCGGACGCACTGCGAATCGTCAGCGTCGCCAACGTCGTCGCCGAGGCCGCGTTGACCGGCCTCCGGACGGGTCGCGCGGCACTGCCCGGTGTCGGCTCGGTGCGGATCAGCCGGGCCAGGACGCCCGACGAGCTGCGGGCAGGTTTGGTCGGCGGTCAGGTCGACGTCGCGGTGCTGCCCTCGACGGCGGCGGCGAACCTGGCCGCCAAGGGCGTCGACGTGCGGGTGCTCGGGGTGCTGGACCAGGCGTTGCTGGCCGGGATCGGCCGCACCGGGGCGGGGACCGCACCGTGGGAGGCGCTGCGCGGCGCGACCGTCGACGTCGCGTTCCGCGGCGACGTCACCGACGTGCTGACGCGGCTGCTCGCCCGAGCGGGCGGCCTGCGCCCGGACGTGGACGTGCGGTTCCGCTACCACGCGCAGCTCCCGGAGGCGGTCGCCGAGTTCGCGGTGGGCGAGGCGGACTTCGCGGTGCTGCCCGAGCCCTCGGCCTCGCTGGCGCTGCTGCGCGCCGCCGAGGCCGGCAGGCCGGGCACCAGGTTCCTCGACCCGGCCGCCGAGTGGCGCGCGGCCACCGGGAGCACGTCGCTGCCGCTGATGGCGGTCGCCGTTCGCGGCGACCTCGCGGCGCGGCGCCCCGAGGTGATTCGCGCGCTCCAGGACCACCTGCGCGCGGCGACCGCGAACGCCGCGGCCTCGGCCGAGGCGGTGGCCGCCGAACTCCAGCTACCGCCGCAGGTGGTGTCCGAGCTGCTCGGCCGCGGCGGTACCGGCTTCCGCACGGGTGTGCAGGCGCGGGCCGACCTCGACGTCCTCTACCAGCGGCTCCTGGCGCACGCGCCGGAGACGATCGGTGGCCGGTTGCCCGGGGACGGTTTCGGTGTCTGAGCGTCGCGGGCGCCGCCTGCGCCTCAGCGGCGCCGCCGTGGTGGGCGCGGCGGTGCTGGCCGGTTGCTGGCCGGCCGTCGCGTGGCAGCAGCCGGAGATCCTGGTGCCGTCGCCGGCGGAGACCGCCGCCGCCCTGCTCTTGCTCGTGGAGAGCGGCGAGCTCGCGGCGCAGCTCTGGACCACGCTGAGCCGGGCCGCGGTGGGCGTGGCGATCGGCATCGCGGCGGGTGCGCTGTGGGGCCTGGCCAGCGCCTCGCGCCGCTGGATCGACGAGGCCGGGCGGCCGCTTCGCGGGCTGCTGCTCGGCCTGCCGCCGGTGATCCCCGCCGTGCTGGGCACGGTGTGGCTCGGCGACGCGGGCGCGGTGGCCGTTCTCGTGGTGGTCGTCGTGACGGTGCCGACCGCGAAGGTGACCGTGGCCGAGGCGGCCCGCGCGATCGACGCCGACCTGCTGGAGATGGCCCGGGTCTACCGGCTGCCTCCGGCCGCGCGGCTGCGGCACCTGCAACTGCCCGCGCTGGTCCCCGCCCTGCGCTCGGCGGCGTCGCTGTGCGGGGCAGGCGGACTGCGCGTGGCGATCATGGCCGAGCTGCTGGTCGCACCGGACGGCGTGGGCGCGGCCGTCGCGCAGGCGCGCGGGAACCTGGCCACCGCCGAGGTCTTCGCGTGGGCGCTGGTCGCGGTCGCCGCCGCGCTGGTCACCGACTGGCTCGTCGCCCGTCCCGCTCGCCGCGGCGCCGCATCCCGCGCCGCAGAACCCGTTGGAGCCCGATGATGAACGACCAGGTCCTGATCGCGGGCGGCGGCCCCACCGGCCTCACGACCGCACTGCTGCTAGCCCACTTCGGGGTGTCCTGCACCGTCGTCGAACGCCGGTCGGAGCCGTCGTCCACGCCGAAGGCACGCGCGGTCACGCTGCGGTCGATGGAGATCTTCCGCGCGCTGGGCGTGGCCGACGAGATCAGCGCCGCGGCGCTGGCGTCGGAACGGATCCGGCTGCCCTTCACCTTCGCCGCCACCCTCGCCGACGCCCGTGCCGGGCACACCGACCAGACGGCGCGGCGCGGCGCGCGGGCGGAGCTGAGCCCGTGCACCACGGTCGTGTGTCCGCAGGACGTCGTGGAAGGCATCCTCCTGGCAAGGGTGCTGGCCGACTCCCGCATCCGGTTCCTGCCGGGCACCGAGGTTGCCGGCGCCCGCGGTGACGACGACGGCGTGGAGGTCCGCACGCCCGGTGGGCAGGTGCTGCGAGGCCGCTACCTCGTCGGCGCCGACGGCGCGCACAGCGCCGTGCGGGAGGCGTTCGGCGGTCCGGCCGAGCTCGATCCCGCCGATCCTCCGGTGGCCAACACGCTCGTGCTCTTCGAGGCCGACCTCGGCGCCCTGGTGGCCGGGCTCGGCAGCACGATCTACTTCCTCGACCACGGCGGCGTCCGCGGTTTCCTCCAGCCCGCCGCGCAGCCGGGCCGGTGGACGTTCAACCAGATCCACGACGACGCCGACCCGCTTGCGCGCACCGACCCGGCGGGCGCGGTCCGGACCGCCGTCGGGGCCGATGTCGCGATCGACGTCCTGGAGACCGCCGACTGGACGATGCGCAGCGCGGTGGCGCCGTGGTTCGGCGACGACCGGGTCTTCCTGGCCGGAGACGCCGCGCACCTGGTGTCCCCCTTCAGCGGTTCGGGACTGAACCTGGGCGTGCAGGACGCGGACAACCTGGCGTGGAAGCTGGCCGGCGTGCTGCGCGGTCAGGCCGGGGCCCGGCTGCTCGACACCTACGAGCAGGAGCGGCGGCCCACCGCGGAGCGGCACGTGGAGCGCGACCGCGCGGCGGTGGCGACCGTCCGCGCCGACCCGGGCTGGCGGCGCTGGCGAACCGAGCTGCCCGCCCGGCGCAAGGACGACGCCGCCCTGCTGGGCGATCCGTACCGGTCCGACGCCGTGCTGCTCTGCGGGCGGCAGGACGCGCCCGCGTCCCCGGGGCGGCGTGCCCCGCACTGCTGGCTCGACGACGGCCGGACGTCCACCCTCGACCTCGCCCGGCACGGGTTCGCGCTCGTCAGCCCCGACCCGGCGTGGACCGCGCCCGCGGCGGAGGCAGCTGCGCGCGCCGGTGTCGAGCTGGCGGTCGTGCCCGGCGGCGCCGACCGCGACCGCGTCGCCGCCGCCTACGGCCTGACCGACGGTGCGACGCTGCTGCGGCCGGACGCCACCGTCGCCTGGCGCTGCGAGCACTTCCCGGTCGATCCGCTGCGCGCGGTCTCCGACGCGCTCGGCTCGGTGCTCTCGGCCGGCCGCTGAGCCGTCCCCCCACGCGGTCCGACACCATGCTCTCGTGGAGATGTCATCGCTGCTCGAACGCATCACCGACCAGATCGCCCCGCTGCGCGGCAGCGGGGAGGTCGCCGACTACATCCCCGCGCTGGCCCGGGCGGATCCGGACCGGTTCGGCATCGCGGTGGCCGAGGTGGACGGCGGCGTGCACGGCGCGGGCGACTGGGAGGCGCCGTTCTCGATGCAGAGCATCTCCAAGGTCTTCACGCTCGCGATGGTGCTCGCCGAAGGCGACGACACGCTGTGGCGCCGGGTGGGGCGGGAGCCGTCGGGCAACCCGTTCAACTCCCTTGTCCAGCTCGAGCACGAGCGCGGAATCCCCCGCAACCCCTTCATCAACGCCGGTGCGCTGGCGGTCACCGACCAGCTCATCTCGCTCACCGGCGACGCGGTCGGCAATCTGCTGGAGTTCCTGCGGACCGAGAGCGCGAACCCGGCGCTGCCGATCGACGACGAGGTGGCGATCTCGGAGCGGGCCCACGCCGACCGCAACCTGGCGCTGGCGCACTTCATGGCGTCCTACGGCAACATGCGCAACCCGGTGGACGACGTGATCGACCAGTACGTCCGGCAGTGCTCGATCGCGATGAGCTGCCACGACCTCGCCGAGGCCGGGCTGTTGCTGGCCCGGCACGGGGTGCGCCGCGACGGCAGCGGGTACCTCAGCCGCAGCCAGGCCAAGCGGATCAACGCGATCATGCTGACCTGCGGGACCTACGACGCCGCCGGGGAGTTCGCCTACCACGTCGGGATCCCGGGCAAGAGCGGCGTCGGCGGCGGCATCCTGGCGATCGTGCCGGGCCGCTGCGCGGTCGCGGTGTGGAGCCCCGGCCTGGACCGGCGCGGCAACTCGGTGGCGGGCGTTGCCGCCCTCGACCACTTCACCACGCTGACCGGCTGGTCCGTCTTCTAGCAGGTCTTTGAAGCGGCGCAGCCGCTTGGCCCACCCCGCAACCCGCACCGCCGCGGGTTCTCAGGCGTCCTCTGGCGAGGACAGCTTTTTCGCAGCGTATGGGCATACGTCAGAAAAAGGTCCCGGAGCCAGAGGACGCCTGAGGTTCCGCCACCGGAACCGCCACGCAAGGCGAGTTCAAGGACAGCAACGAGGTTCTGCCTAGCCGCAGTGCTCGAACGGGCTGGTGTAGGACTCCGAACCGACCGAGCCGCCCCACTTCACGCAGGTGGCCTCGGCGACCTTGCGCACCGGGCCCGCGTAGTAGGTGAAGTTGCCGCTGTCGGTGACCCGCGCGGTCCCCTCGACCTCCAGGAACGCCGAGGTCGCCGTCGCGGTGCCCAGCGACCTGGCCTTCAGCGTGACCACGCAGTTGCCGGCGTTGGACGCGTTGTAGAGCAGGTAGGTGGTGCCCGCGCCGCCCAGCGCCTGCTGGTCGA
Source organism: Saccharopolyspora erythraea NRRL 2338 (assembly GCF_000062885.1). NCBI lineage: Bacteria > Bacillati > Actinomycetota > Actinomycetes > Pseudonocardiales > Pseudonocardiaceae > Saccharopolyspora > Saccharopolyspora erythraea. Next base: position 1,837,829 of record NC_009142.1, on the reverse strand, counting down.
TCACGCTGTAGCCGGCGCCGCACACCTCGGTCGGCGTGTAGGGGTTGCCGCTGCAGTTGTTCTTGCTGGTGAAGTCGGTGTGGCCGTAGTACGGGACCGCGACGCCGTTGAGCTTGGCCTTCTGCGCGGTGCCGTTGAGGCGCTGTTCGTAGTGCAGGTGGGGCCCGGTCACGCCGCCGGTCGCACCGGCGGTGCCGATCTTGGCGCCGAGCGCGACCTGCTGGCCGACCGAGACGGTCTGGCTGTTCAGGTGCGCGTAGCGGGTGGTCCAGCCGGCACCGTGGTCGATCTCGACCCATCGCCCGTAGCTGGTGTCGCCCTCGTTGGCCACCCTGGTGATCTTGCCCGCGGCGGATGCGAGCACCGGCATGCCGGTGATGCCGCTCTTCTGGAAGTCGACCGAGTTGGGCGGGTTGTGGCCGCTGAACGTGGCCGCGGTGACGGTGACACCGCAGGCGAAGGGCACCTGGAAGTTGGGCGCGGCCGACGCGGGCGTCTGCCCGATGCCGACCACGCCCAACCCCGCGAGCGCCAGTGCCGCGGCGCCGACGGCTAATCGCCGCAAGATGGTCATCGACTACCTCCTCGTGTGCAGGGGGTATCGATGTGACCACGCCGGTCCGGCAAGAAATAGACCTATTGGGAGGATTCTCGGTGAATCCTTCCCCGCCGGGCCTCCCGCTCAGCCCGCCAGCCAGACGGCGGTGTCGCCCGGTAGCACACCCGACCAGTCGGCGCCCGCGTCGCTGCGGCACAGCAGCCGTCCCGGCAGGTCCAGCGACACCGGTTCGGAACCGAAGTTCACCGCGCACACCAGTCCGGGACCGCGCCGGAAGGCAAGGACGCCCGAGGGGGCATCCATCCACTCCAGACCGTCCGAGCCGAGCTCTCGCCGCAGCGCGAGCGCCTTGCGGTAGGTCGACAGCACCGAGTCGTCGCGCTCGCGCTGGGCCTCGACCGACAGCTGCGCCCAGCCGGGCGGGACGGGCAGCCAGCTCCCGGCCGGACCGAACCCGAACGGCGCGTCGGCACCCTCCCACGGCATCGGCACGCGGCAGCCGTCGCGGCCCCGGTCTGTGCGCCCGGAGCGCTCCCACACCGGGTCCTGCAGCACCTCCTCCGGCAGGTCCAGCACCTCCGGCAGCCCCAGCTCCTCCCCCTGGTAGACGTAGACCGAGCCCGGCAGCGCGAAGCTGAGCAGCGCCGCCGCCCGCGCCCGGCGCAGGCCGGTGGCGCCGTCGCCGTAGCGGGTCACCGGGCGCTTGACGTCGTGGTTGCCCAGCACCCAGGTCGTGGTGGCCCCGACGGCGTCGTTGGCCGCGAGCGAGTCGTCGATGACCGCGCGGAAGCCGTCGGCCGACCACGGCGACTCCAGCAGCGCCATGTTGAACGCCTGGTGCAGCTCGTCGGGGCGCACGTAGCGGGCCAGGCGCTGACTGGTCGGGGCCCACGCCTCGGCCACCCCGATCCGGGCGCCCTCGTAGGAGTCCAGCAGCTCGCGCCACTCCCGGTAGATGCCGTGCACCTCGTCCTGGTCGAAGTAGGGCAGCTCGGCCCGGCCGAGCAGGGAGATCTGCTGGTGCAGCCCGGTGTCGGGCAGGTCGGGGTGCTTGATCATGCCGTGGGCGACGTCGATCCGGAAGCCGTCGACCCCGCGGTCCAGCCAGAACTCCAGCACCTTGGCGAACTCCGCGCGGATCTGCGGGTTGCGCCAGTTCAGGTCGGGCTGCTCGGGGGCGAACAGGTGCAGGTACCACTGGCCGTCGGGGACGCGGGTCCACGCCGGACCGCCGAAGATGGACTCCCAGTCGTTGGGCGGCAGCTCCCCGCTCTCGCCGCGCCCGTCGCGGAACAGGTACCGCTCCCGCGCCGGGTCGCCCGGCCCGGCCTCCAGCGCCTCGGCGAACCACGGGTGCGCGTCGGAGGTGTGGTTGGGCACGACGTCGACGATCACCTTCAGGCCCAGCGAGTGCGCCCGCGCCAGCAGGTCGTCGAAGTCGTCGAGCGTGCCGAACATCGGGTCGACGTCGCAGTAGTCGGCGACGTCGTAGCCGCCGTCGGCCATCGGCGACGGGTAGAACGGCGTGAGCCAGACCGCGTCCACACCCAGCTCCACCAGGTACGGCAGCCTTGCGCGCACGCCCGCCAGGTCGCCGATCCCGTCGCCGTCGGCGTCGGCGAAGCTGCGGACGTAGACCTGGTACACCACCGCGTCGCGCCACCAGTCGGCGGCCGTTCCGCGCACTCCCGCACCCCTGAGCACCAGTACCCCTTCCCACGGTTCCCGCCGATGTGGCGGTGGCGCTCCGGCCGCGCGCACGCGCGTGGAGGCCGGAACTCCGACTTCTCCTGCAAGCGATTCGCCGCCGCCGCGGTCAGCGCGGGGCGGCGGTGGACTCCCGCACCACCAGGTTCGGGCGGAACATCCGGCTGAAGCTCGTCGTCGCGCGGCCCGGCTGGTCCGGGTCGAGGCGGCGGGAGAGCTCGTCCACCGCCGCGGCGGCCATCTCCTCGATCGGCTGCGCCAGCGTCGTCAGCGCCGGCTGGCAGTAGGAGGCCAGCGCGATGTCGTCGAAGCCGACCACCGACAGGTCCTCCGGGGTGGCCAGTCCGCGCCGCTTGGCCTCGCGCATCGCGCCGAGCGCCATGACGTCCGACGAGCACATCACGGCGGTGGGGCCCGCGGTTTCGAGCAGCTCGGCCATGGCCTGCGCGCCGCCCTCCGCGCCGAACGGCGCGTGCGCGACCAGCCGCGGGTCCGGGGCGATGTCGGCCTCCTCCAGCGCAGCGGCCCAGCCTGCGCGCTTGAGCCGCGAGGGCACCGCGCGGGCGGGACCGCTGACGAAACCGATCCGCCGGTGCCCGAGGTCGAGCAGGTGGCGGGTGGCGGTGTAGCCGGCCAGGTGCTCGTCGACGGCGACGTCGGGCACGTCCAGCGTCGGCGCGCCGCCGTTGACGAAGACCATGCGCACGCCGTCGGCCAGCAGCTTCTCGTAGTAGCTGCGGCTGATCCGCTGCTCGCCCTCGGTGTTGGCGATCTCCGGCGACACGAAGACCATGCCCTCCACGCCGCGGGCGATGAGCATCCGGACGTAGTCCTCCTCGCTCATCCCGACGCGGGTGTTGCACAGCAGCGAGGCGTAGCCCGCGCCGACCGCGCGCGCCTCCAGGGCCTCGGCGAAGGCCGGGAACACCGGGTTGGACAGCTCCGGCACCAGCAGGCCGATTACCCCGGTGCGGCGCAGCGCACCTATGCCGCGCGCGGTGTGCGGCATCTCGTTGAGCACGGCCAGCACGCGCTGGCGGGTGTCCTCCTTGATGCCCGCCCGGCGGTTGAGCACCCGGCTGACCGTCGACACGCTGACTCCGGCAGCCTTGGCGATATCCGACAGACCCGCCACTTCAGATCGATCCTCCTCGCCGACGGCGGTGTTGCGCCCACAATCCTGCACGGTTGCGCAATGTTTTGCAAACGTTGACCTGACACGACCGGCGCGCTCGTTCGGTGAACATCCGAAAAACCTTGACTCTTCTCACGTTTCGGGTATGCAATTTACGGCCAGGTACTCGCAAGTTTTTGCAAAGCTGGGAGGACACCGCCTCATGAGACCCAAGGCCACCGCCACCGTCGCCGCACTCGGCCTGGTCAGCGCGCTCGCACTCACCGCGTGCGGCTCGGGCGCGGGCAACGCCGACCGCGTCGTCTACTGGGACACCAGCAACCCGTCGGAGAGCTCGGTGTTCGCCGAGATCGCCCGCGAATGCGGCCGCACCGGCGGCTACGAGGTCGCCGTGGAGGCGGTGTCGTTCGACCAGGCCCTGAACAACTACAAGACCGCCGCCCAGGGCGGGCAGGGCCCGGACGTGCTGCGCGCCGACGTCGGCTGGGTCGCCCAGCTCGCGCGAGCGGGCCTGATCCAGGACCTCTCCGGCACCCCGCTGGGCACCGACACCGGCGACTTCCTCGCCGGTCCGCTGGAGTCCACCAAGTACGAGGGGCGCAGCTACGGCGTCCCCCAGGTCACCGACACGCTCGCGCTGTTCTACAACAAGCGCAAGCTCGACGAGGCCGGTGTCGCACCGCCGAAGTCCTGGGAGGAGCTGCGCGACGTCGCACCGAAGCTCGGCGGCGACAAGGCGTTCTTCATCAACAACGACGAGTACTACGCGCTGCCGTTCCTCTACACCTACGGCGGCGACATGGTCGACGCCCAGGCGCGGACCATCGAGGTCAACTCCCCGGAGAGCGTCCGCGGGCTGCAGATGGCCAAGGACCTGCTCGACGCCGGGGCCGCGCGCACCGCGCTGGACCAGCCGAACTCCTACGGCAACATGAAGGCCGCGTTCACCTCCGGCGAGGTCGCGATGGTGGTCGACGGCCCGTGGGCGGCCGCGGAGTACCTGGAGTCGCCGGAGTTCGCCGACCCGGCCAACCTCGGCATCGCCCAGGTCCCCGGCTCGGCCACGCCCTCCCCCGTCGGCGGCCACGACTACGTCATCCGGCAGGGCAGCGACGCGAGCGAGGCGGCGACGAAGTTCGTCGAGTGCATGAGCAGCACGCCGAACCAGATCGCCGTCGCCGAGAGGCTCGGGCTGCTGCCGACCCGGCGCTCGGCCTACGACTCCCCCGCGGTGACCGGCAACCGGATGGTGGCCGCGTTCAAGCCGATGGTCGACAGCGCCCACTCCCGGGCGTGGATCCCGGAGGGCGCCGAGCTGCTCGACCCGCTGCAGACCGCCTTCGCAGACATCCTGGCCGGCCGCGAGGACACCAGGACCACGCTGGACGGGACGGCGAAGCTCTACAAGGACACCGTTGTCCCCGACTACGCCAAGCGCTGAGCGCCGACGGGAGGCAGCGATGACCCTCACCGCCGAGAAACCCGTCGTGCGCGCCGGGAAACCCGGGCGCGTGCGGGCGTTCCTCGGGCGCTTCTGGTTCGTCTACGCGATGGTCCTGCCCGTCGTGGTCGTGCTCGGGGTGCTCGTGGTGTTCCCGCTGTTGCAGGGCCTGTACTTCAGCTTCACCGACATCAACGACAACAACATCGCCAACCCCGTGCTGGACCGACCGGCACGCTACGAGATCACCGGGCTGGAGAACTACTTCCACGTGCTCTCCGGCGACGCGTCCTACGGCGCGTTCTGGGCGACGCTGACGCGGACGCTGATCTGGACGTTCGCGTGCGTGTTCTTCCACTACACGATCGGGCTCGCGCTGGCGGTGCTGCTGAACCGGCCGATGCGCTTTCGCACCCTGTACCGGATTCTGCTCATCCTGCCGTGGGCGGTGCCGGTGTTCATCAGCGCGTTCGCCTGGAAGTACCTGTTCAACTCCGAGTACGGGCTGATCAACTGGGCGCTGGAGGCGGTGGGGCTGCCCGGCCAGGTGTGGCTTGGCCAGTCGGACCTGGCGCTGGTGTCGGTCGTCGTGGTCAACGTCTGGCTGGGCGTGCCGTTCATGATGGTGGCGCTGCTGGGCGGGCTGCAGGCCATCCCGGCCGACCTCTACGAGGCGGCCGAGGTGGACGGTGCGACGCCGTGGCAGCGGTTCGTGCACGTGACGCTGCCGGGACTGCGCGCGGTGTCGTCGAGCGTGGTGCTGCTCGGCGTGATCTGGACTTTCAACATGTTCCCGGTGATCTACCTGATGACCGGGAACAACCCGCACACCCGGATCCTGGTCACCTACGCCTTCGAGCGGTTCTTCTCCGGCGCGACCCGCGACTTCGCCATCGCCTCCACCTACGGCGTGCTGATCCTGTCCGTGCTGCTGGTGTTCGCCACCGTCTACCGCCGCGCGATGCGCGGGCAGGGGGAGGTGCTGTAGAGATGTCCATCGACGCGGCTTCGCTGCGGGCGGCGGCGCCGGCCGCACGCCGTCCTTCCCACCGCACCCGGCGATCGGCGGTCTCCAGCGTCGCGCTGCACTCGGCGCTGGTCTTCGCCTCGCTCGTCGCGGTGTTCCCGGTGTTCTGGGTGCTGGTGGTCTCGTTCAAGCCGAACGCCAAGGCGATCGAGTCGACGCCGACGCTGTTCAACGAGTCCAGTCTGGACAACTACGCCGACGTGCTGTCGGGCTCCAAAGGCGCTTTCCTGAGCTGGTTCGGCAACTCCGTGCTCATCGCCGCGCTGACGACCGTGCTCGGCGTGCTCATGGCGGCCACCACCGCCTACGCGGCCAGCCGGTTCCGGTTCCCCGGCAGGCACTGGCTGCTGCTGTCGTTCCTGGTGGTGCAGATGTTCCCGTTCGCGGTGCTGATCGTGCCGCTCTACAACATCCTGCTCCACCTGGGACTGCAGGGCAGCGTGCTCGGGCTGGTGCTGGTCTACTGCAGCACCGCGATCCCGTTCGCCACGTTCATGCTCAAGGGCTACTTCGACTCGATCCCCACCGACATCGACGAGGCGGGCCGGGTCGACGGGCTCTCACCGTTCGGGGTTTTCTGGCGGCTGGTGCTGCCGCTGGCCAGGCCCGGGCTCGCGGTGACCGCGTTCTACTCGTTCATCGTCGCGTGGGGCGAGGTCGCATTCGCCTCCGCGCTGCTGTCGGCCGACGACCGCTCCAAGACCCTCGCCGTGGGGTTGCAGGTCTTCGTGCAGCAGAACCGCACCGAGTGGGGCCACCTGGCCGCGGCGTCGGTGCTGGTGGCCGTGCCCGCGGTGCTGGTGTTCTACCTCGTGCAGCGCTTCCTGGTCAGCGGCCTGTCCGCGGGCAGCGTGAAGGGCTGAGGGGTGCGGTGTCCCCGCCCGGCGGGGACACCGCACCTTGACGCCATTGCACTTTCCAGCGGCACGCGTTGCTCTGCCCGCGCCAGTCCGTTCTGAATTTTCAAATCTGTTCATTCGGCGGTTCTTTTCCAACTCGCGTGGCAGGATGCTACTGATCTTGTCCATCACCGCGAGCTGCCGGCGCACCGGAGCGCACGGCCGAGAGGACAGACATGGACTTGCGACACAGGTGGAGGGAAGGCGTGCGGACCGCGGCGGCGGTGCTGGCGGCGGCGGCCCTGGGCTCCGCGTGCGCCGGCGCACCCGCGGCGGCACCGGAGGAGCCGAAGGGAGCCGGGAACGCCGCTTCCCCCGTCTTCGCCAAGGCGGAAGGCGGCGGTGCCGCGATCGCGGGCACGACGATCTTCCGCAAGGGCGAGGGCGGCTACAACTGCTTCCGCATCCCCGCGATCGTGCGCACCCAGGACCGCAGCACGCTGCTGGCCTTCGCCGAGGGCCGCAACAACAACTGCGACGACACCGGCGACATCGACGTCGTGCTCAAGCGCTCCACCGACGACGGCCGCACCTGGGGCGGGCTGGAGCCGGTCAGCGACGGCGCGGGCGACACCCGCGGCAACCCGGTCCCGGTCGTCGACCGCGGCACCGGCCGGATCTCGCTGCTGACCACGCACAACCCCGGCCCGGAGTGCAACCCGGGCACCAAGTGCACGCGCACCCCGTACCTGCAGCACAGCACCGATCCCAAGGGCACGGGGTGGACCGCGCCGAAGGCGCAGCCCCAGCTCAAGAAGGCCGACTGGAGCACCTGGTACGCCACCGGCCCCGGGCACGGCCTCCAGCTCACCCGGCCCGGCGACCACCAGAACCGGATGCTGGCGGGTATCAACTTCGGCGGTGGTGGCGGCCTGAAGGGCGCGGGCCTGGTCCACAGCGACGACGGCGGCACCACCTGGCAGCTCGGCGCGCTCGACGACCGCACCGGCGAGAAGATCACCCCGCAGGAGCTGAGCCTGCTGGAGACCGTCGACGGCCGCGTCTACACCGCCGCCCGCAACCAGGACAACAGCGGCACCGAGACGCCCACCGGCAACCGCGCCGACGCCGTCAGCACCGACGCCGGGGCGAGCTTCAGCCAGGACTTCGCGGTCGTGCCCGAGCTGAAGGGCCCCGTGGTGCAGGGCTCGGTCGTGCGCCTGCGCGCGAAGACCGCCGGTGACCCGAACAACCTCGTGCTGTTCTCCGGGCCGTACAACACCGACCCGGCCATGGACCACCGGCGGCACACGATGCGCATCCGGACCTCCTCCGACGAGGGCGCGACCTGGCAGGAGGGCGGCACCGTCATCGACGCGACGTGGGCGGCCTACTCCGACCTGGTCAACCTGGGCGGCGGCTGGGCCGGGCTGCTCTACGAGGCGGGCTCGCCCGCCTCCGAGGACGCGCACGAGACGATCCGGTACGCGCGGTTCAACGAGTCCGACCTCGCCCGCTGAGGCTCCGGCCCGCCGCACTCCGCGACGGCGGCCACGGTCCAGTAGACCGGCTCCGGAGCACATGCGGCGGGCAGCGAGTCCATCCACTCCAGCACCTCGCACGCCTGCCGGTGCGTGTCGAGCAGGCCGAACCGGTTCGGCCGCACGCCGAGCTCGTCGGCGGCCTCGGCCTCGTAGCCGTGGCAGAGCCAGGAGTGCAGGTGGCTGAGGTTCCACTCGACGCCGATCACCTCGAACCCGCGCAGCCGCGCGTCGGCGGGCATCGCGGCACCGCGGACGAGCAGCTCCAGGCAGTCCGGCGCCTGATGGCCGTAGCGCCGGCCTCGCGTCTGGACGAAGTCCGCGGTGATCTCCTCGACGAGTCCGGCGGCGTGTTCGGCCTCGAAACCCACCGCGAGCACGCCGGTGCCGCGCCGCTGGGCAGCGGACCGGTCGGTGTGCCAGGCCGCCTCCGGCCCGGGCTCGGCGCGCGCGATGCACCCGCTCGCCGTGACCAGCCACCGCGGCAGCACCTCGGCGTTCTGCCACCGCGTGCGCACCGCGCGGGCGGCCGCGACGTAGCCCCCGAGCACGAGTCTCCCTTCGTTCATCCGGTGGAGTATTGGCCGTCGCGACGGCGCTGACCAGTGAATTCCGAGCCGGCGAAATCCGGTGGCACCCGCCGCCTCCGGCGCGGGAAGATGCCTTCTCCGCCCGGATCCCAGGAGGCGCGATGACAACGCCGCCCTTCGACACCGAGGACCTGTTCGACGAGGACTACCTGCACTTCGCGGCGCGGCCGCTGGAGGAGACGAGCGACGCCGCGGCCGGTCTCGTCGAGCGGCTGCTGGAACTGCGGCCCGGGGAGCGGGTGCTGGACCTGGCCTGCGGGCACGGCCGGATCGCCAACCGGCTCGCCGCGCGCGGGTTGGAGGTGTCGGGGCTGGACATCACGCCGGTGTTCCTGGACCGCGCCAGGCAGGACGCCCACGAACGCGGCGTCGAGGTCGACTACGTCCGGGGCGACATGCGCGAGCTGCCGTGGACCGGCCACTTCGACGCGATCGTCAACTGGTTCACCGCGTTCGGCTACTTCGACGACGCGGGCAACCGGCGGGTCCTCGACCAGGCCCGCCAAGCCCTGCGACCGGGTGGCCGGCTGCTGCTGGAGCTGAACAACCAGGCACACGTCCTGCGCGCCTTCCAGCAGGCCATCGTCCACGAGGCCGACGGTGACCTGCTCGTCGACCGGCACCGGCTCGACCCGCTCACCAGCCGCAACATCGTCGAGCGGACCATCGTCCGGGCTGGACGCGTGCGGCGGTTCCACTACTTCACCCGCATGTTCGCCTTTCCTGAGCTCCGGGACTGGCTGCTGGCCGCGGGCTTCGACGAGGTCGAAGGGTTCGGCGAGGACGGTGGGCCGCTGACCGCCGACAGCCGCCGGATGCTCGTCCTCGCGCGCCGTTGAGGCCGTGCGCACGGCTCGTCGTGTGTCCACTGTGGTCCAGGTGTGGACGCGTACGAGATCGACCGCGCCCGGCCCTCCGAACCGGTCAGCGTCGGTGCGCGAGCACCGGCTCGAGAACGCTCTACTACAACCGCATGACCAGCGACGACGAAAGTCGTGGTTCGAATCGGCGTGCTCGCGGAAGTAGTGTGTCGGCGTGACGCGGATACTCCTGGCCGAGGACGAGCAGATCGTGCGCGCGGGGCTGCGCAAGATCCTGGAGAGCGCAGGCGACCTCACCGTCATCGCCGAGGCAGGGGACGGCGCCGAGGCCGTGACCGGGGTCCGGCGGCACGCGCCGGACGTGGTGGTCATGGACATCCAGATGCCCAGGCTCGACGGGCTGGCCGCGACCCGGCAGATCACCTCCCTGCCCGCGCCCCCGAAGATCCTGATCCTCACCATGTTCGACTTCGACGCGAACGTGTACTCGGCGATCGAGGCGGGCGCGTCGGGTTTCCTGCTCAAGGACGCCCGGCCGGAGGAGCTGATCAACGCGATCCGGGTGATCGCCGACGGCGACGCGATGCTCTCGCCGTCGGTCACCCGGCGGCTGCTCTCGCACTTCGCAGACCGCAACTCCCCCCGCGGCCCGACGGCCGTGCGCGGGCTCGACGAGCTGACACCGCGCGAGCGCCAGATCCTCTCGCTGGTCGGCGGCGGGCTGTCCAACGCCTCGATCGCCAAGACGCTGGGCGCCACCGAGTCCACGGTGAAGGGCCACGTCAGCCGCCTGCTGATGAAGCTGGACTGCGAGAACCGCGTGCAGCTCGCGCTCATCGCCCACAACGCCGGCATCGCGAGCGAGCAGTGAGCCGCCCGCACCCTCCGCGGCGGGTCCTGTGGTGGCCGAGGAGGCGCAGCGTCGTCTTCGACGTGCTGGTCGTGCTCGGCGTGACCGCGCTGGTGCTGTGGGTGGCCACCGACATCATCGAGTACCGCAGCCCCGAGCTGCGGACTTTCGCGGTGAGCACGGTGCCGGTCGCCACGCTGACCCTGATCGTGCGCAGGCGCTGGCCGATCGTGCCGGTCGTCGCGGCGGTCGGCGTGATCCTGATCGGCTACGACATCTTCCTGATCACCGTCGCGCTGTACTCGCTGGCCCGCTACGGCAGGTCGGAGCGCAGGCTGATCGCGGTCTCGGTGGCGGTCGCCGCGCTGATCGTGGTCAGCGACTACTACAACCCGATCGACATCACCCAGGTCTACGACGGCGACGAGGACTCGCCCGCCGTCCCGTGGGTCATCGTCGTGCCGTTCTCACTGGTGGCGGTGCCGGTGCTGCTCGGCGTCTACCTCAAGGCCCGCAACCGGCTGCTGGAGGAGCTGCAGGAGCGGGCCGACCGGCTGGAGCGGGAGCAGCACCTGCTGGCCGCGCAGGCCCTGGCCGAGGAGCGCTCGCGGATCGCCAGGGAGATGCACGACGTGGTGGCCCACCAGGTCGGCCTGGCCGTGATCTACAGCGGGGCGCTGGAGGTCAGCACCGACACCGAGCCGGCGGAGACCGCGCGGCTGGCCAGGCAGGTCGGTGACGCCAACCGGCAGGCGCTGCGGGAGCTGCGCGAGGTGATCGGCGTGCTGCGGCTGGCGGGCGGCAAGCCGGAGGACCCGCTGGCACCGCAACCCACTCTCGGCGAACTCCCCGAGCTGGTGTCGGAGTCCCTGGCGGCGGGGCTGCCGGTGCGGCTGCGCGTCGAGGGACCGGAGGTCCGGCTGCCGGGCAACGTGCAGCGCACGATCTACCGGATAGTGCAGGAGTCGCTGTCCAATGTGCACAAGCACGCCGGGATGGTCGAGACCGAGGTTCTGCTCCGCTACGAGGCGGAGTTCGTCACCGTGCGGGTCCACAACGCTCCCCCGCTGCGCCCGGTGGAGGTGGAGGTGCCCAGCGGCGGCCACGGCCTGATCGGCATGCGCGAGCGGATCTCGCTGGTGCAGGGCGTTTTCGAGGCCGGACGGCGACCCGACGGCAGCTTCCAGGTCCACGCCCGCATCCCGGTCACCCCCACCGCGGCGACCGACGACGCCGGCACCGAACGCGCGCCTGGCTGACCGCGCACGAGGCGCGCGTCCGGCTTCGGTTCCCGGCATCGATCAGTCGGGATCACGCAACTTCCAGTGCACCGCCCACCCCGGGGGCAGGCGACCCGTCGCGCCGACTCAGCCGACCTTGGCGCCGGCGTGCAGTGCCAGGCCCGATCCGGCGGCGACGGTGGCTGTGAAATTGCCGTCCCCTCCGACCTCGACGGTCCCACCGGTGCACCGGCCGTCGGCGACCTCGCCTGTCATCACGTCGCAGTAGGTGCCCGCGGGAAGCGACGACTGGAAGGTCTGGGAGAGCTGCCCGCCCTCGGTGTTGAACACCGCGAACCCGGCGTCGCCGCGCCCGAAGGCGATCTGGCCGCCGCCGTTGTCCCACCAGTTCGTCAGTCCGGTACCGGTGACGGCCTTGTGGAACCCGGCCATGCCGCTGATGACGGGCCGCCGGTGCTCGCACACCCACCGCTGGTCCTCGCAGCTCGCCGGGCTGGTCACCCCGCCGTCCCCGGCGGGCGGGCCCTGGTCGGGGTTGTCGAAGGCGAAGCTCGAGATCAGCTGCGGAGTGCCGTAGGGGTAGGCGAGCTCGAAACCGACCGCCAGGTCGTAGCGCTGCCCGTCCTTGTAGGTCAGCGTCGGGGAGCTGCGCTGCGTGTCGTGGTTGTCGATGAACACCACGGCCTGCTCGCTCGGCAGCGACATCTGGTCGGGCAGGTTCGCCAGCTGCGCCAGCGATCCGTCCCGGAAGGCGTTGCTGACCTTGCCGTGGTAGGCGAACTCGGTGACGTCGCCGTTGCCGGTGTACTCCGACGCCGGGGTCGTCTGGTCGGCGATCACCTCCTGGAACACGTACGGATCACCGTCGAGGGCACCGAAGACGGCGCCGACGTCCTCCGGCGGCATGTGCTTGACGCCGTCGACGCGGAACCCGGACACGCCCATGCCGACCAACCCGTTGAGGAAGCCGATCTGGGCGTTGCGGACCTTCTCGCTCTCGGTCTTGAGGTCCGCCAGTCCCACGAGCTCGCAGTTGCGCACCTCCCACTTGTCGTTGTAGTTGGTGATGTCCCGCCTGCAGTCGTGGAAGTCCCCGTCCTCGAACAGACCGGGATAGCGGTACTTCTCGTAGACGGTCCCGCCGCTGCCCGGACCGCTGCCCGCCGAGCCGCTGCCGCTCATGTGGTTGACGACCGCGTCGACGTAGACCTCGACACCGGATTCCTTGCAGGTGCGCACCATCGCGGCGAACTGCTCGCCACCACCGCGCCTGCTCTGCAGCCCGTAGCTCACCGGCTGGTAGTCCTGGTACCACGGGTAGCCCTTGTCGGCGAGCTGCACGTGCTCCTGCGGCGGCGACACCTGCACCGCGCCGAATCCCTTGGGCCCCAGGTGGTTCCTGCACTCCTGGGCGACCGAGTCCCACGGCCACTGGAACATCTGGACGATCGGCCCCGCCACCGGGGCGGTGGCCGGCGCCGTCGCGGGCGATCCGGGAGCCGCATCGGCGGCCGGGCCGGGAACCGCGGCCGCGGCGGGCACCAGGGACGCGCCGGCGAACGCCGTCGCCAGCACGAGTACCGGCAATCGCATGACAACCTCCTTCATCGGGGTTGTCATGCATCACATTTTCTTGCGTCTGTTAAGTCAATCGGCCATATGAACCACAGGTGAACTGCGGAAACCTTTGCAAAACTTTTCAAAACTTCAGCAAGGTAGCAGGACTCTCAGCCGGAGAGCCCCACCGGTCGCGCGGGCCGGACGTTGTGCCAGCGGTGGAAGATGTTGTCCGGGTCGTACTGCGCCTTGACCCTGGTCAGCGCCTGGTAGTTCTCCTCGCCGAAGCCCGCTACCACACGTCGTTCGCCCTCGTCGCCGATGAAGTTCAGATACGTCGCACCGGTGGAGTAGGGCCGCATGCCCTCCCGCACCGCGTGCGCCCAGTGCCTCGCCCGTCCGTCGTCAGCGGAGTCCTCCCACAGGCCCAGCGGATGTACCACCCACGGCGCGGACCGGTTGGACATCGGCCACACGCCCTCACCCCGCGCGACCGCACCGCCCCACGGGAGAAGCACGTGCTGCGACGGCGACGGGATCACCATCTCGTGCGCGAGGTCGCAGAAGAGCTGGACCGCCTGGTCCGGCATCCCGTGCAGGTACTCCGCAGACCAGTAGTTGCGGTAGCCGGGCGGGTCGTCGAGCATGCACTGCAGCTCCGCGTACGGCAGCTCCATGATCAGCGAGCCCGCCGGGCGAAGTGCGAGCAGGTCGGCGATCTGCTCGCGCAGATCGGTTTCCGGTCCCATGCACGTGATCAGCACCGCGCACGCCAGCGAGCCGACCAGCCGCTCCGGCACGAAGTCCTCCTGCGGCGCGGTCAGGTAGATCACTCCACCGCCGAGCTCCTCGGGCCCCTCCGTCATCAGTTCCCGGAACGCGCGCACGACCTCCGGCCCGTCTTCGGGCGCCCACAGCAGAAGCGCGGCCGAGAACTCCGGAAGCGGGTGCAGGCGGAAGGTGAGCGAGGTCGCCACCCCGAAGTTGCCGCCACCGCCGTGCAACGCCCAGAACAGGTCCGGGTTGTTGTGCTCGCTGGCGGTCACCGGGCTGCCGTCGGCGATGATCAGGTCCACCGACAGCAGGTTGTCGCACGACAGCCCGAGTTTCCGCTCCAGCCAGCCGGAACCGCCACCCAGCGCGAGCCCCGCGACGCCGGTGGTCGACACTCGCCCGCCGGTCGTTGCCAGCCCGTGCGGTTGTGTCGCCCGGTCCACGTCGCGCCACAGCGCACCGCCGCCGACGGTGACCGTCCGCGCGTCCGGGTCGACGGCGACCTCGTCCATCGGCCGCATGTCCAGCACGATCCCGTCGGCGCTCAGACTGGCGCCCGCGACGCTGTGGCCACCGCTGCGCACCGCCAGCTCCAACGCGTTGCGCTGCGCGAAGGCGACCCCGATGGCCACCTCCTCCGGGGTCCTGCACTGCGCGATCAGCTTCGGCTCCACCTCGATCGCGGAGTTGAACAGCTCCCGCGCACCTTCGTACCCGGCGTCCTCCCTGCCGAAGACCGCGCCGCTCATCCTCCCCCGCAGTTCTCTGACCAGTGCCTGGTCCCAGGACGCATCGCTCATCGAGTTCTCCTCCCCGGGAACGCGACCTCCTGGCGCGCAGAAAGCCACAGCTCACCCTGGTCATCGGGGCGCCGCCGCGGACAGAGGATTTCGCCCTGATCAGCAGCCCAGCAGCGGGGCGACCTCGGCCGCGGCGGAGTCGGAGTAGGCGGCGGCGAAGCGATCCAGCGCGCGGCCGTGGTCGAGGCTCCACTCCTGGGTGCCGGTGACCTCCAGGACGTGCACGGCGACGAGCGAACCGAGCTGCGCCGACCGCTCCAGGGAGAGCCCCGCGGCGACACCGGTCAGGAAGCCGGCGCGGAACCCGTCGCCGACACCGGTCGGGTCGGCTTTCGCCCGCTCCGGCACCGCGGGCACGTGCAGCCTGCACTCCCGGTCGACGATCTCGACGCCGTCCGCGCCGAGCGTGGTGGCCCGCACACCCACCCGCTGCCGGACCTGCTCCTGCGACCAGCCGGTCTTGTGCAGTAGCAGACCCCACTCGTAGGAGTTGCAGAACAGGTAGTCCGCACCTTCCACCACCCGCCGGACGTCCTCCCCGCCGAGCCGCGCGAGCTGCTGCGAGGGATCGGCTGCGAAGCGGTAGCCGCGCTGCCTGCACTCCTCGGTGTGGCGCACCATCGCCAGCGGGTCGTTCGGGCCGATCAGCACCAGCTCCGCGCCGGTCGCGCGCACCACCGGCGCCAGCTCGATGTTGCGGGCCTCGCTCATCGCCCCGGCGTAGAAGGACGCGATCTGGTTGAGCTCCTCGTCGGTGGTGCACACGAACCGCGCGGTGTGCGCGAACTCCGAGACGTGCACGCCGGAGCAGTCCACGCCGTGGCGCTCCAGCCAGGAGCGGTAGTCGGCGAAGTCGTCACCCACCGCCCCGACCAGCACCGGGCGAGCGCCGAGCACGCCCATCGCGAAGGCGATGTTGGCCCCCGCCCCGCCCCGGCGCACCACCAGGTCGTCGACCAGGAAGCTCAGCGACACCTGGGCGAGGTTGCCGGCCACGAGCTGCTCGCCGAAACGGCCGGGGAAGTGCATCAGGTGGTCGGTGGCGATGCTGCCGGTCACCACCGTGGGTGCACTGAGCGTGACGGACACAGCGGAACTCCTGCCGTTCGCGTGCCGGGCCGGACACGCAGCGTACCGCCGACGGTGCGTGCGGACCCGCTGACGAACCGGGCACACAATGGGGGCATGCGCGAAGTGGAGATCCGGGACGGCTCGATCCGCCTCGGCCAGCTGTTGAAGCTAGCGGGCGTGGCCGAGCACGGCGCCGACGCCAAGGCCCTGCTGGAGGAGGGCGAGGTGCGGGTGAACGACGCCGTCGAGACCCGCAGGGGAAGGCAGGTCGGCCCCGGCGACCTGGTCTCGCTGGGCGAGGACGTGATCCAGGTGGTCGGGGAGGAGTGAGCCGGGACCACCCCGCGCCTCGAACGCGAGAGGCCGACCGGACCTGCTCCGGTCCGGTCGGCCTGGTTGTGTCGGTGGCCGGTGGCCCCTCGGCGCGACGGGGCGTGCGCCCGCGCGCTCAGCGACCTGCCGGTTGACTCAGTGGAAGGAGTCGCCGCAGGCGCAGGAGCCGCCCGCGTTCGGGTTGTCGATCGTGAAGCCCTGCTTCTCGATGGTGTCGACGAAGTCGATGGTCGCGCCCTCGACGTAGGGAGCGCTCATCCGGTCGACGACCACGCCGAGGCCCTCGAAGTCGCGCCGGGCGTCACCGTCGAGGGTGCGCTCGTCGAAGAAGAGCTGGTAGCGCAGGCCCGCGCAACCACCGGGCTGGACGGCGATGCGCAGGTGCATGTCGTCACGGCCCTCCTGCTCGAGCAGGGCCTTGGCCTTCTTGGCCGCCGAGTCGGTCAGGGTGACCCCGTGGGCGGGTGCCTCGGTGTCGATCGTGGTGTCCTGGGCGGTCATGACTCTCCCTAGAGGTCTCGCTCATCCGATTCCGGCGTGGCGTGCAACGCCCCTCCGGTACCGGGCTATTCCCACGGGCGGTCCCGAGGGTGAATCCGGGTCCCTCCCATGGTGTCACAGGTCGCCGCGGAGCTGCTGTGATGTGGGTTGTTCGCGGTCGGAGCCGGTCTGGTGCGAGCGCGGTGGAGCCGTCGAATACCCTGGACGTGTGAGGTTCCTTCGCCGCAACAGTGCCGAGCAGACCGCCACCACCGAGTCCGAGGACGCGTCTGCCCAGGTCACGGAGGAGCACGGCGCCCGCACTCCCGGCAAGGGGCGGCCCACTCCCAAGCGCCGCGAAGCCGAGGGCAAGCGGCGCGGCCCGGTCCCGCCGCCGCCGAAGACGCAGCGCGAGGCGATGAAGCGTGCCCGCGGCAGCAAGGAGGAGCGCCGCAAGGCCGCCGCCGAGCGCCGCAAGCGGATGATGGAGGGTGACGACCGTTACCTGATGCCGCGCGACCGCGGCCCGGTCCGCGCCTACGTCCGCGACATCGTCGACACCCGCAGGCACCTCATGGGGCTGTTCATGCCGCTGGTGCTGGTGGTGTTCGCGACGACGCTGGTGCAGAACCTGGTCGTCCAGCAGTACGCGACGCTGGCGTGCCTGGTGCTGCTGCTGACCATGGCCTTCGAGGGCACCGTGCTCGGCAGGCAGGTCAACCGGCGGGTGCGGGCGAAGTTCCCCGACGCCAAGGACCGCCCGTTCTCGCTCGGCTGGTACGCCTTCACCCGCGCGATGCAGATCCGCAAGCTGCGGATGCCGCGCCCGCGCTACACGCCGAAGGACGCGGCCAAGCTCGGCTGATCCGGACCACCACGGCCTCTCCGTCGCTGGTTTTCGATCAAGAGCACGACGGCTTAGGGTCGGGGCATGGAGTTCCGTCGCCTCGGCCACAGCGGCCTGACCATCAGCGAGATCGCCTACGGCAACTGGCTCACCCACGGCTCCCAGGTCGAGGAGGACCGGGCCAAGCAGTGCGTCCAGGCCGCCCTCGACGCGGGCATCACGACCTTCGACACCGCCGACGTCTACGCCCAGACCAGGGCGGAGTCGGTGCTCGGCCGGGCGCTGTCCGGGGTGCGCCGGGAGAGCCTGGAGATCTTCACCAAGGTCTTCTTCCCCACCGGTGAGGGCCAGAACGACCGCGGCCTGGGGCGCAAGCACATCATGGAGTCCTGCGAGGCGTCGCTGCGCAGGCTCCAGACCGACTACGTCGACCTCTACCAGGCGCACCGCTACGACCACACCGTGCCGCTGGAAGAGACCATGACCGCCTTCGCCGACCTCGTCCGGCAGGGCAAGGCGCTCTACATCGGCGTCTCGGAGTGGACCGCCGAGCAGATCACCCGCGGCGCCGCGCTGGCGCGCGAGCTGTCGGTGCCGCTGATCTCCAACCAGCCGCAGTACTCGATGCTGTGGCGGGTCATCGAACCGCAGGTCGTCCCGGCCTGCGAGCGCGAGGGCATGGGCCAGATCGTGTGGTCGCCGATCGCGCAGGGCGTGCTCACCGGCAAGTACCTGCCGGGCGAGCAGCCGCCGGAGGGCTCGCGGGCCACCGACGCGTCGGGCGGTGCCGACTTCATCTCGCGCTGGATGCGCGACGACGTCCTCAAGGCGGTGCAGGAGCTCAAGCCGGTGGCCGCCGACCTCGGGCTCTCGATGGCGCAGCTCGCGGTGGCGTGGGTGCTGCAGAACCCGAACGTCTCCGCCGCGATCATCGGCGCTTCCCGCCCCGAGCAGGTCACCGACAACGTCGGCGCCGCCGGGGTGAAGCTCGACGACGACGTGCTGGACCGCATCGACACCGTCCTCGGCGACCTGGTCACCTCCGACCCGAGCCTGACCGCCTCGCACTGACGCGGTGCGCGGCGCCGCCGCGCGTGCCCTCGGGTAGCGTCGGGCCGGCATCACCCGGAGGGATCACGGCGGAGGTCGGAGTTGGCACACCGGACGCTGGTGCTGGGCGGCGCCCGGTCGGGCAAGTCGGCGCACGCCGAGGGCCTGCTCGCCGAGACCGATCCCGTCACCTACGTCGCGACCTCGCGCCGCGATCCCTCCGACCGGGAGTGGACCGAGCGGATCGCCGAACACGTCGCCCGGCGCCCGGACACCTGGCGCACGGTCGAGGCCGGTGATCCCGGCGAGCTGCGCCGGGTGCTCGCCGAGCCCCCGGACGGCTCGCCGCTGCTGGTCGACGACCTTGCCACCTGGCTGACCGGTGTGCTCGACGACGCCGGGGCGTGGGATCGCGACCCGGACGCGCTGCGCCGGGTGTCGGCGGACGCCGACGCGCTGGTCGGCGCCGTCCGGACCTGCCGGGCGCGGCTGGTGCTGGTCTCGGCCGAGGTCGGGTTGGGCATCGTGCCCGCCACCAGGTCTGGAAGACTTTTCCGCGACGAGCTCGGCGCGCTCAACGCCCGGCTGGCCGAGGTGTGCGACGAGGTCGTCCTGCTCGTGGCCGGCCTCCCGCTGCGCCTGCGCTGAGCGCTCGAGCCGCATGAACCTTGAACACGGAGGTAACCGCTTGTCCACCGCGTCCGAGACGTCCTCGATCGAGTTCCCGGCGGTGCCCGAGCCCGACGAGCAGGTCAAGCGGCAGGCGATCGCCCGCCAGGAGCAGCTGACCAAGCCCGCGGGTGCCCTGGGCAGGCTGGAGGAGGTCGGGGTCTGGGTCGCCGCCAGGCAGGGCGTCTGCCCGCCGCGGCCGTTCGCCCGGCCCCGCGTGGTGGTCTTCGCGGGCGACCACGGGGTGGCCGCGCACGGCGTGTCGGCCTACCCCAGCGAGGTCACCGGCCAGATGGTGCGCAACTTCCTCGACGGCGGCGCGGCGGTCAACGTGCTCGCCACGACCGCCGGGGCGAGCGTGCGGGTCGTGGACATGGCCGTCGACGCCGAGACCCCGGCGGTCGTCAGCGCCCGCAAGGTGCGCCGCGGCTCCGGCTCGATCGACCGCGAGGACGCCCTCGCCCCCGAGCAGGTGCACGCGGCGGTCACCGCGGGCCGCGCGATCGCCGACGAGGAGGTCGACTCCGGGGCGGACCTGCTCATCGCGGGCGACATGGGCATCGGCAACACCACCCCGGCGGCGGTGCTCATCGCCGCGCTGACCGCCACCGAGCCGGTCGCCGTGGTCGGCCGCGGCACCGGCATCGACGACCAGGCGTGGATGCGCAAGACCGCGGCGATCCGCGATGCGCTGCGCCGCGCCCGCAAGGTCCTCGACGACCCGGTCGCGTTGCTGCGGACATCCGCAGGCGCCGACATCGCCGCGCTGAGCGGTTTCCTCGCCCAGGCCGCGATCCGCCGCACGCCGGTGCTGCTCGACGGCGTCGTGGTCGGTGCCGCCGCCATGGTGGCCGAGGAGCTCGCTCCCGGGGCGCGGCAGTGGTGGCTGGCCTCGCACCGCTCGGCCGAGCCCGGCGGCACCCTGGTGCTCGAGCACCTCGACCTCGCACCGCTGCTCGACCTGGGCATGCGGCTCGGTGAGGGCTCCGGTGCACTGACAGCGTTGCCGCTGGTCACCGCAGCGGTGCGGGTGCTCGGCGAGATGGCCACCTTCGCCGAGGCGGGCGTGGGCGGCCCGACCGAGGCCGAGGCCACCGGACCGGCCGGGGTCGGCGGACCACAGGCGTGAGTCGCGAGCGCCGCTGATCTCGCCGGCGGGATCCGCCGCCTCCCGCGCGTGCGGTGCTCGCCGGAACGCGAACCCCGCGAGCCCCTTCGAGCACTGGAGGCACAACCACCGTGGACGGACTTCGCCTGGCGATGTCGTGGCTCAGCGTCGCGCCCGTGCGGGCCGGCCGGGTGGACGCCCGCGCCTGCCGCCAGGCGATCGCCCTGGCGCCGCTGGTCGGGGCGCTTGTCGGCGGGGTCGCCGCCGCGGTGCTGTGGGTGCTGGGCGCGCTGGGCGCACCGCCCCTGCTGGCCGGGTTGCTGGCGGTCGCGGCCCTGGTGCTGGTGACCAGGGGCATGCACGTCGACGGGCTGGCCGACACCGTCGACGGTCTCGGCTGCTACGGCCCGCCCGAGCGCGCCCTCGCCGTCATGCGCGACGGCGGAGCCGGGCCGTTCGCGGTGGTCGCGCTCGTGCTGGTGCTCGGCGTGCAGGCGGTGTCGCTCGGTGAGCTCGCCGCGGCCGGCGACTGGGCGACCGTCGTGGTCGCCTGCGCCGCCGGCCGCGCGGGGTTCGCGCTGTGCTGCCGAACCGGGGTGCCCGCCGCGCGCCCGGAGGGCATGGGCGCCCTGGTCGCGGGCTCGCAACCGGTCTGGGCCGTCGCGGTGTGGTGGCTGCTGCTGCTCGTAGCGGCTGGTATCAGCCACTGGTGGACCGGTCCGGTCGCGGTCGCGGCGGCGCTGGCCGCTCTCCTGGTGTTCACCCACCACGTGCGGCGCAGGTTCGGCGGCATCACCGGCGACGTCCTCGGCGCGGCCTCCGAGATCGGCACCACCACCGTCCTGGCGATCTGCGCGATCGCCTGACCGCCACCCACCGCGCCCCCGGCTACCCGCCCGCCACGGACGGGATCACCCGGACCTCCGCGCCCTCGGCCAGCTCCGTCTCGGCACCGTCGAGGCCGCGGCACTCCTCCCCGTCCAGGTAGAAGTTGACGTAGCGCCGCAGCGTGCGGCTCTCGTCGCGCAGCCTGCGCTCCAGCGCCGGATGGCGCCGGCCCAGCACGTCGAGCACTCCGCCGAGCGTCGACCCGGCCGCGACGTCCAGCTCGACCTGCGGGGCCCCGCCCGCGCTCGGCCGCAGGACGGCGGGCAGCACCACCGTGACACGCATCAGGTCTCCTTGGGATCGGTCGGCAACGGATCCGGCCTTCGGCCGGATGGCGCTTCGCGCCACTTGAAGCCCCATCGGGGGCTTCAAGCCACCCTGAGCTTCAAATACGTGCAGCCCGGACCGACATGACGTCCGGGAGGTGCTGGGCGACCAGGTGCCAGGTGTCTCCCTCGTCGGGGCTGGCGTAGACCTCGCCGGAGCGGGAGCCGAAGTAGATGCCCGCAGGGTCGGCGTCGTCGGTCCACATCGCGTCGCGCATCACCGCCGACCAGAAGCGGTCCGGAAGCCCGTCCGACAGGGCCGTCCACGACTGCCCGGCGTCCTCGCTGCGGTACACCCGGCACTGCCCGTCCGGCGGGAAGCGGCGCATGTCCGCCGAGAGCGGGAAGCCGTAGACCACGTCCGGCCGGTGCGGGTGGGTGACGATCGGGAAGCCGAAGTCGCTGGGCAGGCCGTCGGCGATCGACTGCCACGTCGCGGCGCCGTCGTCGCTGCGGTAGACGCCGAAGTGGTTCTGCAGGAAGAAGCGATCGGGGTTGGCCGGGTGCTGGGCGATCTTGTGGACGCACTGGCCGAACTCCGGGTACGGGTCCGGCAGGAACTTCGCCGAGACGCCGGTGTTGCTCGGGTTCCAGCTCTTGCCGCCGTCCTCGGTCCGGTAGACGCCGCCGGTCGACATCGCCACCGCGATCCGCTGGTGGTCGACCGGGTGCGGGATCACCGTGTGCACCGCCTGCCCGCCGCCCCCGGGCCACCACTGCTCCCGGTGCGGGTGGTCCCAGAGGCCGCGGACCAGCTCGTAGGTCCGCCCGCCGTCCTCGGAGCGGAACAGCGCGGACGGCTCGGTGCCCGCGTAGACGACCTCCGGGCTGTCGGCGGGGCCGGGTGCGATCTGCCACACCCGCTCCAGCGCGCCGCCGGTGTCCTCCGGGAAGGCGATCGGCGCCTCCTCCGGCTCCTGCCAGCTCGCGCCGAGATCCTCGCTGACCACCACGCTGGGGCCGAAATGCGTGCTGGACGCCCCGACCAGGATGCGCGGCGCGCGCCGGGTGTCGACGGCGACGGCGAAGATCTCGGCCATCGGCAGGTGCGGTCCGGTGACCTCCCAGCCGGCGCGGCCGTCGCGGCTGGTCGCCAGCCACAGCCCCTTCCTGGTGCCGATCGCGAGAACGACCTGCTCGGCCATGGTTCCTCCCGTGGTGTGACGCGCGTCTCAACGGGAAGCTACCTCCGAACCCCGACAAGGGCACCGGAAACGACGACGGCGCCCCCGCCGGGAAGCGGGGGCGCCGTCGTGTCGCCGGTGGTCAGACCAGCTTGGTCATCCACCCGTGGGTGTCTTCGACCGTGCCGTGCTGGATGCCGGTCAGCTTCTCGCGCAGGGCCATCGTCACCGTGCCGGGCCGGCCGTCGGCGATGGTGAACTCGGCGTCCTCGGACTTGACGTGGCCGACGGGGGTGATCACCGCGGCCGTGCCGCAGGCGAAGACCTCGGTCAGCTCACCGGAGGCGGCCTTCTTCTCCCACTCGTCGGTGGTGATGCGCCGTTCCTCGACCTGCATCCCGAGCTCCTCGCCGAGCCGCAGCAGCGACGAGCGGGTGATGCCCGGCAGCAGGCTGCCGGTCAGCGCCGGGGTCACCAGCCTGGCGTCGGAACCCGAGCCGAACACGAAGAACAGGTTCATGCCGCCCATCTCCTCGACGGCCCTGCGCTCCACCGCGTCCAGCCAGACCACCTGGTCGCAGCCCTTGGCCACGGCCTGCGCCTGGGCGACGAAGGAAGCCGCGTAGTTGCCCGCGAACTTCGCCGCGCCGGTGCCGCCGGGAGCCGCCCGCACGTACTCGTGGCCCAGCCACACCGTGACCGGCTTGATCCCGCCTGCGAAGTAGGAACCGGCGGGCGAGGCGATCACCGAGTACAGGTAGGAGTTGGCCGGCCGGTTGACGCCCAGGCTGGCCTCGGTGGAGATCATGAACGGCCGCAGGTACAGCGAGCTCTCGTGCTCGGTGGGAACCCAGCCGCGGTCCGCTCCCACCAGCTCGCGCAGGGAGTCCACGAACAGCTCCTCCGGCAGCTCCGGCATGGCGATGCGCTGCGCCGAGCGCTGGAACCGCCGCGCGTTGGCGTCCGGCCGGAAGGCCGCGACCGAACCGTCGGGCTGCTCGTAGGCCTTGAGGCCCTCGAAGATCGCCTGCGCGTAGTGCAGGACGGTGGTGGCTGGGTCGAGCTCCAGCGAGTGGTACGGCTCGAGCCGGGCGTCGTGCCAGCCCTGCTCGGCGCTCCACCGGATTGTCACCATGTGGTCGGTGAAGTACTGGCCGAAACCCGGATTCGCCAACACCTCCGCCCGGCGTTGGTCCGAGGCCGGATTCGGGTTGGTGTTGCGGGTGAACGACAGCGCTTCAGTCATGCGCGTACCGTATCGCGACGCTTCGAGCAGTGGAAACCCGATCTACGGAAGTTGGGCTTCCGAGTTTTCGACGTCGTTGTTCCGTCGTTGTTCCGCGAGACGGCCACCATCCGGACGGCGCCTTCTATGATGTGGCCATGACCGACGCCCAGAACCTTCCCGCGGCCGGCCCGACGACCGTCTCGCAGGACATGCTGGCCGCGACG
Organism: Saccharopolyspora erythraea NRRL 2338; assembly: GCF_000062885.1. Taxonomy (NCBI): domain Bacteria; kingdom Bacillati; phylum Actinomycetota; class Actinomycetes; order Pseudonocardiales; family Pseudonocardiaceae; genus Saccharopolyspora; species Saccharopolyspora erythraea. The sequence continues at coordinate 1,813,599 of NC_009142.1, read as the reverse complement.
CTGGCCGCGCTGATGCCGCTGGGCGGAGGCTTCCTGATCCTCTGGGGCTATGCCTGGCTGGACATCTTCGGCGCGATCGTCGGCGCCGCCCTGGCCGGCGGCTGGGCGTTCTGGTGGCGCAACAAGCACCGGACGTTCTTCCCGAAGGACCTGCGGGGCGGTTCCGTCGGAGGCGTCGCGGTGCTCGTCGCGCTCTTCGGCCTGTTCTTCTTCCTCGCGCTCTAGGGCCGCGGCCACCACCCGCGAGCGCGAGTCCGGATCACGGGTCGACCAGCAGTGACTCCGGGAGCGATGGCAGGGTCCAGCCCGGGTCCGGCCGCGCGTCGCAGTAGGTGCCGTCGAACGGGAAGTCCCCTGCCTTGGCCAGCGCGATCATGCGCTCGCCCTCGGCCCTGATCCTGGTGATGAACGAGCGGTCGAATCGCCCGGCCGCCAACGCGGCGTCGACCTCGTGCTCGTCCTTCCACTGCCAGTGGCCGTCCGGGAACACCTCGACGTCGAGCACCCCGTCGACCCTGCTGACGCCGGTGGCGTCCCGGCCCAGCGGCATCTCCAGGTTCACGTACCAGTTGCGGAAGGTGCCGTCGGGCTCGAAGAACCACCACACCGACGACCACTCGTTCTCGAAGACCATCCGCAGCGTGGGCGTGCCCCGCCAGATCGAGCGGGCCGGGACGCGGACGCCGCCGAACCGCTCGGCCATCGGCAGGTCGCGCGGGTTGCGACCGTCCGGCGAGGTGGTGACCCGGATGGACGTGCCGGGCAGCACCCAGCACAGCAGGGTCTCGCCGTCGTCGGCGAGCACCCGCGCCGGGTGCACGGTGCCCATCGAGCCGTCGAGCCTTAAGAACCGGTAGAGGACTTCCTGGCCGTAGTTCCACGCGGGCAGGCTCCGCTGCCCCACTCCGCTCATGTCGAGCATGCCGCCTCAGCTCCATCGTCGGGAGAAGGCACCCGTCGTGACGGGCCCCACAATGACGACTGCAAGGGTCGCAAGCAAAGCGGGCACCGGCATACTCATGGCAAGCACGACTGCGAGACCCATACCAAGGCATGCCGCCCGCATGGGCCAAGCGCGTTCCTCCGCCAGGAGCAGTCGCGCTCCGGCGTTCGCGAACGCGTAGTGGACGAGGACGCTGCAGGCCGCGAACGCCATCGCCGGGATCGGGTCGACGAACTGCGCCACCGCGGCCGCGGCCGCTCCCACCAGCAGATCCAGCGGATATGGCGTCCCGGACCGCGCGCGGCGGCCGAGCGCGGCGGGCAGATCGCCGTCGCGGACGAGCGCCAGTCCGGTCGAGCGGGCGATCTCCAGCGCGGCGAGCAGGACCGGCAGCAGCGCCACCGCGACGCCGACCGCGACCACCGGCCGCAGGTCCGACGCGGCCGCCGCGCCCAGAACGTCGATCACCGGAACGGGCGACAACGCGAGCCGGGCCGGACCGAGCTGGTAGAGCAGTCCGGCCGACAGCAGCCCGAGCAGCGCGGTGGTTACGGCCAGCGAGACGGTCACGCCGCGGCGGACCACCCGCCAGTCGAACCGGTCGCGTTGCTCGGCGGGCGCGGTCAGCCGCTCGAAGCCGAGGAAAGCGAAGAACAGCACTCCCGCCGCACCGGTGATGCCGACCGCGCTGTCGGGCCCGGGAGGCGAGGACGGCTGCGCGGGCACGGGGGCGATGCCGAAGCAGACGGCGACGACGACGGCCACCACCGCGAAGGTCAGCAGCAGCCAGAGCCAGGCCGCGCGCCCCCTGATCCGCAGGCCGGCGGTCGCGGCGAGCACCGCGAGCAGGACCGCCACCGCGGCCGCCCCGCCGGATGAGGAGGGCACCAGCAGGTCACCGATCACCCCGGCGATCGCCGCCATCGCGGCGACCTGACCGGCGATGTGGGTCGTGGCGCCGATCCGCGCGGGCACCAGGCCCACCCGTGAGCGGGTGCAGGTGTAGGCCGCGCCCGGTCCCCGGTAGGCCGCCGACTGGTAGGCGGTGGAGACCGCGCAGCAGGTGGCCGCCAGGGCCGCGACCGGCAGTCCGAACAGCGACCACGGGCCCGCCGCGGCGAACGCGGGGGCCAGGCCGACGAACAGGCCGACGCCGAGCATGGCGCCCAGCGCCTGCGGGATCGCGCTGGTCCCGGCCTCGAGACGTCGGGGCAACTCCAGCTCTTGGGCCACGAGACCACCCTTACAGAGGATGCCGCCCTGGGCAGCCGCCTGTCGGCTGATGCGCCGGACGGCCCAACCAGGATAGAACCGACAGGATGCCATCCTGGCTAAGGCGCGGGGCCACCAGAGGCCCGCGGTGGCACCGCCGGCCCGCGCCGCCGGATCCGCGGCGCTGTCGTGTCTGCGCCAAGCGCCACGCCTGGACGGCTTGATCCACCCGGGCCGTTCTAGAGTGCGGACAGGACCGCGCTCCGGCGGCCCGCTTCAACCCCGTAGGCCCGGAGGATACGCACGTGACGACACCCAAACTCGCCCTCACCGACGGCGCGGTGGCCAAGCTGACGGTCGAAGCGCTGATCATCGGCACCGTGGCCGGACCGGACGGCGTCGAGCTCGCGCCCGGCTCCGAGCAGGTCGCGGCCGCCTTCGACGGCGACCTCGCGAAGGTGCTGGCTTCCCTGGGTGCGACCGGCAAGGCCGACGAGGTGGTCAAGCTCCCCGCGGGCGGCAAGCTGCGCGCGGAGGTCCTGGTCGCGGCCGGCCTCGGCAAGCCGGCCGACGACGGGCCCTCGGCCGAGTCCGTCCGGCGCGGCTCCGGCGCCGCCGCCCGTGCGCTGACCGGTGTCTCGCACGCCGCCACCACCCTGTCCGCCGTGGACCTGTCGGCGGCCGTGCAGGGCACGGTGCTGGGCGCCTACGCCTTCAGCCGCTACAAGTCGCAGCCCGGCGACGAGCCGGTGTCCAAGGTGGACCTCGTGGTGGCCGACGCCAAGGACGACGCGACCAGGGCGACGCTCAAGGGCGCCACCGCCATCGCCGAGGCCGTCAGCACCGCCCGCGACCTGATCAACACCCCGCCGAACGACCTGTACCCGGCCTCCTTCGCCGACCGGGCGAGCGAGCTCGGCCGCGGCGCGGGCCTGGAGGTCGAGGTGCTCGACGACAACGCGCTGCGCAAGCAGGGCTATGGCGGCATCCTCGGCGTCGGCAGCGGCTCGTCCCGGCCGCCGCGGCTGGTGCGGTTGCGCCACAAGGGACCGAAGGGCGCCAAGAAGGTCGCGCTGATCGGCAAGGGCATCACCTTCGACACCGGCGGCATCTCGCTCAAGCCCGGCGCCAACATGGACGAGATGACCTCGGACATGTCGGGCGCGGCCGCGGTGATCGCGACGATGGTGCTGGCGGCCAGGCTCAACTACCCGATCGACATCACCGCCACCGTGCCGATGGCCGAGAACATGCCGTCGGGCACCGCCTACCGCCCCGGCGACGTGCTGACCATGTACGGCGGCAAGACGGTCGAGGTCCTCAACACCGACGCCGAGGGCAGGCTCATCCTGGCCGACGCCATCGTGCGCGCCTGCGAGGACGAGCCGGACTACCTCGTCGAGACCTCCACACTGACCGGCGCGCAGGTCGTCGCGCTGGGCAAGCGGACCCCCGGCGTGATGGGCACCGACGAGTTCCGCGACCGGGTCGCCGAGCTCTCCCAGGCCGTCGGCGAGGGCGCCTGGGCGATGCCGATGCCCGAGGAGCTGCGCGGCGACCTCGACTCGCGGCTGGCCGACCTGGCCAACATCACCGGCCACCGCTGGGGCGGCATGCTCGCGGCCGGGCTGTTCCTGCGGGAGTTCGTCGCCGAGGGCGTGCCGTGGGCCCACATCGACATCGCGGGCCCGGCGTACAACTCCGGCTCGCCGTGGGGGTACACCGCCAAGGGCGGCACGGGCGTCCCGGTCCGCACCCTCGCCGCGGTGCTGGCCGACATCGCCGACCACGACTGATCCGGTGAACGGGCGGTGCCGCGGCGTGATCCATGCCTCAAACGGATCAACACGGCACCGCCCCCGGATGCCAGGATGGCGGGGTGACTGACACCGAGCCGGGCAAGCACGGCTACCAGGTCGACGTGGTGTGGACCGGCAACACCGGGCAGGGCACCACCTCCTACCGCAGCTACCGGCGCACCCACGAGGTGCGCGCGGACGGCAAGGGCGTCATCGACGCCTCGGCCGACCCGGTCTTCCGCGGCGACGCCGACCGCTACAACCCCGAGGAGCTGCTGGTCGCGTCGCTGGCGCAGTGCCACATGCTCTGGTACCTGCACCTGGCCGCCGACTGCGGCGTCGTGGTGATCGGCTACCACGACCGGGCGCGCGGGACGCTCGCGGAGAACGCCGACGGTTCCGGCCAGTTCGAGGAGGTCGTGCTCGCCCCGGAGGTCACCGTCGCCGACCGCGCCAGCGTCGACGTCGCCGAGGCCCTGCACGAGCGCGCGCACGAGCTCTGCTACATCGCCAAGTCCGTGACCTTCCCGGTGCACCACGAGCCCAGCACCCGCGTCGCGAACTGAGAACCCGGCGCGCTCAGTCCTCCAGCGCCCTGCGCCGCTCGCGGTCGCGCACGATCCGCTGCCTCGCCTGGTAGTCGCGCATGCGCTGCGGGTAGCCCACCTTGGACACCTCGTAGCACGGCATCGACAGCTTGCGGGCGAAGCGGTGCGCGGCGTCCGGGCCGGCGACCCGGCGGCGGGTCCACTCCCCGTCGTGGGCGACGAGCACCAGCGTCGTCTCGGTCACCGCGGTGCGCGGCTCGATGTAGGCCTCCACCCCGCGCCGCCGTGCAGCCCATTCCCGCAGGTGATCGGTGTCCTGGGAACTCGCCGAGCGCGCCGGGCGCCGTCTGCGGCGAAGCCGGTCGAACAGGCCCACGCCGACCCACCTTCCACTCGGGTCCCGCCCCGGCCGGCCGCACCACCGGCTCCCCGGGCGGGGAGGACCGCGACGAGATGTTCTCTGCATCGATGATGCCACCGGCTGTGTCCGGCAGGTGCGGTTTTAGTGCGTGTGATCTCGGTCGAAGGGCCCGGAATAGGGCGAGCCCACGTCGCGTCGGTACACAGTGTGGTGACAAGATGGCCCCGAAGCGCCTGACCTGTGCGTGCCGGGCGCCAACGCGAGTCAACGATGCCTGTCGAGGAGTGCGAAGTGACCGACACGTCCGCCGATCTGGTCATTCTCGGCGGCGGCTCGGGCGGCTACGCCTGCGCTTTCCGCGCGGCCGAGCTCGGCCTGTCCGTCGTCCTTATCGAAAAGGACAAGCTCGGTGGGACCTGCCTGCACCGCGGGTGCATCCCCACCAAGGCGCTGCTGCACGCAGCGGAGGTCGCCGACTCCGCCCGCGACGGCGACCAGTTCGGTGTGAAGACCTCGCTCGAGGGCATCGACATCGCAGGCGTCAACTCCTACAAGGACGGTGTCGTCAGCAAGCTCTACAAGGGCGTCCAGGGTCTGTTCAAGGCCCACAAGATCACCGTCGTCGAGGGTGCGGGCACCCTGGTCGACGCCAAGACCGTCGAGGTCGACGGCACCCGCTACACCGGCCGCAACGTCGTGCTCGCCACAGGCTCGTACTCCAAGTCGCTGCCGGGGCTGGAGCTGGGCGGCCGGGTCATCGCCAGCGAGCAGGCCCTGAACCTGGACTTCGTGCCGGAGAAGGTCGTGGTGCTCGGCGGTGGCGTGATCGGCGTGGAGTTCGCCAGCGTCTGGCGCTCCTTCGGCGCCGAGGTCACCATCGTCGAGGCCCTGCCGCACCTGGTGCCCAACGAGGACGAGTTCATCTCCAAGCGCCTGGAGCGCGAGTTCCGCAAGCGCGGCATCAAGTTCAAGACCGGCGTCAAGTTCACCGGTGCCCAGCAGAGCGCCGAGGGGGTCTCGGTCAGCCTGGAGAACGGCGACCAGTACGACGCCGACCTGCTGCTGGTGGCCGTCGGCCGCGGCCCCAACACCGCCGCCCTCGGCTTCGAGGAGGCCGGGGTGACCATGGAGCGCGGCTTCGTGCGCACCGACGACCGCCTGCGCACCAGCGTCGACGGCGTCTACGCGGTCGGCGACATCGTGCCCGGCCTGCAGCTCGCGCACCGCGGCTTCCAGCAGGGCATCTTCGTGGCCGAGGAGATCGCGGGGCTCAACCCGCAGGCGATCGACGAGTCGGGCATCCCGCGGGTCACCTACAGCCACCCCGAGGTCGCCTCGGTCGGCCTGACCGAGGCCGCGGCCAAGGAGCAGTACGGATCGGTCGAGACCTTCAACTACGACTTGGCCGGCAACGGCAAGAGCCAGATCCTCAAGACCTCCGGTGCGGTGAAGCTGGTCCGGGCCACCGACGGCCCGGTGGTGGGACTGCACATGGTCGGCGACCGCGTCGGTGAGCTCATCGGTGAGGCCCAGCTCATCTACAACTGGGAGGCCCTGCCCGAGGACGTCGCACCGCTGGTGCACGCACACCCGACTCAGACCGAAGCGCTCGGCGAGGCCCACCTCGCCCTGGCCGGCAAGCCGCTGCACGTGCACGGCTGACGTCTGAAATCCCGGCCGACCAGACGAGTCAGCCAAGCACCCCGCCACACAACGAGGAGACAGCGAACAGATGGCCTTCTCCGTCCAGATGCCGGCACTCGGCGAGAGCGTCACCGAGGGAACGATCACCAGGTGGCTCAAGCAGGAGGGCGACACCGTCGAGGTCGACGAACCCCTGCTGGAGGTCTCCACCGACAAGGTCGACACCGAGATCCCCTCCCCGGCCGCCGGTGTGCTCCAGCGCATCGTCGCCCAGGAGGACGACACCATCGAGATCGGCGGCGAGCTCGCCGTGATCGGTGAGTCGGGCGAGTCCGGCGGCGGCGAGTCCGCCCCCGCGGAGCAGCCCCAGCAGGCCGAGCCGCAGCAGCCCGAGCCCCAGCAGGCCGAGGCCGCGCAGCCGGAGCCCGAGCAGCAGCCCGCCCCGGCCCAGCAGGAGGCCCCGGCGCAGAGCTCCGGTGCCGCCCAGTCCGGTTCGGCGCAGGGCACCGAGGTGCCGATGCCCGCGCTGGGCGAGAGCGTCACCGAGGGAACGATCACCAGGTGGCTCAAGCAGGTCGGCGACACCGTCGAGGTCGACGAACCCCTGCTGGAGGTCTCCACCGACAAGGTCGACACCGAGATCCCCTCCCCGGTGGCCGGGACCCTGCTGGAGATCTCCGCCGGTGAGGACGACACCGTCGAGGTCGGCGCCAAGCTGGCCGTGGTCGGTGAGCAGGGCGCCGCGCCGTCGGCCCCGGCCGCGCCGCCGGAGGAGCAGACCGCCCCGCAGCAGGCCGCGCCACAGCAGGCCGCGCCACAGCAGTCGGCCCCGGCCGAGCAGCAGGCACCGGCTCAGCAGCAGGCTCCGGCCCAGCCCGCTCCGCAGCCCGTGCAGGAGCAGCCCCAGCAGGCCGCCCCGGCGCAGCCCGCCCAGCCGTCGGCTCCGGCCGAGGCCCCCTCGGGCGCCGCGCCGTACGTGACGCCGCTGGTGCGCAAGCTGGCCAACGAGCACGGCATCGACCTGTCCAAGATCAAGGGCAGCGGTGTCGGCGGCCGGATCCGCAAGCAGGACGTGCAGGCCGCCGTCGACGCCGCCAAGGCCGAGCAGGAGGCGCCCGCCGCGGCTCCGTCGGCTCCGTCCCGGCCCGGCCCGGCGGCCGCCCAGGCCGTGGAGCCCTCGGAAGAGGCCAAGGCGCTGCGCGGCACCACCCAGAAGATGACGCGGCTGCGCCAGCTTCTGGCCCGCCGCATGGTCGAGTCGCTGCAGACCGCCGCCCAGCTCACCACGGTGGTCGAGGTCGACGTCACCAGAATCGCCCGCCTGCGCGACCGCGCCAAGCAGAACTTCGAGGCGGCCGAAGGCGTCAAGCTCTCCTTCCTGCCCTTCTTCGCCAAGGCCGCGGCCGAGGCGCTGAAGCTGCACCCGAAGCTCAACGCTTCGGTGGACGAGGAGAACAAGGAGGTCACCTACCACGCCGCCGAGCACCTGGCGATCGCGGTCGACACCGAGCGCGGCCTGGTCTCGCCGGTGATCCACGACGCGGGTGACCTCAACCTCGGCGGGCTGGCCCGCAAGATCGCCGACCTGGCGGCGCGCACCCGCAACAACAAGATCAAGCCGGACGAGCTCAGCGGCGGCACGTTCACGCTGACCAACACCGGCAGCCGGGGCGCGCTGTTCGACACGCCGATCCTGAACCCGCCGCAGGTGGGCATGCTGGGCACCGGCACCGTGGTGAAGCGGCCGGTCGTGGTCACCGACGAGAACGGCGGCGACACGATCGCCATTCGCTCGATGGTGTACCTCGTGCTGTCCTACGACCACCGCCTGGTCGACGGCGCGGACGCGGCCCGGTTCCTGGCCACCCTCAAGCAGCGGCTCGAGGAAGGCGCCTTCGAGGCCGACCTGGGCCTCTGAGACGGCCGACGGCAGCGGGGCCGCCCACCGATCCGGTGGGCGGCCCCGTTTCCTTTGCGGTGGCAGGTGGGCTCCAGCGTCGCGCCGCGGAGGGCGGTGCGAGACGATCAGCGCATGCGCGTGGTTATCGCCGGCTCGTCCGGGTTGATCGGCACCAGCCTGGTCCCCGCACTCCGGCAGGCTAGGCACGAGGTGGTGCGGCTGGTGCGCCGCAGACCGGAGGCGCCCGACGAACGCGGCTGGGACCCGCCCGCGGGCCGGCTCGACGAGGACGCGCTGGAGGGCGCCGACGCGGTGGTCAACCTCTGCGGCGCGGGCATCGGGGACCGCCGGTGGACCCCGGAGCGCAAGCGCGTGCTGCTGGACTCCCGGCTGCGTCCGACCTCCGTGCTGGCCGAGGCGGTCGCGCAGCGCGGGGTCGCGACGCTGGTCAACGCCTCGGCGGTCGGCTTCTACGGCAACACCGGGCAGCGCCCGGTCACCGAGTCCGAGCCACCCGGTGACGGGTTCCTCGCCGACCTGGTGCGCCAGTGGGAGGCCGCGACCGCGCCCGCCTCCGACGCGGGCGCGCGCGTGGTGCTGGCCCGCAGCGGCCCGGTGCTCTCCCCCGCGGGCGGGCTGCTCGGCAGGCTCCGGCCGCTGTTCTCGTTCCTGCTCGGGGGGCGTTTCGGCGACGGCGAGCAGTACCTGCCGTGGATCTCGCTGGACGACGAGGTCGCGGCACTGCGCTTCGTCCTGGAACAGCCGCAGATCTCCGGTCCGGTGAACCTGACCGGGCCCACCCCGGTGCGCAACGCCGAGTTCGCGCGGGCGCTGGGCGAGGCGGTCGGGCGTCCGGCGCCGTGGGTGGTGCCGGGGTTCGTGCTGCGTGCGGCCGTCGGTGAGCTGGCCGACGACGTGCTGGGCGGGCAACGGGCGGTGCCCTCGGTGCTGGAGGGACACGGCTTCCGGTTCCAGCACCCCACGGTCCGGGCGGCCCTGGCGGCGGCTGTGCCCTCGGCTGCGGGCCGGGCGTAGCCTGGCCCGGTGACTCGTGCCGAGATTTCGTGTCGCGCCTCGTCAGACCCCGTCGAGGTGCGCGAGTTGGGAACCATCGACTACCTGTCCGCGTGGGACCTCCAGCGCGAGCTGGCCAACGGCCGCGCCGAGGGCGCGAACCCGGACACCCTGCTGATGCTGGAGCACCCGTCGGTGTACACGGCGGGCAAGCGCACCGCGCCGGAGGACCGGCCGCAGGACGGGACACCGGTCATCGACGTCGACCGCGGCGGCAAGATCACCTGGCACGGGCCGGGCCAGATCGTCGGCTACCCGATCCTGCAGCTGTGCGACCCGATCGACGTCGTCGACTACGTCCGTCGCCTCGAGGAGGCGATGATCGGAGTCTGCGAGCAGCTCGGCGTCCGCACCGGCCGGGTCGAGGGCCGCAGCGGCGTGTGGCTGCCCGCGGGCGACGGCCGCCCGGAGCGCAAGATCGCCGCGATCGGCATCCGGGTGCAGAAGGGCATCACGATGCACGGCCTGGAGCTGAACTGCAATCCCGACATGAAGCACTGGGATCGGATCATCCCCTGCGGCATCCGGGACGCCGGGACCACGTCGCTGTCGCTGGAGCTCGGCAGGGAGGTCACCGTCGCCGAGGTGCTGCCGCTGCTCACCAAGGCCGTGCTCGACGCCGTCGACGGCGTGCTGCCGGTGACCGACCGCAACATCGAGCGCGAGCAGCCCGCCGTGGCGGGCGCGACCCTGGCGCTGGACCCCTCGCTGCGCTGACCCGCCTGCACAACCGAACTCCACTCCTCTAGTATTCCGGAATTACGGACTACTAGAGGAGTGGAACATGCCCGCACCCCGGCGCACCCTGTCCCGCCGCAGCGTGCTCACCGCCGCCGCGGCCGCCGTCCCCGCGCTCGCGCTCGCACCGCACGCCCTCGGCCAGCCGGCGGCACCGCCCGACCTCTCCACCCCCGACGGGTGGCTGAGCTGGATCTCCACCCACCGCGACGGGTTCGCGATCGTCCTCGACGACGGTCTCGGCGCCCGGCTCTCGCACCGGCCGCGGCAGGCGCGGCCGCTGGCTTCGGCGGTCAAGGTCATCCACCTCGCCGCCTACGCCACCGCCGTCGCGGAGGGTCGGCTGGACCCGGACGAGCAGATCCGCGTCGGCGACTGGGAACGCTTCTACGTCCCGACCGACGGCGGCGGTCACATCGCGTCCCTGGGCGAGCTGGGCATCCCCACCGACCCCACCGGGCTCTACGCCGCCGACCCGAACCGGCTGGTCACGCTCGAGCAGATGATGACCTGCATGATCAAGTTCAGCGACAGCGCGGCACCGGACTTCCTGCGCGTGCGCCTCGGCGAGGGCGCGCTGCGCCGGGCGGCCCGCGACGGCGGCTGGCCCGACCCGGACCTGCGCTCGCTGTGCGCGGAGTACCTGTTCCTCCTGCTGCCGGAGCACGCTCCTCCGCAGGGCGCGCCCGTCCCGGCGCGGCGGCGCATCGGCTACCGGCTCGAACGCCGCTTCAGCTCCGACGCCGCCTTCCGGCAGATGGTCAAGGACCGGATCCTGCACAACCCGCTTCCCCCGGAGGACGTCCAGAACGCCTGGGCCGCGGCGACCGCGGGCGGCGCGGCGTCGTCGCTGTTCGGCATCCACCGCTCGATCGCGACCGGCGCGTTCCCGAACCGGCGCGCCGCCGGCATCGCGCAGCGGATCCTCGAACTGCCGCTGAAGGACCACCTGCCGCCGGGCCTGGCCGGCATCGGCATGAAGGGCGGCAGCCTCCCCGGCAGCCTGACCTGCGGCCTGTCGGTGCGGCGCGCCGACGGAACCGTAGGGGCCGGAGCGCTGCTCGCGCACGGCGACATCAGCCTGGAGCAGATCACCAAGGGCGACCCGGGCGTGGTGCTGCTGCTGGCGCTGACCGATCCGGCTTGGCGGGACCGCCTCGCACGGGCCCTGCGCGGCTGAGGCAAGCTCGGGGCGTGAGCACGCCATCGGACGACGACCTGCACACCCGCGTCCTCGACCTCGAACGCCGCGTCGCGGCGCTCGAGGGGGTCGAACGGGCGAACGCGGTGGAGCCCAGCGGGGGCTCGGTGGAGTACCGGGGCCGGCTCGCCGAGCCGGTCGAGCTGGAGTGGACGATCCACGTCGACCCGGCCCGGGTGATGCAGCTCGACGACGGCCCCCGCGCCGACGTCCTCGCCGCCCTCGGCCATCCGGCGCGGGCGGCGGTGGTGCGGCTGCTGGCCGGCGAGGGACCGCAGAACGCGGCGGCGCTGCAGGCCGCCGCCGGGCTGGGCTCCACCGGGCAGCTCTACCACCACCTCAAGAGCCTCACCTCGTGCGGACTGGTCGAGCAGGACAAGCGCGGTTCGTACCGCCTGCGCGCGCAGGCGACCATCCCCGCGCTCGTCCTGCTCACCGCGGCCTCCGACGTGGCGGGCCAGCTGCGGCCCTGAGGGCAGCGGCGGCGTCAGCCGCTCGCGGTGCGGGACCCGGCCCGCGCCGCTACGCGAACCGCTGCCGCAACATCGCCTAGAGCTGCGGGGCGACGGCCGAGGCGACCAGCTCCAGGTGGTCGAGGTCCGAGAGGTCGAGGACCTGGAGGTAGAGCCGGGTGATGCCGGTGCGCTCGCGCCAGGTCCCGATCTTGTCCACGATCTCGTCCGGCGTGCCGGCGAGCCCGTTGGCGCGCAGTTCGGGCACCTCGCGGCCGATGGCCTCGGCGCGCCGGGCGATCTCGGCCTCGTCCTTGCCCACGCACAGCACCAGCGCCGCGGACCGCACGATCTCGCCGGGGTCCCGGCCGATCGCGGAGCAGGCCGCCGAGACTCGCTCGTACTGCGTGACCGCGGTGTCGAGGTCGACGAAGGGCAGGTTGAACTCGTCGGCGAACCGCGCGGCCAGCTCCGGGGTCCGCTTCTTGCCGGTGCCGCCGATCAGCACCGGCGGACGCGGGCTCTGCACCGGCTTGGGCAGCGCGGGCGAGTCGGCGAGGGTGTAGTAGCTGCCCTCGAAACCGAAGGTCTCCCCAGGCGGGGTCGCCCACAGCCCGGTGATGATCTGCAGCTGCTCGGCGTAGCGGTCGAAGCGCTCCTTCAGCGAGGGGAACGGGATGCCGTAGGCGGTGTGCTCGTCGCCGTACCAGCCGCTGCCCAGACCCAGCTCGACGCGGCCGCCCGACATCTGGTCGACCTGGGCCACCGAGATGGCCAGCGGTCCGGGCAGCCGGAAGGTGCCCGCGGTCATCAGCGTGCCCAGCCGCAGCCGCGAGGTCTCGCGGGCCAGGCCCGCCAGCGTCACCCACGCGTCGGTCGGGCCGGGCTCGCCGGTCACCGACCCCATCTTGAGGTAGTGGTCGGAGCGGAAGAACGCGTCGTAGCCCGCCGCTTCGGCGGTCCGCGCCACCCGCAGCAGATCGTCGTAGGTCGCCCCCTGCTGGGGCTCGGTGAAGACTCTGAGCTTGAATTCCTCGGTCACGTCGCCCGAGGCTATCCCGCCGCCGCGGTGCCGGAGGTGCGCAGGCCCGCCATGACCCGCTCCATGCACCGGCCGACCTCCTCGCTGGTGGTCCTGGGTTCCGGCGAGCCGGCGATGGTGGTCGCGCCCGCCGACATCGCGCCGTAGACCACCCGCGTCAGCGCCTCCAGCGGCAGCGGCTCGATCTCGCCCTGCTCGATGAGCTGCCCGACGACGAGGCGGACCATGCCGTAGGTGCTGCGCTCCTCGGCCTCCCGCCAGCACTCCCACCCCATGACCGCCGGGCCCTGCTGCACGACGATCCGCTGGTAGGAGGGCTCCAGGCAGACCTCCAGGAACCCGCTCAGCCCGGCGAGCATCCGCGTCCAGGGGTCCCCGGCGTCGGCGATCATCGACGAGATGCGCTCGGTGACCCGGCGCTCCACCTCCTCGAAAGCGGCCTCGAACAGCGCCTGCTTGCCGCCGAAGTGGTGGTAGAGCGCTCCCTTGGTGACGCGCGCCGCCCTGGCGATCTCGTCCAGGGAGGTACCGGCGTAGCCGCGCTCGGTGAACAGCTCGACGGCCGAATCCACCAGTGCCCGGCGGGTGGTCTCGGAGTACTCCACCCGCCGCGATCGAGCTGTATCCATACTCACAACCATAAGACATACCGACGGTACGTCCGCGTGGTAGCTTCGAAGGCACATACTCCCGGTATGTCGCACACCAGAGGTACGCCACGAGGCCACCCGGAGGACGCACCATGAGTTGGCACGACTTCTACCGGCGGCAGAGCGCGATCCAGGCGGTTCTCGACCACGCCACCGCCCACCCCTCCGACGAGCTCGCCCTCGAGGCCGTGCCGCAGGCGAGCGAGGTGTTCGCCACCACCGGGGAACTGCTCCGCGCGCTGCACTACAAGTGGACGCAGTTGCTCACCGGCCGGATCGGGATCGCGCTGGCCGACGCCGACGCGGACCCGCGCGTGGACCGGGTCCAGGCTGTGACCACCGCCTGGCGCCGCACCGCGGCCGGGAACCCGGACCTGCGCGCGGTGCTGGACCGCCACGCCGGCGCCCCGGCGCTGCGCCCGGCCCTGGAGCGCGAACAGCGGATGCTGGCCCTGGCCTCCGGTCTCGCCGAGCACTCCGAGCCAGACGAGGAGATCTCCCGCGTCGGCGCCGCGTTCCTGAGCCTGATGCGCGGAACGCCGAAGCACACCGAGCGCAGCACCTGCGCGCTGCGGCTGCGCAAGCTCATCCCGAGCAGCTGAGACGCCGACAGGCGTCAACGCGGGAGCTGCGCGCCGCCACCCGCATCCATCCGGTCGAGGCGCTGGCACCGTTCCGGCCGTCCGCCACCGCCTCGCTGGTCGCCGACATCGCCCCGCACGAGGTCAGCGGACCACCGACCGCATGGCCCGTACGAACGCCGACACCGCGGGATGCCGGTCGGCTCCCCGCCGGTAGCTGATCCGCGTCCTGCGGTGCATCGGCAGCTCGGTGAGCGCGACTCCCGGCGGCGGGTCCACCACCGCGAGCTGCGGGACGATCGCCACGCCCTGCTCCATCGCCACGAAACCGAGCACGGCGGCGAAGTCGTCGATGTGGTGGCGGATCCGGGGTGCGAACCCGGCGGACTGGCAGGCCCGCACCGCCATCCGGTGGCAGAGCATGCCGGGCGGGGCGGTGATCCACGGCGCGTCGCGCCAGCGGGCGATCGGGTCGTCGCCGTCGACGCCGCGCCATCCGCTCGGCGCCGCCAGGTGCAGGCACTCCTCCAGCAGCGGCTCGCCGTCCAGGCCCGGGGCGGGCTCGGGCGGCACGAAGTCGTAGTCGTGCACCAGTGCCACGTCGAGCTCGGAGCCGCGCAGAGCGCCCGCGACCTCGGCTGGGTCGATCTGGTCGACCATCGGCTCCAGGCGCGGGTGGTCGCGCGCCAGGACGGCCAGCCCCGCGGCCAGCGTCCGGGCCGCGGAGGGGAAGGTGCCGATCCGCAGCGGCCCGGCCAGCCCGTCGCGGGCCCCGGCCAGGTCGGCCGCCGCCCGTTCCAGCACCTCCAGCACGGCCTCGGTGTGCACCACCAGGTCGCGTCCGCTCTGGGTGAGCACGACCCGGCGCCCGGAGCGTTCGAGCAGCGCGACGCCCGCCTCCCGCTCCAGGATGGTGAGCTGCTGGGACACCGCCGACGGGGAGAAGGACAGCGCGTCGGCGACCGCGGCGATGGTGCCGCGGTGGGCGAGTTCGCGCAGCAGGCGCAGGCGCCGCACGTCGAGCATCGGCTCAGCCTAGTGACCCGAGCATCGGCTCAGCTTAATGATCTGTGCACGAATGCGAACTGGACCCGCACAGCGGCCGTGCGCGAATGTCATGGCATGGAGCTGGCAGGCATCTACGTACCCCTGGTCACGCCTTTCACCACCGGCGGAGACGTCGCCTACGACGCACTCGAGGCGCTCGCGCACTCGGTGCTGGACGCGGGGGCGGCCGGTGTGGTGGCGCTGGGCACGACGGGCGAGCCCGCGACGCTCGACGAGTCCGAACGCGCGCGCGTCGTGGCGGTCTGCGCCCGCGCGTGCCGGGAACGGGACGTCGCGCTGATCGTCGGCGCGGGCACCAACGACACGCGCCGCACCGCCGAGGCGCTTCGCGCGCTCGACGCCCACGCCGCGCTGGTCACGGTCCCCTACTTCACCCGCCCGTCCGAGGCGGGCGTGGTCGCCCACTTCAGGCACGTCGCGCAGTCCGGCGGCGTCCCGCTGATCGTTTACAACATCCCTTACCGGACGGCGCAGCCGCTGAGCGCGGCGTGCCTGCGCGAGCTGGCCGCGCTGCCGGGCGTCGTGGGGGTCAAGCAGTCCGCCGGATGCGTCGACCAGTGCACGGTCGACCTGCTCGCCGACACCCCGCCCGGCCTGGCGGTGCTGGCCGGCGACGACGCGTTCGCCCCCGCGCTGCTCGCGCTCGGCGCCCACGGCGGCATCCTCGCCTCCGCCCACCTGCACACCGCGGCCTTCGTCGAGCTGGACGCGGCATGGCGCCGCGGCGACGCCCATCGCGCCCGCGCGCTGGGCGACTCCCTCGCGCCGCTGGCCAAGGCGCTGTTCGCCGAACCGAACCCGACCGTGCTCAAGGGCGTCCTGCACGCGCAGGGACGCATCCCGACGCCCGACGTCCGGCTCCCGCTGCTCCCGGCGAGCGCGGCGGCCGTCACCGCAGCGGTGCGAGCTGCCGAAGCTGTTCCGGACGCCGTCGGTTGAGCCGCAGCCCCTCCGCCAGCTGCCGCCGCGCACGCACCGACGGCAGGAAGCCGTGGACCTGCTGCCGCGTCTCGACCGTGCCGCGGTGAACCACCTCGATCGGCCAGGCCAGCGCACGCACCAACCGCAGCAGCACGACGACGGGCAGGATCGCGGCCTGGACCACCAGCTCCAGCACCGCGCCGCCCAGGCACAGCACGAACAGCAGCACGAACGGGATGGCGATGATCGCCGAGACCGGGTCGTCGCCGAGTCCGCCGGGCAGCACGTCGAGCGAGTCGGCGATCGAGAGCCGTCGCCGCCACAGGAACCAGCGCCGCCGCGCGTGGGGGCTCAGCCGCCGCAGGACCAGTTCCCAGTCCCGCGCGCTGATCTCGACCGAAGCGAACTCCGCGCCTTCGGCCGCGACCAGCCGGGCGGCGCCGTCATCGCCCGGCGCGCCGCCGCGCCGCAGATGCGCCGCGAGCGCCCTGCGCAGGCTCCGCGCCGAGCGCGCGCCCGCTACCCGGAAGGTGCCGGCCCGGCATCCGTGGTTGCGCAGGTCGACCCACCACGACCCCAGCCCCAGGGCACGCCCCACCAGCACGAACGGCAACAGCGCCCACAGCACCAGCAGTTCGAGGAGGCAGGCGAGCAGCAGGGGCGGCAACAGCACGAACCACAACGTCCGGGCGAGCACCGACAGCGGCCCCTCGACCATCCTCGGCCACCGGTCGCCTGCGATGCCCAGCCGCGCCAGCCGCCGCCACGGCAGCCACCGCACCCGGACCGACCACGAATCCGACACGGCGGTGCAGTATGCGCCCGGACACACCCGAGATTTCGGTTAACCCCTTTCACTGATCACCCGGACCGGGTAAGGATGGCCCATGGCCAAGTGGACCGCCGCCGACATCCCGGACCAGTCCGGACGCATCGCGCTCATCACCGGCGCCAACTCGGGCCTGGGCCTGCACAGCGCCCGCGCCCTGGCCGCCAGGGGAGCGAAGGTGCTGCTCGCCTGCCGCAGCCCCGAGCGCGGCCGCGCCGCGCTCGCCCAGGTCGCCGCCGTCGCCGAGACCGAACCGGAGCTGGTCGAGCTCGACCTCGCCGACCTCGCCTCGGTCCGCAAGGCCGCCGCCGACGTCCGCGACCGCACCGGCGACGCCCTGGACGTGCTGATGAACAACGCGGGCGTCATGGCCACGCCCAGGCGCTCGACCCGCGACGGCTTCGAGCTGCAGATCGGCACCAACCACCTCGGGCACGCCGCACTCACCTGGCTGCTGATGCCCGCGCTGCGCGAGCGCGCGGGCGCCCGCGTCGTGACCGTCTCCAGCCTCGCCCACAGCTTCGGCACCGTCGACGTCGACGACCTCGACCACACCCGCCGCCGCTACTCCCCCATCCGCGCCTACGGCCAGGCCAAGCTCGCCAACCTGATGTTCGCCCTCGAACTGGACCGGCGGCTGCGCCACCACGGCATGGACGTCCTCAGCGTCGCCGCGCACCCGGGCATGAGCCGGACCGAGCTGCCCCAGAACTCCGCGCGGCTGCGTTCGGCGCCGGCGGTGGTCACCAAGGCCGTCGCGCTCGGCAGCTCGCTGATCACCCAGCCGGTTTCGCAGGGAATCCTGCCGCAGCTGCACGCCGCCGCCGCGCCGGACGTGCGCGGCGGCCAGTACTTCGGGCCGGACGGCTTCCGCGAGGTCCGGGGCCATCCCGCACCGGCGAAGATGACCCGCGCGGCCCGCGACGAGCACACCGCCCGGCGGCTGTGGAACGCCACCTCCGAGCTGACCGGCGTGGAACCCGACCCGAGCTGATCCGGTACAGGCGGTGACCGTTCTCACGCTTTCGGCGCGCTCCGCGCGGAGGCGTAGCCTGTCAGCGTGACTGCGGCGCCTGAGGGGCGGAAGCTGTTGCGTCTTGAGGTGCGCAACAGCCAGACGCCTATCGAGAAGAAGCCATCGTGGATCAAGACCCGCGCTCGGATGGGACCCGAGTACCAGGAGCTCAAGGGCCTGGTGAAGCGGGAGGGACTGCACACCGTCTGCGAGGAGGCGGGCTGTCCGAACATCTTCGAGTGCTGGGAGGACCGCGAGGCCACCTTCCTCATCGGAGGTGACCAGTGCACCCGCCGCTGCGACTTCTGCCAGATCGACACCGGCAAGCCCGCCGAGCTCGACGTGGAGGAGCCGCGCCGGGTCGCCGAGTCGGTGCAGGCGATGGGCCTGCGCTACTCCACGGTCACCGGTGTCGCGCGCGACGACCTCGAGGACGGCGGCGCCTGGCTGTACGCCGAGACGGTCCGCCAGATCCACCAGCTCAACCCCGGCACCGGCGTCGAGCTGCTCATCCCGGACTTCAACGCCGACCCCGGCCAGCTCGCCGAGGTCTTCGGCTCCCGGCCCGAGGTGCTGGCCCACAACGTCGAGACCGTGCCGCGGATCTTCAAGCGCATCCGCCCCGCGTTCCGCTACGAGCGGTCGCTGGAGGTCATCACCCGGGCCCGCGAGGACGGCCTGGTGACCAAGTCCAACCTCATCCTGGGCATGGGCGAGACGCCCGAGGAGGTCACCGAGGCGCTGCGCGACCTGCGCGAGGCCGGCACCGACATCATCACCATCACCCAGTACCTGCGGCCCAGCCCGCGCCACCACCCCGTGGAGCGTTGGGTCAAGCCGGAGGAGTTCGTCGAGCACACCCGCACCGCCGAGGAGCTCGGCTTCCCCGGTGTGATGGCCGGGCCGCTCGTGCGCTCCAGCTACCGCGCCGGCCGCCTGTACGCCAAGGCCACCGAGCACCGCGGCATGCCGCTGCCGGACAACCTCGCGCACCTGGCCAAGGCCGGCACCGCCGCGCAGGAAGCCAGCAGCCTGCTGTCCCGCTGACCAGCGACGGGGCCGTGACCGCGACCGTCACGGCCTCGGTCCGGGACCGCTGCGGCGACCGTAGCTGCACCGCCCGCGGGCGCCGCCGTATCCTGAGAACCATGGCCAAGCAGGACAAGGCCGCCGGGAAAGAGGCGGCCAAGCAACGACGCAAGGCATCCCGGGGCCGCGTCAAGCAGATCTTCGAGGCGTTCAAGATGCAGCGCCGGGAGGACAAGCTCCTCCTGCCGCTGATGATCGGCGCGTTCCTCGGCGTATCCGTCGTGGTGTTCCTGCTCGGCCTGATCTGGGGCCTGCAGTGGGTGTTCCTGCCCGTGGGCCTGGCCCTGGGCCTGCTCGCCGCGACGATCGTCTTCGGCCGCCGGGTGCAGTCCAACGTCTACCGCAAGGCCGAGGGCCAGCCCGGTGCCGCCGGGTGGGCGCTGGAGAACCTGCGCGGCAAGTGGAACCTGTCGCAGGCCGTCGCCGGCACCACGCAGCTCGACGCCGTGCACCGCGTCATCGGCAAGCCCGGCATCGTGCTGGTCGGCGAGGGCGCGCCGAGCCGGCTCAAGCCGCTCATCCAGCAGGAGAAGAAGCGCATCGCCCGGCTGGTCGGCGACACCCCGATCTACGAGGTCCTGGTGGGCACCGAGGAGGGCCAGGTGCCGCTGCGCAAGCTCCAGACGCACATGATGAAGCTGCCGCGCAACATCAACGCCGGCCAGATCGACGCCCTGGAGAACCGGCTCGCGGCGCTGGCCAGCCGCGGCAACGCGATGCCCAAGGGCCCCATGCCGCAGGGCGCGAAGATGCGCAACGTCCAGCGGGCGATGCGCCGCTCGTCGAAGTAGCGACCCGACCGCCGAAGGCGCCCCGCCGGATCCGGCGGGGCGCCTTCGTGTTGCCGGGGTCAGCGGTTGAGGACGACGGTGCCGGTGAGGCGGTCGTGCCAGGCGCGGCCGTCGAAGTTCCAGATGGCCGCCGGGATGAGCAGGAACGTCAGCGCGGCCCGGACCACCGCGCGCCACGGGCCGACCATCGCGCCGCCGTCCAGGCGCGCGACCCAGATGCGCAGCAGGACCATGCCGGGGGTCGCGCCGAAGAGGGTCACCGGTAGGACCGTGATGACGAACCAGGCGAGCACGCTCCAGTTGCCCGGCGGCGCCGGGGCCGTGAAAGCCCAGGACACCAGCGACGCGAGCGCGATGTCGACCAGGAAGGCCGCGAGCCGCCTGCCGGGCCCGGCCACCGACCCGGATCCGCTCCGCGGAATTCCCAGCCGCTCACCGCGCCACCGGGGTCGGTCGTCGTTATCGTTGTTGCCGGAGGCCTGTGCGCCGTCCAACCACGAACCGGTCAATCTACCCACGTCATCCAGGGTACGGCCTGACGCGGTTGGCGCCGGTGGCCCCGACCCGGGTACCGGCTCCACCCGTTCGGGCGCTCGTTAACGCCCGCGAAACACAAGGGTGACGACCGGGCAACACCGCTGACATACCGTCGCAGTCGAGCCGGCGGGCAGCTCCTCGTCGGTGAGCTGTACGAGTGCGTGAAGGAGCCACCGAGGGTGTTCAAGAATCCAGACGAGGTCCTGCGCTTCATCTCCGAAGAGGACGTGAAGTTCGTCGATGTCCGGTTCTGCGACCTGCCGGGCGTCATGCAGCACTTCACGGTGCCCGCCGCGTCTTTCGACCAGGACGCCTTCACCGAGGGGCTCGCTTTCGACGGCTCGTCGGTCCGGGGGTTCCAGTCGATCCACGAGTCGGACATGCTGCTGCTGCCCGACCCCTACACCGCCAGGATCGACCCGTTCCGCGCCGAGAAGACGCTGATCCTCAACTTCTTCGTGCACGACCCGTTCACGTTGGAGCCCTACAGCCGGGACCCGCGCAACATCGCCCGCAAGGCCGAGCAGTACCTGGCCGAGTCCGGCATCGCCGACACCGCCTTCTTCGGCGCCGAGGCCGAGTTCTACATCTTCGACTCGGTCCGGTTCGGTGAGGCCGCCAACAAGTCCTTCGCCGAGGTCGACTCGATCGAGGGCTGGTGGAACACCGGCCGCGACGAGGAGGGCGGCAACCGGGGCTACAAGACCCGGATGAAGGGCGGCTACTTCCCGGTCTCGCCCTACGACCACTTCGCGGACCTGCGCGACCAGATGGTCCAGCAGCTGATCGCCTCCGGCTTCACCGTCGAGCGCGCCCACCACGAGGTCGGCACCGGCGGCCAGGCCGAGATCAACTACAAGTTCAACACGATGCTGCACGCGGCTGACGACCTCCAGCTGTTCAAGTACATCATCAAGAACACCGCGTGGCAGAACGGCAAGACCGCGACGTTCATGCCGAAGCCGCTGCTGGGCGACAACGGTTCGGGCATGCACGCCCACCAGTCGCTGTGGCAGGACGGCAACCCGCTGTTCCACGACGAGTCCGGCTACGCGGGCCTCTCGGACACCGCGCGCTACTACATCGGCGGCATCCTGCACCACGCCCCGAGCCTGCTGGCCTTCACCAACCCGACGGTGAACTCCTACCACCGCCTGGTGCCGGGCTTCGAGGCCCCGGTGAACCTGGTCTACTCGCAGCGCAACCGCTCCGCGTGCATGCGGATCCCGATCACCGGCTCGAACCCGAAGGCCAAGCGCGTCGAGTTCCGCTGCCCGGACCCGTCGGGCAACCCGTACCTGGCGTTCGCCGCGATGCTGATGGCCGGTCTGGACGGCATCAAGAACAAGATGGAGCCGGCCGAGCCGATCGACAAGGACCTCTACGAGCTGCCGCCCGAGGAGGCCAAGAACGTCCCGCAGGTGCCGGACAGCCTGGCCAAGGTCATCGACCGGCTGGAGACCGACCACGACTACCTGCTCGAGGGTGGCGTGTTCACCGAGGACCTGATCGAGACCTGGATCAACCTCAAGCGGGAGAACGAGATCGACCCGATCCGCCTGCGTCCGCACCCGCACGAGTTCGCGCTGTACTTCGACGTGTGATCGACTGACGCGCACGGCAGGGCCGGTGGCACCTCTGGTGCCACCGGCCCTCGTCTTTTCCCGCCCCGCAGGCGAATCCAGGGCGTCCACAATGGACTGATCGGGTCCCGACAGCGGGACACCCACCGGGCCCACTCCCCGCCAGGCAGAGGCTCCGGAGCGCGCTACAAGGCCTCTGCGAGCCTTCCAGACGGCACTACAAGCCGTTCCAGGGCGCCAGCGACAGCCCCGACGTCCCCGGCCGGAACCGGAACAGCGCGCCCGCGTAGGGGTCGGCGACCAGCGCGCGCTCGTCGTAGCCGAAACACGCGGAGGTCACGTACATCTCGTCCAGGCGCGGACCGCCGAAGGCGATGCTGGTGATCCTCCTGGTGGGTGCCCACAGCACCGTCTCGAGGTCCCCGCTGGGCGCGTATCGGTGGATGCGGCCCGACCAGTGCATCGCCACCCACACCCCGCCCTCGGCGTCCACGGCGATGCCGTCGGGCCTGCCCTCGCTGTCCGAGCAGACGACCCACCGCCGCCCGTTCCTGGCGCGCCCGCGTTCGGGGTCGTAGTCGTAGACCCAGATCGTCCTCGGCGCGGTGTCGACCAGGTACATCCGCGAGCCGTCCGGGCTCCACGCCACGCCGTTGGCCGCCGTCAGCCCGTCCACGATCGGCCGGGCCCGGCCGCCGTCGAGCAGGTACAGCGCACTGCGCTGCGGGTCGTGGGCGTGGGTGAACGTGCCGGCCACGAACCGGCCCGCGGGATCGCACGCCCCGTCGTTCATCCGGTCGCCGCTGTGCACGGCCGTGACCGGGTCCAGCGCCGCCCGCCCCGGATAGAGCCGGGCGAACCCGCGGTCGGCGGCCGCGATGAGCTGGCCGCTGCGGGTCGCGGCGAGCGCGGTCACCACCCCGGGCAGGACCCGCACCTCGTCGATGCCGGATTCCCGGTGGTAGGTGTGCAATTCCCGCCGCAGGATGTCCACCCAGTAAACACAATTGAGGGTCGGCATCCACAACGGACCTTCCCCGCAGAGCGCCTGGCGGTGGACGAGCAGTTCGAAGTTCTCCGACACCGTGCACTCCCGTTCGGATCGCGCATTGGTCAAGCACGGATGAGCCCTTCAGGGCAGGCTACCCGCGCAGCAGCCACGCCGTGAGCGGCCGAACGGGCCACGAATCACGGGGATCGGGTTTTCGTGCGATCCACCGAATCCGTTGGGAAGCGGTGGAATTCAGCTTTCAGCTGATCCCCTTGCCGTCGAATTCTCCTGCGACGCCCGCGATGTCGGACTCATCGACCGCCGGTCGTCCGCGACGCGGTCGGCCGTACGGCCCATCGCCGCCGCTGCCGCGCTGATCAAAGCTCCGGCATGTCCGGCTGCGCCGATCAGTCGAACGCCCGGCACACGTGGAAACCACTGCGCCGGTCAGCCCAGTACCGCGTTGCCAACCAGCGAATTCGCCCACCGCCTCGCACTGCTCCGAACGAGGCGGCAGCCCGAGCCATGGCGGGCGCTCCGGCGCGGCTTTCCGGCAATAGCGCCGGAATCGTCCTCCCGTGCCGGATGCGAAACCGCGGGCGGCGATGACACGCCGACCTCGATCGGACCAGCCGGTTCGCGATTCGATTCCGGAACGCACACGGATCGACTCTGCCATTCGCGTGATACCAACGCTCACGTCATATACCAATTGCGGTAATGCCGCCAGGAAAGAGACTTCCGCGCACTGGTCGACCAAGAACTTGCGCGATGCTTCCGCGCACGTGCAGCGAGTCGTACCGCTACGCCAGTTCCCGGACGAAGCACACCCGGTCCTGGCCGAGCCCGTCGTAATCGCCCTGCACCGGCAGCCCGTCGACCTCGTGGTCACCGGGAACGAGGGAAAACCCCATCCGGCGGTGGAAACCGACCGAGCCGGTGTTGACCGGCGAGGTGACGCACTTGACCGTCGTGCAACCGGCCTGCCGCGCGATGTCGAAGAAAGCCTCGTAGAGACGCCGCGCCACACCACCGCGACGCCGCGCGGGATCGACTCCGACGAAGTGGACGTAGGCCTGCTCCGGGTGGTCCTGGGACACGAAACCCACCAGGAATCCCAGGAATCCGCCGTCGCGCTCGATCACGAAGCTCGTGCCCGCGAAGTGCTGCAGGAACAGCCTGGGCACCAGCATGGACAGTTCACGCGCGGCCTGCGGACTGCGCGAGTCCGACCACCAGGTGCCGATGGCCTCGACGATCCGCGCGTGATCGTCCTCTTCAGCCCGTCGAATTCGGTCCACCACAAAGCCAGCCTACGTCGGACGCGGCACCGCTCGCCATCGTCCATCCACAGTGGACTATCAGTTCTCGTAGAAGACGTGCTCCACGACCGTGCGCGCGTGCCGGGTCACCCGCAGGTAGTCGTCGACGACCTCACCGGTGTCGACCCCCGCCGGATATCCCAGCGCGGCGGCCACCGCGACCAGCTCGCGGGTCTGCTTGGGAAGCTGGTCCCCGGACTTGCCCCGCACCAGCATCACCGCGTTGCGGGCGCGCATCGCCAGCGTCCACGCCTCGGTCAGCTCGTCGGCCTGCTCCTGCTCCAGGAGACCCAGCCGCGCCGCGGCGGCCAGTCCGTCGACGGTCGAGGTGGTCCGCAGTTCCTCGTGCTCGTGACCGAAGCGCAGTTGCAGCAACTGCAACGTCCACTCGACGTCGGCCAGGCCGCCGCGCCCGAGCTTGGTGTGCGTCGCCGGGTCCGCGCCCCTGGGCAGCCGCTCGGAGTCGACCCGCGCCTTGATCCGGCGGATCTCGCGGATCTTCACCTCGTCGAGGCCGCCTTCCGGGTAGCGCATCGGGTCGATGGCGCGGCAGAAGCGCTCGCCCAGGTCCAGGTCGCCCGCGACCGGACGCGCCCGCAGCAGCGCCTGTGCCTCCCACACCTCGGACCACCGCCGGTAGTAGTTCAGGTAGGAGTCCAGCGTCCGGACCACCGGCCCCCGCTTGCCTTCCGGACGCAGGTCGATGTCGACCTCCAGCGGCGGGTCCTGGCTCGGAGAGCCCAGCAGCCGCCGCACCTGCTCCACGACCGCGGTGGAGAACTTGACCGCGGTGGTGTCGTCGGCGTCGTCGACCGGCTCGCACACGAACAGCACGTCGGCGTCGGAGCCGTAACCCAGCTCCGCCCCGCCGAGCCTGCCCATGCCGATGACGGCGATGCGCGCCGGCACCGAATCCCACTCCTGCCGGGCACCCACCGAACGCACCGAGACGTCCAGCGCCGCCTCCAGCACGGCCACCCACACGCTCGACAGCGCCCGGAACACCGACGTCGGCTCCATCAGCCCCAGCAGGTCCGCGCACGCGATGCGCAGCAGCTCGTGACGCCGCAGCGAACGCGCGGCGGCCACCGCCCGCTCCGGCTCCGAGTACCGCCCGACCGCGCTGCGCAACGACTGCGCGACCTCGCCGGGATCCCGCTCCGCGAGAGCCGGTGTGTCCGACAGTAGCCGCAGCACCTCCGGCGCGCGCACCAGCAGTTCCGGCACCAGCTTGGACATCCCGAGCAGCAGCGCCAGCCGCTCCGCGACCACGCCCTCGTCCCGCAGCAGCCGCAGGTACCAGGGCGTTTCGGCCAGCGCCTCCGATACCTTCCGGTAGGCCAGCAGCCCGCCGTCGGGGTCCGGGGTGTTGGCCAGCAGGTCCAGCAGCATCGGCAGCAGCGCGCCCTGGATGCTCGCCCGACGCGACATCCCCGACGTCAGGGCCTCTATGTGCCGCAGCGCCCCCTCCGGCGAGGAGTAGCCGAGCGCCGCCAGCCGCTCCACCGCGGCACCGGTGGTCAGCCGCAGCGCCTCCGTCGGCACCTTGGCCACCGCCTCCAGCAGCGGCCGGTAGAACAGCTTCTCGTGCAGCCGCCGGACCCGGTTGCTGTGCCTGCGGAACTCCGCGACCAGCACCGAGCCCGCGCTGCTCCGGCCGCTGGAGCGCAGCCCGGCCGACCGCGCCAGGAAGTGCAGCTCCTCGGCCTCTTCGGTCGCGGGGAAAAGGTGGGTGCGACGCAGCCTGCGCAGCTGCAACCGGTGCTCCAGGCCCCGCAGGAAGCGGTAGGAGTCCATGAGGTCGGCGGCATCGGACCGCGCCACGTACCCGCCCTCGCCCAGGGCGCGCAGTGCGTCCACGGTGGTCGGGGTGCGCAGCGTGTCGTCGCCGCGTCCGTGCACCATCTGCAGCAGTTGCACGGCGAACTCAACGTCGCGCAGTCCGCCGCGCCCCAGCTTCAGCTCCCGGTCCGAGAGCTCAGCCGGCACGTGGTCCTCGACCCTGCGCCGCATCGACTGCACGTCGGAGACGAACCCCTCGCGCTCCGACGCCGTCCACACCAGCGGCTGGACGGCCTCCAGGTACCGCTGCCCCAGATCGACGTCGCCCGCCACCGGGCGGGCCTTGAGCAGCGCCTGGAACTCCCACGTGCGGGCCCAACGGCGGTAGTAGTTCAGGTGGCCGTCGAGCGTGCGCACCAGCGCGCCCGCCTTGCCCTCGGGCCGCAGCGCGGCGTCGACCTCGAAGAACGAGGCGCCTGCGATGCGCATCATCATGCTCGCCAGCCGCGTGGCCCCCGCGACGTCCTTCTCGTCGTCGGCGACGAAGACGACGTCGACGTCGCTGACGTAGTTCAGCTCGTGGCCGCCGCACTTGCCCATGGCGATCACCGCCAGCCGCGCCGGCTCCTCGGTCAGGTCGACACCGGTGTGCGCGAGCTCGGCCACCGCCACCGACAGCGCTGCCCGCAGCGCGGCAACCGCCACGTCCGACAGCAGCGCGGCGATGTCCTCGTAGGCCATCGCCGGCAGCTCCGGCTCCACCACGCTCGCCAGGTCGGCCGCGGCGACGTCGAGCAGCAGCGCTCGGTAGGCGGCGCGCAACGCGCTCACCGCGTCCTGGCCGCGCAGGCCCGCCACCGGACCGTCCGCCGTGCCCGGCGGACCGCTGCCGTCCCCGGCTTCGACCGCTTCCAGCAGCACAGCGGTGTACTCGTCGAGCGACTTGAGCGGCGAGCCGTCGTCCGAACGCAACCGCCGCCAGTGGTCGGGGCGGGCCACCAGGTGGTCCACCAACGCCCTCGAGGCCCCGAGGACTCCGACCAGCCGTCCGCGCAGCCCGAAGTCGGTGGTGAGGTCCTCGGAGAGCTCGTCCCACTCGTCGCCCACGGCTTCGCGCAGGCGGTCGACAGAGTGCAGCGCGAGTTCGGGGTCAGCCGCCCTCGACAGGGCAGCCAGTACCGGCTCGGCGGCGCTGGTCGGGCCCGAGTCCGTCCACCATCCGGCGGCGCGCAGTTGCCCTTCCGCACGTGCCGCGTCGCTGAACCCGTAGCGGGCAGGCGAGGGCACCGAGCCTGAACGAGCCGAACCGCTGTTGGCCATGGGTCGAACCGTAGTCCTACCCGACCCCGTCGCCGAAGCGACCCGACGACGTGATCACGGACGTGATCACACCAGCGGGAGGTGCCTGCTCACGGGACGGTCCGCGGGCGGGGTGGCGGCCAGCTCGACGAAGCGCTCGGCGACCGGCCGCCACGTCTCCGCCAGGTCTTCGTGGAAGGCGTCGAGGTAGTCGGGCTCCAGCTGCCCCGGCCGCACGACCTCGGCGATCTCGGGCATGCTGCGCTCCCACTCGAGCACGACCTCGGTGGTGGTCTCGATGTGGAACTGCAGCCCGTACGCGTAGTCGCCGACCCGGAAGATCTGGTTCTCGCACTTCGGCGACGAAGCCAGCAGCCGCGCCGAAGGCGGCAGCGGGCTCACCTCGTCACCGTGGAACTGGAACACGTCGGGCGTCAGCGGCAGCGGACCGACCAGCGGATCCTCCATCGCGACGTCCCGCTTCGCGACGAGCAGCGTGCCGGCCTCCGGCCCCTTGCGCGCCGCCCGCACCTGACCTCCGGTGGCCGCGGCCAGCAGATGGGCGCCGAGGCAGATGGCCAGCACCGGCAGCTTCTCCGCCACGGCCCGGCTGAGCAGCCGCCGAACATCGGCCAGCCACGGATGGTCGGCATCGTCGTAGGCGCTCATCTCCCCACCCAGAACGACGAGCGCATCGAAACCGGTCAGTTCGTCGGGCACCCCCTGCTCGGCAGGCACGACCACCTCGAGCTGCGCTCCCGCACCGGTGAGCCAGTCCCCCAACGTCCCCACCGGATCGAGCGCCGACGGCTGCACCACGAGAATCCGAACACCACCCATGGCCCGGAGCCTACGCGCTCCCCCACCACCCCCGACCAGGCCACATCACCAACCGCGAAGCACCACCAGCACACCGCACGCCCTCGTACGACCGGCCCGCCGGCTCCCGCCCACAACCACCCCTGCACACCAGCACCAACCAAAAACGCGGCTGCCACTCGGGCAACCCCCACCCCACACCGTGCAGCACACACAAAAAAGGCTCTCCGCACTGATGTGTGGGTGGGTTTGCCCAGGTAGTAGAGGGGCACGTCGTTGCTGGGTCTAGGTTTCTGAGCTGTTGAGGAACAGAAACTGGATAGACGGAGAACGACGTGCCCGGTGTCAGGGTATGGGGTCGGCTGCTGGGTGTGCACGCAGCGGTGGTCGAGACGGTGGGGTTCGATGAGGCCGAGCAGGTCGTGGTGGTCGGGGTGCGGGTTCGGCGGCGGGATCGTGACCGGTGCGGGGTGTGCTCGCGGCGGTGCCCGCGCTATGACGCTGGCCGGGGACGGCGGCGGTGGCGTGCCCTGGATCTGGGAACCGTGCGGGCGTTCGTGGAGGCCGATGCGCCGCGGGTGCGATGTCACGAGCATGGTGTCGTGGTGGCCGCGGTGCCCTGGGCCCGGCATGGCGCCGGGCACACCCGCGCCTTCGATGACACCGTGACGTGGCTGGCGACCACCACGTCGAGGACGACGGTCCGGCAGCTGATGCGGATCGCCTGGCCGACCGTCGGTTCGATCATCAGCCGGGTTCGGGCCGATATCGACGCCCAGGTAGATCGGCTGGCGGGGTTGCGTCGGATCGGGATCGACGAGATCAGCTACAAGAAGAACCATCGCTACCTCACCGTGGTGGTGGATCACGACACTGGCCGGCTGGTGTGGGCAGCGGCGGGTAACGACAAACCCACGCTGGCCACCTTCTTTGATGCGCTCGGACCCGATCGGTGTGCGCAGATCACCCATGTGTCCGCGGACGCGGCCGCATGGATCGCCCGCACCGTGCAGCAGTACTGCCCGGACGCGATCCGCTGCGCTGACCCGTTTCACGTCGTCAAGTGGGCCACCGACGCGCTGGATGCGGTGCGGCGTCAGGCTTGGAACACCGCGCGCCGTCAACCCGGTGGCAGCAGCAGGGACCGGCGCGGCCGGCGGGCGTCGGCCGGGGCCGCGCAAGGTATGAAACGGGCGCGGTGGGGAGCCTGTCAAGTGGTTTGTGTATAGGACTTTGGGTGGGTCAGTTGAGGTAGGGGTCGAGGCGGTCGGGGAAGTGCAGGGCGAGTGCGCCGAGGGCTTGTTTCCAGCCGTGGACGGTGGCGCCTTCGACCAGGCGTGCGGGGGCGTTGCGCTGGTGGGTGGGTAGTCCGCGTTGTTTGTCGCGTTGTCGGGCGCGTTTGTCTTCGATGTCGCGGATGGCCAGCCACAACAGCTTGATCACCGCGTCGTCGGAGGGGAAGTGCCCGCGGTTTTTGATGATCTTGCGGAGTTGGTAGTTCAGTGACTCGATCGAGTTCGTGGTGTAGATGATCTTGCGGACTTCGGGCGGGAACTCCAGGAACGGGATGAACCGTTCCCACGCGTTTTCCCAGGTCCGCACGGCGGCCGGATACTTGCGGCCGAGGTCGGACTCGGCGAACTCCAGCAGGGCGGTCTCGGCGGCCTGGGCGGTGGGCGCGGTGTAGATCGGTTTCAACGCCGCAGCGACCTTCTTGCGGTCCTGATACGAGACGAACCGCATCGCCGCCCGGATCAGATGCACCGTGCAGGTCTGCACCGTCGAGGACGGCCAGGTCGCCTCGATCGCCTCCGGCAACCCGGGCAGGCCGTCGCAGCAGACGATCAGGACGTCTTTGACGCCGCGGTTGCGCAGCTCGGCACACACCCCGGCCCAGAACTTCGCCCCTTCGGAGGCCTGGATCCAGATCCCGAGGACGTGTTTGACGCCGTCGAGATCGACACCGACGGCGATGTGGGCGGAGCGGTTGCGGACCTGGTGGCCGTCACGCACCTTCACCACCAGGGCATCCAGGTAGATGATCGGGTAGATCTCTTCCAGCGGCCTCGACTGCCAGGCCGTGACCTCCTCGAGCACCGTGTCGGTGATCTTGGAGATCGTCTCGTGGGAGAGCTCGGTGCCGTAGGTGCGCTGCAGGTGGTGCTGGATGTCGCGGACGGTCATCCCGCCCGCGTACAGCGAGATGATGATCTCGTCCAGGCCGCCGGCCCGCCGCGACCCCTTGGGCACCAGCCGCGGCTCGAACGAGCCCGCCCGGTCGCGGGGCACCTCCAGATCGACCTCGCCGACCTCGGTCGAGATCGTCTTACCGCTGGCACCGTTGCGGGAGTTCGGGCTGCCCCGCCCGGCCGGATCCCCCTTGTCATACCCGAGGTGATCGGCCATCTCGGTCTGCAAACCCCGCTCGAG
Source organism: Saccharopolyspora erythraea NRRL 2338 (assembly GCF_000062885.1). NCBI lineage: Bacteria > Bacillati > Actinomycetota > Actinomycetes > Pseudonocardiales > Pseudonocardiaceae > Saccharopolyspora > Saccharopolyspora erythraea. The sequence continues at coordinate 1,782,978 of NC_009142.1, read as the reverse complement.
CACGGCTTTGACCAGCTCGGGCAAAAACCCGCCCTGCCCGGTCAACGCCAGCCCGCCCCGGTCGACGGTGTCCATCACCCCATCGAGCAGGCCTGCCTCGATCATCTCATTGACCGCGTCCCGCGCTGACGAGGGCTGTGCGGCCGTCCCGAACGGATGTCCTTCCTGCTGCTGCGAATCACGCGTGCCCATCGGTGCGTACTCCATCAACTATCGGATCTTGTACACAACCCACCTGACACGCCCCGCGGTGGGCGTTGTGGAAGAACCCTGAAAACCTCACCGATCACCAGCGTCACAAGCTTGCCTGGATCGCCAAGACCGACCCCCGCCTCTACCGCGCCTACCTGCTCAAAGAAGGACTCCGACACGTCTTCGCGGTCGGCGGCCAGGCCGGCAAAGAAGCCTTGCAGCGGTGGCTGTCCTGGGCTACACGCTGCCGGATACCCGAGTTCGTCAAGCTCGCGCGCACCATCCGATTCGAGCTCGCCACCATCCACTCGAGTCTTGACCACGGCCTGTCCAACGCGCTGATCGAATCGACCAACACCAAGATCCGACTACTGACCCGATTGGCCTTCGGATTCAAACACCCACACGCCCTCATCTTCCTCGCACTCCTGGCTCTCGGCGGCTACCGCCCCGAACTACCAGACCGCATCCACACATAGATCAACAGAGCCAAAAAAAAGGGGGCTGCCCGTCCCGGGCAACCCCCACACACGCTCACACACACAACAAAGAGGGGGGAAGATCCACCCGTTCCAGGTGAATCCTCCCCCCCACCACACAGCCACAAGCCCCAAAACAGAATGGTGGGGCCACCCGAAGTCGGGTGACCCCACCATCATCAGTTGATTGTCGGCGGTGTCCTACTCTCCCACACCCTGTCGAGTGCAGTACCATCGGCGCTGGCAGGCTTAGCTTCCGGGTTCGGAAAGGGACCGGGCGTTTCCCCACCGCTATCGCCACCGACAAACCCCACCCCACCACCACCGTGGCAGGAAACCTCAAGGGTCCATCACAAACCATTCAATTATATGCCACAACAACCAACCTGGTTGTTGTTTCAGACACCGTATAGTGGATGCGCAGCAATCTTTGTGAACAAGTCCTCGGCCTATTAGTACCCGTCCACTCCATCCATTACTGGACTTCCATGTCGAGCCTATCAACCCAATCATCTCTTGGGGGCCTTAACCCACAAAGGGGAGGGAGACCTCATCTAGGAACAGGCTTCCCGCTTAGATGCTTTCAGCGGTTATCCCTTCCGAACATAGCCAACCAGCCATGCCCCTGGCGGGACAACTGGCACACCAGAGGTCCGTCCGTCCCGGTCCTCTCGTACTAGGGACAGCCTTCCGCAAGTCTCCTACGCGCGCGGCGGATAGGGACCGAACTGTCTCACGACGTTCTAAACCCAGCTCGCGTGCCGCTTTAATGGGCGAACAGCCCAACCCTTGGGACCAACTCCAGCCCCAGGATGCGACGAGCCGACATCGAGGTGCCAAACCATGCCGTCGATATGGACTCTTGGGCAAGATCAGCCTGTTATCCCCGGGGTACCTTTTATCCGTTGAGCGACACCGCTTCCACCAGCCAGTGCCGGATCACTAGTCCCTGCTTTCGCACCTGCTCGACCCGTCAGTCTCACAGTCAAGCTCCCTTATACACTTACACTCAACACCTGATTGCCAACCAGGCTGAGGGAACCTTTGGGCGCCTCCGTTACCCTTTAGGAGGCAACCGCCCCAGTTAAACTACCCACCAGGCACTGTCCCTGAACCCGATCAGGGCCCGAGGTTGAGATGCCCAGAACGACCAGAGTGGTATTTCAACAACGACTCCACACCCACTAGCGTGAGCGCTTCCCAGTCTCCCACCTATCCTACACAAGCCGAACCAAACACCAATACCAAGCTATAGTAAAGGTCCCGGGGTCTTTCCGTCCTGCCGCGCGAAACGAGCATCTTTACTCGTACTGCAATTTCACCGGGCCTGTGGTCGAGACAGCGGAGAAGTCGTTACGCCATTCGTGCAGGTCGGAACTTACCCGACAAGGAATTTCGCTACCTTAGGATGGTTATAGTTACCACCGCCGTTTACTGGCGCTTAAATTCTCCGCTTCACCCCACAAGGAGGCTAACGGGTCCTCTTAACGTTCCAGCACCGGGCAGGCGTCAGTCCGTATACATCGTCTTACGACTTCGCACGGACCTGTGTTTTTAATAAACAGTCGCTTCTCCCTGGCCTCTGCGGCCACCACCAGCTCCCACCGCACGGGCGTTCACCAGCAGTGGCCCCCCTTCTCCCGAAGTTACGGGGGCATTTTGCCGAATTCCTTAACCACAGTTCACCCGACCGCCTCGGTATACTCTACCTGACCACCTGTGTCGGTTTCGGGTACGGGCCATGCACACACTCGCTAGAGGCTTTTCTCGGCAGCATGGGATCACTCACTTCACCACCACGGCTACGCATCACCCCTCACCCCAATGGTGCGCGGATTTACCTACACACCGGGCTACAGGCTTACACCAGTACTACCACTCACTGGCAGAGCTACCCTCCTGCGTCACCCCATCACTTGACTACCGCGGAATCAGGTCCCATGCACCAACTACGCTCGTCCGAAGACTCACACAGCCAGCGGATGGTTAGTCTCAACCGTTTCACCATGGACGCATGCGCACGGGTACGGGAATATCAACCCGTTATCCATCGACTACGCCTGTCGGCCTCGCCTTAGGCCCCGACTCACCCTGGGCGGACGAACCTGCCCCAGGAACCCTTAGTCATCCGGCGGCAGAGATTCTCACTCTGCACTCGCTACTCATGCCTGCATTCTCACTCCCACACACTCCACACCAACCTTACGGCGGCACTTCACAGCATGCAGGACGCTCCCCTACCCAACACGACCTCAATCGCATTGACACGGCTTCGGCGGTGTACTTCAGCCCCGCTACATTGTCGGCGCAGGACCACTTGACCAGTGAGCTATTACGCACTCTTTCAAGGATGGCTGCTTCTAAGCCAACCTCCTGGTTGTCTCAGCGATCCCACATCCTTTCCCACTAAGCACACACTTAGGGGCCTTAGCCGGTGTTCTGGGCTGTTTCCCTCTCGACGACGAAGCTTCTCCCCCGCCGTCTCACTGCCACGCTTCACCCAAGGCGTATTCGGAGTTTGGCTGACGTCAGTAACCTGATAGGGCCCATCAGCCAACCAGTGCTCTACCCCACCCGGGAAACACGCAACGCTGCACCTAAATGCATTTCGGGGAGAACCAGCTATCACGGAGTTTGATTGGCCTTTCACCCCTACCCACAACTCATCCCCCAGGTTTTCAACCCTGGTGGGTTCGGGCCTCCACACGGTCTTACCCGCGCTTCACCCTGGCCATGGGTAGATCACCCCGCTTCGGGTCTGCACCACGCGACTCAAACGCCCTCTTCAGACTCGCTTTCGCTCCGACTACCCCACACACGGGTTAACCTCGCCACGCAGCAGCAACTCGCAGGCTCATTCTTCAAAAGGCACGCCATCACCCAAAGGCTCTGACGGATTGTAGGCACACGGTTTCAGGAACTCTTTCACTCCCCTCCCGGGGTACTTTTCACCATTCCCTCACGGTACTATCCGCTATCGGTCACCAGGAAGTATTTAGGCTTAGCGAGTGGTCCCGCCAGATTCACAGCGCCCTCCACGGAAACGCTGCTACTCGGGAACACCACCACACGCGGCATATCGGTTTTCGCCTACGGGACTCTCACCCACTCCGGCCAGGCATCCCAACCTGTTCAACTAACCAACACACACACGCTGAAGAGTCAGCAGCCTCCTCCAGCAGCGCCCCACAACACCGCACACGCAACCCCTGCCAGGTATCCCACATGCACGGTTTAGCCTCCTCCGCTTTCGCTCGCCACTACTCACGGAATCACCAGTGTTTTCTCTTCCTACGGGTACTAAGATGTTTCACTTCCCCGCGTTCCCCCCAACACCCTATACATTCAGATGCTGGTAACCCGACATCACTCGGGCTGGGTTTCCCCATTCGGACATCCTCGGATCACAGCTCGGTTGACAACTCCCCGAGGCATATCGCAGCCTCCCACGTCCTTCATCGGCTCCTGGTGCCAAGGCATCCACCATGTGCCCTTTCAAACTTGGCCACAAAGATGCTCGCATCCACTATACAGTTCTCAAACAACAACCAGACGAGCCCACACACAGTGTGTTCCCTCAGGACCCAACAACGTGCCAAACGATCTTCAAGCCTTGAACAACAAGACCAACGGTCAGCGTTTCCACTAATCCTCCGAGCACCCACAGCGCAAGAACACTCGCCTTGCCCACCATGGACACCCCACCAACAGACAACTGTCGATGGACGTGATGCTGCTCCTTAGAAAGGAGGTGATCCAGCCGCACCTTCCGGTACGGCTACCTTGTTACGACTTCGTCCCAATCGCCAGTCCCACCTTCGACCACTCCCCCCCAAAGGGTTGGGCCATGGGCTTCGGGTGTTACCGACTTTCATGACGTGACGGGCGGTGTGTACAAGGCCCGGGAACGTATTCACCGCAGCAATGCTGATCTGCGATTACTAGCGACTCCGACTTCACGGGGTCGAGTTGCAGACCCCGATCCGAACTGAGACCAGCTTTAAGGGATTCGCTCCACCTCACGGCATCGCAACCCTCTGTACCGGCCATTGTAGCATGTGTGAAGCCCTGGACATAAGGGGCATGATGACTTGACGTCATCCCCACCTTCCTCCGAGTTGACCCCGGCAGTCTCCCGCGAGTCCCCACCATTACGTGCTGGCAACACAGGACAAGGGTTGCGCTCGTTGCGGGACTTAACCCAACATCTCACGACACGAGCTGACGACAGCCATGCACCACCTGTACACCAACCACAAGGGAAACCCCATCTCTGAGGCAGTCTAGTGCATGTCAAACCCAGGTAAGGTTCTTCGCGTTGCATCGAATTAATCCACATGCTCCGCCGCTTGTGCGGGCCCCCGTCAATTCCTTTGAGTTTTAGCCTTGCGGCCGTACTCCCCAGGCGGGGCGCTTAATGCGTTAGCTACGGCACAGGAACCGTGGAAACAGTCCCCACACCTAGCGCCCAACGTTTACGGCGTGGACTACCAGGGTATCTAATCCTGTTCGCTCCCCACGCTTTCGCTCCTCAGCGTCAGTATCGGCCCAGAGACCCGCCTTCGCCACCGGTGTTCCTCCTGATATCTGCGCATTTCACCGCTACACCAGGAATTCCAGTCTCCCCTACCGAACTCAAGTCTGCCCGTATCGACCGCAAGCTGAAGGTTAAGCCTCCAGTTTTCACGAACGACGCGACAAACCGCCTACGAGCTCTTTACGCCCAATAAATCCGGACAACGCTCGCACCCTACGTATTACCGCGGCTGCTGGCACGTAGTTAGCCGGTGCTTCTTCTACACCTACCGTCACCCGAAGGCTTCGTCGATGTCGAAAGAGGTTTACAACCCGAAGGCCGTCATCCCCCACGCGGCGTTGCTGCGTCAGGCTTTCGCCCATTGCGCAAGATTCCCCACTGCTGCCTCCCGTAGGAGTCTGGGCCGTGTCTCAGTCCCAGTGTGGCCGGTCACCCTCTCAGGCCGGCTACCCGTCGTCGCCTTGGTAGGCCATCACCCCACCAACAAGCTGATAGGCCGCGGGCTCATCCTGCACCGCCGGAACTTTCCACACACAGACCATGCGGCCATGTGTCCTATCCGGTATTAGACCCAGTTTCCCGGGCTTATCCCAGAGTGCAGGGCAGATTACCCACGTGTTACTCACCCGTTCGCCACTCATCCACACCCGAAGATGCTTCAGCGTTCGACTTGCATGTGTTAAGCACGCCGCCAGCGTTCGTCCTGAGCCAGGATCAAACTCTCCAACAATGACTGTCGAAAACAATCCCAGCAGACACTCAAACAACCCCACAGGGTCGGAGCGCCATACTCAAAGAAACCACCAAACCCCACAAACAACCAGACAAAACGCCGGTCATCCACGAGATTCAGGGGCATAAAATCTACACTAACCTAAATCATCGGCACGCTGTTGAGTTCTCAAAGAACACACCCACACCATCACCCCGACCCCAATTTCAGGCCGCGAAGCTCCGGGGAGCATTTCCTCTCGCTTGTGTCCACCACTCTAGCAGACCCGATTTTCGCCGTTTTCAGGGGGGTCACTTCCGCGTTCCCCGCTCAAACCCGGCCTAAACCTTCGAGCTACTGCATTGAGTTGTGAACGCACCAGGCTGGTTGTCCCTATCCTGGTGACCGCAATACTTTACCTGGTTCGCTTCGCGGGGTCAAGCCCCGCGCGCCCCAAGGTGGTGTGCGCTCCGTTCAGCCTACCAGGCCTCTCGGGCGCTCCCACGGCCACCGTCCCCGCCAGGCTCCTGCGTCCTGTTCCGTCCGGCTGTCGTGCGGCGAAGAGAAAGTTACGCACACTCTCCGTGAATGTCAAATCGCCTGGTCAGCCCATTGACACCACTTCCGCCGGCGGACCACCGACCGACCGGGCTCAGCGGCCCTTGGGGCGCAGCCAGAGCTTCACGGTGCTCGTCGAGGCCGCCGCCTCGATGGCTTCCAGCAGCTCAGCGGCCGGAACCGGCTGCGTGCGGCCGACCGGGACCAGCTCGTAGCCCCAGGTCCCGAACTCCCGCAGCGCCGCCGCCGGGTCGTCACCCAGTCGTCCGATCGCCGCCGGTGTGAACGAGCACACGATCGACGGCCGGTCGCGGCGCAGCAGCCGCACGAGACCGCCGAGCGCGCGGTGCACGCTGCCGCCGACGTCGACGTGGACGACGGAAAGCCGCATGTCGCTCAGCTGCGCGTGGTTCTCCAGCTCCTTGTCGAGGCGGACGCCGCGGACCTTCTCGGCCGGCTGCTCGGCCTCGTCGACCGGCCGGATGGACATGCCGCCCGCCAGCGCCGGTTCGGACGCGAGCTCGCACGCTCCGTCCCAGGCCGCGCCGTCCACGACAACGAGCCGGTTGCCCCACGCCGACGGCACGTTGACCTCGATGTTGTGCCTGAGCAGCTCCTGGCTGCGCCGGCACGGCTCGACCGCGACGACCGCGCCGCTGTTGCCCAGCCTGCTGAGCACGCGCACGGACTGGTAGCCGACGTAGGCGCCGACGTCGACGAAGATCCCGTCCGGTTCGAGCAGCGAGTCGATCAGTGCCGAGGTGTCGGCGTCCCAGGTGGCGTGCGAGGACAGCCACGGCAGCATCAGGCTGTCGTCGGCGGGCAGCCGCAGCAGGCCGGCGTCGCACAGCACAGGTGCGGTGGTGCCGTCGCCTCCGCCGGTGTTGCGCTCGTGCTCGCGCAGCAGGATGCGCTCCAGCACGTCGGTGCGTTGCAGCGCGTGCGCGGCGTCGTGGGAGGCGGTCTTGACCGCCGCCGAGGCGGCCGAGTCGGCGTGCTTGCGCTCGAGGGCGTCGATGCGGTCGAGGGTCCGCTCGACGGCGCTGGTCAGGCTGTCGATGCGCTGGGCGAGGACGTCGCTGGACTCACCGCTGCCCTGGTTCTCCTCCAGCCCGCGCAGCCGCCGGTGCTGGTCGGCCAGGTCGGCCCGGGCGCGGACCATGCCGTCGTCGGTCCCCATGAGCTGGGCGTCGAGCTGGTCCTGGCGCTGGTTGATGCGGGTGAGCTCGGAGCGCAGCGAGTCGATGTCGAGGTCGCCGTCGGCGTCGTACTGGCGGCGCAAAAGCTCTGCCGCGGTCTGCTCGACGCCGTCGACGAGCGAGCGCATGACGTCGCGGATGTGCTCGTCGTAGTGGCTCAGCACCTTGAGCACCGCCTTGCGCAGGGCGGGCGCCATCGAGTTGCGGCTGCCGACCCCGACGTCCGGTGCGCGGTGCAGCGCGTGGCGCGCGACGAGCAGCGGGCGCAGCGGGTCGTCGAACTGGCCATGCCGGTCCTGCGCCCACTTGGTGCGCCAGTTGCGGTACGCGTGCTCCACGCGGTCGCGCAGGCGCTCCCCCGCGTGGGTGGCGTTGTGCCGTTCCAGCAGGTGCTCGCGGGCGCGCAGCCCGAATTCGGCGATCTCTTCCGGGGCTGCGGCCGCCTCGCGCAGCACCTCCGCTGCGGCGTCGACGTCGGGCTCCCCCGCGCCCTGGCACGGGACGAGCCTGGCGCCTTCCTGGCCGAGCAGTTCGGCGACCGCGCCATGGTCGCCCGCGATGACCGGTACGCCGTGCGCGGCGACCTCGAGCAGGCGCAGCGCGTGCCGGTCACCGCTCTCGGCGCGGTGCAGCGACGCCACGCAGTCGGAGGCGGCAAGGAGCGCGCCTCGGTCCAGGTCCTCCTCGACGAGCATCACCCGCGGGTCGCCGGCGGTGGCCAGGCGCAGGCGTTCGGCCGACTCCGGGTGCCTGCTCGCCGAGTCCACGCCGATCAGCAGGCGGACGTCCTCCTGCTCGGGGAACGCCGCGAGGAAGGCGCTGACCAGGCCGAGCACGTTGTCCTGGCGTTCCTCGGAGTGGTCGGCGAACGCACCGATGACGAACTCGTCGGAGAGCCCGTGGCGGGCGCGGGCGCCCTTGCGACCGGGCAGTCCGACCCGGCCGGGGTCGGGCAGCGGCAGCGCGATCACCCGGGCCGTGCGCCCGCCGTTGCGGCGCGCGTCGGCGCGGGCGGTCTCCGACGGCACCCAGACCTCGGCGACCTCGTCGGGCAGCTCCGAGGTCGCGTCGGGCCGGACGTCGATGACGTGGCGGCCCGACGGGACCGGGATGCCCGGCTCGCAGCGCAGCACGACCGGGTAGTACGGGGTGTCGGCGGAGGGCAGGCCCGAGGTGGCGACCGCGGCGCGCACCAGCTCGGCGAGCCTGCCGGAGCCCAGGACCGCGACGCCGAGCTGGTCGACCAGCGCGGCACGGCCACGGTCGGTCCGCCGGTGCACCGCCGCCGCGGGCACCCGGCCGCTGGCCACGCCGACGCCGACGCACCACTCGCGGAACGCTTCGGCGTCGGCGCCGAAGGGGTCGGGGTAGTCACGCCGCAACACCGGGTCGCTCTTCCAGACCGCCGTGGTCCAGCGGGAGGCCCCGGCCGCCTCCTGGTCGTCGTCGGCCGGGGCGTAGGCCCAGTCGAGGAAGGCGGTCGGCGGGTCCGCTTCACCGGGCTGGAACGGGCTGGGCGGCTCCTCGCCGCGCACCCACGCGGCCCGGTACTCCTCGCGCAGCGCCTGCGGCAGGACGATTCCGTCGGGCAGGGCGTCGAACGGGTGCGGTTGCTCCCGGGTGTAGCCGGCCGCGACCAGGGCGTTGCGGTATCCCGCGCACAGCCCGGCCAGCACCGGGTTCTCCGAGAGCAGCACGCGCGGGCGGTCGGCGTAGTCGGCCGAGAGCAGCCACGGCCGCTGCGGCTGGAAACCGTCGAAGTGCACGCTGCGCAGCTCGTGCCCGTCCACCTTGTGCAGGCCGTCGTCGGTGGCGGTCAGCTCGCGCTGGGCGGCGTTCCAGACCGACAGGCCGACGCCCGGATCGCGCACGACCTTGTGGTCCACCAGCGCGGGCGCGCTGTCGAGGAACGAGCCGGAGGCCGAGGGGTCGGCCTGCACCTGGTCGGCCCAGGTGGCCAGCAGGCCCTCCGCGCCGGGGCGGACGGCGAACACGCTCGGGTCGAACGTCCCGGAGCCGGCGAGGTCGGCGGGGCTCGGGCGCAGCCCGTCGAGGTGCAACGGGCGCAGCACCCTGGGCACCAGCGCGACCGGACGGTCCCGGGTCAGGGGCTCCAGCAGGTCGTCGAAGGCGCCGAAGACCTGCACGGTCGGCTCGAAGTACAGCACCGTCGAGCCGGACTCGAGCAGGTGCGCCAGCAGCCGGGGACGCAGCACGGCGCGCAGCTGCTCGGCGGTGCAGGCGACCGCCAGCCTGGCGAAGTCGGCGGCCCGGACACCGATGTCGGCCGGGGACACCACGTCCCGCTCGTCGGTACCGGGGTGGTCCACCAGCAGCAGCACGAACTCCGAGCCGGGGTGGCGCCGCAGGAAGGAGTCCCGCAGCACGCGGGCGGCCGGGAGCTGACCGTGGCAGGCGACCGTGCAGGCGACCAGCGTCCCGGACGCCAGGTCGTCCTCCTCGGGGACCTCCGAGGGCCATTCCGGCTCGGCGAAGGTCTCGGCCTGCTGCTCCAGCACGCCGGACTGAAGGGAGGACTCGGGGCTGCGGCCGCCGGAGGCGACGGGATCGGGGTGCGCCTGCGAATCAGTCACGCGCCGAACCTATCGCCCCGGCGGCCCTGCAGGTACCCGCAGGCCCCATGCGTCACATCCGCCCTGGCCAGTGCCCGGACGCCTACAGCATCGGCATGAGGGTGCGCAGCTCGTAGGGCGTGACGTGGCTGCGGTAGGCGTCCCACTCGTTTCGCTTGTTGCGCAGGAAGAAGTCGAAGACGTGCTCGCCGAGGGTCTCGGCGACCAGGTCCGACGACTCCATCTCGTCCAGCGCCTCGTTGAGGTTCTGCGGCAGGTTCGCGTACCCGGCGGCCTTGCGCTCGCTGTCGGTCAGCGACCACACGTCGTCCTCGGTGGCCGGGGCCAGCTCGTAGCCCTTCTGCACGCCCTGCAGGCCGGCGGCGAGGATCGTCGCGTAGGCGAGGTAGGGGTTGCAGGCCGAGTCGAGGCTGCGCACCTCCACCCGCCGCGACGACGACTTGCCCGGCGAGTACATCGGGACCCGCACCAGCGCGGAGCGGTTGGCGTGCCCCCAGCACACCGCCGTCGGGGCCTCACCGCCGACGACCAGCCGCTTGTAGGAGTTGACCCACTGGTTGGTGACGGCGCTGATCTCGCGGGCGTGCTTGAGGATCCCCGCCACGAACGCGCGCCCGATCTCGGACAGCTCGAAGGGGTCCTCGGGGTGGTAGAAGGCGTTGCGGTCGCCCTCGAAGAGGCTGAAGTGGGTGTGCATGCCCGAGCCGGGCTGCGCGCTGAAGGGCTTCGGCATGAACGACGCCCGCACGCCCTGGGTCAGCGCGACCTCCTTGACGACGTAGCGGAACGTCATCACGTTGTCGGCCATGGTCAGCGCGTCGGCGTAGCGCAGGTCGATCTCCTGCTGGCCGGGGGCGCCCTCGTGGTGGCTGAACTCCACCGAGATGCCCATCGCCTCCAGCGTCTCGATGGCGTTGCGCCGGAAGTGCGGGGCCGCGTCGTGGCTGGCCTGGTCGAAGTAGCCGCCGGAGTCGGCCGCGGTCGGCTCGGTGCCGTCCGTCGGCAGGTCCTTGAGCAGGAAGAACTCGATCTCCGGGTGCACGTAGCAGGTGAAGCCGGCCTCGGTGGCCTTCGACAGCGTGCGGCGCAGCACGTGCCGGGGGTCGGCCCAGCACGGGGAGCCGTCGGGCATCGCGATGTCGCAGAACATGCGGGCCGAGTAGTGCTCGCCGTCGGGCGTCTCCCACGGCAGCACCTGGAAGGTGGCCGGGTCGGGCTTGGCGACCATGTCCGATTCGTAGATCCGGGAGAAACCCTCGATCGCCGAGCCGTCGAACCCGATGCCCTCGGCGAAGGCGCCCTCGAGCTCGGCGGGCGAGATCGCCACCGACTTGAGGATGCCCAGGACGTCGGTGAACCACAGCCGCACGAAGCGGATGTCACGTTCCTCCAGGGTGCGGAGCACGAACTCCTGCTGGCGGTTCATGCCCGCAGCCTAAATGCTGCGGTCGGCGCGGACCGAACCACGCGGTCCGGGACGCCCGGCTTCAGAAGCCGACGGCGGCGACCATGAGCGGCAGCAACAGCGCTATGAGCACCGCGCCCGCGATGTCGAAGACGATGCCGGAGCGGATCATCCGCGTGATGGGGACCGCTCCGGAGCCGTAGACGATGGCGTTCTGCGGGGTCGACACCGGCAGCATGAAGCCGAACGACGCGGCGAAGGTCGCCGCGAGGGCGGGCACGAACGGGCTGATCCCGGCCGCGGCCGCGATCGGGATGATGATCGGCACGACGACCGAGGCCGACGCGGTGTTGGACGTGGTCTCCGAGACCAGCACGGCCAGCGCGATCGCGAACAACGTGATGCCCACCGCGCTGACGAGCCCGAGGGTCCCTGCGACACCGATGCCGATCGTCTGGGCGAGGCGGGTCTCGGCCAGCATGGAGCCGAAGATGATGCCGGTGCCGAACAGCAGCACCGTTCCCCAGTCGATCCGGCTGGCTTCGGTCCAGGTGAGGGTGAACCGGCGCTTGGGCCAGTCGGTCGGCAGCACGAACAGCAGCGCAGCACCGAGCACGGCGACGATGCCCTCGTCGAGGCGTTCGCTGACGGCGTCGTAGGCCGCGGAGTCGTTGCCCGCGACCAGAGCGACGATGCCGGGGGTCACCCACAGCGCGACCGTGATCGTGAAAGCGACCAGGGTGTTCTTCTCCGCCCGGGACAGCCTGCCGAGCTTGACCCGCTCCCCCGCCACGTACTCCTCGACCCCGGAGAGCTTCTTGATCTCCGGGCGGTTGAGCAGCAGGAGCAGCACGGCCAGCACGAGGAACATGGCCAGGCACACCGGGATGGCCATCACCATCCACTGCAGGAACGAGATCCGCTGCCCGGTGGTCTCCTCGATCAGGGCCCGGCCGATGAGGTTCGGCGGCGAGCCGATCGGGGTCAGCAGCCCGCCGACGCTGGCGCCGTAGGCGAGCATCAGCATCAGCGCGACGCCGACGCGCAACCGCAGCGGGTCGAACGGCGCGCCCTCGGGAGTCTCGCGCCGGACCAGCTCGGCGATCACGGCGAGGATGCCGACGGCGGTGGGCAGCAGCATCGCGACGGTCGCGGTGTTCGAGACCACCGACGACAGCAGGCACGTGATGACGCCGAACGCCACGATGACCCGCGCGGCGCTGCGTCCCACGCCGGGCAGCGACAGCAGCGCGAAGGCGAACCGCCGCGCCAGACCGTGCCGCAGCATCGCCTGGGCGAGGATGAACGCGCCGATGAAGGTGAAGACCGTCGACGAGCCGAAGGGCGCGAGCACGTCGTCGGGCGGCATCACGCCGAGCATCACGATCGCGGCCACGCCGATCAGCCCGCCCACCGGGATCGGCACCGGCTCGCACACCCACAGCACGACGACGCCGAGCAGCACGGCGGCGAGCCGGTGCTGCGGCACGTCCAGGCCGGTCGGCAGGAGCAGGAAGACGATCGTGACCAGCGGCGCCAGGACGAACCCGACCGTGCGGCGAGCGCGTTCGAAGCGTTCCTCCGCCGGGGACAGCACCTGCTCGCCGAGTCCGCGGTAAGTGCCGCCGGACAGGAGCACGGAGGTCACGCTCTGCTCGGCGCGGGGGCGGCCCGTCTCGTCGGAGTTGCCCATGCCAACCGAGAATAGTCGTTTGTGATTCACATCACTAGGTGCTTCGGGGTGCCGTTGCACCGACGCCGGACGGTCCCGTTCGGGAGCCGTCCGGCGTCGTCGTACGCGCTCACTTCGTGCAGCGGGTTCCTTCAGCGGGGAGCTGGAGGTCGACCAGGTAGCGGGTCGTCGCGTCGTCGACGCAGGAAACGCCCTGCAGGAACACCGTGTGCTGGGTGCCCTCGTAGGTCAGCAGGCCCGCGTGCAGCGCCGAGGCCAGCTCCACCCCGGCCTGGTACGGCGTGGCCGGGTCGCCGGTGGTGGAGATGACCAGCGTCCGCGGCAGGCCGTCGACCTGCGGCTGCGCCGACTCGCCGGTGACCGGCACCGGCCAGAACGAGCAGACGTCGCGGGCCCCGCTTGCCCCGCGGCCGTCGTCGAGGAACGGGGCCGCCTCGCGGTAGCGCCGGTCCGCTTCCGCAGTGGCGGCCTGGTCGGTGGTGCGCTCGTCGTCGACGCAGTGCACCGCGTCGAAGGCGTCCATGGTGCTGGCGTAGGTCCCGTCGGGGTTGCGGCCGTAGTAGTTGTCGGCCAGCGCCATGAGCACGTTGCCGCGTCCCTGCCGCAGCTCGACCAGAGCGGTGTTGAGCTGCTCCCACAGCGACGACGTGTAGAGGGCCTGGATCGTGGCCATCGTGGCGTCGGAGTAGGAGAGCTCGCGGCCGGGGCCGGCCGCGAGGGGATCGTCCACCAGCGGCCTGGTCAGGTCCTGGTAGGACTTGACCGCCTTCGCCGGGTCGGCCCCCACCGCGCAGTTCTGCTGCTGCGCGCACCACGCGGCGAAGTCGTTGAACGCCTTCTGGAAACCCGCGCCTTGGGCGACCAGCGACTCGGTGGCGTTCTGCGTCGGGTCGATGGCGCCGTCGAGCACCATCGCGCGGACGTTGCGCGGGAAATCCTCGGCGTACTCCGAGCCGATCCGGGTGCCGTAGGAGTAGCCGAGGTAGGTCAGCTTCTCGTCGCCGAGGGCCGAGCGCAGCACGTCCATGTCCTTGACGACGTCGCGTGTGCCGACGTTGGCCAGCATCTGGTTCCCGGTGCGCTCGCCGCACCGCGAGGCGTAGACCTGGGACTCCCGCTCGCTCTCGGCGGTGCCCGCCGCCGAGGTGTCGGCGTCGGAGTCAAGCCGCTCGGCGTCGCGCTCCTGGCCGGTCAGGCAGCGCACCACCGGCTCGGACGCGCCGATGCCGCGCGGGTCGAAGCCGACCAGGTCGAAGCGCTGCCCGAGCTCGGTGCCCGTGATCGACGACGCCAGCGACGCCGCGGTGCTCATGCCGGACGCGCCCGGCCCGCCCGGATTCATGACCAGCGAGCCGATGCGCTGCGACGGGTCGCTCGCGGGTTTGCGCAGCAGTCCGAGGGTGATCGTGGCGCCCTGCGGGGCGGCGTAGTCCATCGGCACTTCGAGCCGGGCGCACTCGATGGTGCTGTCCTGGTAGGTCGCACGGTCGCTGCTGGTCCGGGCGTAGTCGGCGCAGGGCCCCCACGAGAGGGTCTGGCCGTAGTAGCGCTCCAACCCGGGCGGGACCGGACCGACCGGCCCCTTGCGTTCGGTGTGCGGCTGCAACGGTGCCGAGTCGGGTTGCGTCGGACTGCACGCGACGACTCCGCCCAGCAAGACGAGTGCCCCGATCACGGTCAGTAGGCGTGTCACCAGTGGATCGTTACATGCCGGACGCCGCGGCATGAACACGGGCGGCGCTACGACATGCGCACGGGCGGCGGCACCGAGCCCGTCGACGTGCGCGAAGATGGGGTCATGCCGCAGTTGCGCATCGCTCTCGCACAGGTCAACGCCAGCGTCGGCGACATCGCCGGCAACAGCTCGATGGTCCTGGACTGGACCCGCGAAGCCGTCCAGCAGGGCGCCCACCTGGTGGCGTTCCCGGAGACGGTACTGG
Source organism: Saccharopolyspora erythraea NRRL 2338 (assembly GCF_000062885.1). NCBI lineage: Bacteria > Bacillati > Actinomycetota > Actinomycetes > Pseudonocardiales > Pseudonocardiaceae > Saccharopolyspora > Saccharopolyspora erythraea. The sequence goes on along the minus strand of NC_009142.1, from coordinate 1,767,669 downwards.
CGGGCTACCCGGTCGAGGACCTCGCGCTGCGCAAGTCCTTCGCCGCGGCCAACCGCGCCGAGGTGGAGTCGCTGGCGCAGCGCCTCCAGCAGGCCGGTTGCGGCGACGCCCTGGTCGTGGTCGGCCACCTCGACCGCGACGACGAGGGCGTCCGCAACTCCGCGTCGCTGCTCTACGACGGCCGGGTGGTGGCGACCTACGACAAGCACCACCTGCCCAACTACGGCGTCTTCGACGAGGCCCGCTACTTCGCGCCCGGTTTCGACCTGCCGATCGTGCGGCTGCACGGGCTCGACGTGGGCGTGGTCATCTGCGAGGACATCTGGCAGAACGGCGGGCCGGTCTCGGCGCTCGGCGAGGTCGGCGTGGACCTGGTTGTCTGCATCAACAGCTCGCCCTACGAGCGCGCCAAGGACGACCAGCGCACGCCGCTGGTGGCCGGGCGGGCCGCCGAGGCCGGGGCGCCGATGGCCTACGTCAACATGGTCGGCGGGCAGGACGAGCTGGTCTTCGACGGCGACTCGATGGTGGTCGGCACCGACGGGCAGGTGCTGGCGCGGGCGCCGCAGTTCACCGAGCACCTCCTGGTCCTGGACATGGACCTGACCGCGGGCGGCCACACCGCGACGACGGTCCCCGAGCCGGAGGTGCCCGCCGAGGGCGGGATGCAGTTCGTGCCCGCCTCCCGGTTCCTCCGGCCCGCCTTCGACATCACCCGCACGGTGCTGCAGGCCGACCCGCTGCCGGGCTACGAGCCGCTGCCCGCCCAGCCGCTGCCCGAGCCGCTGTCCGACGAGGCCGAGGTGTGGGCCGCGCTGGTCACCGGGCTGCGCGACTACGTGCAGAAGAACGGGTTCCGTTCGGTGACGTTCGGCTTCTCCGGCGGCATCGACTCGGCGGTGTGCGCGGCGCTGTGCGCCGACGCGATCGGCGCGGACTCGCTGTACGGGGTCTCGATGCCGTCGCACTACTCCTCCGAGCACTCCCGCTCCGACGCCGCCGACCTGGCCCGCAGGCTCGGCTGCCACTTCGACGTGCAGCCGATCGGCGACATGGTGGACGTGTTCGTGAGCCGGCTGGAGCTGAGCGGACTGGCCGAGGAGAACGTCCAGGCACGCTGCCGGGGCGTCACGCTGATGGCGCTGTCCAACCAGCACGGGCACCTGGTGCTGGCGCCCGGCAACAAGACCGAGCTGGCCGTCGGCTACTCGACGATCTACGGCGACGCGGTCGGCGGGTTCGCGCCGATCAAGGACGTGCCCAAGACGCTGGTGTGGAAGCTGGCCCAGTGGCGCAACGCCGAGGCCGAGAAGCGCGGCGAGGTGCCGCCGATCCCGGAGAACTCGATCAGCAAGCCCCCGTCGGCGGAGCTGCGCCCGGACCAGGTCGACACCGACTCGCTGCCGCCGTACGAGATCCTCGACGTGGTGCTCGACGGCTACGTCGAGGGCGACCGCGGCTACGCCGACCTGGTCGGCGAGGGCTTCGACGCCGCGCTGGTCGAGCGGATCATCCAGCTGGTGGACCGCGCCGAGTACAAGCGCAGGCAGTACCCGCCGGGCACCAAGATCACCCTCAAGGCCTTCGGCCGGGACCGGCGGCTGCCGGTGACCAACCGCTGGCGCGAAGTACGTCCGTAGCGGTCCGCCGTGCTGGTAGTCCACGGGGTGCCCACGGCGTCGGGCGGGCTGGCGCTGTGGGCCGAGGATTCGGAGCTGCCGCCCCGGCTGCCCGGTCGCCGCGGCAGGCGTCCGGTCGCGCACCCCTTCGCGTCACCGGGTGAAGCGCTGGCGGAGCGGTTCGGCACGCAGGGCGCCGAGGTCTCCCGGATGACCTTGCTCCTGCCGTCCTACGCCTCGGCGCCCGAGGCGTCCCCGGAGCTGGTCCGCGACCCGCTCGCGGCGGGTCCGGCGCCGCGCGGACGGTTGCGGCTGCTGCCGTGGACGGTTCCGGTGCTGGTCGTCGGCTCGACGCTGCCGGAGCTGGAGGGCTGCCGGACCGGGGCCTCGCTGCACTACCTCACCAGGCTGGCCGACCTCGCCGGCGAGCTGGTCGCGCACGGCCAGGTGCTGCCGTCGCTGGTCCAGGACCCGGACGGACCGGCCGCGCGGTGGCGTCCCGCCCGGTCGGGCACCTACTCGGCCCGCTTCGCCGCGCTGCGCGACGCGATGCCGCCGGTCTGCCGCAGCGAGCAGGTCGCACCGTCGGAGGGCCGGGCTCCGGCGGAGGTGCTGGCCACCACGCTGGACGCGCTGGTCGACGCCATCGCGCGCGAACGACTCGGCGGTGTCGAGCTCGATGGCGGTGGTGGCGCGGTGTCGGCGTGGTTGGGCGCTCTGACCGGCGAGGCCCGGTTCGAGGCCGACCACGCCGAGCTCGGGGAGCTGGCCGATCACCTGGCGGGCTGGCACGCGGGCGGCCCGCACGAGAGCCCGGTGCGCACGTGCTTCCGGCTGCGGTCGCCGGACCAGGGCACGCCCGCCGACGACGACTGGCGGCTCGAGTTCCTGCTCCAGGCCACCGAAGACCCGAGCGTTCTGGTCAGCGCCGAGGAGGTGTGGCGCGACCACGGAAGCGTGCTGCGGCGCTGGGTCTCCGAGCCCGAGGAGCTGCTGCTCGCCGACCTCGGCCGGGCCAGCAGGCTCTACCCCGGCCTCGACGAGGCGCTGCGCGAGGCGCATCCGGCCGGAATCCGCCTCGACGTGGACGGCGCCTACGACTTCCTCACCCACTCGGCGCTGCTGGACCAGGCCGGCTACGGCGTGCTGCTGCCGTCGTGGTGGGGACGCACGCACGAGCTGGGCCTCAAGCTCACCGCCGGCGGTCGCGGCACCAGCGGCGTCGTCGCGAAGGAGGACGGGTTCGGCCTGGACGCGCTGGTCGACTACCGCTGGGACCTCGCGCTCGGCGGCGAACGGCTCACCGAGGCCGAGCTCAGCGACCTCGCGGCGGCGAAGGTCCCGCTGGTGCGGGTCCGCGGGCAGTGGGTGCAGGTCGACCAGAAGCGGCTGGCGGCGGGGCTGGCTTTCCTCAAGCGCGCCGGTTCGGGGCAGATGACGGCCGGGGACGTGCTGGCCCAGGCCGCCCTGCACCCCGACGACACCGCGCACCCGATGCCGGTGACCGGGGTGAGCGCCGACGGCTGGCTCGGCGACCTGCTGTCCGGCCAGGTCGAACGCCACCTGGAGCCGATCGACCCGGGTCCTGCGTTCACCGCGACCCTGCGCCCCTACCAGCGGCGCGGCCTGGCCTGGCTGGCGTTCCTGGACCGGCTCGGCCTCGGCGCGTGCCTGGCCGACGACATGGGGCTGGGCAAGACGGTGCAGCTGCTGGCGCTGGAGTCGCTGGCGCGGCGCGGGCCGACGCTGCTGATCTGCCCGATGTCGCTGGTGGGCAACTGGCAGCGCGAGGCCGCCAGGTTCGCTCCCGGGCTGTCGGTGCACGTCCACCACGGCGCCGACCGGCTCACCGGGGCCGATCTCGTGGAGACCGCCGCCGAGCACGACCTCGTCATCACCACCTACGCCCTGGCCACCCGGGATGCCGAGACCCTCGGTGAGGTCGGCTGGGACCGGGTGGTGCTCGACGAGGCGCAGAACATCAAGAACAGCGCCTCGCGCCAGTCCCGGGTGATCCGCGCGCTGCCCGCCCGGCACCGGGTGGCGCTGACCGGTACGCCGGTGGAGAACCGGCTGGCCGAGCTGTGGTCGATCATGGACTTCGCCAACCCCGGCGTGCTCGGGTCGGTGCACACCTTCCGCGCCCGCTTCGCGGTGCCGGTCGAACGCGACGGCGACACCGACGCCGCCGAGCGGCTGCGCCGCGTCACCGGACCGTTCGTGCTGCGCAGGCTCAAGACCGACCCGGCGATCATCGGCGACCTGCCCGAGAAGTTCGAGATGCGCCAACTGTGCAACCTGACCGCCGAACAGGCGTCGCTCTACCAGGCGGTGGTCGACGACATGCTGCGCCGCATCGACGAGAGCGACGGCATGGAGCGCCGCGGACTGGTGCTGGCCACGATGTCCAAGCTCAAGCAGGTCTGCAACCACCCGGCGCAGTTCCTCGGCGACGGTTCGCCGCTGGCCGGGCGGTCCGGGAAGCTCGCGCGGCTGGAGGAGATCCTCGAGGAGGTGCTCGCCGACGGCGACAAGGCGCTGTGCTTCACCCAGTTCGCCGGGTTCGGCGGGATGCTGGTGCCGCACCTGTCGGCCCGCTTCGACACCGAGGTGCTCTACCTGCACGGCGGCACGCCCAAGAAGCAGCGCGACGCGATGGTGGAGCGCTTCCAGTCCGCCGACGGGCCCGCCGTCTTCATGCTGTCGCTCAAGGCGGGCGGCACCGGGCTGACGCTGACCGGCGCCAACCACGTCATCCACCTGGACCGGTGGTGGAACCCGGCGGTCGAGGACCAGGCGACCGACCGCGCGTTCCGGATCGGGCAGCGGCGCGACGTGCAGGTCCGCAAGCTGACCTGCATCGGCACCCTGGAGGAGAAGATCGACCGGATGCTGGAGGACAAGAAGGCCTTGGCCCAGCTCGTCGTCGGCGCCGGGGAGCACTGGCTGACCGAGCTGTCCACCGGGCGGCTGCGCGAGCTGCTGACCCTGTCCGGGGAGGCCGTCGGTGAGTGACTGGCGAGAGTACGGGCCGCCGATCCGCGTCGAGGGCGGGTTGCAGGCGCGCAGCAGGCGCGGCCGCATCGCCCAGACCTGGTGGTCGCAGCGGTTCATCGAGGTGCTGGAGTCCTTCGGCATGGGCGGGCGGCTGCAACGCGGCAAGCGCTACGCCCGCGCCGGGCAGGTGCTGAACCTGTCGGTGTCGACCAGCCTGGTCATCGGACTGGTGCAGGGGTCGCGGGAGACGCCCTACCGGGTGCGCATCGGGATGAAGGCGTTCAGCCCCGCCGAGTGGGCACGCATCGAGGAGGCGCTGGCCGGGCAGGCGCTGTTCGCCGCCAAGCTGCTGGCCGGCGAGATGCCCGCCGGCATCGAGGCCGAGTTCGAACGACTCGGGCTGCGGCTTTTCCCCGACACCATGCGCGAGATGACCATGGACTGCTCCTGCCCGGACTGGGAGATCCCGTGCAAGCACCTGGCCGCCGCCTGCTACCTGCTGGCCGAGTCCTTCGACGAGGACCCGTTCCAGATCCTGGCGTGGCGCGGCCGGGGCCGGGAGGAACTGCTCGACCGGCTCCGGTCGCTGCGAGGCACCGTCGCGGGCGCCGCGCCCGCCGAGCCGCAGGCCCCGCCGCTGGCGGAGTCGCTGGACTCCTTCTGGACCATGCCGCCGGTCTCGACGACCCCGGCGCGGGAGAGCCCGCGCCCGGACGCGCTGCTCGACCAGCTCGGGCCGCTGGCGGTCGAGGGCGTCGACGTCGTGGAACACCTGCGCGAGGCGTACCGGGCGATGGCGTCCGGGCCCGACCAGGAGGCCTAGAGGCCGCGGCCGAGCAGGGTCCTGGACCTGCTGACCGCGGCAGGCCTGCTCGTGCCAGGCGAAGGGTTCGAGCTGCTCGTCCAGCGGCGCCCCGGTCAGGCGGTTGGCCAGCGTCGACATCGTGTAGGCGCCGATGCCCAGCACCACCTCCAGGGCGTTCTGCGCGGTGTAGCCCTGCGCCAGGAAGGCCCGCAGCGAGTCCTCGGGCACTTCTCCCGAGGTCGCGATGACTTCGAGGGTGAAGACGCGGATCGCGTCGAGCCTGCCGTCGCTGAGCGGTCGCTGCTCGCGCAGCGCCGCGACGAGCTCGGCGCCGGCACCGAGCGCGGTCAGCTTGGCGGTGTGCATGGCGACGCAGACGTGGCAGCCGTTGCGGGTCGCGATGGTGAGGACCAGGACCTCGCGGGCGAGCGGGTCCAGGGTCGTCGCCTCGAACATCGCGCTGGTCTTGAGGAAGCCGTCGAGCAGGTGCGGTGAAGCGGCGAGGCGCGCGACGGGAGCGGGCAGGTAGCCCAGCCGCTCGGTGGTCGCCGCCATGGCCCGGCGGGAGGCGGGCGGGGCGGACTCGGGCGTGTGGTCACGAACAGGGACTCGATCACGGCACTCCTCACCGGCGAACGCGCATCAGGGCGCGCATGGAAGTAAACGAGGTTGTCGAGATTGGCAATGGCTGATCCGCACGAAGACGGTCCGGGGTTCGCGCTCCCGCTGCTGCTGTTCGCGGGTTTCCGCACGCTCGTCGACGACCTGCACGCCGAGTTGGCCCGGCAGGGCCATCCGGACGTCCGGCCCGCCCACGGCTTCGCCCTGCAGGCCATCGGCCGCGACGGTGCTACGGCGAGCGAGCTGGGACGGCGGCTGGGCATCTCGAAGCAGGCCGCGGGCAAGACGGTGGAGCGGTTGGAGCGGCTGGGCTACGCCGAGCGCGTCGACGACCCGGCCGACGCCCGGCGCAAGCAGATCCGGCTCACCGCGCGGGGCACCGACGCCCTCGCGCGGTCGGCGGCGATCTTCGAAAAGTTGCGTGCGCGGTGGGCGGAGGAGCTGGGTGCGCAGCGACTGCGCGACGTGGAGGCCGCGCTGCGCACGATGGCGCCTGCCGACTCCTTCCGCCTTGACGCCGCGGGCTGGTTCGACGCCTGAGCCGGCCCCTACCGGCCGACCGGGCCGTCACGGTCTTGCGTGGCAAGGCCCGAGAACAGGCACCAGAAGGCCACACCCGCACGGAATCCGGACGATAACGGCAACCGACGCTCACAAACCGCCAGGTCTGTCACAACATGGTCACCCTCGCCGCGTGCGGCGTGCTGGTCGTGGCCGCGCCGGGTCCGGTGCAGGCATCGTGGAGGCAGCAGGCGGAAGGGAGCGCACATGACCGAGCGGGTCGTCATCACCGGTGCGTCGTCCGGGCTCGGACAGGCCGCGGCCGAAGAGGTCGCCGCGACCGGGCGCCACGTCGTCCTGGCCTGCCGCGACGCCGACCGGGGTGCGGCGGCGGCCGACGAGATCCGCGCGCGGGTGCCCGACGCGAGCCTGGAGGTCCTCGAACTCGACCTCGCCGACCTGGCGTCGGTGCGCGCGGCGGCCAAGGCGCTGCTGGCCGGTCCGCCGCTGGGGGCACTGGTGTGCAACGCGGGTGTGCAGGTCGTCGGCGGGATCCGGCGTTCCCGCGACGGCCACGAGCTGACCTTCGCCACCAACCACCTCGGGCACTTCCTGCTGACGCGGCTGCTGCTCGACCACCTCGCCGAGGCCGGGCGGATCGTGCTGGTCTCCAGCGGCACGCACTACGGCCCGCGCAGGTCCATGGGATTTCCCGCTCCGCACTGGGAAAACCCCAGCGCGCTCGCCGACCCGGAGCTGTCGGTCCTGGACGACTCGCCGCGCTCGGGCCGCATCCGCTACGCGACGTCCAAGCTGGCCAACATCTACACCACCTACGAGCTGAACCGGCGCCGCAACGGCCGGCGGATCACCGTCAACGCCTTCGATCCCGGCCTGATGCCGCAGACCGGGCTCGCCCGCGACTACCCCGACCGCTTCCGGCGCCTCTACGGCCGGATCGCGCCGGTGCTGGTCCGCGCGGTGCCGGGCGTCCGGTCGGTGGCGCGGTCGGCGGCGGATCTGTCCTGGCTGGTCACCGCAGGCGAACCGGGCGTGGTGAGCGGCCTGTACTTCGTCGGCCGCAGACCGCGCAAGACCTCCGACGAGTCCTACGACCGCGTCCGGGCACTCGAACTGTGGGAATTCTCCGAGCGGCTGGTCTCCGAGTAGGCGGCAGGTCCCGCCGCCGATCACGGGCGCTCTGGTCTCCGCGCACCCGAACGGCTATGCATGTGCGCAGAGATCGAAAGGCAGGACCACCATGGACCGCAAGACGCTCGCGCTCGGGCTCGCACTGGCGCTGGTCGCCGTCATCGCCGTCGGCACCACCTGGTTCGCGCTCTCCAGGCCGTCGGCGACCCCGGCGCCGCCGGCTCCGAACCGCCTCGAGCAGGTCGCCCAGCGCGGTGAGCTGCGGGTGTGCAGCACCGGCGACTACCGGCCCTTCACGTACCGAGACGCCTCTGGTGCCTGGAGCGGCATCGACATCGACATGGCGCACGACCTCGCGGCCCGCCTCGGGGTGCGCGCGACCATCGTGCCCACCACGTGGAAGACGCTGATGCGCGACTTCCGGCAGCGGTGCGACATCGCCGTGGGCGGCGTCTCGATCACGCTGGAACGCGCGAAGCAGGCGGCCTTCAGCCGCGCCTACGTCGTCGACGGCAAGACCCCGATCACGCGCTGCGAGAACGCCGAGCGCTTCGGGACGCTGGAGCAGATCGACCAGCCGGGGGTCCGCGCGATCGTCAACCCCGGTGGGACCAACGAGCAGTTCGCCCGCCAGAACCTCAAGCGCGCCACCATCGTCGAGCACCCCGACAACAACACGATCTTCGAGCAGGTGATCGCGGGGCACGCGGATCTGATGATGACCGACGCCGCCGAGACGAAGTGGCAGGCCAAGCAGCACCCCGAGCTTTGCGCGGTCCACCCCGACCAGCCGTTCACGTTCTCGGAGAAGGCCTACCTGCTGCCGCTCGGCGACGTGGTCTTCCAGCAGTGGGTCGACCAGTGGCTCAACCTCGCCCTGCACGACGGCACCTACGCCCGCATCGCCCGCCCCTGGATCGGCTGAACCGGACCGCGCGCCGGCGGACGCCGAAAGCGACACGCACTGTGATGTGGGTCCTCACGGTATGCCGCCGGACCGGATCGCGTGGCACCCTCGCAGCACAACCATCCGAGCAAGCCCAGGGACCCGTGCGGCGGGCCTTGAGGAGAAGGACGGTCAACGATGACTGCTGCCCACGATCGGTCGGAGAACCAGCCGGGACGCCCCGGCGGCGAGACCACCGCCCCCTACGGCTCGGCACCGCGCCGCAGGCGGGTCCGGACCCGGCACCTGCTGGAGCTCAAGCAGCGCGGCGAAGCGTGGCCGATGCTCACCTCCTACGACATGTACACCGCGCGGATCTTCGACGAGGCGGGCATTCCCGTCCTGCTCGTCGGCGACTCCGCGGCCAACAACGTCTACGGCTACGACACGACGGTGCCCGTCACCGTCGAAGAGCTGATCCCGCTGGTCAGGGCGGTCACGCGCGGCGCCCGCAGCGCCTTGGTGGTCGCCGACCTGCCGTTCGGCTCCTACGAGGCGTCTCCGGAGCAGGCGCTGGCGACCGCTGTGCGGTTCATGAAGGAAGGCGGCGCGCACGCGGTCAAGCTCGAGGGCGGACGCCCGTTCGCCAGGCACGTCGAGGCGCTGGTCAACGCCGGCATCCCGGTGATGGGCCACATCGGCTTCACGCCGCAGAGCGAACACACCCTCGGCGGCTACCGGGTGCAGGGGCGCGGCGAGCAGGCCGAGGAGCTCGCCGCCGACGCCCGCGCGCTCCAGGACGCCGGTGCGTTCGCGGTGGTGCTGGAGATGGTGTCGAGCGATTCCGCCAAGCGGGTCACCGCCGAGCTGACCATTCCGACCGTCGGCATCGGCGCCGGGCCGGAGTGCGACGCGCAGGTGCTGGTGTGGACCGACATGGCGGGGATGAACACCGGGCGGACCGCCAGGTTCGTCAAGCGCTACGCGGACCTGGGAGGCACGCTGGCCCGGGCCGCGCAGGAGTTCGCCGACGAGGTGCGCGGGGGCGCCTTCCCCGCCCCGGAGCACAGCTTCGAGTGATCCGGGTGCGTGCCGCTCCGCGCCAGGGGCGGCACGCTCCCCCGGTCAGGGCGCGGTGCCCTCGCCGAAGGCGCTGCCGCCCAGGGCTTCGCGACCGTGCTCGGTGTGCCAGCCCGAGAGGTCCGGACCGGCCGGGACCAGCCCGTTCGGGTTGATGCCCGGATGCGTGCGGTAGTAGTGCCGCTTGATGTGGTCGAAGTCCACGGTGTCGCCGAAACCCGGGGTCTGGAACAGGTCGCGGGCGTATGCCCACAGCACCGGCAGCTCGGTCAGCTTGTGCCGGTTGCACTTGAAGTGGCCGTGGTACACCGCGTCGAAGCGGACCAGCGTGGTGAACAGCCGGATGTCGGCCTCGGTGATCGAGTCGCCGACGAGGTAGCGGCGCTCGCGCAGCCGCTCGGACAGCGCGTCGAGGCGGGCGAACAACGCGTCGAACGCCTCCTCGTAGGCCTCCTGCGACCGCGCGAAACCGCAGCGGTACACACCCTGGTTGACGTCGCGGAACACCCCGGCGTTGACCTCGTCGATCTCGGCGCGCAGGCGCTCGGGGTACAGCTCCGGGGCGCCCGCGCGGTGGTGGCGCCGCCACTGGGTCGACAGGTCGAGCGTGAGCTGCGGGTAGTCGTTGGTCGCCACCTTGCCGGTCGTGGTGTCGATCACCGCGGGCACCGTGAAGCGTCCGTCGAAATCCGGGTCGGTGGCCAGGTACGCCTCGGACAGGAACTCCAGGCCGGTCACCGGGTCGCGGCCCCGCGGGTCGAGGGTGAACCGCCAGCCGCGCTCGTCGCGGATCGGGTCGACGACGCCGAGCGAGATCACGTCCTCCAGCCCCAGCAGCCTGCGCACGATCACCGACCGGTGCGCCCACGGGCAGGCCAGGCTGACGACCAGGCGGTACCTGCCCGGCTCGACGGGGTAGGCCGACGAGCCGTCGGCGGTGATGCGCTCGGTGAACCGGTTCGCCTGGCGCACCCACTCCCCCCTGGCGGTCACCGCATCCTTGGTGGAGGTCATACCGCCAGGCTAGGCCGTGATTCTTCCGGGCCGCTACGACAGCCGGAAAGACTCGGATCCTGTCTTTGATTCTGTGAAGCGGCCAGAGGACGCCTGAGGTTCCGCCACCCACGTCGCAACGCAAGGTGAGTTCGAAGCCAGGCACTCAGTCCGGGTGGGTGGCTCGGCGGGCCAGCACGTCGGCGTGGCATGCCTTGGGCGCGCACCAGCACCCGAGCGCCCGACCGGTCAGCTCGCCCTCCCGGATCCGGCGCAGCAGACCCGGCTGCTCGTCGAGCCACTTCTCGTAGTGGCGCACCATGGCCTCGCGGTCGGTCTTGGCCTCCTTCACGAATGGGCTGGCGAAGTCCGACGCGGGCCACGAGTGCCGCGGACCGGAATGCCCGACGTAGGTCAGCAGCCCCTCCGACAGCAGCCACGGCACCAGGTGCTTGTGCGGGCCGGTCTTGCGGACGTTGACCACGGTCGCCCGGCCGTCGAGGACGGCCGCCCCGCGCTCCCGCTCGTCGTCGCTCCACCGGTCGGCTTCCTCCGGGAGCTGCTCGGCCACGAACACCACCTCCGGCTCCCATGCTGCCCGCGGGCCCGGGCGGCCACAAACCGCCGTCAGATGTCGGTGATGCGCAGACCGGCGTGGGCCCTGTAGCGGCGGTTGACGGCGATGATGTTCGCGGTGAGCGCCTCGACCTGGTGGGCGTTGCGCAGCCGTCCGCCGTAGACGCCGCGAACGCCGGGGATGACGTCGGCGAGCGCGCGGACCACGTCGGTGGCCTCCCGGTCGTCGCCGAGGACCAGGACGTCGAGGTCCACGTGCGGCACGTCGAGGTCGGCCAGCTTGACCGCCGAGACGTGGTGGAACGCCGCGGTGACCCGCGAGTCCGGCAGCAACTGCTCGGCCTGCTGCGCCGCGCTGCCCTCCGGCACATCCAGCGCGTAGGGCCCCTGCTTGTCGAACCCGAGCGGGTTCACGCAGTCGATCACGATCTTGCCCGCCAGCTCCCCGCGCAACGCGGTCAGCGTCTCGGCATGGCCGTCCCAGGGCAGGGCCAGCAGCACGATGTCGGACACCGCCGCCGCGCCGGCGTTGTCCTGACCGGTCACGTCACCACCGGCGATCCCGGCGATCTCGGCCGCCGCCTGCTGAGCGCGCTCGACGCTGCGCGAGCCGATCACGACCTTCAGGCCCGCGTTGGCCCACCGGATCGCCAGTCCCTTGCCCTGCGCCCCGGTGCCCCCGAGCACCCCGACCGTCATCTCGCGCACGTCAGCCACCGCGGGCCCCTTTCCGATCTACGTCGATGCTCTGGTTCCCAACGATCGGCGCGCGCCGGGGAATCCGCTACCGCACCACGATGTGGATCAGATCACTTCGAACGCGACGTCGCGCCGGTCCGCGTCGGCCGCCGTCAGCCGCACCCGTACCTGCTGACCCTCACCGAAGCCGTCGCCCACGCAACGGGCGATGACCGGCGGATCGGCGACGAAAACCTCGCCCTCGACGCCGTTGGCCGCGCGCAGCACGGTCGCCGGGAACTCCTCCCCGACCCGGTCCGCCAGCGCCCAGGCCTGCGCCTGCGCGATGCAGGCCCGCTCGACCTGACCGGCTACCCGGTCGGAACCGCCCATCACCGACGGCAGGTGCGCCAACGCCTCGCGCACCCACTCGGGCACTTCCCGGTCGCTGCTCACCGCCAGGCACACCTCAGCGCTGTAGCGGTCGACCAGCCGCCGCAGCGGGGCCGTGACGTGGGCGTAGGAGGCACCGATCCCCGCGTGGCCGGACTTCGCCGGGGCGCCGTCCCCGAAGGCGGTGTAGCCCGCGCCGCGCAGCAGCCGGGTCGCCGCGACATGCACCGCGAGCGCTTCCGGCCGGATCGGGTCGAGCCCGGCCAGCGCCGCGGCGGGCGGCTTGCCCTCGGGCCACTCCACACCGAGCCGCGCGGCCGAACGCCGCAGCCCCGCCACCGTCTCCGGCTCCGGATCGGGCACCGTGCGCAGCACACCGACACCCGCCGAGATCATCATCTCCGCCGCGCACATGCCGGTGAGCAGCGAAATCTCGGCGTTCCACTCTTCGACGACCAGCCTGGGCCGCAGCACCAGCCGCCAGCCGCCCGCCCCGTCGGACTCCACCTGCTGCTCCGGCAGCCCCAGCTCGATCGCCCCGCGCAGCACCGCTTGCTCCCGCCGTAACCGGCCGACCTCGGGTAGCAACTCGATCGACGGGTGCGCGGTGCCCTGGGCCAGCGTGCGCTGGACGCCGTCGTAGTCGAGCCGGGCGACCGAGCGCACCAGCGCGCGGCGGACGTCGACCCGCGCCGGAACGCCCTCGCGGTCGAGGTCGATCGTCCACAGCACGGCGGGCCGCACCTGGTCCGGCAGCAGGCTCGCCGCACCCTCCGAGAGCAGCGTCGGATGCAGCGGGACGTTGCCGTCGGGCAGGTACAGCGTCTGACCGCGCTTGCGGACCTCGGCGTCCAGCGCCCCACCAGGCGGGACGAAAGCCGCGACGTCGGCGATCGCGTAATGGACCCGGTACCCGCGCGCACGACGCCGCACGAGCACCGCCTGGTCCAGGTCCTTGGCCCCGGGCGGATCCACCGTGACCAGCGGCAGCCCGGTCGCGTCGGCGCGGACCCCGTCGAGGACCGGTTGCGCCACGGTCCGCTCGACCTCGCTCAGCGCGGCCGTCGGGAACTCGACGGGCAGGCCCAGCTCAGCGCGGATGGTGCCGAAGTCGAACTCCCCCGCCCGCGGCCGGGGGACCCGGCCGCGCGGCCGATCGGCGGCGGCAACACCGGTGCCACCCTGTGGTACCTGCGCCGCCGCCACCGGAACTCAGTCCCCCTCGTTCCAGCGCTGATCGGCCTCGTCGGCCGCCTTGGTGCGCTCTTGAGCTATCTCAAGCGCCCGGGACGCGGTCTCCCGGTCCGGATAAGGACCCAAGCGGTCGGCCGCGCGGCATCCCGCCGCCGGCTCGACCTGCTGATGCTTCAGGCAGAAGTACCAACCTCCACGGGCCATGCACCGAGCCTCGCATGCCGCAACGCGCATGTCACGCACCTGAGTCGGTGCAACCCCACCTCACCCGGGAGGAGCAGCGCCGTCACCAAGCAGGTGGGGCGGGCCTCGGCGCGGGCTGGTGACCGCCCGGCTGCTGCCTCGGAATGGGGTCCAGGCAGGACACCAGCACCTGGTGGGTCTCCGGGTCCTCGATCCGGCGGCCGTCGCGCATCCGGTACTCCAGCTCGCCGGAGTCGTCCACCTCGACCGTGCAGCCGACCTCGGCGAGCTGGTCGTCGTCGAGGTCGACCAACCGCTCGTAGCGGGAGGGCACGACCCGGTAGACCGGCCACTGCAGGTGCCCGAAGGCCTGGTGGAACTCGGCCAGCAGGTGGCGCATCTGCTGCTGCCACGGCAGCGGCATCGCCTCGGCCAGGGAACGCGGCAGCGTCACGTAACCGCTGTCGACGCCGTGGTGCGCTCTGGAGAGGTAGTCCCCGAGCGGGGTGCTCGACGCGGGCGGACCGCTCGGCCGCGGAATGGGATCTGGCGTGAACATGGACGTCTGGCCACCTTTCGAAAAGGCCCGTTCCCCTGGTCCGGCGCGCAGGCTCAGGCGCTGCCGGCGAATTCTCACCCGCCGGCGCCCGGTCCGGGTAGCCCCGCGGCGTCGCCCGGCGTGGCCGGGGACTGCTCGCCCGGTGCCGGCGTGTCCGGGCCGCTGGGATCGCCGGCAGGGGGCGCGTCGGAGCCCGGTTCACCGGCACCCGATGCGTCGGAGCCGGGCTCGTCCGTGCCCGGCGCGTTGGGCACCTGGGCGTTGAGGACCGGCGGCGCGTCGCCGCTCGGCTGCTCCGGCACGTCTGCGACCGGCGCCGTCGGCGTGGACGGCTGCGGCGCGGGCTGGTCGGGGGCCGGGCGGACCACCATCGGCAGCAGCTCGCCTCCGTCCCACATCTTGGTGCGCTCGACGTTCTCGCCGGGCTGCGGGGCGTGCAGGATCTCGTTGTCGCCCAGGTACAGCGCCACGTGGTGCACGCTGTCGGGATCCCGCCCGTAACCCCAGAACACCAGGTCACCGGGCTGCGCCTGGGACAGCGGCACCTTCTGCCCGCCCTCGTGGTACTGGGCCTGCGAGTGCTTGGGGATGGTGACCCCCGCGGCCTTCCACGCCATCTGCGTCAGACCCGAGCAGTCGAACGCCGACGGGCCCGCCGCGCCCCACACGTAGGGCTTGCCGATCTGGTCGTCGGCGAAGCTGATGGCCTGCCCCGCCAGCACGCCCGCCGACGGCATGTTCTCGCAGCCGCTGAACCCCTCGACCTGGCCCTCCACGCTCACCAGGTGCGCGGCCATCGGCTCCCACCGGTGGTAGCGCAGCGGGTACGCCGAGCGCTCGACCCGCTGGGCCGCGGTGCCGGGGCGCATCTCCTCCCAGTCCGGGACCGCCAGCAGCACGTCGTAGAACTTGTTGATCGAGTAGTCGATGTCGGTGACCTGCGAGACGCTGCCCCAGCCCATCGAGGGCCGCATCTGGAAGATGCCCAGCGAGTCGCGGTCGCCGTAGTTGACGTTGGTCAGGTTGGACTCGGTCTTGCCCGCCTGGATCGCGATCTGCCACGCGCGCGGCGGCAGGTTGCGCTGCTTGCCGATCTCGATGATCCGCTTGACGATGTCGACCGAGTGGTCGTTCAGCGTGCCGGCGTCCTGCTCACCGCGTCCGGCGCCGTCACCCCACGGCCCCAGGTCGGCGGCGCAGTCCGACCAGCCCTGCCCGCGGCCACCGCTGCCCGCCAGCAGCGCCGTCAGCGCACCCATTCCGACCAGACCTGCGAAACCCGCGAGCAGGACGATCGCCACCACGAGTTTGCGCATGTCAGTCCACCTTGCTGTATTGGGAGACGCGCCATCCCGCCGGAGTCTTGATCACGGTCACGCTCAGATCGCCCGCGTTGGTCGGCAGCCGCACGTCCATCGACGTCCGGCGCGACTCGACAGCGACGGGCGGGCCGGTGACGGCCGTCGACGGCACGTTGGCCGGCTCGACGGACTCCATCACGGGCAGGAACTCGTCGGTGGTGTACTGGCGCAGCCCGTCCAGCCACTGCTGCTTGGCGGTCCCGGGCGGGTGGTTGACCCACGCCCGTCCCCACGCGTCGACCACGGCCAGGCCGGCCGGGTCGGGCGCGGTCGGCGGCGGCGCGGCCTGCGGCACCGAGAACGTCGGCGGCGCGGGCCTGCGCGTGGACGGCGGTAACGGCCGCTCGCTCTGCGCGAGCGGCCTGCCGTCGGCGCCCTCGTAGCGGTTCGGCGGCGGCTCGGGCAGCAGGAACCCGATCAGGACGACCAGCGCCCCCAGCACGACCAGCGCGGTGACGAGGTGCCTGGGCGAGCGCAACGGCCAGCCCCACAGCCTGCGGTACACCGCGGCGCGGCCGCGGTGCGTGCGAATCGGCATCGGCTGCTCCCCTCCTCAGATCCCCTGACCGGACTCAGCCGCCATCGGCCACCTCCAGCCCCCGCGACGGCCGGTAGACGACGTAGACGGGCCGCCCGGCCACCACTTCCATCTCCGCGCGCCGCGGAGCGGGCTGTTCGGCGGGGCCGGGCAGCGCGGCGTTGTCGGTGCGGGACGGGATCAGCACCGGATCTTCCTCATGTCCGTCCCACTTGGCGTCGGCCACCGGGTTGGTGTCGACGACCCGGCTCTGGCCGGCGCCTTCCGGGAGCGCGTAGCTGGCGCGGTAGCCGCCGGGACGGCGGGCTTCGGCGCGCGTCGCGGTCGCCGCGGGCAACGCCCGCGCACCGGGCGCGGCGTCGGCGTCGCCGGGCGGCGCGTCGCGGTCGAGGCGGTGCGCCGTGGCGACGACCGCCGACGGCAGCAGCGCCTCCGGGCGACGCCGGCGCTGCTCGCCGCCGCCGGACTCGTCGTCGGCTCCGCCGCCGCTGCGGATCGTCTCCCAGAAGTCGCCGCCGGACTCGCCGCCGTCCTTGCCGCTCCCGCCGCGACCGCGGAACCGGGAGAAGACGCTGCCCGACATGCGCGGCATCGAGCCGCCGACGCCGCCCACCGACAGCTCGACCATCTGGCCCATCCGCCGGATCGGCTTGCCCACCATCAGGAAGACCAGCGTCACCAGGCTGGCGAGCAGGATCTGCGTCAGCGCCGAGAAACCGCGGGTGGGGTTGAAGACCCAGGTGAGGATCAGGGTGTGCAGCCCGGCCATCGCCGAGATCATCACCACGTTGAGCAGCGCCGCACCCGCGACCCGCCCGACGGCGCGCAGTATCTGGTGGTAGAGCAAGGCCACCAGGCCGATCAGCGGCCCGGCCAGGATCACCACCCGCAGCAGCACCTGCGCGAGCAGGATCGCCGCCTTCGCCAGCAACTGGAACGACGCGAACGCGAATCCCTGCACCATGGCGAGCATCCCGGCACCGGTCCGGCTGCCGTCGATGCCCTGGAAGTAGCCGTAGGCGCTGCCCATCTTGCCCGCGACGTCCTCGAACGCCTGCTTCTTGCCCTCCGGCGAACCGGCGTCCGCGCCGGCGTGGGCTTCCTGCTTCGTCCACGCCTGTGCGGCGAGCAGTTCACGCCCGAGTTGCTGGGCCTGCGGCGCGTCCGGCGACCCGAACTCGCCGCGCAGCCAGTTGTTGTAGACCACCTGGTCGTGCAGGAGGGTCGGCAGCGCGTGCCGCTGGTCCACGCCGACCTCGGTCAGGAACCCGGCCTGCACCGACGACGTCCCCGCGATCACGACCTCGTCGAGGGCGTGGGTGTAGACCAGCGGGGTCAGGTAGGTGGCCGAGGCGAACCACAACCCGGCCAGCGCCCACATGCTCTTCTTGCCGATCGTGGCGAGGTCGCCCTGCCAGATGTAGCGGAAGAGCACTATCGCCAGCAGCAGCGCGACGAGACCGAACCACGGCGTGAACACGCTGTCGTACAGCGCGACCGTCCCGGTGGTGATCACCTCGTCGAGCGGGTCGAGGAAGGTCGGGTTGATCAGCGCGTAGTGCAGGCCGTTCGTGGCCCCGACCATGTTCTTGCCGATGTTGAACAGCTCGTTGCCGAGCCAGGTGTCGACGATCGCGTTGGGGTTGGTCACACCCTGTGGGCCGCAGCCGAGGTCGTAGGTGTGCCAGATCTGCCCTGCGTAGCCGAACTCGTAGTAGACGCTGCCGGGAACGCCGACCGCGCCCATCGGTGCGGGGTCGATGGCGCCGACCATGCCGGAGCCGGGGCGTTCCGGGTTCGGCGCTTCCTTGCAGTCGAAGCCCTGCGCGGTGGCGGGGGCGCCGATCAGGGCCTGGATGCCGACGAGGGCGACGACCACCGCCAGCGCGCCGCGCCTGCGCGGCACCGGCCGGGCCTCACCCGGCGCACGGCTCGATCGTCGCCGCGCCCGGAGGAGCACGGCGGCGATCACCACCCCGGTCACGATCAGCACTGCGGTCACCGGACGTCGTCTCCACCTCGTTCGCCCGGGTTGTGGCCGGGGCGCTCACCGCGTCGCTCGTTGCCGATGCCGACGGTTTCCAGCTCGAACTCGTCGAAGGCGTCGATGTCCTCCGGGTACTCGTCGTCGCCGACGGGTGCCAGGCCCGCCGTCGACGCGTCGGAGTTGGCGACGTTGTCCGAGCCCTTCAGCGCCCGGCGCTCGCCTTCGTCGTCGCCCGCCGGCGTGGTGTCCAGCGCGTCGCGCAGGTGCGCCAGGTGCGGGCCGCTGAAGTCGATGCGGATCTTCTCCACGCCGCCCGCGCCGTCGCCGAAGATGAACTGGCGCGGCGCCCGGTCGCGTTCGGTGCTGTTGCGGGCCGGTCCTGGACGGCGGCCGAGTGCCGCCACGACCTGCTCGTAGCCCGCGCCGACCGGCACCTTCAGCAGCCGCAGGGCGTCGGCCTGGGCCTGCTCGTCGTCGAGGCGCCCGATGAACACCGAGTCCAGCAGCGACACGAAGCCCTGGATGCGCAGGAAGTCGGCGGGGATCTGGCTGGAGAGCAGGACCCGGACGTTCCACTTCCGGGAGTCTCGGGCGAAGCGGTTCATCAGCACGCGACCGGTCGGGACCTCGGAGAGGAAGAACGCCTCGTCGATCCAGACGCCCTTGCGCTCGTTCTTGGGCCGCTCGTAGATGGAACGCTGGGTCAGCCACGCCGCGAGGTTGAGCATCTCGACGCCGAGCGCTTCGGCGTCGGTCCAGTGCTCGCGGCCGACGCCGTCCTTGGGCAGCGTCAGCCCGGCCATGGTCAGCACGGTGAGCCGGTCCTCACGCCGCTCCGAGTAGGGGTCGGCGTCGGCTTCCGGGATGAGCAGCGACATCCGCTCGCGGATCTCGTCGAGGAAGTCGGCGACGACGACGGCGTGCTCGTGGTGCTCGCTGGCGTCGCGCCGCAGCGCCTCGAAGACCATGCCCGGGTGGGCGTCGGGCCTGCCGCCGACCGCGCGGACCGCGCGCAGCAGCACGATCCGGGTCTGCGGCAGCCGGGCGACCTCGTAGGGCAGCAGACCGGTGAGCACGTCGAGCACGAGCCTGCGGCGGGTCGCGGCGGCCAGCGCGCGTTCGCGGCGCCAGCTGCGTTCCGGGTCGTCCTCGTCGACGAAGTGCTCCAGCTCGGGCTCGGCGACCACGCGGTACGGGTTGAGGATGCCGGGCTGGGCGTTGAGCAGGTTGATCGGGCGCGCGTACGGCCTCAGCTCGGGCAGCTCGCACAGCTCGGCCAGCGGACCGGACGGGTCGAGCAGCGTCCAGTGCGCGCCCGAACGCAGCGTCTTGTAGACGATTCCGCCGCCGAGGAAGGACTTGCCGCCACCGAGGCCGGCGACCATGGCGGTCAGACCGGAGGCGTCGCGGACTTCCTGCGCCATCCACGGGTCCCACGCCACCGGGCGCCGGGTCGCGGTGCAGGTCTCGCCGAGCAGGATGCCGCGCCGGTCGCCGACCTCGGCCGTGGCCTGCGGCACCGCGGCCGCGGCCCACACCACCGAACCGCGGCGCAGGTAGGCGGCGTTGGCCAGCGGCTCGCCGGGGATGAACTCGCGGGCCATCGCGTACTGCGCCTCGGGGTGCTCGATGGCCACCTTCGGCTTGTACAGGTCGAGGATCTGCTGGGCCAGGCGCAGCGCGTCGCGCTCGGTCGGGCCCGACACCGCCAGCCGCCACCACGAGCGGACCCGGGTGGCCAGCGCGGTGAAGCCGGAGGTCATCTCGTCGTCGATCTCCAGCACCCGGCCCGCCTGGCGGGCCAGCGAGGTCGGCGGTTCGAGGCCGTGCTCCTCGGTGTAGTGCCGGACCTGTGAGCGCACCTTGTTCATCTGGCGCTGGAGCTCGCCGCCGACGTCCTCGGGGCGCCGCACGTAGATCCGCGCCGACCACTCCACCGGAGCGGGCAGCCGGTCGGAGTGCTGCATCCAGGGGTCGTCGATCTCCGGGATCTGCAGCCCGTGGGTCTGGCCGACCGTCAGCACCGCCACGTGCCGGGTGACACCGGCGTTGGAACCGGTGCGCCCGCGCACCGTCACGGTCGGCGAGTAGGGCTCCTGGTGCATGTCCGAGGCGTCGGTGAACGACGCGAGGTCCTCGGGTTCCCACGCCGCGCCCGGCACGGCGGGCAGGTTGCGCGGGGCGGGGAGTCCCAGCGAGCACGAGCGGTGCATCAGCCAGGAGATCTCCTCCGCGGTCACCGGACGTCCGTCCAGGCCCGCCGAGCCGATCACCTGGTCGAGGTGGTCGATCTCGCTGTCCAGCGCGACGAGCTCGGCGTCGACGGCTTCCGGGAACACGCGGCGCAGCAGCGGCGCGGCGCGCTCGACCGCCCGGTCGACGACGTTGCGGGTCTGCACCTGGACGCCGAGGTAGACCTCCTTCTCCGCCATGGAGCGGCCCATCAGCTGCTGCTGCTCGCCGACCATGTAGTCGTCGAAGCTCAGCGAGCCCGGGGTGTCCGGCAGCGGGTGGCGGGCGTTGTGGACGTGGGCCTCGGCCCACATCCGGATCGGGTACGGCCGGTTGGTGACCCGCAGGTGCAGCCAGCGGCCCTGCAGTTCGGCGTACTGGCCCGCGATCGCGGCGATCAGGTCCTGGCGCTGGGAGTCCGAGCGGAACGACCAGCGCTGCGCCGACAACCGGTACCAGGCGAACACGTCCTGGCCGGTGCGCAGCAGGTGGCCGTCGATGGAGCGCGCGGCGATCGACGGCGTGTAGGTCGGGATCGACGTCTCGTCGCCGAGCCTGCGCTTGCCCTTGGCCCCGCCGCTGGGCTTGCGGGCGGGCCGCACGGACCCGTTCGAACCGACGGCGCGAGGTGGTACCTGATGCGAGCCGCCCTCACGGCCTCGCCGTCGACCGAACACCGCGAACCTCCTTGCTACGCGTCCGCCTGCTGGGCGCCGAGCTCCGGACCGCCGGCTGCCTGGAGCGGTTGACCTGCTGCTTGTTCGTCCGGCCCGCCGCCTTCCTGGGCTGCTTGGGCCGTGGGCGCTGCGCCTTCACCCGGATCCGTGCCGCACTGGCCGCTCCTCCTTGCGTCACCGTCTTCTCCCTGGGGGCGGTGAGTTCCCGCAACCACATCACCATTACCGCACCGAGCGGTCGTTCGTGGGTGATGCGCGAGCAGATGATGCGGGTTATGACGATCGTGATGACCACGCCCCACGCGGTGGAGAAGAAGCTGAAGCCGATGTTCATCCGCCGCTCGACCGCGAGCACGAGCAGGAAGACCACGATGCCGACGCCCCACGCCACGTACCTCGCGCGCCAGGGGAAGGTCGCCTTCGGGGGACCGAGCCAGACCGCGTCGACCCGGTAGACCTCGTCGTCGGTGCGAATCCGCACTGCCGATCACCCGCTGGTGCTGAACAGGCTGGCGATGAACGTGCCGATGTCCACGCCCGATCCGGTGACGGCCAGGCCGATGATCGCCAGCGCGACGATGATGCCGCCGACGCGGCGCATGACGCCGGCGTTGTCACCCTTGCCGCCACCGAGCCACAGCAACAGGAGCGCAACGGCGAGCAGCAGCAACGGCAGCAGGTTGCGCAGGATCCAGTCGCGCAGGTTCCAGGTCCCGATCTCTCCCTGCGCCAGTGTGTGCAGTTGCGCCATTGTTTCCAGCGCCGTGGTGGTCATCTCGTTGCCCCTGCGTTCGCGGAGTGTCGTCGGATCGGTACCTCAGCACGCCGGGTGGGGCCCGGCACGCAGGTACGAGTAGAACATGACATGGTCACCAGCAGTAGTGGTCGCGCGTTCGGGTGTGGCGCGGGGACCGGCCGTGATCACGCGGCGGATAGGCCGTTCGGGCGTGCCGCTTTTGGCCCAGTACCGCGAGAAGAACGGTCACCACCGCTGTTCTCGACTGGAATAACGTGATCGTTCACCCGCTCGCGAGCCCTCTCGTAACGCACCGTGCACAGAACGGTGGGCCAGTGGAATAGCGCACATCGGTCATGATGCACTCGACCGGATCACGCCGACGTGAAGTCGCCGGATTCGGTTGACGGCAAAGGTGATCTTGGCGTCGCACCAAGAGTAGCGGCTGCCCGGTGGCGCGTTCCGCGCCGGGGCGGCCACCGACGGTGATCGCCGCTTCCGGCCTGACCAGCGCGGTTGCCCGGCCACTATGGACGATCCACACCGCGCGTAGGTGCCAGGTGCCGGGACGGCGGCGGAAGTTCCGGACGCGGGCGGGCGACGACTCGGCGCTTCGGGGCGGGGCGTGTACCGCGGCGCTTCCGCCGGAAGCGTTCGACACGCCGACATGTACGCGATTCGGGCGTATGCGGGCGTCCTCGCGGCCTCTTGAACGGGATCCGCGAGACGCGCGCCGCGCCCGGTCCGAGCAGCGCATCCGTCCCGCCGCGAGAAACACCGAACCGCTGCGGGGGTTTCCGGGCACCCTCCGGCGGGAGAAAGCACCGCACCCGCGCGAGCGGCCAACCGCAACCGCCGTGCGTGGCACATCCAGCCGTGCCCAACTGAGACGTGGCACGTCCAGACGTGCCAACTGGCAAGCGCGGCTGCCTTGTACGGGAGTGGCCAGCCGCCGATCACCGTGCGCGACACCGGACCGTCGGCCCTGCCGGTGAGCACTGCCGCAACAAGGCAGCGCGAGAGTGGAAGGCGCGGACGAGTCGGCCTGTAAGCCGGATCCTGTTCGTGGGGGCCTTGCGGCGCTCCCAGTCGGCGGCCATCCATCTCGGCCTGCCGTCGCCGGCAGGCTCCAGCGGCCTACCCGCAGGCATCGGGCGGGCAACCCTCGAACGCCTGCGCAGACACCTGGCGGTGTCCTCTTGGCCTTGCTCCGGGTGGGGTTTACCGAGCCGCCCCGGTCACCCGGGGCGCTGGTGGTCTCTTACACCACCGTTTCACCCTTGCTCGGCCGGAGTGCCTGGGCACTCCGCCGGGCGGTCTGCTTTCTGTGGCACTTTCCCGCGGGTCACCCCGGGTTGCCGTTAGCAACCACCCTGCCCTGTGGAGTCCGGACTTTCCTCGACGGGGACGCACCCCGACGCGGCCGCCCGGCCGACTCATCCGCGCCGTCCAGTCTACCCGCGGCGGCGTCAGCGCCGTCGCGCGAGGCGCTGCTTGGCCTCCGGCGCCGCGCCCAGGCGGTCGAGCCCGAGCAGGCCCGCCCCGACCACCGGCGCCACCTCGGTGAGCCGGACGGTCACCTTCGGCGCGGCCTCGGCGCACCTGCGCTGGATGCCGGGCACGAGGCCGCGCCCGGCGCCCGCGAGCACACCTCCGCCGAGGACGACGACCGCGGGCTCGTCGACCATCCCGAGCCGCCGCAACGCGACCGTGGCGAGCAGCCCGATCTCGTCGGCCTGCCGCTCGACGAGGTCGCGGGCGACCTCGTCGCCGGCCTCGGCGACGGCGAACAGCAGCGGGCACAGGGCGTGCAGCGCGTCGCCGGAGAGCTCGCCGAAGTGCAGCGCCTCGACGACCTCGGCGATGTCGCGCGTCCCGAAGTGCTCGACGACCGCCGGGAGCAGCGCGGTGCGCGGGCCGCGGCCGTCCTCGGCCCGCACCGCCCACCACAGCGCCTCCCGCGCGAGGAAGGCGCCGCCGCCCCAGTCGCCGGAGATCCGGCCCACCGCGGGGAAGCGGGAGACCCGCCCGTCCGGTGCCACGCCGACGCAGTTGATGCCCGCCCCGCACACGACCGCGACGCCGACCCCGTCGAGGGTTCCGGCGCGCAGCAGGGCGAAGGTGTCGTTCTCGACCACGACCGACTCCGACCAGCCGCGCGCGGCGACCGCCTCGCGCAGCTCCTCTTCCTCGCGTGGGAGGTCGGCCCCGGCCAGGCAGGCGGCGGTGTGGGTGGCGAACGGCGGCCCGGTCGGCAGCCCGGCCGCGGCCGCGGCGCCGGTGGCCATCCCGGCCAGCGCGTCCAGGCACGCGGTGATGCCGACCCGCTGGTGCGAGACGCCCGGGCCGCGGACCTCCGCGAGCACGGTGCCGTCGGCGTCCACGAGCAGCACGTCGGTCTTGCTGTTGCCGCCGTCGATGGCGAGCACCGCGGCCCTCATCCGGCCCACGGCAGGTGGACGGCGTTGAGCCGGACCAGCTCGTCGGCGAGGTCCTCGGCCAGGTGGTGGCGGCCGATCAGCGGGTGCGCCAGCAGCGCGGCGGCCACCCGGTCCCGGCCGCCCCTGGTCGCCGCCTCCAGCGCCAGGTGCTCGTAGGCGGTGACGTGGGAGATCAGCCCGGCCAGCGCGGGTTCGACCGGGCGCACGGCCCCTGGCCGGGCTCCGCCGGCGCCGACCTCGGCGTTGGTCTCGATGACCGCGTCGTCGGGCAGGAACGCGAAGGTGCCGTCGTTGCGCACGTTCACCACGTGCTCCTCCACTCCCCCGCCCGAGGTGAGCGCCGAGACCAGCCGTACGGCCGCCTCCGAGTAGTGGGCGCCGCCGCGCAGCATCAGCTCGTCGGGTTTGGCGGTCAGCGACGGGTCGGAGTAGCGCTTGAGCAGGTTCCGCTCGACGTCGCTGACGACCGACGCGCGTGGTGGCGACGACCGCTGCCGCGCCACCACCTCGTCGTGGGTGTAGAAGTACTTCAGGTAGTAGGAGGGCACCGCTCCGAGCCGGCGCAGCAGCGCGGCGGGCAGCTCGACGTGCTTGGCGAGTTCATCGGCTCGCTGCTCGATGAGCCGCGGCAGCACGTCCTGGCCTTCCACCCGCACCCCGCGCACCCACGTCAGGTGGTTGAGCCCGACGTGTTGGAGCCGGACCGACTCCTGGTCGACGTCGAGCAGCCGGGCGAGCCAGCGCTGGAAGGTGATGGCCACGTTGCAAAGGCCGACCGCGGAGTGGCCCTCGAGTTGCAGCGCCCTGGTGACGATGCCGACCGGGTTGGTGAAGTTCACGATCCACGCTTCGGGCGCCACCTCGCGAACCCGCTCGGCGATGTCGAGGACCACCGGTACGGTGCGCAGCGCCTTGGCCAGCCCTCCCGCGCCGGTGGTCTCCTGCCCCACGCACCCGTGCTGCAGCGGGAAGGTCTCGTCGCGGTAGCGGGCCGCCTGGCCGCCGACGCGCAGTTGCAGCAGCACCGCGGACGCGCCGTCGGCGCCGCGCTCGAGGTCCGCGGTCGTGGTCAGCTTCGCCGGGCTGCCCGCGTGCGCCAGCAGTCTGCGGCAGAAGCCGCCGACGACAGCAAGGCGCTGCTCGTCGGGGTCCACGAGCACGATCTCGTCGATCCCGGACCGCTCGCCGATCCCGTCGACCAGTTCCGGGGTGTAGGTGGAGCCGCCACCCACGACCGTCAGCCTCATGCCGTTCCTAGCCCTTCACACCGGTGAACGTGATGCCTCGGACGAATGCGCGTTGTGCCACCAGGAACAGCACGACGACCGGCAGCATCACCAGCACGGTGGCCGCCATCGTGAGGTTCCACTCGACGTGGTGCATGCCGCGGAACGACGCCAGCCCCACCGAGAGCGGCCAGCGGCTCTCGTCCTCGCCGGTGTAGAGCAGGGGGCCGAAGAAGTCGTTCCACGTGTAGAGGAAGCAGAACATCGCCGCCGCCGCGATGCCCGGCCGCGCCATCGGCACCACGACGCGCAGCATCGCGCCGAGCTCGCCGCAACCGTCCACCTTGGCCGCGTCCACGTAGGACTGGGGGATGGTGAGGAAGAACTGGCGCAGCAGGAAGATGCTGAAGGCGTCGCCGAACAGGTGCGGGATGATCAGCGGCCACAGCGAGCCGGTGAGGTCGAAGCGGGCCCACAGGATGTAGAGCGGGACGGCGGTGACCTGCGGCGGCAGCATCATCGCGGCGATCACGAGCAGGAACGCCGCGTTCCTGCCGCGCCAGCGCAGCTTCGACAGCGCGTAGGCGACCGGGACGCTGGAGACCAGCATGAACGCGGTCGCCAGCCCGGAGTAGAGCAGGCTGTTGCCGAGGTAGGAGAGCATCGGCGCCCGGACGAAGACCTCGGCGAAGTTCTCCCAGTGCCAGTCCCGCGGCCACAGCTCGGCGGTCAGCGCCTGCTCGTCGGACATGAACGCGGTCAGCAGCACGAACACCAGCGGCAGCAGGAACATCGCGCCGAGGGCGAGCCCGAGGCTGTGCACCGCGATCCAGTGCAGGGTCCGGTGGTGCCGGTTCACACCGCCTCCCGGACGCCGATGCGCATCCGCCGGATCAGCCAGACGGTGAAACCGAGGGAGAACGCGAAGAGCAGCACCGCCATCGCCGAGGCGTAACCCATGTTGTAGTAGTGGAATCCCTGCTGGTAGAGCCATGCCGGGAAGGTCAGCGTCGAGTTGTCGGGGAAGCCGAGGACCTTGCTGCTGCCGACCACCTCGGCCTGCCCGGAGGCCACCGCGCCGGCGACGACGGCCTGAGTGAAGTACTGCAACGAGAAGATGATCGAGTTCACCACCCCGAACAGCAGCACCGGCGCGATCGAGGGGATGGTGATGTTCCGGAACCGCCGCCACGCGCCCGCTCCGTCCAGCGCCGCCGCCTCGTGCAGCTCGGCGGGTACGTCCAGCAGCGCGGCCAGCAGGATGATCATCAGCTCGCCGCAGCCCCAGAGCGTCAGCAGGGTCAGCGCGGGCTTGGCCCAGGCCGGGTCGTTGAACCACAGCGGCCCGTCGACGCCCAGCGCTCGCAGGAAGCCGTTCACCGGGCCGGTGCCGGGGTTGAACAGGAAGACGAACGCCAGCGTCGCCGCGACCGGCGGGGCGAGCGCGGGCAGGTAGCACAGCGTGCGGACCAGCCCGACGCCTCTGCGCAGCCGCGCGATCACCGACGCGACGCCGAGCGCGAAGACGACCCGCAGCACGGTCAGCACGACCACGAGCCAGGCGGTGTTGGCGGCGGCGATGCGCACGACCGGGTCTCCGGCGAACAGGTACGCGTAGTTGCGCAGCCCGACCCACGCCGGCTCGCCGAGCAGGTCGTAGCTGGTGAAGGAGAAGTACCCGGTGGCCAGCAGCGGATAGGCGAAGAAGGCGGTGAACCCGACGCCCCATGGCGCCATGAACGCCAGCACGCG
Organism: Saccharopolyspora erythraea NRRL 2338; assembly: GCF_000062885.1. Lineage (NCBI taxonomy): Bacteria > Bacillati > Actinomycetota > Actinomycetes > Pseudonocardiales > Pseudonocardiaceae > Saccharopolyspora > Saccharopolyspora erythraea. The sequence continues at coordinate 1,740,482 of NC_009142.1, read as the reverse complement.
CAGCCTCCTGGCGACCGGCGAGCGCCCGCGTCCCGGCGCAGCCATCTCAGCGCCCGCCGAGCGACTTGGCGGCGTCGATCTGGGCGTCGAGCTCGCGCAGCGCGGAGCCGAGGTCGGCGACCTGCCCGCTCTGCCACTTGACCCCGAAGTCCTCGGTGGCCTTCATGTAGGCGCTGCCGTTGGGGCTGGCCGGCGAGGGCACCAGCGCGGGCGACTCGAACATGTCCAGGAACGTCTGGTACTGCGGGGAGCGCTCCAGCCGGGGGTCGTGCAACGCCGCCCTGGTGGTGGGCACGTTGTTCAGGCCGTCGGCCAGCTCCACCAGCGCACCGGTGTCGGTGGTCAGGTACTTCACCAGCTCCCACGCGGCTCCGGCCTCGTCCGCGCCGCGCGGCACGCCGACGATGGTGCCGGTCGTCAGGCCGGTCCCGTAGAGCTCGGGCCGGGAGTCGGAGACGGGGAACGGGGCCGTGCCGTAGTTCAGGCCGGGCGCCTGGTGCTCGATGAACCCGGTGCGGTACTCGCCGTCGACGGCCATCGCGATCCGGCCGCGCTGGAAGGCGTTGTCGGCCGAGTACTGCTGACCGAGGCCGGCGGTGAACTGCACGAGCCGGTCCCAGCCGTAGAAGTCCACGAGCTCCTTCTGCCAGCGGAACATCTCCTGCCAGGCCGGGTCGCTGCCGAGGGTGGACCGGCCCTGCTCGTCCGTCCAGCGCGCGCCCCACTGCGGCGCCCAGTTCCACGGGTGGTTGGCCTGCGAGCCCAGCACAGGCAGGAACCCGGCGACCTTGATGGAACCGTCCGGGTTCCACTCGGTGAGCCGCTTGGCCAGCTCGGTCAGCTCCGAGGTGGTGCGCGGCGGGGCCGTCACCCCGGCCCGGGCGAACGCGTCGGCGTTGTAGTACAGCCCGTAGACGTCGGCCAGCAGCGGCATCGCGCAGCGCTTGCCCTGGTACTGGGTGTAGTCCCGCACCGCCTGCGGGATCTGCTCGAGGTCGACGCGGTCGCGCGCGAGGTACGGGCCGAGGTCCTGCCACGCGCCGCTGGAGCAGAACTGGCCGAGGTTGACCGTCTCGGCCGAGATCGCGACGTCGGGCGGGTTGCCGCCGCGGATGGCCTGGGTGATCTTGTCGTCGTCCTGGTTGCCGCGGCTCTCGATCGTGACGCCCGGGTGCTTGGCGCGGAAGCCGTCCAGGACGCGGTTCAGGATGTCCAGCTCCCGGTCGGTGAACTGGCTGGCGACGGTGATCGTCACCTGCTCACCCGGCGCCGGAGCCGGTTGCGGGGCCTGGGAGGTGGTTCCCGCGGTGCAGGAGGCGGCGAGCAGGGCGACCGCGGCCAGGCCGGCACCGATCGTTGCGGACGTGCGCATGTGCTCCTCCTGGAACTCACTCGGCCGAGGCCGGCAACACTCCCGCGGCCGTGGTGGACAGTCCGAAGACCCGCTCGCGGGCCAACCCGATCGCCGCCCTCAGCGCGCCGGCGCGCACCGGGTTTCCGCTGATCCGCGCGGTTTCCACGGGTGTTCGCGGGACGACCAGCTCATGCAGCTGAGCCGCCACGAGCTCGGCCAGCGCGGTCCCTCCGGCCTGGGCGATGCCGGCCGACAGCAGCACGAGTTCGGGGTCCAGGACGCTGACCACGCCGGCCAGGCCGGTGGCGACGCGGCGCGCGTAGTCGGTCAGGAACTCCCGCGCGCCGGGGTCCGAGGCGGCCTTGCGGATCGCGTCCTCGCCGTCGGCGGCTTCCAGTCCGTGCGCGCGGGCGAGCGCCATGATCGCGCCGGGCTCGACGAGCTTGCCGAACCGGCCGCCCCGGCGGTCGGAGCCGGTGTCGCGCCCAGCGCGGTCGGGCACGTGCATCCAGTCGATCTCGCCCGCGCCGCCGGTCGCGCCGCGCAGCAGCGCGCGGTTGACCACCACCGCCGAGCCGACGCCGTCGCCCAGCCACACCAGCACGAAGTCGCGGACGTCGCGGGCGCGTCCCTCGTCCATCTCGACCAGGGCGACCAGGTTGACGTCGTTCTCGACGGTCACCTCGGTGCCGAGCAGCTCGCCCAGCCGCCCGGGCACGTCGAAGCCCTCCCACCCGGGCAGGTGCGGGGCGAAGCCGAGGTGCCCGGTGGCCGGGTCCACCGCACCCTGCGCGCCGACGACCACGTGGGCCAGCTCGTCGGTGCGCAACCCGACCTTCGCGGCGGCCGCGGTGAGCGCGTCGCCGAAGGCCGACAGCACCGCGTCGGTGTCGCCGGAGGGCATCGGCGAGCGGTGCTCGACACGGGAGTCGCCGGTGATGTCGGAGATCACCACGTCCACGTCGTTCGGGGTGACGCTGACGCCCGCGACGTGCGCGAGCGCGCCGTTGACGTACCAGGTCTGGGCCCGCGGTCCCCGGTTGCCGCCGCGCAGCTCGCCTCGGCGGACGACGCCGTCGCCCTCCAGCCGGTTGAGCAGGGTCGCCGTGGCGGGCTTGGACAGGCCGATGACGTCCTCGAGCTCGGCCCGGGTCAGCGGTCCCTCGCGCAGCAGCGCCTCGATCGCCGCGCGGTCGTTGATCTCCCGCAGCAGCCGTGGACTGCCGTCACGGCCCGTCCTCGCACCACGCTCGACGACCACCCGGCTCCCCTATCCGTAAAGTTCCCAGACGGTTTCGGGGACGGTAGTGACGCGGCGGAACCGAAGTCAACGGTGTGGAGGCGGATACACGCCGGACGGCCCACGCAACTGGGCCGCCCGGCGGCGCGGGAGCTGCTGCGAGCGGACACCGGGACGCCTCGCCGGCGGGAGCGGCGCGGCGTCCCGGATCAGGTCCAGTGCGAGATGTCGTTGACCAGCCGGACCGAGGCCAGACCGTCGGGGTAGAACTCCACGATGGACAGCGACGCCAGGTCCAGGTGCAGGCGGTAGAACATCGACGGCCCCACGTCCAGCCCCAGGCGCAGCAGCGCCTTGATCGGCGTCACGTGGCTGACCACGACCACCGTCTGACCCGCGTAGCTCTCGATCAGCTCGTCGCGGGTGTCGGCCACCCGCCGAAAGACGGCGTCCAGGCTCTCGCCGTTGGGCGGGCGCACGCTCGGGTCGCCCAGCCATTCGCGGTGCAGCTCGGGGTACTGCTCGGCGGCCTCGGCGAAGGTCAGGCCCTCCCAGTCGCCGAAGTCGGTCTCCAGCAGGCCGTCGTGGAACAGCAGCTCGCCGCCGGTGGCGTCGACGACCGCCTGCGCGGTCTGGCGGGTCCTGGACAGCGGCGAGGCGATCACCGGGGCCGCTCCCGCGTCGGTGACCACGCCGTCCATCCCGGCCAGCCTGCGCCCGGCGGCCCTCGCCTGGCGTTCCCCGAAGTCGGTCAGCACGACGTCGCCGCGCCCGGAGTAGCGGCGGTCCACCGACATCGCGGTCTGGCCGTGGCGCAGCAGCAGGAACCTGGTGGGCGCGCCGGTCGCGCCGAGCCAGCCCGCGGGCCGCACCCGCGCGGCGGCCGGCTCGCGGCGGATCCCGGCCTGCTCGTCCATCGCCTCGTTGGCCAGCCGGTCCGCGTGCGCGTTGCGGGCGCGCGGCACCCATTCCAGGTCGACCTCGCCGAAGCCCGCGAGCAGCGCCCGGGCCTTCTCGGCGAGCGGCTGGAGGTTGGCGTGCTTGACCTTCCACCGGCCGGCCATCTGCTCGATGACCAGCTTGGAGTCCATCCGGACCTCGATGGCTTCGGCGCCCAGCTCGACCGCGGCCGAGAGCCCCTCGATCAGGCCCCGGTACTCGGCTGCGTTGTTGGTGGCGGTGCCGAGCCCCACCGATCGCTCCGCGAGCACCTCGCCGCTGGTCGCGTCGCGCACCACCGCACCGCAACCAGCCGGACCGGGGTTGCCGCGCGAGCCCCCGTCGGCCTCGATGACGACCCGCAGGCTCACCGAGCGGTCTCCTTGGTGCGCACCAGGATCGCGCCGCACTCCTCGCAGCGCACCACGTCGTCGGCGTCGGCGTCGCGGACCTCGGCCAGCGCCGAGCGGTCGAGCTCGATGCGGCACGCGCCGCAGCGGGTGCCCTGCAGCAGCCCGGCCCCGACGCCCTTCTGCGCGCGGATGCGGTCGTAGAGGACGACCAGGTTCTCCGGCAGGCCCTTGACCATCAGCTCGCGCTCGGCGGTCCGCCTGGCCTCGGCGGTGTCGAGGTCCACCAGCGCCTCGTCCCGCCTGCGCTGGGCGTCGGCGAGCTTCTCCTCGGAGGCCGAGACCTCCTCGCGCGCCCGCGCGACGTCGGTCTCCAGCGCCTCGCGCCGCTCCATGACCTCCAGCAGCTCGTCCTCGAGGATGCCCTGCCTGCGCGCCAGCGTCTGCAGCTCGTGCTGGAGGTCCTCGAGCTGCTTGGAGCTGCCGCCCGCCTCCATCAGCTTGCGGTCCCGGTCCTCGCGGGCCCGCACCTGCTCGATCTCGCCCTCCAGCCGCTTGGCGTCGCGGTCGATGTCGCCGAACGCGGTCTGCGCGGCGACCAGGGAGTCGCGCTTGGCCTGGGCGTCGCGTTCGGCCGTGCCGATCTCCTCGAGCTCGGGCAGCGTGCGCCTGCGGTGGTTCACGCGGTTGAGCTCGGCGTCGCACTCGGCGAGATCGAGCAGCCGTCGCTGGACGGCGGGGTCGGCTTTCACGCCAGCGTCCTCCCTGGGTCGGACACCGCACCAGCGACGTGGGCGGTCCACGGATCGGTGCGGCGAGTCGAGACAAGAACCTCGACAGTATCGGGTAGCGCGGTGGCGACGATGTCGGCCGCCTGCTGGCACCACGGCCACTCGCTCGCCCAGTGCGCGACGTCGACGAGCGCGGGCACCCGCGCTCCCGGCACGTCGCCGCGGGCGATGTGCTCGCCCGCCGGGTGGTGGCGCAGGTCGGCGGTCACGTAGGCGTCCACCCCGGCGGCGGTGGCCGTCTCGAGGCGGGAGTCGCCCGCGCCGCCGCAGACCGCGACCGTGCGGACCGGGCGCTGCGGGTCGCCCGCCCCGCGCACGCCCCACGCCGTGGTCGGCAGCCCGGCTGCGACCCGCTGAACGAAGCGCTCGAACGGCTCGGGCTCGGGCAGCACGCCGATGCGGCCCAGGCCGGTCCTGGCCCCTTCGGAGTGCGGGTCGAGCGGGCCGGTGACGGTCAGCCCGATCGCGGCGGCCAGCGCGTCGGAGACGCCGAGCTCGGCGCTGTCGGCGTTGGTGTGCGCGCAGTACAGGCCGATGCCCGCGCGGATCATCCGGTGCACCAGCCTGCCCTTGGGGTCGTCGGCCGGGACGCCGTGCACGCCGCGCAGCAGCAGCGGGTGGTGCGAGATCAGCAGCTGCGCGCCGAAGTCGGCGGCCTCGTCCACGGTGGCCTCGACGGGGTCGACGCAGAACAGCACGCGCTGGACGATCGCCTGCGGATCGCCGCAGACCAGCCCGACCGCGTCCCAGCTCTCGGCGAGCTCCGGCGGGTAGGCCGCCTCCATCGCCGCGACGACATCCTGAACACGCACCGTCATCCGGTCGCTCCCCTGTCCCTATCCAGCAGTGCCGACGATCTCGCGGAACGCCTCGACGAGCTCGTCGTTGTGCCGCGGGCCGCGCACCGCGACCCGCATGTGGTCCGGGCCCAGGCCCGGGAACGTGTCGCCGCGCCGGACGGCGATGCCCCGCTCCCGCAGCACCGCGCGCACCTTCTCACCGTTGTCCACTTCGAGCAGGAGGAAGGACGCGCGGGCCGGCTGGACGACGCGGACGCCGGGGATCGCGGCCAGGCCGGCGACCAGTTCCGCGCGGTCGCGGTCGAAATCCCGCGCCGCGCGCTCGGACTCGGCGATCGCGTCCGGTTCCAGGCAGGCCCGGACGGCTTCCAGCACCAAGGTACCCAGAGGCCAATGTGGACGGTTCTGGCCGAGCCGGGCCAGCAGCGCCGGTTCGCCGAGGGCGTAGCCGGCGCGCAGTCCCGGCAGCCCCCACATCTTGGTCAGGCTGCGGATGACCAGCAGGCCCGGTTCGGCGCTGCCGGCCAGCGACTCGGGCTCGCCGGGCACGGTGTCGGCGAACGCCTCGTCGACGACAACCACCCGGCCCGGCCGCCGCAGCGCGCGGATGCTCTCCGCCGGGTGCAGCACCGAGGTCGGGTTGGTCGGGTTGCCGAGCACTACGAGGTCGGCCTCCTCGGGCACCGCCTCCGGGCGCAGCCGGTAGCCGTCCTCGGCGTCGAGCACGACGCGGGTCACCTCGACTCCCGCGGTCCGCAGCGCGAGCTCGGGCTCGGTGAAGGACGGGTGCACCAGGGCGGCCAGGCGCGGGCGCAGCGCCGCCAGCAACGAGAAGCCCTCGGCTGCACCGGCCAGCAGGAGCACCTCGTCGCGGTCGCGGCCGTGCCGGGCGGCGACGGCCTCGCGCGCGCTGCGGTCGTCCTCGGCGGACGGGTAGCCGCCGAGCCGGTCCAGCGCCGCGGCCAGCCGGTCGCGCAGCCAGCGCGGGGGCCGGTCCAGGCGCACGTTCACGGCGAAGTCGAGCAGGCCGGGCGCGGCGTCGATGTCACCGTGGTGGCGCAGCAGCTCCTGGTCGTTCCCGCTCGTCATCCCGGGCAGTCTAACTACGCGGTGCGGCCGCGCTCGCGCCCCGTTGATCTCCTCGAAGCACGACCAGCCGGGCGTCGGCCGGTTCCCAGGCGACCGGCCGCACCTGGGAGTACTGCTTCGGGGGCGGCACGCGCGAGACGACCCGCTCGAAGAGCAGGGTCTGCACGACGCAGAGCAGCAGGCCGATCACGCACAGGACTGTGCCGGTGAGGGCCGTCCCGCGGTTGTCGGCCCGGCCCTTGGCCACCCGGAGCAGGCCGAGCACGCCGAAGACCAGGCCCACGAGCACCAGCGGCCAGGCGATGACGCCCACGAACGGGATGAAGGCGAACACCAGCCCGACGGTGCCGAGCACGGCCGAGGTGATGCCGAACCCGTTGCGCGGCACGCTCGGTTCGGCCGCTGCGGAACCGGGTGGAGCGTCCATGGTGGCCTCCCTGTCCGGGCGCTCGTCGCGCGACGTCTGCCCGGGCGCGGGCGCGCCGTCCCGGGCCGATGGCGCGAGCGTGCCCCCGCCCGGCGAGTTCCGCAGCGCCAGACGTGTGGGCACGAGCCCGCTGGGTTCGCGGCCGATGGATTCACGGCCTTCGGCCGGCGATCGGAGTCCGGGCGTGGCGTGAGGCACGGCAGTCCGAGCCCGCGGGCGGCCGTGCACCCGCGCCACGTACCGTCGGCGGGTCAGCCACTTCAGGGAGTAGGACCCTTGCACCTCTCTTTCATCTGCACCGGGAACATCTGCCGTTCGCCGATGGCGGCGCTGGTCTTCCGGGAGCACCTGCGCCGCGCCGGGCTCGACGACCGGGTGACGGTGACCAGCGCGGGCACCGGTCCGTGGCACGTCGGCGAGCCCGCCGACCCGCGCACCGCGAAGGTGCTGGCCGACCACGGCTACCCGGCCGAGCACGTCGCCGCGCAGATCGACGACCGGCACCTGGAGGCCGATCTGCTGCTCGCGATGGACGCCGGGCACCTGCGGGTGGTGCGGGACGCGCTGGGCGATCAGGAGCGGGTGCGTCTGCTGCGCTCGTTCGACCCGGCATCCGACGACCTCGCCGAGGTGCCGGACCCCTACTACGGCGGCGACCGCGGCTTCGAGGACGTGCTGGCGATGATCGAGGCGGCGATGCCCGGTCTGCTGGAATGGGTGCGCGAACGCCTCTGACGACGGCCGGTCCGACGACGGGGAGCGAGATGGTTTCGACCGAACAGGCCCGCGAGGCCGTGTCGCGGATCACCGGGCACGGCATCGAGCGGGTGCGCCAACTCGGCGGCGGCGACGCTTCGGCGGCCTTCGCCGTGCACCTCGACGACGGAAGCGCGGTCTTCGCCAAGACCGCGGAGGAGAGCTCGATCGCCGCCGAGGCCGCGTCGCTGGCGTGGCTGGCCGAGGCAGGCGCGGTGCCGGTGCCCGCCGTGCACGGCCACGACGGCCGCTGGCTGGTCACCGACCACATCGCCGCGGACGGGCCCGGGCCCCGGGCAGCCGAGGACCTCGGCCGGGGCCTGGCCGCCCTGCACGCGGCGGGCGCTCCCGCGCACGGCGCACCGCCTCCCGGCGGTCCCGCCGACGCCTGGATCGGCCTGGCGCCGATGCGCAACGAACCGTGCGCTGACTGGCCGAGCTTCTACGTCACCCACCGCGTCGAGCCTTACGTGCGGATGGCGCGCGACGCCGGCACGCTCTGCGCTCGCGATGCCGAGGTCGTCTCGCGAGCGTGCGACCGGATCGGCGGACTCGGCGGCGCCGACGAGGCCCCGTCCCGCCTGCACGGCGACCTCTGGAGCGGCAACGTGCACTGGGCCGGGCAGGCGTGGCTGATCGACCCGGCCGCGCACGGCGGGCACCGCGAGACCGACCTGGCGATGCTGCACCTGTTCGGCTGCCCCGGCCTGGACCGCGTGGTGGCGGCCTACCAGGAGGTCAGCCCGCTGGCGCCCGGCTGGCGCGACCGCATCGGCGCGCACCAGCTCTTCCCGCTGCTGGTGCACGCGGTGCTGTTCGGCGGCGGCTACGCCGCGCAGGCCGTCGCCGCAGCCCAGCGGGTGTAGGCGCGGCGGGGGCGGGCCGCGAGCCGCCGTGCGGGCCGCTTACCGTAGAGGTGTGCGCCTGAAGTTTCTGCTACGCCCGGGTTGGATCGGACTGATCGGCCTGGTCGTGGTGTTCGCCACGCTCTGCTTCACGCTGCTGGCGCCGTGGCAGTTCAGCCGCAACGACCAGGCTCAGGCGCGCAACAACGCCATCGCCGAGTCCTTCCACGCCCCGCCGAAGCCGATCGGCGAGGTGCTCGCGCCAGGGCAGGCGCCCGACGTGCGCACCGAGTGGGCCCGGGTGACCGTCACCGGCCGCTACCTGCCCGAGGGCGAAACCCTGGCGTGGCAGCGCACGGTGCTCGGCGAGCCCGCGTTCGAGGTGCTGACCCCGTTCCGGCTCGCCGACGGCACGACGCTGCTGGTCGACCGCGGCTTCGTCCGTCCCGTCGACGGCACCCGCGCCCCCGACTACGCGCCGGCCCCGGCGGGCGAGGTCACGCTGACCGCCCGCGTCCGCTCCGACGAGCGCGACAGCGAGAACCGGCCCGCGTTCTCCCACGACGACCACCGCTGGGTCTACGCGGTGAACTCGGCGACGGTCGGCGCGAGCACCGGCCTGGACCTGCGGCCGGGGTACTTCGCGCTGGTCGAGGGCCAGCCCGGGGGGCTCAGCCCGCTTCCGCTGCCGCGCCTGGAGTCGGGTCCGTACTTCTCGTACGCGCTGCAGTGGATCGCCTTCGGCGTGATGGCGATCCTGGCGATCGGCTACCTGATCTACTCCGAGCTGCGTCCGCAGCAGGGCACCGAGGGCGGCGCCAAGCGCAAGCTCTCGGTCGCCGAGGCGATCGCCGAGGAGGAGCGCCGCGAGCGCGAGGAAGCCGCGGCCCGCGAGGAGGCCGCGGCCGGGCGAACCGACGAGGAGCCCGGCACCGCGCGCGAGGAGGAGACCCCCGCACGCGGGAACGCCTAGGACCCCCGTTCACCCCTCACGCCGACGGGCCGCCGACGAGGCGCGCGATGACGCGCCTCAGCTCGGCGCTCTCGACCTCCGCGTCGAATCCCGGGTCGCCGGCCATCAGGTAGGCGGCGTCGACCAGTTTCTGGATCCACCGCGCGAGCCGGTCCGCGGGCAACGCGAGCCGGTAGCCGCCGTCATCGGCCATGCGCCGGAGTAGCCCGGTGAGGACCTCGTGGGTTCGTTCGGTGTCGGTGGTCAGGATCTCGGCGAACTCCGGGTCGCGGTTGGCCTGCAACACCGCCGTGGCCGCGAGCCCAGGCGTGAGCGGGTTGGCCAGCTCGGCGAGCAGGTGGCCGACGAGCAGGTCGAAGCCCTGTTCCGCGTCGGCGCGCAGGACCCGCGGATGCACTTCGGCGTTGCGGGCCAGGTCGTCGCGGAACAGCGCGTGGACGATGTCGCGCTTGGTCGGGAAGTAGTGGAACAGGGTGCCCGAGCCGATGCCCGCGCGGCGGCAGATGCCCGCGGTCGACGTGCCGTCGACGCCGTTGACGGCGAACTCCTCTGCCGCGGCCTGCAGGATCTTCGCCCGCTTGCGGGCGTGCTGCTCGGGATTGACGGTGCGCATCACCGCGAGCATAGATCGCACCAAAACTAGAGTGACCACTCTGCTAATGTGGCGTGGTGTAGCCGCCTGCCACTCGGCGTGGCCGTGGAGCGGCTTCGCCGACCGAGAGGGGGCGGTCGCGGTGACCGGCAAGCAGATCGACGCGGTCCAGGGGGTCGTGGGACTGATCGGCGTCACGATCGGATTGATCCCGCTGGCGCGGTGGGCCTTCACGGGCGAGCACGGCGGACTTTTCGAGTGGTCGCTCGGCAAATGCACGGAGCTGATGGGACTGCTGGTGCCGCTGGCGACCGTCCTCGTGGGCGTCGGCATGATCGCGGCGCTGGAGGGCGTCAAACGCCGCAAGCGCGCGGGCGACCGGGTGGAATGACTACGCAGCGCTCAGCCGAAAGAAGCTGCGCGCCTTGGCACGGCGAGCCACAGCCCGAGCGGCGCCCGCGGCGCAACAGCCGCGGTCGCGGTCAGCGCCGGCGGTCGCGGCGCAGGCCGAACACCAGCGCCGACCCGGCGGCCAGCACGCCGCTGACCACACCGATCACCCGGGACAGCTCGACGCTGCGGGTGACGTCCCCGGCGTCGGCCGTGCGGCCCTCGCCCAGCACCGGGCGCTGCTCGACGACGTGGCCGTAGACGGTCCGCCCGCCCAGCCTGATCTGCAACGCACCGGCGAAGGCGGCCTCGATCTGGCCCGCGTTCGGGCTCGGGTGCGCCGAGGCGTCGCGGCGCCAGGTGCGCCAGGCGCCCGTCGCGGACCCGCCGACGACCGGTGCGCACGCCGAGGTCAGCACCGCCGCCAGCCGCGAGGGCAGCAGGTTCAGCGCGTCGTCGAGCCGGGCCGAGGCCCAGCCGAAGTTCGCGTGGCGCGGCGAGCGGTGGCCGACCATCGCGTCGAGGGTGTTGGCCGCGCGGTAGCCGATCAGCCCGGGCACACCGGCGATGGCGCCCCACACCAGCGGTGCGACCACGGCGTCGGAGGTGTTCTCGGCGACGGACTCGACGGTCGCCCGGGCCAGGCCCTGGCCGTCGAGGTTGGCCGACTCGCGCCCGCAGAGGTTGCCGAGCCTGCGGCGGGCCGCGTCGATCTCGCCCGCGTCAAGGACCCGGGCCATCGCGGTGCCTTCGTCGGCCAGCGACGCGCCGCCCAGCACCGCCCAGGTCGCCACGCCGGTCAGCACGGCCTCCAGGACGGGGCTGCGGCGCGAGACCCGGTGCGCCAGCACGCCGAGCCCGGCGGTGCCGCCGACCAGCAGTCCGGTGTAGACGATGCCCGCGGCCTTGCGGTCCTGGTGCAGCAGCCGCTCCGCGGCGCCGGCGACCCGGCCGAACGCCGCGACGGGGTGGCCGCGGCGGGGGTCTCCGATCGCCGCGTCGGCAGCCAGCCCGAGCAACAGCCCCACCGCACGTCCTGCGCCCACGCTCTGCCCCTCCTGGCGAACCGGTCCGGCCCCAAACGTGAAGAACGCTACCGTTGGGATGTTTCCGCACGGTCACCGCCCGCCACGTGACCGGATGTGTCGGCAGCACCGGTTATCGTGGCGGACCGTGACTGTCCCGGACCACGAAGCCGACGTGCTGCGCGCGGGAGTGGCGACCGCGGGCCCCCTGCCCGCCGATGCCGCCTCGTCCGACGCGGCTCCGGCCGCGCAGTCGGCCGAGGAGGCCGGCGGGGGCGAGCAGCGGCTCCAGCTGTTCGTCTACCTGCAGGCGCCCGAGCACCGCACGTATCTGGCGATCATGCGGTTGTTCACCTCGACGCTGCTGGCCGACCTGTCGGCGGGCGAGGTCGCGGCCGCGCTGGCCGCCGCCGAGCGGGAGGGCCGGGTGGCCGCGGGCGAGTCCGACCTGGACACCGTGATCGACCGGCTCAAGCAGCTGGTCAAGTGGGGCAACCTCGTGGTCGGGCGGCGCGAGACGATCGCGGCCAGCATCGCCGAGTTCCAGCACGGCAGCGTCCGCTACCAGGTCAGCAAGCTCGCGGTGCGCGTGCAGCGCGATGTCGACGCCCTGCTGCACGTGCCGGAGGGCGCCCGCGAGGTGTCCCGCGAGCTGCTGCCCGCGATCGAGCGCGGACTCGGCGAGATCTCGTCGATGCTCTCGGAGGTGCTGGTCGCCGAACGCCGCGCGCCGGAGGCCAAGAGCACCCGCAAGGCCAAGGAGCGGCTCGCCGAACAGGTGACCACCGTGTTCCTGCAGCACGCCGAGCTCGCCGCCACGGTCCGCGACTTCTACGCCTACCTGGGGCAGGTGGTGACCCGTCACCACCTCGCGCCCGACGAGATCTCGGGGTTCCGCAACCTGCTCGTCGAGTACATCCAGATGGTCGTGGAGGACGTGCTGCGCCACACCGGCACGATCGCGGCGTCGCTGGCGGGGCTGGCCGGGGTCCGCTCCGAGCTGCTGCGGCTGCTCGGCCCCGCCGACCAGCTCGGCACCGACGTCGAGCGCGCCCGGGGCCGCACCGCGCCCGACTGGCAGGAGCTCACCGACTGGTTCGTCGATGCTCCCGGCAGGCCGAGCCAGGTCGCGGCGCTGCGGGAGGCGACCGCGCGGGCCATCGGTTCGCTGCTGGCCAGCGTCAAGCGGGCGACCTCCGGTGGCGGCCTGGTGCCCGGCCGCCGCGGCGAGCTGCTGAAGCTCGCGCGGTGGTTCGACGCGGCGGAGGAGAACGACGCGCACCGCATCTACGCGGCGGCCTTCGGCCTGCACTCCTCGCGCCACCTGCTGCCCGCGCCCGACTACGACAGCGACAACCACGACGTGGCGTGGCGCGACGGTCCGGTGCTGGACGTGACCGTGAGCGTGCGCAGCCGGGGCGACCGCGGCGCGCGCGGCCGCACCTCGCGCGTGCTCGACGACCCGATGACCGAGGAGACCCTCCTCGCCCAGGCTCGCGAGGCCGACCAGCGCCGCAGCGCGGCGGTGTCGGAGCTGGCCGGGGCCGGTGCCGAGCTGGCGGCCACGACGCTTTCCACCGACGCGCTGGGCGTGCTGTGCGAGCTGCTGACGCTGGCGATGGCGCAGCGCGAGGGCTCCGACGACCCCGGCACCGCGCTCGACCCGGTGCACCGGCTGCGGGTCACCGTCCGCCCGGAACCGGGCCACCGCACCGAGATCCGCAGCACCTCGGGCACGTTGACGCTGCAGGACGCGGTGCTCGACGTCCGCGGTGACGGCGCGATCCCGGGTACCGAGGAGGAGGCGACCGCCCGATGAACGCCGTGCGCACCTTCGAGGACCTGCCCGACATCGACGCCGCCAACGTCGTGCGCTGCGCGCGGGTGCTGCTGCGCCGCCCGCTGCTGCGGCCAGGGGCGCCCGACGGCGACCTGCTGCCGATGATCTACCGGCAGCGCGCCGTCCTCCAGGAGGTTTTCTCCTCGCTGCTGGGCTACCGGCTGGTCGTGGAGCGCCGGTTCGCCCGGCTCTACAAGTCCGGGCCCGGCGACGACGCCACGCGCGGCGAGTCCTCGCTGTCCCCGCGCGGTTACGCCTACCTGGCGCTGACGCTGGCCGCGCTGACCGGCATCGGCCGCCAGGTGCTGCTGTCGCGCCTGGTCAGCGACGTGCGCGCGGCGGCGTCGGAGGCCGGCATCGCGGTGGTCGACGACCCGGCCGACCGCCGGGCGCTGACCGCGGCGCTGCGCCACCTGGTCGCCCTCGGCGTGATCACCGAGACCGAGGGCACGGTGGCGGCCACCGACGCCGCGGCCGAGGCGCTGATCACCATCGACACCGACCTGCTCGGCCAGCTCGTCGCGGGTCCGCTCGCCGAGGCCGACAGCCCGCGGGCGCTGGTGTCGACGGCGGCCGAGCCGGGTCCGCGCAGCGTCGAGCATGCGGTGCGGCGCCGGTTGGTCGAGGATCCGGTGGTGCTCTACCGCGACCTGCCCGACGCGCAGGCCGAATGGCTGCTCAAGCACCTCGGGACCGAGTCCAAGCTGCTGGAGCGGTTCTTCGGCCTGGTCACCGAGTCGCGCGCGGAAGGCCTGGTGGTGACCGACCCCGAGGACTACCTCACCGACGTGGTCTTCCCCGGGCCGGGCACGGTCGCGCGCATCGCGCTGCTGGCGCTGCCGGAGCTGCTGGAGCGCGCCGAGCCGCGCGAGTCCGACGGCAGGCACCCGGTGGCGGAGGCCGACCTCGCCGAGGTCTGCGCGGAGCTGGTCGAGTCCTACCCCGCCGCGTGGTCGCGGCAGGCGACCGAGGACCAGGACGACCTGGTCCGCTCGGTGCGCGCGCTGCTGGGGCGGCTCGGCCTGCTGCACCGCGAAGGCGAGCAGTGGCTGCTCAGCCCCGCCGCCCACCGCTGGCTGCCGCAACCCGACGCCACCCCGGCACCGGGCCGGGAACCCGAGCCGCCTGCCGCCGCACCCGCGGGCTGGTCGCTGTTCGACGACATGGAAGAGGAAGGTCAACGGTGAGCACGGAAATGGAGCTGCCGAACAGGTGGCGGCTGCACCGCGGCGGCATCGTCAACATCTGGCAGTACGCCGAGCACACCTTCGACCTCTCCGGCGGGCGGGCGATCTTCCAGGGCACCAACGGCTCGGGCAAGTCCCGCACCCTGGAGCTGCTGCTGCCGCTGTGCCTGGACGGCGACCTGCGCCAGCTCGGGTCGAAGGGCTTCGACACGGTCAGCATCCGCAGGCTGATGCTCGACGAGTACCCGGGCGGGCCCAACCGCATCGGCTACGCCTGGATCGAGCTGCGCCGCGACGCCCCCGGCGGCGGTGAGGAGTTCCTGACCTGCGGCGTCGGCGTCAAGGCGTCGAAGACCTCGCAGGCCATCAGCGACTCGTGGCGGTTCGTCACCGGCAGGCGGGTCGGGGTCAACCTGCAGCTTGTCGGGTCCGACCGGGTGCCGGTCGGACCGGCCCAGCTTCGCGAGATGCTCGGTGCCGACTGCGTGCTCGACGACCACGCCTTCCGCGCCAAGATCGCCGCCACCGTCTACGGCATGCCCGCAGCCCGCTACGGCGACCTGCTGCACCTGCAACGCACGCTGCGCAACCCCGACGTCGGGCTCAAGGTCCTGGAAGGCCAGCTCGAGCAGATCCTCTCCGACGCGCTGCCGCCGCTGGACCCGTCGCTGATCGAGCGGCTGGCGACCTCCTTCGACGACCTCGAGTCGATCCGGGAGAACATCGTCCGCCTCAGCAGCGCGGACAAGGCGCTGAGCGCGTTCCTGACGACCTACTCCGGCTACGCGCTGGGCTCGCTGCGCGAGCGGGCCGAGGCGATGCGCTCGGCGCGGACGCGGCTGCGGTCGCTGCGCGACGAGCTGGCGAAGCTGGAGAAGCAGGTCGCGGCCAAGCGCGGCGACCGCGAGTCCGCACAGCGCACCGTAACCGAGCTGGAGCAGCGCGAGGGCGAGCTGGAGTCCGGCATCGACGCGCTGCGCTCGCACCCGGCCTACTCGGAGCTGCAGAACCTGCGCGACCGCGAGCGGCTGGTCGAAAGCGCCCGCTCGGCGGCGGTGACGGCGCTGGACACCGCGAGCAAGCACCGCGCGCAGGAGGAGCGGTCGGTGGAGTCGGTGCTGGGAATGCTGCGCCGGCTGGCGGGCGACGCGGACGCCGCCGAGCAGGCCGCGCAGCGCGCCACCCAGCAGCTCACGACCGCCGGGCTCGACGGCGGGCTCGTCCCGCGCCCGCCCGCGGTCCCCACCGCCCAGGCCCGCACCTCGCCGGACCAGGTGCGTACCGCACCGGACTCCGACGCCGAACCCGCGACCATCGACCGCCACATCGCACCGGAGGTCGACGCCGACGCGCTGGCGGCCGCCATGCGCGAGGCCGCGTCCCGCACCGGCGACGCCGCGAGCGTCGCCACGGAGCGTTCGGCACTGACGCTGGCACTGCACCAGCAGGCCGTGGAGCTGGACGCCCAGCAGGACAAGGTCGCCGAGCTCCAGCGCCTGGCGCGCCAGGCCCAGCTCACCGCGACCGAGGCCGCGGGCCGGCGCAACCAGGCCCAGCAGCAGCTCTCCGACGCCGCCGCGGTCTGGGTCGAGCAGGCGCAGCGCTGGGGTGCCGGGTGGCCGGTGCCCACCGCGGACGATCCGGTACCCGCGCCGCCGCGCGACCGGGAGCTGGTGGCCGACCGGTCGGCGACCCGCGACGCGCGCGAGCGGACGCGGCGCTGGGCGCGGCCGAAGCTGCACGAGGCGCGCGGCCAGGTGACCGAGGTCGAGCAGGAGCTCGCCGAGCTGCGCGAGCGCACGCGCGGGTGGGAGCAGGAGCTCGCCGAGCTGCGCGCCGGCCACGAGCGGACGCCGCCGCGCCCGGCCTGGGCCGACGCCGAACGCGACGAGAGCAAGGGGCGGCCGTTCTACCGACTCGTGGACTTCTCGCCCTCGCTCAACGACGACGACCGGGCGGGCCTGGAGGCCGCGTTGCAGGCCAGCGGCCTGCTCAACGCCTGGGTGTCGCTGGACGGCAGCGTCGTCGGCCTGGCCGAACTGCTCGCCGCACCGGAAAAGCCGGCCGGGTCCGCCACCCTGGCCGACCTGCTCACCCCGGCCGCCGAGCCGGACTGCCCCGTGCCGGGCGAGCACGTCGCCGACCTGCTGGCCTCGGTCGCGACCGACGGCAGCGCGGGCCTGTCGGTGTCGGCCGACGGCACCTGGCGTGCGGGTGTGCTCTCCGGGGCGTGGAGCAAGGACACCGCCGAGTACGTCGGCGCCGGGGCCCGCGAGTCGGCCCGCGCCCGCCGCATCGCGGAGCTGGAGGACGAGCTCTCCCAGCTGCGCGGGCGGATCGCCGACGCCGAGCGCCGCCACCGCGACGCCGGCGAGCACACCTCGCGGCTGGAGCAGTACCTGGAGTCCTACCCCGACGACAGCGACCTGCTCACCGCGCACGCCAAGCTCGCCACCGCCCTGGAAAGCGCCCAGGACGCCGAGCACCGCGCCGCGCAGCTGCGCGAACAGCACGAGCAGGCCGACCAGCGGTGGCAGGCCGCGCACGCCGAGCTCGTCCGTTCGGCGGGCGAGGCCGACCTCCCCGCCGACACCCGGGCGCTCGACGCCGCCCACCGCGCCGCGTCGGAGGCCCGCAACGGCATCGACGCGCTGCGCGAGGCGATCGAGGCGCGGTGCCTGCCGACCCTGGCCGACCTTCGCGAGGTCTCGCTGCACCACGACGTGGCGGTCGCCGACCGGATGGAGGCCGAGTCGCAGGCCGAGCGCCGCTGCGCCGACTACGGCGAGCAGGCCGCCGGGCTCGCCGAGCTGACCTCCGCGGTCGGCGGGGAGGCGCAGCAGATCGCCGACAAGGTGGGCGACCTGGAGCGGGAGCGCGCGGAGCTGCGCAGCGAACTGCCGCAGGCGCGGGAGCGGATCAGCTCCCTGCGGGAGTCCTCGGCTAGGCTGGAGACGCAGCTGGAGAACAAGCAGTCCCAGCTCGCGGGCCGGGAGCAGGAGGAAGCATCCACCACCGAGGCTTTCGGCACGGCGCTGCGGATCCCGGGGCTGTGGGCGGCCGCCGCGGTGTCCGACGAGCTCCCGCCGGAACTCGACGACGCAGCGGCGCTGCTGGTGGAAAGCGACCGCAAGGGAGCATCGGAAACCACGGTGCTCAACCGCTTCCAGGCCCTCCAGCAGTCGCTGAGCGGCAACTACGACATCAGCGCCGGGGAGCAGAACGGGCTGCTCACGGTCACCGTCACCGGTGAGGAGGGCCCGCAGCCGGTCGCCGACGCGGCGCGGCGGGTCAGCGAGCGCCTCGGCGAGCAGCGCGGCTACCTCAACGAGCGGTACCAGTCGATCTTCGCCGACTACCTCATCCGCGACCTGGCCGAACGGCTGCGCGGGCAGATCACCGTCGCCGAGGACCTGTGCAAGCGGATGAACGAGGTGCTCGACGGCGCCCGCTCCAGCCAGGGCGTGCACGTGCAGCTCGAATGGCAGCCGTCGGCGGCGCTGGGCGACGACATCCGGCAGACGATCGAGCTGGTGCGCACGCCGTTCGCCGACCGCAGCGACGACCAGGACGCGCTGCTGCGCCGGGTGTTCACCGACCTGATCGAGTCCGAGCGCGACAGCACCTCCGGCGGCTACGCCGAGATCCTGTCCCGGGCGCTGGACTACCGGTCGTGGTTCGCCTTCACCGTCCGGGTCCGCGACACCGGCCCCGAGGGCAAGCCCCGGGTGCGGCGCCTGCGCCAGCTCTCGTCGGGTGAGACGCGGCTGATCTCCTACGTGACGCTGTTCGCCGCCGCGGCGGCCTTCTACGACGCGGTCAGCGTCTCGGCCGGTGGCGGCGGGCCGCTGCGGCTGGTCCTGCTGGACGAGGCGTTCGAGCGGCTCGACGACCCGACGATCGCGCGGATGCTGGGACTGCTGGTCGACCTGGACATGGACTGGCTGATCACCTGGCCGAGCGGCTGGGGCGTCTCGCCGAAGATCCCGAAGATGCACATCTACGACGTGCTGCGACCGCGCAGCGGGCACGGGATCGCCTGCACCCACACCACGTGGGACGGCCGGGGTCTGGAGCGGGCGGATGGCTGACACCGACGACGTCCGCGCGAGGTGGGACGTGGAACCGTTGCGCGGGTTGTGGGAGAAGGCCCGCGAGGTCCTGGAGTCGCCGGAGCAGCCGTCGACCTTCCGGCTCGAACTGCCCGACGAGGAGACGCAGACCGCGGTCGGCGAACTGCTCGGCCGCCCGATGCTGGGCTACGGCACCCGGATCAAGGTGTCCACTCTGGACGAGCGGGTCCGCGGGGCCGGTCTCGGAGTCGGGCTGGCGGAGGTGCTGGAAATCCTGCACGGCAGGCCGGTGTCCCGCACGTCCTCGATGTCCTCCACTTCCTCGGTCGCGGACGAGCCGCGTGCCGCGGTGCGCGCGGCGCTGGCCGAGCACTCGCTGGGCGACGCGCCGTGGGCCGACGAGTGGGCCCGGTGGCTCCACCAGTACGGGCGCGTGCCCGAGGACGAACTCGACGTCGTCGTGCGGCGTGCCGCCGCCGTGCTGGCTGAGCTGGCGCTCGACCGCGCCCCCGTCGCGTGGACGTCCCGCGCGGACCTGGCAGCCCGCACCGGTGACGCGCACGGGCTCGACAGCGGCACGACGCTGAGCCGCGTCGTCCTGCGGGCCGCCGCGCTCGCCCACGACGTCGCGGCACCCGGCAACGAGCACGAGCGCCGCGCGCTGTGGGAACGCTGCGGCGTCGCCCTCGACGGCGTCTCGGCGACGGTGCTGTGCTGGTCGCTGCCGCTCACCGGCGCCGACGACTGGTCGCGTTCGGTGCTCCGGCGCACGGCGGCGGGTCTGCCGTCGCACCTCACCCACCTCGACCTCCAGGCGGCGCCCGCCCGGCTCGTCGAGCCCGGCACGACCCTCACGGTGTGCGAGAACCCCCGCGTCCTGGAGGCCGCGCTGCGGGACGACATCGGGCACCCGCTCGTCTGCCTGTCCGGCCAGCCGACGACGGCCGGGCTCGAACTGCTGCGCCGCCTCGCCGACGACGGAGCGGTCCTGCGCTACCACGGCGACTTCGACTGGCCGGGCGTGGGAGTTGCGGGGGCCCTGCGGACCCAACTCGGCGTCGAGCCGTGGCGCATGACGGCGGCCGACTACCGCCGGGCACTCGACGACGCGGCCCGCGACCGCATCGACCTGCCTTCCCTCATCGGGGCGCCGGTGGAAACCCCGTGGGACCCGGCCCTGGCGGACCTCATGGCCACGTCCGGGCGCGCGGTGGAGGAGGAAACCCTGCTTCCGGCCCTCCTGGCGGTCCTTCGCCGGTAGGCGTCGGCGGCGTCTGCTTCGAGGGATCGCGCCGGACGGTCGGCACCGCCTCCGTCAGGTAGCGCAGTCGGGGACACCTCGTCATGTTGGCGCCGTCGGGGACACCGCTGCCAGGTGATGCCCTCGGGGACGCCGCCGTTCAGGTACCACCGGAGGCAGGGCCCTGCCTCCCTCAGAACCGCTGGTACATCACGTGGAGGCCGACATATCCGTGCTGCGGGTGGTTGAACGCCTCAGGGAGGGTCGCGGCGATCTCCATCCCGAGCGAACGCCACAACGCCACGGCGCGGGTGTTCGTCTCGACCACCGCGTTGAACTGCATGGCGCGGAACCCGTCCGCCTTCGCCTGGTCCAGGACGTGGCGTCCCAGCGCACGGCCCGCGCCACGACCGGCGTACCCCGGCGCGACCATGAAGCTCGCCGTGGCGACGTGCGATGCGGGACCTTCGTGGTTCGGCCCCGACACGGCGGTCCCGACCACTTTCCCGTCGTCGTCGACCGCGACGACCGTCCGGCCGGGCGGTGCGGGGAACCAACGCTGCCGCGCCCGCGCCTCGTCGATGTCGCGATCCCACGAGAACGTCTCCCCGGCAGCGGCGATCTCACGCATGAACGGCCAGATGGCGGCCCAGTCACCCTCGGAGGCATCGCGGATCAGCATGCCGCCCAGCTTCATGCGCCCCCGCACCCGCGCGCAACCGCTTTGCCCGCAGCCGAACCGCCTCCTCCGGTCTGCTTCCCGCCCTCGCCGCACGCGGTCCCCCACTGAGCCCGTTCCTCACTGGAAGAGGTTGCGCAGGAAGGCGATCAGCGACTGCGCCACGCCCTGCAACCACAACATGGCGTTCTCCACCGCCCCGGCCGACCCCTGCGGGTCGGAGATGACGAAGTACAGCGCCACCCCGATCGCGGCGAGCGTGACGACCTTCTTGGTGTCCACGGTTCCACTCCCTCCATCTCCGGTCCCGTCCGGACGGGTCGAGCCGCCGCCCGCTGACGGACACCGGCCCAGACCGGTCTCCGCCGAACGGTCCCCGTGATGCTGCAGGACGACTAGCGCTCCGTGTTGGCAACTCGCCGAATCCCCGTACCAACGGGCGAAATCCACCACGCCTCGCCTAACGCCCGCATACCCGGAGTCACGACCTTTTGGTTATTCACACTTCCGAAGTCGCGCACGCCCAGCGCCCCAGAGGTTCCCAACCGCCCCCGTCGGACAGCCCTCCCCCGTCTAGCCAAGCCAAGTACCCGACCCGCCGCCCGGAAGCTGCCCGCCGCGCACTCTCCGAGTTCCCTCTCCACTCCCCTTCCGCCAGCGGAGTCGGCCGATCGCTCGTAGTTTCTCCGTCATGGTCTCCGTGGAGTTCTCCGCAGACGATGCCGAGGGCCTCGCGCGCTGGTGGGCCGCTGCCCTGGGCTGGCGCGCCGAGGACGCGATCGTCTGGCCCGACGGACCGGGTGTCGCGATGCGCTTCATCTCTCCGGCCACGCCGAAGACCAGCAAGAACGGCATCCACCTCGACCTGCGCAGCGAGGACCACCACGACCAGCGCAAGACCGTCGAGCGCCTGTTCAACGCGGGCGCGGGGTTCGCCGACATCGGTCAGGGCGACGCCGTCCCGTGGGTCGTGATGTCCGATCCGGAGGGCAACGAGCTGTGCGTGCTCGAACCTCGCGAGGTCTACCACGACACCGGGCCGCTGGCGGCGATCGTGATCGACTGCGCCGACCCGCACGCGCAGGTGGGGATCTGGTCGTCGGTCACAGGGCAGCCGGTGACCCACGACGAGGACGGCTACGCCGGTCTCCAGTTGAAGAGCGGCCCGTACCTGGAGTTCCTGCAGAGCCCCACCGGCCCCGAGGGCCGGTTGCGGCTGCTCACCGGGCCGGTTCGATGACCTTGGTGGCGTGCAGCCTGCGCACGAAGTCCGCGCCGAAGGCGGTGGAAGGCGTGTGCGCACCCGCCTCGACCTCGCCGGCCTGCAGACCGCTGATCACGCGCAGCACGGAGTCCGCGGTGAAGTCGTAGGTGTTCGGGGTGATCAGCGCCGCCGAGGCGCTGCGTCCGGAGGCGTCGGTCGCCTCGGCGAACACCTCGCTCCAGCTACCGGCTCGCCTGCGGGGGCCGGGACCGCTGACGAACGTGTCGATCGCGGCCTTGCCGAGTCGCTGCACGATCGGCAGACCGAGAATCCGCTGCCCCAGACCGGACCACTTGCCCGCCTTGTCCAGTCCGGGCAGGTGGGCGAAGGTCGTGATGTTCGGGATGCCGGTGCTGCGGTAAGCGCTGCTCACATCGCCCCACGGCAGCGACGTCACGCGCCGCTGAGCGGATGGGAAGGGCACCTCGCGGCTGCGCCATCCCATCGGCACGGTGCGGATCTCCCCGTCGATGCGGGCCTTGCCGCCCATCGCGGCGCCTTCGAGCGCGCTCTTCAGCGTGCCGCGGCTGATACCGCCGCCCGCCTGGAACGCCAGGTCGAGCTGCGTGGCGTCGGGCAGTGCCGCGGCGACCATGGCCGCGAGGCAGTCGGTCGGCACGACGTCGAAGCCCGCGCCCGGCAACAGCACGACCCCCGCGCGCCGCGCGTCTTCGTGCCTGGCGAACACGGCTTCGAAGACGTCGATCTCACCGGTGATGTCGACGTAGTGCACGCCACCGCGCAGGCACCCTTCGACCACCGGCGCGGAGGTCGCGGAGAAGGGACCGGCGCAGTGCGCCACCACCTCGATGTCGCGCAGCCCGGCGTCAACGGCGTCAGGGTCGCTCAGATCGAACGTCCGATACGGCAGGCCGCGCGGAGTGGCGAACGCGGCGATCTTCTCCGCGTCGCGACCCGCGAGCACGGGCCGCTCCCCACGGCTGAGCGCGAGCTCCGCGACGAGCCGCCCCGTGTAGCCGTTCGCGCCGTAGATCATCCAGGCCATCGCGATCCTCCTCGTCCGCCGCGGTCCGAGAGCGTCTTCGGTCTCCACCCCGTCCAGGCCCCTGCACGAACCCCGCCCGGGCCCTGCGCGGTCCAGGGCCCTGGGCGCTGGACCCGCACGCATGGGTGCACATCCACGTGCAGCGGCGGCACACCCGGACGTCGGCGAGACACCCTAGTAACGAAAACCGCCGGCACCGGTCACGGGTTGCCCCGCCAAGCCGATCAACCCCCGCCTCCCTCGGTTGGAGGAGCGATCAGCTTCGGACAGCCTCCCACCGGAAGCGAGGCGGCACCGCGCGGACTCCCGGAACGGGCGTACGCCGCTGACCACACCTGCCGCTCGCCGGCCGTCCTCCGCACCCTCGCCTTCCGCTCCCCGCACCCGCCACTCCCGCGCCCTCCGCTCTCCGCTCTCCGCTCTCCGGTCGTCGGCCGTCGGCCGTCGGCCGTCAGCCTTCGGTCGTCGGTCGTCGACACCGAGCGCCAGTCGTTGTCAGGCGCTGAGCGCCCGTCGCGCGTCGCTAATCGCTCGTCGGTAGTCGCTCACCGGTCGGCGCTAGTCGCTCATGGCTCCTCGGCCATCGGCAACCTAGGGGCGGCCTGCCCAGGTCAAGATGGCTGGTGGCCCAGGTCGGCGGCGATCGCCATGGCGGTGTTGCGCACGTGCGGTGCGAGTCGTCGGAGTTCGCCTGGCTCGCGGGATGCCCGGACCGTCGTGAGCGATACCGCCGCGCCGACTCGTCCGCTGATGTCCGGGATTCCGACGCCGACGCAGTGCACCAGCGGCTCGAACTCCGCCTCGTCGGTGGCGTAACCACGGCGCGCGACCTCGGCCAGGCACTCGTCGAGCTGATCCGGGTCGGTGATCGTGTGCTCGGTGTAGCGGGTGAACTCGTGCCCGGCGAGCAGCCGCTTGCGGCGCTCCGGCGGCAAGGCCGCCATGATCACCTTGCCGGCCGCCGCGGTGTGCAACGGCACCGATCGTCCGATCCGCGAGTACGTGCGGATCGTCGCCGCTCCCTCGATCTTGTCGACGTAGACGATCCGGTCGTCGACGAGCTGCGAGAGGTGCACGGTCGCCCGGGTCGCCTCCGCGAGCGCGATCAGGTGCGGGCGCGCGATCGACCGCAGGTCGATGCCCTCCAGCACCTGCTGCCCCAGCTCCGCGAGCCGAAGCCCGAGGCGGTACCGCCCGTCGGAACCCCGCGCGAGCAGCCCGGCGTCGAGCATCGGTTGCAGCATCCGTAGCGCGGTCGACGCGTGCACCCCGAGCCCGCGCGCCAGCTCCGAGACGGTTCGCGGTCCTTCGGCGACGGTGTCGAGCACCTGCACAGCCTTGGCGACGGTCTTCGACATCGGCCCCTCGTCCCGGACGACAGCAACACTGCGCGCGCGACGTTAACAGCTCACTTGCACATGTTGCATGCCTCCAGGCACTGCCGGTGTCGGCGATGGGATATCAGCCTTCGCGATGAGCTGAAGAGCGCCGCCTGCGGATATCTCCGCCACCACGCGCATGCGGCCCACTGATAACTGAACGTGTCTATGGTGCTTCACTCGTAACCCGATCACATCAGAGCCAATCGGCCATTCGGAGCTGCCTATCGGCGGTCTACATCAAAAACGAGCGCCAAGATCGGCCTGGGCCCTAGACTCACGAACAATGTCGCCTCGTCCTTCCCAGCCCTTCGACTCGATGTCGCAAGCAGCAGCGCGCAGCCGCACCGGAACAGGCGCGGAACGACTGGGACCGCACCCCCGCGCATCGGGCGAGCGTGGGATGCCGGGCTGGGCCGAGGACATCCCGACCGTCGGCACAGTGCCTCTCAGCCCCGACCCACGGGCGTTGGAAAGCCTCGGCCGCAACCATTCGCTCGCCACCGCGCTCTCCGATCTGGTCGACAACTCCGTGGACGCGGGCGCCGACCACGTGCTGATCCGATTCATCCGCCACCGCGGGCGGATCTGCTCGCTGTACGTGGTCGACGACGGACGCGGGATGTCGGCGGCCGCCATCGACAATGCCATGACCATCGGCGGGCGTCGCACCTACCACGAGCGTGATCTCGGGCATTTCGGAATGGGACTACAGAGCGCGTCCTTCAGCCAGGCAAGGACACTCACGGTGTTCTCGAGGGCGGTCGGGTGCGAAGCGGTCGGCAGACGGCTCGCCCTGCACCGGCGTTCGGACTTCCACGCCGACATGGTGCCCAGCGACTTCGCGGGGCACGAACTGGGCCGAGACTGGTCTATGAACCTCGCAAGGCACGGCACCGTAATCAGGTGGGACGAGGTCACCGGATTCCCTGTGACGACCGACGATGCCCGCGTCGAGGAATTCATCTCAGAGGCCCTGCGCTCCGTTAGCGGCCACCTCGGGCTCATCTTCCATCGCATCCTCGCAGCGAACCGGGTCACTATCCACCTGGATGTCGAAGACGTGGACACCCAGCAGGTCGGCGGTCGGTTCGAGGTGAGCCCTCTGGACCCGTTCGGCTACCGCAGAACGGGTCGTTCCGGATACCCCAAGGAGATCACTGCGACGGATTTCAGCACGCGGCTCACCTTCCGCTGCCACATCTGGCCGGGCCGATCCGCAATGCCGCAATTCCGACTTTCTTCCGATCCCGCACACCACCAGGGCCTCTACATCTACCGGCGGGAGCGGCTGATCCAGGCGGGCGGTGAGTGGGGCGGGCTCGCGATTCTGGGAAGGCGGCTGCAACTGGCCCGGGTCGAGGTCGACATCGACGACGACGTCTCCGGGCTCCTCCGCATGAACCCCGAGAAGTCGAAGGTGCAAGCGGGCCCCGAATTCGTCCGGCTGGTCGAGACGGCGAGGGCCGCGGACGGCACTACCTTCGCGGATTACCTCGAAACTGCGGAACAGGCTTTCCGCGAATCGCGCAAGCGCACGCGGGCTCGACGCCCGATGCTCCCGCCGGGAAGAGGATTCACGCCCGCCTTGCGCCGGACTCTCGGTGCGGAGGTTCCGTTCACCGACGACGACCGCCCCATCGAGATCCGGTGGCGTAGGTTCGAGGACGACGACTTCTTCGAGGTCGACCGCGACAACCGCACGCTGTGGCTGAACGACCTCTACCGGTCCCGAGTACTCGGCGGCAGGCGCGGCGGGCTCAACGACTCCCCGATCCTGAAGGCGACGTTGTACCTGCTCGTCGAAGAGGTGTTCCAGGGCGAATACCTCGGCCCCCGTGACAAGGACAACATCAACCTTTGGCAAGAGGTCCTGACCGCTGCCGCCAAGAGCGAGAAGGAATGACGGGAAGACATCTAAGCACGGCCGCGTTCGACGAATACCTTCGACAGGCCGTCCCGGTCGAGTACACGATCGACGGGAAACCACCCTTGTCGCTGTTCATCGACCCGGCGCGACCGGCGATCGGCATCCGGATGCCGATCGCGGAGGCATCCGGGCTTACCGACAGCGGCTGGCGGAACATCTCGCTCCGGCGGATCTACCGGGACGGACGTCGGCAGGCCGAAATCTACGTCGACGATGACCCCCTCTTCCTCGACGCCTATCCGGTGCTGCTGTCGATCGCGGACCGCATGCAGCTCGACGGGCGATCCCTCGAGGAGGCGCTGGCGATCACCATGCGAGTGCTCGGGCGGCTGCTGCTGCGTCAGGATGCGCTCCCGATCGAGCGTGAGATCGGGCTCTTCGGCGAGTTGCTTCTGTTCGCTGGCCTCTGCGACACGCTCGGACCAACAGCCGCGCTGGCGTCCTGGCTCGGACCGACCGGCGGGGAGCACGACTTCGTCCTCCCAACCTTCGACCTCGAGGTGAAGACGACCGCCGCGGAACGCCGCAGACACCACATCGGTTCGACCGAGCAGCTACAGCCCTCCCCGGAACGTCCGCTGCTGCTCGTGTCCTACCAGTTGACCGGGACCGCACACGGCGGACGAACGTTGCCGGACCAGATTCAATACGTCCGGGAAAAGGTCAAGACCTCCGAGCGAGGGCGGTTCGACTCGCTTCTGGAGCAGGCGGGTTGGTTGGAACCGCGGTCTGGGGCCTACCCGACACAGTGGCGAAAGCGCTCGGCCGGACTGGCCTTGGAGGTCGGCGGCGCGGATTTCCCGGCCATCACCACGGATGCCCTGATCAGGGCCGAGGTCGATCTCAGTCGCATTTCGAACGTCCGCTACGAGATCGACCTCACCGGTCTGTCCTCATCGGACGGACTCCCCAACTTCCTCACCGACGCACTTGGCACGAAGGGCTTCGCATGAGCAGTTCCGCCTTCACGGACGCCTACCTCGCAGCGCTCTCGGCGATGGAGGGCAAGCGACGTCCAGTGCCGCTGCACGACACGGCGCGCTTTATGGGCGCTGACGAGGGTGTGATGGCGACCGACGACACGCTGCGCGCCCACCTCGAGACCGTTGACCGGGAGGACCCGCTGCGCAAACGCCTGCACCAGGCGCTACTCACCTGGGACGCAGTCGACAAGGCCGCGTGGACGGAGGACACGGAGCGACAAAGCGAGGAACGACGTGCACTCGTGCTGCAGCTGTTGAAGGTCGATAAGGAGATGGCCGCGTTCCTTTCGGACAAGTTTCGCGTGGTGGCGAGAGACGAGGTGCTGATCGCGGATGATGACGACTGGCAGCCTTGGTACACCCCTGAGATCCGCGCGTCGCGGGACTTCTACTGGAGCAGCTACAAGACGCTGCTCACGGGCAAGGGCTGGGACGCCGATGCCGTCACCGCGTTGGACCGGACGACCGACCAGGTGATCGAGCGGCTGTCGGACCCATCGCGCCCGGAGGCGTTCCAGGCGAAGGGACTCGTCGTCGGACACGTGCAGAGCGGGAAAACAGCCAACTTCACCGGCGTGGTCGCAAAGGCGATCGATGCGGGCTACCGGCTGATCATCGTGCTGACCGGCACCACCGACATGCTGCGCAGCCAGACCCAACGGCGGCTGGACATGGAACTGATCGGGGTCGAGAACATCCTAGGCGGGATCGATCCCGATGACGCCGACTTGCTCGACGAAGTCGACTACCAGGACGACCCGGACTGGATCGAGGGCAAGTTCCTCAGCCACGGAGTGCAGCCGAACGACATGGACCGCCCGGCGATCCATCGGCTCACCACGTACGCCGGCGACTACAAAAGTCTCAAGCAGGGGATCGAGGCACTCAACTTTCCCAAGGCGGACCGGCGGAAGCGCTTCTTCGAACTGGAGAACCTGCTCCCGGCGGATACCAAGGTGGCGATAGTGAAGAAGAACGGCACGGTGCTGAGGAAGCTGGCGTCGGACCTGCACCGGATCAAGAAGAAGACCAACCTCGGCGAGATTCCCACACTGATCGTCGACGACGAGTCCGACCAGGCCTCCGTGAATACCAGCAATCCGAAGAACTGGACGAACGGTGAAGTTGAGCGCACGGCGATCAACGGTCTCATCTCGGATCTGCTGGACGCCCTTCCGCGCGCTCAGTACGTCGGCTACAGCGCAACACCGTTCGCCAACGTGTTCATCGATCCGAGTGATACTGAAGACATCTTCCCGAAGGACTTCATCCTCTCCCTTGACCCGCCGCCTGGTTACACCGGAGCCGCCGCCTTCCACGATCTCGAAAGTGATCTCGATGAGGCGGACCGCACATACGCCAACTCGAACCGAAATTCCTTTATCAGGTTCGTGCGCGAACCGAGCGGTGAGGACGACGAGACACTTCGCAAGGCGATCGATACGTTCGTACTGACCGGAGCCATAAAGCTGTACAGGCAGGAACACGGCGCGCGCACGTTCCGGCACCACACCATGCTCGTGCACGAGACCATGCGCACGGCCGACCACAGCATGCAGGCCGGACGTATACGTGCCATGTGGAAGAGTGCCGGCTACTACTCGACGGGCTCGGAGCAGCGACTTCACCGGGTGTTCGAGGGGGACGTCAAGCCGGTGTCGTTGGCCCGCTCGGAAAGCTCAGCCGCGGTTCCCGAGTTCGACGAGCTCCGGCCGTACATCGCGAAAGCCGTATCTCGCGTGGGACGGTTCGACCCGGTCCTGGTCGTGAACAGCGACAAGGACGCCGTAACCGAGCAGCTGGACTTCGACCGCGACGACGTGTGGCGAATCCTGGTCGGCGGCAACAAGTTGGCACGAGGGTTCACCGTCGAAGGACTCACCGTTGCCTACTTCCTCCGCAAGACCAAGATGGCCGATGCCATGATGCAGATGGGACGCTGGTTCGGATTTCGCCGCTCCTACGCCGACCTCATGCGCCTGTTCCTCACCGAGGAGCTGTACGAGGCGTTCGAAGCGATCGCGCTCGACGAGCAGTACTTCCGGAAAGAGCTCAAGCGCTACGCGAGGCCGGTCCACGGACAGAAGCAGATCACTCCGAAACAGGTGCCCCCGCTGGTGGCACAGCGCCTTCCCTGGTTGAAACCGACCTCAGCGAACAAGATGTACAACGCCCGCCTGGTCGAACGCCGTTCTCCAGGTGGAGCGGTCGAGCCTGGGGCTTATCCGGCGAAGAAGGACCTTCGAGCTCTCCGCGTCAACACCGAAGCCATGCTGCCCATCCTGGACTGCGCCACAGAGCTGGTGCCGATGCGGACCGAAAAGCAGTCGTTCATCGCCTACTTCGGCGCCGCCTCGCACTCGCTCGTCATCGGTTCACTGGCGCAACTCAAATGGAAGGTGCCCGAAAGCTTCCTACCCGATCTTCGCTGGCTCGAAGGCTTGAATCGGGACCAAGTCCCACTATGGCACATCGTTCTTCCGCAACGCGGCCGTGACGCGAGCTCAGTCGCGACGATCTTGGGGCGTGGACCGTTCAGCCTCTTCGGCCGTACGCGCCGCCCTGACCGTGACGATCATTACGGTTTCATCAGCGATCCGAAGCACCGCGAATGTCGACCGGCGGCGAACGCCGATGAGACCGCCACGCCGACAGCCCGCATGCTGATCTACCCGATTCCGCAGTGTGATATCAATTCCGTGCCGAAGGGGGCTGCGATCGATCCGGAGCAGGTGGTACTCGCTTTCCGGCTGGAACTGCCGATGACGGCCGCACCCACCGACGGACGTCTCATCACCTTCACCACGATCAACCGACAGCAGCAGAAAAGGGCGATCATCGAGAGGACTCAGGCGGAAGTCGACTGACCTACGCCGTATGCTGCCTGCGCGAACCGCGGGCACTGATCTCCCAATCGACCGCAGACAACGAACGGACAGGTTTCGTCGATGTGTTCCACCAAGGACTTCGGCTCGACGCTGGAGGCCCGTATGCGGATCCGCGGGTTGAGTCGGAAGCAGTTCGCCGATCTCGTCGGTGTCACTGCAGCCGCCGTCTCGTCATGGACGACGGGCCGGGTGACACCAGGCACCGAGACGATGCGGAGGATCGAGGAAGTCCTGGGGAGTTCGAACGAATCGGATGGCGCCGACGGTGGAACGCTCACCGCCGGCCCCGGAACCCTGGCGTGGTACCACCGCCCGGCGCACCGGGATGGTGGCCGGGAACTCGGGAACGCCGCTGCGTTCGCTTTCGACACCGACCTCGCCGTGCTCGCCAGGGAGGCGACGCAGAACAGCTTGGACGAGCGGTTCGACGGGTCCGAGCCGGTGCGGGTCCGCTACGCGCTGCACGAGATCACCGACGAGCGACTGCGGAGCTTCCTGGAAGCGCTGCGTTGGGACGAGATTGAACCGCACGTCGAAGCCGCTGCATCCCCCTCCAACAAGGTCGGCCGAATCCTCGAGCGAGGTCTGGCGGACCTACGTGAGAACGATCGCTTGGTCCTGCTACGCATCGACGACCACAACGCGTGCGGGTTGACCGGCCCGGATTACGACGACGGGCGGTTCTCCGCAGTCATCCGGCGCCAGCTGGACAGCCGGAAGGAGTCCCCGAACGCAGGCGGGTCTTACGGCCTGGGTAAAGCGGTGCTGTGGGCCACGAGCAAGCTCGGGCTCGTGCTGGTCAACAGCCATCTCTCCGAGCCGCACGAGGGACTGCGGGGCAACCGCATGATCGGGCGCTTGGAACTGCCGTGGCGGCGCGCCGAAGGTGGGGAGTGGGCAGGCCCAGCATGGTTCGGCGAACCCGACCCGGAGCGGGGCGGAGCCACCCGGTCGTGGTGGGGGGACACCGCCACGGCACGGCGGCTTCACCTCGAGCGGACCGACGAGTCGCCAGGTACGTCCTTCCTTATCGTCGGCGCCCACGATCCAAGCGGCGAGGCCGACGCATTGGAGGAAATGCACGACGCGCTGGTCAAGGCCCTGGCGAACAACTTTTGGGCCTCGATGGTCGCGCGCACCAGTCAGGCTCCGATGCTCGAAGCGTCCGTAGTGGCAGAAAGGGACGGCGAGGTGGTGGTCCCCGAACAGCGCGTCGACCCGTACCTGTTCGAGCCCACGATGACGCGGGCATTGCAAGCCTTCCTCGACGGCCGGACGACGTCTGAGCTCACCGCGAAGCACGACGTGGCTCGGGTGGATGTGCCGCTCGCCGTTCCGCGGCGGAAGGACGAGGACAGCGGCTCTGCGCACTCTCACGCGGCCGTGCTGCTGGTCGCTCTCGCCGACGTCGTCGGCGGGACACCGAACCGCCTCGTCGGCATGCGTGGAAACCGGATGGTCGTCGTCGAGGGCAAGATTCCGGATATGCCGCTTGGCGCGCCTCCGGTGCAGGCCGTGCTCCTCGCCGGCCGGGCAGCGGGCGGAGAGGGCGCCGACGCCGCCGAGGGCTTCCTCCGCGCCGCGGAACCTCCCGAGCACAACGACTGGAAGCGCACCGACGACCTGACCTCCACCTATGCGCGCGGTGCCGCCACCCGAATTACCGAGTTCCGCAGGGCATGGAAAGAGGCCGTCCACCGGCTGATCCGGCCAACGGAGGAAGCCAAGGACGACGTTCCCCCTGCGTTGGCCGGCCTCCTCGATCTGGACGCCCCGCCAGCGCGGCGGAGTCCCGGGTACCCGACCGTCAACGACATTGACGGCGCGGTACAGAGGGACGGCTCCTGGCGCATCCAGGTGGACGTCCAGCTACCCGTGCGCGAGGACTCGTGGGTTCTCGAACCGATTCTGCGGTTTGCCACCCGCTCGGGGCCGAAACCCGTGGTGAAGTGGTTGCTGGAGCCGACGCTCAACTGCGAGCTGGCGGAGTCCGGTGCGCTCGTTTTCAGCAAGGGCGCGCGCCACGCCGGCTTCGTCGGTACCAGCGACCCATCCTCGCACCCGGTGACCGCGGATATGGCTGTCGTGGAGGTTGAACTGCGTCGAACGAGCGAGGTTTCGCCGTGAACAGGCTTTTCCCGTACCCGACCTTGGTCGGCAGGAGCGAGCTGGAGGTTGTCGGGGTGCGACTCGACGGCAGGCCCCTGCCTGCGCCCCTGATCTCCGCGAGCAACCGCGTCATCGCGCTCAACCAGGCCGAACGTCCGGATTGGGAGGAGGTGAAGATCGAGGTCAGGTTCAGGACGCCGCGTGAGCTGCGCACCGGCGGGTGGCAGGTCGTCGGCTGTTACTCCTCTCTTTCCGAACGGCGCACAAACACCCGCTCGTTGACACGACTGGTACAGGAGTCCGACGACGTCTGGGCCGGCGTCGTCCTCGCTCACCACGACGACCACCGAAGGCGTATCGACCTCGATGCGCTGATCACCGCCACCGTTCGGGAGGTTCCCGGCCGGATCATCGGGCGCGCGGCGGACATGTGGACCATCGATCTGGAGGCCAGGACTCCCGCCCGCAAGAACACCGTGAAGGCGGTCTGGTCCGACTTCACCGCTGCGGACAAGCCCTTCCTGAATCCTTACCGGGACGATCCTTGGACGATCGAGGCTTCCGGCGAGGAACCGACCCTCTACCTCAACTCCGCTTTCGAAGGACTGCGGCAACTTATGAGGACGAGTGATCGGACGACCCGCGATGTGGTCGGCGCCCAAGTTGCCTCGGACATGTGGGTCGCGCTGTTCAACGCCGCTGCCGCCTCCGTCGAAACCGACGCGGACGGTCAGCCGGAGTGGCCGTCCGGGTGGCGCGCGGCCGTGCTGCGGCGAATGCTGCCGGACGTCTTCCCGGAGCACTCACCGGACGACGCCCTCATCGAGATCCACTCGCGCCGAGAGCAGGGCGAGGAATCCGATCTACAAGCCCGATTGCTGCATGCCGCAAGCCGGCAGGCACAACTGCCCAAGCGCCTCAGCGGTTTCATCAGGATCTTGGCGAAGAAGGAGAACTTATGAGCGAGCCGATCCTCCCGCCACCCCCACCATCTGTGCTCGGTTCGTTGCCCGACACCGAGGTGGGCAAACACCTGAACGCGGACCTGCTGGCGGGACAAGCCTACCCTCCTGCCGAGGCGATCGATGCGAGCGCGACATTGCTCAGCGATCACGAGCGCCACCAGGCGGACGATGTCCGCGATCTCATCGAGGAGGCGATGGAGCGGTTCGCCGACACGCGGACAGCGTCCGATGCGTGGCTAGCACCGCGGTTGCACGCCACGCTGCGGCTGACCAGGCGCGAGGCGGCCGACTCCGGGATATGGAACTACCTCGCGCTACGGCTCGCACCGGACTACGTACTGTGGCGCTTCCCACCTCGGAAGGCGAAGGAGCCCTCCAAAGAAGAGGTCAACGCGGCCCGGTTCAGCGGCCAGTACCACACGCAGGCATTCGCACGGCTGTGGTGGGCGGCCGAGCTTTTCCGCGATGGTCCGGATTACAGGCCCGTCGAAATATTCTGCAGCAACCAGGACATGCTGGGAACGACACTGCGCCTGGACATCGCGCTGCACCGGGCCACTGCGCAGGCCCTGACTCTGCTGCTCGAGCGCGGAGTCGTGCATACCGGTCGTGAGGTGAACGCCCTGGCGAAGGCCGTCAACTCGGCGGGCACCACATTGCTTTTCGAGGTACTGGCCGAGACCGCACCGTCGGAGACGGGTGCCTACCGCGACTGGGTCGACCGGGTCGGCGTACACGTCCCGTACGAACGGCTCCCGGAAGGACCACCGGACGGATCGGTGCCGCCGGAGTCCGTCGAGCGCCTTCTGGTGCTCTTCGAGAAGCTGTTCAAGGAGGCCCCGGTGCGCGGCAAAGCGAGCAGCGACGAGGGGGTGGCCTGAACTGGTCAGGCCGTGTCCCGGAGTCCCCGCTCGGCTTGCTGACCGGACACCTCGAGAAGGTAGCGGTAGACCTGCCCCGCGATGGCCCGCGCCAGCCCGACCGGGACTGCGTTGCCGATCTGACGCGCGATCTCGATCTTGCTGCCGCACCACTTGAAATCCATGGGGAAGTCCTGCAGGAGTGCCGCCTCCATGTGCGTGATGGGACGGTCTGCCTCCGGGTGCAGGTACCGACCCTTCTCCGGCTTGTAGAACTCGGTGCGGATCGTCACGGCGGGCCGGTCCCAGTGCAGCCGTCCCATAACATCAGCCGAGCCGCTGCGGTGCCGCATCCAGCTTTCCGTGGAAAGCCACTCCGGCAAGTCGTGGCGGTTGCCGCCCGGTGGAATGGCCGCATATCGATCCAACGAATGTTGCGTCGGCTGTCGACCGATGTGCAGCTGCTGGGTTAGAAATACTCCGGGAAGCTCTTTACCCAGCAGGTTCTCGCGGTCTTTCGGAAGGCTCGTGTCCTCCACCTCCCGATCTCGCTGGAAGAGAACATCGCGCACTGAAACCCACGGCTTGAGCACCGCTTCCCGTGACGGGAGCGGAAGATCAAGAGTGTGGACCGCGTTCCTGACGTGCGTCGGCTCAGGGTACTGCACACCGACGCGCTCCGGGTGTTCACTGATCAGATCCCGACGGGTGGCGAGGATGATGGCCCGTCGACGCGCCTGTGGGACACCGTAGTCCGCAGCGTTGAGGATTCTTGGTGGCTCCAACACGTAATCCCGGAGCTCGCCCCCTCGCTTGGTAGCGCCTTGGAGACTCGTATAGAAATCCTGGTAGGCGCGCGAGGTGAGAAAGCGGTCGACGTTCTCAATGACGAAGACCTTCGGATTCAGGACGTTGACCACCCGCATGTATTGCTGCCAAAGCGTATTCCGCGGGTCGTCGGAGTCTTCTTTGCCCAGGCTAGAAAACCCCTGGCACGGCGGACCGCCGAGGATGACATCGACATCATCCTTGATCTGCCCCGGGTTCCAGTGGATGATATCACCATCCTCCCGGCCAGCGTAAATATGGTCCGTGCCACCAGCCTCTTCCGCGAAATTGGCTGCATAGGTCGAGGCTGCGGCGATGTCCCACTCGACAGCTCCCACCGTCCGGAAGGGGGACGTCGTGCCACCAGGTGGGCGGAACTCCCGGAACCCCTGCGTGAATCCACCACAACCGGCGAAGAGGTCGATCATGTTGATGCGGTCGGGGTTCGCGGTCATGGCGATCACTTTATCGAGTGGCCGGGTCCGGTCGGGCCGCACATGCCGAGATCCGCACGACATTTCCCGGCGTCAGGTCATGCGGTGGCCAAGGCGACCGCGATCGACTTCCCGACCGCCTCCGCGAGGGCGGGCGGCACGGCATGCCCGACCTGCCGGAAGCGGGACGTCTTCCGCCCGGAGAAGGACCACTCGGCGGGGAATCCCTGTAGGTCCGCAGCCTGCTCCACCGTCAGTTTCGGGAAGGTCTTGCGGTCGTTCGGGTCGACGATGTGGTCGGGCCCTGGGGGTTGGTCCGCGACGCTCGCACCGTTCACACACAGGCGCGCCCAGATGTCCTTCGTCCGAGAGGGCCCTAGATCGGCGCCGCCTCTCCCTTTGGCGCCTCCGACGATCGTCGGAGCGATCTCGTTCGCCTGCCTGCCCCACTCCTCGGCGCCGGGCCATCCACGACTCGCCATGGATTTCCGGAGCACATCGCCGACCGTCGGAGCTCCGTGATCATTGCCGACCGGCCATGAGAAGCGGGCGAGATGCTCCGGTGCCATTCCCACGATCAGACCGTGCGGCCTGCGCTGCGGAACGCCGAACCGCTGGGCGTCGAGGACCACCCATTCCACCTCGTATCCGCAGTTCCCCAGTTCGTCACGGATGAAGTCGCGCTCGCCCCGAAAAGCATCCTCTTTGACCAACGCGGGCACGTTGTCCAGCAGGATCGCCTTCGGTTGAATTTCCGCCGCAAGCCAGACCGCTGCGCGGAAGGGGTCACGTGTCCGCTCCACCGCCCGCCGGTTTCCCGCCACCGAGTACGGAACTCTGGGCGGTGCACCGGCAAAGAGGTCAACGTCCAGGACCTGGGGGTGATCGTTACCGATGAACTCAAACAGATCGTACTCTCGCACGTCCCAGGTCGGACGATTGATCCGAAGAGTGGCGCAGGCATCGGTGTCCTCATCGAAGAGCATGACCGGATCGAAACCCGCTGCCTCCAGTCCGATCGCCATGCCACCGGCACCCGCGCAGATGTTCAGACTCGTGAAACGCCTCAACGATCCTCCGATCGGCCTGGCTGTGCAAAGACGACGGAATACCCACCCGCGTTCAGCCATCCGATTAAACTACGCATGGCCTGTGACGTACAGTAGCGACCATGGCTTCGAGGCGGCCGGTGGGGGCTTCCAGCGAGGGCGTGCGGAAGAGTATGCAGGCCAACAAGGGGCGGGACACGAAGCCGGAGTTGGCGCTCCGGCGCGCCGTGCACGCGCTGGGGTTGCGCTACCGGGTGTCGACGCGCCCGCTCCCCGCGATCCGCCGAACCGCCGACCTTACGTTCAGCCGGGCCAAGGTCGCGGTGTTCCTGGACGGGTGCTTTTGGCACGGCTGTCCGGAGCACCACACGCAGTCGGCGACGAACGCCGAATTTTGGGCGGAGAAGGTGCGGCGCAACCGCGAGCGCGACCGGGAGATCGACCGTCTACTGGCCGAGGCGGGTTGGTCGGTCATTCGGATCTGGGAACACGAGGACCCGCAGGTCGGCGCAGCCCTCGTCGCGCAAGAGGTCCGGTCCCGTCGGTAACAAGCGCAGATGGCGGGTGTCCCGAACAGGGCGGAGGCCGTCTTGTCTTCGTAGGGGGTTTCGAAAGGAGGAGCCCCAGAATCAAGTCTCACCGCAAAGCCACCGCCCACATCGGCACCCTTCCGATGTCGCGTATTGAAAAACGACCCTTTTCGCGCGATGAGCCTCCTTGCTTCGGGCGGCTGCGAGACTGCCAGGCGTCCAGTAGCGTGGGCACAGACAT
The DNA here is from genome assembly GCF_000062885.1 of Saccharopolyspora erythraea NRRL 2338. Taxonomy (NCBI): domain Bacteria; kingdom Bacillati; phylum Actinomycetota; class Actinomycetes; order Pseudonocardiales; family Pseudonocardiaceae; genus Saccharopolyspora; species Saccharopolyspora erythraea. The sequence goes on along the minus strand of NC_009142.1, from coordinate 1,703,426 downwards.
TCGATAGCAGTGCCCGCTCAGGGAGACCCGAGGCTTGGCCGCCCGATCACATCCGACATCGACAAGTGCTGTTTTTGGTTTAACCGCCAGGGCGCGAGCCGAGACCTTCACAGAACCGAAAACCTGCCGACGGTAGTCGAACCCGACTGGGGCAAGCCCTGTTGAAAACCATCGCTGAAGGGCCGCCTTTGGCACAGTCCTCGGCGCTGGCCAAGCTATGCGTCAGCGCAGGCCGACCAGACCGCACAGCGAGGTCGGCCCAGCGGGTCAGAACAGGTCGAGCAGGGCGTCGACGGTGAGCCAGAGACCGAACACCGCGAACAGCGTCGCCGCGCCGTAGCGGATGAGCCGTTCGGGCAGGTGCTTTCCCAGCATCAGGCCGACGCCGATCGCGAGCGCGTCCGCCAGGACCATGCCGATGGTCGAGCCGATCCACGTGCCGAGCCAGTCGTGCTGCGCTGCCAGCGTGACGGTGGCGAGCATCGTCTTGTCGCCGAGCTCGGCGAGGAAGAACGCCACGGTCACGGCCAGCACCGCGGAGCCGGCCAGGCGCCCGGCCTTGCTCTTCTCCTTCTCGGTGAGGTGGTCTCCGCGCAGGGTCCACGCGGCGAAGCCGAGGAACGCCAAGCCCGCGACCAACCCGATCCAGTCGGTGGGCAGCGCGCTGCCCATACCGAACCCGAGCAGGACCGAGACCGCGTGCACGACGGTGGTCGCCAGCGTGATGCCGAGCAGGACCTGCCATGCCCGGTACCGGGTCGCGAAGGTCATCGCCATCAACTGGGACTTGTCGCCCAGCTCAGCCACGAAGATCGCAGCGGAACTCACCGCGAAACCGGTCAACATTCTTCTGGTCACCTCTCGGTCACGGCCGGACCGGAAGCGCGCAGCCTTCGGCCCGGCTACGGATGCCGGGTCCGAAGGTCTCGCCCACCCCGGAACCGAGGCTCCGCGACCGGGTTCCGGGCAACGCCGGAACCAGTGTGTCGACCGCGAAATTGAGGACTACTCCCCTTCTGCCACCAAACCATACCGCCTTTCATCCGGTTATCAACAACCATGTGCTTCGCCGCACATTTCACTTCGGAAATGCGGAAGATCCAAACACTCCTTTCGGTGCGCCACAATCCCACCATTCGCCTTTGCGGAAGAATGGTATTCAGCGCACGAATTCCCAATAGCCGATCGCGGAAACCCGCCCACCGGCCACCCGTCCAGGTGGTTGCCGACCGATGCTTGTTCAGGTGTCGGGCGCGGTGACCGGGACTGAGGCAGCGTCAGCCGTTGCCGGCGTTGCCATCTCGGACCCCGAGGTACCAGCGCGGGCAGCGGGGGAAGCACTGCCCGAACCGGCGCCCGAAGGTGCGGGTACCGCGGGAAAGCCAACGGCGGAGCGGCCACCGCCAGCGGTTGGTTCGCCGTCAGTGGCGCGTCCGCCAGCGCTGGAGGGGCCGCCGGAGAGGGCGTGACCGTCGTCGGGGGCTGGGTCCGGCGTCGGTCTGAGCGCCAGGACGCGGCCGGGCACGTCGGGGTCGCACTCGAGTCTTGCGAGCTGCGCCCGGATGGCGCTTCGGGTGCGGCCGAGTTCGGCTGCGAGGTCGCCGGTCAGCTCGCTGCCGGAGGTGGCGCCGCTTCCGTTGTGCATCCAGGTGGTCCGGAGGCGTTCGTTGTCCTGCTCCGTCCACGGCTGGCCCGCATTGGGTGCTCGCGCCGAACGGCCTCGCGGTGCGCGTTTCGGCTTGCCGTGCAGGGTCGCCAGGCCCTCCAGGGTCCGCCCGAGGAAGGCTGCCGTGTCGGCGAGTCCGCCCACCGCCACCAGGAGGTTGCCCTCGGCGACGATCGTGCCGTCCTGGTCGGCACCGGTGAACTCGACGGCCACCGACGCCGGTTGGTCGTCGTCGGCCGAGCTCATGGCGTTGATGCCGTAGATGTGCTTGCCCACTCGTACTTCGTCGCGAAAGTCCATGGCGGTGACGCTAGAGGTGGGCGAGAAGGATCACGGGTAGTCAAGCACCGCTTGCGCACCTGTGTCGGGCAACTCGAACGGGTGATGTTGATACGACACCGGGAGCTGTCAGGGGTGGCGGCCTGCGGCAAGGGGAGGCGATGGTCGCAGACGGGGGCGGGTGGTGCGTGACACAAGGCCGGGGCGGGCGCCCAACGCAGGGGCGGGCGGCGCAGACAGACGGCCTGATGGCGCAAGGCAGGTCCGGTGGCTCATGTCACCGGCGGAGGCGGAAGAGTGCGGGGTCCTCGTGGCGTTGGAGGAACTGGTCGATGCGCCCCGTGTCCCCCGGGCCGCAACTATTCGCCTTCGCGGAATACCGTCCGGCTGGAGCCGCGTCGCGCCATTCGCCGAGAGGCGACCGGGCGCATCGATCCGGACGCCGATCCCCACCCTTCTCCTCGGGTGGGGATCGTCCTGTACCAGAGCTGCGGGCGGAAAAGCGCAGCGGTGACGAACCCTCGTACCTGGGCGGAACCCGCTCGGGGCACCAAGAACCTCAGGGCATCAAGAATCGCTCAGGGCACCAGGAACTCGCTGTCGCGGGCGTCGGTGATGGCCATGTGGCCTGGCGCGTGGCCGATGGCGAAGGGCGGCCTGGACTGCATCACAGCCGCCTGCGGGGTCACGCCGCAGGCCCAGAACACGGGGATCTCACCAGGCCTGATCTCCACCGGCTCACCGAAGTCCGGGCTGTCGATGTCGCCGATGCCCAGGTCCGCGGGCTCGCCGATGTGCACCGGTGCGCCGTGGACCGCCGGGTAGCGGGACGTGATCCGCACGGCCGTCGCCACCATAGAAGCCGGCACCGGACGCATGGACACGACCAGCGGACCGGACATCCTGCCCGCCGGCCTGCAATCGCGGTTCGTCCGGTACATCGGCACGTTGCCGCCGGTCTCGATGTGCCGCACCGGCACGCCCGCCTCCAGCAGCGCGGCTTCGAAGGTGAAGCTGCATCCGACGAGGAACGACACGAGGTCGTCGCGCCAGAGCCCCGTCACGTCGCCGACCTCCTCGACCAGCTCCCCATCGCGGTAGACGCGGTATGCGGGCAGGTCGGTGCGGAGGTCGCCGGCGAAGATCGAGGCGCTGGTCTCGCCGGGTTCGGTCACGTCCAGCACCGGGCACGACTTCGGGTTGCGTTGGGCGAACAGCAGGAAGTCGTAGGCGTAGTCGCGCGGCAGCGCGATCAGGTTGGCCTGCGTCCATCCGGCGCTGTATCCGGAGGTGGGGACTCGCAGGCCCGCGCGGAACGCGGCACGGGCGGCGGCGGGTGACATGGCAGAGGTGGGATTTCGCTGCTCAGCGGCGGTGTTCCCGGCGGTATCGGGGCTCGCGCAGGCGATGCCGGGCGCAGGAGCGTCACCCGACGCACCCACCGCGTCCGGGCCGCCTGCAGCGTGGACGTGGGGAAGGGACTCGGAAGAACCGCTCATCGCTTCGCACTCCTGTCCTGGGCGCGGCGGAACCGGACGCGCTGTCCGGGCCTGGCCTGCGCCGCCCTGTCGACGTCCGCCGAGGTCACCACCGCGATGACGGGATACCCGCCGGTGACGGGGTGGTCGGCGAGGAACAGCGTCGGCCTGCTCGCCGGCGGCACCTGCAACGCACCGGCGACCATGCCCTCGCTCGGCAACTCCTCGTTCCTGCGGCGGGTCAGCGCGGGGCCGTCCAGCCGCATGCCGACCCGGTTGCTCTCCGTCGTGACCTCGTAAACCGAGGTCAGCAGCACGTCGAGCGCTTCGTCGGTGAACCAGTCGTCCCGGGGCCCTGGCACGACCTCGAGCATCAGCTCCTCCGGCGGCTGGGCCACCGGCGCGAGCTCGATCACCGGGAACGCCGCGGGTGCCGGTCCCACCGGCAGCGTGTCGCCGACCCGCAGCGGCGCGGGGCCGAGACCCGCCATGACGTCGGTGGACCGCGATCCCAGCACGGGTTCGACGGAGATCCCGCCGCGCACCGCCAAGTAGCTGCGCAGGCCGCACGGCGGGGTGCCGAGCCGCACCTCCACTCCCGCCGCGACCCGCAGCACCGCGTGGGCCCCCTCCCCGCGTCCGCCCACGGTGATCGGGCACGGTGCCCCGGTTACGGCGATGGTCAGCTCGCGCCCGGCCCGCACCGCCAGGCCGCCGAAGGTGACCTCGATCGCCGCCGCACCCTCGGCGTTGCCCAGCAGCCGGTTCGCCAGCCGCAGCGAGCCCCGGTCGGCGGCACCCGACACGCCGACGCCGATGTCGGCGAGCCCGGGCCTGCCGAGGTCCTGGACCGTGGCCAGCGGACCGGTTTCCAGCACTTCCAGCACGGCTACCCGACCTCCTCGAACCGCACCCGCACCCCGGGTCGCAGCAGTGCGGGCGGATCGCGGTCGACCCGCCAGATCTCCAGGTCGGTGCGACCGATCAACTGCCACCCGCCGGGCGACTCGCGCGGGTAGACGCCGCTGAACTCGCCCGCCAGCCCGACGGCACCGGCGGGTACGCGAGTCCGGGATTCCGACCGCCTGGGCACCTCGAGCTTCGGCGAGCCGCCCGAGAGGTAGCCGAAGCCCGGCGCGAAGCCGCCGAACGCGACGGTCCACTCCGACGAGGTGTGCTCGTGCACGACCTCGCGTTCGGAAAGCCCGGTCAGCTTCGCGACCGCGGCCAAGTCCTCGCCGTTGTAGACCACCGGCACGCGCACCAGCCCCCCACGTCGCCGCGAGTTGCGCCCCGGACGCGTCGAGCGGACCACGCGCTCGACCTCGGCCGGGTCGGTCCGCGTCGGATCCAGCCGCAGCAGCAGCGTCCGCGCCGCGGGCACCAGGTCGGTGACGCCCTCCGGCAGCGACGACGACAGCGCGGCGTAGAGCGCCTGGACGGCGTCGAGGTCGTCGAGCTCGACGAGCAGTCCCGAGTCGCCGCAGTACAGCACCCGCATCACCGATCACCCGCTCCGCGGCGCGGCGAACGCCGCCAGCCGCACTCCCTCGGCGGTGAGCCGGTCGCGCACCGCCTCCGCAACGCGCACCGCCCCGGGGCTGTCGCCGTGCACGCAGATCGAGTCCGCGCGCACGGTGATGAGCGATCCGTCCACGGCTTCGATGGGCTCGCCGCGCGCGATGCGCACGCACCGGTCGGCGATGGTCTGCTCGTCGTGCACCATCGCGCCCGGTTCCCGGCGCGGCACCAGCGTCCCCTCCGAGGTGTAGGCGCGGTCTGCGAACGCCTCGCGGAAGGTCCGCAGCCCCGCTTTCTCAGCCAGTTCCAGCCACGCCGAATCGGGAAGGCCGAGTACCACCAGGTCCGGGTCGTAGTCGCGCACCGCCTCGACGACCGCAGCGGCCTGCTCGCGATGGTGCACGATCGCGTTGTACAGGGCACCGTGCGGTTTGACGTAGCTGACGTCGGCGCCCGCTGTGCGCGCCAGCGCCCGCAGCGCACCGATCTGGTAGATCACGTCGTTGGTCAGCTCGCGCGGGGCGATGTCGATGAACCGCCGCCCGAAGCCCGCCAGGTCGTTGTAGCCGACCTGTGCGCCGACGGCCACGCCCCGCGTGGCGGCGTGCTCGCACGCGTCGCGGATGACGGTGGCGTCTCCGGCGTGGTAGCCGCAGGCGACGTTGGCGCTGGTGACGATGCCCAGCAGGGCGGCATCGTCACCCAGTTCCCACCGGCCGAAGCCTTCCGCCAGGTCCGAGTTGAGATCCACCGCAAACCCTCCTCACTGCCACAGAGCGACGATGCCGCTCACCGAGTTCACCCCTAGGTAGAGCGTGAGCAGCCAGGCGACCACGCCGATCAAGAGCAGCCAGCGCGGGTAGCGGTACCCGCCGAGCAGGTCCCGGCGGCGCAGCGCCACCCACAGCAGCACGCCGAACCCGACCGGCAGGATCAGGCCGTTGAGCGCGCCGGCCAGCACCAGCAGCGTCGTCGGCGCCTGGTCCAGCAGCAGGAACACCGCCGCCGAGACCGCCACGAAGGCCACGACCAGCCAGTTGCGCGAGCGCTCCAGCTTCGGCGAGAACGTCACCAGGAACGACACCGACGTGTAGGCGGCTCCGACGACCGAGGTGATGCTGGCGGCCCACAGGATGAATCCGAACATCCGCAGGCCGATCTCGCCCGCCGCGTGCTGGAACGCGTCGGCGGTCGGATTCGCACCCGAAAGGGCGACACCACCCGCGACGACGCCGAGGACCGCGAGGAACAGCACCAGCCGCATCACGCCGGTCACCAGCAACGACAGCACGGAGCTGTTGCTGACCGACTTCACCTGCTCGGGGCCGGTGATACCGGCGTCCACCAGACGATGGGCACCCGCGTAGGTGATGTAGCCACCGACGGTGCCGCCGATCAGCGTGGTGATCGCCAGGAAGTCGATCGTGTCCGGCCAGACCATCTGGCGCATGGCGTTGCCGACCGGCGGCCCGGAGACGACCGCGACGTAGAGGGTCAGTCCGATCATGACCACGCCGAGCACGACGACGATCCGGTCCATCGCCACCCCGGCCCGCTTGCTCAGGAAGATCCCGATGGCGATCAGCGCCGAGACGGTGCCGCCGATCTTGGCGTCCAGCCCCACCAGCGCGTCCAGGCCGAGCGAGGTGCCTGCGACGTTGCCGATGTTGAACACCAGCCCACCGAACAGCACCAGCGCGGCCATCACGTAGCCGAGGCCGGGCAACACCTTGTTGCCGAGATCCTGGGCCCGCATGCCGGAGACGCCGATGACCCGCCAGACGTTGAGCTGGACGGCGATGTCGATCAGGATCGACAGCAGGATCGCGAAGGCGAAGGCAGCGCCGAGCTGCACCGTGAACTGCGTCGTCTGCGTGATGAAGCCCGGCCCGATGGCGCTGGTGGCCATCAGGAACACCGCGCCCAGCAGGGCGCCCCGCTTGGCCGTTCCGGATCTGGGCACTTGCTCGGTCTGCTCCGCCATTGGAACTCCGCTCCCTCATCAACCAGCACCTTCGCCGGTGCTGTGGCCTACCTCCCACCGCGGTTCTGGCAAAGATAGGAATTGTTGAACAATCCTGCAATACCCTTCGCCGAACTTTCTCGTTAAGCTGCTCCGGAGAGACCAACCACCAGGGAGCTCGATGACCGCCACGGACCAGTGGACCGACCTGCTCGCCGCCGACCGGGGGCTGCTGGACCGGACGAGCGCGGCGGAGCAGGTGGCCGGCGTGCTGCGGCAGCGGATCATCGAGGGCAAGCTCGAACCCGGCACCCAGCTCTCGGAGAAGGGCGCCGCCGAGGCGCTGGCGGTCTCGCGCAACACGCTGCGCGAGGCGTTCCGGCTGCTGGTGCACGAGAGGCTGCTGGTGCACGAGTTCAACCGCGGCGTGTTCGTCCGGGTGCCGTCGGTGGACGACGTCGAGGACCTCTACCGCTCGCGCCGCATCCTCGAGGTGGGCGCCGTCCGCCGCGCCTCGGACGCCCCGGACGAACTCGTCGCCGACATCGACGCGGCGGTCTCGGAGGGCGAGCGGGCGGCGCGACGGCAGCGCTGGAAGGATGTCGGCACCGCGAACATGCACTTCCACCGCGCCCTGGCGGCGCTGGAAGGGAGCACGCGCCTCAACGAGACGATGGACCAGCTGCTCGCCGAACTCCGGCTGGCGTTCCACGTCATGGAGCACCCCCGCGAGTTCTACGAGCCGTACCTGGAGCTGAACCGCGACATCGCCGACCTGATCGCGGAAGGCCGGCTGGAGACGGCGGTCGTGCGGCTGGACGACTACTTCGACAAGGCGCAGACGCAGCTCGTCCACGCCTACACGCTCAAGCACCGGCAGCGGACGCACGTCGCCGAGGGATGACGCCGGTAGCGGCAACACCCCTCGGGTCGCGTGCCGTCAGGGGCGGTGCAGAACCAGGTTGAAGGCGCGGCCGTAGCGGGCGGCCGCCCTCTCGACGGACTCGAAAACGGCGAACTGGCTGCGCCCGTTGTCGTCCTGCCAGTACAGGACGGCGCTCTCGGGCAGCTCCATGCCCCAGATGCAAACGTTGTCGGCGTCCGGTTCGCCGTTCTCGTCCGGCCACGCCAGTCCGAAGACGCGCGGTGTCATCGGCAAAACCTCCCTGGAATCGGTAGCGGTACCGGCGAGTGTCCACACGGGAACCCAGAAGCGGGAACACGGAATCGGGAACGGTCCGATCGGGAACACCGGAATCGGGAATCCCGATCCTGGTTTCCCGCGTGGATCATTGGACGATCACCGTTGATCGGAGGTCGGTCCCGTGGTCACGACGACCATCCCGTTCCGGCGCCGTCGCCTGGCGCGCCGCATCCGCCGGCTCCGCGAGGCCGCCGGGATGACGCAGGAGCAGGCCGCGGCCGGACTGGACATGTCCACCAGCGCTCTGAGCCGCAAGGAAACCGGGGAGGTGGCCACGTCGGTGCACGAAGTGCGCTCGATGATGGACCTCTACGACACCTACGACGAGGACCTGCTCGAACTGGCCCGCGCGGCCAAGGAGAAACCCTGGTGGCACGCGTATGGGATCAAGAACAGGGGGTACTTCGACCTGGAGGAGGACGCCATCTCCATCCGGGAGTGGCAACTGTCGTACGTGCCAGGACTGTTGCAGGCCGAGGAATACACGCGGGCGATCTTCAAGAACAGCAAGGAACTGACCGCCGCGGAAGTCGAGAATGCCATCGCAGCGCGGATGCGGCGGGGGCAACGCCTGACCGACGCGGAGTCACCACTCGGTCTCACCGCGATCGTGGAGGAACGGGTGTTGACCCGGCCGGTGGGCGGAGCGGAGGTCATGCGGCGGCAGCTCCGCAAGATCCTGGAGATCAACGAGCTGCCCAACGTCTCGTTTCAGGTCGTCCCGCACGCGAGGGAGTCGCATCACGGTCTGGAAGGCTCGTTCACGCTGCTCAGCTACCCAGAGCATGACGAGCCTGACATCCTGTACATCGAGCACACGGTCGGTGCCATGCACGTCGAGAAGGACCACGCCATCTCCATGGCTACCCGGGTTTTCGAACGACTGCGTGCCGAGGCACTGAACACCAGTGACTCCGCCAAGCTGGTGCATCGCCTGGCTGGCGGGCACTAGGCGAAGGGATGGCAGGTATGGATCTCGCTGACGCCCACTGGCGGAAGAGCAGCCGGACCGGTGTCGGGGGCAACGGCAACTGCGTCGAGGTCGCCTTCGTCGGGGCCGCTGTCGCCGTCCGGGACTCCAAGGACCCGGACGGCGCAGCGTTGGCGTTCACGCACGAGGCGTGGGCGGCGTTCCTCGACCGCCTCAGCTCTTGAGGAACTTCGCCAGGCCGTCGAGGTCGTCGGTGTTGATGTGGTCGACACCCGCGTCGACCAGCTCGCGCCACACCGCTTCGCGGTTGGGCAGCGCCGCGTCCGGCGTCGCCCAGAACCGCACGCGCTGACCGGCGGCGTGCGCGTCGTCGACGATCTTGTGCAGCTTCGCGCGCTGGTCCTCGGGCATGCCGCCGATGCCGACCCACGAGAACTCGTTCGTCCAGTTCTGCGAGACCAGCGGCACCAGCTTCGCGTCCGCGCCGATGCCGAGATCGCCGTCGGCATTGATGCGGCCGTCGTAGAACGCGTAGCGGTCGTCCTGGCCTTCCATGACGTCGCGCGGGCGGTCGCCGGAGAGCACGATCGTCACCGGCCCCCGCTTGACCTCGCCCCCGGCGTAGTGGGTGAAAACACCTGCATACGCCGGGTCGCGCACGATCTTGTCCAGCAGCTCGTACGCCGCCGCGCCATCGGCCTTGATGTCGACGAGGAGCTGGAACCCGCCTTCGTAGCCGGGGAAGACCGATCCGCCGTTGGCCTTGACCAGGTCGCGCAGCGGGTCCAGGTAGAGCGCCCGGAGGTTGCGCTCGGGCGTGGTGTCGGGGCGGTCGTGGGCGACCAGCAGCGCGCCGTCGACCAGGTGGATGTCGGCTTCGACGCTGGTGAAACCGCGGTCGAGGGCGTCGAAGAGCGGCCGGTCGTGCTCGTAGTCGTTGTGCGCGTGCGCCTGCGGCAGCGGTGTGACGGCGCTCGGCGCGCCCGCCGACGCCGGTAGCGCGCCGACCAGCAAGGCCAGCGACATGGCTAACAGGGGGACAATCCGGCGCACGGCAAACCTCCCGGCGGATCGGGGTGATCAACGCCGGGAGGTTATCCGCGGTCGGCTACTCGTGGGTGAACTTCGGCCGTCCGCCGATGACCTCTGAGGCGAACGGCGCAGCCGGGTCAGTCCAGACCGGCGAAGAGGTCGTTCTCCCAGTTGTGCGGCCCGGAACCGGGGCCGCGTTCACCGCGCACGAGCACGTAGTGCTCGATGGCGAAGCGCGGGTCCTGCACCAACGTGGCGAAGAAGTCGCCGTCGTCGAGGCTGACCTGGCTGCGGTAGGTGCGCAGCGCGGCGAGCTTCTTCGCGTGGTGGTCGCGGCCGTCGAGCACGGCGGTGATGTCCTCGTCCGGGACGGTGAAGGGCTCGAAGCCCTCGATCCCGGCCGCCTGGACGTCCTTGACGAACGAGCGCGGCAGGGTCATCCAGTAGACCTTCGGCACGTCCCAGGGTTCGCCGAGCTCGGGCAGGTAGGCGGGGTCGGCGGCCGGGCCCAGCGCGTACATCAGCGCGTGGTTGGCGGCGATGTGGTCGGGGTGGCCGTAGCCGCCGGTGTCGTCGTAGGTGACCACGACGTGCGGGCGTTCGGCGCGCAGGATCTCGACCATCGCGCGGGTCACGTCGTCGCGGTCGGCCTTGGCGAAGCACTCGGCCGCGTCGTTGGTGTCCTCACCGGCCATGCCGCTGTCGCGGAAGCGTCCGGGGCCGCCCAGCCAGTGGTGCCGGATGTCGCCCAGCTCGCGCAGCGCCTCGGCGATCTCGCCGCGCCGGTGCTCGCCGAGCGCGTCGGGATTTCCGCGCAGGTGCGCGAGATCGTCGGCCACGACCTCTCCCAGCTCGCCGCTGGTGCAGGTCACCAGGGACACCGTCGCGCCCTCGTTCGCGTAGCGCGCCATCGTGGCGCCGGTCCCGGTCGACTCGTCGTCGGGGTGGGCGTGGACCAGCAAAAGGCGCCGTTCACTCATATGTACGAGCGTAGCGAAGTTCCGCCTGCTGCTCCGGAGTTTTCCGCCACTGTTCCCCTCGGCGTCAACGCCGGGCACGCTGGTGCGGCGAGACTCCGCCGGTGAGTTCGCAGGACTGGAGGGAGACGTTGTTGTCCCGATCTCGGGTGACCAGACGAGGTGTGCTCGGCATGGCGGGCCTGGCGGGCGTCGCCGGGGTCGTCGGCGCCGGGCACGCGATGGCCCGCGCGAAGGGCCCGCTCATCGGCCCCGCCCAGGGCGAGCGGCTGCACGTTATGAGCTTCAACATCCGCTACGACTCCAAGGCCGTGCCGCCCAGCCCCGACGCGTGGAGCACGCGCCGCCCGATCCTGGCCGAGCTGCTCAACGCCGAGTCGCCGACGCTGCTCGGCGTGCAGGAAGCGCTTTACCGCCAGGTCAAGCAGGTCCACGCCGACATCCCGGCGCACTACGACTGGATCGGGCTCGGCCGCGAGGGCGGCGGGCGCGGCGAGTTCATGTCGATCTACTACGACACCCGCCGCGTGGAGCCGCTGGACTACGACCACTTCTGGCTCTCGGACACGCCGAACGTCATCGGGTCGGCGAGCTGGGGCAACACCGTGGTCCGGATGGTCACCTGGGTGCGGTTCCGCGACCTGCGCACCGGTCGCGAGTTCACCCACGTCAACACGCACTTCGACCACCAGTCGGAGAACTCGCGGCAGCGCAGCGCGGCCCTGGTCCGCGACCGCATCGCGGGTTTCGACGCCGGGCTGCCGGTGCTGCTGACGGGCGACTTCAACACGCGGGCCGGGGACTCGGAGTCCTACCGGATCCTCACCTCGGGCGGGCTCGCCGACGGCTGGGAGACGGCGGCCGAGCGGCTGACGCCGGCGTGGGGCACCTTCGGCGGGTACGAGGAGCCGGTCGAGGGCGGCGACCGGATCGACTGGCTGCTCGCCAACGACCGGGTGCGGGTGCTCAAGGCCGCGATCAACCCGTTCCGCAAGGACGGCTGGTTCCCGTCGGACCACCTGCCGGTCCACGCGCTGGTCGAGCTCGCGTGAGGCTGCCGTGAACGACGAACTGGTCCTCACCGGCGGACCGATCGTCACCATGGACCCGGCGAACCCCACCGCCGAAGCCGTCGCCGTCTCCGGCGGCGTGATCACGGCGGTGGGGACGCGGGCGGCGGTCCTCGGCCTCGCGGGCCCGTCGGCGGAGGTCGTCGACCTCGGCGGGAACGCGCTGCTGCCCGGCTTCGTGGAGGCGCACGGGCATCCGAGCCTGGGCATGTCGTTCCGCGGTCGCGGTGTCATCGACGTCCGGGCGCCGGTCTGCCCGACCTCGGAGCAGGTGCTGGCCAAGGTGCGAGCGGCCGTCGCGACGGCCCAACCCGGCGAGGCGCTGACCATCGTCGGGTGGGAGGAACTGCTGCGGCCGGAACTGCCGGAGCCGACGCGCGAGTACCTGGATCACCTCGCACCGCGCAACCCGCTGGCCGTCCTGCACAACAGCGCCCACTCCGCCTGGGGCAACACGCTCGCCATGGCGGCAGCCGGCATCAACCGCGACACACCCGACCCGGCGGGCTCGTGGTTCGTGCGCGACGAGAACGGCGATCCGACCGGCCGCGCCGAGGAGATCCCGGCGACGATCATGATGGCCGGTGCGCCGCTGGCGGTGACGCCGGAGGAGGTACCGGTGCTGCTCGCCCGCGAGTACGCCGCCTACGCCGCGGCGGGCGTGACGACGGTCGGCGAGCTCGCGCTCGACCCGTCGAGCCGCCCGCTCTTCCACGCGCAAGCTCACCCGGCGGTGCGGGTGCGGGCCTACCGGATGTCCAATTGGCCGGACGTGGACGGACCGGCCGGTGGGCCGCTGTTCCGGGACGTCGGGGTGAAGCTGTGGGCGGACGGCTCGCCGTGGGTGGGCACGTTCGCGGCGTCGTTCCCGTACCAGGACACCGAGGTCTCGCGGCGGCTCGGCGTCGCCGGCAAGCGCGGCTGCTGCAACTACACGCAGGCGCAGGTGCGCGCGCTGTGCCTCGAAGCGCTGGCCGCCGGAGAGCAGATCGCCGTGCACGCCCAGGGCGACACCGCGATCGACCTGGTGCTCGACGCGATCGAAGCGGCGCTGCGGGAGGTGCCGCGCGAGGACCACCGGACCCGGCTGGAGCACTGCTGCCTCATGACCGGCCGGCAGTACCGGCGGGCGGCGGAGCTGGGCGTGACGTGCAGCCTCTTCCTCGCCCACGTGCGGTATTGGGGCGATGTGATGGGCGAGCTTTTCGGGGAACGCGCGCAGGGGTGGACGGCCGCCCGCAGCGCGCTGGACGCCGGAATCCGGGTCTCGCTGCACAACGACGTCCCGGTCACACCCAGCTAGCCGCTGCGCAACATCGAGGTCGCGGTGACGCGGCGCACCGCCGGCCGCGGGGTGGTGCTGGGCGCGGCGGAGCGCATCACGGTCGAGGAGGCTCTGCGGGCGGTGACGATCGACGCGGCGTGGCAGCTCCGGTCCGAGCACGAGGTCGGATCGGTGGAGGTGGGCAAGCAGGCCGACTTCGTCGTCCTGAGCGCCGACCCGCGAGCCGTCGAGCCGGAGGAGATCGGCGACATCGAGGTCCTGCGCACCTACCTCTCCGGCCGCCCGACCTCGTAGGAGGCGAGTTTGCGGCTCCACTCGCCGGTCAGCTATTTCTGCCTTTGCAGACACCAAATCTCCACGATCCCACACCGTCTGCGAGTTCAGCAGCGTGCGTTCTGGCGCGCGTTGGGATCCGCCATTGGTCGTTCGCCCGGCGGCCCCGTCAGGCTGGGACGAGCACGATCCAGACCTGCCCCGGGGCGAGCGGAATCGGCTCGCCGGTCGGCGTGGTGTACGTGGTGCCGACATCGGGCGCCGGACGCGACCACGTCGCCTCCCACGCCATGCCGTCACGCAGCACCGTCGCCCGGTCGGCACCGACGGTCTCGGCGAACGGCGAAACGTTGCCGACGCTGTCTTCGAGAGCCGAGTCGCGCACGGGAACATGTTGCAGCACAACGGTACTCACGGCTGTCCGTCCACTATCGACGGACGCATGCGGACGCCCGTCCATCGACACCAGCCACCGCCCGTCCGACCACTGGAAGGACATCGACGCGGCGCGGTAGCGCACCTCCTGGCCGGTGGTCGGCACCCCTCCGGGCGGAGGCGGCCCGAACACCAGCGGCGCACGCGGCGACCAGCCGTCACCCGGCGGCAGGCGATCGGGGCGCACGTACATGTTGTGCGGGGCTTTCCGGTCGCCGCTGCGGAAGTAGGCGTTCGGCGACGCGATGGCGGACGCGTTGTGCACCGACGCCTGGTCGATCGCCGGTTGCAGCTCGGGCGCGGCACCGGAGAACGCCAGCGTCGGACGGCCGAACTGCGGAAGCAGGCGCAGGTCCGTCTCACGCGCGCTGCGCACCGGCCCGACGACGGGCGGACGGGCGGAGGCGAACACGGCGATCAGCCGGGTGATGCCGGCCTCCACGGGTTCGACGAACACGACGTCGGCGGCGCCGAGCCCGGTCGGCGGACGGGCAGCGGGAGCGTTGTCGACCTTCACGGCGAGGACCGGCGGCCCCAGCGGCGGAGGCGGCGGAGGCGGCGCCGGCTGCGCCGCCGGGGCCGGCGGCGGAGCGGCGGGCGCGACGCGCGGGAGCGTGGCGGTGCGCTGGGCGACCACGCCGCCGACGAGCAGCAGCGCGGTCGCCGTCAGGACACCCAGCACTCGCGAAAGCCATGGCCGCCGCATAAGCCCTCCCCAGCGCCCCGGCGGATCAGCGTGATCGCAGTAGCTTCCCTCCGGAGCGGTCCGCCTGGATAGGTCCGGTTGGGCGCAAGGGTGAAGGAGCGGCGGCGACTTGTCCGGGATATCCGGTTCGGCGGCGCTGCGCCTGCGTGACCGGGTCCGGAGCCGGAGGTGGCATGGCGGCTGACCGGCGAGCCGGCGCGGTGCCGGGACCGGTTTTGCGTCCGCCCAAGCACTCCGATCCGCCCCAGCCCGCAGGTCCGCCCGGCCCGCAGGTCCGCCCCTGCCCGCCTCCGCTCCGGAGTCGATCCCCCTCGGGCCGGACTCCGCGCCCGGCCCGAGGACTCCCTACGCGGCATAGGGCCGTTCGGTGCGGGCGTCCCGCGTCGCCCTACCCCACCAGACCAGCTGGTCGAGCATCTTCTTCGCGGCCTGGTTCACGCCTTCCGCATCGACCGGATCGCCGTCCTCGCCGAACTGCCCCCAGACACCGTGGAAGCTCACCGTGTCGCGGACCGTGACGGTGTGCAGCTCGGCGAAGATCTGCCGCAGCTGCTCGACCGCCCGCAGCCCGCCCGAGATACCGCCGTAGGAGACGAACCCGACGGGTTTGGCGTTCCACTCCCGGTACGCCGAGTCGATGGCGAACTTCAGCGACGCCGGGTAGCCGTGGTTGTACTCCGGCGTCACGATCACGAACGCGTCGGCGGCGTCGAGGCGCGCGGCGAAGTCCTGCAACGGGGGTGTGGCCTCGGCTGGATGCACGGCGGGCAGCCCGGCGTCGGCGAGGTCGACGACGTCGACGTCCATGTCGTTGTGCATGTGGGCCTGCTCGGCGAACCAAGCGGACACGGTCTCGGCGAATCGGCCTTCACGGGTGCTACCGACGATGACGGCAAGGCGCAGCGCGGTCTCGGACATCACGAATTCCCTTCGACGTAGCCCCTTTTCGGGACTGCTTGCGACGGGAAGAATCCTGAGATCTCTAGTTATGTAGAGGTCAACACCCTGTTGCGCAGACCACTCCGGCCGGTTCCTCCAGTCACCGCGTCGGGTTCCACTGGTCGGCGATGAGCTGCCGGAGAGCGGAACGCCGGGGCTCCCAACCGAGCCCGCGCAGCTTGGTGGTGTCGGCCCGGAGTTCCGGCGATTCAGCCGGATTCGCGGGTTTGCGCACCACCGGAACCCTGCGGCCGGTCACCGCCTCGGCCGCGTCGATGATGTCGGCCACGCTCGCCGGCGTCGCCCCCACGTTGAACACCTCGTGCCGTCCCTCGCGGCTGCGAGTCAGGACGGTGACGATCGCGGTCGCGATGTCGGCGACGTGCACGTAGTCGCGCACCGCCGAACCGTCGCCGTACACCTCGAGGTGCGGAATGTGCCCCGCCGCCGCGGCAAGGGCACGCGGGATGATGCGCGTGTCGTCGGCATCCGCGTGGCCACCGACCGACCCAGCGGCGTTGAAGATCCGGACGGTCGCCGCCGCGATCCCACCCGTCTTCGCAGCGGCGTCCAGCAACTGCTCCGCGGCCAACTTCGTCGCGGCGTAAGGACTCTGCGGATGCGGCATCGCGTCTTCGCCGATCGGCTGCTTCTTCGGCGTCCCGTACACGGCCCCGGTCGAAGCGAGGACGAACCGCGGCACGGCCCCCGTGGCCGCCGCCGTGCTCATCAGCGCCTCGACCACCGTCGCGGTGCCCCCGACGTTCACCCGGTAGAACCGCCCCGGGTGCTCCACCGACTCACGCACCCGCGTCAGCCCCGCCAGGTGCACAACGGCATCGGCACCCCGCACCGCAGCCGCAACCGCGTCCTCATCGAGCAGGTCCCCGTGGTGCAGCTCCACCTCCCCGAGGTCCGCCGTCGGCGCCCGCCGCACCAACGCCCCCACCTCATGCCCGGCACCCAGCAGCTCCCCAACCACCGCCCGCCCGACGTACCCCGCGGCTCCCGTGACAACAACACGCATACCCCCATGCAAGCAGGTCTTCGCGTGGGCGGTCGCGCCTGACACGGAACACCTCGATCGGCAATGCCCTGTGTCCACTTGCGGGTGGTACCCGAACACGTAGCGTGACCCTCTGTGGGAGCCCTGGCGCCCGCTACCTCCGACACCGCACCCTGGTCGCTGAGCCGGAGCCACCGGGGCTGCGGTTGCTGGGAACGGAGAGCATGGGTTTCGTCGTGGTCGCGCGGTACGTCACCAAGCCGGGTGAGCGGGCGCGGGTGCTCGAACTGCTGGAACCGATGGTGCCTGCGTCGCTGGCCGAGCCCGGGTGTCGTCGCTACGACGTGCACGCCGCGACAGACAGCGACGATGTCGTCGTCCTGGTCGAGGAGTACGACACCGAGGACGACTTCGCCCGGCACTGCGAGACGGAGCACTTCACGCGGATCGTGGTCGGCGAGGTGATTCCGCTGTTGGTGGAGCGGCAGGTGACCCGGTGTGCGCCGGTCGCCGGATCGGAGGCGTGATGATGCAGGTGCGTGCGGCCGTACTGCGCGAGTCCGGAGCTGAGAAGCCCTACGGGACCTCCCAGCCGATCGACGTCACGACACTCCAGCTCGACCCGCCAGGTCCGGGCGAGTTGCTGGTCAGGGTGCGGGCGGCCGGGCTCTGCCACTCGGACCTCTCGGTGATCAACGGTTCGCGTCCCCGGCCGCTGCCGCTCGCGCTGGGGCACGAGGCGGCGGGTGAGGTCCTAGAGGCCGAACAGGGCAGCGGCTTCGAGCCCGGCGATCACGTCGTGCTCGCGTTCGTCCCGTCGTGCGGGGAGTGCGAGCGCTGCGTGGCGGGCCGCCCCGCGCTGTGCGGGCCTGCCGCGGCGGCCAACACGAAGGGCGCGCTGCTCGGCGGCGGCATGCGGTTCACCGAGGAGGACGGCTCGCGACCCTACCACCACCTCGGCGTGTCGGCCTTCGCCGAACACATCGTGGTGTCGTCCCGGTCGGCGGTGAAGGTCGATCCGGAGGTGCCTTTCGAGATCGCCGCGCTGTTCGGCTGCGCGGTCCTGACCGGGGCCGGCGCCGCCCTGTACTCGGCGCAGATCCGGCCGGGCGACAGCGTGGCGGTGTTCGGCCTCGGAGGGGTGGGCCTTGCCGCGCTGCTCGCGGCGAAGGCGGCCGGAGCCTCCACAGTGGTCGCCGTGGACGTCGTCGAGCACAAACGGAAACTCGCCTCGGAACTCGGTGCCACCCACACCGTCGAGGGCGGCCCGGACGCCGTCCAGCGCGTCCGCGAGCTCACAAGCGGCGGCGCGGAGAAGGTGCTCGACACGACCGGTGTGGTGCACGTGCTGCAACAGGCGTACGACGCGACCCGCAGCGGCGGCACCACCGTCACGGTCGGGCTGCCCGATCCCGAGGCCCGCCTGACCCTGCCCGCGCTCAGCATCGTCGCCGAGGAGCGGACGCTGCGCGGCAGCTACCTCGGCTCGTGCGTGCCGCGGCGCGACGTCCCGAGGTTCATCCAGATGTACCAGTCGGGCGCCTTGCCGGTCGACGCGCTGCTGTCCCACCGGCTCGGGCTCGACGAGATCAACGCCGGGTTCGATCGACTGGACGACGGAACAGCAGTGCGCCAGGTCGTGCTGATGTAACTCAGATGTCGTGAGCGGCGGGTGCCGAGAAGCCGCTCACTCCTCGACGATGCTGGTGCCGGCGATCAGTCAGCACCACCACCGCCGCCCCCACCCGAATCCCAGTAGCTCGACGCCCCACCGCCACCGCTACCACCACCGTCCCGGTCGCGCCCCTGCCAGGCAGTGAAGCCGAGGAGCAGCAGGACCCCGCCCACCAGGACTAGGCCCCACATCCAGTCCGCCATCCGAACCCCCATCCTCTGCGCCATGTGCACTTACGCACGCCGCAGCGGCACGTTCGGTTGCCAGGGCGACTCGGCGCGACAGAGAAATGAACCGCCCGGAAAAGTCCGCGGGGCGAATTCCGCGGGAAGAATACTGCTACGGACCTGGCGCAATTCTCGGGCTGGACGCGATTGCGAATCGCGCGCCAGCGCCGACCGCATCAAAGCGGAAGCGGCGAACCCCGAAGCGAACGCCGTTCCACCTGGTCAAGTGAGTTCTGGTGGGCGCAGTAGGGTTCGAACCTACGACCCCTTGCTTGTAAGGCAAGTGCTCTTCCGCTGAGCTATGCGCCCGGGATGGCGGCCGACCGACGCACCGACCGGGACCCCCAGAGCCGTTCCTCGCGGTCCGGCTGGAGACACTGTACCGGTCGACCACCACGCGACATCAGCGACGTCAGGCGGAGAGGTCGGCCAGGGCCTTCTTCCACACGCCCTGGTCGCGCGCCTCGCCCGGCTGGTTCACCTCGGCGAAGCGGACCTCGCCCTCCTTGTCGATCAGGAAGGTGCCGCGGTTGGCCATGCCGGCCTTCTCGTTGAACACACCGTAGGCCTTGGCGATCTCACCGTGCGGCCAGAAGTCCGACAGCAGCGGGAAGGTGTAGCCCTCCTGCTCCGCCCACGCCTTCAGCGCGAACGGGGAGTCGACGGACACGCCGAGCACCTGCACGTCGTCGTTCTGGAAGTCGCCAAGGTCGTCGCGGACCTGGCACAGCTCGCCCTGGCAGATACCGCTGAAGGCGAAGGGGTAGAAGACCAGAAGCACGTTCTTCTTGCCCCGGAAACCGGACAGGGAGACCTGCTCCTTGTTGTAGTCCGGCAACGTGAAGTCCGGTGCCTGCGCACCGACCTCGACCGTCATAAGCGCACCCTTCCGTACGGCATGAGCGTTTGCACGCCGAACCTACACCGATGCGGGCCGTGTGGGCACCGACAGCCTTACCGCGCCGCCGGTGCCCGCACCTCAGCGCTTGGACTTGGTCTTCCGGTACGCCAGCCTCGTGCCCATCCACGCGTCCCCGACGCCGGCGTTGGCCGTCTGGGCGAGGTTGGACGTCGAAGCGGCCTCGGCGATGTCACTGGGCTCGACGTAGCCGTCCCGGCCGGTCTTCGGGGTCAGCACCCAGATGACCCCCTCGTCGGCCAGCGGTGTCATCACGTCGAGGAGCGTGTCCGTCAGGTCACCATCATCGTCGCGCCACCACAGCAGCACGACATCGACCACTTCGTCGGCGTCCTCGTCGAGCAGCTCGCTCCCGCAACGCTCCTCGATCGCGGCGCGGACGTCGTCGTCGACGTCCTCGTCCCAACCGAACTCCTGGACAACCATCTCCGGCTCGATGTCGAGCTTGTCGGCGACGTCGACATCGCCTTTGCCGGCGTCTCCCGCGGCGACCACGGTTTTCTCACTCCTCCAATACCACCGGTGCGGCGCGGGCGTCGCGCCCGCCGCACACCACTTCCACGATCTGGCCGTTAGCGAACACCGCCAAGGGCCACCGGCGCAACTGCTGGCGCTACGACACGCCGGAACTGCGCGTTAGGGAACGACTGTAGCCCGAGCGCGGCTGGACGGGTACGGCGTACTGACCGGTAGTGATGACGGCGTACGCATCCGGGACGATGATGGGGGACGATGGAGGTGTCGGACATCACTCCGGCGCGCAAAGGCCACGACGTAGTCGAGGAGTACCTCTTGTCCCCGCTCAACAACGACGTCGGCAGCAACGGAGCCCCGCAGCACCGCGTGCGGGTCATCCGCGACGGCCTCGCCTCCCACCTCCCGGACATCGACCCGGAGGAGACCGAGGAGTGGCTGCAGTCGTTCGACTCCGTGCTGTCGGCGACCGGCCAGCAACGTGCGCGATACCTGATGCTGCGCCTGCTGCAGCGGGCGCGGGAGAGCGGCGTGGGCGTCCCGTCGCTGACCAGCACCGACTACGTGAACACCATCCCCACCGAGCTCGAGCCGTGGTTCCCCGGCGACGAGGAGACCGAGCGCCGCTACCGCGCCTGGACCCGCTGGAACGCCGCGATGATGGTGCACCGCGCGCAGCGCCCGGGCATCGGCGTCGGCGGGCACATCTCCTCCTACGCCTCCTCGGCGAGCCTCTACGAGGTCGGCTTCAACTGGTTCTTCAAGGGCAAGGACCACCCCGGCGGCGGTGACCACCTCTACATCCAGGGCCACGCCTCCCCCGGCATCTACGCGCGGGCGTTCCTGGAGGGACGGCTGTCCACCGGCCAGCTCGACGGGTTCCGCCAGGAGTACTCCCACGCCGGCCCCGGCGGCGGCCTGCCTTCCTACCCGCACCCGCGGCTGATGCCCGACTTCTGGGAGTTCCCGACGGTCTCGATGGGCCTTGGCCCGATGAACGCGATCTTCCAGGCCCGCTTCGACCGCTACCTGCGCGACCGGGGCATCAAGGACACCAGCCAGCAGCGGGTGTGGGCCTTCCTCGGCGACGGCGAGATGAACGAGCCGGAGTCGCGCGGCCTGCTGCACGTGGCGGCCAACGAGGGCCTGGACAACCTGACCTTCGTCGTCAACTGCAACCTCCAGCAGCTCGACGGCCCGGTCCGGGGCAACGGCAAGATCATCCAGGAGCTGGAGGCGTTCTTCCGCGGCGCGGGCTGGAACGTCATCAAGGTGATCTGGGGCCGGGAGTGGGACGCCCTGCTGCACGCCGACCGCGACGGCGCGCTGGTCAACCTGATGAACACCACGCCCGACGGCGACTACCAGACCTACAAGGCCAACGACGGCGCCTTCGTGCGGGAGCACTTCTTCGGCCGCGACCCGCGCACAAAGGACATCGTCCGCGACCTCAGCGACGAGGAGATCTGGGGCCTGCGCCGCGGCGGCCACGACTACCGCAAGGTCTACGCCGCCTACAAGGCCGCGACCGAGCACCACGGCCAGCCCACGGTCATCCTGGCCAAGACGATCAAGGGCTACGGCCTCGGACCGCACTTCGAGGGCCGCAACGCGACCCACCAGATGAAGAAGATGACCCTGGACGACCTGAAGCTGTTCCGGGACAGCCTGCGGATCCCGATCTCCGACGAGCAGCTCGAGCAGGACCCGTACCTGCCGCCGTACTACCACCCCGGCCAGGAGTCGGCGGAGATCCAGTACCTGCAGGAGCGGCGGCAGCGGCTCGGCGGCTACCTGCCGGAGCGGCGGGTCAAGTCCAAGGCGCTGGTGCTGCCCGGCGACAAGGTCTACGACGTGGTCCGGCGCGGCTCGGGCAAGCAGGAGGTGGCCACCACGATGGCCTTCGTCCGGCTGCTCAAGGACCTGGCCAAGGACCCCGAGATCGGGCCCCGGATCGTGCCGATCATCCCGGACGAGGCGCGGACCTTCGGGATGGACTCGATGTTCCCGTCCCAGAAGATCTACAACCCGCTCGGCCAGTCCTACACACCGGTCGACTACCAGCTCATGCTGGCCTACCGGGAGAGCGAGCAGGGCCAGATCCTGCACGAGGGCATCAACGAGGCCGGCTCGACGGCGTCGTTCACCGCCGCGGGCACCAGCTACGCCACGCACGGCGAGCCGATGATCCCGGTCTACATCTTCTACTCGATGTTCGGCTTCCAGCGCACCGGCGACAGTCTGTGGGCGGCGGCCGACCAGATGACGCGGGGCTTCCTGCTCGGCGCCACGGCCGGGCGGACCACGCTGACCGGCGAGGGGCTGCAGCACGCCGACGGCCACTCGCTGCTGCTGGCGGCGACGAACCCGGCGGTGGTGTCCTACGACCCGGCGTGGGCCTTCGAGGTCGCCCACATCGTCAAGGACGGCCTGCGGCGGATGTACGGGGAGGACGCCGAGAACGTCTTCTACTACCTCACGGTCTACAACGAGCCGTACCAGCAGCCCGCGGAGCCGGAGGGCCTGGACGTCGACGGGCTGCTGCGGGGCCTCTACCGGTACCGGGAGGCGTCCTCCGGGTCGGGCCCGCGGGCGCAGATCCTGGCCTCCGGGGTGATCATGCCGGAGGCGCTGCGCGCGCAGGAGCTGCTGGCCGAGGACTGGGGCGTGCGGGCCGACGTCTGGTCCGCGACGTCGTGGTCGGAGCTGAAGCGCGAGGCCGAGGCCGCCGACCGGCACAACCTGCTGCACCCGGAGGGCGAGCGGCGCGTGCCTCACGTGACGCGGGCGCTGGCCGACGCGGGCGGCCCGGTGGTGGCGGTCAGCGACTGGATGCGTGCCGTGCCGGACATGATCCGGCCCTGGGTGCGCGGCGACATGGTCAGCCTCGGCACCGACGGCTTCGGGTTCTCCGACACGCGTCCCGCGGCGCGGCGGGTGTTCCTGGTCGACGCCGAGTCGACCGTGGTCGCCACCCTGTCGGCGCTGGCCCGGCAGGGCGAGGTCGAGGAGGCCAAGGTCGCCGAGGCGGCGCGGAAGTACCAGATCGACGACGTCAAGGCGGCCGGTCCGCAGACGTCGGACCCCGGCGTCGCCTGACGACGCCGCGGCGGCCCGGAGGACGATCTCGCTGACGGCTTTGATGACGGCCATGTGGACCGCCTTGCGGACGCTGCGGCGGCCTCCGCACCCCTGAGGTGAGGGCTCGCGGCTCAAGGTGCCCGACACGCTTCGGCGTGTCGGGCACCGGTGTTTTCGGGGGCCTGCGGACCGTCGGGCGGAAAGCCGACGAGCCGTACTTGCACGCAGGCACCACCAGCCTCCGCCGGAAAGCTGTTCGCCCGCCCCACGTCAGCAGGGCGGGCGAACGGGCAGATGGCGTGGGTCAGCGGCAGGCGACCGGCTCCGCTTCGGTCAGGCGGTATTCGCCGCGGGCGTCGAGCAGCAGCGCCGCCAGGGAGCGCGCGGGCTGGTGCATCGGCACGATGCGGCCCTCGCCCGCCGGGACGCTGTGCACGCCGTGCAGGTCGAGGACCTCGCCGAAGCGCGCGGCCTGCTCGCCGGTGAGCCGGTAGGCGCAGGCCGGGGACTTCTCGACGTCCTCGGGCGCGGGCGGCTCGTTGTCGGCGCCGCCGAAGTAGAGCGGTCCCCGGTTCGCCATGCCGTCCATGCGGGCCTTGGTGATGGCCGACTCGATCTGGTCGCGGCGCTCGGTGGACATCCGCAGGGTCGCCTCCACCGAGGTGAGGTGCGAGCCGACGCGCCGCCGGTTGTTGGTCGCCTCGTCCTCGCCCGCCAGCGGCTCGACGCGGCTCTCCACCAGCAGGCCGACCGCGTTCTTCACGCCGACGGTGTTGCGCAGGATGCGTTCCTGCCCGTCGCCCGCGACCTGCTTGATCGGCTCGCCGGTCTCCGGGTCGGTCCAGATGCCGTAGACGCCGGTCGAGAGGCCGGTTTCCTCCACCGCGGGCCGGACGTAGCGCTCCGAGAGCCGCTCGGACTCCGAACGCACCTGCTCGCCGGCGTTGAGGTTGCGAGGCCAGAGCGCGAGGAAGTCCTTGACGTAGTACGGCGGCTGCGCGCCGAACTCGTGCAGGTCGTGCACGACGGCGGGACGCTCGTCGCGCATCACCCGCGCGACGGCCCGCGCCTCGGGCGAGGCCAGCGCGAGGTGGTCGCGGTTGATGTCGATGCCGTCGGCGTTCTCGCGGGTGTTCGCCACGTGCCCGTCGGGGTTGGCGTTGGGCATGAACAGGACCGTCGTGGAGCGCAGCAAGCGCCGCACGCGCTCGTCCTGCGAGTAGCCGAGGTCGCGGATGGTGCTCAGGCACGCCTCGCGGCCCGCCGGCTCGTCACCGTGCTGCGAGCAGACGAACAGCACCTTCGACCGGCCCGATCCGACGCGGGCCAGCCGCAGCGGCCGGTCCTGGACGCTGGCGCCGATCGTCTCTACCTCGACGTCGGGCTGCGCGCGGTCGACCTCGGACAGGAAGGCGGCTTCCTCCCCGGGTGTCGTCCACCGCGCGCCCCGCGAATCCTCGAAACCGGTGCTCGGTGCAACCTCTGCGATCGCGGGCGCGGGAGCCACCAGCGCTGTGCACAGCGCGGCGACGGCGACCCAGCGGAACCGACGGACCATGGCCGGACCCCTTTCGTATTCGATCATCCGAATCCACCAGGGGGTCCGGGGCAAGTCAAGGCTTGACCGCGGCGGGCCGCTGCGCTCGCTGCCTTCGGGCGGTGCGGTTCCAGCTCCACCAGCCGTGGATCACCAGCGCGGCGAACACCACGTAGATCGCGGCGCTGAACCACAGCCCGGAGGCGATCTGCAGCGGCACCCCGACGGCGTCGACGGCCAGCCACACCAGCCAGAACTCGACCAGTCCGCGACCCTGCGCCCAGAAGGCGACCAGCGTGCCGACGAAGATCCAGGCGTCGGGCCACGGCGCCCACGACGCGTCGAGCTCGGTCAGCAGCAGCGCGAACGCCGCCGTGCCGACGAGCAGCGCCGCCAGCAGCGCCAGCCGCTCCGACACGCGCGCCTTGCGCACGACGACGCCGTAGACCGGGTCGGTGCGCCGGCTCCACGCCCACCAGCCGTAGACGGAGATCAGCAGGATCATGACCTGCCGGATGGCCAGGCCGCCGAGGTGGGCGCTGGCGTAGACCGCGAACAGCAGCACGGTCGCCGACACCTGGACCGGCCAGGTGGCCAGGGTGCGCCGCTGCGCGAGGAAGACCACGGCGAGGGCGCAGACCTGCCCCACCAGTTCCGCCCAGGAGATCTGCTGACCGAGCACGGTGATCCCGTTGCCGAGCACCCACTCCGCGAAGTTCTGCACGCCCACTCCTCCCGCCGGTCATGACCACCGGGTGGGCGGCGAGCGCGGCCGACGGGGACGCGGACGGAGCCGTGGGCACAGCGCGCCACGGCGGCTTCCGGCACCCGTGCGCTGCCTCCCATCCGGACTGTCACCGTCGGTTCCGGAGTTCCACCGGATCGGCCGGGCCGTTCCCGCTGGAACGGCGCCGGTTCGCGGACTTTCACCGCCGGTTCGGAATCGCACCGAGCCCCGGAGCGCACGACGTTTCGTACTCGTGTGAACATCTTGCGCTGGTGACCTTGTTCCGGCATCCGGCAGTGCGGTGGATCACAGGAAGCGAAGGTCTCCGATCAGCCGATCGAACAGCAGTGCGCACGCGGGTAAACTCGGCCTGGCCGAAGATCGAAGCGAGGGGGACCGCCGGGTGAACGACACCGACCACGCCATCCTCGCCTTCGAGAACGAGTGGTGGCACCACGCGGGCAACAAGGAACGGGTCATCCAGGAGCGCTTCGGCATCTCCCCGACCCGCTACTACCAGCGGCTCAACCGCCTGCTGGACCGGCCGGAGGCGCTCGCGCAGCAGCCGACCCTGGTCAAGCGGCTGCAACGGTTACGCGAGGAGCGGGATCAGCGGCGGGCCGCCGCGCCCCGCCGCTGATCTCAGAGCTCACCGGCTCTGCTGGGCCGCCTGCGCCTGCTGCTCCGGCGTGAGCTGACGGGCTTGCTGGACGCGCACCAGTTCGGCGAGCAGCGGAGCCGCCTGCTCCGGCGGCAGCGCCTGGAAGGCCGTCTTGATCGCTTCGGGGTCCATCGACCGCTGCTGCGGCACCTGGGCCGCGGCCTGCCCGTCCCGCTGCGGGCCGAGGAGACCGTTGACCAGGTCCACGAGCATCGCCACGAGCGTGCGCGGACCGAGGTCGGTGTCCCAGCCCACGATCTCGCCCTTCGGACCCCTGGGACCCAGCAGCTCGTTCTCGATCCGGCGCAGGATCGCCTCCTGCTCGGACCCGCCGGGCTGTTCCGGCCGCGGCGCCGGCGCGGGTGCGACCGGCTGTCCGGGCCGCGCGGGGCCATCGTGGTTCTTCCTCCCCGACAGGTCCGCGCGGAACCGGTCCATGTCGACGTGACCGGGGTCGATCTTGCCGGTCACGCTGGTCTCCTTGTGACCACGCGCGGCCTCGGCGGGGCGGCCGATGTGGGCCAGCACGGCCGAGGTCGCCGTCAGCGCCGCGTCGTACTGCTCGGGGCTCGGCCCCTGGTCGACGCCCTGGTAGTCCCACTCGAAACCGACGTAGAGGAAGTTGCCGTCGCCTGCCGGGTTCGGCCCGGACGCCTTGGCCTGGCCCGCGTGGTTGGCGCGGCCCGCGGCGATCAGGTGCACGACGCCGTCGAAGCCGATCAGGCCGTGGCACAGCGGGCCCCGCAGGTCGGGCCTGCCGTCGATGCAAAGCTGCACGCTCGGCGCCGGGTCCTCGTAGGACGCGGGGGTGGCGGTGTGGTGTTCGAGCACTCCCACCGGGCTCGGCTGCGGACCGGACGTCGCCGTCCGCTCCTTCCACCCGGGCGTCTCGACGACCCGCAGGCCGGCCGCCCTGAGCACGTCCGCGAGCCATACCAGAGGCAATGTCACGGCTGATCACTCCCTGCCGTAGGCGTCGTCCCATCGTCTCCCGATGCCGAGCGGGCAACCACGGCCAACCGCGTGAAAACAGCGGTAACCGCCCGATCGAGTTCCGCGGAATTGATCCAGAAGCCGAACCCGGTGAAAACCGGCGCGGGTGTCGTGAATTCCGCATCGCGTTCTCGGCCTGTTCCGCCCCATTTCCGACGCATTCCGCGGGTCTCGCAATGACCCCTCGTGGCGAATTCGACGCGCACCGGAGTCCGCCCGGTCAGGCACCGATGTGACCTGGCACCGACTCCGACCGCTCCCCGCCCGATGGCGATCAGGCCGCGTGCGATTCTGGAACCATGGCTACCGAACGCGCAGGTGATGGACCACGTGAGGTCTCAGCCGCCACGCTTCGCCGACTCGAACGGGCGTCGGGCGGGCTGGCGACCGCCAGCATCAGCGCGATGGAACAGCGGTTGCCGTGGTTCCGCCGGATGCCCGCCGACCAGCGCGCGAGCGTGCTGCTGGTCACCCAGACCGGCGTGTCCAACTTCGTGGCGTGGTTGCAGGACCCCACCGAGGCGATCCGGCTGACCGCCGAGGCGTTCCGCTCCGCTCCGCGCGACCTCTCCCGCTGGGTCAGCCTCCGGCAGACGCTGGAACTGGTGCGCGCCGCCATCGACGTCTTCGAGCGACAGCTGCCCGAGCTGGCCGACGAACCGGACGAGCGCACGCTGCTGCGCGAGTGGATCCTGCGCTACACCCGCGAGATCGCCTTCGCCGCCGCGACCTCCTACGCGGCGGCGGCCGAGGCGCGCGGCGCCTGGGACGCGCGGCTGGAAGCGCTGGTCGTCGACGGCATCGTCCGCGGTGACGCCGAGGAGTCGCTGCTCTCCCGCGCCGCCGCGCTCGGGTGGGAGCCCTCGTCGGAGGCGACGGTCCTGGTCGGCACGGCTCCGTCGGACGATCCGCCGACGATCGTCTACCAGGTCCGCAGCCGCGCAGCCCGCGTCGGGCGGCCGGTGCTGCTGGGTGTGCAGGGGACGCGGCTCGTCGTGGTCTTCGGCGGCCCGGCCGACGACCGCACCGAGAACGAGGCCGCCTCGCGGCTGGCCGAGGCGTTCGACGACGGTCCGGTGGTCGTCGGCCCGACGGTGCCGAGCCTGGCCGAGGCGCACCGGTCCGCATCCGACGCGATGTCGGCGCTGCGCTCGGTGGTGGCGTGGCCGACCGCGCCGCGGCCGGTGGCCTCCGCGGACCTGCTGCCGGAGCGGGCGCTGGCCGGCGACCCGGAGGCCGAGCGGCAGCTCGTCGAGCGGATCGTGCTGCCGCTGGTCGACGCGGGCGGCGCGCTGATGGAGACCGTCGACACCTACCTGGAGGTCGGCGGGGTGCTGGAGAACTGCGCCCGTCAGCTCTACGTGCACCCCAACACCGTGCGGTACCGGCTGCGCAGGGTCGCCGAGCTGACCGGCCGCACCCCGTCGAACCCGCGCGACGCGCACGTGCTGCGCGTCGGGCTGGCGGTGGGCAGGCTGGCCAAGGCCCACGGGCTCTGGTGAGTCCCCGGCCCCGGCGCGCCTCGGCCGTCCCGGCGCACCGTTCGCACGGCGCCCCGGCGCGC
This sequence comes from Saccharopolyspora erythraea NRRL 2338, assembly GCF_000062885.1. Lineage (NCBI taxonomy): Bacteria > Bacillati > Actinomycetota > Actinomycetes > Pseudonocardiales > Pseudonocardiaceae > Saccharopolyspora > Saccharopolyspora erythraea. The sequence goes on along the minus strand of NC_009142.1, from coordinate 1,674,803 downwards.
TGATCGGACCGACACCCGGCCGAACGCCCACGCGGCAACGGGAACAGCCGGCGGGACGACTTCCGGCGGAACGCGTTGCGCCGTCACGCTGCGTCCCGACCATGGCACATGCAGGTGAAATCCGTCCCTACCAGGCGGTAGCGGCGCGCGCTGAACGATCACCGGACAGTCACGACCGACAACGTTTCCGCTCGGCGGCATGACCCACCACCAGCCCGGTTGTAGATGCTCCACAACTTTGGTCGCCGGACTTCGTCCCTGTCGACATCACGGGGAGCACCCCCGGGCGTGTTCAGTAGCAAGAGTGATCGCGCTGCTCGCACCCGGCCAGGGGTCCCAAGCCCCCGGCATGCTCAGTCCGTGGCTCGAACTCGACGGCGTCGAGGAGACCCTCGCGTCGTGGTCCGAGGTCGCGAGCCTGGACCTGATCCGGCTGGGCACCACCGCCGACGCCGACGAGATCAAGGACACCGCCGTCACCCAGCCGCTGGTCGTCGCGCTGTCGCTGGTCGCGGCCACCGAGCTCGGCAAGCGGGTGAGCATCCCCGCGGGCACCCCGGTGGCCGGGCACTCCGTCGGTGAGCTCGCCGCCGCCGCCGTGGTCGGCGCCCTCAGCTTCGACGACGCCGTGGCGCTCGCCGCGGTGCGCGGCCGCGAGATGGCCGCGGCCTGCGGCCTCGAGCCCACCGGCATGACCGCCGTGCTGGGCGGTGACCCCGAAGCCGTCGTCGCGCACCTGGAGCAGGTCGGGCTCGACCCGGCCAACCGCAACGGCGCGGGCCAGATCGTCGCCGCCGGGCGCCTTCCCGCGCTGGAGGCGCTGGCCGAGGAACCGCCGGAAGGTGCGCGCGTGCGCCCGCTGGCGGTGGCCGGTGCGTTCCACACCCGGTTCATGGAGTCCGCCCGCGAGGCGCTGGGCGTGCACGCCGAGAAGGTCGCGACCGCCGAGCCGACGCTGCCGCTGCTCTCCAACGCCGACGGCGCCTTCGTCAGCGAACCCGCCGACATCATGCGGCGGCTGGTCGCCCAGGTGACCAGCCCGGTGCGCTGGGACCTGTGCATGGCGGCGCTGGCCGAGCGCGGTGTCGCGGCCACCGTGGAGCTGGCGCCGGCCGGCACGCTGTCCGGACTGGTCAAGCGCGAGCTCAAGGGCACCAAGGCGATCGCCCTGAAGACCCCCGCCGATCTGGACAAGGCCGGCGAACTACTTGACGACTCCGGGAGCAACACGTGACCAACCCGCCGACGATCCGGCCGGCAGCCGGGCCCCCCGCCACGAAGCTGCTCGGTTTCGGCAGCACGCAGGGCAACCGGGTGGTCACCAACGACGACCTCGCAAAGATCGTCGACACCAACGACGAGTGGATCCGCCAGCGGGTCGGCATCATCAGCCGCCGGCTCGGCGACGAAGACCAGACCGTCGTCTCGATGGCCGTGGAGGCCGGTTCGAAGGCGATCGCCAACGCCGGGCTCTCCCCCGCCGACGTGGACCAGGTGATCGTGGCCACCTGCACGATGCCCGGCCAGATCCCCAACGCGGCCGCCCAGGTCTCCGACCAGATCGGCATCAAGGCCAAGAGCGCCTACGACATCAACGCCGCCTGCGCGGGCTTCGTCTACGCGCTGTCGGCCGCCGCCGACGCGGTCAAGGCCGGTTCGGCGCGCAACGTGCTGGTGATCGGCTCGGAGCGGTTCCAGGAGTGGATCGACTGGCAGGACCGCGCCAACTGCATCATCTTCGCCGACGCCGCGGGTGCGGCGGTGGTCGGTCCGGCCGACACCCCGGGCATCGGCCCGGCCGCGCTGGGCAGCGCGGGCGACCTGGTCGACACCATCTACCTGCGCGAGGGCAAGTACATCTACCAGGAGGGCCAGTCGGTCTTCCGCTGGGCGACCACCCAGATCGCGCCGGTGGCCGCGCAGGCCGTGGAGCTGGCCGGGCTGAAGCTGTCCGATGTGGACGTGCTCGTCCCGCACCAGGCGAACCTGCGCATCGTGGAGGCCATCGCCAAGAAGCTGCAGAGCCAGGGTGCGCGTGACGACCTCGTGTTGGCACGTGACATCGTCTACTCCGGCAACACCTCCTCCGCCTCCATCCCGCTCGCCATCGACCACATGCGGTCGGCGGGCGAGATCTCCAGCGGGGACGTGATGCTGCTGGTCGGCTTCGGGGCGGGGCTGTCCTACGCCGGCCAGGTCGCGGTCTGCCCCTGACCAACGACCACCGCGGCGCGCCCGCGGTAGAGATCCCAGCAACCGAGGAAGGAACGACAACCGTGTCGAACGAGGAAATCACTACTGGTCTGGCCGCCATCGTCGAAGAGGTCGCCGGTGTCGACGCGGACGACGTGACCGTCGACAAGTCCTTCGTGGACGACCTGGACATCGACTCGCTGTCGATGGTCGAGATCGCCGTGCAGGCCGAGGACAAGTTCGGGGTCAAGATTCCCGACGACGAACTGGCCAACCTCAAGACCGTCGGGGATGCGGTGAACTACATCTCCTCGAACGCATGACGACCGATGTCGTGATCACCGGGCTGGGCGCGACGACACCGCTCGGCGGTGACGTCGCGTCCACCTGGGACGGTGTGATCAACGGACGCAGCGGCGTGCGCAGGCTGGAGGCGGACTGGATCGACCGCTTCGACCTGCCCGCCAAGATCGGCGCGCCGCTGGCGGTGGAGCCGTCCGAGGTCCTGCCGCGGGTGCAGCTGCGGCGGATGGACCGCTGCGAGCAGATCGCGGTCATCGCGGCCCGTGAGGCGTGGGCCGACGCGGGCTACGAGCTGCCGACCGACGACTCGGAGTCGGTCGACCCCGACCGGCTCGGCATCGCCATCGGCACCGGCATCGGCGGGCCGGTGACGCTGTTGCAGCAGGACGACCTCCTCGAGGAGCACGGCCTGCGCAAGGTCTCGCCGCTGACCGTGCCGATGCTGATGCCCAACGGCCCGGCCGCCTACGTCAGCCTCGACCTGCGGGCCCGCGCCGGTGTGCACTCCCCCGCCTCGGCTTGCGCCTCCGGCGCCGAGGGCCTGGCCAAGGGCTGGGAGATGATCCGCTCCGGGCAGGCCGACGTGGTGGTCGCCGGTGGCGCCGAGGCGTGCATCCACCCGATCACGATCGCCGGTTTCGCCCAGGCCAGGACGCTGAGCACGCGCAACGACGACCCCGAGGCGGCCTCGCGGCCCTTCGACGTCGACCGCGACGGCTTCGTCATGGGCGAGGGCGCCGGTGTGATGGTGCTGGAGAGCGCCGAGCACGCCAGGGCGCGCGGGGCACGCATCTACGGGCGTCTGGCCGGTATCGGCATCACCTCCGACGCCTACCACATCACCGGCAGCCACCCGGACGGCATCGGGCAGACCTCCGCCATCCGGAAGGCGCTGCGCAGCGGTGAGCTGTCGGCGTCGGACATCGGCCACGTCAACGCGCACGCCACCTCCACGGTGGTCGGCGACATCGGCGAGGCCAACTCGGTGCGCAAGGCGCTGGGTACCGACGCGGTGCTGACCGCGCCCAAGGGCGCGCTCGGCCACCTGGTCGGCGGTGCCGGTGCGGTGGAGAGCATCGTGACGGTGCTGTCGCTGCGCGACGGCGTCATCCCGGCGACCCGCAACCTCGAGAACGTCGACCCCAAGATCGAGCTCGACGTCGTGGCCGACAAGCCGCGCCACGTCGAGCAGACCGCGGCGGTCAACGACGCCTTCGGCTTCGGCGGGCACAACGTCGCGCTCGCCTTCGCCCGGTCCTGACCGGCTCCAGGCGTTTCCACCGAACGGGCCACCCCCTCGGGGGTGGCCCGTTCGTCGTGAGCGGAACTCCCTGGCCCGCGCAAGATCGACTTGGTAGGAATGGTGGCGGCCGATGATCGTTACCGGGGAGCGGTGCACACGTGATCGAACGCCTGGTGCGGATCCAGGACTTCCGCGGCTTCCGGAGCTCGCGGCCTGATCTCGCGTTATCGGCGTTCGCCGGGGTCGACCTCGTCCGCGGCGACAGCGGCGAATCCACGCTCGCGACCCTTGTGCAGGAAGCGGGCACCGCGCGGGCGACCGGGCTCGCCCTGGAAGTCACCGACGGGCAAGGCCGCGGCAGCACCGTGGACGCCGCGCCGCACGCGTTCCTGACGCACCGCTCAGCAGGGCCGGTACTGCGCGCTGCCCGGCAGCCGGGCGGTGTCCAGCCGCAGCCCGCGCGACTCCGGCACCAGCGGGTAGACCACTGTCCATTTGAGACAGCCCGAGCGCGCGTCCGGGGGCGCGTCGTCGGGGTCCTGGTTGCTGGTGAACGTGAGCATCACGCGCAACGACTCGTCGGGGCCCGGCTCGATGCGGTGCACCCGGACGTCGCGGTCGTCGGTGGTGGCGTACTCCCGCTCCCACCGCAGCTTCGGCTTCTCCTGCTGCCGGGCGGGGACCACGGTGGCCTTCCACGCCTCGTACTGCTTGAAGTTGATGGCGTTGAAGTGGGTTTCGAGCAGCCAGCGGACCGTGGCCTGGTCCGGATGCGCCGCAGCGTCCGCGCTGAAGGCCACCGACACCGGACCGGCACGTCCGGCAGGCGCGGGCTGCCCCGCCGGACCCGCCGCAGGGGCCGCCCCGCTGCCGCTGCCGTAGACGGCGCGGGCCGCCCACCCCGCGGCACCCGCGAGCAGCACGACGACGACAGCGACCGGGACACCCCACCTCAGCCACGAACGGCCGGGAACGAACGAAGACGACACCCGTCGAGCTTCCCACAGCACCCGCACGCGGTTGTGAGCTTCGGGGCGAATTCGGCGACGGCCGCCTCGCCCCGCGGCCCAGCCGGCCCCCGCGGCCCAGCCGACCCGCACCGGTCGGCCGACCCCGGCGGATCAGCCGACGCGGTGCAGCCAGGTCACCGGCGCGCCGTCGCCGGCGCGGCGGAACGGTTCCAGCGCGTCGTCCCACGCCGCGCCGAGGAGCTGTTCCACCCGGTGGCTGAACGACTCGTGCCCCCTGCTGTTGGCCGCGAGGGTGCGCAACTGGTCCTCGCTGACCATGATGTCGCCGTTCGCGCCGGTGCAGGCGCGCCACAGACCAAGCCCCGGCACGTGGCAGAACCGCTGGCCGTCGATGCCCGGGCTGGGATCCTCGGTCACCTCGAACCGCAGCATCGGCCACGCGCGCAGCGCGGTGACCAGAGTGGAGCCGGTCCCCGGCTCACCCGACCAGTTGCATTCCGCGCGCAACTGACCGGGCGCTGCCGGCTGCGCTGTCCAGCGGAGCTCCGTCCGGACTCCCAGCGCGCCGGAAATGGCCCACTCGACGTGCGGACATACCGCGGACGGCGACGAGTGGACGTAGACAACACCGTTTGTCAGACCGCATGTTGGGCCACGGGCGCTCACTGCTGACCTCCGCTGTTCGACGAGGGACGTCTTCCCCTACGACCTCGTCGGTGACGAAGCGATCACCAGCTCGCGGCGTCATTCTGCACGGCGGGTGTTGAGGTCCGCCACAAGAGCGCAACGAGTCGACGGGCTCTCGCCACGTGGGAACCAGAACCGGGCGGGACCGGCCGGCTCGCCGCCCGGATGTCGATATCCGCTGATCCAGGCCTTGCCGGACCGGCTTCGGGGTCCCACGAATGCAGCAGCGGGACGCTGACGAACGAGTGGCGTATAACACTCGAAAGGACGAACGGAGCAACAGTGGGGCGGCGCAGGCGCATCCCCGCTACCGTTCTTGCCCGGAGGAGCCCTGATCGGCGGGCTCGCCGGACCCCGTGCGGGCGGAGGAGGTCGTCATGCGGCTGGTGCGGCTCGGTCCCGAGCCGACCGAGGTCGGCGCCGACATCCGGGCGGCGCTGGCCGCCTGGGGCGAGGGTACCGGGGTTTCCGGTGGTGTGGCGGTGTTCGGCTGCCGGCCGCCGGGCAGCCCGCGAATGCTGGACGCGGTGGTCGTCCTGCCCCGCGGCGTCATCGTCGTGGTCGGTGTGGATCTGCCCGAACCCGTGCTGAAGCTCGAAGCTGCGATACAGACGCCGTGGTCGGTCGACGGCTGGCCGATGGTGCGCACCGAGGGCGCGGTGAACCCGGCGCTGGAGGCGCTGGAGTCGGCTTCGGCGCTGGCGCGCAGCCTGCAGACCCGGGGCGTCGAACCGTTGCCGGTGACCACGATCGTCGCGGTCGGGCCCTACGTCGAGCAGGTCACGCAGCCGACCAGCGACCTGCACCGCGGTCTCCGGGTCCTGCACCCGACGACCACCTCGATGCTCGCCGCGGCCCGCGAGCTCGCGACCTACGAACGCGACTGCTCGGTGGAGAAGGCGCGGCAGCTGCTGGCCGTCCTCGGCGAGGAGGCGGGCGCGCTCGGGGTCGCCGAGCTCGCGGCGGAAGGCTTTTCCGACGACGTCGCACCGGATCTGGCCGTCATCGACACCATGCTGATCCCGAAGGTCGGCGGTGAGCCTGCGCGGGCTCCGGCGCCGCAGCCCCCGGCCGCCCGCGCGATCGGTCCGCGCCACAAGCTGATCGCGCTGGTGGCGGGCGTCGTGGTCGTCCTGGGCGTGGTCCTGGCGCTGCTGCTCGGCGGGGGCTCCGACGGGTCGGACGCCCAGCAGGACGAAGCCGCGTCCCAGCGGGTCGACGGGGTCTCCTTCACCGAGCGGGCGGTGCGGCGGGAGACCGACTGCGCCCGCGCTTCCTACGGCGACGTGCAAGCGTGGTTCCAGAGCCGTCCGTGCACCGCGCTGACCCGGCTCGTCTTCGACACCGAGGTCTCGCAGCGCGGTGCGGCGGTCGCCGTGGCGATCGTCGAGCTGCCCGACGAGGGTGGCGCGACCGAACTGCGGAAGCTGCTCAACACCGCGGGGACCGGTGGGGTGACCGACCTGGTCGCCGCCGGGCAGCGCTGGCCCGGGGTGCCGGACGGCTTCGACAGCGCGGCGCAGGCGGTCGAGCAGACCGGCAAGCAGGTGCGGATCGTGCAGGCCGTCTGGTCGCGCGGGTACAGCGACCCCGACGACGTGGCGCTGCGCTCGCTCGCCGAACGCGGGCTCCGGCTGCGTCCCTAGTCCTCGGATCGCCGTCCGAGCGGCGGACCGTCGTGCCGCGCGCGGCCGGGCTCGACGGGGGCGGTCGCACCGGGTACCACCGACCAGCCCCCGCGGCCGCCGACCCCGCTCTCCGGCGGCAGCAGCCGCGGCGCCCGCGTCAGGTAGGGGCTGGCGATCCGGCTGAGCACGGCCAGCGGCGCGAACAGCGGCACGACGACGGTCAGCGACGCCGCCGTGACTCCCGCCCCCAGCACGTCGCCGGGCAGCAGCTTGGAGTGCCGGTCGACGAAGCGGCCGCCGGTCAGCGCGACCAGCCAGAGCGCGGACACGAGGCCGACCATCGCGGTGATCGCCGTCAGGACGGCGGGCCGGTAGCCGATCCCCTCGGCGGCGAGCATGACCGCGACCCAGCCGACCAGCGCGGTGGCCTGCCCGCGCTCGCTGGTGGCCGCCCAGAGCAGGCCGCCGACCATCGCGAGCCACGATCCCGCCTGCGCCCACACGGTTCCGAGCCTGCCGGTCCAGGCCGAGCCGTCGAGGCCGAGCAGCGCGGCGAGCCAGTCGAGCACGCCGAGCGCCGTCGGCGCGTGACCGGTGAACTGACCGCCGATCCACAGCAGCGTCCAGGCCGACACCGCGAACGCCGCGGCCGTCTGCCACCTCGGGCGGTCGAGCGCGGTTCGCAACAGCCGGACGAGCTCCTGTCGATGCGAGTCCACATCTCACCTCGGTCCTGGTCGCCTGCTGCGATGATGCGGCGTGGGAGGAGTGCCGGACCGGCATTGCGCGGATCAGGGGCGTGTCCGGACGTGTGACACCAGGCCCGCGGATACGGGTGGAGCCTCGGACTCGCTCAGCTCCGGCGCTCGGTTCAGCCCCAGAAGGTCGCAGGCACGACCGCGCACTGCCCGGCGGGCGCGCACGCGGGTGGCAAGGCGCGCACGTCGGACCCGTCGACCAGCCACTGCCGCTGACCCGCGACCGAGACGAGGAACCGCCCGAGCCGGTCCACCGACAGCTGTACGTCCTCACCGTCGAAGGAACCGGTGTCGAACGGAGCCCCGGCTCCGATCTGGTCCCCGCTTCGGCCGTCGAGGGTCGTCACGCGCACCCGCCCGCTGCCGCAGTCTGTCGGCCGCAGCGCAGCGAGCTCCTGACCGGACCAGGCGATCGCGAGCGGACCGCACGCTCCGGTCGCCGCGATGCCTGGCTGCTCGGTCAGCGAGACAGCGTCCGGCGCGACGATGCGGATCACGCCCGCCTGCGAGCCCTCCCGCGTGGTCAGCACCGCGAGCCTGCCGTCCGAGGCCAGGGCCAGGTCCAGCACCCGCTCCCCGCGCGGGATGGGCAGCCGCCGCTCGGCGCCGCCGCGCACGACCACGGACGGACCGTCGAGGTAGGCCACGTGCCCGCCGCCCGCGGCCAGCACCGGAGCGTGCGAGAGGGCCTCGGTGACCACCCGCTGACCGCCGTCGGCGGAGATCTCGACGATCCGCCGGTGCGGGCCGGTGGCCACGATGGCGTAGATGCGCTCCCGGTCGGTGGCCAGTGCCTCGGCCGGTTCCCCGCCGATGGTGGCCACCTGGCGCACCTGGCGTCCGGAGACCACGTCGAAGGCCGCGATCACGCCCCGCCCCGGCGCCGCGAGGTAGCTGTTGGGCTGCACGCTCGCGGGCTCGGTCTGGTTGCTCGGCAGCGACAGCAGTGCCACGAGGAACACCGCTGTCGCGGCGACCGCCGCACCGGCGGCCAGGAACAGGGGGCGCCGCGGTGAGCGCCTGCGGCGTGCCGCCGACAGCAGCTTCGGCAGGGTGTCGCCGCGGGGCTCGACATCGTCGACGAGCCGGTGCAGCTGCGCCCGCAGCAGCGCCTCTTCGCGCGTGTCGTCTGGATGTGTCACACCCGCTCCCGCAGCAGATCCGAAAGCCGCGCGACGCCGCGCGAGCAGTACGACTTCACCGCGCCCTGGCTGCACCCCATCAGCTCCGCGGTGCGCGCCTCGCTGAGGTCGGCGTAGTAGCGCAGCACCACCGCCTCGCGCTGCCTTCGCGGCAGGCGGGCCAGCGCGGCCGCCAGCACCGCGCGGTCCACGCCCCGGCCGGTGTCGTCGGGTTGCGAGTCGCTGGTGGCCAGCCTCGGCTGGTACTTCTTGGCCACCATCCGGCGGCGCAGGATCGATCGGGCCCGGTTGAGCACCGCCTGGCGCAGGAACGCCAGCGCCTTGTCCGGGTCCCGCAGTCTGCTGCGGGAGTCGAAGACCCGCACGAAGGCGTCCTGGACGATGTCCTCGGCCGAGGCGCGGTCGTCGACCAGCAGCACCGCGATGCGCAGCAGCTGCCGGTAGTTCTCCTGGTAGAGCTCGGTCAGCCTGGCCGTCAGATCATCCATCGCGGCCAGCCCGCCGTCCGTCCAGGCGGTCGCGGGCAATGCGATCGAAACCGTCACATCCCTGCACGACGCCCGAGACCCCCTCCGCGGTTGTGGCCGGATCGGATTTTTCGTCGCCGCCGCTGCGGCGGGTGGCCACGGCGGCGAAGCTTACCGCCGCCGTCGACCAAGATCGTCGGGTACGGCGGAATCCGGACACTCCGCCGGCGTCCGACCGGTGCTTACATCATGGTTACTTCGCCGCCGCGCTCTGGACATGACCGGCCATTCCGGAAGATCCTCGGAAACTGCCGCGCTCACACGCACGGCCCCACGTGAGAACGGAGATCGCAGACGGTGGCGAGCACGACGACAGCGCCGAGCGGCACCTCGGCGCCCAAACGGAAGATGAGCCCCAAGGAGATGGCGGTCTGGGCGCTCGTGGCGATCGTCGGCGCGATCGCCTGGGGCATCATCGCCCTCCTGCGGGGTGAGGAGATATCGGCGGCCTGGCTGGTGTTCGCCGCACTGGCCTCCTACGCGATCGGCTACCGCTTCTACGCGCGGTTCATCTCCTACCGCGTGCTGCGGGTCGACGACACGCGGGCCACCCCGGCCGAGCGCATGAACAACGGCATCGACTTCCACCCGACCGACCGCCGGGTGCTCTTCGGCCACCACTTCGCGGCCATCGCGGGCGCGGGCCCGCTGGTGGGTCCGGTGCTGGCGGCTCAGATGGGCTACCTGCCGGGCACGATCTGGATCATCCTCGGCGTCATCTTCGCCGGTGCGGTCCAGGACATGGTGGTGCTGTTCTTCTCCACCCGCCGCAACGGCCGCAGCCTCGGCCAGATGGCGCGGGAGGAGATCGGCCCGGTGGGCGGCATCGCGGCCCTGATCGCGGTGCTGGCCATCATGATCATCCTGCTGGCGGTGCTGGCGCTGGTGGTCGTGGGCGCGCTGAAGGGCTCGCCGTGGGGCACCTTCTCCATCGGCATGACGATCCCGATCGCGCTGTTCATGGGCTTCTACCTGCGCTACCTGCGGCCCGGGCGGATCATCGAGACCTCGGTCATCGGCGTGGCGCTCCTGCTGCTGAGCATCGTCGGCGGCGGCTGGGTGGCCGAGTCCGGCCTGGCCGACACGTTCACCCTCACCGGCAACCAGCTCACCTTCGCGCTGATCATCTACGGCTTCGTCGCCTCGGTGCTGCCGGTGTGGATGCTGCTGGCCCCGCGCGACTACCTCAGCACCTTCATGAAGGTCGGCGTCGTGGTGATGCTGGCGGCGTCGATCCTCATCGCCTGGCCGATGATGAAGACCGAGGCGGTCACCGACTTCGCGCTCAACGCCCAGGGCCCGGTGTTCTCCGGCGCGCTGTTCCCGTTCGTGTTCATCACGATCGCCTGCGGTGCGCTCTCCGGCTTCCACGCGCTGGTCTCCTCCGGGACCACGCCCAAGATGCTGGAGAAGGAGTCGCAGGTCCGGGTCATCGGCTACGGCGGGATGCTCACCGAGTCGTTCGTGGCGATCATGGCGCTGGCCGCGGCCTGCATCATCGATCCGGGCATCTACTTCGCGATGAACATGCCGGCGACCATGCTCGGCGACACCCTCCAGTCGGCCTCGCAGGCGGTGGCCGGGATCGGCTTCCAGGTCACCCCCGAACAGCTCGCGGCGGCGGCAGCGGCCGTGGGCGAGGAGAGCCTGGTGGGCCGCACCGGCGGCGCCCCCACCCTCGCCTTCGGCCTGTCGGAGGTGTTCTCGCAGGTCATCGGCGGGGACGCGATGAAGGCGTTCTGGTACCACTTCGCGGTCATGTTCGAGGCGCTGTTCATCCTGACCACGGTCGACGCCGGTACCCGGGTCGGGCGGTTCATGCTCCAGGACACCGTCGGCAACGTCTGGAAGCGCTTCGGCGACGTGAGCTGGAAGCCCGGCATCTGGATCTCCAGCGCGGTCATCGTCGGCGGCTGGGGCTACTTCCTGTGGGCCGGCGTCAACGACCCGCTGGGTGGCATCAACCAGCTCTTCCCGCTGTTCGGCATCGCCAACCAGCTGCTGGCGGCGGTCGCGCTGGCGGTGGCCACCACGATCCTGATCAAGTCCGGCCGCGCCAAGTACGCGTGGGTCACCCTCGTGCCGCTGGCGTGGGACGCGATCGTGACGCTGACGGCGAGCTGGCAGAAGGTCTTCTCCGACGACCCCAAGATCGGCTTCTTCGCGCAGCGGGCGTCCTACCAGGCGGCCATCGACGCGGGGCAGACGAGCAAGGGCGCGGCGAGCACGGTCGAGGAGATGCACAAGGTGGTGCTCAACTCGACGGTGGACGGCGTGCTCAGCATCCTGTTCGCGGTGCTGATCGTCATCGTGCTGGTCGACGCCGTGCGGGTGTGGATCAAGGCGCTGCGGGCGACCGGGCCGATGCCCAGCACCGAGGCGCCCCACGTCGAGTCGAAGCTGTGGGCGCCCTCCGGGCTCATCCCGACCCGCGAGGAGCGCCGCATCCAGCAGGAGCCGGAGCAGGAGAAGGCCGGGGCGGGCACGTGACAGCCCTGACCAGGCTGCACCGGTCCTTCCGGGCGGCGTGGCAGGTCGTGCGCGGGGTGGTCGGCGAGACCGCCTACGAGCGCTACGTCGAGCACCAGCGGGCCCACCACCCGGGCGAGCCGGTGCTGGCGGAGCGGGAGTTCTGGCGCCGCCACGTCGACCGCGGAGACACCAACCCCGGCTCCCGCTGCTGCTGAGCCGGACCGGACCGAGAAGCGCACCAGGCGATCCGCCTGGTGCGCTTCTCGCTGTCAGAGCTCGCCCAGCAACCGAGCCCGCTCGTCCTCCTCGACGAACGAGGCCCGGAAGGAGTTCGCCGCCAGCTCGCGCAGGACGTCGTCGCCGAAGCCCAGCTCCCGCTTGAGCGCCTGGAAGTTGTCGTCGACGTAGCCGCCGAAGTAGGCGGGGTCGTCGGAGTTGATCGTCACCAGCAAACCGGCGTCGACCAGCTCCGGCAGGCGGTGCTCGGCCAGCGACGGCACGCAGCGCAGCCGGACGTTGGACAGCGGGCACACCGTCAGCGGCGTGCGGTCCCTGGCCAGCCGGGCGAGCAGCGCGGGGTCCTCGATCGCCCGGATGCCGTGGTCGACCCGTTCGACGCCGAGCACGTCGAGCGCCTGCCAGATGTAGTCCGGCGGGCCCTCCTCCCCCGCGTGCGCGACCAGGTGCAGGCCCGCCTGGCGGGCGCGCGCGAACACCGGCTCGAAGGCGTCCGGCGGGTGGCCGACCTCGGCGGAGTCCAGCCCGACGCCGTGCAGGCGGGCGGTGTGCGGCTCCAGCGCCTCCCAGGTCTCCATCGCCTCCCGGGGACCGCGGTCGCGCAGGAAGCAGGCGATCAGCCGGGTGCTGATCCCGAACCGCTCGGGCGCGGTGGACAGCGACGCCTCCAGGCCGTCGAGCACCACCTCCAGCGGCACTCCCCTGGACACGTGCGCCTGCGGGTCGAAGAAGATCTCGGCGTGCCGGACGCCCTGCTCGCGGGCCCTGGCCAGGTAGGCGTCGGCGAGCTCGGTGAAGTCGCGCTCCGTCCGCAGCACACCCATCGCCAGGTAGTAGAGGTCGAGGAACGACTGGAGGTCGTCGAAGACGTAGCGGCGGCGCAGCTCCTCCACGTCGGCGAACGGCAGCTGCACCCCGTTGCGGCGAGCGCAGGCGAAGACCAGCTCGGGTTCCAGCGTCCCCTCGATGTGGAGATGGAGTTCGGCCTTGGGCAACGGCGTCGTCGCACCGCCCGCGCCAGGGTGCACAGTTCCTCCCGGATGGACGCGCCCGTGCCGCGCCACGTCGGCGGCACCTGGGCGAAGCGCCCAGGATATGCGGCCGGGTGCGGGACGGACGCAGGATCACCGCCCGCACGTGATCGCGGTTACCGGTCTTCGCGGCCGGCTGGAGCCGCTAGTACAGGATGGAGGGGAGGTAGGCGCCGAAGGGCTCGTTGTAGAGGCCCACCGTCATCAGCGTCGTCACCATCCGGATGCGCATGCCGTGGCGAAGGCACCAGCCGACGAGCTGGTCGTTGCGGCCGGGCACCAGGAGCCCGGGACCGGAGAACTCGTCCGCGGTGGCGATGAGGGCCTCCAGCCCCTCGTTCGTCATGGCGACGGAGTGGCCGAAGAAGCCCACGTTCGTCGTGTAGCCGGTGATCCGCCCGTCGTGCTCGACCACCCTGGCGGCCCCGTGCGCCACCGCGTCGCGCAGCTCGCCCGCCCGGTCGTGGCCGTGCACGGCGCGGCACACGCGGTTGCACTCGCGGAGGTCCTCGGTCGTCGCGCGGCGCACGAAATGGCCGAGGGGTGCGCCGCCTGGCGGCTCTCCCTGCATGTTGAGCACCGTTTCGCGGATCTGGAAACCGAGCTTGGCGTACAGGCTCAGCGAACGGTTGTGGTAGGCCGCCTGCAGGAGCCGCACACCCGGGAAGCCGCGCTGCTCGGCACGCCGCATCACGTCGACCATCAGCGCCCTGCCGACACCGGCGTCCTGCACGTTCTGCGCCACGGTCACCGGCCCCACACCGGCGACGGCCGAACGCTCGTCCAGGAAGTTGCTCCCGACGACCCGCCCGTCCAGCTCGGCCACCACCGAGTAGATGCCGGGGTGCGCCAGCAGCGCCGCGACCGCGGCCACCGCGACCTCCGGCGACGGGAAGTCGGCGGGGAACCCGTGCCGGTCGGCCAGCGTGGCGAAGGCCTGGTAGCAGACCCGGCCGCACACCTCGGCGTCGACGGGAACGCCCGGCCGCAGCACGGCTTTGGTGGCGTGGCCGGGCAGCTCGTGCTCCGGCGGCAGGAACGTCGACATGGCCACCTCCCCCTCGGTTGGCCCCGACGCAGGCGCTGACGTTGCCGGGCGCTGTCCTGCTTCGTCGGGTGTTGCCCAGGCATCGTCGAACTTCGCCGGGCGTTGCCCCGGACGCACCAAGACCTACGGCAGCCCGGCGCCGCCCCGGCAGAGGCTTTCGGCCCGCGGGCACTGGTCGCCGGCCTGCGACGACCCGGAAACCATTCGGCGATTCGGCACCACTTGGCACCGATCGGCCGATCGCGGAGTGCGCCGAACGCGGATCTTCCGCCGCACAGAGCGAAGATCGCCGACAACGATGATCGACCCGCACGCCCGCACACGCCGCGGGCTCGCTACGATCGCCGCGACGGCGCGTGTCGCGCCGACCACCCGGGGCAGTAGCTCAGCAGGTCAGAGCAGCGGACTCATAATCCGTCAGGTCGTGGGTTCAAATCCCACCTGCCCCACCATCATCTTTCGGCGCAGAACCGCGCCGGGGGGCTGGATTCGTGCACCTATCGGGTTCCGGGAAGCTGATAGGTATCACAGCCCAACCGCCTCACCCGGCACAACAGCACCCGGCTGCGGCTAGGCCTCCTCGAGGGCCTCTCCGAACGACCGGAGCAACCGCATGTGCTTGTTGTGCGCCAGCAAATGGCCTGCGCCGATGGTCAGAGTCACCGGCCAGGTGATCAGCCCCGCAGTGGCCAAGGCAACCATCCCGGCGAGGAAAGCGAGCTCGTCTGGTGGCGGGAGGGAAACCGTTCCCGCCACGGGCAGTCGCACACGTACTTCGTGCTGGTCCATGGCGACGTCGGCTGGGCCCATAGCGGCACCACTCGCCTGGCCGTTCGCGTGACCACCGGTCGCGCCGGCCGTGGCCTGTTCCGGTGGCGGCGCCACCGGTCGTGCGGTCGCTGAGTCGGCCATCGCGTTCCTCATCGTCGATCATGGGAGCTCCGCCGTCTGCTGGCCCCTACGGTCGAGCAGATGGGCTCCAACGCCCAGAGGCCAAAGTCCAGGAGGTCGCCGCCGCCTCCACGGCGGCCGTGCTGTTGCCGGAATCCGCTGCGGGACAGGCGTTCCCGATTCCGGAAACGTCCACTCGCGGCGACGTTCATGGACTGCGTCAGCGTCCCGGGAACGGTTCTCCAACGGCACGCCGCCTGCCCGAGGGGTGAGCACCGGGGTCGAGGGGCAGCCGAGCGGAGACGGATGGCCGCCCGCAACGGAGACCCCGCCGGCTCGCATCCGGCAGGCCCCGGATCTTTCCCCGGCCCGACATCCGGATGTTTCAAGGACTTTCCCCCATATTCGCGGACCCGCGAATCCTGTGGATTCGGCGGCTATTGCGAAAAAGGTGAATCATCAATTAACCCGCGGCGCCGGGTTTGCGAATCCGGTACGGCCCGGCCGCGCCCTCGACGCGAAAAGGCCAGCGCACCCGTGCGGTGCGCCGGCCTGTTGCGTGTCGGGGCGGACCTCAGAGCAGCGAGAACGCTCCCGTGAGCTGCCCCAGGATCACGATCGTCGCAGCGAGCGCGCCGAGCGCCGCGACGGTCATCACCGACAGGATGAGCAGATACACGAGCGCTTTCACCGGCTTCGGCAGCCTGGTGACCGCCGACAAATCCGGCAGAGTGAGGTGTGATTCCTTGCCGATCCCTGGTGCGGACATTCCTACTTCCCCCGTCCTGTTGTGTCCCCGTTCGGATCTTCGGCTACTCCTAGGACGGAGGTAACCGAAGTCCGGTTGTGCCAAACCGCGTCACGACTTGATCTCGCCGGCGCGGCGCCCCGCACTGCTCGGCGATCTTCACCGCCGAAGTCATCCTGACCTGCACAGATACCCGCGAAACAAAAGTGGGGCCGCCAACGTCCAAGCACCACTCGGATCGGAGTCCGAGCTGAGATCGTTACCAGAACCTGACCGTGTCGACACTTAATCGCCCGAACAGGTGAAAGAGGGATGTCGATCTCCGAGGAGCGACACCGGATCGCCGGTGCCCCTCCGCGCTCGAGCGCCTCCGACTGGAGTCGAACCAGCAGCCCTTCGGCCAGCTGGCCCCGCCGAAAGAATAGCAGAACCGATCATGCCCCCGCCGCCGACCGCCCTGCCGTGCAAGGAAGTCCGGAGTCGCACCCGATGGTCGGCTCAGCGCTCCTGAGCGGCGGAGGACAGCGGCTCGACCGGCCACCGGCCGGTCGCCGCGCGCCACGCGAAGAACGCGCCGGCGACGAGCCAGAGGAACCCGAGAGTCCCGTCCTCGAGGTTGCCTTGCGGACCGCCGCGGTGGGCCGGCAGCGAGACGAGGGCGGCGATGATCGTGCTGGCGAAGTACCCGGCGCCCGCGAGCCCGATCCCCGCGCCGATCCGCCCGGGCAGCGGCCCGTGGAAAGCTCCCGCGACGTACAACGCGAGAGCGAACATGCCGGTGATCGTTCCCCACCCGCCGAACTCGGTCAGCTCCGGCACGTACTCGCTGGTGCCGAAGTACACGACGACCATGACCACGAGCGCCGCTCCACCGATGATCGTGAGCGCCGACAGCACCCCGAGCACCACCCGGCTGACCGCCACCGACATCGCGCTCCCCGCCCCTTCGGGTGATCCGGATGTCCCAAAGTATCGGGATGGACGGTCCCGGCACATGGTTTTCGTTCATTCGGACGCATTCGCCGACACCCGATGCGGGAGATGCGAGCGCGAGGCGGCTCAGCCCGGAAAAGAAAAACCCCAGGCCATCCGACCTGGGGTGGAAGCTCCTCCGACTGGACTCGAACCAGTAACCCTTCGGTTAACAGCCGAATGCTCTGCCAATTGAGCTACGGAGGAATGTTGTACAGCTTTCGCGCCACCTGGCGCTTCGTCAGCCCTCGTCGCGCTGACAGGAACTACTCTAGCCCATGCGCTCCAGCGCTTTCACGCACCCCCCACTTGTGCCGTGACCCGCGTGTCACCGCAGGTGGGCGACGCAGAAGATCCGCCGGAACGGAAACCACGTCGTGCCGTCGGGGCGCTGGGGATAGGCCGCGCGCAGCCGCGGCGCCAGCTCGGCGCGGAAGTGTTCCCACTCGCTGTCGTCCAAGGCGGCCCGGACAGGCCGCAGCGAGCTGCCGCTGAGCCATTCCAGCACCGGGTCCTCCCCGCTGAGCGCGTGCACGTAGGTGGTCTCCCACGCGTCGACGCCCACGCCGACGTCGGCGAACACGTCGGCGTAGCCGATGGGCGGCAGGACGCTGTCCGGGGTCAGCAGGAGTCCCGAGAGCCGGTCCCGCCACCGCGGCTCGGCGATCAGCGCGTGGGTCGCCGCGTAGGACGGCGACTCGAAGTTGCCCGGCACCTGGAAGGCGAACCAGGCACCCGCGGGCAGCTCGGTCATCCACCGCCGCAGCAGGTCGACGTGCTCGGGCACCCAGTGCAGGACCGCGTTGCACAGCACGACGTCGGTGTCGGGCCGCGGTCGCCAGTCCCGGACGTCCTCGACGCGGGCGTCGACACCCCGCGAGCGGGCCGCGTCCACCATTTCCGGCGACGAGTCCAGGGCCTCCACGACCGCCTCCGGCCAACGGCCGGTCAGCATCGGCGTGAGGTTGCCCGGCCCGCAGCCGAGGTCGACCACGCGCCGTGCGGTCCGGGCGCCGACCGCGGCCAGCAGGTCACCGGCGGGCCGGTTGCGCTGCTCGCCGAACTCCAGGTACCGCCGCTGATCCCACACCCACGCCTCCCGAGCCCGGGCAGCGACCTGTCAGTCGCGGCCCTTCCTGGCTTCCTCGATGCGCCGGGCGATCTCGGCGGCGACCTCGGCGACCGCCGTCTCGTCGGCGTCGGTGTCGGCCCGCACCTGCAGCACGATCCCGTCCCGGCCCGGCACCTTGCGCTGCACGAACCACGCACCGCCGCCGGCGAGGTCGCGGTGCTGGCTGGACTTGATCGACGACGTGACGCGCGTGTGCACGACGTCGGGCAACCGGCCGGCCGAGGTCAGCGCGAGGCGCCTGCGCGGCAGGTCGCGCAGCAGGACCGCACCACCGGCATCACCGGTCTCCTCCGCCTCGACGAGCCCCAGTTCCCCGCCGTTCCAGATGGCCTTGCTGAGCAGGTGCCAGCCGATCCGCCGCGTGTCGTCGCCCTCGGGAACCCACAGCCCGAGGTGCGTCGCGACCACCGGCCCGTCCTGGCTGTCCGCGACTGCCAGCACGTGCTCGTCGGTCTCGAGGCGACCGGCGAACCCCTCCGGCAACGCGGCCGTGCCGCTGAGCCTGGCCATGAACCGGCGGAGCCAGGAGCTCACAGCGCCCCCAGCGCGTGGGCCTGGTCCAGCAGCGACTTGCGGTAGCCCTCCAGGGCCACCAGGTCGCCGAACAGCGCGTTGTACTCGTCGGGGTCCTCCAGCGGCGACATCCGCTGGACCCTGGACTTGATGTCCGCGATCTGCCTGCTGACCAGGCACTCCTGCAACCGGGCGATCACGCCGCCGACGTAGCGGGGATCCTCCTCGGACTTGGTGTCGGGCGTCTCCACCGCCAGCTCGGTGAGCAGGCTACGGGTCACCGAGCTCTCGCAGTGCCTGCCGACCGCATCCACCAGCGCGACACCGGCCAGGCCGCTGGAGGTGCCCCCGGCGGCCAGCACGGCGCGGTGCAGCTCGGCGTAGGCGGGCTCGGTGAACGCCTCCTCCGGCAGCGAGTCGTACAGCGGCCCGGCCAGCGCGGGCACCTGCAACGCGGCTTTGAGCGTCTCGCGCTCCAGCCAGCGCGGGTCGTGCCGGGGCGGCCGCTTGGGCAGGTCGACCTCGATGCCCAGCGGCTCCTGCCCGCGGGGCGCGCGCCTGCGGGGCTTGGCAGGGGCCGTGCCCGCGGCCTCCCGGACCCGGCGCACCACCTGGTTCTCGTCGGTCCAGCCCGCCCACCAGGCGAGCTTGGCGGCGAAGCCGTCGCGGCGCTCGACGTCCTTGATGCGGGCCACCAGCGGCACCGTCTCCTGCAGGGCCGCGACCCGGCCGTCGACGGAGTCCAGGTCGAAACCCTTGAGCTTGCTGCGGATGGCGAACTCGAACAGCTCCCGGCGGCGGGCGACCACGTCCTTGACCGCGGTGTCGCCCCTGGCCTCGCGCAGCTCGCACGGGTCCATGCCGTCCGGGGTGATGGCGATGTAGGTGTGGGTGGTGAACTGCTGGTCGCCCTCGAAGGCCTTCAGCGCCGCCTTCTGCCCGGCCTCGTCGCCGTCGAAGGTGAAGATGACCTCGCCACTGAAGCGGTCGTTGTCCATCATCAGTCTGCGCAGCACCGAGATGTGCTCGTCGCCGAAGGCCGTGCCGCAGGAGGCGATCGCGGTCGGCACACCGGCCAGGTGCATCGCCATCACGTCGGTGTAGCCCTCGACCACGACGGCCTGGCGGCGCTTGGCGATCTCCCGCTTGGCCAGGTCGATGCCGAACAGCACCTGGGACTTGTTGAACAGCGGGGTGGCCGAGGTGTTGACGTATTTGGCCTCGATCGGGTCGTCGTCGAAGATCCGCCGGGCGCCGAAGCCGACCACGTCGCCGCCGAGGTCCTTCAGCGGCCACAGCAGCCGCCGGTGGAACCGGTCGATCGGGCCGCGCCTGCCCTCCTTGGCCAGTCCGCACTTGTACAGCTCGTCGAGCTCGAAACCCTTGCCCAGCAGCAGCTTCGTCAGCTTGTCCCAGCCGCCGGGGGCGAAGCCGCAGCCGAACTTGGTGGCGGCGGCCTCGTCGAACCCGCGCCGGGCGAGGTACTCGCGGGCGGGCTGGGCCTCGGGCGAGCGGAGCTGCTCGGCGTAGAACTCCGCGGCGATGCGGTGCGCCTCGACCATCCGGGTGCGGGTGCCGCGGTCGCGCTTGGACGGCGCGACGCCGCCCTCGTACTGGAGCTGGATGCCCACCCGGTCGGCCAGCCGCTCGACGGACTCGACGAAGCCGAGGTGCTCGCTCTTCATCAGGAAGGCGATGACGTCGCCGCCCTCACCGCAGCCGAAGCAGTGGAACGTGCCGTGGCCGGGGCGCACGTTGAACGACGGGGTCTTCTCGTCGTGGAACGGGCACAGGCCCTTCAGCGCGCCCCCGCCGGCGTTGCGCAACGCGACGTACTCGCCGACGACGTCGTCGATCCGGTTGCGTTCGCGTACCTCGGCGATGTCGCTTTCCCGGATCCTGCCAGCCACGTCGTTCAGTCTAGGGGCTGCCGATCGGGCGCCGAGCCCGGGCGGGCGGTGCCGGCGGTGGTGTCCTGGACCGCACACCGATCGGTGAATCCGGCCGGCTGCGGCAGAATCGGCCGCGTGCTCAGCGACGACACCGCCCTCGCGGCCGAGTTCGACGGCCATCGCGGCCGGCTGGTCGGGATCGCCTACCGGCTCACCGGCCGGCTCGACGACGCCGAGGACGCCGTGCAGGAGGCGTGGTTGCGGCTGGCGGCGGAGAAGTCGCCGGTCCGCGAGCTGGGCGCCTGGCTGACGACGGTGGTGAGCCGGATCTGCCTGGACCGCCTGCGGTCGGCGGCGGTGCGCCGCGAGCAGTACGTCGGGCCGTGGCTGCCCGAGCCGGTGGTCACAGAGCTCGACTCGCACGACCCGCAGAACATCGTCGTGACCAGGGAAGACATGCGGATGGCGGCGTTGCGCGTGCTGCACGAGCTGCCTGCGGAGCAGCGGCTGGCGTTCGTGCTCCACGACGGTTTCGACGTCCCGTTCACCGAGATCGCCGAGATCGCCGGGTGCGCGGTGGCCACCGCCCGCCAGCACGCTTCGCGGGCGCGGCGGGCGCTGGCCGCGGCCGAGCCCGCGCCCCGCGTGCCGTTGCCCGAGCAGCGCCGGATGCTCGACCGGTTCCTCATCGCGCTCGCCTCGGGCGACATCACCGAGATCACCCGCGCGCTGCACCCGCGGGCCGCCCTGTTCGGTGACAGCGACGGCAGGGCCCGCACCGCCCGCAGGCCGATCCTGGGCCGGGAGAAGATCGCGCGCTTCCTCGCCGGGTTGCTCGAGAAGTACGGCGAGGCCCTGTACTCGGGCTTGCGCCCGGTGCTGGTCAACGGCGACCTGGGCCTGGTGTTCCCGGCCCTGCCCGAACGGCAGGGCCGGGTGGTCACCTTCGCCTACCGCGACGGCGCGGTCAGCGAGGTGTTCGACATCGTCAACCCGGACAAGCTCGTCCGCGCTCCGCTCTGAGCCCGGGACTTCAGGCGGGGTCGACCACGCGGGCCAGGAAGTAGACCGCGCCGGTCTTGCGGTGGCGCACCAGGAACAGGAACGGCCGGTCGACCTCGACGCGGATCGGCTCCTCCTCGCGGACGATCGCGGTGAGCCGCATCATCGCCGCCGTGGCGGCGGCCCCTTCCAGCCCGTTCTCGTCGACGCGCAGCACCGAACGGTGCACGACGGTCGAGACGCGCAGCGTGCGGTCGGTCAGCGGCGAGAAGTCCGCTCCCGGCGTGAACACCGTGCGCACGCCCAGCGCGCCGAGCGGCCGTTGCAGCTCCGCCGCACCGCGCACGTCGAACTTCGGCAGAAGCAGCTCCACCCGCTGCTGCTCGGCCGACGACAGCAGGGACTCCAGCCGGTCGGCGTCGAGCGCGGGCTCGGCCTGGTCCAGCCCCTCGTCGGGCAGCAGCACGACGCCGTCGACACCGCCCGCCGCCGGGATCGTCACGGCCTGCCAGCCGCCGGCGGCGGCGTAGCCGAAGCGCCGGGTGACGTGCATCGTCGGCACGTCCCGGTCGCCCCGCGGCGCGTGGAACACCCGCGGCGCGGTGGCCTTGTCGTCGAACGCCTCCTGCCACGAGGTCCGCAGGTAGAGGGCGTTGACCAGCGCCGCGACGGTCTCCGGGTCGACGCTGCCCTCGGGGAGCAGCTCCGGGATCAGGCCGCGGGTGGTCTCCTCGACGTCGGAGTTGATCAGTTGCCGCGCGGTCTCCGGCCGCTCCCGGAACGGTGCGGTGCGCACGTCGCTGCCCGGCCAGCTCTTCAGCTCGCGCAGGAACGACTCGTGGACCAGCAGGTCGTCGTAGGCCCAGAGGGTGTTGGCGACCGCGAGCACCGGCTCCTCACCGGAGCGCCCGGTACCGCCGAGCTCGGCCGAACCGGCGAGCAGGTCGAGCAGGCCGCCGAGGTCGTCGGGGCCGATCCGCAACGCCGCCGCGAGCTCGTCCCTGGTGCTGCCGCCGACGGCGGCGGTCACCAGGCCGAGCGCGCTGGCCACCGAGTACGGGGACCAGCAGAACGGCTGCTCCGGTGGCGGAGCGAGGTGCTTGTGCAGGCTGAGGCTGAAGTCGAGGTGCTCGCTCATGGCCGCGCTGGACTCCAATCGGTCGACGGGACTGTCGCGTGGGCGTACCCGGCTGCTGCCGAGTCTGCCAGTCCAGCGCGTGCCCGGCCGTCAGCGAAGCGACTCTTCGACGTCGGACAAGCCCATCAGGCGCAGTTCCTGGGCGATGTAGGAGGCCGCCTGCCTGGCCGCGGGGTCGCTCCAGCGCAGGTCGTTGATCCAGTCCGCCAGGTTGTCGGTGTTGACGTAGGGCTCACCGCCGGCGACGAGCTTCTGGATGTAGTGCCGGTTGGGCATGTCGGGGATCTCCTGTGGGCACGTTGGCGGCGGCGCGGGGACTTCGGGGACCGCGCCGCGGGTGAGCGCACAGGTCCCTGGCGCGCTGGTCGCCGGGGGAAGGACCAGCGCAGCACCCGTCACGCTCCAGGCGCTCACCCATTCCAGCGAAGGCTAGGAACCGCGAACACCCTGAGTAAAGAGTGTGCCGAAAAAACACCCCTGATCGCCGTCCATTCGGACGTACCTCACACCGGTTTCGTGCCGCTGCGTGTATGAGAGCGGTGCCACTGGACGGCCTGCGCGTCGGTCAGCGAGGCGACCTGGTCGACCACCACCCGCAGCCGCGCGGTGTCATCGGCCGCCCGCTTCCACGCCGCCGCCATCGCCGGGTCCAGCGACTCCGGCGCCCGGTCCGCGAGCGCCTCGACCAGCTCGGTGAGCAACGCGCGCTGGCGCTCCTGCATCCGCAGGCGTTCCGGATCGCTCATCACGTAGCGCACCGCGACGGCCTTGAGCACCGCGACCTCGGCCACCACCCGCTCCGGCACCACCAGGTCGGCGGCGTAGCGGGTGAGCACGCCCGCGCCGTGCTCGGCGACGGTGCCGCTCACCGCCGCCGAGGCGAAGCGGCCGACGAGCTCGCTGGTCAGGCGCTTCAGCGCGACCTGCGAGCGAAGCGAACCGTCGTAGTCGAGCACGCCGGCCACGGCGGGCAGCTCGACCAGCCCCTCGGCCACGTCTTCCAGCAGCGCCAGCGCGTCGCCCGCCGAGCGGCCGTCGCGCCAGAAGTGCTTGGCCGCCATCCGCACGATCTCGGCGCGCTCGTCGGGCCTGGTCAGCGCACGCAGCGAGATGCGCTGCGAGTGCACTCCGTCCTCCACGTCGTGCACGGAGTAGGCGACGTCGTCGGACCAGTCCATGATCTGGGCCTCCAGGCACCGGCGGCGCTCCGGCGCGCCCCGGCGAATCCACCGGAAGACCTCCAGGTCGTCGGCGTAGACGCCGAACTTCGGGTTGCCCGGCTGCTTGGGCCACGGGTACTTGGTGGCCGCGTCCAGGCAGGCCCGGGTCAGGTTGAGGCCGCGCCCGGAGCCGTCGTCGGCGACCAGCTTCGGCTCCAGCCGGACCAGGATGCGCAGGGTCTGGGCGTTGCCCTCGAAGCCGCCGAGGTGCTCGGAGAGGTCGTCGAGCGCGCGTTCACCGTTGTGCCCGAACGGCGGGTGGCCGATGTCGTGGGCCAGCCCGGCGGTGTCGACCAGGTCCGGGTCGGCGCCGAGCGCCTCGGCGATGCCGCGGCCGATCTGGGCGACTTCCAGGGAGTGGGTCAGCCGGGTCCGCGGCACGTCGCCCTCGCCCGGCCCCATGACCTGGGTCTTGCCCGCCAGCCGCCGCAGCGCGGCGGAGTGCAGGACCCGCGCGCGGTCGCGGGAGAACGGGGTGCGGTCCTCGCGGGCCGAGCCGGGCAGCGCGGCCTCCTTCGGCTGCTCGGGAAGCAGGCGCCGAAGGTCGTGTTCGCGGTAGCCGGGCAGTGCTGCGCCCACTCGGTCGCTCATCGCCCCAAGACTACGGGTGCGTGCCGACAGATCGGGCACTTCGCGGGGCCGGATCACCCGCGACCAGGACGGCCGCGTCAGCCCAGGCCGTCACCGGTGAGCTCGGCCGGGGCGTGGGTGAGCCGGTAGTACAGCAGCGCCCCGGTCTCGCGGAAGATGTACTGGAACTGGATCTCGCGCGTCTGCACGATCGGCCCGGACCGCGTCGGCGACGCCCAGGTCTCCAGCCCGAAGTCGTTTGCCATCGTCCTGGCGCGCAGCGAGTGCCACGGGTCGCTGACGATCAGCGCGCTGCTCCAGCCGTGCTGACCGGCCAGCGCCGCCACGGCCCGCACGCTGCCCAGGGTGTCGCTGCCGACGTCGACGTCGGTTATCCGGTCGGCCGGTACGCCCTCCTCGACCAGCCACTTCTTGCCGGCCTGCGCCTCGGTGTACTTGTCACCGGTCTGCCTGCCCCCGACCGTGACGATGTGGTCGGTCATGCCCTCGCGGTAGAGCTCGAGCGCCTGCTTCAGCCTCGCCTCGAGCACGTCCGAGGGCTTGCCGTGGTACTGGGCGGCGCCGAGCACGACCACCATGTCAACCGGACGGCGCTCGTCGGCGCGGGCGACCTGCCACACCCGGAACGCGGTACCGCCACCCACCAGCAGTGCGACCAGCAGCGCGCCGAGGATCACGCGCCGCAGGACCACGGCTAACCGGGGCCCTCCGGAACGACCGGCTCGAGAAGTACTCACATCGCGCATGATCCCAGATCCCCGATCCAAGGTCCGGTGGTGAGCGATCGGGCCCGCCGCCGTGCGCGGCAGGCCCGATCCGCCCGCGGGTTCAGCAGCCGAGCAACCGGACGGCCAGGTAGTCCTCCAGCTTGTCCATCGCCACCCGCTCCTGGGCCATCGTGTCGCGCTCGCGGACCGTGACGGCGTGGTCGGTCAGCGAGTCGAAGTCGACCGTGACGCAGAACGGCGTGCCGATCTCGTCGTGGCGGCGGTAGCGGCGGCCGATCGCACCGGCGTCGTCGAACTCGATGTTCCAGTGCTTGCGCAGGCCGGTGGCCAGGTCGCGCGCCTTCGGCGACAGCTCGGCGTTGCGCGAGAGCGGGAGCACGGCCACCTTGACCGGCGCCAGCCTGCGGTCGAGCTTGAGCACCGTCCGCTCGTCCACGCCGCCCTTGGCGTTGGGGGCCTGGTCCTCGTGGAAGGCGTCGATCAGGAACGCCATCATCGGACGGCCCACACCCGCCGCGGGCTCGATCACGTAGGGCCGGTACCGCGACTTGCTGGCCTGGTCGAAGTAGGACAGGTCGACACCGGAGTGGTTGGAGTGGGTGGTGAGGTCGAAGTCGGTGCGGTTGGCGATGCCTTCCAGCTCGCCCCACTCACCGCCGCCGAAGCCGAACCGGTACTCGATGTCGACGGTCCGCTTGGAGTAGTGCGAGAGCTTGTCCTTCGGGTGCTCGTAGAGCCGCAGGTTCTCCGGCTCGATGCCGAGGTCGGTGTACCAGGACATGCGCTGGTCGATCCAGTACTGGTGCCACGACTCGTCCTCGCCCGGCTCGACGAAGTACTCCATCTCCATCTGCTCGAACTCGCGGGTGCGGAAGATGAAGTTGCCCGGCGTGATCTCGTTGCGGAACGACTTGCCGATCTGGCCGATGCCGAACGGCGGCTTGCGGCGCGCGGTGGTCATCACGTTGGCGAAGTTGACGAAGATGCCCTGCGCGGTCTCGGGCCGCAGGTAGTGCAGGCCCTCCTCGCTCTCCACCGGGCCGAGGAAGGTCTTGAGCATCATGTTGAACTCGCGCGGCTCGGTGAACTGGCCGCGGTTGCCGCAGTTCGGGCACGGGACCTCGGAGAGGTCGCCCTCGGCGAGCTCCTTGCCGGTGCGCTCGGCGTACTCCTCGGCGAGGTGGTCGCCGCGGAACCGGTGGTGGCACGAGGTGCACTCGACCAGCGGGTCGTGGAAGGCGCCGACGTGGCCGGAGGCCTCCCAGACCTGGCGGGGCAGGATCACCGAGGAGTCCAGGCCGACGACGTCCTCGCGGCCCTGCACGACGGCCTTCCACCACTGCCGCTTGATGTTGTCCTTCAGCTCGACTCCGAGCGGGCCGTAGTCCCAAGCCGACCGGGTACCGCCGTAGATCTCACCCGACGGGTAGACGAAACCACGGCGCTTGCAGAGATTGACGATCGTGTCGATCTTGTCGGCGGGCACGTTCACTCCGGAAATATCAGATGGTGTGGCCGAACGGGCTGGTCAAGCACGATGAGTGCTGAGTTTCCCAGCGTACCCATGCGTGCGACCGCATTGTCCGCCCCACCCCGCACACCGCCGCAGGTACCCCGGGGTCGATGTGACGAAGCGCGGCCGGGCTACCCGTAGGATGGTGTGGGCAGAGCGCGTCGCGTTCGAGGCGGGTGCCCGACCGCGGACCGAGCCGTCGTGCGGCCGCTTCGATGACAGGCGCGAGACAACGCCGGGAAGGACACCATGCCCGCTGCCACTCCGGACTCCGTCCCGCAGCCGGCCGGGCCGGCCGCCGGCACCGGGCATCCCGACCGCGCCGAGGAGCACGTGCACTCACCGGAGCGCCGGACTCGGCGTCCCGTGCCGCTGCGTGACCAGCAGATCCTGGTGGAGGCCGGTGAGCTGCTGCGAGCGCTGGCCGCGCCGGTCCGCATCGCGATCGTGCTCCAGCTGCGCTCGGGCGAGCGCTGCGTGCACGAGCTCGTCGAGGCGCTGGGGGTCACCCAGCCGCTGATCAGCCAGCACCTGCGGGTGCTGAAGTCGGCGGGCGTCGTGCACGGCGAGCGGCACGGCAGGGAGGTCGTCTACCGGCTGGTCGACGAGCACCTGGCGCACATCGTGGTGGACGCCGCGGCGCACGCCGAGGAGATCTCGGGCAATCGGCCGCGTCCCGCCGCCACGACCCGGACCATCGAACCGCACCGACAGGAGACGGAGACAGCGTGACCACCGGCGAGCGCTCCGCAGCCGGCGTACCGGGACTGCGGGCCACCAGGCAACGAGCGGCCGTCGCCAAGCTGCTAAGCGAGGTCGAGGACTTCCGCTCGGCGCAGGAGCTGCACGAACAGCTGCGGCGGCAGGGCGAGGGCATCGGGCTGACCACCGTCTACCGCACCCTGCAGACCCTGGCCGACGCCGGCGAGATCGACGTGCTGCGCACCGACTCCGGTGAGGCGGTCTACCGCCGCTGCTCCACCGATCACCACCACCACCTGGTGTGCAGGCACTGCGGGCGGACCGTCGAGGTCGCCGACCCGCCGGTGGAGAACTGGGCGGAGCGCATCGCCCAGGAGCACGGGTTCTCCGAGGTCAACCACACCGTGGAGATCATCGGCACCTGCCGGGAGTGCGCCGCCGCGCGCTGAGTTCCTGTCTTTGATCTCCCGGAGCCCGAGGACACCTGAGGTTCCGCCACGCAAGGCGAGTTCGCAGACAGCCTCGATGCGTCAGTACTCGTACGGGTCGGCCGGGGCCGGGATGGTCCGGACGCCGGTGATGTCGACCGTCGGCACGTGCCCGTTGGCCTCGGTGGCGCTGCCGGGCCGGAGCACGCCGGTCACCTCGATCCAGGTGTCCGACGGCAGCGCGGCGGCCCGCTCGGCCGCCGGGCCCGCGAGGTCGGCCCGCACCGGCGCCGCGTCGGCCGCGCAGCAGCTGATCCGCATCCGGGCCAGCCGCACCGGCTCGCCCTCCTCGTGCACGACGAAGCCCTGCAGGCGCACCGACCGGCCGTTGAGCGCGCCGCTGTCGTCCCACACCACCCGCGTGACGAACTCCGAGAGGCTCAGCAGCGGCGAAGGGGCCGCGGGCAGGTCCTCGAACAGCGACTCGCGCGGCTTCTGCGGTGCGACGTCCCCGGCGCGGTCGACCGAGTCCGAGCCCAGCGCGGGCGGGGCGACCAGGAAGATCGCGAAGACCGGCAGCAACAGCATCCACGGGCTGCGCGAGCCGTGGTCGTGGTCGTGCTCGTCGTGCTGGGCGCCGCCCGCGCGGATGTCGCGCACGATCGCGAACACCGCCAGCAGGACGATCACGCCGCCGGCCGCCACCAACCACGGGAACAGGCCGGGCTTGACGTAGCGCAGGTAGGTGCCGCCGAGCGCGATCTTCAGCAGAGCACCGCCCAGCAGCAGCAACAGCAGGTTCTGGGTCTCGCGCCGCATCAGGCACCTCCGAGCAGCAACGCGCCGACGGCCACCGAGCAGCCGATCGCCACCACGAACGTCGCGGGGGCGAACCGGGCCGCGAACCGGCGGCCGAAGGTGCCCGACTGCAGGGCGATCAGCTTGATGTCGACCGCCGGACCGACCACCAGGAAGACCAGCTTCGGGATGAGCGGCAGGCCCGACAGCGACGCCGCGACGAAGGCGTCGGCCTCGCTGCACAGCGCGAGCACGACCGCCAGCACGGCCATCACCAGCACGCCGAGCACGAGCTGCCCGCCCAGCGAGCGCATCCACTCCGCGGGCACCAGCACGTTGAACACCGCCGAGGTCAGGCCGCCCAGCACCAGGAACCCGCCCGCCTCGACGAGGTCGTGGCGGGCGGTCTCGGCGAACACCACCCACCGGCTGCCCGAGGGGTGGTGGCTCTCCATCCGACGCAGCGCACGCTCGGCGATCCACTCGGCCTTGCCCAGGCGGACCCACAGCCAGCCCATCACGCAGGCGGTGAGCATCGCGGCGAGGAAGCGCGCCAGCACCATCCGCGGCTCGGACGGGAAGGCCACGGCGGTCGAGACCAGCACGATCGGGTTCACCGCGGGCGCGGCAAGCAGGAACGCCAGCGCCGCGGCGGGCGCGACGCCCTGCTGCATCAGGCGGCGGGCGACGGGCACCGACGCGCACTCGCAGCCGGGCAGCGCGAGCCCGGCGACGCCCGCGACGGGCACCGCCGCCGCTGTGTTGGCGGGCAGCAACCGCCGCAGCGCGCCCGGTGGGACGAACGCCGCGATGAGACCGCTGATCAGCACCCCGAGTACCAGGAACGGCAGCGCCTGCACGCAGACGGCGACGAACACGGTCGAGCCGGTGCGCACGGCGGGCACGTCCAGCACCGAAGCCAGCGGCGCCTGGAACACCACCGCGGCCACGAGCAGCACGCAGAGCACTTCGAGGGAGGTGATCGCGCGGCGCGGGCGCGCGCGGTCCGGTGGCCGGGCGGTCGTGGTCACCGGACCATCCTGCCAGTTCGAACTGATAATCGTTCGCACTAGGGCGGATAAGGTCCCGAGCCGCGCGGCACCACCGCACGACCAGCGCCGGTGGGACCCAGCCGACGCCGCCGCGGGTTCTCAGAAGCCTTCTGGCGAGGACAGCGCCGACGTGGTGAATTGGACATTCATGATGTCGGCAATTCCGGAGCCAGCAGGCTTCTGAGGTTCCGCTACCGGCACCGCTATGCAAACCACGTCTGGAATGTTCTGGCAGGCGTGGGTTGCCCGGCGGCTCTCCCCTCGCTACTTGGCTGCGGGCCCCTCGGTCTCTGCCAGCAGCTCACCGCGGAGCTGCGAAGCGGTCGAGACGACGAGCATCAGCAGCGTGCCGAGCGGCGTCGGGTCCATGCCCTGCGCGGGGAACGCGTAGCGCAGGGTGACGTCCATCCCGCGCTCGGTGCGGACCACGCCCAGCGTGCCGAACAGGCCCTGCCCGGCGCGTTCGGCCGCGGACTGGGCGAGCTGGTCGCTGTGCGGCAGGT
This sequence comes from Saccharopolyspora erythraea NRRL 2338, assembly GCF_000062885.1. Lineage (NCBI taxonomy): Bacteria > Bacillati > Actinomycetota > Actinomycetes > Pseudonocardiales > Pseudonocardiaceae > Saccharopolyspora > Saccharopolyspora erythraea. Next base: position 1,644,740 of record NC_009142.1, on the reverse strand, counting down.
CCCAGGCCACCACGCAGGTCAGGCTCAGCACGGTCAGCCCCTCGGCGAGCTGCATCGCCTGCACCGCGCACGGCACCTCGGCGTGCCGGAAGGTCAGCGCGCCGTCGTCGTCGACTTGGACGTCGTGGTAGGTCTCCAGCGCCTCCTTGGCCGCGGTCATCAGCTCCGCGGTGGTGGCGGCCTCCTGGGTCATCGGGTGCCCTCCTGGGCGGTCTCGGTCGTGGGCGGGGTGTCCTCCGCCCCTTCACCGGCCCCCTGCGCGGCGCGGTCGATCGCGCCGCCGAAGCGCCGGTCCCGCCGCGCGTACTGCTCGCAGGCGCGCCACAGGTGCGTCCGGTCGACGTCGGGGAACAGCGTGTCCTGGAAGACCAGCTCGGCGTAGGCGGACTGCCAGAGCAGGAAGTTCGACGTCCGCTGCTCCCCCGACGGCCGGATGAACAGGTCGACGTCGGGCATCTCCGGCTGGTACAGGTACTTGGCCACCGTCTGCTCGTCCACCTTCTCCGGGTTGATCTTGCCCTGGGCGGCGAGCCTTGCGATCTCCCGGGCAGCGTCACCGACCTCGGCGCGTCCACCGTAGTTCACGCACATGGTCAGGTTCATGACCTCGTTGTTCCGCGTGCGGACCTCGGCGTCCTGGAGCTGCTTGACCACGCTGCGCCACAGCTTGGGCTTGCGGCCAGCCCAGCGCACCCGGACGCCGAGCCCGTCGAGCTCGTCGACGCGGCGGGCGATGACGTCGCGGTTGAAGCCCATCAGGAAGCGCACCTCCTCCGGGCTGCGCTTCCAGTTCTCGGTGGAGAAGGCGTAGAGCGAGAGCCACTTCACGCCGATCTCGATCGCGCCGCGCGCCAGCTCCAGCACCACCGCCTCGCCGCGCTTGTGGCCCTCGATCCGGGGCAGCCCGCGCTCGTTGGCCCAGCGCCCGTTGCCGTCCATGACGATGGCGACGTGCTGGGGCACGAGCTCCGGCGGCAGCGCGGGCGGACGCGCCCCCGACGGGTGCGGATCCGGCGGCCGCACGCTCGGGTCGTCCTTGCCTCGGCCACGGCGTCGCAGCATGTGTTCGTTCTCCTTCGTCGCCTCGCCCTCTCCGCGGGCGAGGCGGGGTTGCGGTGTGCCGGACTGGGTCCTACCGGTCCGACATTGTCCCGGACGGCTCCGGTTCAGCCGTTCAGTGGTAGCCCGAAGCGGACCTCCGCGCGGTCGTCGGAGGCGAGCCTGCTCATGCCGGTCGCCCGGTAGAAAGCCTGGGCCCTGGTGTTGCTGACCCGCACCCCGAGCTGTACGCCGGGCGAGCCCGCGCGGGCCAGCTGGCGGAACAGCGCGTGCATCAGCTGCTTGCCCGCGCCCCGCCTCCGGGCGCCGGGGAGCAGGTTGATGTGCAGGTGGGAGGGGTAGCGGTCCAGGTGCGGCGGCAGCATCAGCCGGGGCCGGTGCAGGAATGCCCGGAGCTGGCTGTCGGCGCTGCCCGCGTCGACCCGGCGGCTCGCCGGATGCGTCGCGGCGAACCTGGGCGCCCACTCGAACTGCCACCGGGCGTAGAACTCCTCGGTGTGCAGCGCGGCGACCACGTAGCCCAGCACCGCGCCTCCGGACTCGGCCACGAACGCCAGCTCGGGCTGCAGCAGCAGGTACGGATCGGCGAAGACGTAAGCCACCAGGTCCGGGTCGTCCAGGATCGGGTGCACCGGTTCGCCCGCGTCGCCGGTCTGGACGCAGATCCGGTGCACTGCTTCGGCATCACCCGGTCGCCAGCTCCGGACGATCAACCGTCCTCCCCGGCAGGCGATGCCACCGGGTCCTGGGTCGCTCCCAGCTCCGCGGCGCGCTCGCGGATGATCTCGGGCACCTTCCACTCCGACCGCTCGACCAGCGGCAGCGAGCGGAGCTGGCGTTCCATGTGCCACTGCAGGTGCGCGGCGATCAGGCCGCTGCCCTCCCGCCGAACCGGTGTGGTGGCCGCCTCGGCCACCGCCCAGTCACCGTGCAGCAGCGCCTCCAGCAGCGGCAGCGTCGCCGCCGACGGGCGCACCGATCCGGCAGGCCTGCACTCCGCGCAGACCGCGCCGCCCGCGGCGACGTTGAAGGCGGCGTGCGGGCCCCGCGCGTTGCACCGGGCGCACTCGTCCAGCGCCGGGGCCCAGCCCGCGAAGGACATCGCCCGCAGCAGGAAGGCGTCGAGCACCAGCGACGAGTCCCGCTCCCGGCCGGCCAGCGCCCGCAGGGCGCCGGTGGCCAGCAGGTAGAGCCGCAGGACGGGCTCGCCCTCCTCGGCGGCGAGCCGGTCGACGGTCTCCAGCACCGCGCACGCCGAGGTGTAGCGCTGGTAGTCGTCGACGATGTGCGCGCCGAAGGCGTCCAGCGTCTGCACCTGGGTGATGACGTCGAGGGTGCGGCCGGTGTAGAGCTGCACGTCGATGTGGCAGAACGGCTCCACGCGCGCACCGAAGCGCGAGGTCGTCCGGCGCACGCCCTTGGCGACGGCGCGCACCTTGCCGTAGCGCCTGGTCAGCAGCGTGATGATCCGGTCGGCCTCACCCAGCTTCTGCACCCGCAGCACGACCGCGGAATCCCGGTAGAGGCTCACCTGCGCATCGTCTCACCTCTTCGGGCGTTGACGGGAGGCAAGGCGCCGGACCTGCGGCGGCGGCCTTCCGGGGTATGCGCGGTCTCAATTCGGTCTTGGCGCACATGCGGGGACCGCCATGCAGCAGAATCCAAGGGATCTGACAGCGGCTCGCATTCGTCCAACCGCCGACGCACGCTGCCTCGAAGTGCCCCCGAGAGGACCCCGATGACCTACCCCCAGGACCCGCAGCCACAGGACCAGCCCGGATATCCGCAGCCCTATCCGCAGCCGGGGTACGCGCAGAACCCCTACTACCAGCCCGGATATCCGCAGCCGTACCTGATGCCCCGGTACAACGGCCTCGCGATCGCTTCGATGGTGGTGTCGCTGGTCGGGGTCATCAGCTGCTACGGCGCGATCCTCATGGGGCCGGTCGGCGCCATCCTCGGGCACGTCGCCCACGGCAAGATCAAGAGGGATCCGCAGCAGAACCTCGGCGGCGGCATGGCCATCACCGGGATCATCGTCGGCTGGATCACCTTCGGGCTCTGGGTGCTGCTGATCACCTTCGTGATCCTGGCCGCCTCCGGCGTGCTCGGCCCGGAAATCCAGGAGGAGTTCGACTGAGTCGGCTCTGAGCCGGTGTCGCCCTGGTGGTACCGGCTCAGACGTACAGCCATTCGAAGGGCGGGAACGGCAGGTTGCGCACCACCGACCACACGGCGATGACGATCAGCGCCACCAGCGGCGACCAGCGCCAGTGCTCCCAGGTGATGACCCTGCGTCCCCGCCACCGGCCCAGCACCCACGCTCCCCAGGTCCACAGGAAGAACGGGATGAACGCCAAGGCCACCGCGTTGTAGTGCAGCGCGGAGAGCACGTCACCGTGCAGCAGGCTGTAGACCATCCTGGTCGCGCCGCACCCGGGGCAGTCCAGGCCGAACAGCAACTTGACGGGGCAGGGCGGCAACGGGAACCCGGCGTCGGAGGTCGGGTCGGCGAACCAGACGACCGCGGCGGCCGCGCACCCCGCCAGCGCCGTCGCCGCCGGGAACAGCAGCGACCGCAAGCCACCTGGCCGCGGCGCGTGGCCCGCCGCGTCCGTCATCGGTGCCTCACAAGCCGCCACTGACGCCGACGCCGATCACGCCGATGATGACGACGAAGTAGACGATGATGAAGAGCAGGTAGGCGCCCAGCAGGCCGGCTCCGACGATGACGCCGATCTTGCCCCACTTCTTGGCCTCGGCGGCGCTGAACTCGGCCTGCTGGTAGAGCCCGCGCGCCCAGAGGGTGTTCACCTCCAGCGCCTTGATGAGCGCCGGGATGCCGAACGGCCAGCAGGTCAGCAGACCGCCGATCGCCCAGCCGAGGTTGTTGACGATCGGCACCGGCCCGTAACCGGGCATCCCGTGGGGCGGCACCGGGTAGGGCGGCTGCGGCGGATACGGCTGCTGCGCCGGATACGGCGCCTGCACGTACTGCTGCGCGGGGTAGGGCTCCGGCAGGTAGGCGGGCGCCTGCGCCTCCGACTGCGCTGGGGACTCCCCCGATGGCGTCGGCTCGGCGGAAGGGGTCTGCGAAGGCTCCGCCGACGGTGTCGACGACGGCTGCGCCGGTGGTTCGACGGGATCGGACGAGGAGGTCATCTCGTGCTCTTTCGATGAGGACGAACCTGGCGGACCGGTAACCGGTCGGCCCGGGCGCGCGAGGGCGCGACGAGCCGACCGGTGAAACCGGGGTACTCCTAGTAGCTGCTCGCGGCGCCGAGGGCGACCACGAAGACGATGACGTAGAAGAGGATGAGCAGGGCCCAGCCGGAGGCACCGACGATGATGCCGATCTTGCCCCACTTCTTGGCCTCGTCAGCGGCTTCCTGCGCCTGCTGGAACTGCCCCTGGGCCCAGAGGTTCTGCACCGAGGTGGCCTTGATGAGCGACGGGATGGCGAACGGCCAGCACAGGAAGATCGAGCCGATGCCCCAGCCGATGTTGTTGTTCGGCGGGGCGGCGCCGTAGCCGGGCTGTCCGTAGGGAGCGGGCTGGCCGTAGCCGGGCTGTCCGTAGGGCTGCTGCGGCTGCGGGCCCGAAGCCGGGTTGTAGCCGCCGGGCTGCTGGCCGTACGGCTGCTGCGGGTTGGGTCCGGACGGCGGACCGCCGTAGGGGGTAGTCACTGATGCTTCCTTCGACTCTCACGTTGAAAGACCGGTGGCCGGCCGGGGTTCGAGCACAGCCGGATCGGAACCGTACCTGAGACGAAGCGCTTTCACGTGCGGTTCCCGATATCTGCACCGAACCGGAGCTAGAACCCGAGACGCCGCAGCTGCTTGGGGTCGCGCTGCCAGTCCTTGGCCACCTTGACGTGGAGGTCGAGGTAGATCTTGCTGCCCAACAGGGCCTGGATGTGCTTGCGGGCCTGGGAGCCCACCGCGCGCAGGCGCTCGCCGCCGCGGCCGATCACGATCGCCTTCTGGCTCTGCCGCTCGACGTAGATCACAGCGTGCACGTCGATGAGGTCGTCGCGGCCCTCGCGCGGCACCATCTCCTCGATGCCGACCGCCAGCGAGTGCGGCAGCTCGTCGCGCACCCCCTCCAGCGCGGCCTCGCGGATCAGCTCGGCGATGAGTGTGGTCTCGGGCTCGTCGGTCAGCTCCCCGTCCGGGTAGAGCTGCGGGCCTTCGGGCAGGCGGCCGACGAGCAGGTCGGCGAGCACGTCCATCTGGTAGGAGTCGACCGCCGAGCACGGCACCAGGTCGGCGAACTCCATCACCTGCTGCAGGGCGAGCAACTGCTCGGCGACCTGCTGCTTGCCGACCAGGTCGGTCTTGGTGACGACGCCGATCACCGGCGTGCGCTTCGCGACCTTGGCCAGCTGCTCGGCGATGTAGCGGTCACCGGGCCCGATCTTCTGGTCGGCGGGCACGCAGAAGCCGACCACGTCGACCTCCGACCAGGTCTCGTAGACCAGGTCGTTGAGCCGCTGGCCGAGCAGCGTGCGCGGGCGGTGCAGGCCGGGGGTGTCGACGATGATCAGCTGGGCGTCCGGACGGTGCACGATGCCCCGGATCGCGTGCCGCGTCGTCTGCGGCTTGCTGGAGGTGATCGCCACCTTCGAGCCGACGAGGGCGTTCGTCAGCGTGGACTTGCCGGCGTTGGGCCGGCCGACGAAGCAGGCGAATCCGGAGCGGTGCGCGTCAAGACTGGTCACCGCACCATTGTGACCGTCCGGCGGCCGGCGGCGCCCACGGGTGCGGCCACCGGCCGCGCGGCGGGAGACCGAGACCGGCCACGCGTGGGCACGCTCCTGCGGTCGGGGCCCCGCCGCGGACCGGGCGGGCGCCACCGTCCGCCCTGCGGTCGGGTCCCGCCTCGGACCGGACCGACAGCCGCGGCTCGGCCGCCCCGCGGTCAGATCCCGCCGCGGGCCGGACGGACAGCCGCGGCCCGGCCGTCTGGAACCCCGTCAGGCCTCCACGACGCCGACGACGTCGCCGCGCGCGTCCGCGCGCAGGACCGGCGCCTTCGCGCCGACGTCGCGGACCGCCGCGACCGACTCCGCGCCGACGGCGTCCGCGTCGGTCACGACCGCCGCGGCCTCCAGGCCCTCCGCGCCGCTGGCGACCGCCATCGCCACCGCCACCTGCAGCGCCGTCAGGCGCAGCGAAGGCAGCTCGACGGTGCACGCGGCGTAGGTGCGGCCGTCGGTGTCGCGCACCGCCGCTCCCTCCGCCGCGCCGGTGCGGGCGCGCGCCGAGCGGGCCAGCGTCACGATCTTGGCGTCCTCGGGGTCGATGTCCTGCGGGGCAGCCGACTCGACGTGCTCAGCCACTGGTTGGGGTCCTTCCTGTGGGTCGTTCCGATCGCCCGTGCCGGAGGCAGGGCGTGCCTACTCGGCGCCGCGCAGCGGTGCGTGGTCGCCGTAGGAGCGCCGCACCAGCAGCGCGTTGATGCGGATGCGGCCGCGGTGGTCCTTGCCTCCCTCGGCGCGCAGCCGCAGCCCGGCGATCTCGGCCTCCGCACCCGGCAGCGGCACCCTGCCGAGCCGCTGGGCGAGCAGGCCGCCGACGGTCTCGACCTCCGAGCCGTCGAGCTCGACCTCGAACAGCTCGCCGAGGTCCTCCACCGGCAGCCGCGAGCTGACCCGGACCGTCTCGTCGTCGATCCGCTCGATCGGCCGGTGCTCCTCCAGGTCGGACTCGTCGGTGATCTCGCCGACGATCTCCTCGATGATGTCCTCGATGGTCAGCAGGCCGGCCGTGCCTCCGTACTCGTCGACGGCGATGGCCAGGTGGCTGCGCGACTTCTGCATCTCCTTGAGCAGCTCGTCGAGGCGCTTGGTGTCGGGCACGAAGCTGGCCGGGCGCATCAGCTCGGCGACCGCGGGCCCGGCCTCGTTCGGTCCGCCGTGCTCGACGACCACCCTGGACAGGTCCTTGAGCGTGACCACGCCGACGATGTCGTCGACGCTCTCGCCGATCACCGGCACTCGCGAGAAGCCCGACCGCAGGCACAGCGCCAGCGCCTGGCGGACCGACTTGGTGCGCTCGATCCAGATGATCTCGGTGCGCGGCACCATCACCTCGCGGGCGATGGTGTCGCCGAGCTCGAACACCGAGTGGATCATCTCGCGCTCGCCCGGCTCGACCACGCCGCGCTCGCCTGCGAGGTCGACCAGCTCGCGCAGCTCGACCTCGGAGGAGAACGGGCCCTCCCGGAAGCCGCGGCCCGGGGTGATCATGTTGCCGATCAGGATCAGCAGCCGGGTCAGCGGGTTGAGCACCCTGGCCAGCGCCCGCACCGGGCCCGCCACCAGCAGGCCCACCCCGTACGGGTGCTGGCGGCCGATGGTGCGCGGGCCGACCCCGATCAGCACGTAGGACACCACGAGCATGATCAGGATCGCGACCGCGACGGCGCGCGCGTCGGAGTTGGCGATGCGCAGCGCGACGACGGTGACCAGCACCGCCGCCCCCATCTCGCACGCCAGCCGCAGGAGCAGCAGCAGGTTCACGTGCCGGGGCCGGTCGGCCAGCACCAGCGCGAGCTGCCTGGCACCGCCCCTGCCCTCGCGCACCAGCTCGTCGACCCGCGCCCGCGACGCGGCGCCGATGGCCGAGTCCGACGCGGCGAACACACCCGCGGCCAGCACCAGCAGAACCGCCCAGACCATCAGCGCGATGGAACCGGAGAACACGACTACCGCCCTAGTGGAATTCCGTCACGACAACGCCTCGGAGCCTGTTCCGCCATCTGGACCGCTACGCACGGTGAGTTCATCTCAGTGCGTGCCGGGGCCGTCCTGCTCCTCCAGGCCGACCGCGCCGAGGACCGCGGAGTCGGCGCTGCGCTGCGCCTGCTCGCGCTCGGCCGCGGCCTTGGCCGCCCGGAAGTCGGCCAGGATCTGGTTCTGCAGACCGAACATCTCCCGCTCCTCCTCCGGCTCGGCGTGGTCGTACCCGAGCAGGTGCAGGACACCGTGCACGGTCAGCAGGTGCAGCTCGTCGAGCAGGCTGTGCCCGGCCTTGCGGGCCTGGTCCTTTGCGAACGCCGGGCAGAGCACGATGTCGCCGAGCAGCGCGGGACCCGCACCGGCGGAGTCCGGGCGCCGGGACGAGTCGTACTCGTCCATCGGGAAGGCCATCACGTCGGTCGGGCCGGGCAGGTCCATCCAGCGCTCGTGCAGGTCGGACATGACGTCGAGCTCGACCAGCACGATGGAGAGCTCGGCGAGCTGGCTGACGCTCATCTTGTCGAGCGCGAAGCGGGCGACCGAGACGATCGAGGGCTCAGGCACCTCGACGCCGGACTCGTTGGCGATCTCGATGCTCATGCGCGTCCCCGTCGCTGGCCGTTGCGCCTGCCGCCGGCCTCCTCGGCCTCGTTCTGGGCGTGCCAGCGGTCGTAGGCGTTGACGATGTCGGTGACCAGGCGGTGGCGCACCACGTCCTGGCTCTCCAGCATGGAGAAGTGCACGTCCTCGACGCCCTCCAGGATCTCGCGGACGACCTTCAGGCCGCTGCGCTGACCCCCGGGCAGGTCGATCTGGGTGATGTCGCCGGTGACCACGATCTTGGAGCCGAAGCCGAGCCGGGTCAGGAACATCTTCATCTGCTCCGGCGTGGTGTTCTGCGCCTCGTCGAGGATGATGAACGCGTCGTTGAGCGTCCGGCCGCGCATGTAGGCCAGCGGGGCGATCTCGATCGTGCCCGCCTGGGTGAGCTTGGGCACCGACTCCGGGTCGACCATGTCGTGCAGGGCGTCGTAGAGGGGGCGCAGGTACGGGTCGATCTTCTCGTAGAGGGTGCCCGGCAGGTAGCCGAGCCGCTCCCCCGCCTCGACGGCGGGCCGGGTGAGGATGATCCGGTTGACCTGCTTGGCCTGCAGCGCCTGCACCGCCTTGGCCATCGCCAGGTAGGTCTTGCCGGTACCGGCGGGGCCGATGCCGAAGACCACGGTGTGCTTGTCGATGGAGTCGACGTAGCGCTTCTGGTTGAGGGTCTTGGGGCGGATCGTGCGTCCGCGCCGGGAGACGATGTCCAGGCTGAGCACGTCGGCGGGTGACTCGGAGTGGTCGGCCGAGAGCATCGCCACGCTGCGCCGGACGCTGTCCGGGGTGAGCGAGCCGCCCTTGGACACCAGCGTGATGAGTTCGGCGAACACCCGCTCGGCGAAGGCGACCTCCGCGGGCTCGCCGGACAACGTCACCTCGTTGCCGCGGACATGGACATCGGCAGTCAGCAGATCCTCGATGACCCGGAGGTTCTCGTCCCTGGTCCCCACCAGTGCCAGCACCGCCGTGTCCGGCACGGTGATCCTGGACTGCGCGCTGGCGGTCTGCGTCGGCTGCTCTCCGGACTGGGCGGCGGCTCCACCCGCTGCGATTCCGGCCACGTGTATTCGGGCCCGCTTTCTGCGCGTACGCGCGAGTAGTTCTGGTCAGGTCTGCTGGTTCCGATGGTAGAGCAATCCGCAGTCCGGTTGCGCCGACAACCGTCGACCGCACGCGCGCCCGCGGCGGTGCGGACGGTTCCGGCGCCGCCGCAGGCCCACCCGGCGGTCTCAGCCGTGCGCGGGGCCTCCGGTAAGGCCGCCCATCCGCTCGCCGCCCAGCAGGTGCAGGTGCACGTGGAAGATGGTCTGCCCGGCGTCGGAGTTGGTGTTGAACAGCAGCCGGTACCCGGACTCGGCGATACCTTCGCTCTCGGCGACCTCACCGGCCACGCGCACCACCTCGGCCAGCAGGTCGGGGTCCTTGGCCGCGAGTTCGGCGGCGTTGCGGTAGCGCGTCTTGGGCACGACCAGCACGTGCGTGGGGGCCTGCGGGTTGATGTCGCGGATCGCGATGACGCGGTCGGTCTCGCGCACCACGTCGGCGGAGATCTCGCCCGCGATGATGCGGAGGAACAGGTCGTCCATGTCGCTGTCGCTCATGCCCGCAGGTTATCCCGTCCGGCCCGGAGGAGTTGATCGGTTCGCCGCGGGACGCCGCGCCGCAGCTGGGGCTGGGGGTTGCCCAGCTGCGGCGCGACCCTCACCGGGCCGAGGGGGGAGGTGCCCGGCGAGGTGTCCAGGACCGCGTGCGTCACGCCGCGAAGCTGCGCACCGCAGTCCTACCGCAACTGAGAGTATCGCTCTGTCACACGAACGCGCTACCGTTTTGCGTGATCTTTTTTCCGAAACCGCAAAAAAGTTGTCAAAAGCTGACGATCCGCTCAGACATCCCAACGGTGGGTGAGGACGCCGAGCGCGCCCAACGCGACCGCGGCGGCGGTCGACGCCCGCAGCACCGACGGCCCCAGCCGCACCGCCTGAGCACCCGCCTCGGTCAGCACCGCGAGCTCGTCCTCGCCGACGCCTCCCTCCGGCCCGACCACCAGCACGAGCTCGCCCTCGGCCGGCAGGTCCACCGACGCCAGCGGGGTCGACGCCGACTCGTGCAGGACCACCGCCGCATCGGCCTCGGCCACCACCCGCGACAGCTGCCGGGTGGTGACCGGCTCACCGACCTCGGGAGTCCACGGCCGCCGGGCCTGCTTGGCGGCCTGCGCCACCGTGCTGCGCCAGCGCCCCAGCGCCTTCGCACCGCGCGGGCCGTCGTCCCAGCGGGCGACGCAGCGTGCGGCCTTCCACGGCAGCACGCCGTCGACGCCCGCCTCGGTCGCCAGCTCCACGGCCAGCTCGCCGCGGTCGCCCTTGACCAGCGCCTGGGCCAGCCTCACGCGCAGGGCAGGGCGCGGCACCAGCCAGGACTCCTCGACGTCCAGCTCCAGCGAGTCCCGCGCGGTGGAAGTCACCGAGCACCGCGCCATGCCGCCACGGCCGTCCGAGAGCAGCAGCTGCTCACCGACGCCGATGCGCCGCACCGTCGCCGCGTGCCTGCCCTCGGGACCCGACAGCGCGGTCCTTCCGGCTGCGGGCACCTCGTCGACGGAGAAGACCGGCAGCGACACCTCAGCGGTGCCCGAAGGAGCGGAACCGGGAGAACAGCCCGTGCCGCTGCCCGTTGCCGTTGGCGGTGACGGTCGGCTCCGGCTGCTCCTCGCCGCGGATGGTGGCGAGCTGGCGCAGCAGCTCGCTCTGCTGCTCGTCGAGCCTGGTCGGCACCACCACGTCGAGGTGGACGTGCAGGTCGCCGTGGCCGCTCACGCGGCCGTTGGACCGCAGCTTCGGCAGCCCGTGCCCGGTGAGCACGTGCTCGGTGCCCGGCTGGGTCCCCGGCTCGACCGTCAGCTCCTCCTCGCCGCTGAGCGTGTGCAGCCTGATCACGGTGCCCAGCGCGGCGGCGGTCATCGGGACCTCGACGTTGCAGTGCAGGTCGGCGCCGTCGCGGGTGAACCGCTCGTGCGGCAGCTCCTCGACCTCGACGAACAGGTCGCCGGGCGGGCCGCCGCCGGGGCCGACCTCGCCCTCGCCCGCCAGCCGCACCCGCATTCCGTCGCCGACACCGGCCGGGATCTTGACCGTGATCGTGCGCCGGGCGCGGACCCGGCCGTCGCCGCTGCACTGCTGGCACGGGTCGGTGATGACCTCGCCGAAGCCGCGGCACACCGGGCACGGGCGAGAGGTCATGACCTGGCCGAGGAACGAGCGCTGCACCGACTGCACCTCACCGCGGCCACCGCAGGTGTCGCAGGTCGACGGCGCGCTGCCGGCGCGGGAACCGCCACCGTCGCAGGAGTCGCACAGCACCGCCGTGTCGACGGTGATGTCGCGGTTGACGCCGCTGGCGCACTCCTCCAGCGTCAGCTCCAGGCGCAGCAGCGCGTCGGAGCCGGGCTGCACGCGGCTGCGCGGACCGCGGCCGCCGCCGGCCGCACCGCCGCCGAAGAAAGCGTCCATGATGTCGCCGAGCCCGCCGAAACCGGCGAACGGGTCGCCGCCGCCGGCTCCGCCGCCACCACCGTTGGACAGCGGGTCGCCGCCGAGGTCGACGATCTGGCGCTTCTTCGGGTCCGACAGCACCTCGTAGGCGGTCGTCACCTCGCGGAAGCGCTCCTGCGCGCCGTCGTCGGGGTTGACGTCGGGGTGCAACTCCCTGGCGAGCTTGCGGTAAGCCCGCTTGATCTGCTCCGGCGTAGCGTCCTTGGCCACCCCGAGGGTCCCGTAATAGTCCCTGGCCACCTTCTGAGTCTTCCTCTGCTCGATCGACGAGTTGCGGGCGAGTCCGGCCGCGAGTCACCGGCCGGCCAGGATCTCCCCCACATATGCTGCAACGGCGCGCACCGCCGCCATCGTTCCCGGGTAGTCCATCCGCGTGGGGCCGACCACGCCCATGCCACCAAGCACCATCCCATGCGAACCGTATCCGGTGGACACCACCGAGGTCGTCTGCATCTCCTCGGCCTCGTTCTCCATGCCGATGCGCACCGTGACGGTACGCGAGTCGCGCGCCGCGGCCAGCAGCTTGAGCACCACGACCTGCTCCTCGAGCGCTTCGAGGACCTGGCGCAGCGAGTTGGGGAAGTCGGTCACGTTGCGGGTCAGGTTCGGCGTGCCGCCGAGCACCATCCGTTCCTCGGGGTGCTCGACCAGCGACTCGATGAGCACGCTGCACACCCTGGTCATGGCGTCCCGCAGCTCCGACGGTGCCTGCTCGGGCAGTTCGGCGACGGCGGCGGAGGCGTCGGCCAGCCGCTTCTCGGCCATGGCCGAGTTGAGCACGGTGCGCATGCGCCCGACCTCGTCGTCGCCGATGACGTCGCCGAGGTCGACCATCCGCTGGTCGACGCGGCCGGTGTCGGTGATCAGCACCAGCATCAGCCGGGCCGGGGTGATCGGGACCACCTCGACGTGGCGGACCGTCGAGCGGGTCAGCGTCGGGTACTGCACCACCGCGACCTGCTGGGTCAGCTGGGCCAGCAGGCGCACGCTGCGGCGCATCACGTCGTCGAGGTCGAGCGCACCGTCGAGGAACGCCTGGATGGCCCTGCGCTCGGCGCCGGTGAGCGGCTTGATCTCGTGCAGCCGGTCCACGAAGAGCCGGTAGCCCTTGTCGGTCGGGATCCGGCCCGCGCTGGTGTGCGGCTGGGCGATCAGGCCCTCCTCCTCCAGAGTCGCCATGTCGTTGCGCACGGTGGCGCTCGACACACCGAGGTTGTGGCGGTCGACGAGTGCCTTCGAACCGACCGGCTCGTTCGTGGACACGTAGTCGGCCACGATCGCACGCAGCACCTCGAAGCGGCGCTGGTCCGCGTTCACCGTCGTCACCTCCTGACCTCCTGCCGAGCACCGGTCACCGCGCACCGTCACCGGTGCCCCGCCTGTCGAGTTTACGGTGCTCGCGCACCGTGGCCGAGCACCGCGGCGCGCGGCCGGTAGCCTCCGCGGCGACGACCGGACCGACGACCCCGCCGCGGCCCCGCCGTGCCCGGGAGGTGCCACCAGCCGTGATCTTCAAAGACGTCCGCGAGGGGCGGCCCTACCCGGAGCACCACCTGACCACCAACGACTGGTCCAAGATCCCACCCCGCCAGGTGCGGATGGAAGAGCTGGTCACCACGACCAAGGTCCTCAAGCTCGACCGGCTGCTCAGCCCGGACTCGACCTTCTTCGGCGACCTCTTCCCGCACGCCGTGCAGTGGCGTGGAGAGCTGTACCTGGAGGACGGCCTGCACCGCGCCCTGCGCGCGGCCCTGCACCAGCGCACGGTCCTGCACGTCCGGGTGCTGGAGCTGGACGCCTTTCGGCGCTGAGGGGCGGATCAGCTCGGCTGACGGCCGCCCGGCGCGCCTGCCCCGGCCAGGGCCAGGGTGCCGCGCCCGTCAGCGACTTCAGGTGATCAGGCGCTGGATCACGCCGTCGGCGAGGAGGCGGCCGCGGTCGGTGAGCACGCAGCGGTCCGCCGCGAGGGCGTCGGCGCGCAGCAGGCCGTCGGCGACGGCCTCCTTCGCCGCCAGCCGGCCGGCTTCGTCGAGGACCGCCAGGGGCAGCCCGGATGCCAGCCGCAGCTCCAGCATCACGCGCTCGATCCGCTGGTCCTCGGCGTCGAGGACCTCGCGCGCCAGCGCCGGTGAGGCGCCCTCGGCCAGCAGCGCCGAGTACCGCGCCGGGTGCTTGACGTTCCACCACCGCACGCCGCCGACGTGGCTGTGCGCGCCGGGGCCGGCGCCCCACCAGTCGCCGCCCCTCCAGTAACCGATGTTGTGCATGCAGCGGGCGGCGTCGTCGCGCGCCCAGTTCGACACCTCGTACCAGTGCAGCCCCGCGCCGCCGAGGACCCCGTCCAGCAGCTCGTAGCGGTCGGCCAGCACGTCCTCGTCGGGCATCGGCAGGTCGCCGCGCCGCACCTTGCGCGCCATCGCGGTGCCGTCCTCCACGATCAGCGAGTACGCCGAGACGTGGTCGACACCGGCTTCGAGCACCGCGTCGAGCGATGCGCGCAGGTCGTCGTCGGTCTCCCCGGGCGTGCCGTAGATCAAGTCCAGGTTGACGTGGCCGAACCCGGCGGCGCGCGCCTCCCGGGCGGCCTCGACCGCGCGTCCCGGGGTGTGCCTGCGCTCCAGCACCCGCAGCACGTGCTGGGCGGCGGACTGCATGCCCAGCGAGACCCGCGTGTAGCCCGCCGCGGCGATCCCCTCGAAGAACTCCGGGGAGGTCGACTCCGGGTTCGACTCCGTGGTCACCTCGGCGCCGTCGGCCAGCCCGAACGACGAGCGCACCGCGTCGAGGACCTCGCCGAGGCGCTCCGCTCCGAGCAGCGACGGCGTGCCGCCGCCCGCGAACACCGTTCCGGCCGCAGGGACCGGCTCGCCGCCGGCGGCGAGCACCCGGGCCCCGAGGTCGAGCTCCGCGCGCAGGCCCTCCAGCCAGCTGCCGAAACCGGCCGAGGAGCCCAGCTCGTCGGCGGTGTAGGTGTTGAAGTCGCAGTAGCCGCACCTGGTGGCGCAGAACGGCACGTGGACGTACACGCCGAACGGCCGCGAACCGAGGCCCGCCAGGGCGCTCGGCGGCAGGGCGCCGTCGCGGGGAGCCGGCTCGCCAGGAGGTGGTTGAGAGGGCACGGCTCCAGTGTTCCAGAGCCCGGCAGAACCGGTTTCCGCAGCGTTGCGCCACTGTTCCGGCACAAAAAATGTGACCGAACTCAAGGCCGTCCCACCATGCGGATGCGCTTTGTCCAGCCGCTGAGCACGTGTCACGCTTACCTGCATGGTGACCGTGACGGAGGTGCTGCTGACCTCCCGCCGCTACGTGGACCTGCGGCGGGTCTCCAGCGCCCTGTGCCGTTGCACGGACTGATCCCGCCGCCGCGATTCGCACTGTCCAGTCGGCGCCGGGTCGCCGACCGCGAGGACGTCCGTCACCGCCGACGGGGTTCGAAGCGGGCGTCACCGCGCCAATCCACCCCCCGGAGGTCCGACGATGGTCCCCCCGACGGAAGCTCCCGCCACCACCACCGGTCGCCGCGTCCCCGCCCGCAAGGGAAAGAAGCGCGGTGAAGGGCAGTGGGCGCTGGGCTACCGCGAACCGCTCAACCCCAACGAGCGCTCGAAGAAGGACGACAACCCGCTCAACGTGCGGCAGCGGATCGAGACGATCTACGCCCACGGCGGGTTCGACTCCATCGACCCGGCCGACCTGCGCGGACGGTTCCGCTGGTGGGGTCTCTACACCCAGCGCGCCCCGGGCATCCCGGGCGCGCGCACCGGGACCATCGAGCCCGAGGACCTCGACGACCGCTACTTCATGATGCGGATCCGCATCGACGGCGGCGCGATGACCACCGAGCAGCTGCGCGTGGTCGGTGAGATCGCCCAGACCTACGCGCGCGACACCGCCGACATCACCGACCGGCAGAACGTCCAGCTGCACTGGGTCCGGGTCGAGGACGTGCCGACGATCTGGGAGAAGCTGGAGTCGGTCGGCCTCTACACCACCGAGGCCTGCGGGGACTGCCCGCGCGTGCTGCTGGGCTCGCCGGTGGCCGGGATCGCCGCGGACGAGATCATCGACGCCACGCCGGCGATCAAGGAGATCTCCGAGCGCTACATCGGCGACAAGTCGCTGTCGAACCTGCCGCGCAAGTTCAAGACCGCGATCAGCGGCTCCCCGCGCTGGGACACCGTGCCCGAGATCAACGACGTGTCGCTGGTCGGCGTGGTGCACCCCGAGCACGGGCCGGGCTTCGACGTGTGGGTCGGCGGCGGGCTGTCGACAAACCCGAAGCTGGCGGTCCGGCTGGGCGCCTGGGTCCCGCTGGAGGAGGCCGCCGAGGTCTGGCTCGGCGTGGTGCAGATCTTCCGCGACTACGGCTACCGCAGGCTGCGCAACCGCGCGCGGCTGAAGTTCCTGGTCAACGACTGGGGCGCGGAGAAGTTCCGGCAGGTGCTGGAGGACGAGTACCTCGGCCGCAAGCTGGTCGACGGCCCGGCGCCGGAGACCCCGGCCGCCCGCGACCACATCGGCGTGCACAAGCAGAAGGACGGCAACTTCTACGTCGGCGTCAAGTCGCAGGCCGGGCGGGTCACCGGCTCGACGCTGGTGGAGGTGGCCAAGGCCGCCGAGCGCGTCGGCTCGTCCCGGGTGCGCACCACCGTCGAGCAGAACCTGCTGGTGCTCGACGTGGCCGGGTCCGATGTGGACGGCCTGGTCGGCGACCTCGGCAAGCTCGGGCTGCAGGCCGACCCGTCGCCGTGGCGGCGCAGCGTCATGGCCTGCACCGGCATCGAGTTCTGCAAGCTGGCCATCGTCGAGACCAAGCAGCGCGCGATCGACCTGATCAACGAGCTGGAGGAGCGGCTGGCCGACATCCAGGGCGATGTCGACAACCCGGTCACGGTCAACCTCAACGGCTGCCCGAACGCCTGCGCCCGCACCCAGGTCGCCGACATCGGGCTGAAGGGCCAGATGGTGCCCGACGGCGAGGGCAACCAGGTCGAGGGCTTCCAGGTGCACCTGGGCGGCGGGCTCGGGCTCGACGCCGGTTTCGGCCGCAAGATCCGCGGCCACAAGGTGACCTCCGCCGAGCTCGGCGACTACGTCGAGCGGCTGGTGCGCCGCTATCTCGCCCAGCGCGGCGAGGGCGAGCGGTTCGCGCAGTGGGTCGCCAGGGCCGAGGAAGACGACCTGAAGTGAGCGCACCCGAAGGCAGGGCGGTGCCGTTCTACTGCCCGTACTGCGGTGACGAGGACCTCACTCCGGAGCCGGAACCGGCCGGGGCGTGGAAATGTCGGTCGTGCCTGCGGGTCTTCAAGGTGAGCCTCGTAGGACTGTCCCTCGGAGGAACCGAAGAGTCATGACTGCCGAAACCACCACGAACGTCGGCGTCCGGCGCAGCGACGAGGAGCTGCGCGCCCTGGCCGAGGAGGCCGCGCCGCGGCTGGCCGAGGCCACCGCCGAGGAGGCGCTGCGCTGGGCCGCGGACACCTTCGGCGAGAACCTCATCGTCGCCTCGAACATGCAGGACGCCGTCCTGGTCGACCTGGCCGCCAAGGCCAGCCCGGGTGTGGACGTGCTGTTCCTGGAGACCGGCTACCACTTCGCCGAGACGATCGGCACCCGTGACGCCGTGGCGCAGGTCTACGACGTCTCGATCGTCAACGCCGTTCCCGAGCAGTCGGTCGCCGAGCAGGACGCCGGCGAGGGGCCGAACCTGTTCGAGCGTGACCCGAACCGGTGCTGCTTCCTGCGCAAGGTGGTGCCGCTGCGCAACACGCTGGCCCGCTACGAGGCGTGGGTGACCGGCGTGCGGCGCGTGGAGGCGCCGACCAGGGCGAACACTCCGGTCGTGACCTGGGACGACCGCAACGGCCTGGTCAAGATCAACCCGCTGGCGGCGTGGAGCGACGAGGAGATGGACGCCTACATCGCCGAGCACGGGGTGCTGGTCAACCCGCTGGTCCCGGCAGGTTATCCGTCGATCGGGTGCCGGCCGTGCACGGCGAAGCCCGCCCCGGGCGCGGACCCGCGCAGCGGGCGCTGGGCCGGAAACTCGAAGACCGAATGCGGCCTGCACGGCTGATTCGTGAGTCGGGGACTCACGAGGGAGGAATCAGGGCATGACCACCGACCATGAGATCGAGCTGCCGGACACCCCGGCGCCGAGCGAGGCACCACCCCAGGTCGACAACCTGGACGCGCTGGAGTCCGAGGCGATCCACATCTTCCGCGAGGTGGCCGGCGAGTTCGACCGGCCGGTGATCCTGTTCTCCGGCGGCAAGGACTCCACGGTGCTGGTGCACCTGGCGCTCAAGGCGTTCTGGCCCGCGCCGGTGCCGTTCCCGCTGCTGCACGTCGACACCGGCCACAACTTCGGCGAGGTCATCGACTTCCGCGACGAGCTGGTCGCCCGCCACGACCTGCGGCTGGTGGTCGCCTCGGTGCAGGACTACATCGACGACGGGCGGCTGCAGGAGCGGCCGGACGGCACCCGCAACCCGCTGCAGACCCAGCCGCTGCTGGACGGCATCAGCGAGAACCGCTTCGACGCGGTCTTCGGCGGCGGCCGCCGGGACGAGGAGCGCGCCCGCGCCAAGGAGCGCATCTTCAGCCTGCGCAACGCCTTCGGCCAGTGGGACCCGCGCCGCCAGCGGCCGGAGCTGTGGAACCTCTACAACGGCAAGCACCGGCCGGGCGAGCACGTCCGGGTGTTCCCGCTGTCGAACTGGACCGAGCTGGACATCTGGCGCTACATCCAGCGGGAGAAGATCGAGCTACCCGACATCTACTTCGCCCACCGCCGCGAGGTCTACCAGCGCGACGGCATGTGGCTGACGTCGGGCCCGTGGGGCGGGCCGCGCGAGGGCGAGGCCGTCGAGGAGAAGACGGTCCGCTACCGCACCGTGGGCGACGGTTCGTGCACCGGCGCCGTGGAGTCCGAGGCCTACACGGTGGACGACGTGATCGCCGAGGTCGCCGCCAGCCGGCTCACCGAGCGCGGCGCGACCAGGGCCGACGACCGGATGTCGGAGGCCGCGATGGAGGACCGCAAGCGGGAGGGCTACTTCTAGAGATGACCGAGACCACTACCCGCACGGCGCCGGACTCCGGCACCGAGGTGACGTTGCCGGTGCACACCGACCAGCTGCGGCTGGCGACCGCGGGCTCCGTCGACGACGGCAAGAGCACGCTGGTCGGGCGGCTGCTGCACGACACCAAGTCGGTGCTGGCAGACCAGCTCGACGCGGTGCAGCGCGCCAGCGCCGACCGCGGTCTGCAGACACCTGACCTGTCGCTGCTGGTCGACGGCCTGCGCGCGGAGCGCGAGCAGGGCATCACCATCGACGTCGCCTACCGGTACTTCGCCACGCCGAAGCGCTCGTTCGTGCTCGCCGACACCCCGGGGCACGTGCAGTACACCCGCAACACCGTGACCGGTGCCTCCACCGCGCAGCTCGCGGTGCTGCTGGTCGACGCCCGCAAGGGCGTGCTCGAGCAGACCCGGCGGCACGCGGCCGTGCTGGCGCTGCTGGGCGTGCCGCGGCTGGTGCTGGCGGTGAACAAGATCGACATGGTGGACTACGACGAGGCGACCTACCGGCGCATCGCCGAGGAGTTCACCTCGCACGCCACGGCGCTCGGCTATGCCGAAGGCACCGTGGTGACCATCCCGGTCTCGGCGCTGCACGGCGACAACGTCGTGGAGAAGTCGGAGCAGACGCCCTGGTACGAGGGCCCGGCGCTGCTGGAGCACCTGGAGAGCGTGCCGGTCGCCCCGGACCCGCACGACGTGCCGTTCCGGATGCCGGTGCAGTACGTCATCCGCCCGCGCACCGCGGACCACCCGGACTACCGGGGCTACGCGGGGCAGGTGGCCGCCGGTGTGGTCGCCGAGGGCGACGAGGTCGTGGTGCTGCCGGCAGGCGTGCGCACCCGGGTGTCCAAGGTGGACACTCCTGACGGCGCGGCGCCGCGGGCCGCGGCGGGCCGTTCGGTGACCGTGCTGCTGGAGGACGACGTCGACATCTCGCGCGGTGACCTGATCGCCGCCGCGGACTCGGCGCCCACCGTCACCGACGAGGTCGACGCCACGGTGTGCTGGCTGGCGGAGAAGCCGCTGCGGCCGGGCGCCCGCGTGCTGGTCAAGCACGGCACCCGCACGGTGCAGGCGATCGTGACCGAGCTGACGGCCCGCTTCGACGAGCAGCAGCTCTCGAGCGTGGAGACCCCGGAGTCGTTGGAGCTCAACGAGATCGGCCGGGTGTCGCTGCGCACCTCGGAGCCGCTGCCGGTCGACGAGTACGCCGCGAGCAGGCGGACGGGTTCGTTCCTGGTGATCGACCCCTCCGACGGCACCACGCTGGCCGCCGGGCTCGTCGGCCTGCCGCTGGCGCCGCTGCGGGGCGAGTCCGCGTCCTGACGCGGCTCCTGCCCTGAGGCGCCGGATGGTGCCTCCAGCGGCGCGAATCGCCACGTGCGGAAGGCGGATTCATCCGCCGGCACGACAGCAAGAGGGGTTCGGCGGCCACGGCCGCCGGACCCCGCACCACGCCCGAGAGCCAGGAAGATGAACGCACCCCTAGTCGCCGTCGCGCACGGCAGTCGTGACCCGCGTTCGGCGGCGACGATCCACGCCCTGATGGACGTCGTCCGCGCGATGCGCCCGGATCTCGACGTGCGCACCGCGTTCCTCGACCTGTCCGCGCCGCGCCTGGGCGACGTGCTCGGCGCGGTGCACGGCGACGGGCACCGGGAAGCGGTGGTGGTGCCGCTGCTGCTCGGTCGCGCGTTCCACGCCCGCGTGGACGTGCCCGCGGCCGTCGCCGACGTGCAGCAGCGGTTGCCCCGGTTCCGGGTGCACACCTCCGACGTCCTCGGACCCGACAGCAGGCTCGACGAGGCCGCGTGGGAACGGTTGGCGCAGACCGGCGTCCGCGCCGACGACCCGGAGCTGGGAGTGGTCCTGGCGGGCGCGGGCTCCTCGCACGACCCGGCCAACCGGCTCGTCGCCGACGTCGCCGCCCGCTGGCAGGCCCGCACGTCGTGGGCCGGTGCCGTCGCCGCGTTCGCGGCGGCGGCCGACCCGGACGTGCCCGCGGCCGTCGCCGACCTGCGCGCCCGCGGCGCGCGGCGCTTCGCGGTCGCGTCGTGGTTCCTGGCCCCCGGTCTGCTGCCGGACCGGATCATCCGCCTCGCCCGCGAGCACACCGGCGAGCCGGTGCTGGCCGAGCCGATGGCCGACCACCCCGGCGTGGCGGAGCTGGTACTCCAGCGCTACGCCGACGCCCTCGCCGCCGCATCGCATCCCGCGGAGTACCCCCGGGCGCAGTGAGAGGAAGGCGGCTCATGAGCGTCACGCACGAGGATCTTCACCAGCTGGTGGAGCGGCTGCCGAGCGACAAGCTGGACGATGCCGCTTCCGCGCTGGCGCACCTCGTCACGCAGGATGTCGAGTTGGCCGATGAACCAGTTCGCGACCTGAGCGCGTACACAGGGTCTTTTTCCGCCGAACCCGACCTCGCTCAACGCACCGAGGAGTTCCTCCGGGACCGTTTCCGCGGCGATGGCGACACCGCGTGATCATTGTCGACACGGTCCCCTCGTAGCGCTTGGCAACAACCGCGACAACTTCCACTCGGCATCGGTGCGCCTCCTGTCGCGTTACCCGGGGCGCCTTCTCGTTCCTTCGCCGGTGCTCGCCGAGACGTGCTGGATGCTCGAAAGCCGGGTGGGAACGGACGCGGAGTTGAAGTTCCTCGATCCGGTGCGCACGGGGATGTTCGAACTCGTGGAGCCAACTGTCGAAGATGTCGACCGGATCCACGAGCTGGTAGCCGGATACGCCGATCTTCCGCTCGGTGCCACCGACGCGTCCGTGGTCAGCATCGCCGAACGCCTGGGAGTCCCTGCACTCGCCGCACTCGACCGGCTTCACTTCTCGGTTGTCCGTCCCCGCCACATTCCTGCGTTCACACTGCTGCCCTGACACCACACCCCGATCCCGGTATTCGGACACCTCCGGCGACGCGTGGTGCGCTTGGACCACGCGCTCGGAGCCGGTGGGATCAAGCGCTGCCTGCCGTCGGCGGCGTCGGCTGGTCCGATCTTGCGAGATTTGGCCAATCCCTCCCCGCGGCACAACCTTGCGGGCATGATGCGTCACGTGCGGCCCGACTGGGCGCACGACCACCGGCAGCGACGCGGAACAACCCCGACGGTCCCGCTCGCTGCCGGACCCGAACCCGCAGGTGGCCACATGAACGCCCGACCGCACCTGATCGCCAGGGTCCGACCGGAGCTCGCGCGGACCGAGCGGGAGCTGTCCTGCCACCTGTTCCCGCTGCCCGCCGACGGGCCGCTGCCCGCATCGCTGCGCGCGTACTGCGGTTTCGACATCGTCCCAGGGCAGGCCGAGCGGCTCGACGGGCCGGCGGGCATGCCGTGCATGCCGTGCCTGCTGCAGGCAGCGCTGGCGAGCTGAACAGCGATCACGCGCTGACTCAGAGTGTTTTGGGAGAACACTAAACTTCACACCAAGTGGTCATGAGAGAGTTCTTCCCTAGCGCGTAGCGACGGAACCGGGCGCGAACCCACCGCGTCCGACCATCAACCGCACTGTCGAGTGAATACCATCTAGGGTTGATCACTGGGCTGCGGAGATCAAGGGCTGGACGAGAAGTCGGGGGCAACAGCGGGAGATGAACACGCAGCAGCCGAACCGGCCGGTCATCACGCCGGCGATGCGGGAACAGGCCACCAAGCAGCCCAACACCTGGCTGTACGTGGTCGACCCGATTTTCACCGACCCGAACGCCGAGGTACCGCCGTGGGGTTTCATCGGCGGCTACCGGGTCGACGAGCGCGGTGAGCTGACCGAGGACTTCTCCCCCAACCCGAACTACCGGCCATCGCCCGTCGCGCTCCGGCTACCCGCCCCGACCAACGACGTCGAACGCGCGCTGCAGCTCAGCACCACCGGTTACGCCCCCGGCCAGGCGCTGCTCGCCGCGCTGCTGGACGCCGAGCTGATCCTGTTCGCCCAGCCGCAGGGCAGCGGGCTGTTCACCATGGAGCACGAGTCGGGCCGCAGGCAGCTCCAGCTGTTCACCTCCGAGGCGTACCTGCCCGCGAACTGGACGACCTGGCAGCGCATGACCGGGCGCAAGCTGGCCGGGCTCAAGGTCACCGGGATGGACCTGCAGATCAACCCGACCAGCCAGGTCAAGGCCCGCATCCCCGCCGAGGACCTGGTCAAGGCCGCCGCCGCGATCCCGCCGAAGGCTCCGGCGGTCGCCCCGGCAGGCCCCGCGGCAAACGGCGTCCCGCCCACGGCCAACGGTGCCGCTCTCCCGCCCGCGCCGGGTGCGCCGAAGGTCGCCGAGCCGGACCCGGCCGAGACCGACTTCGGCCGCCGCTTCATGGGCTCGATGCTGGCAGGCGCGATCGGTGACGCGCTGGGTGCGGCGGTGGAGTTCTACCCCGTCGACCAGATCCGCAGCCGCTACGGCGCGCAGGGCGTCAGCGACTACGACCGCGGCAGCGAGCGGCCGGGCGAATTCACCGACGACACCCAGATGGCGCTGTTCACGCTCGAGGGGCTGATCCGCGGGCACATCGCCGTCCGCACCGGCGACGCCGAGAGCCCGCTGTCGGCGGTCCAGCTCGCCTACCAGCGCTGGCTGCACACCCAGGGCTACGCCTGGCCGCGCGCGGCGGGCCCGTTCGTCGACGAGCACCCCGAGCCGAGCGGCTGGCTGGTCCAGCAGCGCGAGCTGTTCGCGGTGCGCTCGCCCAACAGCAGCTGCATAACCGCGTTGCGCGAGTTCGCCTCCGTCGGTGCTCCCGGCACCTTCGAGCGGGCGATCAACGACTCGCAGGACTGCGGTGGCGTCGTGCGCGCGGCGCCGGTCGCGCTGTGGTCGCAGGACCCCAGGGAGGTCTTCGAGCTCGCCGCCGCGACCGCCGCCCTCACCTACTCCAGGCCCAGCGGCTACCTGCCCGCGGGTGTGCTGGCGGTCATCGTGCACCGGCTGCTGCGCGGCGAGAAGCTGCCCGCCGCCGTGGCCGAGGCGCGCGCGCTGCTCGTGCGGTACCGGGGCTACCGGGAGACCGACCGCGCGCTGCAGGCTGCGATCGACCTGGCCTCGCGCGGCAAGCCGAGCCCCGAGGAGCTCAAGGACACCCTCGGCGGCGGCTGGGCCGGGCACGAGGCGCTGGCGATCGCGGTGTGCGCGGCGCTGAGCACCGACGGCATCGCGGCCGCGGTGATGGTGGCGGTCAACCACTCCGGCGACAGCGACTCGACCGGCGCGATCTGCGGCAACATCGTCGGCGCCCTCTACGGCGCCACCGCGCTGCCGGGTGTGTGGCTGCGCGACCTCCAGCACCGCGCGCTGGTGGAGGTGCTGGCCAAGGACGCGCTGATGGAGTTCGGCCCGCAGCCGCCGTCCAGCCCCGGCTGGGCGCAGCGCTACCCGGCCGAGCACGACATCTCCGAGCTGGTCTTCACCTCGGTCCTGCCCGCGGCGGGAGACGAGGAACCCGAGGAAGAGCCCGAGCAGGCGTCGGCTCCGGAACCGGAGGAGGAGCCCGACGACCCGGACCGGCCCGTCATCGAGGTGCCGACCGAGAAGCGGACGGTGGCCAGGGAGAGCGCGCAGGCCCGCCTCGACCCCGACGCGGCCGCGGAAGCGCACCCGCCGGCCGGCGAGGAAGACGAGGGCGCGACGCAGGTCGTCTCCGGCGCCGCCGTGGCCGCGGCAGGCGCGTCTCCGGCGGAGCCCGAAGCTCCGGCCCGCGCCGAGCAGGTTCCGCCTGACGGCGCTGAGCAGGATTCGGCCGAGTCCCCGCAGGTTCCGGCTGAGCCCGAGGTACCGGCCGAGCCCGAGGACGACGCCGAGTCGGCCGAGGCCTCGACACCGCAGACCGCGCCCGCGCCGCCGGCGTCTCCCGCCGACGCCCAGGCGACGGCCGAAGCCGAGCCGCAGGCAGACGCCGATGACGCGGCGCCGGAGGCCGCCGCGGCCCAGGCCGAGCCCGCGACGGACGTCACCCAGCGCACCACCGTCACCGTCGTCAAGCCCGAACGGGCTCCCGAGATCGCGGTCCCCTCCCCCGACCGCGAAGCCAGGATCAGCGGCTTCCTGCTCGGCGGTGCGGTCGGTGACGCCCTCGGCTACCCGATCGAGGACGAGCCGCTGGAGTCGATCCGGCGCAAGTACGGTCCGGCGGGCCTGACCGACTTCGTCGACGCCCACCGGCCCGGCGGGTCGATCAGCGACGACACCCAGATGACCCTGTTCACCCTGGACGGGCTCATCCGGGCCGGCATCCGCCGCAGGCTCTACGGCGAGACCGAGCCCGGCACCCAGGTCCAGCACGCCTACCAGCGCTGGCTGCACACCCAGGGCTTCGACTGGCGGGAGGCGGGCGGTCCGCTGGCGGGCAGCCCGCCGGACGGCTGGCTGATCAGGCAGAAGGGCCTGTTCGTCCGCCGCGCTCCCGGTGCCACCTCCATACAGGCCCTGCACGGCTACGCGACCGGCCGCGAGCAGGGTTCCTTCGACAACCTGCTCAACGACTCCAAGGGCTGCGGCGGGGTGATGCGGGCGGCGCCCGCGGGCCTGTGGTCGCAGGACCCGGCCGAGGTGTTCCGGGTCGGCGCGCTGACCGCGGTGCTCACCCACGGCCACCCGAGCGGGTTCCTGCCCGCGGGCGCGCTGGCCGTCATCGTCCAGCAGCTCGTGCTCGGCGGCTCCCTGCCGGTGGCCGTCGACCGCGCGCTCACCGAGCTGTCCACTTGGGACGGTTCGGAGGAGACGACCCGCGTGCTGCGGCTCTCGATCGAGCTGGCCACCGAGGGAACCCCGACGCCGGAGCGCATCCACGAGCGCCTGGGTGAGGGCAACGTGGGCGAGCAGGCGCTGGCCATCGCGGTGTGCGCGGCGCTGTCGCACCCGGGCTCGTTCGCCGACGCGGTGGTGCTGGCGGCCAACCACTCCGGCGACAGCGACTCGACCGCCGCGATCTGCGGCAACATCATGGGCGCCGCGCAGGGCTCGGCGGCGGTGCCCGAACGGTGGCTCGGCAGGCTGGAGCTGCGGGAAGTCATAGAGCAGCTCGCGCGGGACGCCTCGCGGGAGTTCAGCCCGAACCCGCCGACCGACGGCGAGTGGCTCCAGCGCTATCCCATCGGCCCGGCCGGTGAAGCCGTTCATCAAGCTCCGGCTGAGCCCGCCGAGGCGCCGGCCGAGGCAGCCGACGAGCAGGACGCCGTGGTCGCCGAGCAGTCGGTGGTCGGGGTATCGGCGGCCGAGCAACCGGAAGCCGAGCACTCGGCTCCCGAACAACCGGCGGACGAGCAGTCGGCGCCCGAGCGGACCGCTGCCCAGTCGGCCGACGCCGACACGACCCCGGAGCAGCCTGAGGTCGTCTCCGCCGGGGACGCTGAGCTCCCCGCCGAAGACCAGACCGACGCTGTCGAGGAAGTCGCGGAGCAGCCCGCCGATGCGGCCGCGGACACCAACGGTGCCGCGAGTTCCGCCGCGGAGGTCGTGCCTTCCGAGACCACTCCCGCCGAGGCACCGTCCTCCGACGACACCGCCGGCGACGACAGCGACGACGGCCTGTCCGACGAGGAGCTGCGTCTGCTCGCCGCCTGGCGCAAGTTCCGCGACGGGGACGAGGACACCCCCTCGGACCTCTCGCAGGGCCTGCACAAGCTGCTGGTCGAGGCGTTCGGCGCCGAGCGCGCTGCGCAGCTCGTGGGCGAGGTGTCGGAGGAGGAGCCGACCGGAGGTGCGCTCGCCGAGGAGACGCCGGTCCAGCTCAGCACGCAGGAGCGCTTCGCGGGCTGCGTCCTGGGCACGGCCGCCGGCGACGCGCTCGGTGCGCCCTGGATGTTCACCGGGCTGGCCGCGCTCCTGCGGGAGAACCCCGACGGCGTCCACGAGTTCGCCGAGCTGTTCGGGCGCCGGGGCACCGCGACCGCCGCGGCGCAGCAGTCGGTGTTCCTGCTGGACGGCCTGATCCGCACGCGCATCCGGGAGCGTTCGCGCGGTATCGGCGGCTCGGTGCCCGCGACGGTGCTCGCCACGTTGCAGCACTGGCTTTGCGCGCAGGGGGCTCGGTTCCGGCCGAAGCTGCCCTTGGGCGAACTGGCCGAGGCCGAGGCCCTGCGCGCCCAGCGGTTCCCCGACGAGCCGAGCCTGATCGCGCTGGCCCGGCTGGAGGGGCGCGGTGACGTCCCGACCGCGGCCACGCCGCTGAACTCGGCCAGCACCACCGCCGCCACGGTGCGCGGCGCGGTCCTCGGCTTCCACGCCGGCACCCCGGAGAACGCCGTCTCCCTCGGCGCCGACGTCGCGGTGATCACCCACGGCCACCCCGACGGCTACCTGCCCGCGGGCGCGCTCGCCGGTCTGGTCGCCGCGCTCGACAGCGGTCGGACGCTCGCCGACAGCGTGCAGACCGTGCTGGCGGAGCTGGACCGGCGCGAGGGCGCCGAGGTCACCGCCACCGGACTGCGGTCGGCGGTCGAGCTGGCGGGCAGCGGCAAGGTCTCGCCGGTCGCGCTGGAGGAGCTGGGCTTCGGGTGGAACGCGCCGGAAGCGCTGGCCATCGCGGTCGCGGCGGCGCTGTCGCACCCGAACTCGTTCGCCGACGCGGTGTCGCTGGCGGCCACGCACTCCGGCAACAGCGCCGCGACCGCGGCGATCTGCGGCAGCCTCATGGGCGCGGCGCGCGGCGTGCGGGCGGTGCCGGACGAATGGTCGCGGCAGCTGGAGCTGCGCGAGGTCCTGGAACCGCTCATCGACGACTTCGGCAGGATCGAGGAGGAGATCGTCACCGACCGCGCGTTGCCCGACTGGGCTCGTCGCTACACCGGATAGGACTACGTGGACCGAACAGGCAGGGACAACGGGTCGCAGGGCCGGCTGACCGAGGCCGAACTCGCGCTGCTGGCCACCTGGCGGGAGGTCAGGGGCGGTGGGCGGCCCGCGTCGCGTCCGCGCCTCGACCCGGTCGAGGAGGCGTTGCTCGGCACCTGGCGCGCCTGGCGCGACTCCCCCGCCTCCCGGCCGCCGTGGGCGGCGCGGTTGCAGCACCGGCTCGCTGACGACGTGTCCGAACCCGCCCCTGCCACCGGCCTGGCCGACGGCTCCGGCTTCCTGCCGGAAGCGCCGAGCCGGTTCCTCGGCATGCTGCTGGGCGGTGCCGTCGGCGAGTTCGTCGCGCGGGGCGACCGGGGTGCGGGTCAGCGCGGCACCGCGACGATGTTCGCCCTCGAAGGGCTCATCCGCGCCCACACCCGGCTGCGCACCGCGGGCGACGGCGACCCGGTCGACGGCGTCCTGGAGGGCCTGCAGCGCTGGATGCACAGCCGCGGAGTGCCGTGGCAGGACTGCGGTTCGCCGCGGCCGAACCCGGACGGCTGGCTGGTCGAGCGCGGCCGCCTGCGTTCCCGGTCCACCGACGAGCCCACGCTGCTGACCGCGCTGGCGGCGATCGCGGCGGGCAAGCCCCGCGGCACCCGGCAGCAGCCGGTCAACGCCTCCGACGCGGCGACCGCGGTCCCGCTGGGCGCACTGGCCGCGCTGTGGTCCGGCGAGGCGGTGTTCCCGCTGGCCTGCGACCTTGCCGCGCTGACCCACGGCCACCCGCACGGCCACAACCCGGCGGGCGTGATCGGCGTGGCCGTCTCGGCGCTGCTGCGGGACGTGCCGCTCGCCGAGGCCATCCAGCGCGGGCTCGCCGCCTGGCACAGTCCGACGCTCGCGCACGCGCTGCGGCTGGGCCTGAGCAGCCCCGCCGGGGCGCTGCCCGCGCGCAGGCACCTGGACTCCATGGGCGAGGGCCGCAGCGGGCTCGGCGCGCTCGCCGTGGCGATCCGCGTCGCCACGGCCTGTCCCGACGACTTCGCCGCGGCGGTTCGCATCGCCGCCGACCACGGCGGGGACACCGCATCGTCGGCGATGCTCTGCGGGCAGCTGCTCGGCGCCCTGCACGGGCCGACGGCGATCCCTGCGGAGTGGCTGGCCGAGCTGCCGGAGTTCCGGCTGCTCGAACGACTGGCCACCGACGCCGCCGCCGAGTTCGGCCCGCACCCCGACGAGTCCGGGGAATGGGCACGCCGGTACCCCACCGAGGACCCGCACGAGTCGCAGGCCCCGGTGCCGACCGCGCTGACCTCGGTGCCGCGGCTCGCCGCGTCGCGGGACCGCTTCGTCGGCGCGGTGCTCGGCTGCGCGGTCGGCGAGGCGCTCGGCGGCCCGGTCGCCGGTGCGGGCTGGGACGAGATCCGCGACCGGCACGGCGCGAACGGGCTGCGTAGCTACGTGCCCGCCGGGCACCCCGCCGGCCGCCTCGGAAGCGACACCCAGCTCATGCTGTTCTCGCTGGAGGGCATGATCCGGGCCGGCGTGGCCCGCGAGCGCAGCGGCATCACCGACCCCTCGCGCCACGTCCAGCACGCCTACCAGCGCTGGCTGCACACCCAGCACCTGAGCTGGGCGCGCGCGGCCGGCGAGTTCCTGCGGCACACCCCCGAACCCGACGGCTGGCTGGTGCGGCAGCGCGCGCTGTTCCAGACGCGCAACCCCGGGCGCACGATGATGCGCACGCTCATCGCGTTCGCCAAGGGCCAGCAGGAGATGGGCACCCCGCAGAACCCGGTCAGCGACTCCAAGGGCAGCACGGCGGTCATGCGCGCCGTTCCGGCGGCGCTGTGGAGCGACGACCCGGCGGCGGTGTTCACCGTGGGCATGAACATCGCCGCGCTGACCCACGGCGACCCGCTGGCCTACCTCAGCGCGGGCACGCTGGCGTACCTGGTCGCCGCGCTGATGGACGGTGCCGAGCTGGCGGACGCCGCCGAGGCGGCCATGTCCCACCTCGGCCGGCGGCCCGGGCACGAGGAGGTCACCCGCAGGCTCTCGGCGGCGGTCCGGCTCGCCCGGTCGGGTCCCGCACCCGCCGAGACCGTCGAGGCGACCATCGGCAGCGGCTGGAACGCCCCGGAAGCCCTCGGCATCGGCCTGTACGCGGCGCTGGCTTCGGAAGGCGAGTTCGACGTCGCGCTGCCGATGGCGGTGAACCACTCCGGCAACAGCGCGACCACCGGAGCGGTCTGCGGCAGCCTCGTCGGGGCCGCGCGGGGCGCCGAGGCGATCCCGGACCGCTGGATCGCCGACCTGGAGCTGCATGAGGTGATCGAGCAGCTCGCGCAGGACGCGACCCTGGAGTTCGGTCCCCGTCCCCCGCGCGGCCCCGACTGGCTGGAGCGCTACCCCGCCACGTGAGCGCTGGCGGCTCCGGCCTGTGTCAGTCGAGACGTAGCGCGTGCCGCAGGGCCCCGCGGATCTCCTCGAACGTGACGGGTTCGGTGCCCACCAGCACCCGGGCGCAGATCCCGTCGGCCACATCGACCACGGTCCGGATCGTGCGGGCGTCGTCGGTGTGCTCGGCCGCCGCGTCGGCGACCTTCTCCCGCCAGTGCCGCGCGATCGGCCGCAGAGCCGGGCGCCTCGCGGCCAGCAGCGTCAGCTCCCGCTCGGCGACCGCCCGGGTGCGGCCCGGTCCGCCCGCGTCGGCGATGAGCCGGGCGATGCCGTCGATCCCGTCGGCCCCGCTGTCGACGATCTCCCGGAGCTGGCGCGCGTAGTCCTCCGCGGCGGCGCTGAGCGCGGCGACGAGCAGCTCGTCGAGCGTGGCGAAGTAGTAGACCGCCGAGCTGGCCGGGCAGCCCGCCTCCCTGGCCACCGCGCGGTGGGTGACCCCGGCGACGCCGTCGCGCTCCACGACCGCGAGGGTCGCCGCGATCAGCTCGGCACGTCTGCGCTGCCCCCTCGCCCGGCGACCGTCGGTCGCGGTTGCGGGTTCGGTCAATGCTGCCCTCCCAACTCCAGCGAGAGTACGCCGCCGATCACGAGCACGATGCCGATCATCTGCGCCCAGGTCAGGGTGTCACCGAGGAAGGCCGCCCCCACCAGCGCCACCGCTGTGACTCCCAGCGCCGCCCAGATGCCGTAGGCCACGCCCATGTCCATGCCCTGCTTGAGGGCGAGCGAGAGCAGGTAGTACGCCCCGACCACGCCGGTGATCGCCACCGCCGAGGGGACCAGCTTGGTGAACCCCGCGGAGAAGCGGGTGGCGAGCGCGGCGACGACCTCCGAGGCGACGGCACCGAGCAGCAGCAGGTAAGCCATTCCGGGTCCTCCCAGGCAGTTTAGTTGAACTTCTGTTCAACTACTTCATCCCGACTATGCCACAGCCGCGCGGCAGGCGGTATCGGTACGGCTGGATCACCACCGGGGGAACGGCTAACGTTCGCGCCATGGCCGAAGAACTCGTGCATCTCACCTCCGACGCCGGCATCGCGACGATCACGCTGGACTCGCCGCACAACCGCAACGCGCTGTCCGCGCAGCTGCGCCGCGAGCTGCGGGACCACCTGGAGAACGCGATCGCGGACGACGCGGTGCGCGTGATCGTCCTGGACCACACCGGGCCGGTGTTCTGCGCGGGCATGGACCTCAAGGAGTCCCGCGCGGCGGGCGCCGAGGACCAGGGCGTGAACGAGTTCCCCGCGCTGCTGGAGCGGATCTGGAACAGCCCGAAGCCGGTGGTGGCCAAGCTCGCCGGTCCGGCGCGCGCGGGCGGGGTCGGCATCGTGGCCGCCTGCGACATCGCCGTCTGCGCCGACACCGCGACCTTCGCGTTCTCCGAGGTCCGCATCGGCGTCGTCCCGGCGGTCATCTCGGTCACCGTCCTGCCGCGACTGCAGGCCAGGCAGGCCCACGAGCTGTTCCTGACCGGGGAGACCTTCAGCGCGCGGCGGGCGGTCGAGATCGGGCTGCTCAACTCCGCGGTCGCGGCCGAGGCGCTCGACGCCGAGACCCGGCGCTACACCGACATGCTCGCCCTAGGCGGCCCGAAGGCGCTCGCGGCCACCAAGGAGATGCTGCGCCGTCCCCGGCCCACCGACATGGGCGAGGACTTCACCGAGATGCTGGCGCTCTCGGCCGGCTTCTTCGCGAGCGAGGAGGGGCAGGAAGGCATCCGCGCCTTCGCCGAGAAGCGCAAGCCCTCGTGGGTGCCGCAGAGCTGACGCACGACGCCCGGTCGGCACGGCAGAGCTGACCGGGCTCGCCGTCCGGTCCGCCTACCCTGACCGGGCTTGTCCGGTCCGGCTCCCCTGGCAGGACGGCTCAGCCGCCGATGTGGGCCCGCCACGGCCCCGCGGCGAGCAGCCAGTGCGGGACGAGCTTGACTGGGAACGGGAAATCGGTCTCGAAGACGTCCTCACCGAAAGCCTGGCGACCCTCGCGGTACTCACCGCCGTCGAGCCGCAGCTCGGCGATCCCGGGCTTGTCGGCCGCGGGGCTGATGATCCAGTACGCCTCGATCCCGAACGCGGCGTACTCCCGCCGCTTGGTGTGGTGGTCGCGGAAGACGCTCTCCGGCGACACGACCTCGACCGCCAGCAACGGCGGCTTGGTCAGGTAGGGGTGGTCGTCGTCATCCTCGAGCACGACCGCCAAGTCCGGGATCCGGTGATGGGTCCGCTCGGCGTTGAAGTTGACGCCTGGACCTTGCAGCACCTCGTAACCGTCGGGAGCGACGTTCGACAGGTGCGTGCTCAGCCGCGTTTCGATGCGGGTGTGCACACGAACCGGTGCGGGGGACACGTCAAGTTCCCCGTCGACCAGCTCGTAGCGGCGCCCATCGTCGGGTAGCCGCTCCAGGTCCTCCACGGTCAGCGCCGCATCTGCCCGTGAGTCGCCCTCGCGTCCATCACGGTCGTACTGCCAGCCCACGGGAGCCAGTATCGAGGCCGGGCGCCGTTCACGAACGGGCGACCAAGATTCCCGGGGTCAGTTCCGGGTCAGGACCGCGGTGAAGGTCCGGCCGCAGAAGGAGGTCTCCGACGCCTCCTTCAGCACCGCGCTGATCTTCCGGTAGGCCTTCGGGTCGTAGTCGGCCAGTGCCTGGTAGCCGGACCAGATCAGCACGTGCTCGCCCTCGGGCAGCCAGGACAGGTCGGTGAGGCAGTCGTAGAGGGCGTCGAGGTTGCGGCCCGCCCACTCCGGGAAGTCCAGGACCGCGGCGATGCCGTCGAGCGCCGCGCGCTTGCTGAGCAGCTCCGAACCGTCCAGGACGTGCGCCGCCGCGCCGCGTCGCTCGGCGTCCTCGGCGGCTTTGACGGCGCTGACGTCAGCGGAGGGTTCCTCCAACCCGCTCACCGCCGGCTCCTTCCCCAGCACTGCGCTGGCCAACTTCGTCGCGAACATCGCACTCATCCGTCGGGGTCGACGACCACGAACGACTCGTAGTGGTCGCCGGTGTAGTAGATCTCGGAACCTTCGCCGGTGATCAGCCGCCGAGCACCCCGGTCCGGCGAGCCCGGGGTCGGCACCGTGTACTCGTGGTAGTAACCGGAGGGCCGCTCGGGAAGCCGTTCCTCCCGGTTGGAGAACACCGTGCCATCCCTGCCCGGATACCGGAAGGGGCCACCGTCGGCGATCGACTTCCAGGTGGCCCGGACCTCCGGCGGCAGGGCCGACATCGGGCTCACCTGGAGCCCGGACTCGGTCGCGCCGGGGAC
The DNA here is from genome assembly GCF_000062885.1 of Saccharopolyspora erythraea NRRL 2338. Classification (NCBI taxonomy): domain Bacteria; kingdom Bacillati; phylum Actinomycetota; class Actinomycetes; order Pseudonocardiales; family Pseudonocardiaceae; genus Saccharopolyspora; species Saccharopolyspora erythraea. The sequence goes on along the minus strand of NC_009142.1, from coordinate 1,611,190 downwards.
CTGCTGGTCGCCCGCACCGGTGTAGTCGCGCACGAACCACCCGATCACGACCAGCGCGATCAGCCCGACCAGGGCGACCGAGATGCGCTTGCGCGAACTCACCGCCCGCCTCCAGCGCCCGCCTCAGCCCGCACTGCGGCCTCCTGCCACTCCGTCGCGGCGGCCGACAGGCGGCTCGGCGTCGCGGACCCGGGTGAGCTTCGCGCCCAGCGCGTCGATCCCCCGGTCGATCAGCCAGCCCACGCCCCAGGCGAGGGGAACCAGCACCGCGAGCACCAGCATCACCTGCAGCGGGTACGGAAGCTGCACGAGCCACAGCTCGGCGGCGTCCCACCACTCGACCAGCCACTCCATCACGGAGCGCAAGCGTACGCCCGGCACCGGCGTCGCGTTCGGCACCCCGGGTGAGGCAGCGCGCGTCACCCACACGTGTCACGTGCACGCACCGCCAGCCGGACCCCGGACGGCGCCGCGCCCCTGCCCGGCGGCACCGGACAGGGGCGCGGTGGGTCAGTGACCGGAGTGCTCGCGGACCGACTTGATGATCGCGCCGAAGTCGAAGCCCGCGCCGCCCTCGTCGTTGAACCGCTGGTAGAGCTCCGTGGCCAGGCGGCCGATCGCGGCGTCGGTCCCGCTCTGCTCCGCCGCCGAGGCCGCCAGCTTGAGGTCCTTGAGCATCAGCGCGGCGGCGAAGCCCGGCTCGTAGTCGTGGTTGGCCCTGCTGGTCTCCACCAGCCCGGGCACCGGGCAGTTGGTGGTCAGCGACCAGCACTGGCCGGTGGAGATCGACACCACGTCGTAGAGCGCCTGGTGGGACACCCCGAGCCGCTCGCCCAGCACGAACGCCTCGCTCACGGCGATCATCGACGCGCCCAGGACGAGGTTGTTGCACATCTTGGTGACCTGGCCGTTGCCCGGACCGCCGCAGTGGATCACCTTGCGCGCCATCGGCTCAAGAACCGGCTGGGCGCGGTTGTAGTTCTCCTCGGTGCCGCCGACCATGAACGTCAGCGTGCCCGCCTCGGCACCCGCGGTACCGCCGGAGACCGGGGCGTCGACCGAGCCGAACCCGGCCTCGGCGGCCCGCTCGTGGGCCTTCCTCGCGTCGGCCACGTCGACCGTGGACGAGTCGATCAGCAGCGTCTCCGGCGAGGCGGCGCCGAGCACCTGGTCGTAGCACTCCAGCAGCTGCTTGCCGCCGGGCAGCATCGTGATCACCGCGTCGGCCCCGGCCACGGCCTCGGCGATCGAGCCCGCGGGCGTGACGCCGGTGGCCTCGGCGGCCTCCAGCGCTGCCGGCACCAGGTCGAAGCCGCGGACCTCGTGGCCTCCCTTGACCAGGTTCGCCGACATCGGCCCGCCCATGTGGCCGAGTCCGATGAAACCGATGACAGCCATTGTCATGTCCCCTTCCAGCACCACTCAGCCAGCACCGCCGGCACACACCGCCCGGACCGGGCGGGCGCCCGGTCCGCTTCTCCTGGCGCCGACGGCTCAGCCGTCGAGCCCGAGCTCCCCGGCGCCCCTCGGCTCGAAGAACTTCTCCACCAGCGCGCCGTCGACCTCGTCGAGCCACGCCGGCGACCACTTCGGGTCGCGGTCCTTGTCCACCAGCGTCGCCCGCACGCCCTCGACCAGGTCGCCGATCAGGATGCAGGCCATCGACACCCGGAACTCCTGGTCGAGGGCCTGTTCGAGCGAGCTGAAGCCGGTGCGCAACGACCGCAGTGTGACCTTCAGCGACGTCGGCGACTTGGTCTGGATGGTCTCGGCCGCGGTCCGCGCCGCCTCCTCCGGACGTTCCCGCAGCCGCCGCAGGATCTCCTCGACGGTTTCGGCGGAGTACGCCGCGTCGATCCACTCGCGCTCGGCCTCCAGCGGCGCCTGCGGCGGCTGCTGCGAGAGCTCCCCGAGCACCTGGTCCACCGCGCCTCCGGCCAGCCCCTCGACCAGCTCGCCCAGCCGGGAGCTGTCGACGTGGTGGTCGGCGAAGCCCGCCAGGACCGCGTCGGCACCGGTTACGGGCGCACCGGTCAGCGCCATGTGCGTGCCCAGTTCACCCGGCGCGCGGGACAGCAGGTAGGTGCCGCCGACGTCGGGCACGAAGCCGATGCCGACCTCCGGCATGCCGATCTTGGAGCGCTCGGTCACCACGCGGTGCGAACCGTGCGCGGTGACACCGACGCCACCGCCCATGGTGATGCCGTCCATCAGGCCCACGACCGGCTTCGGGTAGCGCGCCAGCGCGGAGTTCAGCCGGTACTCCTCGGCCCAGAACGTCGCGGGGAACTCCTCGTCACCCGCCTTGGCCGCGTCGTAGAGGGCGCGGATGTCGCCGCCCGCGCAAAGCCCGCGCTCCCCCGCCCCGTCGATCAGGACCGCCTCGATGTGCTCGGCGTCGCGCCACCGGCACAACGTCTCGCTCATCGTGCGCACCATGCCCAGGGTCAGGGCGTTAAGCGCCTTCGGGCGGTTGAGTGTGATCCGTCCGAGCGCACCCTGTTCGCTGACCAGGATCTCGGGCGAAGCTGTCATGATGCCGACTCCAGTTCCTTGCGGGACACCCGTCGTCCGCGGACGCGCCCGAGCGCGGCGCTCGTGACGACCGCGCCGCCGCCGGAGGGCGCCGCGGGCGCCTGCGAGCACTCGCCGCTCACGTGGCCTCCAGCAGTCCGCGGGAGATGATCAGCCGCATGATCTCGTTGGTACCTTCCAGGATCTGATGCACCCGCAGGTCGCGGACGATCTTCTCCAGGCCGTACTCGGCAAGGTATCCGTAACCACCGTGGATCTGAAGCGCCTCGTTGGCCACCGCGAAACCCGCGTCGGTGGCCAGCCGCTTCGCCATCGCGCACAGCCTGGTGGCCGAAGGGTCCTTCACGTCCAGCGCCCAGGCCGCGCGCCAGAGCAGCATCCGCGCCGCCTCCAGCTCGGTGGCCATGTCGGCGAGCTTGAACCGCAGCACCTGGAAGTCGCTGAGCTTGGAGCCGAACGCGCTGCGCTCGTGCACGTAGCCGAGGCTCTTGTCCAGCGCGGCCCGGCCGCCGCCCAGCGAACACGCGGCGATGCTGAGCCTGCCGCCGTCCAGCCCGGCCATGGCGATCCGGAAGCCGATGCCCTCCTCGCCGAGCCGGTGCGTGGCGGGCACCCGCACGCCCTGGAAGACGACCTGGCGCGTCGGCTGGGCGTTCCAGCCCATCTTCTTCTCGTTCGGACCGAACGACAGCCCGGGCGTGTCGCCCTCCACGACGAAGGTGGAGATGCCCTTCGGCCCCGGCTCGCCGGTCCTGGCCATCACGACGTAGACATCGGAGTTGCCGCCGCCGGAGATGAACTGCTTGACGCCGTCGAGCACGTAGTGGTCGCCGTCGCGGACCGCGCGGGTCTGCAGCGCCGCGGCGTCGGACCCGGCCTCCGGCTCGGTCAGGCAGTAGCTGCCCAGGCGCTCCATCGAGCACATCGCGGGCAGCCAGCGGCGGCGCTGCTCGTCGTCGCCGAAGCGGTCGATCATCCCGGCGACCATGTTGTGGATGGAGACGTAGGCGGCGATCGACGGATCGCCGGTGGCCAGCGCCTCGAAGATCAGCACCGAGTCGAACCTGCTGAGCCCGCTGCCGCCCACCAGCTCGTCGACGTAGACGCCGCCGAGACCCAGGGTGCCCGCCTCGCGCAGCACGTCGACCGGGAAGTGCTTCTGCTGGTCCCACTCGACGGCGTTGGGCGCGAGCCGCTCGGCGGCGAACTCCAGGACGGTCTCCTGGATGGTCCGCTGGTCCTCGGTCGGCTCGAAAGGCGAGGCCGGTGCGGATGCCGTGACCGACACGTCTCCTCCCTCCCCGGGCGGTGTCGCGGCCCGGATCGGCGGCACGGCCGGTGGGCCTGCCGCGCAGTGGTTGGCGAGCGGCCTGTTCGAGGCCGCCCGCGAGAGTGATCGGGCGGATGCGCAGCCGGTGATGCCCGCAGGCCGCGCATCCGCTTGCCTCTCATCCGGCCTCCGGCCGGATGGCGCTGCCGCTTGAAGCTCCATCTGGAGCTTCAAGTCAGTTCATCGTCGGAATGGTGAAGCTCGCGCCTTCCTTCAGGCCGGAGGGCCAGCGGGAGGTGACCGTCTTGGTCTTGGTGTAGAAGCGGATCGAGTCCGGGCCGTGCTGGTTGAGGTCGCCGAAGCCGGAGCGCTTCCAGCCGCCGAACGTGTGGTAGGCGATCGGCACCGGGATCGGCACGTTCACCCCGACCATGCCGGTGTTGACCCGCGAGGTGAACTCGCGCGCCGCGTCGCCGTCGCGGGTGAAGATCGCGACGCCGTTGCCGTACTCGTTCTCGGTGGGCAGCCGCAGCGCCTCCTCGTAGTCGGCGGCCCGCACCACCGACAGCACCGGGCCGAAGATCTCCTCGCGGTAGATCCGCATGTCCGGCTTGACCCGGTCGAACAGCGAGGCGCCCATGAAGAAGCCGTCCTCGTTGCCCTCGAGGCTGAAGTCGCGGCCGTCGACCAGCAGCTCCGCCCCCTCCTCGACACCCACGCCGACCAGGTCGTGCACCCGCTGCCACGCCTGCTTGGTGATCAGCGGGCCGAAGTCGGCGTCGGCGTCGAAGCTGGTGCCGATCTTGAGCTTGCGGACCCGCTCGACCAGCTTCTCCACCAGGGCGTCCGCGGTCGGCTCGCCGACCGGCACCGCCACCGAGATGGCCATGCAGCGCTCACCGGCCGAGCCGTAGCCCGCGCCGACCAGCGCGTCCACCGCCTGGTCGAGGTCGGCGTCGGGCATCACGATCATGTGGTTCTTGGCGCCGCCGAAGCACTGCGCGCGCTTCCCGTGGGCGGCGGCCGTCGAGTAGATGTACTCCGCGATCGGCGAGGAGCCGACGAAGCCCACCGCCTGGATGCGGGGGTCGGTCAGCACCGCGTCGACGGCGGTCTTGTCGCCGTTGACGACGTTGAAGATCCCCGCGGGCAGCCCGGCCTCGATGAACAGCTCGGCCAGCCGCAGCGGCACGGAAGGGTCGCGCTCGGAGGGCTTGAGCACGAAGGCGTTGCCGCACGCGATGGCCGGGGCGGCCTTCCACAGCGGAATCATGGCCGGGAAGTTGAACGGCGTGATGCCCGCGACCACGCCGAGCGGCTGGCGCATCGAGTAGACGTCGATGCCGGTGCCTGCGTTCTCGCTGTACTCGCCCTTGAGCAGGTGCGGGATGCCGGTGGCGAACTCGACGACCTCCAGGCCGCGCTGGATGTCGCCCTTGGCGTCGGCGACGGTCTTGCCGTGCTCGGAGGCCAGCAGTCGCGCCAGCGAGTCCATCTCGTCGTTGACCAGCTGCAGGAACCGCATCAGCACCCTGGCCCGCTTCTGCGGGTTCTGCGCGGCCCAGCCGGGCTGCGCCTCGGCGGCGTCGGCGACCGCCGCCTCGACCTCCTCCTTCGCGGCCAGCGCGACCCTGGCCTGCACCTTGCCGGAGTTCGGATCGAACACGTCACCGAAGGAACCCGACGTTCCCGCCACGCGCTTCCCGCCGATGAAGTGCCCAAGCTCGTTGGTCATAACGCAACGCACCCTTCGCCCGCCGTCACTTCCAGATACTCGGAAGCCAAACCTTTTGTACTCCAATCTTTCCCGGATTCCGAGCCATCGCAACAGGTGTCCTACGTCACATGATGCCCCTCCGGGCGGCGCATGCGCCCCGCCGATTCACCCGCGCGGGAACGCGAGCCGTTGCCGAGTCGATCAAGAGCGGCTAGGTTCACCGTATATAGTCAACTACCTATATAGGAGAATTGCGATGACTCGTACGGCGGGCGTCAACGAACTGGTCCTGGAGGTAGCGGACCTCGAAGCTGCCGAGCGCTTCTACACCGAGGTCCTCGGCTTCCCGGTGATCGACCGCTGGGAGGGGGAGGTCTTCCGCGGCCGGGAGGCCGTCTGGGTCCTCGCCGGCGGCACGCGGATCGGCCTGTGGAAGCCCGCGCTCGGGATCTCCCGGGCGCGGGGCGGAGTCCACGTGCACTACGCGTTGTCGGTGGCGGCCGAGGACTACGACGCGGTCGTCGAGGGCGTCCGTTCGCGCGGAGGTGTGGTCGACGAGGTGGAGTTCGGACCGGGCAACGCGCGGTCGGCCTACGTCGCCGACCCGGACCACAACGTCGTCGAGTTCTGGACCTGGGACGTCACCCAGGGCAGCCCCGGCGCGCCCCGGGCCGTCACCGACGGGGTTTACGGCCTGTGACCGGGCTGGCCCGGCAACGGCCGGGAGCCTGACGGCGGCACCGGCCGCCCGGGTCGGCGGAAGAATTCCGAGCCGGCCCGACAACCTCCCGGCCGCCCGGACCCGTATTACCGGCCGACGGGAGGGGGCGAGGCTTGAAACAGCGTGACGAGGAGTTCGCCGAGTACTTCGACGCCCGGGTGGTGAGCATGCGCCGCACCGCGTACCTGCTGTGCGGCGACTGGCACCGGGCCGAGGACCTGGTCCAGACCGCGTTGACCAAGATCTACGTGGCCTGGCCCCGGATCAACCGCGGCGGCACCGTCGACGCCTACGCGCGGCAGGTGCTGGTGCGCAGCGCGATCGACGAGTCCAGGCGGGGCTTCCGCAAGCGCGAGACGGCGCTGCCGGAGGTCCCCGAGCACGGCACCCCGGCCCACGACGTCGGCGAGACCGTCGACCTGCGCAACGCCCTGGCGGCGCTGCCGCCCGGGCAGCGGGCCGCGGTGGTGCTGCGGTACTGGGAGGACCAGTCCGTGGAGGCGACCGCGCAACTGCTCGGGTGCAGCACGGGGACGGTGAAGAGCCAGACCGCACGCGGGCTGGCCGCTCTGCGCAAGCTGCTCGGCTCCGCCCAACCCGCGACAGGGGGGTACCGATGAACTGGGACGACGAGGAGATCCGCGACATGCTGAACAGAGCCGTCGGGCCGGAGCCCGAGCTCGACATCCGGCGGGAGGAGATCGTCCGCCAGGGCCGCCGCAAGCTCCGCGCCCGCTGGGCGGTCACCGTGGCCGGACTGTCGACGGTGGTGGGCGGGGTCGTCTTCGGCGCCGCGGCGTTCGCCGGTGGTGCCGGGACGCAGGACATCGAGCCCGCGCGGCAGGGCTTCGAGCAGCCGCCCCCGGCGTCGACCCCGGCACCGGTTCCGCCGCCGCCCTCGTTGCCGGCACCCCAGCCGCCCGCGTCGTCGGTCCCGGTACCGCAGCCACCCGAGTCATCGGTGCCGGTGCCACCGCCGGATGCGGTACCGGTGCCCGTGCCACCTCCCGGGATGGTGCCGGTGCCGCCACCGGGAGCGGAACCGGCGCCGGTACCGGGGGCTGAGCCGAGCTTCCCCGTCGAGCCGCCGCAGAGCTTCCCGGCCGAACCGCCGAGCAGCCCGGCGCCATCGCGCCCCTGACCAGGCCCGCCGGTGGCCGTCCCGGTCCGCAGTGGACGGTCACCGGCAGTGCGCCGCACCGCGAGATCGACGCCGCCTGGCTACTCTCGTGGCATGTCATCCGAGCCGCTGGATGTGCTGGCGATGGCCGACCTGGTCACGCCCTTCGCGGTGCGGACCGCGGCCACCCTCGGCATCGCCGACCTCGTCAGCGGCGGCCCGGTCGCGCTCGCCGAACTCGCGCGGAGCTGCCGCGCCGACGCCGACCCCCTCGGCCGGGTGCTGCGTTTCCTGGTCCACAAAGGTGTGTTCGAGGAACCCGAACCCGGTGTCTTCGGGCCGAACGAGACTTCCCGCGCCATGCAGTCCGACGCACCGCACGGCGCCCGCGCGTGGCTGGACCTCGACGGCGCCATCGGCCGCGCCGACATGGCGTTCGTCGAGCTCATCGAACAGGTCCGGGGGCGCCAGGTCGCCTACCGGACCGCGTTCGGCCGCACGTTCTGGGAGGACCTGGAGCACAGCCCGCGGCTGTCGGACTCCTTCGACGCCCTGATGGCGGCCAAGACCAGGGCGATCGCACCCGGCGTGGTGGCCGCCCACGACTGGGGCCGCTACCGCGCGGTCGCCGACGTCGGCGGCGGGGAGGGCGTGCTGCTGGGCGAGATCCTGCGGGCGCATCCGGAGCTGCGCGGAATACTCGTGGATCTCACCGCCCCCGTGCTGCGGGCGGCCGGGCACCTGCGGGAACACGGGCTCGACGAGCGGATCGAGACGGTGGCGGCCAGCTTCTTCGACCCGCTGCCGGTGGCCGCGGACGCCTTCGTGCTCTGCGACGTCCTCGGCGACTGGGGCGACGAGGACGCCGTGCGCATCCTGCGGCGGTGCGCCGACGCCGCCGGGCCGCACGGCCGGGTGCTCGTCGTCGAGCTGACCGCGGGCCCGGACGTCATGCAGCTCTACACCGAGATGGACCTGCGGATGATGGTCTACGTCGGCGGGCGGATGCGCGATCTCGAGGCCACCCGCCGCATCGCCGCAGCGGCGAAGCTGGCCGTGGTCGGCGTGGCCCGGCTGGACAACGGATACTGCGTCATCGAATGCGCCGCGGGCACGTGAGGCATTGTCACATCGCCTTGACGACCTGCTGCCGCCACTTCTCCGGCAGGTTCGGCAGCACCGGGGCGACGCGTTCGGCGAGCTCCTTGCGCCGCTGCATGCACAGCGCGAAGACGTCGCTCACCCGCACGCCGTGTTCCGGCCGGGACAGCACCTCCAGCGTGTCGCCCGCCGAGACGACCCCGGGCTCCTCCACCGCCAGGTAGGCACCGGGACGCCCGTGCGCGGTGAACCGCTTGACCAGACCCTTGACGTCCCAGAACCCGGCGAAGACGCTGCACGGGTTGCGCGGCCCGGTCACCCGGAGCACGACCGAGCCGATCCGCCACCGCTCGCCGACGACCGCGTTGCTGACGTCGCAGCCGGACATGCTCAGGTTCTCGCCCGCGTTGCCGGGCACCAGCTCCCGGCCGATCTCCCGCGACCAGTGCGCCAGGTCCTCGGTGTCGAACGCGTAGGCGGCCTGGTACCAGGCGCCGTGGTGCTTGGCGTCGCACACGGTGTCGCCGAGCACTCCCGACTCGGTGAACTTCACCGGCTCGTCAGACGGTCGCTTGTCGATCCCGCTCCGCCCGACGCGTCCCGTCCAGGAACCGGTCCGCACCACGGCGATGTTCACCGAAGCCACATAACCCACCTGGTCAACGTATCCGCTGGGTGAGGCGTGCGGGCAAGCGCTTTTCGCCCGACCTCACAGCCGGCGCCGGGCCGAGTCCAGCGCCTCGCGGGCCTCCTCGGTCAGCAACCGCACCAGCTCGGACGCGGTCGTGGGGCGGGCCTGGGCGTAGGTCTGGCCCGCCCACAGCGACATGGCCTCGGGATCCCCGGCCTTGCCCGCCGCGCCGCGCATCGGCTTGGTCAGGTTGTGCAGCTGCGGGTAGGCCGCGGGCGCGTCGTCGCTGTGCTCGGTGAGGAACCGGTTCACCAGCCCGCGCGCCGGACGACCACTGAAAGCCCTGGTCAGCGCGGTCTCTCGGTTGCCGGCCGCGATCGCCATCCGCTGGGTCGTCTGGGTGCCGGCCTCTTCGCACACCAGGAACGCGGTGCCGAGCTGGGCGGCCACCGCGCCGGCCGACAGCACCGCCGCGACGTCGGCGCCGTGCACCAGGCCGCCGGTGGCGACCAACGGCAGGTCGACCTCGGCGGAGACGGTCCTGAGCGCGGCCAGCAGACCGTAGAGCGGTCCGCCTCCGGGGGACCGGCCGTCGTCCTCGAACGTCGCGCGGTGCCCACCCGCCTCGAAACCCTGCACGCACAGCAGGTCGGCACCGAGGTCGGCGGCGATGCGCGCCTCCCGCGGCGTCGTGACGGTCACGGCCACTTCGGCCCCGGCCTCGTGCAACCGGTCCAGGGTGGACTTCTCCGGCGCGCCGAAGGTGAACGAGACCACCGGCACCCGCTGTTGCAGCACGAGCTCGACCTTCGCCTGATAGAGGTCGTCGTCCCAGTGCCCGGTGCCCGCCCGCGCGCCGTAGCGGCCCGCCTCCTCGTCGACCGCCGCGCGGTAGGCGTCGAGGTCGACGTCGCGGCGCTCACCGGGCACGAAGAGGTTGACCCCGAACGGCTCGTCGGTGAGTTCGCGGGTGCGGGCGATCTGCACGCCCAGCGCTTCCTCGGTCAGGTATCCGGCGGCCAGGAAACCGAAGCCGCCGGCGGAGCTCACCGCCGCCGCAAGCTCCGGGGTGGAGATGCCGCCCGCCATCGGCGCGGCGATCACCGGCACCGCTCGCTCTGCGATCATGCCCGGCACACTAATCCCGCCCCACGGGGGCCGCAGCACTCCGTCGTGAACCGCACAGGTGATCTCCACGACGCCGGCCAGCGGGTTTCGCGTTGGCACGCATGAAAAAGTGGGCGGGAACCCGACGCCTGGGTTCCCGCCCACTCGCACCATCGCGTTTATCCGACACCCCGCCACAGGGCCGCTGGTGCGTCCGGGGTGGGCCGCCCGGGCTGGCCGGGCGGCCCACGGTCTATCACGCCGCCTGGATCAGAACTGCGCGGTCTCGGTCGAACCCGCCAGGGCGGTGGTCGAGGAGTCCGGGCTGATCGCGGTGCTGACCAGGTCGAAGTAGCCGGTACCGGCCTCGCGCTGGTGACGGGTCGCGGTGTAGCCGTCCTTCTCCGCGGCGAACTCGCGCTCCTGCAGGTCCACGTAGGAGGTCATGCCGTCGTGCGCGTAGCCCTTGGCCAGGTCGAACATGCTGTAGTTCAGCGAGTGGAAGCCCGCCAGGGTGATGAACTGGAACTTGTAGCCCATGTGGCCGAGCTCGCGCTGGAACTTGGCGATGGTGCTGTCGTCCAGGTTCTTCTTCCAGTTGAACGACGGCGAGCAGTTGTAGGCCAGCATCTGGTCCGGGTACTGGGCCTTGATCGCCTCGGCGAACTGCTTGGCGACCTCCAGGTCCGGCTTCGAGGTCTCCATCCAGATCAGGTCCGCGTGCGGCGCGTAGGCCAGACCGCGGGTGATGCAGGGCTCGATGCCGTTGGTGACCTTGTAGAAGCCCTCCGAGGTGCGCTCACCGGTGATGAACTTCTGGTCGCGCTCGTCGACGTCGCTGGTCAGCAGCGTCGCGGCCTGCGCGTCGGTGCGCGCGACGACCAGCGAGGGCACGCCTGCGACGTCGGCGGCCAGCCGGGCCGCGTTCAGCGTCTTGACGTGCTGGCTGGTCGGGATGAGGACCTTGCCGCCCAGGTGGCCGCACTTCTTCTCGGAGGCAAGCTGGTCCTCCCAGTGCACACCGGCCGCACCGGCGGCGATCATGCCCTTCATCAGCTCGTAGGCGTTGAGCGTGCCGCCGAAGCCGGCCTCGGCGTCGGCCACGATCGGGGCCAGCCAGTGGATGTTCTCCGGCTCGTCGGCCTCCGGGTCCAGCGCCTCGGCCCAGTTGATCTGGTCGGCGCGCCGCAGCGCGTTGTTGATGCGGCGGACCACGGCAGGGACCGAGTTGGCCGGGTAGAGGCTCTGGTCGGGGTAGGTCTCGCCCGCCAGGTTGGCGTCGGCGGCGACCTGCCAGCCGGACAGGTAGATGGCCTTCAGACCCGCCCGGATCTGCTGGACGGCCTGGTTGCCGGTCAGCGCGCCGAGGGAGTTGATGTAGTCGTTCTCGTGGAGCAGCTTCCACAGCCGCTCGGCGCCCTGGCGGGCCAGCGTGTGCTCTTCCCTCACCGACCCGCGGAGGCGGATGACGTCACCGGCGGAGTAGGTGCGCTCGATGCCCTTCCAACGAGGGTCGGTGTCCCACTCGCGCTGAAGTTCCTCGGCGGCCTTGATCGCCCTCTCGCGGATGGAGCTCATGATGTTCACCTTTCAGGGTGGCTCTCGCGGCGTGATGTCCCCAGTGTTGGCCGCCGAACGCCGAAAGAGTAGAAGAATTCCGTGGCAAATTTCGCGATATTTCTGCTAACATCAAGCGCATGCCGGAGTTCATCGCCGAAGAAGACCGTAATTTTTCTACCGACCAGGACCTTCTGGTCTTCGGTCAGCGCCTGCGCCACCTGCGCCGGGCGGCCGGTCTGACCCTCGTCGAGCTGGGCGAACGCGTCGGCCGGGCTCCCTCGCAGCTCTCCCTGCTGGAGAACGGCCACCGGGAGCCGAAGCTGTCGCTGCTGCGCTCGCTCGCCGACGCGCTGGGCAGTTCTGTGGACGAACTGATGTCGAAGAAGCCGCCGAACCGGCGCGCCGAGCTGGAGATCGCGGTCGAGCAGGCCCAGCTCGACCCGCTGTACCAGCGGCTGTCGCTACCCCCGCTGAAGGTTGGCAAGCGGGTGCCCACCGAGGCGCTGGAGCACGTGCTGGCCCTCTACGACGAGCTCAAGCGGCGGGAGAACAAGCAGGTCGCCACGCCCGAGGAGGCCCGCAAGGCCAACGCCGAGCTGCGGCGCACCATGCGCGAGCACGGCAACTACTTCCCGGAGATCGAGAAGGCCGCGGCCGGCATCCTGGACAAGGTCGGCTACCACGGCGGGGCGCTGTCCGAGGGCGTCATCCAGTCCATCGCCACCCACCTGGGCTACGGGCTGCGGTTCGTCAACGACCTCCCGCGCTCGGTGCGGTCGGTGACCGACCTGCGCCACCACCGCATCTTCCTGCGCCGGGAGTCGCTGGGCATGCACAGCCCCCGCACGATCCTGCTGCAGACCCTGGGGCACCTCACGCTCGGTCACAGCCAGCCGCGCGACTTCGCCGACTTCCTGCGCCAGCGGGTCGAGGCCAACTACTTCGCCGCGGCGGTGCTGGTGCCGGAGAAGGCGGCGGCGAGCTTCCTGCGCCAGGCCAAGCAGGAGCGCGACCTGGCCGTGGAGGACCTGCGCGACGTCTTCTCGGTGTCCTACGAGATGGCCGCGCACCGCTTCACCAACCTCGCCACCGAGTACCTCGACCTGGTGTGCCACTTCGTGCGCAACGACGAGACCGGCATCATCTACAAGGCATACGAGAACGACGGGCTGGTCTTCCCCAGCGACCCGTCCGGGGCGATCGAGGGCCAGCGGATGTGCCGCTACTGGGCGGGCCGGCAGGTGTTCGCCTCCCCCGACCGGTACTCGACCTACTACCAGTACACCGACAAGCCCGGCGCGACCCACTGGTGCGTCGCCCACGTCGACCCCAGCCGGGGCCGGGACTTCGCCATCACGCTGGGCGTGCCCTACACCGAGTCGAGGTGGTTCCGCGGGCGGGACACCACCAACCACTCCAAGTCGTCCTGCCCGAACGGCGAGTGCTGCCAGCGCCCGCCCGCCGAGCTGGCCAACCGCTGGCAGGGCATGGTGTGGCCGTCGGCGCGGGCGCACTCACACGTCCTCGCGGCCCTGCCGTCGGACACCTTCCCCGGCGTCGACGAGGCCGACGTCTACGCCTTCCTGGACGCCCACCAGGGCTGAGCCGGCAGCAGCCACGGCTGCCGGCTCACCCGGTCAGCGCCGCTGCCGAGGCAGCAGCTCAGCGGGCACGACCCGCACGGGGAACGGGTGTTCGGCCTCGAACGCCTGCGGACCGGTGACCTTGGTCACCAGCTCGTACTCCCCAGAGCCGCCGAGGTTGAAGACCGTCAAGCGCGGAACGAACGGATCGATCACCCAGTAGCTGGGAACACCGAGCCGTTCGTAGGCCGCCTTCTTGGAGTTGAGGTCGTACAGGCGCGTGCTCGGCGACAGCACCTCTACGACCAAAAACGGAGCAACCGGCAGGTTCGCGTCGGTCAGGTCCTCGTCCCGCGCCACCAGGATGTCCGGCTGGAGCTCGACGGTCACCTCCGGTCGCACCGCGAACGGTGCGCACAGCACCGCAAGATCGTCCGGACATTCGAGCTCAAGGGCGGTCACGAGCTTCACTACGACCATCTGATGCTTGGTTCCCGGTGCCGGGGTCACGAGGAGCATCCCGTCGAGGAGCTCGTACCGGTTGCCGTCATCGGGCATCGCCTCCAGGTCGTACACCGTGAACGGGCGACCTTGGACGATGCCGTGCGAACCGGACTCCGCTGCCATGATTGCCATGGTGCCCTCCTTTCTGGTCGACGGAAAGTCAACCAGGGGGCACCGACGAAGAGTCACTGGCCGAGCACGTTGCGCTACTTCTTGCCCTTGCCCTTGTCGTCCTTGCCGCCCTCGTCGGTCGAGAGCGCGGCGACGAAGGCTTCCTGCGGGACCTCGACGCGGCCGATGGTCTTCATCCGCTTCTTGCCTTCCTTCTGCTTCTCCAGCAGCTTGCGCTTGCGGCTGATGTCACCGCCGTAGCACTTGGCGAGCACGTCCTTGCGGATCGCGCGGATGGTCTCCCGGGCGATGATCCGCGAGCCGATGGCGGCCTGGATGGGCACCTCGAACTGCTGGCGCGGGATCAGCTCGCGCAGCTTGGTCGCCATCTTCGTGCCGTAGGCGTAGGCGGCGTCGCGGTGCACGATCGCGCTGAAGGCGTCCACCGGCTCGCCCTGCAGCAGGATGTCGACCTTGACCAGGTTGGACGCCTGGGTGCCCGCCTCCTCGTAGTCCATCGACGCGTAGCCGCGGGTGCGGGACTTGAGCTGGTCGAAGAAGTCGAACACGATCTCGGCCAGCGGCAGCGTGTAGCGCAGCTCGACGCGGCTCTCCGACAGGTAGTCCATGCCGTTGAGCTGGCCACGCCTGCCCTGGCACAGCTCCATGATCGTGCCGACGAACTCCGAGGGCGCGATCACCGTGCACTTGGCGATCGGCTCGTGCACCTCGCCGATCTTGCCCTCGGGCCAGTCCGACGGGTTGGTGACCTCGGTCTCCGAGCCGTCCTCCATCCGCACGTGGTAGACGACGTTGGGGGCGGTCGAGATGAGGCTGAGGTTGAACTCCCGCTCCAGCCGGTCGCGGGTGATCTCCAGGTGCAGCAGGCCCAGGAAGCCGCAGCGGAACCCGAAGCCCAGCGCGCCGGAGGTCTCCGGCTCGTAGGTCAGCGCCGCGTCGTTGAGCTGCAGCTTGTCCAGCGCCTCGCGCAGCAGCGGGTAGTCCGAGCCGTCCATCGGGTACAGGCCGGAGTACACCATCGGCTGGGGCTCGCGGTAGCCGCTCAGCGGCTGGTCCGCACCGCCCTTCTCGGCGGTGACGGTGTCGCCGACCTTGGACTGGCGCACGTCCTTCACACCGGTGATGAGGTAGCCGACCTCGCCGACGCCGAGGCCCTTCGACGCCTTCGGGTCGGGCGAGATGATGCCGACCTCGAGCAGCTCGTGCGTGGCGCCGGTCGACATCATCCGGATCCGCTGGCGCGGGGTGATGCGGCCGTCGACGACCCGGATGTAGGTGACCACGCCGCGGTAGGTGTCGTAGACCGAGTCGAAGATCATCGCGCGCGGCGGGGAGTCGTGCACGCCCTCCGGCGCGGGCACCTGCCGGACGACCTCGTCGAGCACGTCGCTGACGCCCTCGCCGGTCTTGGCCGACACCCGCAGGACGTCGGAGGGCTCGCAGCCGATGATGTGCGCGAGCTCCGCGGCGTACTTCTCCGGCTCGGCCGCGGGCAGGTCGATCTTGTTGAGCACCGGCACGATCTGCAGGTCGTGCTCCATCGCCAGGTACAGGTTGGCCAGCGTCTGGGCCTCGATGCCCTGCGCGGCGTCGACCAGCAGGATCGCGCCCTCGCACGCCGCCAGCGACCGGCTCACCTCGTAGGTGAAGTCGACGTGGCCGGGGGTGTCGATCATGTGCAGGACGTGCTCGGTGCCGTCGACCTCCCACGGCAGCCGCACGTTCTGCGCCTTGATCGTGATGCCGCGCTCGCGCTCGATGTCCATCCGGTCGAGGTACTGGTCCCGGTAGGCGCGCTCGTCAAGCACCCCGGTGAGCTGCAGCATCCGGTCGGCCAGCGTCGACTTGCCGTGGTCGATGTGGGCGATGATGCAGAAGTTCCGGATGCGCTCCGGGGGCGTGAACGTGGTGTCGGCGAAGCTGCTCACTCAGTGTTCCTTGCGGGTGGTCCGGCGGGAAGCTCGTGCGGATTCACTCCATGGTCCCACGACACCGCGGGTGCCCGATGTCCAACTCCGGGTCTTCCCCGATGTGGGCGCATGCGCGCCGGTGTGTGCTGGTCCTATGAGCGGTTTCGACACACGCGTCCTGGACACGGCGTTCGGGCACCCGCGCGGCGTCCTCGGCAGGCTGGGCGGGGTGCTCATGGCGCGCACCAACGCGGCCACCGAGCTCCAGGTGGTGGGGCTCGCGCGGCTGCGCGGCGACGAGCGGGTGGCCGTCATCGGGCCCGGTCCCGGTGTCGGCCTGCTCGCGGCGGGTGAGCGGGCCGCCTGGGCTGTGGGAGTCGAGCCGTCGGAGCGGATGCGCCGGTCGGCCGCCCAGCGCTGCGCGTCGCTGGTCGCGGCCGGGAAGGTCGAGCTGCGGGACGCGACGGCCGAGGACACCGGCCTGCCGGACGTCTCCTGCGACGTCGTCCTGTCGGTGAACAACGCGCAGCTCTGGCCCGACCGGGCGATCGCGCTGGCGGAGCTGCACCGGGTGCTGCGGCCCGGTGGACTGCTGCTGGTGTCCACGCACGAACGCTGGCTGCCCGGCGGCCGGGCGGGACTTTCCCGCGACGCCCGCGAGGCCGGGTTCGACGAGGTCCAGACCTGGGCGTGGGAGCCGCCGGGCCGCACCGCTCCACCGCAGGCCCAGCTCCGAGCCCGCCGCGCGACCGTGTGAGCCGGGTGACCCGGCCACCGACTCCCGGTGGCCGGGCCCTTGCTTCGGCGGCGACGAGAGCGCCGTCTCGGCTCCCGGAGTCCTCGGCGGCGGATCGCTAGAGGTCGCGGACGTCCTTGCGCATCGGGTGGTCGGCGGGGACCTCGACCAGCACGATCGGCATGCCGTCCGGGTCGGCGATCCACGCCTCGTCGAGTCCCCACGGCCGCCGCTCGGGCTCGGCGAGCATGCGGACGCCGTGCTCGCGCAGCGCCTCGAACTCCGCCCGGACGTCGCGCACCTGCAACCACAGCACCTGGTCGGGGCTCGGCCCCTGCTCCCCCTGCCCGGAGAGCTCCAGGAAGCCCTGCCCGAGGAAGAACACCGTGCCGCCGGGGAACTCGCGGCAGATCGCCAGCCCGAGGACGTCCCGGTAGAACCGCAGCGAGCGCTCCGGGTCCAGCGGACGCACGATCAGCCTGCTGTTCAAGATCTCCATGTGCTGTTTGTACCCGCTCCCGCGGTCAGGCGATGCCGAGCAACACCACTCCGGCGAGCACTACCACCGCACCGGTGAGCCGCCGTCCAGGCTGGGCCTCGCCGAGCACCCGCCACGCGAGCAGCCCGGCCAGCACGATGCTCAGCTCCCGGGCGGGCGCGACCATGCTGACCGGCGCGAGCCGCATCGCGAACAGCACCAGCATGTAGGCCAGCGGCGACAGCAGCGCCACGGCCAGCACCTCGCGCCGGTACCGCGTCCAGATCTCGGCCACCGCGCTCCGCTGCCGCACCGCGTACGGCGACAGCATCAGCGCGCGCATGGCGTTGTTCGCCCAGTCGAACAGCAGCGGCGGGAGCGCCAGCGCGGTGACGGCGTAGGCGTCCCAGACCGTGTAGAGCGCGATGAGAGCCCCGGTGAGCAGGCCGAAGCCGATGCCGGTCAGGCTCGCCGCCGATCGCGGTACCCCGTCGGAGAGGCCGATCACGAACACGCCCACCACGACCAGCAGGCCGCCGAGCACGCCCAGCAGCCCCGGCCGTTCGTGGAGCAGCACCACTGCGATGACCATCGAGAGCATCGGCCCGGTACCCCTGGCCAGCGGGTACACCACCGACATGTCGCCCACCGAGTAGCCGCGCTGCAACAGCACGAAGTACCCGACGTGCAGCAGCGCGCTCACGACGACGGCGAGCAGTCCGACGTTCGGCGCGGGCAGGCCCGTCCACCACACCGATGCCGCCATGACCGGCAGGTAGAGGACCGCCGAGCACGCGGCGCCCAGCCAGACGAAGGCGGCGCCGCCCGAACCGGCGCGCTTGGCGAAGAAGTTCCAGCCGGCGTGCGCGAATGCCGCGGCGACGACGAGCAGGACGGCGACCAGGCCCATGGGAACCCTTCCGCGTCGCGCGGGCGCGCGACGTCGAGGTTCCTCCAGGCTTTTGTCCCGTCAGATGTGTGAGCATGTCCCGCGGTGCTCATCAGTGCCGCTCGGACCGGTCCTCACCGCTCCTGGTTGTCGGACGCGTGGCGGAGCGGGAGCGGAACCCTAGGCACAACCGGCATCCGACGCTACCCGCGCGCGGGCGCGGCGCGGAATGCGATCTCGATCACGACGCGAACGAGCCCCCTGCCCAGCCGGGCAGGGGGCTCGTCGAGCGTCTCAGCGAGACGTCACCGCACTCAGACCACGCGCACGCCGCTGGCCTGCGGGCCCTTCTGGCCCTGGGTGATCTCGAAGGTCACGGTCTGGTTCTCCTCGAGGGTCCGGAAGCCGTTGCCCTCGATCGCCGAGTAGTGGACGAACACGTCAGCGCCGCCGCCGTCCGGGGCGATGAAGCCGAAGCCCTTCTCCGAGTTGAACCACTTCACAGTTCCCTGCGCCATGTCTGTCTCCTAACAGATGCCGGGTACCACCGGCCGCACCCTGCGACCGACGGGGCCTATTCCAGACGGCGAACTTCTCCAGCTTGCAGGAGGACAGATTCGCGCCCGCAACTTTCGCGAGCGTGTCTAACACGAACACAAAAAACGGCCGACCTATACAACCACACCTCGCGCGCGCGTATTCCCGCGGCCGGACCTTCGGCGTGTCGCCGCCCCGGCGACCCGGTGAGGCCGCTCCGCGGTACCGCCGAACGGCGGCTCGCCGGCGGCGAGCGAGCACACTGCGCCTCGACGGCGCACCGGCTCGACAGCCTGCCTTCCGTCCTGCCCTGGACCGCCACTGCCCCTGTGCGACCCGCCAGCACCCGGCACACCTCTTGACACCCTCCACCGGCCGCCGCTCCGCCTCCGCCACGGCCAGCCCGGCACCCCAGCGCACCGCCACCGGCGTTCGACAGCCCCGCACGCCACAGGACACCGGCACCGGCCGCCGCTCCACCTCCGCCACGGCCAGCCCGGCCCACCAAAGGGCACCGCCACCGGCAGCCCGGCACACCTCACGCCAACGCCACCGACCGCCTCCGCCCCTGCCAGGGCCACGCCAGCGCGAGCCGCCACCACGGCCACGCGCCAGTCGGTCCGCTAGCCGCCCAGCGCGAGCTTCCAGCCGAGGCTCGCCACCAGGCCCACGACCACGGTGAGGAACACCCGGCGCACGAACGCCGAACCGCGCCTGGAGGCCACGAGGGCGCCGAGCACGCTGCCGGTGATGTTGCTGACGGCCATCAGCACCCCGAGGCCCCAGAGCACCTTGCCCGCCGGGATGAAGAACACCAGCGCACCGACGTTCGTTGCGACGTTGACGATCTTCGCCGTGGCCGAGGCGGTGACGAAGGCGAAGCCGACCAGCCCGACCAGCAGGAAGACGAGGAACGATCCGGTACCGGGCCCCGCGATGCCGTCCCAGAAGCCGATCAGCGCGCCGCCGGCGATCATCACCAGCACCTGCGTGCGCGCCTGGAACCGCGGCGCATGCGCGGTGCCCAGCTCCGGCTTGCGCCACGTGTAGATGCCGACGAGCACCAGGGCGACCAGCACCACGACGTTCAGGACCGACGACGGGAGCGCGTCGGCGAACATCGCGCCGCCGAGCGACCCGAGGAGTGCCACCAACGCCATGGGCAGGGCGCTGCGCCAGTCGATCGGCGTCTTGCGCGCGTACGTGTGCGCGGCTGCGGTCGTACCGGCGACCGCGGCGATCTTGCTGGTGGCGAGCGAGTAGATCACCTCGCCGCCGGGGACCAGCAGCAGCATCGCGGGGAGCTGGATCAGCCCGCCGCCACCGACGATCGCGTCGACCGCACCGGCCAGGAAGGCGGCCGCGCAGAGGAAGAGCAGTCCCGCGAGGGAAAGGTCAGCGAAACCGGGCCAATCCAACGCAGTGAACACGAGTTCGAGCCTATGGCCCGGCACAGTTCGCCGACGCCGAACCAGCACCGAATGTGACAGCGCTCGCACCCCATGCGCGCCATTGCGCCCCACGCGCGAGTCGCACCCCACGGGCGCCGATGTGGCCCATCTGCGGCTCGCACTCACTGGCGCCGATGTGGCGACGCGCCGTCCCGGCCGCGACCGCTCCGCCTCCCCGCGCGCGACCGGTCCGCCCTCCGCCCATGACACTTCCGCTTCACCAGGCGTGGGCCGGTCCGGTTGCCAGGTCAGCCGTTGTTAACATGGACGACCGTGCCGTGCGGCATTCCGCCCTGGAGGAAGGCTGCTCCGGCAGCGCCACGAGAAGCGCGGCACGAACCCCAAGCAGACTAGGAAGAGGCGCAACAGTGGCCAACATCAAGTCCCAGATGAAGCGGATCAAGACCAACGAGGCGAACCGGCAGCGCAACAAGGCCGTCAAGTCCTCGCTGAAGACCGCGATCCGCAAGTTCCGCGAGGCCGCTGACGCCGGTGACAAGGCCAAGGCCGTCGAGCTGCAGGCCACGGCGGGCCGCGCTCTGGACAAGGCCGTGAGCAAGGGCGTGATCCACAGCAACCAGGCCGCCAACAAGAAGTCGGCCATGGCCAAGCGCGCCAACCAGCTCTGAGCCTTCTCGGGCTCGAAGGGCCTCTCTTCCCACACGGGAAGGGAGGCCCTTTTTCGCGGACCAAGCCCTGAGCTGCACCCGACCCGCCTCAGGACGGTTTGAGGAGTGTCCGTCCGAACGTCGGCCTGGCGGGTCCGTGGACCCAGTTCAGCGGTCTGCGGATCCGGCTCAGCGGCCCGCAGAACCGCCTCGGCCGTCCGTGGACCCCGCCCTCACGGTGGGCCCGGCTCAAGTCACCTGCGGGCCTGTCTTAGCCATCCGTGGACCCGGCCAAGCCGTCCGGGCCCGGGCTCATAGCCCGTGGACCTGGCTCACGGTCCGTCGACCTGGTTCGGCCGCCAGAGGGATTTGCCTCAGCCGTCCGTGCCACGCCTCAAGGTCCGTCCGATCTTGGTCCGTCCGCGCGGGCTCAGCGCGCGGCGCGGAGGTCGACGACGCGCAGCACCGCGCGTTCGAGGGCGTAGTCGGCGTCGGCCGCCATGCCCTTGACCTCGGCGTTCAGCGCCGCGGCCACCTGGAGGGCGTCGGCGATGGTGGCGCTGCTCCAGCCCCGGGACTGCGCGAGCGCCTTCTTGACCTTCCACGCCGGCATGCCCAGTTCACCGGCGAGCCGGAAGGGGTCGCTGCGGCCTGCGGCCGCGACGCGGCCGATGGTCCGCACGGCGTCCGCGAGCGCGTCGGCGATGAGCACGTGCGGGACGCCGAGCTGCAGCGCCCAGCGCAGTGACTCCAGCGCGCCGGTCCGGTCGCCGGTGACGGCCTTCTCCGCGACCACGAAGCCGGTCACCTCCGCACGGCCGCGGTGGTAGCGCCGCACGGCGGCGTCGTCGACCTTGCCGCCGGTGTCGGCGACGAGCTGCGAGGCGGCGGAGGAAAGCTCGCGGAGGTCCGAGCCGACGGTCTCGATCAGCGCGCTCACGCCCGAGGCGTCGATCTTGCCGCCCGCCCGGCGGACCTCGTCGCGCACGAACGCCTCGCGCTCAGCGGGCTTGGTGATCTTGTTGCACTCGGTGACCCGCGCCCCGAGCTTGCGCAACGCGTTGGGGAGCTCCTTGGCGTTCTTGCCCCGTCCCCCGCCGCTGTGCACGACGACGAGGATCACGCCTTCGGCCGGCTGGCGCGCGTACGAGAGCACCGCCTCAGCGATCTCCTTGCCCGCCTCCTGAGCGGCCTCCAGAGCCACCACGCGCCCCTCCGCGAACAGCGACGGGCTGAGCATTTCGTCGAGCTCCGGCGGGGTGAGTTCGCTCACCTTCACCCGGCGCAGTTCCGCTTCCGGATCAGCGGCTCGTGCCGCGCCCACCGCGGCCCACAGCGCGCGTTCGACCAGCAGTTCTTCCTCCCCGAGAATCAGGTGCAGCGGGTCGGGGACGACGGCCGGTGAACTCATGCGGAAATCGTCGCACGGGGCCATGACGGTCTCGGATGCTGGACCGCGCTGGCCAGATGATGAGGGCTTCCCGTAGCGTTGCCGCCACAACCGAATAGCTCATCCAGAGGGGCAGAGGGAACGGCCCGTTGAAGCCCCGGCAACCATCTCGGCGTATCGCGCATTCCGCGAGGCCGCCGGCGAAAAAGGTGCCAATTCCGACCCGTCCGCGGGACAGATGAGGAGAGGACCTCGCGATGACTGCTGCCGCCCATGCCCAGACGACCGGCGCGAAGACGACCTACGACCTCGGCAACGCCGTCGAACTGGTGTCCAAGGAAGAGGGCCACCGGCAGCCGCTGGCTCCGGAGTTCGTCTCGCTGGAGGACTTCTCGCCACTGGAGGTCGCCTACGACTTCGGGCGCATCCGCCGCGAGGACATCGAAGCCGGGCCCCGCTCGATCTGGCGCTACAAGCAGTTGCTCCCCGTTCCGTCCAACGTGGACGAGCACCCGAACACCGAGCCCGGCTGTACCCGGCTGGTGCGTGCTGACCGGCTCGCGAAGGCGCTGGGCGTCAAGCAGATCTGGATCAAGGACGACACCGGCAACCCCACCCACTCCTTCAAGGACCGCGTGGTCGCGGTGGCGCTGGCCGCCGCCCGCGAGTTCGGCTTCAAGGTCCTCGCCTGCCCCTCCACCGGCAACCTCGCCAACGCCGTCGCCGCCGCCGCGGCCCGCGCCGGCTGGGACTCGGTGGTGCTGGTCCCGTCCACGCTCGAGCGCGCCAAGATCCTGATGAGCGCGGTCTACGACGGCTCGCTGCTCGCGGTGGACGGCAACTACGACGACGTGAACCGGCTGGCGACCGAGCTCGCCGCCGAGCACGAGGACTGGGCGTTCGTCAACGTCAACGTCCGGCCGTACTACTCCGAGGGCTCCAAGACGCTGGCCTTCGAGGTCGCCGAGCAGCTCGGATGGCGCATCCCGGAGCAGATCGTGGTCCCGATCGCCTCCGGCTCCCAGCTCACCAAGGTCGACAAGGGCTTCCGCGAGCTCACCCAGGTCGGCCTCGTCGAGGACAGCCCGGTCCGCATCTTCGGCGCCCAGGCCACCGGCTGCTCCCCGGTCGCCTCGGCGTTCAAGGAGGGCCACGACGTGGTGCAGCCGGTCCGCCCGGACACCATCGCGCGCTCCCTGGCCATCGGCGCCCCGGCCGACGGCCCCTACGTGCTCGACGTCGTGCGCCGCACCAACGGCGCCATCGAGGACGTCACCGACGAAGAGGTCGTCGAGGGCATCCGGCTGCTGGCCCGCACCGAGGGGATCTTCGCCGAGACCGCCGGCGGCGTCACCGTGGCGACGGCGAAGAAGCTCATCGAGGCCGGCAAGATCGACCCGGACCAGGAGACCGTGCTGCTGATCACCGGCGACGGCCTCAAGACCCTCGACGCGGTGCAGGACAAGGTCGGCCCGAAGGCGACCGTCGCCCCGAGCACCGAGGCGGTCAACGCCGCGCTGGGCCTCTGACCGAGCTGAGGCCATATTCCCCGCGGGGGCCGTGGCCACGGTTCCCCAGCCAGGGCACGGGTCGGCCCAGCCCGAGGGCACCGCACGGCTCGGCGGTATCGCCGAGTTCGGTGATGCCCATTCCCGGCGAAGGGCGCTAGGCGTATTCACGCGCACCGGTGTGGTTCTGCTCGCGCGACGACGCGGGCCGGCCGCACCGGTGCGGTGCGTGGATCGAGCGCATGCTCGGGTGGTCTGGCGGTACCGCCAGAGGCAGTTGTAGCAATTGCACCTCCCAATGACGTCGGCGGGGTCAGCGTTCTGCGCGGACGGGGTCGCCGCGGGTGAGTGTGCGGGGCCCCTGCGGCCCCGGCAGCACTGCTATGTCTCCTTCCTGATCCGTGCGTATGACGGTCGTGCCCGTGCGGGCGAGTGCGCCGAGGATGAGTGGGCTCGGATGGCCGTAGGTGTTGCCCGCGCCGACGCTGATCAACGCGAGCCGTGGTCGGACGGCCTGGAGGAACTGCGGTGCGGTGTAACGGGAACCGTGGTGCGGGATCTTGAGAACGTCAGCGCGCAAATCCGCCCCCGAGGCCAGCAGTTGCGCCTGCCCGGACAGCTCGATGTCGCCGGTGAGCAGGACCCGCCCGGCAGGGGTGGACGCCATCAACACGATCGACGCGTCGTTGGCGTCGTCTGCCGACCGGCTTCGCGCCAAGGGTCCTCTCGGTCCGAGGACCTCCAGAGCGAGGCTCGGCCAACGCGCCTGCTGCCCTGCTGACAGCTCGATGATCGGTACGCCACGTGACCTCGTGTCCCGTGCTATGTCGCCCATTGCCCACGCGGGCTCGCGCAACGCTCCCATCGCGACGGCACCGACACCGCTGTGCGCGAGAACGGCGCGGAGTCCGCTCACGTGATCGGCGTGCAGGTGGGTCAGGACCAGCAGCGGAACGCGTCGAATTCCCAGCCGCCGCAGGCATTCCGCACTCAGCGCCGGGTCCGGTCCGGTGTCGACCACGACCGCCTCGCCAGGATTGCCCGTGGCGAGCACCAATCCATCGCCTTGGCCGACGTCGCACGCGACCACGGACCACCCGTGTGCAGGCCACTGCGGGTAGAGCACGCGCGTCGGGATCAGCACGAGTCCCAGGACGAGCACCACAGCGACCGCGGTCAGCCGGATCCCGCGGTGGCGCAACGCGATCAGAAGCCCGAGCGCCACCACCGCCAGCAGCAGCCCACCGCCCGTGCCGCTCGGCCACCCGATCGCCGCTCCGGGCATGGCCGCCGCGTGTTCGGCCACGGCGATCACCCACAGCAGCTCCGGTGCCGACAGCCAGACGAAGGCTTCGGAGAGCCAGCCCGATACCGGGGCCGCCAGGGTCGCCAGCACCCCGAACACCGTCGCCGGGGCGATCACGGGACCCGCCAGCAGGTTCGCGACCACGGCAACCGCGCTGACCTCGCCCGATATCGCAGCGACCAAGGGCGCGGTGACCAGATGCGCGGCAGCCGGTACCGCCAGCGCCTCGGCGACGCCGACCGGTACTCCTCGCGCATGCAGCGCACCCGCCCACACCGGAGCGAGCAGCACCAGCCCGGCCGTGGCAGCGACCGAGAGCGCGAAGCCCGCCGTGCCCGCCAGTTGCGGCATGAGCAGCAGCAACGCGATCACACTGCCCGCCAGGGCAGGCAGCGCGGAGCGCTCCCGTCCGAGCACGAGCGCCAGCAGCGTGACCGTGCCCATGACCGCGGCGCGGAGCACGCTCGGCTCCGGACCCGCCAGGACGACGAACCCGACCAGCGCAGCACCGCCTCCGATCGCCGACAGCACCGGTCCGGCGCCCACCGCGTGCAGCAGCAGGAGGACCGCACCGCACACGATCGCGAGGTTCGCACCCGAAACCGCCACCAGGTGCGCTAGGCCGGCGGTGGCGAAGTCCCGCTCGACCTCGGGCGGAAGCCCACTGGTGTCCCCCACGACCAAGCCCGGTAGCAGTCCGGCGGCGGCAGGTGTCAGCACCGAGGCCGAGGAGCGCCGGAGACCTTCCCGCAGGTCTTCGGCCGTCCGCTGCCATGCCGGGGCATCGATCACCTTCGCAGGAGGCTCGTACACCCGGATCACCGCCAGCGTGGTGTCCCCGGGACGCGGCGGGGCGAGACTGCCGGTGGCGGTCACCTGCTGACCCGGGATCAGCCCACGCCACGACTGCGTAGGCACGAGCAGAACCACGTCCCCACCGGAGCGAAAGCGAGACCCGGAAACCTCGGCCTCCTGGACCTCCGCCGGGACGAACGCCCGGTCCTGCGCTCGCCGGGCCCCGTAGGAACTCCCCTCCATGGGTGTCGGCGAGTCCCCGAGAACGGCGGTCACGGTCGCTCGTTCCCCGTGCTCGGAAACCATCCGCAGGGGGTGGCGGTCGATCTGGTGCATGCGGAAGGACATTCCCGTCGCCGCGATCGCGGTGACGGCCAGAACAGCGAGCGCGCCACTGGTCCAACGCCTTCCCCGGGCAACCACCCAGACGAGCGCCCCCAAGCACAGCGCGGACAACGCCGCGACTGCGGTCGGCACCCAGCTCCAGTACAGACCGACCAACGTCACGGCCCAAATCGAGAGCGCACTCGGAACGAGCCGCAGGTCGAGCGGACGCCTTTCCAACGACCGCGACACCGAGAACAACGGGCTCACACCCGCACGAGTTCGCGCAGCCGGGAGAAGCGGGTGTCGCCGATGCCGTCGACTTCCCGCAGTTGCTCCACCGACGCGAAGCGACCGTTCTCCGTGCGCCACTGCACGATCCGCTTCGCGGTGACCTCGCCAACGCCGGGTAGTTCATCGAATTGCTCCTCGGTCGCGGTGTTCAGATCGATCTTGCTGTCGTTGCCGTTGCCGGATGTGCCCCTGGCGGAACCGACGGGTGAGCCGGTCGCGAGCTCCGGAGGAGGCGGCACCCCCACGTAGAGCTGCTCTCCGTCGCTCACCTTGCGTGCGAGGTTCAGCGCCGAGATGTCGGCGCCGGGCAGCGCCCCGCCCGCGCCTTGCAGCGCGTCGGCGACGCGGTCGCCCGTGTGCAGGGTGATGAGACCGGGCTTCGGCACCAGTCCGACGACGCTGACCACCAACGCCTCCGGTGTCGGTGCCGGCGCGGTGAGCACGGGCGCCGCCAACGGTGGCGGCGGCACGGACTCCGCCTCGGGTTGCGCGGTCCACACGGTGAAGGTGAGGGCGCAGGCGACGACCAGTCCGATCAGCACGATCGCGAGCAGGCCGGAACGTCCCGGATCCACATTGGATGCCAACCAGGAAGCCGGTAACCACCGCTCGGCCAACCGGTGCCTGGCTCTGCGGCGGGTCGGCTCGGCCTCCGCGGGGGTATAGCCGGGACCTGCCCGCTGCTCGGCATCGTCCTGGCGCGCTCGGAGGCGCAGCGCTCGAAGCCGCTCCTGCGGCGCGACCGCGGGGAGGGTGTCGCTGTCCGGGTCCAGCACATCTGCGCGTTCTCGCAACATGCACCAGACGCTAGAGCGGCCGGAAATCGCCGCACAGGGTCGAATTCCGAACCTGTGGACAAACCCATCCACTGTGGATAACTCAGAGGCGGAAATCACCCGAAGAGGTGTGCATCCATGGCCTTGCCGGCGCATCGCACGTCCTTCGGGGCAACGACGGTCGATGGCAGGCCGAGGACGCAGCGGGCGGCGATGCGCTCGGAGCGCGAAGCGGGCAGCGGCAGTTGTCAACAAAGCGAGGCGGCCAGCGCAGCCAAGCGGTCGGCACGGCGAGCAGGCAGCGCGGCGAAGCGGTCGGCACGGCGAGGCTGACAGCGCAGCGCTGGGCCAAGCGACACGGCCAGAGCAGCACTCGGGGCAGTGACGCGGCCAGAGCAGCGCTCGGCCAAACGAAGCGGCCAGAGCAGCACTCGGGGCGGTGACGCGGCCAGAGCAGCGGTCAGGGAAAAGGAAAGGACATGGCCGGCTGCGGTCGGCGAAGCGCTCGGCCAAGCGAGGGGAACAGCGCAGCTAAGCGGTCGGCCAGGCGATACGGACAGCGGGGCTGTGGCGGTGAGGCCTGCCGGGTCAGCGCGGGTTCTGCCAGCCGCCCGGCAGGACGACGACGCCGACGGCTCCCGGGCCGATGTGGGCTCCGATCACCGCGCCGACTTCCGAGACCACCAGTTCCGCATCGGGGAGTTGGTCGCGGAGCTTCGCGGCGAGCTGCTCCGCCCGCTGCGGGGCGGCGAGGTGGTGCACCGCCACGGCCACCGGGCCGGAACCCGCCGCTCGGCACGCCACCTCGAGGAGGCGGGTCATCGCGCGGGTGGTGGTGCGGACCTTCTCCAGCGCCTCGATGCGGCCCTCGTGGACGTGCAGCAGCGGCTTTATCGCCAGGGCCGTTCCCAGCAGGGCCGTGGCCGCGCCGATGCGACCTCCCCTGCGCAGGTATTCCAGCGTCTGCACCGAGAACAGGGTGGTCGTCCGCTCGGCGGCCAGGGCAGCGCTGCCCTCCACCGCGGACAGGTCACCGCCGGACTCCGCGCACGCGGCCGCGGCCAGGACCGAGAAACCCAGGCCCATCGCGGTCGAGCGGGAGTCGACGACGCGCACCCGCTGCGGGTCGACGTCGCGGGCAGCCAACCTGGCCGCGTCCCAGGTGCCCGACAGGCGCCTGGACAGATGCACCGACACCACACCCTCGGCTCCGGCGTCGAGGGCCGCACGGTACGCCTTGGCCAGTTCCGCGGGCGTCGCGCCGGAGGTCGTCACCCGGTGCTTGCGGTCGAAGGCACGCGCCAGCTCACCCGGCCCGAACCCGGACTCGGCGACCGACCCCGCGCCGTCCACGCTCACGTGCAGGCCGACGCTGCGCACCGCGTACCGCTCGGCGTAACCCGGCGGCAGGTACGCCGTCGAGTCGGTGACGACTGCAATGGACACGGCGCAACCCTAATCGCCGAGGGCGGTCATGCCGCGCAGGTCATCCGGCGACGCCGCCGTTGTAGGTCATCAGCCGCCAGCGGTGGTCGCTGCTGCTGCGCCGCGCGAGGACGACCCAGTGGCAGTTCGCGACACCGCCCAGACCCGGCCAGAGCTCCACCGGCCACGACAGCAACCGGGCGGTGAGCGCGGTGATCAGACCGCCGTGCGCGCACAGCAGCGCGGTACCGGTGTAGGTGAGGTCGAGCTCGTCGACGACCTCCAACGCCCGCTCGGCGACCTCGACCCTGGACTCGCCGCCCGGCGGGGCCCAGGTCGGCGTCGAGCGCCAAGTGCTCATCGCGCCCGGCCAGCCGTGTTCGACCTCGGCTCCGCTCAGCCCCTGCCACTCCCCGAGGTGGGTTTCCCGCAGGCGCTTGTCCAGGCGCACCGGCATGCCGCTGACCTCGGTGAACTCGGCAGCGGTCGACCTGGCCCGGTTGAGGTCCGAGCTGAGCGCGACGTCGGGCTGGAAGGCGGCGATCACCGGCGCGGCGCGCCTGGCCTGCTCCTGTCCGGTCTCGGTCAGCGAGCTGTCGAGGTGGCCCTGGATACGGCCGGCCGCGTTGTAGTCGGTCTCGCCGTGCCTCCAGAGCAGCAGCCTGTCCAGCGTCACGCCGGACCGCTCTCGTCCTCGGACTCGGCGGGCGGGCCGGTGCGGTCCTCGAACGGGATGCGGGGGCAGTCCTTCCACAGCCGCTCGAGGCCGTAGAACGCGCGTTCGTCGGCGTGCTGTACGTGCACGACGACGTCGACGAAGTCGAGCAGCACCCAGCGGCCCTCGCGGGCCCCTTCGCGCCGGACCGGCTTGGTGCCCGCGGCGCGCATCTTCTCCTCGACCGAGTCCACGATCGCCTCCACCTGGCGCTCGTTCGGCGCCGAGGCGATCAGGAAGCAGTCGGTGATGACCAACTGCTCGGACACGTCGAGCACGACCACGTCCGTGGCCTTCTTGTCCGCCGCCGCCTGCGCCGCTACCAGGGCCAGCCTGCGGGCGTCCTCAGTGGCTGCCACGTCACTCCTCTCGGGTGGGCACGGTGGGCTACCCACGCCGGCTAGAGGATAGCGATTCCACCCGTCCGGGGTCTCACCTGCTCGCCTCGGCCGAGCCTCGTACCGGGTGGTTCAGCCCGCGCGCCGCAACGCTCGGTGACGCAACGCACGCCGCATCCACCGCTTGGGAGACGCTAGTCACGGACGAGCCTGCCGGTGTAGCCCGCGTCGACGAGCCGCCGCCAGGCCGCGTCGACCTCCCGCGGCACGTGCTGGGCCACGGCGAAGCCCCGTTGCGCGTAGAGGGTGATGCGCTGGGTGTCGCCGACGAGCATGTCGATCACCCGCCGGGCGTCGCCGATCGATTCGACGTAGTCGTCGAGCGGGAGGCGCCGCGCACCGCACACGATCTCGACCTCCGGCCAGATGTGCTTGGCCGTGGCGTAGGCGCGGCGCTGCTGGTACGGCTTGCACACCATCAGCAGCGAACGGACTTCCATGCGGCGTCCGGCGAGGACCTGCCGGGTGTACTCGATGTTCTCGCCGGTGTTGGTGGCCCTCGGCTCGACGACGATCGCGGCGTCGGGAACCCCGAGTTCCAGCGCGCGCTCCCGGTAGTGCACGGCTTCGCCGCGGGGGAACCGCTCGACGGTGGTCGGCGCGTTCGCGCCGGTGAAGACGATCAGCGGGAAGTATCCCGCGTGGTAGAGGTCCGCGACCTGGTCGGCGACACCGATGTCGTGGCAGCCCAGGCCGACGCCGACATCGCACGGCCGCAGCTCGTGCCGCAGGTCGTGGTACTCCCACAGCAGTTCGACCTCGCCGCGGACCTCGTCCGGGATTCCGGGGCCCGGCGTCACCATCCACTCACCTCGGCACGTTTCAGGAACTCTGCTTCTCCTGCGAGCCGCCGCGCTGGGCCACCGCCACCCCAAGGCCGATCGCGGCCGCCACCGGCCATTCGATCATCGAGAAGGCGGCCAGCGCTCCGAGACCACCGTAGAAGGCCATGGTCCGACCGGAGGGCAAGTAGGAGCGGACGGCGTTCGCCGCGCCCGCCAGGTCGTCGCGCGTGGGGATGTAGTGGTCCGGCTGGTGGACCTCGGCCGTCACACCCGGCATCTCCACGGTCGTCGACTTCCGCTGCTTGGTGGCCATGACCCTCTCCTCCTCCGCGCGTCCTCCGGAAGGCGATGTCGAACGGACGGTCCGGCGCGGTCCCCGCCTGTCCCGGCCCGTCTGGAGCTACCACGCTACGACCCGCCGCGCCGTCATGCCCTGCGAGCAAGACAGCGCGACCCGCTGGGATTGCTCCATGGAGGTGACAAGTCGAAGACGCAATGCGCGACCGGAGTTTTCGTAGCGTGCCTCGGCGGTAAGTGCACAACGAACCTCGGGAACCGGTACGGCTCAAGCAGATCACCTGGCCTCGGGATCGCTTCGACGCTGACGTTTGTCGGTGAGGGATGCGAGGTTGTACCGGAGCAGCCGACTACTTCGGTTCTCGACACCGTGGTCCCGGTCTGATCAGCACAAGCTTCTTCGATCATGGCCCTGACCAGGTATTCTGCCCCGAACAGCCAGCTGAGGAGAAAGCGTGAAACCCAAGACCACCATCGTTTCGCTGCCAGTCGCCGACCTGGACAGATCACTGCGCTTCTACAGAGACGGGCTGGGGTTGCGCACCGACGGCATCGATGAGGGCATCATCCTGTTCGAATTGCCGAACCTGTCCCTTTTCCTCATCGGCCGGGACGAGTTCGCGAAATACGCCGGCCGCGCCGACGTTGCTCCTCATGATCCGTCCGCGGCGGCCGGGTGCATCATCACGTGCGCCATCGGCAGCCAACAGGAGGTCGACGACACCCTCGCTCGCGCCGCAGCAGCAGGCGGATCGGCTCCGCAGCCGGCCGGTGACTACGACGGGTCCTACACCGGATACTTCACAGACCCCGACGGACACGTCTGGGAGCTGGTGTTCAACGCCCGCACAGAAGCGGCTCCGTCACCGGCGTGAGGCGCAGGTTGGACCGGGTTGCACCGGTCAGGTACCGGATGGCCTCGGCCCCCACTCGACCCCTGCCGAGTCGTCTTCTCCCCGGTACAGGCCCCGCTTGGCGATGTACTGGACGATGCCGTCAGGCACCAGGTACCAGACCGGCAGGCCGGCGCGGACGCGCTGGCGGCAGCCGGTGGAGGAGATCGCCATCGCCGGGATCTCCACCAGCGACACCGCGCCCTTGGGCAGGTGCTCGCCCGCCAGCTGGTAGCCGGGCCGGGTGACGCCGATGAAGTGCGCCAGCTCGAACAGCTCGTCCACCCGGTGCCACGACAGGATCTGCTCCAGCGCGTCCGCCCCGGTGATGAAGTACAGCTCGGCTTCCGGGTACAGGGCGCGCAGGTCGGCCAGCGTGTCGGCGGTGTAGGTGGGCCCGGCGCGGTCGATGTCGACCCGGCTGACCTGGAACCGGGGGTTGGACGCGGTGGCGACCACGGTCATCAGGTAGCGGTCCTCGGCCGGGCTGACCACCTCGTGGGTCTTCTGCCACGGCTGGCCGGTCGGCACGAAGATCACCTGTTCGAGGCCGAACTGCGCTTGGACCTCACTGGCCGCGACCAGGTGGCCGTGGTGGATCGGATCGAAGGTGCCACCCATGACACCGATGCGGCGCCGACGAGACATGGTTGGAAAGCCTACGAGGTCCTCGCGCGGGGCCGCTCGCCCTCGCGCGCGATAGTGTCGGCGATCACTCCAGCGGAGCCAGCACCTCGCCGGTCTCGGCGTCGCGAACCTTGATCGCCTCGACCGGGCAGGACTCCGCGGCGTCCACCACCGCGTCGGCCGGCTCCACCCGCTCCTTCAGCACGCAGGAGGCACCGCCCTCGTCCACACCGAAGTGGTCGGGGGCCGTCCCGATGCACATGCCCGAGCCGATGCAGGTGTCGCCGTCCAACTCGACCAACCAAGCCATGCTGCCGTCCTTCGTCGGGGAAGTCCCGAACGATCTTGCCTCACCGCACGATCCCCGTGCAGCCGATTCACTCATTCAGATTGCCACGCCACTTCGAGCTTCGAAGGGCCGCGCACGAGCATGCCTTCCTTCCACACCACGTCGTCCTCGCCGCCGGCGAACCGCAGGCCGGGCAGGCGGGTCAGCAGCGTGCGCAGGCCGACCTGGAGCTCCAGTCGGGCGAGCTGGGCGCCGAGGCAGTGGTGCGGGCCGTGCCCGAAGCCGATGTGGGCGTTGTTCTCGCGGGTCAGGTCGAGCCGGTCGGGGTCGTCGAAGACGGCCTCGTCGCGGTTGGCCGACGACGCGCTGACCAGCACCGGTTCCCCGGCGCGGACCGTGACGCCGCCCAGCTCGACGTCCTCCACCGCATAGCGGGCGAAGACCGCCGCGACGCCGAGCGGCACGTACCGGGTCAGCTCCTCGACGGCGCGGGGCAGGCCGTCGAGGTCGGCGAGCAGGCCCTCGAGCTGGTCCGGGTGGGTGAGCAGGACGTAGACGAAGTTCGGGATCTGGGTCGCGGTGGTCTCGTGACCCGCGACCAGGATGCCCGCCGCGAGCTGGACCATCTCCTGCTCCGTCAGCTTGTCGTGCTCGTCGCGGGCCTCGATCAGCGCGCTCATGAGGTCGTCCTGCGGGTCCACCCGCCGTTTGGCGATCAACCCCGCCATGTAGCCGAACATCCGGTCCATGTAGTCGACGACCTGTTCGGGTGTCAGCTTGGTGGTCGACAGGAAGGCGTCCGACCACTCGCGGAAGTCATCCCGGTCCTCGTAGGGCACGCCGAGCAACTCGCAGATGACGGTGATCGGCAGCGGCAGGGCGAACTCCTCGACGAGGTCGGCGGGCGAGCCGTGCTCGATCATCCGGTCCACCAGGCCGTCGGCGATCTCCTGGGTGCGCGGACGCAGCCGCTCGACGCGGCGCTGGGTGAACGCCTTGGCCACCAGCCTGCGCAGCCGCGTGTGGTCCGGCGGGTCCATGCTCAGGATGCCGCCGCCGGTGATGCCCGGGCGCATCCGCGGCTCGTCCTTCTCCAGCACCGCGGCCCGGCTGAACCGGGGGTCGGCGAGCACGACCTTGGCGTCCTCGTACCTGGTCGCCAGCCAGGCGGCCTCGCCGTAGGGCAGCTTGACCCGCGACATCGGCTCCTGGGCGCGCAGCCGCGCGTAGAAGGGGTCGAGGTTCAGCCGCTCGGCGGCGCTGAAGGGGTAGGGCCTCGGCTCGGGCATGCTGGGCTCCCAGTGATGTAAGCAACTGCTTACAAGCTACTCCGGCCCCGGCCCGGCGCGCACGGATGAACACCCGAACCGAGCAGCGGGTCAGGAGCGCTCGTCACCGAGAAGTGTCTCGACCACGCGCACCATGTGCTCGGCGACCGCCTCCGGCGCGGCCTCGACCAGCGCCGGGCTGCGCAGCACCGACCTGGCCAGGCCCAGGCCGAACACGCAGGCCAGCACGATCTCGGCGCGCAGCTCGGCGTCGTCGGCACCGCTCAGCTCGCTCAGCCGCGCGACGTAGCGCCTGCCCAGCTCCTCGCGGAGCAGCTGCGCCGCGCGCTCGTCGCTGAAGGAACGCAGCATCGCCGCGAACGGGTGGTCCTCACCGGTGTGGCGGGCGGCCAGCACCGCCTCCAGCAGCCGCCTCGGCAGCTCCTCCAGGGGCTCGTCGAGCATCCCGCGGCTGTCCCTGGCCAGGACCTCGGCGAACAGCTCCTGCTTGGATCCGAAGTAGCGGAACAGCAGCGCCTGGTTCACGCCCGCGCGGGCGGCGACGTCGCGGACCGTCGCCTGCTCGAACCCGCGCTCGGCGAACAGCTCCGCGGCGGCACGCAGCAGCGCCTCGCGGGTCGCCGCGGAGTCGCGCCGCCGGCGCGGGCTGGCGGACACGGCTCGTCCTTCAGCCGGCCGGGCAGGAGTTCACGCCGGAGGCGCCCGTGCCTCGCACGTGCCCGTCGCCGAAGGCCAGCCACTTGGTCGAGGTCAGCTCGGGCAGGCCCATCGGGCCGCGCGCGTGCAGCTTCTGGGTGGAGATCCCGATCTCGGCGCCCATCCCGAACTCACCGCCGTCGGTGAACGCCGTGGAGGCGTTGACCATGACCGCGGCCGCGTCGACCTGGGCGCTGAACTGCCGGGCCGCGCGCACGTCGTCGGTGACGATCGCCTCGGTGTGCCCGGAGCCGTGGGCGCGGATGTGCTCGACCGCGGCGGGCAGCGACTCCACCACCGCGGCGGCGATGTCGTGCGAGAGGTACTCGGTGTCCCAGTCCTCGGCCGTGGCGGGCACGACGTTGGGGCCGCCCGCCTCGACGACCTGCTCGTCGCCGTGCACGGTCACCCCCGCCGAGTGCAGTTCGGACAGCGCGCGCGGCAGGAACTCCGCGGCGATGTCCTGGTGCACCAGGAGGTTCTCCGCGGCGTTGCACACGCTGACCCGGCGCGCCTTGGAGTTGAGCAGGATGCGCAGCGCGGTGTCCACGTCGGCCTTGGCGTCGACGTAGACGTGGCAGTTGCCGACGCCGGTCTCGATCGCCGGCACGGTCGCCTGCTCGACCACCGCCGAGATCAAGCCCGCGCCGCCGCGCGGGATGACCACGTCGACCAGCCCGCGCGCGGTGATCAGGTAGCGCACCGAGGCCCGGTCGTGGCACGGCAGCAGCTGCACCGAGTCGGCGGGCAGCCCGTGCTCGACGACGACGTCGGTGAGGATCGAGACGAGCACGGTGTTGGACCGCTCCGCCGAGGACGAGCCGCGCAGCAGCACCGCGTTGCCCGCTTTGAGGGTCAGCCCGGCCGCGTCCACCGTCACGTTCGGACGGCCTTCGTAGACGATGCCGACAACGCCCAGCGGCACCCGCACCTGCTGGAGCTGCAGGCCGTTGGGCAGCACCTGCCCGCGCAGCACCTCGCCGACCGGGTCCGGCAGGCCCGCCACGGTGCGCAGTCCGTCGGCCATCCCGGCGATCCGGTCGTCGTCCAGGCGCAGCCGGTCGATCATGTCCTCGGCCAGTCCGGCCTCTCGGCCGGCGGCCACGTCGAGGTCGTTGGCGGCGATGATCTCCGGCGCACGCCGCACCAGCGCGTCGGCCATGTCGTGCAGCAGGGCGTCCTTGGTGTCCCGGTTGGCAACGGCCAGCTCGGCGGCGGCCTGCTTGGCGCGGCGGGCCGCCGCGAGGACCTGCTCGCGCAGCTCCTCGCCCTGGGCCTTCGTGGAGGGGGCTTGCGTGCTCGTGGTCACGTGCCCAGGTTAGTCCTCCCGGCATCTGGGACCCATCGGCACGGACCTGTCCGAGCACGACGCCGGACGGAGGCGATGGGCGGCGGCGGGCGCGTCGGAGGCGTCCGGTAGGAATCGGGCGTGGACGAAAACGCCCTGCGCGAACTCGCCGAAGAACGACTCCGCGCCCTGGCCGGTCCCGAAGCCGCGCTGCGCGAGGACCAGTGGAGCGCCATCCGCGCGCTCGTGCTGCAACGCCGCCGCGCGCTGGTCGTCCAGCGCACCGGCTGGGGCAAGTCCGCCGTGTACTTCGTGGCCACCGCCCTGCTGCGCGAGCTCGGCGAGGGCCCGACGGTGATCGTGTCGCCGCTGCTGGCGCTGATGCGCAACCAGGTGGAGGCCGCCGCCGCTGCCGGGGTCAACGCGGTGACGATCAACTCCGCCAACCCCGAGGAGTGGGCGGCGATCGAGGAGCAGGTCGTCGTCGGCGACGTCGACGTGCTGCTGGTGAGCCCGGAACGGCTGAACAACCCCGACTTCCGGGACAACGTGCTGCCCGAGCTCACCCAGAACGCCGGGCTGCTGGTGGTCGACGAGGCGCACTGCATCTCCGACTGGGGCCACGACTTCCGCCCCGACTACCGGCGCCTGCGGACCCTGCTCACCGAGCTGCCCGAAGGCGTGCCCGTGCTGGCCACCACCGCGACCGCCAACGACCGCGTGGTCACCGACGTCTCCGAGCAGCTGGGCGTCGGCGGCGAGTTCTCCGACCCGCAGGAGACGCTGGTGCTGCGCGGGACCCTGGACCGCGAGAGCCTGCGGCTGGGCGTGGTGCGGCTGCCGACCGCGCAGGCGCGGCTGGGCTGGCTGGCCAGCAGGCTGGGCGACCTGCCGGGCTCGGGGATCATCTACACGCTGACCGTCGCGGCCACCGAGGAGGTCGCCGGTTACCTGCGCGACCAGGGCTACGAAGTGGCCTCCTACTCCGGGCGCACCGACCCCGCCGAACGGCAGCGCGCGGAGGAGGACCTGCTGGCGAACCGGGTCAAGGCGCTGGTGGCCACCTCCGCGCTGGGCA
This sequence comes from Saccharopolyspora erythraea NRRL 2338, assembly GCF_000062885.1. Taxonomy (NCBI): domain Bacteria; kingdom Bacillati; phylum Actinomycetota; class Actinomycetes; order Pseudonocardiales; family Pseudonocardiaceae; genus Saccharopolyspora; species Saccharopolyspora erythraea. Next base: position 1,574,427 of record NC_009142.1, on the reverse strand, counting down.
TGGGCTTCGACAAACCCGACCTCGGATTCGTGGTGCACCTGGGGGCGCCGTCGTCGCCGATCGCCTACTACCAGCAGATCGGCCGCGCGGGCCGCGGTGTGCGGCGGGCCGACGCGCTGCTGCTGCCGGGCCCCGAGGACCAGGACATCTGGTCCTACTTCGCGTCGCTGGCCTTCCCGCCGGAGACGACGGTGCGCGCGATCCTCGACGCGCTCGCCGAGGCAGGCGGGACGCTGTCCACCGCGGCGCTGGAGCCGCGCGTCGAGCTGGGCCGCACCCGGCTGGAGATGGTGCTCAAGGTGCTCGACGTCGACGGCGCGGTGCGCCGCGTCAAGGGCGGCTGGGAGGCCACCGGCCAGCCGTGGTCCTACGACGCCGAACGCTACGAGCGCATCAACGCCGAGCGCCGAGCGGAGCAGCAGGCGATGCTGGACTACCTCTCCACCTCCGGCTGCCGGATGGAGTTCCTGCGCCGCCAGCTCGACGACCCGGACGCGCAACCCTGCGGGCGCTGCGACAACTGCACCGGCTCCGGGTACTCCGCCGACGTCGACGAGCAGGCCGTCGAACAGGCCGGGGAACGCCTGCGCAGGCCGGGTGTCGAGCTGTCGCCGCGCAAGATGTGGCCGACCGGGATGGGGGCGCTGGGCGTGCCGGTCTCCGGGAAGCTGCGGGCGGACGAGCTGAGCGGACAGGGCCGCGCGGTGGGCAGGCTGACCGACATCGGCTGGGGGAACCGGCTGCGCGAGCTCCTCTCCACCTCGGCACCCGATCAGGAACTGCCCGAGGACCTGTTCAACGCCTGCGTGCAGGTGCTGGCGGCGTGGGACTGGGCGCAGCGGCCGGTGGGTGTGGTCGCGCTGGGTTCCCGGTCCCGGCCGAAGCTGGTGCGCAGCCTGGCCTCGCGGATCGCCGAGATCGGCAGGCTGTCGCTGCTGGGCGAGGTGGCCACCAACCCCGCCACGCGACCGCAGCGGGCCACCAACAGCGCCCAGCGGGTCGCAGCGCTGTGGCAGCAGTTCCGGGTACCGGAGGAGCTCGCCGCCCGGCTGTCCGCGCTCGACGGCCCGGTGCTGCTGATGGACGACTACGCCGACACCGGCTGGACGGCCACGATCGCCGGCCGGCTGCTCCGCGAGGCCGGTGCCCCGGCGGTGCTGCCGTTCGCGTTGGCGACGACCGGCTGAGAATCCGGCGTGCCGCCCCGCTGCGATATTCTCCGCCGCGGGGCGGCACACGGTTTTCGGGGGAATTACCGGGATTCGCCGAATGAATGCGAATCAGTTCCGAATCCGCCGGATCAGGACGCCGCGGGGACAGCGGCGTGAGTTCGGCTCAGAAATCGAACCTTCCTGATTTCACGGCCACGACGAACGACCGCCACTGGGTGTCCGACGCGGCGAAGTACCGCGAGCTCCGGTCTTTCGAGTCCCGCACGGCGGCACCGCCGCACACCCGGCCGACCTCGACGCAGTCGGTGTGCCTTGCCGAGTGGGAGGACTTCCGCCAACCGGTGGGGCGCAACGTCATTCGCGCTTCTCCATTTCCTCTGCACACATCCCGAGCACCTGAAGTGACTCGGGTTGGCTCATCGCCACGGTGCGGAGGTTATCGCGAGCCTGTTGGTAGGCCTGCACATCCCTTGCGCCGTACAGAAAGGCGGCGGAACTGTAATGCTCCAGATGGACTATCGGAGCCGCTTTCGGGAATTCGAAGAGGACGAACGGCCCGGCGTGACCGGCGTGCAGGGAACGCGCTCCGGAGGGCAGCACCCGCACCTCGACGTTGGGCCTGCGGGCCATCTCGGCCACGAACCTGAGCTGCTCGGCCATGACCCCGGGGCCGCCGATCGGCTCGCGTAACGCCGCTTCCAGCACGAACGCGGTCAGGCGCGGGGCGTCGCCGCGGGTCAGCACGTCGCGACGGCCGACGCGCAGCATCACGCGCTTCTCGACCTCGCCGGGCGGCAGGTCGGTCATCAGCGCGCGGGCGTAGTCGGCCGTCTGCAGCAGTCCCGGGATCAGCATGGGGGACAGGTTGGTGATCTCGGTGGCGGTGCGCTCGAACTCGATCAGCGTCGTCAGTTCGGGCCGCACTCCGGGCACCCGGCAGGTCAGCCAGCTCGGTTCGCCGACCTCGCGCGCCAGCCGCAGGATGCGCTCGCGCTCGCCGCCCTTGACCCCGGCGGCGGTGAGGTAGCCGGCCACCTCGTCGGCCGCGGGCACGCTGGTCCCGCTCTCGTAGCGGGCGACCCGCACGTGCGCGATGCCCAGCCGCCGCGCCAGCGCACGCACGGTCATGCCGGCCTTGTCCCGGCATTCCCGCAGTTCAGCCCCGAGCGCTCGAGCTTTCGGGCTCCCGGCGCCACTTCTGACCATGCAGGAATCTTAGAAAGGCCTCCCCCGCCCGGGCATCACCCGTAGCGGTAATTGACCAATGTTTCATGAAACGGCAGAGTGAGAATCGTTCCACGGAACAAGGCGAAATCACGGTCCGTTCAGTTCGGCGTACCAGCGCGCCCGCAGTCGGTGCGCCCGGTCGGTTCTGCCGGTACCGTTCCAGGCTCGCGTGCAGGCGGTGATCGAGCGTGCCCCACCCGTTCCATTGGCAACCAGGCGACGGGCTGCGCCATGCGACTCTCCAGAGCCGCCCCCGCGGTGGCTTCACCGACGAAACGCGCGTCAACACCCTGTGCGGCACGTCCATCAAAGTGGACGATTCCGAACACGCCTGGCTGTGGAACACCTGCCGCGAGTGCAACAAGGTCGCCCACGTGCTCGCCGGAATCCAGTGACCAGCGCGCTCGCCGACGTCCAGTGACCGGCGCGCTCGCCGGTATCCAGCGGATGCGCGCCTGATCCGGCGCACCGGTCCTTTCAGGACCCGCCGCATCCGCGATGTGCGACGGTCTTGGCTTTCGGGTGCCTCCTGCGTACTGTGACGGCGATCATCAGTTCGATGTTCGTCGTCGGATCGGCGACGACGCTCGGAGGCACCCATGTCCGAGTACGCGACCTCCCAGGCCGAGCGCCACCGGCTTCCGATGCGCAAGCTCGTCGCCGCGAGCATCGGCAATGCGATCGAGTGGTACGACTGGACCGTCTACACCGCGTTCAGCGTGTACTTCGCCGCGTCGTTCTTCCCCGGCGAGCTGGCGCTGATCAACACGCTGGCGACCTTCGCGCTCGCGTTCTTCTTCCGCCCGCTGGGCGGCTGGCTGCTCGGCCGGTTCGCCGACCTGCGCGGCCGCAAGCCGGCCATGCTGCTGACCGTGGCTCTGATGGCCGGCGGCTCGCTGATCATCGGGCTGCTGCCGAGCTTCCAGGTGATCGGGTGGGCGGCGCCCGTCCTGCTGGTGCTCGCCAGGATCGGACAGGGCGTCTCGCTCGGCGGCGAGGTCTCCAACGCCTCGGCCTACCTGGCCGAGATCGCGCCGCCGGACCGCCGAGGCCGCTACTCGTCGTTCTTCTACATCTCCACCGGTACCGCGCTGCTGGTGGCCTCGCTGCTGGGCTACCTGCTGACCAGCGTGCTCACCGAGCAGCAGCTCACCGAGTTCGGGTGGCGCATCCCGTTCGTGCTCGGCGGTGTCCTGGGACTGGTCGGGATGTGGCTGCGCAGCGCGCTGGAGGAGACCGAGCAGTTCGAGGTGAACCAGCCCAAGGCCAAGGCGCTGAAGAACCCGCTGCTGCTGACGCTGACCGAGCACCCGAAGGCCGTCGGCCAGCTCATCGGGTTCAGCATGCTCTCGACGCTGTGCTACTACACGTTCTTCAGCGCGCTCACCCCGTTCGCGGTCAAGACCCGGCACGCCGACGCGACCGACGTGTTCCTCGCGCTCTCGGTGGCGACCGTGCTGTTCGTCGCGTTGCAGTACCCGATGGGCGTGCTCTCGGACCGCTTCGGCCGCAAGCCGCAGCTGCTGGTGTGGTCGGCGGCCACGGCCGTGCTGATCGTGCCGCTCTCGACGCTGGTGCGGCCCGGGCTCGGTGGTCTGCTCGTCGTCTTCTGCGTCGGAATCGGGCTCTACACCGCGATGACCTCGATCGCACCGGCGATCATGTCCGAGCTGTTCCCCACCGAGCTGCGCGGGCTGGGCATCGGCGCCTGGTACAACCTGACCGTGGCGGTCTTCGGCGGCACCGCGCCGCTGGTGATCCAGGCGTTCGCGGCGTTCGACGCGTCCACCTTGTTCTTCTGGTACATCGCGGCCGGTGCCGCGGTGGCGTTCCTGGTGATCCTCACCCTGCCGGAAACCCGCGGCACCGAGCTGCGCTGAACGCTCACACGCCGAGCGCGCTGCCGAGCACGGGCTTCCCGCGGCGGCCGACGTACGGGCTGCGCCGCACCACCCACGCGGCGCCCCGCACGATGGTCTCCTTGTAGCGCGCCGCGGTCGGCCCGGTGAGCACCGCGTTGCGTGGGGTGTCGTCGCCGTGCACGAACTGGATCAGGCCGTCCCGGCGCCCCAGGCTCAGGCACAGGTTGTAGTAGCGGAAGCGCAGGGGTTTCGGGGTGTCGCCGGTCAGCTCGGCGATGATCGACCGGGCCGCCCGGCCCGCCATCGGCAGTCCCGCCGCGCACGACATCCGCAGCTCCGGTCCGCCGTGCGCCCGCGCCCTGGCCGCGTCGCCGACGGCGTAGACGTCGGGGTGCGAGACCGAGCGCATCGAGGCGTCGACCCGGATGCGGCCGGTGCCGTCGCACTCCAGACCGGCCTCGGCCGCGAACCCGGGAACGCGGAAACCCGCGCTCCACAACGTCGCGTCGACCTCGACCTCCGAGCCGTCGGCGAACACGATCCGGTCGTCGCGGACCTCCGAAACCAGGCCACCAGGCGTGGATTCGATGCCCAGCCGGTCGAACACCCGGTGCACGTGCGCCCTGCCCTTCGGCGACAGCCAGCCCAGCGGTTCCGGTCCCGCCAGCAACCGGACGCGCAGGTCCGGGTAGGTCTCGGCGAGTTCGGTGGCGGCCTCGATCCCGGTCGAGCCACCGCCGACGACGCCGAGAACACCACCGCGAGCGGCGAGTTCGGCCGCCCGCACCCGGAGTTCCGCGGCGTCGGTCGCGGTCGCCACCGCCAGGGCGTGCCGCGCGACGCCTGGCACGCTCTCGACGTCGGCGTGACTGCCCAGCGCATAGACCAGCTTGTCGTAGCCGAGGGCGCGATCCCCGTCGACCACGACCTCCCGCCGGTCCGCGTCGATGCCGGTGACGCGGCCCAGGACAAGCTCGATTCCCGCGTCGCGCACGATGTCCTCCAGCGGCCAGCGGTGCAGCCGCTGGCCGGCGGCGGCCTGGTGCAGGCGCACCCGTTCCACGAACTCGTCGGCGGCGTTGACCAGCGTGACCCGCGCGTCGACGCCCTCGGCGATCCGGCGGGCGGCCAGCAGCCCCGCGTAACCCGCGCCCAGCACCACAATTCGGTGAGTCATCGTCCATCCCCGTTCTGCCCAGTCGGTGTCACTCCCTGAACCGGGCAGCACGCAGTTCCATGACGGAACCGGATGTGTCCTCGATCACCTGCCTCCAGTTGCGCGCAACCAGCCCGCACTGCGCGGCGAGGAAACGCAGTTTGTCCGGGTTGACGACGTTGTAGATACGTCGCACGCGTTCGTCGCCGACCTCGACGACGGTCACACTGACCAAGGCGTCGCCGACCACGGCGAGGATGCCCGGCTGACCGTTGAGCTCCACGACCCGCAACTCCAATCCGGGTAGCGGCACATCCAGCAGACCGGCGAAGTAGCGCGCGACCCGGCTCGCGCCGCGGATGGCGTTGCGCGCCGCGCCCGCCACGCCACCGCCGTCGGCGGAGGACACGACGTCGTCGGCGAGCAGGCGTTCCAGCGCCGGGAGGTCGCCACCGCGGGCGGCGTCGAGGAAAAGCTCGGCGATCCGGCGCCGCTGGTCGCCGGACGCGTCGAAGCGCGGACGCTCGCGCAGGTGCGCCTGCGCCCGGCGGAGGACCTGCTGCGAGTTCGACTCGGTGATGTCGAGGATCTCGGCGATCTCGCGGTGCCGGTAGCCGAACGCCTCGCGCAGCACGAAGACCGCGCGTTCGACCGGGGTCAGCTTCTCCATCAGCACCAGCATCGCCAGCGACACCGACTCGCGCCGCTCGGCGGTCTCCAGCGGACCGAGCGCGGAGTCGTCGGTCATGACCGGTTCCGGGAGCCAGATCCCGACGTAGTCCTCGCGCCGGGACCGCGCCGAGGCGAGCCGGTTGAGGCAGAGGTTGGTCAGCACCTTCGTCAGCCACGCCGCGGGCGTGCGGACGACGTCGCGATCGGCGTCGTTCCAGCGCAGGAAGGTCTCCTGCACCAGGTCCTCCGCCTCGGCCGCCGACCCGAGCAGGCGGTAGCCGACGGCGAACAGCCTCGGCCGGTGAGCTTCGAACTCCGCGACGTGATCGCTGGCCATGGCCTGAGCATACGGAGCGCGGCCAGGCCACCGGCCGGTGTCGCGGCCAAGTCACCGGCCGGTCTCGCGGCCGGTTCTCAGCGCAACGGCACCAGGTCGTCGGCGTGCACGACCTCGCGGCGCTGCTCCGGAGGCAGCTGGTGGCTGGAACGTCCGATCAGTGCGGGCAGTTCCTCGGCGTCGTAGGCAACCACGCCTCTGGCCACCACCATCCCAGACGGATCGACCAGCTCGACGACGTCACCGCCGTCGAAAGCTCCCTCGACGGCGGTGACTCCCGCCGCCAGCAGCGACCGGCGCCGCTTGACCACCGCCGACACCGCACCGTCGTCCAGCCACAGCCTGCCGCTGGCGTCGGCGGCGTGGGCCAGCCAGAAGCGGCGGGCCGACAGCCGCGAACCGGTCGCGGCGAAGGCGGTTCCCACGTCGGCGTCGCCGAGAGCCCGGTCGGCCTGCGCCGCGGACGTCAGCAGCACCGGGATGCCCGCCGACGACGCCACCCGCGCCGCCTCGACCTTCGAGGCCATGCCGCCGGTGCCGAGCCCGGACGAGCCGGTGCTGCCCGCCTCGACACCCAGCATGTCCTCGACGCCGTTGACCTCCAGGATCGCCGAAGCACCGCCCCTGCGGGGATCCCCGTCGTACAAAGCGTCCACATCGGACAGCAGGACCAGTGCGTCGGCGCCGACCAGGTGCGACACCAGCGCGGCGAGGCGGTCGTTGTCGCCGAAGCGGATCTCGTTGGTGGCCACCGTGTCGTTCTCGTTGACCACCGGCACCGCACCCAGCGTGAGCAGCCGGTTGAGGGTGCGCTGGGCGTTGCGGTAGTGCGAGCGGCGGACCACGTCGTCGGCGGTGAGCAGCACCTGGCCGACGGTCAGCGCGTAGCGGGCGAACGACTCGGCGTAGGCGTGCGCCAGCGCCTGCTGCCCGACGCTGGCCGCAGCCTGCTGGCTGGCCAGATCGCGCGGTCTGCGCCCCAGGCCGAGCGGGGTGATGCCGGCGGCGATGGCCCCGGAGGAGACCAGCACCACCTGTCCCCCGGCACCGACCCGCCGCGCCACCGTGTCGACCAGGCTCGCCAGCCTGGCCTGGTCGAGCCCGCCCCTCGCCCTGGTCAGCGAGGACGAACCGACCTTCACCACGATGCGCTGCGCCGCCGCGATCAACCGCCTGGTCGGCGACACCTCACTCACCGACGTAGCCGCCCTCCTCGTCGAGCGAGGTCCGGCGCGCCTTCTTGGCGGCCTTGCGCTCGTGGGCCGAGACCCGCTCGTCCTGGTCCAGCCGCAGGTCGGTGCCGCGCCCGCCGAGCACACCCGCGACACCGGCGGGCGTCGAAGGCTCCCAGTCGAAGGTCACCGAGCCGATGGTGACCTGGCTGCCGGGTTTGGCGCCGTTCTTGGCCAGCGCCTCCTCCACGCCCAGCTTCGCCAGCCGGTCGGCGAGGAAGCCCACCGCCTCGTCGTTGTCGAAGTGGGTCTGGCGCACCCACCGCTCGGGCTTGTCGCCCCGCACGATGAAGGCGTCCTCGTAGTCCGGGTCGGGCTCGACGGTGAAGCCGGTGTCGTCGACGCCCACCGGTCGCACGATCGTGCGGGCCGGCTCCGGTTCCGGCTGCTCGGCCCGGTACTCCTCGACGGCCTCGGCCAGCGCGAAGCGCAGCTCGCGCAGGCCCTCGTGGCTGGCGGTGGAGACCTCGAAGACCGGCCAGCCGCGCTGCGCCAGCTCAGGCCGCACCAGCTCTGCCAGCTCCCTGGCCTCGGGCACGTCCATCTTGTTGAGCACCACCAGGCGCGGCCGGGACTCGAGGTCTCCTGCGCCGTGCTCGGTCTTCAGCGCGGGCGTGTAGCGCGCCAGCTCCTCCTCCAGCGCGTCCACATCGGACAGCGGGTCGCGGCCGGGTTCCTGGGTGGCGCAGTCCACGACGTGCACCAGCACCGCGCAGCGCTCGATGTGGCGCAGGAAGTCCAGCCCGAGACCGCGCCCCTCGCTCGCACCGGGGATGAGCCCCGGCACGTCGGCGACGGTGAACACGGTGTCACCGGCGGTGACCACGCCGAGGTTGGGCACCAGCGTGGTGAAGGGGTAGTCGGCGATCTTCGGCTTGGCGGCCGAGAGCACCGAGATCAGCGACGACTTGCCCGCCGAGGGGAAGCCGACCAGGCCGGCGTCGGCGACCGACTTCAGCTCCAGGACCAGGTCGTGCTCGTCGCCCGGCTCACCGAGCAGCGCGAAACCGGGCGCCCTGCGGGCCTTGGACGACAGCGCCGCGTTGCCGAGGCCACCGCGTCCACCCTGCGCCGCCACGAAGGTGGTGCCCACGCCCACCAGGTCGGCCAGGACCTCGCCGTCCGGCGTGAGCACCACGGTGCCCTCCGGCACCGGTAGCACGAGGTCCTCACCGATCGCGCCGTTGCGCATGCTCCCGCGGCCCTGCTTGCCGTTGGAGGCACGCGCGTGCGGGCGGTGGTGGAAGTCCAGCAGCGTGTGCACGCCCGGGTCGACGACCAGCCGGACGTCACCGCCCCGGCCGCCGTTGCCGCCGTCGGGTCCGCCGAGCGGTTTGTACTTCTCCCGATGTACCGATGCGCAACCGTTGCCACCGTCGCCGGCGGCGACGTGGATGGTCACGCGGTCGACGAACCGCGACACGAATGCCTCCAAGGACAAGAAAAAACGAGGGGCAGGACCGGCTAGGCCGGACCCGCCCCTCGTCGGGAAAAACGTGTGCCGAGAGCCGGGTCAGGCCTCGGCCGGCACGATGCTGACGGTCTTGCGGTTGCGCGTGCGACCGAACTCCACGGTGCCCGCGGAAAGCGCGAAGAGGGTGTCGTCCCCACCGCGGCCGACGTTCAGGCCCGGGTGGAACTTGGTGCCGCGCTGGCGGACGATGATCTCACCGGCCTTGACGACCTGACCACCGAATCGCTTGACCCCGAGGTACTTCGGGTTCGAGTCGCGGCCGTTCCGAGAGCTGGATGCGCCCTTCTTGTGTGCCATGACTAGTCAGGTCCTCACTTGGTGATGCCGGTGACCTCAACGCGGGTCAGCTTCTGCCGGTGACCCTGGCGCTTGTGGTAGCCGGTCTTGTTCTTGAACTTGTGGATGCGGATCTTGGGGCCCTTGGTCTGCTCGACCAGCTTGCCGGTCACCGAAACCTTCGCCAGCGCATCGGCGTCGGCGGTGACATCGGAGCCGTCGACGAGCAGAAGCGCCGGGAAGGTGACCTCGGAGCCCGGCTCGCCTTCGAGCTTCTCGACCTCGACGACATCCCCGACAGCCACCTTGTACTGCTTGCCGCCGGTCTTGACGATCGCGTACATGAGTCGGAAGTCTCCTGCTGCTCGGTTTCCCTGTTGACGCCCTCTCCGACCAAGCCGGAGATTCCTACCACCCGGCGGCGCCGGATCTCGGTGGGTTCCCGCTTCGTCGCCCCGGTCCCCCAGCTGAGGTCGCACTCGGGCTCTGCGGGCGTTTATCCTCTCCGCCCGTCCGGCGGCGAGAAGTTCCCACCCATCATACAGACAGGCGCGAAAGGCCCGATCGACAGGCCCCCGCGCCGACGGCGAGGGGTGGACCCCGCGTCGCATCCGGCCACGCGAGGGAAGTCCTGCTCATCCGCGGACGAGCCGAGTCAGGCTAAATGGGCGTTTCCCGGGCGGTCAAATCGACCCTGGGACGGCGAAGATCACCGGTGGAAAAGTTTCGCCAATCCCGCGGAACCGCCGATCAGCGGCCCGGACCGCTTGCTACCGTGAGTCGCCGCTCCAAGGTGAGAGCTTTTCGCCTCCACCGGCGGCGGCCGCCCGGCTCGCAGGCGGCCCGGAGCCGCCCGCGCCGGCCGGAGACCGGCAGCTCGACACCGGATGCCTGCCCGGAGCAGGTCCGCAGGAACACGGGGAACTCAGCGTGACCGACATCGCACCGGACGCCGGCTCGCGGCCGGACGGTGGCGCGCCCGACGAGGAGCGCGCTTCCGAGGACCAGCCCGAAGCAGCCCGGCCCGGTTCGCTGCGGCGGCTGCGCGAGGGGCGGCTCGGCCCGGTCCTGCTCGGCCTGCTGTCGGTCGTGCCGCCGCTGATGATGCTGCGCGAGGTGCTGCGGTACCCGCAGATGCACTTCTTCGACTACTGGTGGGTGCTGCTCGACCTCACCCGCGACGACGGCTCGCTGCGGCCGGAGGCGCTGTTCGGGTTCCGCAACGAGCACCCCTTCGTGCTGCCGAGCCTGCTGTTCTGGCTCAGCGCCCGCTACGGCAACGGCCTCAACCAGCCGCTGGGGCTGCTGATCATCGCCTTCGGCGTCGGCTGCGTGCTGCTGGTGTGGGCGATGCTGCCCCGTTCGCTGGGCAGGTGGCAGCGGGCGGCGCTGGTCGTGGCGGCCTCGACGCTGGTCTTCAACCCGCACGGCATCCACAACTACGTGCGCTCGATGAGCGGGGCGTCCTGGATCCTGGCGCTGCTGCTGGTGCTCGCGGCGCTGCTGGCGATGCAGCGCGGCCGTCCGGTGCCCGCGGTCGTCGCCGGGCTGCTCGCCTCGATCAGCTACGGGACGTCGTTCGCGGTGTGGCCCGCGCTGGCGCTGGTCGCCTGGATGCGCGGCGACCGGCGGGCCCGGGTGGTGACGCCCCTGGTCGTCGGGTTCGCCGTGGTCGCGGCGTGGCTGGTGCTGCGGGGCCCGCAGGGCGGTGGCGGCGGTTCGCCGACCGACGACCCGGCGCAGGCGATGCTGGCCGGTCTGAGCATGCTCGGCATGGTCTGGACGGGCACCGAGCCCGCGATGGCGCTGCTGGCGGGCGTGGCCGGGCTCGCCGTCCTGGCCCTGCACGCCCGGGTGGCCCCGGAGCACCGCGCGGTCAGTGCCGCGTGGTGGGGGCTGGCGGTCTACGCGGTCGGCTGCGCGGTAATGATCTCCGGTTCGCGCGCGGCCTTCGGCGAGTCGGCTGGCCTGCAGAGCCGGTACAACAGCATGACCGCTGCCCTGTGGATCGCGGTGCTGGTCATCGTGGTCGCCTGGGGCCGGTGGCCGGGCCTGCGCAACGTCGTGGTCGGCGTCACGGTGCTGGCCACCGTCGCGCTCGGTGCCCCGATGGCCCAATCGGTACGCGACGACGCTCCGAACCAGCGGTTGCTCGCGGTGGCCGCCCGCATCGGCGCCTCCGACGCCTTCACCGATCGCTTCCCGGAGCCCGAACGGCTCATCCCACGGCTCCGCGCGCTGGGGCACTACCCGTTCTCACCGGAGTTCACCCTGGGCTGCGGCGACGGCGTGGAGATCGGTTCGCGAGCCGGCACCTCCACCTGGCGCACGCCCAGCATCGGCAGCTTCCGCGAGCCGGGGCCCGACGGCTGGGACGTGGTCCTCAACGTCGAGACCGACCAGGTCACCGGCGGCGCCCGGATGCTCAAGGGCTGGGCCATCTCCGGCATCGAACGCGCCCGGTGCGTCGCCGTGCTCGACCAGAACGGGACCGTCGTGGGCGGCGGGGTGGTCGACATCCCGCGCGCCGACGCCGAGGCCCAGACGGTCGGCATCGAGATCGGCCTCGGCTTCCGCGCGGTCGCCCCGGCGGCGCCCGGGCCGCTGCGGGTCGCGTTCCGCTTCCCCGACGGCTGGTGGATCCGGCCCCTCACGGAAAGTCCGCAGAAGTCATGAGCGAGCGCCAGCACTCCGAGCCCGAGGTGTCGCTGCTGGCCCCGGCCAAGAACGAGGCCGAGAGCCTGCCCCTGCTGTTCGCCGAGATCCGCACCGCGATGGAGTCCCAGCACCGCACCTGGGAGCTGCTGGTCGTCGACGACGGCAGCACCGACGAGAGCTGGCGGGTGATCGCCGGCCAGGCCGCCGCCGACCCCCGGTTCCGGGGCCTGCGGCTTCGCCGCAACTTCGGCAAGGCCGCCGCGCTGGCGGCCGGGGTCGCCGAGGTGCGGGGCGCGCTGCTGGTGACCATCGACGCCGACCTGCAGGACGACCCGGCCGAGATCCCGCGGCTGCTCGACGAGCTCGACGACGGTGCCGACCTGGTCAGCGGGCACAAGGCGCAGCGCAAGGACCCGCTGGGCAAGCGGCTGCCCTCGAAGTTCTTCAACTGGATGACCGGGCTGATCACCGGTCTGCGGCTGTCGGACCACAACTGCGGCCTCAAGGCCGCCCGGACCGAGGTCTACCGGCGGGTGCCGCTCTACGGCGAGCTGCACCGCTACATCCCGGCGCTGGCCCACCAGCTCGGCTACCGGGTGCGGGAGCGCGCGGTGAACCACCGGCCCCGGCTGCACGGCAAGTCCAAGTACGGCTTCGAGCGCTACGTCCGCGGCGCGCTGGACCTGCTGACGGTCGTGGCGCTCACCCGCTACGGGCGCAGGCCCGCCCACCTGTTCGGCGGGCTGGGGCTGCTCCTGGGCACGGTCGGCACGCTGATCCTGCTCTACCTGACGGGCGTGTGGGTCTTCACCGAGCAGTCCATCGGGACCCGTCCGCTGCTGACGCTGGGCATGCTGCTGGAGATCTTCGCGGTCCAGATGGTCTCGCTCGGGCTGCTCGCGGAACTGGTGCTGCACCGCACCGGCCGCGACCGCGACGTCACCGTGCTGGTCGCCGACCACACCCACGACGAGTCCCGGGTGGCGTGAGAAGGCTCAGCCGACGACGCGCTTGATCACGGGGCGCCGGAGGTAGACCTGGCTGCCCACGTTGAGCAGTACGACCGCGGCGAGCCACGTGGCGGTGGTGACGGCCGGGACGACGTCGACGGGCACCGTGTAGGCCATCACGACCTTCGCCCCGGCGCACGCGAGCAGCGCGACGCCCCACGCGACCGTGAGCACCCGCCACACCCGCCGGAACTCCGCCGAGCGACGCCACCGGTCGTCCCAGTCCGCGGCGCTGTGGCCGGAGCGGGCCACGAGCATCCGGCCGAGGGTGAACACGACCGGCCTGCGCCACAGCGTCGCGAGGGCGCCCGCCCCGCACGCGGCCATCAGCCACCCGTCCCTGGCCAGCAGTGCGCGCGGGCTCCCGCTGACCAGGAACAACGCCAGGCTCACCAGCACGATCGCCAGCACGAAGACCGCGACGGGGTCGGCGCTCCGCCGGGCCACGATGCCGTAGCCGACGCGCACCAGGGAGATCAGCGCGCACGCGAGCAGCGCCGGGACCTCGCCCGCCCCTGCCGAACGCAGTCCGTAGTAGACGACCAGCGGCAGGAGCAGGTCGGCCAGCGCGGTGACCAGCAGCTTCACCGCAGCTTCTCCCAGAGGTCCAGGCGGTGCCCGGCGGCGAAGTCGGTCGGGCCGGTCCGCCCCGGGGCGAGCGCCTGCACGTACGGGTCGGCGGGCTCGAAGCGGTTCCACGCCGGCAGGTCCGGCGAACCGGGATCACCGCTGCGCGCGAAGTTCGCCCAGTAGGCGTTGATCTGCTCGGCGAGGCGCCACTGCTCGCCGCTCAGCGCCGCGGGCTCGCCGAGGTCGAACTGGTAGGCCACCTCGGCCGAGTGGTGCGCCCCGGGCGGGAAGCCCTCCGGGAACGGCACGATCGGCGGAGCGTCGCGGTCGGCGAACTCGTAGCAGTAGGTCGGTGTGTGCGACGCGAGCGCGTGGGCCAGGTCCCACGTGGACCGCGCCCACGCCCGGTCCTCGGCGACCTGCGCCCACGCCAGGCTCGGGGTGTCGTAGTCGCTCAGCGGGTACTCCCGCTCGACCTGTGCGGCCTGCGGACCGAACGCCTCGCCGAGCAGTCGCGAGTAGCCCTCGGCGGTGACCGGCTGCCCCGCGAGGTCGAAGAACAGCCCGACGAACAGCCTGGCCTCGTCGCGGGTGCCGCCGACCACGGCCGGGACCCGGTTGAACCGGCCCGCCCGCACCGCCTCGTCCGGGGACTCCGGCAGCACGGCGTTGCCGTACGCGGGCCGGGTGAAGTACGACGACAGCTCCAGCAGCTCGCTGACCGGGACGCGACGCAGCTGCTCGACGGCGGTCAGCTCGCTGCCCGGGTCCAGCCAGCCGCTCTGCTCGACGAAGTGCGCCGCGAGCCCGTGCAGCTCGGCGGTGGACAGCCACATCGTCGGCAGGGCGGGAGTGCCGGGCAGCCAGGTTCCTGCCGGCGCGTCCATCAACGTGAAGCCGCTCTGCAGGACGGCGCGGTGGAACAGCCCCCGCGACGACGGCGACGCGAGGTGCGCGCCGATGTTGAACCCTCCGTAGGACTCCCCGAACAGCGTGACGTTGCCCGGATCGCCGCCGAAGGCCGCGATGTTGCGCCGCACCCAGCGCAGCGCGGCCTGCTGGTCCTCGATGCCGAAGCCGCCGCTGCCCTCCAGACCGGGGTAGCCGAAGCAGCCGAAGATGCCCAGCCGCGAGTTCGGTGTCACGACGACGACGTCCTCCCGCACCGCGAGACGGTGGGCGTCGAAGATCGCGCCCTCGCCGTTGGCCCCGCCACCGCCGTGCAGCCACACCATGACCGGCTTCGGGCCGGGCGTGCCCGGCGTCGTGACGTTGAGGTTCAGGCAGTCCTCGTCCAGGCTCTCGATGGCGGCGAAAACCTGCGCCGTCTGCGGGCACGGACTGCCCGGCTCGGTGGCGTCGAGGACGTCGGCCCACGGCTGCACGGGCTGCGGCGAGCGCCAGCGCAGCCCGCCGACCGGCGGCGCCGCGTACGGGATGCCCTGGAACACCCGGTGGTCGTCGAGCACGCGGCCACGCACGCGCCCGGAGTCCAGTTCCACGATCGCGTCGTTCATCGGCTTTCCGCCCTCGTGGCCAGGTCGAACAAGGTCACCAGCTCGCGGGCGCAGACGTCCGGGTCGCTGTCGGGGTCGGCGCCGAGGTGCAGCGCCACACCGTCGAGCGCGTGCCGCAGCGCCACCGCCATCACCCGCGGGGAGAAGTCCCGGAAGTCACCGGTGCGCTGGCCTTCCCGGAACATCTCCTCGAGCGATTCCAGCTCCTGCTGGTGCGGCGGCGCGGTGCCCTCGTCCTCACCGCGGCTGCCGAGCCACACCTCGGTCAGTGCGCGCATGTGGCGGTGGTGGGTGCGGTAGAAGTCGACGCTTCCCTCGATGAAGGCGCGGAGCTGCGCGGGCGGATCGCCCGCCTGGTCGATCCGGGAGCCGACCACCTCCAGCGCGACCGCGTAGACGTCGCTGACGACCTGCCGCATCAGCTCGGCCTTGCTGCGGAAGTGGTAGGAGATCATCCCGGTGCTGCTCAGCCCGGCCCGCTTGGCGATCTGCCCGAACGAGGTCTTCGCATAGCCGAGCTCGACGATGGTGTCGATCGCCGCGTCGACGATCTGGGCCCGGCGGCGCTCCTCGGTGAACGACCGCTCTTGCTTGGTCGAGCTGCTTTTTGCTCGCATGAGCAAAACTTAGCACGGATGAGCAAGGGTGTCGGCGCGGTGACGCATCATGGGGCCCGTGCAGCGCTACCTGGAACGTGCTCCCCGACCCGAGCTGGCCGGGCTCCTGCACTGCGTCTGGACGCTGGAGGCAGCCGAGGGCCGCCTCCAGCGGGTCATCCCGGACGGCTGCATCGACCTGATCTGGATCAACGGCGAGCTCCAGATGGTCGGGCCCGACACCGTGGCCAGGGTGGTGGGGCTGCCGCCCGGCACCGGCGTGGCCGGGGTCCGGATGCTGCCCGGAGCGGCCCCGCTGCTGCTCGGCGAGGTCCCGACCTCGGAACTGCTCGACCTGCAGGTTTCGCTGCCGCAGCTGTGGGGCCGGCGCGGGAGGGCGCTGGCCGACCGGCTGGCCGGGGCGGAGTCGCCGACCGACACGGCCCTGCGCCTGGAGCGGTTCGCGGTGGAGATGCTGCCCGGTTTCGAACGCGACCGGGCCGTCGAAGCGGCGGTCGCCGCGCTCGACGGCTCGCAGCCGCCCTCGGTGCCGGAGCTGGCCGACGCGCTCGGGTTGTCCGAACGCCACTTCCGGCGCCGCTTCACCTCGGTCGTCGGCTACGGCCCGAAGACGCTGGCCGGGGTGTTGCGGATGCGGCGGGCGATGCGGCTGGACGCCGGCGCCGCGGGCGGGCTGGCGGGGGTCGCCGGGGCCGTCGGCTACGCCGACCAGGCCCACATGAACCGGGAGTTCCGCAGGCTGTCCGGCCTGACCCCCGCCGACCTGCTGGACACCTGAGCGCCTGTCGAGCGGCGAAGCCGCTTGACCCAACCCCGGCAACCGGTACCACTACGCAAGGTGAGTCGAAGAAGCCTCTGAGCCTGCTCAGTCGTGCGCGCGCAACGTGAGCAGAGCTTCGATGGCCACCCGCGGCCGGGCCTCCATGTGCGCGCCCGGCGCCCACTCCCGCCACCGGACGGGCCAGCCGCCGTCCTCCTCCTGCCGGCCGGCGAGGTGGTCCAGGCTCCGCGCCAGCTCTGCGCCGGAGAACCACGAGCAGCCCAGGCTCTCCGGCGTCCTGGCGTAGTCGTACACGTGGTGCAGTTCGCCGGATGCGTATCCCGGGGCGAGCCGCGCGTCCTCGGGGTGGGCGGGGTCCAGCACCACGAGTCGCTGTTCGCGGACCAGCGTGCCGAGCCGCTCGGCAGCCGTTGCGGCGCGCTGCCGGTCCGGCACGTGGTCGAGGAAGTGCAGGGCGGCCTGCACCTCGTACGGGTGCGTCTGCCCCAGCGCGTCGATCCGGTCCCAGCAGAACTCCCCTGCGCGGTCCAGCCAGGGGTGCTCGATCTTGTTCCGGTGCAGCGTCCCGGCCAGCAGCGCCGTGGTCAGCAGCGCGCCCGGCGGCTCGTCCTCGATCGGCATCCACGGTGCGTGCGGGTACGGGCGCAGGCTCGGGTCCACACCCGGCACGCCACCGTCGGGCCGGGTGACCGACACCAGGTAGTCGATGGCGCCGGACACCACCGGGCCGTCAGCGGCGCCGATCTCGGTGAGCATCTCCAGCGCGGTCCAGGTGTGCAGCGGCTGGCTCACCGGACCCCGCGAGTCCGGCTCCAGCGCGTAGCCGAACCCGCCGTCCGCGCAGCGGTAGGGCTCGAGGGCAACGCGCAGGGCTTCCGCGCTGCCGTTTGCGAACAGGTACTCGAAGCGGCGCTGCTCGACGACGCGGGCGGTCAGCCAGACCAGCCGCGCGGTCGCGGCGACGCGATCAGCGGTGAAGCGGTTCATGCGGCGACCGTAAAGCGGAATGGCCGACCCGTTCTTGAACGAATCGGCCATTCCGCACCGGTCTGCTGCTCAGGGCGTCAGCTCTCGGCGGACGCTCCCGAGCTCTCGCCGCTCTCCTCGGACGTGCCCGCGGCACCGTCGGCAGCGGCGTCGGACTGCCGGTTCTGGCCGCCGTCGACCGGCGGTCCGGCCGGGCGCGACGCCGAGCGGCCCCGGCGCCGCGACACCGCCGCCGCGGCCGGCGGCGGCGTGCTCGGCACGCCGTTGTCCTGCGACTCCGACGACTCCGCCGGCTTCGCGGGCACGGCCACCACCACCGGCGCCGCCGGTGCGCCCGCGCTGCCCGCGGGCCTGCTCACCTTGCGCCGACGCGCACGGCCGTTGACGGCGGGCTCCGACGACTCCTCCGCGGCCGGCTCGGGCTGCGAAGCGGGGGTCGGTGCGGCCTCCTCCGGCTGCGAAGCGCGGACAGGCTCGGCGGCAGGCGCGGCCGCCTCGGGCTGCTCGGCGACGGGCTCCTCGACGGCCTCCGGCGCGGGCGCCGGCTCGGTCGCCTTCACCGGCTCGGCACGCTCGGCCTCGACCGGCTGCTCCGCCTTCGCCGGTTCGGGGGCCTTGTCGGCCCGCACCGGCTGCTCCGCCGCGGCGGCCGCCTTGCGCTCCGCCTTCTCCTGCTTCTGCGGCTTCTCCTGCTTCTCCGGCTTCGGCGCCTCGGCGGCCGGCTCGGCCTTCGCCTCCGGCTCTGCGGCCGGGGCGGCCTCCACGACCGGCGTCTCCGGCTCCTGCGACTTGCCCCGGTTGCGGTTGCGACGGCCACCGCCACCGCCGCCTCCGCTGCCGTTGGTGTGGGCGTGGGTGACCGGGTCGGTCGACACCAGCAGCCCGCGCCCGCGGCAGTGCTCGCAGGTGCTGCTGTAAGCCTCCAGCAACCCCGTGCCGACCCGCTTGCGGGTCATCTGCACCAGGCCGAGCGAGGTCACCTCGGCGACCTGGTGCCGGGTGCGGTCGCGGCCCAGGCACTCGGTCAGCCTGCGCAGCACCAGGTCGCGGTTGGACTCCAGCACCATGTCGATGAAGTCGATGACGATGATGCCGCCGATGTCGCGCAACCGGAGCTGGCGCACGATCTCCTCGGCCGCCTCCAGGTTGTTGCGGGTGACCGTCTCCTCCAGGTTGCCCCCGGATCCGGTGAACTTGCCGGTGTTGACGTCGATCACCGTCATCGCCTCGGTGCGGTCGATGACCAGGTAGCCGCCGGAGGGCAGCCAGACCTTGCGGTCCAGCGCCTTGGCGATCTGCTCACTGATCCGCTGCTCGGTGAACACGTCGTTCTTGCCGACGTGCTTGCTGAGGCGTCCGGCCAGGTCGGGCGCGACGTGCTTGACGTAGGCCTCGATGGTGTCCCAGGCCTGGTTGCCCTGCACCGCCATCGCCGAGAAGTCCTCGGTGAACAGGTCGCGGACGACCTTGATGAGCAGGTCGGGCTCCTCGTAGAGCAGCTGCGGCGCCTGCGCCTTCGGCGAGTCGGCCTTCTCCTTGATGACCTCCCACTGGGCCTGCAGGCGGCGGACGTCGCGGTCCAGCGCCTCCTCGCTGGTGCCCTCGGAGGCGGTCCGGATGATCACGCCGGCGTTCTCCGGCACGATCCGCTTGAGGATCTCCTTGAGGCGCTTGCGCTCGTTGTCGGGCAGCTTGCGGCTGATGCCGGTGGCACCGCCGCCCGGCACGTACACCAGGAAGCGGCCGGGCAGGCTGATCTGGGTGGTCAGGCGCGCACCCTTGTGGCCGACAGGGTCCTTGGTGACCTGCACCAGCACGCTGTCGCCGGTGGACAGCGCCTGCTCGATGCGGCGCGCCTTGCCCGCCAGGCCGGCGGCGTCCCAGTCGACCTCACCGGCGTAGAGCACGGCGTTGCGGCCGCGGCCGATGTCGACGAAAGCGGCCTCCATGCTGGGCAGCACGTTCTGCACGCGGCCCAGGTAGACGTTGCCGACCAGCGAGCCGCTGCCCGCCGAGGTCACGAAGTTCTCGACGAGGACGTTGTCCTCGAGCACCGCGATCTGGGTCTGGTCGCCGTTCTCGCGGACGACCATCCTGCGGTCCACCGACTCGCGGCGCGCCAGGAACTCGGCCTCCGACAGCACCGGGGCGCGCCTGCGGCCGGCCTCCCGGCCGTCCCGGCGGCGCTGGCGCTTGGCCTCCAGCCGCGTCGAGCCCTTGACCGCGCGCACCTCGTCGTCGCTGCTGTCGTGGCGTCCCTCCGGCGCGGACTCGCGGACGTGCACGACGGTGTTCGGCGGGTCGTCGTCGCGAGTACCGCTGTCGTCGTCCCCGGAGCCCTTGCGGCGACGGCGACGGCGACGACGGCGGTTGCCCTCCGCGGAGTCGCCGTCGGTCTCCGCGGCCTCGGCGGCTTCCTCGGACTGCTGCTCGGTCGCCGGTTCGGCCTGCTCGGCCTTGCCGTCCTGCTCGGTGGTGTCGGCCTCGGACGTCTCGCGCTGCTGCTCGTCCTGCTCGCCCTCGGCCCCGCGGCCACGGCCCCGGCCGCGGCGGCCGCGGCGGCGACGGCGGCGGCCGCCCTGGTCGCCCTCGTCCTCACCGGTGTCGGCGGACTCGGACTGCTGGGGCGCCTCGGTCGCGGTCTCCTGCTGCTCCTCCTCGGCCTGGGCCTGCTTCTGCTCGGGCTCGGGCTTGGCGGGCGCCGTCTTCGGGTCCGGGGCCAGGAACATCGCCTGCGGCGCGGCGAACACCGGGGTCAGGCCGGGTGCGCCGCTGCGGGTGGGCTCGGACTCCTGGGCGGCGAGGAAGCCGGGGTTCGGTGCCTTGACCGGCGCGACCTCGGCGGACTTGTCCCCGGCCTCACCCTCGGTGGCCTTGCCCTCGGCGGGCTTGCTCTCAGCCGCCTTGCCCTCGGCGGACTCCTCGTCGCGCGTGGGCTGGGCCTGCTGCTTCCGCGCGGACTCGGCTCCCGGCTGCGCCTGCGGCTGGGCGGGCTCCTCCGGCTTGCCGGCGGCCTGCTGCCGGGAAGTGTCCTCGGCGCCCTGCTCCGGCTCGGCTATCTGTTCGGGATGCAGGGTCCGGACGACCTGCATCGCGACCTCGCGGGTGATGTTCGACTGCGCGCTGCGCACCGACTCGCCGAGCGACTCCAGCGTCGTGATGATCTCGCGGCTGCTCGCTCCGAGCAGCTTGGCCAGCGCGTGCACCCGCAGCTTGGCGGGCAGTTCGAACGTCCCCTGATCTTCCTGGGTAGGTGTGGGCGATGGCCCGCTGGCGCTTCCAGCGGGCGTGTCCATGTTCAACATCCAGCTCCTCCGCCCCCGGGCGCGTCCCGCGACGCGGCCGCACAGAGGCATGTGCGTTCTTTTCGTTTCCGCCGCCCTCGGGCGACGGCAATTCTGTTGGTCCCCCCGCCCCGGATCTCGGTGAGCCGGGAAGTCACACGGCGGGTCCGACGACGTCCGCGCCGTCCGTCACCCCGCCGCGGGCTCCCCCGCTGGACTCCGGTCGCCGCCTGAGTCCTTGGCCAACGGGTCGGCAAGCCCTCCGGAGTCGTCGAGCCTGCCTTGCGCCAGCCGGGTCGCTCTCGCGGCGGCCGACGGCGTCAGACCGGCGACGACCTGAAGGGCGCTCAGTACGTCGTCGGGTCGTACGACCGGTGTTGTCTGCCGCACGACCGTTACAAGTATCCCATACGGTCCGGGCTCGCTCGGCCAATCGTCCACCTGGGCGGTGACGGAACGAATCCGGTCACTCAGCGCAGTCGGATCGGAACGGTCCAGCACCGCGGCGTCGATCAACGCGGCCCGTGCGTCGATGCTGCGGCGGCCGTCCTTGGTCATCCGCTCCACCTCGACGCTGTCGGCCGCGAGCAGCTTGGACACCGCGTCCCGCAGCTCGTCATCGCCAACCCCGGGTACCTCGATCAGCCAGCGGCTGGCCTCCAGCCGCTCCGCGAGCGGACCGGGCGCCGCCTCGACCGCCTCCAGCAGGTCGACGCCGTCGGGCAGCGCCGCGTCCAGCTCGCGGCACAGCAGCTCGGGGTCGACCTGGCGGACGAGCTGGAGCTCGACGTACTCGGCCTCGCTCGACACGCCGGTGGGTACCGCGCCGGCCCACGACACCTTGGGGTGCGGGCTGAAGCCCTGGGAGTAGGCCATCGGCACGCCCGCTCGCCGCAGCGCGCGCTCGAAGGCCCTGGCCAGGTCGCGGTGCGAGGTGAAGCGCAGCCTGCCGCGCTTGGCGTAGCGCAGCCGCAGCTTCTGCACCGGCGGCGCAGAGGGGTTGGGATGATCTCGTCGACTCAGAATGCCCTCCCGCGCGTGTCGCCTACGGCCCTGGTTGGTCGTGGTCGGTGGTTGCCCTGACAACCGCAAGTGTGACAAGCCGCCCCCACATCGGGCCAGCAAGGTGCCGAGCGCCCAGGTCGGGAGGGGTTGGCTTGTGGGTCGTGCCCTGGCTGGCTAGCGTCCCGTCCTGGTCGGAGTGCGGTGACCACGACCGGGAGCACCGATGGGGGTCAGCAGGCCTGGGCGGGCGCCGCGGCGCTCGTGCCTGCTCCTCGTCGCCGCGGCGCTGGCCGTGCTATGCGCTCCGCAGGCGGCAGCCGGACCGGACTGCGCCGGACCGGGCCCCTCGTTGCGCTACGTGGTGCTGTTCGAGCCCGGCACCGCTGTCGGTTCCGCCGGACGGGAGATGAGCGCCCGGTGCGGGACGCTGGCGGCCTACTACCCGTCGATCGGCGTGGGCGTCGTCGACTCCGCCGACCGCCGATTCGAGCGGCTCGTCGGCACTGACCGCGCCTACAGCGCGGAGGCCGAGCAGCGCGAGCGCGCCGCCGCCGACGGGCAGAGCACGGCCCTGGTCCCGGGTCGGGCGAACGTCGAGACCTGGCAGGGCCCGGTCGCGGCACCGAGCACCGCCGGTTCGGCCGGCGCAACACCGGCCGACGCAATGCCGGACACCGCAGGATCAGCCGACGCAACACCGGCCACCGCAGCACCCGCCACGGGAACGGCCGCCGCTCCCGCCGGCGGCTGGAACGCCGCGGCGGTGCACGCCCCCGAGGCGCACGCGGTCACGACGGGCAGCGCCGATGTCGTCGTCGGGGTGCTCGACTCGGGCGTGGACGGCACGCACCCCGAGCTCGCCGCGGCCTTCGACCGCTCCCGCTCCGCCGACTGCCTCTCCCCCGCGCGGCCGGACCGGTCCCCCGAGGCCAGGAGCGCTCCGCACGGCACCCACGTCGCGGGCATCGTCGCGGCGGCCGACGACGGGGTGGGCACCACCGGTGTCGCCCCGGGCGTGCGGGTCGCGTCGGTGCGGGTCGTCGACGAGGCGGGATACGTCAACCCCGAGTACGCGGTTTGCGGCTTCATGTGGGCGGCCGAGCACGGCATCCGCGTCGTCAACAGCAGCTTCCTCGTCGACGCCGCGGCGCGGGGTTGCACCGGCGAGGGCTCCGCCGTCCCGCGCGAGGCGGTGCGCCGCGCCGTCGAGCACGCCACCTCGCGCGGTGTGCTGACCGTCGCCGCGGTCGGCAACGAGCGCATCGACCTCTCCGCTGTCCGACGCCCCGACTGCGATGCGGTGCCGGTCGGCCTGGACGACGTCGTCGCCGTCTCCGCCGTGGGACACGACGGGGTCAAGGCCGGCTACAGCTCCTACGGCCTGGGCTCGGTCGACATCACCGCGCCGGGCGGCGAGAGCCGCGTCCCTGGCCACGCGGGCTGCGTGCTGTCGACCGTGCCCGGCGCCGACTACGACCGGGCCTGCGGCACGTCGATGGCCGCACCGCACGTCTCCGGCGTGGCCGCGCTGCTCGCGTCGCGGCACCCCGACGCCGGGCCCCGCGAGTTGACCCGGATGCTCCTCGCGAGCACGTCCCCGATGAGCTGCCCGAGCGACTACGACCTCAACTCCGACAGCGCCCAGGACGCGCTGTGCCGCGGCTACGCCGCCTACAACGGCTTCTACGGCCACGGCATGGTCGACGCCCGCCGGGCCGTCACCCGCTGAACTCCACCCGGCGTTGCGGCGCTCAGCCCTGCGAGAAGGCCTGGTTGGTCACCGGCGAACCCTGGCCGACCGGCGAGATCGGCAGCAGCTTGCGGCCGGAGGGCCCGACCTCGATGTCGGTGCCCATCGTCGGGCACACACCGCAGTCGAAGCACGGCGTCCAGCGGCAGTCGTCCTGCTCGCGGGCCTCCAGCGCGTCCTGCCAGTCGGCCCACAACCACTCCTTGTCCAGACCGGAGTCGAGGTGGTCCCACGGCAGCACCTCGCCCTCGTGGCGCTCGCGGGTGGTGAACCAGTCCAGGTCCACGCCCAGCGGCACCAGCTCGGCCTGCGCGCAGTCGACCCAGCGCTGGTAGGAGAAGTGCTCGTTCCAGCCGTCGAACCGGCCGCCCTCGCGCCACACCCGCTCGATCACGCGGCCGAGCCTGCGGTCACCGCGCGAGAGCAGGCCTTCCACCAGCGACGGCTTGCCGTCGTGGTAGCGCATGCCGATGTTGCGGCCCAGACCGCGGTCGGAGTTGACGGCCTGGCGCAGCTTGCGCAGCCGCTCGTCGACGGTGTCCGGGTCGCACTGGGACGCCCACTGGAACGGGGTGTGCGGCTTGGGCACGAACCCGCCGATGGAGATCGTGCAGCGGATGTCCTTGCGCCCGGACGCCGCGCGCCCGGCGCGGATGACCTCCTTGGCCATCTCGGCGATCTGCAGCACGTCCTCGTCGGTCTCGGTCGGCAGGCCGCACATGAAGTACAGCTTGACCTGCCGCCAGCCGTTGGCGAAGGCCGCCGAGACGGTGCGGATCAGGTCCTTCTCGGAGACCATCTTGTTGATCACGCGCCGGATCCGCTCGCTGCCGCCCTCGGGGGCGAAGGTCAGCCCGGAGCGGCGGCCGTTGCGGGACAGCTCGTTGGCGAGGTCGATGTTGAAGGCGTCCACCCGCGTCGACGGCAGCGAGAGACCGGTGCCGGTGCCCTCGTAGCGGTCGGCGAGGCCCTTGGTGATGTCGGCGATCTCGGAGTGGTCGGCGGAGCTGAGCGACAGCAGGCCGACCTCCTCGAAGCCGGTCGCCTCCAGGCCCCGCTGGACCATCTCGCCGATGCCCTCGATGGAGCGCTCGCGGACCGGCCGGGTGATCATGCCCGCCTGGCAGAAGCGGCAGCCGCGGGTGCAGCCGCGGAAGATCTCCACGCTCATCCGCTCGTGCACGCTCTCGGCCAGCGGTACCAGCGGCTTCTTCGGGTAGGGCCAGTCGTCGAGCTCCATCGTGGTGCGCTTGAACACCCGGTAGGGCACGCGCTCGTCGTTGGGCACGACCGACT
The DNA here is from genome assembly GCF_000062885.1 of Saccharopolyspora erythraea NRRL 2338. Taxonomy (NCBI): domain Bacteria; kingdom Bacillati; phylum Actinomycetota; class Actinomycetes; order Pseudonocardiales; family Pseudonocardiaceae; genus Saccharopolyspora; species Saccharopolyspora erythraea. Next base: position 1,549,544 of record NC_009142.1, on the reverse strand, counting down.
CGATGGCGCCGTCGGCGCCGTAGGAGACGTCGTAGAACTTCGGCACGTACACGCCGCCGCTCTCGGCCAGCCGCAGCAGGAGCTCGTCCCGGCCGCCCGGCTCGCCCTCGGCCTTCCACTTCCGGATGGCCTCGGTGACCTCCAGGACCGCCTCCTCGCCGTCGCCGAGCACGGCGGCGTCCAGGAAGTCGGCGATCGGCTCGGGGTTGAACGCCGCGTGGCCGCCGGCCAGGACGACCGGGTGCTCGTCGGTGCGGTCGGCGGCGTGCAGCGGGATGCCCGCGAGGTCGAGCGCGCTGAGCAGGTTGGTGTAGCCGAGCTCGGTGGCGAAGCTGACGCCGAGCACGTCGAAGGCGCCGACGGGCCGGTGGTTGTCGACGGTGAACTGCGGGATGCCGTGCTCGCGCATGAGGGCCTCGAGGTCCGGCCACACCGAGTAGGTGCGCTCGGCGAGCACGTCGGGCTGCTCGTTGAGGATCTCGTAGAGGATCATGACGCCCTGGTTGGGCAGCCCGACCTCGTACGCGTCCGGGTACATCAGACACCACCGCACGGAGGTGTCGTCCCAGTCCTTGGCGGTCGAGTTCAGCTCGCCGCCCACGTACTGCACGGGCTTGGAGACGCGCGGCAGCAGCGGCTCCAAGCGGTCGAATACGGACTCCACGCTCACCGGTTCAGCGTACGTGCCGCGCTCGCGCGCCCGACGAAGGCGTACGGGTTCAGTGCGGTACCGGAGCCCGCACCGAACCCCGCGTGCGCCCCGCGCCGCGCCGTGCCGCCGAGCCGTCAGGCGTGGCCGCGGCTCGCACCGGACACGCTGGTCAGACGTCCCGGGTGAACCAGATCCGGTCGCGGTCGTCGCCGTCGGCGACGCGGACCGACCGCTCCCAGCGGCCCGACTCCGTCCAGCCCAGGCCGGTGTAGAAGCGCTCCAGGTCGTGGCCGCCGCGGACCACGAGCTCGAGCTTCTCCAGCCCCAGCGCCTGCGCGTGCGCGACGGCGGCGTCGTGCAGCTTGCGGCCCCAGCCCTGACCCTGCAGGTCGGGGTCGACCATGAGCACCGACAGCTCGCCGGTGTGCCGCCGCACCGGATAGCGCCCCGGCACCAGAACCGCGACGCCGACGAGCACGTGCTCACGTCCGATGGTCAGCAGGTGCGCGCGCCTGCCCGCGACGTCGTCGACGACCGACGCGGCCGCCTCGCGCACCTCCTCCACCGGGTCGGCCGGGGTGAAGCCGACGCCGCCGCCCGCCACGGTGACCCGGCCCCAGAGGTCGGCCAGGCCGTCGACGAGGTCGGGGTGCGGCGTGTCCACCCGGTGCGGACCGGTGACGAACACGTCCTCGCCCACGCGGCTCAGAGCTCCGGGAACCAGAGCTTGATCTCGCGCTCGGCGGACTCGGCGGAGTCCGAGCCGTGCACCAGGTTGTACTGGACCTCCAGGCCGTAGTCGCCGCGGATGCTGCCCGGGGCGGCCTTGTCGACCGGGTCGGTGCCGCCGGCGAGCTGGCGGAACGCCGAGATCGCCCGCGGGCCCTCCACCACGGCGGCCACGACCGGGCCGGAGGTGATGAACTCGAGCAGGCTGCCGAAGAACGGCTTGCCGTCGTGCTCGGCGTAGTGCTGCTCGGCGAGCTGCTGCTCGACCTGGCGCAGCTCCAGCGCGACCAGCTTCAGGCCCTTGCGCTCGATGCGGCCGATGACCTCGCCGACCAGTCCCCGCTCGACCCCGTCGGGCTTCACCAGGACCAGGGTGCGCTCGCTCACGAGTGTTTCTCCTTCTGTGCCGGGGCGGCGGTGTGCGTTCGGCCACCTCTGCCCGATTCGCCGCCAGGGTATCGATTCCGGCGCCCCCGGCCGTGCCCGGGGAGACCGGGGTGACTGCGGTGGTCCACCGGTGCGTCCGAGGTCAGGCACCCGGCGCCCGCTCGCGGCCCGGCCACCGGTGCCGGACCGCGAGCGGCCTTCCCAAGCTCCCGCGGTCAGCGCCGCGGGTCGAGGGTGGTCGACCACAGGGACTTGCCCGCGGTGTCGCGCAGATCGACGGTCAGCCGCCGGGACCGGGAGTCGATGTTGACCTCGCCGAAGTGCTGGAAGCCCTCCAGCGGCGACGCGCCCTGGCGGGTCGGCGCGCTGACGAAGACCTGCTCGGGACCGAATGTGGGGTCCAGCTCGCTCGGCCCGAAGGCACCGGCGTGCAGCGGTCCGGAGACGAACTCCCAGAACGGGTCGAAGCCGTCGAAGGCCGCGCGCTCCGGCGAGTAGCGGATGGCCGCCGAGTAGTGCACGTCGGCGGTCAGCCAGACGACGTTGCGCACCTGGCGGCGGGCGGTCTCGGCGAGCACCCAGGCCAGCTCGGCCTCCCGGCCGTTGGGCGCCCCCGGCAGGCCGTTGGCCACGGCCTCGATCTTGTCGCCGTCGGGCACGATGATTCCGATCGGCATGTCCGAGGCGATGACCTTCCAGGTCGCCCGCGAGCGGGACAGCTCGTCGACCAGCCACCTGGCCTGCTGCTCGCCGAGGATCCGCTCCGCCCGCGTGCCCGCCGAGTTGGGGTCGCGGTAGCTGCGCATGTCCAGCACGAAGACGTCGAGCAGCGGCCCGTGCCCGACCTTGCGGTAGACGCGGCCGTCGACGGCGTCCTGCCGCCGCACCGGCTGCCACTCGTGGAAGGCCTGGAACGCGCGCTGGGCGAGCACGTCGACCCGCTTCTCGGTGTACTCGGGCTTGTCGAGGATCTCGCCGGGGTACCAGTTGTTGGTGACCTCGTGGTCGTCCCACTGCACCAGTTGCGGGACGCGGGCGGCGAAGCGCCGCACGTTCTCGTCCAGCAGGTTGTAGGCGAACTGCCCGCGGTACTCGGCCAGCGTCTCGGCGACCTTCGACTTCTCCGGTGTCACGATGTTGCGCCACACCCGGCCGTCGGGCAGCGTCACCGACTCCCTGAGAGGCCCGTCGGCGTAGACGGTGTCGCCGCTGTGCAGGAAGAAGTCGGGGTCGCGGGCGGCCATCGCGGAGTAGATCGTCATGCCGCCGATGTCGGGGTTGATGCCCCAGCCCTGGCCGACCACGTCACCGGACCACAGGAACCGCACGTCGCGCGGCTGCCGGGACGCGGTGCGGAAGCTGCCGGTCAGCGGCTCGCTGCCCATCCGCCCGTCGAGGTCCTCGGCGATGACGCGGTAGTGGAACTCCCGGCCGGACGGGAGGCCCCGCAGCAGGACCTCGCCGGTGCCGTCGGTCTCCGGGGTGAGCAGCGGGCCCGGGACGCGCCGCGCGTCGGCGAACCCGGGGTCCTGGCTGATCTCGACGAACATCCGCGACGGGCGGTCGGCGCGGGTCCAGACCACGGCGCCGTCCGGGCGCGGGTCGCCGAGCTGCACGCCGTGGGTCAGCAGCGGCCGGTCGGGGCGGACGAAAGCGGGCGCGGCACCCGCCGCGCCCGGCAGGAGCAGGCCGGCGGCGAGGGCTCCGGCGCCCGTCGCGGAGGCGCGCAGCAGCGCGCGCCGGTTGAGGTGGCGGGAGGCGTATTCGGGGTGCATGCGGTCGTTCTAATCGGGTGCGGCGGCCGGTCCGCCACCGGAAGTTGACGAACAGCTGAATTCCCGGGGCGGATGTGCCGCGCAGGTCTGCGGGGGCCTCCCGTTCGGGAGCGGGCGTGCGCTCGCGGGCGGCGTACGTCCACTTCGAGCGCTCCGCTCCAACGAATCCACCATTCCCCGGCGCAGACGGATGGAGGCTTCGCGTCCATTTCCCGCGCACGGCACAACGCCGGCCCGGCGCGTCGTCGCGCCGGGCCGGGCGTCATGGCTCCACTGCGAGTGCCGGAGGTGCGGAACTACCGGATCAGTCCTCGTCTTCCTGCGACGCGTCCTGGTCCTGCTCGGTGCCGTTCTTGTTCTCCGACGCGGACCAGTTCTGGGCGTTCTGGTCGCCACCCTTGCCACCCACGACCCACTGGGCCTGGTTGATGTCCTGGCCGGTCTCGTTCTTCTGGTCGGTCTTGTTGTCCTGGTCCTGGTCCTGCACCTGGACCGTGTCGTCGCCCTTCTTGCCGTGCTTGTGACCGTGGTCGCCGTCGGCGAGCGCCATGCCGGAAGCTCCGAACAGCACCGGCAGTGCCAGAGCAGTGGCAGCGACGAGGCGCGTGGCAGTCCGCATAACTAGTATCCCCTTCACATCTCTGAATATTGCAGAGGACGCCCGCAAGGAATCCCGTGGCGAAGGCTGCCCACGGCGGGCCAACACCTCGGTTTTCCCTTCGGGATTCCATTTAAAGACCCGCGATTTGCGGATCAACTAGAAGATATCGCCGCAGGCCTGGCGCCCCGCAACCCGAACCATTGTCGATCACCTCATGTGATGATGAAAATCCAGTGGATCACATAATTTCTCCGATCCTGATGACCATCGGACGAGTCACGACATCGCGGAGCGCAGCGAACCGGGCGCCTCCAACTGCTCTTCGGTCGCACGAACGAGCAAGCCGAAATCCCCTCGGGAGGAGATGCGATCACGGTCCGTGCCGAAGTTCGCGAATCGAGGCCGGGTTGCGAACCCCGCGATCAAGGAATCCCGCCGGATCCCCGCCTGGAGAGATCAACAATTCCCGGATTGGACCCGGTGACTCCCGGAGATCATCCGCCTACCGGGCGACTCATGTCGACGGAGCGTCGCTAAAACCCCCGACAAAGCCCCTGACCGGGTTGATCGCTTCCGAGTGCACCCCCCACACGGATTCGGACAATTCCAGACCGTCGCGTAGCGGACAGTAGTTACTACCGTTCCGAGGTACCCCGGCAGGTGATCGTTTTCCGCTCACCCGGAGAGATCGATCCGACTGCGGTACTGGTAGCAGAGGATCTATTTCCGCGTGGGACGGAAGGAAGACAGGCAATGACCGCTCAAAGGCCCCTCAGCCGCGCAGTCGCGTGCATCGCGCTCGCGGCAGCGGCACTGGCCCCCGGGATCGCATCGGCAGCAGCCGACGCCAGCGACGCGCGGAGCACCATCACGCTGACCGTGACCGAACACCAGAAGCCGCGCAGCGTGACCCTCGACTGCGAGCCGGCCGGGGGCGACCACCCGAAGGCCGCCGCGGCCTGCGCCGACCTGCTGGCGGTCGACGGGAACTTCGAGGACCTCCACGCGGTCCGCCCCGAGCGCGAACGGTCCGGTTGCACCAAGGACAACCGGAACATCCGCGCGTCCGCCAAGGGAACCTGGCGCGGTACGCAGATCGCCCACGAGACGTCCGTCGCGAACCGGTGCGTGCTGAAGCAGCAGACGGGAGCCGTATTCGACTTCTGAGCGGACCCCGGCTCTCCAAACGCCCGACTTCCACCGGAAGGGGCCCACCGAACTTCTCGGTGGGCCCCTTTTTCTTATTTCAATACCGCTGCCACCACATGATCAAATTCGCGGACCCCGGAGACAAGTGCACCTTTATGACACCAATGAGCCCAAATCGTTGAACGACCGCAAGCATTTTCTTGATCTTTACCCCAGTTGCCTCACGGCACAGGTCCCACAAACCGTGATCAATCGTTTTCCGGACTTCACCGACGGCCATCTGATCAGTTGACCGGAGAAATTTGTTTCGCACAACCCGCGACAACAGCCCGTAATCACGACCCCGGCAGTGTGACCGTTGATTCTCTTTGGTGGTGCAGGACATCGCAAACCGCCGCGAACAATGCGACTGTTGAATTGCCAGCCGGAAGCCCTCCCAACTCTCATGGGTCGGGAGTCACGCCGCTTGGCGCTGAATACCACGATGATAGGAGATGAAGGAATGCGTAAGTCCATTCGTCTGCTCGCCGTTACCACCGCGGCCGTCGCCATGCTCGGCATGGGCGCCCCCGCCTTCGCCGGCGGCTCCGATGACGACACCAAGCAGACCGCTACCGCCACCGGCGGCAAGGGTGAAGGCGGCAACGGCGGCATCGGTGTCAACGTGCTGTGCGGCATCGGCGTCGGCGTCCTCGGCGAGGGCACCGGTTCGTGCAGCGCCGGCAACGGTGGCAACGGCACCGGCGGCAACGCCGAAGCCGAGAACGAGGACGACAGCGACAACTGACACCAAGGCTGACGTCAGGCTCTGACGCCAGCTCGCTCCCTCCTCGGGTGTGTGCCGACCAATGCGGGACCGGTCGGCACACACCCTTCTTCTGCGCGGCCCGCGGTGCACTTCGCCCTTGACCGCGACGCGTCTCCACGCTCGCCGGCGATGCGGAGGTCCCACCTTCGGGTGGTCCCGTGATCTCTTCCGCATGTCGGTCAGTGCCAAGACGGCGCCTCCGATGAAAAGGTCCACGCAGTGATCGGCACGGCCGACCCGCTTCCCGGGCGACGCGGCACCGGTCACTCATCTGAAACCAGCCAAGATCGGAGCATGGAGTGCGCACTTCGGTTCGCGTTCTCTTCGCCGGCGTCGTCGCGACCGGGCTGTTCGCAGCCGGTTCGTCGACCGCACTGGCGGCCAAGGACGACAAGACTTCCGACGACGACACGACCCAGACCGCGGCCGCCGAGGGCGGCGAGGGCGGCAAGGCCGGCGACGGCGGACTGGGACTCAACGTCTGCCCGTCCATCGCGCTGCTCGCACCGGCGAACGCCAAGTGCAACGCCGCCAACGGCGGCAGCGCCAACGGCGGCGACGCGGAAGCGTCCACGGAGGACGACAGCAGGGACAGGGAGTACCGCAAGAGCAAGGACTGAGCAGTCCCCAGGGGGAATGCCACCTCCACGCGCGGAAAAACGTGCCGGCCTCCCGTCCGGGAGGCCGGCACGACGCGTTCTTCGGGGCGAGTGGTGGCGGGAAGACCGCGTCAGGTGGATCGCGCGACCTTCCCGCACTTCGACGGTAGACCCGTCTTCTCACCGGCTCTCGGCGAAGCCGGGAACATACCTACATCGGGCGATCTCGGAGCGCGGCTCTGCCGCGGGCAGTCCGAGGATCACGTTGCCGCACAAGACTCTTGGCCTCTGCGTCCTACTGTGGACGCCGGCGAGTCCGCCGGCGGCTGTGCCGATCCCGTCTCGGGACCGGCACAGTCCGGATCTCACTCCTCCTCGTCGTTCCCGTCGTAGTTCGAGATTTCCGACTCCCCGTCGGAGCTGGCCCCGTTCTGGCCTCCGGAGATCGTGCACTCGAGCGAGATCGCGCCCAGCGCCGGGTTACCCGGCCGGCAGTTGTCGAACTTGATCGGCCCCGACGTGAAGGGTCCGGCGTCATCCGGGGTCTCGGAGCTCGCCGCCTGGGCGGAGTTGCCGATCGCCAGCAGGCCCGCGGCGACCGCGGTGGCGCCGAGGATGCGGACAGAGGTCTTCACTGGTACTCCAATCCAAAAGTCGTTCGCGAGGCGCAGACCCCGCATATGGAGCATGCCGGTCCGACTGGACCGGCATGCTTGGGTTGATCCGCCGAGCAGCCCGGCGGACGCAGGTCGGCCTCAGTCGTCGTCGGACGAGTGGGTCTCCCTGCTGTCGTCCTCCGCGTACGCTTCCGCGTCACCGCCGTTTGCGTTGCCGCCGTTGCCGCCGGAGCAGTTGGCCTCGGCCTTGGCGAGCACACCGATCGCCGGGCAGAAGTTGATGGCGATGCCGCCGTCTCCGGCGTACCCGCCGTCGCCGCCCTCGGCGGCCGCGGTCTGGGTCGTGTCGTCGTCGGACTTCTTCTTGTCGTCCTTGGCGGCGAACGCGGTGGACGAACCCGCGACGAGCAACCCGGCCGTGACTGCGCCTGCGAAGAGCGCGCGTGCAGAACTACGCACCTCAGACTCCGATCTTGAATGTTCCTGACTGCGTCGCCGGCTGCCGGGGCCGGGGATTCCGGGCCCGAGCGCCGAGATCGACTGCGCAAACCTTCCACCGCGGCTCCGCGTTGGCACGGCAACACGCCAGGAACCACGACGGGTCACCCGTTGGTGCAACAGAAGGACGCGAACCGGCCCGGCAGGCGGGGCTGCCGGGCCGGTGGTGCCGTCCTCGCGAAGAAGGCTCAGTCCTCGTCCTGCTCCTGGTAGTCGGACTGCTCGGACTCGTTGATGTTGTTCTGGTTCGTCCACGTCATGGCCGACTGCTCGCCCTTGGAGCCTATGCTGACCTGGTTCACCGGGGAGACATTGATGTTGTTCTGCACGGTGCTGTTGGCCGTGGCCTGGTTCTGGTCCTGGATCAGGCCGGAGGCCTTCGGGACCTTCTTCCCACCGGCGGCCAGCGCGGCATCGCCCGCCCCGAACAGCAGCGGCAACATCAGAGCAGCAGCCGCGGTCAGCCGCGTCGCATTACGCATGAACCGTTCCCTTCGTAGTTCTGGGCGCTAGCCGCGGAAGCCGGATCTCCACTGGATTTCCGGGAGTTCCCGCGCGGCATGTGGAACCTACCGGTGCGCTTTGGACCAAGGGCAAGCAAGAAACACCGCTGATCACACCATGTGGTGATCAACCCGGCCTTCCTCTGTGGACTTCCCGGCCGGGGCAGGGAAACCCGGCCCGGAAGCAACCGCGCTCCGTGCCGCGGTAGCGGGGCCGGAACAGGCCCCGCAGATGCCGTCCCGACGTGGTTGAAAGATCCCTCGAACAGTTCAATAATCCCGGCCACAGGGCATCTCTCCGCCGCCCGGCAGGAGCCGGTGGACCCAGGCTGAAAGGGAGTTCCGGATGCGCGCAGCCGTGCACACCGCAGCGAACGAGCCGATGCGGATCGAGGAGCTGGCCGATCCGCACCCTCGGGCCGGTGAGATCGCCATCGACGTGACCTCCTGCGGCGCCTGCCACACGGACCTGCACGTCCTCAAGGGCGAGCTGCCGTTCCCGGTGCCCGCGGTGCTCGGGCACGAGGTCGCCGGTGTGGTGTCGGAGATCGGCCCGGAGGTCACCGGCTTCTCCGTCGGCGACCGGGTCGTCACCAGCTTCATCATGCCGTGCGGCCAGTGCGGGCAGTGCGCGCGCGGCAACGAGGAGATCTGCGAGAAGTTCTTCGCCTACAACCGGGGGAAGGGCCAGCTCTACGACGGTGAGACCCGGCTGTTCCGGCCCGGTGGCGAGCCGGTGTGGATGTACTCGATGGGCGGGCTCGCCGAGCGCTCGGTGACGCCGGCGACCGCGGCGTACCGGGTGCCCGACGGCGTGGAGCTCGCCGACGTCGCCTCCGTCGGCTGCTCGACGATGACCGCCTACGGCGCGCTGCGCCACGCCGCCGACGTGCGTGTCGGCGACACCGTCGCCGTGGTCGCCGCCGGGGGCGTCGGCTCTGCGTTGATCCAGCTCGCGGGGTCGTTCGGCGCGTCGGTGGTCGTCGCCGTGGACATCAGCGAGGACAAGCTCGCCAACGCCCGCGCCCTGGGCGCCACCCACACCGTGAACTCCGCCGAGGTCGACGCGCCCGCGGCGATCCGCGAGATCACCGGCGGGCGTGGCGTCGACGTCGCCTTCGAGGCGCTCGGCAGCGTGCCGACGTTCGAGGCGGCGCGGGACTCGGTGGTCGAGGGCGGGCAGATCGTGGTCGTCGGCATCGCGCCGAGGGGTACTTCCGGCGAGTTCGACCTGGCCACGATCGCCCGGCGCAAGCTGCAGATCAAGGGCTCCTACGGCGCCAAGCCGCGCCGGGACATGCCGGTGCTGCTGGACCTGGTGGCCCGCGGGCTGCTCCGCCCGCAGGACGCCATCAGCCGCCGCTACTCGTTCGACCAGGTGCAGGACGCCTACGACGCGCTCCGGCGCGGCGAGACCGTCGGCCGCGCGGTCGTCGACATCGGATAGTCACCGGACGGCCGCGACCTCGCCGCGCCGGGTGCCCGACCGCGCGAACAGCACCCCGGCGATGACCAGCGCGCCGCCTGCCACCGTGTTCCAGCCGAGCGGCTCGGAGAGCAGCAGCGCGCCGAGGACCGTCGACCACAGCGGCGTCACGTAGGTGACGGTCGAGGCGATCGTCGAGCCCGCGGCCCTGATCACCCGCATGTTGAGCAGGAAGGCCATCCCGGTGCCGACCGCTCCCAGCAGCACCAGGCACGCCGCGGGCAGCAGGCCGGGCCAGCCGGGTGCGCCGCCGCCGAGCAGCGGGGCGACCAGCAGCAACTCCAGCGTGGCGAAGGTGAGCTGGAGGATGATCAGGGCGCTCGCCGAATCCGAGCGCCCGGAGAAGAACCGCCTGGTGTAGGTGAAGCCGGCGCCGTAGCAGGTCGTCGCGGCCAGGCAGGCGAGGCTGCCGGCCAGCACCCCGCCCTCGACGCCGCGCCACACGCCGAGCACGACCAGCACCCCGGCGAAGCCGGCGAGCAGACCTGCCAGCCTCCGCGGCGTCGGGTGCTCCGACGGCAGCAGGAACAGCACGAACAGCAGCGTCGCCAGCGGGGTCGTGGCGTTCCAGACCCCGGCCAGCACCGAGCTGATGTGGGTCTCGCCGTAGGCGAACAGGGTGAACGGCGCCGCGTTGTGCAGGGCGGCGACCACGGCGGCGTGCCCCCACGTGCGCGGGTCGCGCGGGATCGACGGACGGGCCGCACCCGAGGCGAGCCACACCGCCCACAGCGCGAGCGCACCGAACAGGCACCGCCACAGCGCCACCCACACCGGCTCGACGCCCGCGTCGACCGCGACCTTGATCAGCACGAAGCTCGATCCCCAGATCGCCGACAGCAGGACGAAGCCCGGTACCCAGCGCGCGCCCGGTTCTTCCACGTCCACCACCAACCTCGTCGCCGCCGAACTTTTCCGGCGGCTTTCGGCCATCACGTTCGACGAACGCGGCATGATGAGTCAAACAAGTTTCATCGCGCGACCAATGAGGGTTGCTCATGAACAACGTGAACCTCGCGCAACTGCGCGCCTTCCTCGCCGTGATCGACGAGGGCGGTTTCGGTGCGGCATCGGACGCCCTGCGCATCAGCCAGTCGGCGGTCTCGCACGCGGTGGCCGCGCTGGAGCGAGCGGTCGGGTGCCGCGTGCTGGTGCGGCAGGGCAGGCCACGGCCGACCGCGTTCGGCGAGCGCATCCTCGGCCACGCCCGCACCGCCGTGTCGGCGACCGACTCGATCACCGAGCTGGCCGCCCGGCGCGACGGCCTGCCCACCGGGACGCTGCGGCTGGCCGCGCCGCCGACCGTCTGCCAGGGCTTGCTGCCGGAGCTGCTGACCGGATGGCGGCACGACTACCCGCAGCTCGCGGTCCACGTCCTCGAGGGTGAGGACGACGAGGTGGCGGACTGGCTGGCCGGAGCCGCGGTGGACGTGGCGGTGCTGGTCGACCCGCCGGGCGGCGAGGGGGTGCGCATCGGCTCCGACGTCTTCCAGGCGCTGCTACCGCACGACCACCCGCTCGCGGGCCAGGACGTCATCGACGTCACCGACCTCGACGACGACCCGTTCCTGCTGTCCTGCGGTGGTTGCGAGCGGCACCTGCGCGAGGTCTACCGGCTGGGCAGGGCGCAGCTGAACCCCGCGCACCGCATCCGGGAGATGGGCACGCTGCTGGCCATGGTCGCCGCGGGCATGGGCGTCACGGTCGTGCCGGGCCTGGCGGCGGCGATGCTCGACCCGAGGCTCGTGCTGGTGCCGCTGCGCCAGCGCGTGACGCGCGAGCTGGTGCTCACCGGGCCGCCCGGCCGGCCGTGGCATCCGGCGGTCACCGCACTGGTCGAGGCCGTCGCGGAGCGTTCCCGGGCTCAGGCGCGCTCCGGCGGGTAGCCGGGTGGGTGGCCGAGCTGGTCGTAGAGCTGACCTTGGCGCATCCGCTTCGCCACGTCGCGACGGAGGTGGACGATGTAGGCCCAGACGACCACGAACACCAGCGCCATCAGCCCGATCGCCGGATGCACGAAGAAGCACGCCACCAGCGCGACCTGCAACGCCAGCGCGAAGCCGAACCCCCACTTGCGCCGCTGCACGAAGCCGGCGACCAGCAGCAGGACCGACAGCACCGCCACGAACGCGAAGCCGGCGCTGGACACGCCCCCGGCGAACTGCCACACCACCGGCAGCGCGAGCGCGAAGACGATGAACTCCAGGATGAGGGTGGCGGCCATGATGCCGCGCAGGCCCTTCCACGGGTCGCGCACGCCTTCCGGCGGCACCGGCAGGCCGTACTGGTCCTCCGGCAGCGAGGTCTCGCCGGCCCGGTCGCCCGAGGCGTCGTCGGCGGCCGGGTTGTCGGCGGGGTTGTCGTCCCGGCCGCGCGGGGTGCTCGGTTCGTCGGTCACGCCGGCTCCTTACCGAACAGCGCTCGTGCTTCGCCCGCCGTCACCACGGAACCGGTGATCACCACGCCGCCGCCGGAGACCGACTCGCTCGGGTCGGTGGTCTCCTCGGCCATCTGGATGGCGGTCTCCACGGCGTCGTCGAGCCGGGGCTCCACGACGATGCGATCGGGTCCGAAGATGTCCTTGGCGATGCTCGCCAGCTCGTCGGGGTCCATCGCACGCGGCGAGGAGTTCCTGGTCAGCACCACTTCCTCGACCACCGGCTCCAGCTCGGCGAGCACGCCGCGCACGTCCTTGTCGCCGAGGACGCCGACCACCGCCACCAGGCGGCGGAACGAGAACTCCGAGCTCAGCGCCTCGGCCAGGGCGCGGGCACCGTGCGGGTTGTGCGCGGCGTCCACCAGCACCGACGGCGCCGCACGCACGCGCTCGAGGCGGCCGGGGGTGATGACCCCGGCGAAGGCGTCGCGGACCGCTTCGACGTCGAGCTGGTGCTGGGCGCCCGCGCCGAAGAACGCCTCGACCGCGGCCAGCGCGAGCGCGGCGTTGCGGGCCTGGTGCTCGCCGTGCAGCGGCAGGAAGATCTCGTCGTAGACCCCGCCGAGCCCCTGCAGCCGCAGCATCTGGCCGCCGACGGCGACGGTGCGCGACAGCACGCCGAACTCGTGGCCCTCGCGGGCCACCGTGGCGTCGACCTCGGCGATCCGGTCCATGATCGGTTTCTGCGCCTCGGCCTGCTGGGCGGCCATCACCACCACCGAGCCGGGCTTGATGATCCCGGCCTTCTCCGTGGCGATCCCGCCGAGGTCGTTGCCGAGGAACTCGGCGTGGTCCATGGCGACCGGACAGATCACCGCGATGCGGGCGTCGGCGACGTTGGTGGCGTCCCAGCTACCGCCCATGCCGACCTCCAGCACCGCCGCCTCCACCGGGGCGTCGGCGAACGCGGCGAAGGCCATTCCGGTCAGCACCTCGAACTTGCTCATCGGGACATCGCTGCGCGAATCCACGATGGACACGTACGGCGCGACGTCGCGGTAGGCCTCGACGTAGGCGGCGGGGCTGATCGGGCCGCCGTCGATGCTGATGCGCTCGGTGGCCAGCTGCAGGTGCGGGCTGGTGTAGCGGCCGACGCGCAGGCCGATCCGGCCGAGCAGCGCGTCGATCATCCGCGAGGTCGAGGACTTGCCGTTGGTGCCCGCCACGTGCACGACCGGATAGCTGTGCTGCGGCTCGGCGAGCAGGTCGGTGAGCGCGCGGATCCGGTCGAGCGACGGCTCGATCTTGGTCTCCGGCCAGCGCTCGTTGAGCTCGGCCTCCACGACGCGCAGTTCCTGCAACGCGCCCGGATCGGTGTCGGACAAGTCCTTCACTCCCTGTGCCCCGACGACGAATGTCGAGGTCAAAGTCTACGTGGGATGGTGCGGGCGGGTTCAGCCCGACCTGCCCCGGGCCTCACGACCGTCACGGGGGTCTGCCCCCTGGCCTTGCGGGTCGCGGTGGGCGGGTGGTTTCTGGGGCGCTCGCCGCCTCCAGGCCCCCCGGCAGGTCTCCGGGATGGGGGGCTTGCTCGCGGGCTGCGGTCCGTTCGGAGCCTGGTTCTCATCCCGCCGACCTCCACGAGGGCTATCAGACCGCGACAAGGGGGCGGCTTCTCGGGGCACCCTGCGGTCGGGAGCGAGGGCGCCCCCTTGACCCGGCCTGATCGGGCTGGCGCCAGGTCGACGGGATGAGAACTGAGGCTCCTCTCCAGGAGGGGGCACTCCCGGTCCCGGTTGGCCGCTGGCGTCGTCAGACCGCCGGGATACCCTCGCCCCCGTGGCCGACTGGATCGAGGACGAGGTGCTGCGCGGGCACGACCTCTACGCCGAGGAGCTCGTCGGGCGCACCTACCTCCGGTGCGAGTTCCACGACTGCGATCCGAGCGAGGCCACGACCCGCAACGCGGTCTTCGAGGAGTGCTCGTTCACCGGCGTGCGGTTCAACGTCTCCCGCCACACCGACACCGCGTTCCTGCGGTGCGCGTTCGACCGCTGCGACTTCTTCGACGCCGAGTTCACCGGCTGCAAGCTCACCGGCAGCCGGTTCCGCCGGTCGGCGCTGGACTCGGTGCGGGTCCACGGCGGCGACTGGTCGTTCGTCTCGCTGGCCGGAGCCGACCTGCGGCGCAGCTCCTTCCGGAAGGCCCGGATGCGCGAGACCGACCTGACCGCGGCCGACTGCCGGGACGCCGCGCTCACCGACGCCGACCTCTCCGGCACGCAGTTCGACCGGGCGCGCCTCGCGCGCTGCGACCTGCGCGGCAGCGACCTGACCGCGCTCGACCCGCTGTCGGCGGAGGTTCCGGGCGCGGTCATCGACGTGCGGCAGGCCGTCGTGCTCGCTCATGCTCTCGGTTTGCAGGTGCGGTGAGCCCCCTCTCCTCGGACGTCGGACACCGCCGACTGTCCGGCGGTGACCGACGACGGGACAGCCGACCCCGCGGTCAGCCGACCTTCACGAAAAGCTGCATCCCCCTCTGCCGGTGGTCGCCGACCGGGCACCAGAAGTCGTAGACGCCCGGGCGCAGCGTCACGGTGACCTCGGTGACCTGCCCGGACTGGACGACGGCCGTGCGCGCGTTGGAGACGTCCGGCCCGGCGATCTCCACGGCGTGCGGGTGCCGTCCGGCGTTGAACGCCTTGAACGTGTAGGTGCCCGGTGGCAGGAAGGCCGGCTGCAACAGCCGGTAGTCGACCATCTTGACCACCACGACGGCAGGTCCGCCGTCACCTGCCGGTGCCGCCGCCGGCGCCGGTGACGTCGCGGCGGCCGACGCTCCGGTCAGCACCGTCGCCGCCAGCGCGACCACCGCGAGCAGAACTCCCACCAGCCTCGGCCTGATCCTCGATCGTCTGCTTCTGCGGACTCCGCGTTCGTCCACTTCGATCAGCATCGCTCAGCCCCCCGCGAAAATCGCCCACGCGCCACCGAAGGCGCGTGCGCGGATGGAGAAAACCATTACCGCCCAACGGTTTCCCGTTGGAAACCGGCGGATTTCAGCGTAGGTGGCGGAGCCGTCCGATTGGTGCCGCAAGTTCCTGGTGTGGCGCCGGGAGCCGCAGTTGAAATTCTTGCAGAAGAACGGGATGCGCCAGTAGTGACTGGCGCGCAGGGCCGAACTACACCGGAAGCGGGCCGTTTGCGAACAACGGCCCGCTCCAGGCGGTGTGCGATCCCGCGGTCAGCTCTCGGGCAGCGCCGACAGCCGGGCGTTGATGCGCTCGATGTCGGCCAGCGCGGTGTCCCTGCGCACCTTGATCTTGTCGACCACCTCGGCCGGGGCCTTGTCGGTGAACGCCGGGTTGCCGAGCTTCTTCTCGGTACCCGCGAGCTCCTTCTCGGCCGCCGCGAGGTCCTTGGCCAGCCGCTTGCGCTCGGCGGCGACGTCGATCGCCCCGGACAGGTCGAGCTCGACGGTCACGGTGCCGCCGCGCAGGCCGACCTCGATGGACGCCGACGAGGTGAAGCCGTCGGCGGGTTCGGTGACCCTGGCCAGCGCCCGCACCGCGGGCACGTGGCCGTCCAGGCCCAGCTCACTCACGCCGCCCAGCTTCGCCGCGACCCGCTGCCCCGGCTTGAGGCCCTGGTCGGAGCGGAACCGGCGGATCTCGGTGATCAGCTTCTGGGTGGCCTCGACCCGCTCGGCCGCACCGGTGTCGGCCTGCAGGCCCTCCGCCCCGGGCCACTCGGCGACGACGACCGAGTCGCGGCCGGTCAGCGTGGTCCACAGCGTCTCGGTGATGTACGGGATCGTCGGGTGCAGCAGCCGCAGCAGCACGTCGAGCACATGGCCGAGCACGTCGCGGGTGCGTTCGGCCCGGTCGCCCTGCTCGTCGAGCTGGACCTTGGACAGCTCCAGGTACCAGTCGCAGAACTCGTCCCACGTGAAGTGGTAGAGCGCCTCGGTGGCCTTGGCGAACTGGAAGTCCTCCAGCAGCTCGTCCACTTCGGACACGACCCGGTCGGCGCGGTCCAGGATCCACCGGTCGGCGTCGGTCAGCTCGTCGCGCGGGGGCAGCGCAGCCGGCACCCGCGCACCGTTCATCATCGCGAACTTGGTGGCGTTGAACAACTTCGTGCAGAAGCTGCGCGAGCCCGCGACCCACTCCTCGCTGATCGGCGAGTCCGCGCCCGGGTTGGCGCCGCGCGCCAACGTGAACCGCAGCGCGTCGGTGCCGTAGTTGTCCATCCACTCCAGCGGGTCGACGGTGTTGCCCGCCGACTTCGACATCTTCTTGCCGTGCGGGTCGCGCACCATGCCGTGCAGCGCGATGACGCGGAACGGCGGCTCGCCGTCCATGGCGTACAGGCCCATCATCATCATCCGGGCGACCCAGAAGAAGAGGATGTCGTAGCCGGTGACCAGCACGCTGGTCGGGTAGTACTTGCGCAGGTCCGCGGTGTCGTCCGGCCAGCCCATGGTCGAGAACGGCCACAGGCCCGAGGAGAACCAGGTGTCGAGCACGTCCTCGTCCTGGTGCCAGCCCTCGCCGCTCGGCGGCTCCTCGTCCGGTCCGACGCAGACGACCTCGCCGCCGGGCCCGTACCAGACCGGGATGCGGTGGCCCCACCAGAGCTGCCGCGAGATGTTCCAGTCGTGCAGGTTGTCGACCCAGTCGAAGTAGCGCTTGGCCATCTCCGGCGGGTGCACCTCGACCCGGCCGTCGCGCACCGCGTCGCCCGCGGCCTTGGCCAGCGGACCGACCTTGACGTACCACTGCAGCGACAGCCGCGGCTCGATCGGCTCCTTGGACCGCGAGCTGTGGCCGACGCTGTGCACGTACGGCCGCTTCTCGGCGACGATCCGGCCCTCTTCGCGCAGCGCCTCGCGGACCGCGACCCGCGCCTCGAACCGGTCCATGCCGTCGAAGCGGGTGCCGGTGCGGGTGATGCGGCCGCGCTCGTCCATGACCGTCAGCATCGGCAGGTCGTGGCGCTGGCCGATCTCGAAGTCGTTCGGGTCGTGGGCCGGGGTGACCTTCACCGCGCCGCTGCCGAACTCGGGGTCGACGTGGGTGTCGGCCACGATCGGGATCATCCGCCCGGTCAGCGGCAGCTCGATGCTGGTGCCGACCAGGTGCCGGTAGCGGTCGTCGTCGGGGTGGACCGCGACGGCGGTGTCGCCGAGCATGGTCTCGACCCGGGTGGTGGCCACCACGATCGAGGCGTCCCCGTGGCCGTAGCGCATGGAGACCAGCTCGCCCTCGACCTCCTTGTGCTCGACCTCGATGTCGGAGATCGCCGAGCGCATCTCCGGGGACCAGTTGACCAGCCGCTCGGCGCGGTAGATCAGGCCGTCGTCGTAGAGCTTCTTGAAGATCGTCTGGACGGCGCGGGAAAGGCCGTCGTCCATGGTGAAGCGCTCGCGGGTCCAGTCGACGCTGTCGCCGAGGCGGCGCATCTGCGACAGGATCGCCCCGCCGTGCTTCTCCTTCCACTCCCACACCCGGGCCAGGAAGCCCTCGCGACCGAGCTCGCGGTGGTCGATGCCCTCGTCGCGGAGCTGCTTCTCGACCATGGCCTGCACGGCGATGCTGGCGTGGTCCATGCCTGGTAGCCACAGCGCGTCGTAGCCCTGCATCCGCCGCCGGCGGGTGAGGACGTCCATCAGGGTGTGCTCGAACGCGTGTCCGATGTGCAGGCTGCCGGTGACGTTCGGCGGCGGGATCACGATCGAGAACGGCGGCTTGTCACCGGCCGGGTCGGCGGTGAAGTACCCGGCGGCTACCCAGCGCTGGTACAGCTCGGCCTCTACGTCGGCCGGGTTCCAGGTCGACGGAAGTTCACGGGGCTGTGCGGCATGGGTCTGTGTCACATCGCAGAGTGTACGAAGCTCTCAGGTTCACCTTGACAACCGTCCCGGGTCGGTGCTTGGGATCCCGCCGGACCCCAGGACAGCCGTGGACGCGGGTGTCCGCCGTGCGGTTGTAAGGCGTTGCCCCGCGGGCGCGTGTGCAGCACCCTTTGGATCATGTCGCGTGGAGCCCCTGAGCAGGACATCGACGAGTCGGCCCTGGAGGTCGGCACCCCGAAGCCGGCCGCGGCCGGGGTCAAGGGCGTGCTGGTGTCGTTGCAGCGCAGCTGGGAGCAGATGGGCCTGGCCCGGACGGTGAGGACGCTGCCGCTGCTGAACCAGCGCGCGGGGTTCGACTGCCCGGGGTGCGCCTGGCCCGATCCCCGGGAGGCCGAGGGGGACAAGCGCAAGCTGGCCGAGTTCTGCGAGAACGGCGCCAAGGCGGTGGCCGAGGAGGCCACCACCCGCCGCGTCGGGCCCGAGTTCTTCGCCGCGCACCCGGTGGCCGAGCTGGCCGAGCGCACCGACTACTGGCTCGGTCAGCAGGGGCGGCTGACGCGGCCGATGGTCCTGCGAGAGGGCGACACCCATTACCGGCCGATCGGCTGGGACGAGGCGTTCGGGTTGGTCGCCGAGAAGCTGCGCGGGCTGGCGGGCCCGGACGAGGCCGTCTTCTACACCTCGGGCCGCACCAGCAACGAGGCCGCGTTCCTCTACCAGCTCATGGTCCGCGGCTTCGGCACGAACAACCTGCCGGACTGCTCGAACATGTGCCACGAGTCCTCCGGCGCCGCGTTGACCGAGACGATCGGAGTCGGCAAGGGCTCGGTGTCACTGGCCGATCTCGAGCAGGCCGACCTGGTGCTGGTCGTCGGGCAGAACCCGGGCACCAACCACCCGCGGATGCTGTCGTCGCTGGAGAAGGTCAAGCAGCGCGGCGGCAGGATCATCGCGGTGAACCCGCTGCCGGAGACCGGCCTGATGCGGTTCAAGAACCCGCAGAACGCCCGCGGTGTCCTCGGGGGCGGCACGGCGCTGGCCGACGAGTTCGCCCAGATCCGCATCGGTGGTGACCTTGCGCTGTTCCGGGCGGTCAACGCGCTGGTGCTGGCCGAGGGCGCGGTCGACCGGGAGTTCGTCGAGTCCTGCACCCACGGCTTCGGGGAGTTCCAGGCCCAGGCCGCCGACCTCGACTGGGACGAGGTGCGGGCCGCGACCGGCTTGGAGCGGGAGCAGGTGGAGCGGATCGCGCGGATGGTGATCGACTCCGAGCGGACGGTGGCGTGCTGGGCGATGGGGCTGACCCAGCAGCGCCAGGCGGTGGCCACCATCCGCGAGGTGGTCAACCTGCTGCTGATGCGCGGGATGATCGGCAAGCCGGGTGCGGGCGTGTGCCCGGTGCGCGGGCACTCCAACGTCCAGGGCGACCGGACGATGGGCATCTGGGAGAAGATGCCGGAGAAGTTCCTGGCCGCCCTGGAGGCCGAGTTCGCCATCCCGGTTCCGCGGCACCACGGGCTGGACACCGTCGACTCGATCAGGGCCATGCGCTCCGGTCGGGTGCGGGCGTTCGTGGGGATGGGCGGCAACTTCGTCTCCGCCACCCCCGACACCGCCGCCACCGAGAAGGCGCTGCGCGGATGTGAGCTGACGGTGCAGATCTCGACCAAGCTCAACCGCTCCCACGTGGTGCCCGGCCGCACCGCGCTGATCCTGCCGACACTGGGCCGCACCGAACGCGACGCCCAGGCCGGCGGCCCGCAGTTCGTCACCGTCGAGGACTCGATGTCGGTCGTGCACGCCTCCCGCGGCCGGCTGGCCCCGGCTTCCGAACACCTGCTCTCCGAGGTCGCCATCATCGCCCGCCTGGCCCGCCGCCTGCTCGGGCCCGAGCATCCGGTGCGGTGGGAGCAGTTCGAGACCGACTACGACACGATCCGCGACCACATCGCCCGCGTCGTGCCGGGCTGCGCGGACTACAACCGGCGGGTGCGCGAGCCCGACGGGTTCGTGCTGCCGCACCCGCCCCGGGACGCCCGCAGCTTCCCCACCGCGACCGGCAAGGCGAATTTCACCGTCAACACCCCCGAGCCGATCACCGTGGGCGAGGGGCGGCTGCTGCTGCAGACCCTGCGCAGCCACGACCAGTACAACACCACCATCTACGGCCTGTCGGACCGCTACCGCGGCATCGAGGACGCCCGCCGGGTGGTGATGGTCCACCCCGACGACATCGCCGCGCTGGGCCACACCGACGGCGACCTCGTCGACCTCGTCTCCGAATGGGCCACCGGGGACGGCACCGTCGAAGAACGCCGCGCAGAGCGCTTCCGCATCGTCGCCTACCCCACCGCCCCCGGCTGCGCCGCCGCCTACTACCCCGAAGCCAATCCCCTCGTCGCCCTCGACGCCGTAGCCGAGAAGTCCAACACGCCGGTGTCGAAGGCGATCATCGTCCGGCTCGAACGCCGCTGATCCCAACTCCCTGACCTGCGAAAACGGGTCCGCCCACCGCGCCGCGCTGGGGAACGCCCCAGCGCGGTCCGGGGTTTCGCGCCCCTCGAACGGCGGGTCCGCACCATCGTTTCGGGGCAGGCGCCGCTGCCAACCTTCTCGTACAGCCCGAAACGGGCTTACCGGACAGCGAGAGGGAGAGACTCGATGCACGACCAGGGACGATCGACCGCCACTCCGGCCGAGAGGCCGACCGGCCGCACCTCGCGCCCCAAGTTCACGATGACCGTTGCGGCAGTGGTCGCTCTCGGACTCGCAGGCGGCTCGGCCTGGGCGCTCATGCCGGGGCAGACCCCGGTCCGCCAGGTCAGCATGGAGTCCAGCTCCTCCCCCGGTGACACCCCGTTCGTCGCACCCATCAGCGACGACGGCAGCGACACCTCCTCCTGCGACGCGAACTACCTGATCGGCGACATGGAGGCCGACCCCGTCAAGGCGCGGGCGTGGGCGGAGGTCTTCCGGATGAGCGCCGAGGAGATCCCCGGGTTCGTCAGCGCGCTGACCCCGGAGCAGCTCACCTCCGACACCCCGGTGACCAGCCACGGCTACAAGGACGGCCGGTTCGACGCCCGCCCGACCGTCTTGCAGGCAGGCACGGCGGTGTTCGTCGACGACAAGGGCGAGCCGGCGGTCAAGTGCCTCAACGGCAACCCGCTGACCAAGGACGAGACCGGCAAGGACTCCGGCTCCGGCGACCAGGGCGGGGCCTACGGCGAGTCCGGCTCCGCGACCGGCGGACAGGTCCCCGGCGGCTCCGGCGGTAGCGGCGGCAACGGCTCCGGAGGCGGCGGGGGCAGCAGTGGTCCCACGACGCCGACCGAGAAGGAGCTGAAGGACGCGGCCGACAAGGCCTACATCGCCCACGAGAAGGCCAAGCAGAACCTGCATGCGGTGATGGAGGTATCGAAGCAGGCCTGGTCCGAGGCCGACGCCGCGCAGCGCGAACTCGAGGCTCTCATCGCGGCGGGCGCGAAGCCGGAGGAGATCGAGAAGGCGCGGAAGCGCTACGAAGCCGAGCTGGAGGAGGCCAAGAAGGCCGACGCTGACGTTCTCAAGGCCGAGAAGGAACGGCAGAAGGCCGAGAAGGAGCAGCAGAGGACGCAGCAGGCGTACGAGGACCACAGCGGTAAGCCCTACGAGCCGCCGGCCACTCCGAAGGACCCGAAGGACACCAAGGACCAGAAGGTCGTCGAGACGCAGGGCGAGAAGACGGAGGACAAGTCCGGTGCGGCCGTCGATGCCAAGCCCGAGACCGAGGTGACCGAGGAGACGACCGAGGAGAAGCCGGTCGACGAGGGCACCGACACCCAGGACTCCGAGCAGGAGCAGCAGGAGGAGAACTCTCCCGCGCAGGAGGTGAACACGGGCGCTGAGGCCGAGTCCGCCCAGTGACCGGACAAGAGCGACGTCAGCGGTGTTGCCGGTACCCACCGGCAACACCGCTCACGTGCGTCACTTCAGCAGCAGGTCGACCACTCCGGTGCCGTCCTCGTCGCCGTGCCCGTCGGCGACGCGGCGTTCCATCAGCGCCATGAACGGTGTCAGCAGCTCGGGGCTGACCCTCTGCTCCTCCGCCGTGCGCAGCAGCGTGGCATTGCCCGCGGCCTGCATGGCGAGGTTCGACACCACACCCTGCGTGTAGTCGCCGCTTTCCAACTGGACCGCGGTCTGGTGAGCGGCGGGCGCCATCGCCGTCAGCCAGGAGACGAGCAGCGGCGCGAAGTCCGCCAGCTCGACGTCCTCCCGCTTCACCAGGGCGAAGGCGTGGGAGATACCGGCGAACATGCCGTTCATCGCGCTCAGCAGCGCGACGTCCTGCAGCGCGGCGAACCCGGCGTCCTCGCCGACGTAGTCGGTGCCCGTCGGCACCGCCAGGGCCTCCCGGTGCTCGTCGAACAGGGCGCGGGAACCGCTGTAGAAGACGTATCCCCCGGACTCCGGCACCCCGATCATGGGCGGAACCGCCATGATCCCGCCGTCCAGGAACCGGGCACCTCGCTCCCGTGCCCACGCGGCTCGCTCCCGCGCCTGACCGGGAGTGCCGGTGGTGAGGTTGACCAGGTCCTTGCCGGTGAGGTCGGCCTCGGCGAGCGTGTCGCCGACGGAGGCGTCGTCGAGCAGGCAGGCCACGACCAGGCGGTTCGCCGCCACCGCCTCGGCGGCGGTCGCCGCCACCGTCGCGCCCTCGGCGGCCAGCGCCTCCGCGCGGGCCGGGGTGCGGTTCCAGACGGTCAGGGAGTACCCGGTGGCGATCCAGGTGCGGGCCAGCGCGGTGCCCATTGCGCCGAGGCCGAGAAGGGTCAGCGACTTTCTCGCGGAAGCGTTGTCGTGCATGCCGATTAGGCTTGCCGCAGGTCCAGGGGGCGGCAAGTACGCACTTCGAAGTGGGTGCTTACCCCGCGGATAGCGAGCAGGTGGGAGGGGCGGGCATGGTGACCACCAGGCGGCCGGGCGCGTACGTGTGCGGCATCGACGCGGCGATGGACGTGATCGGCGGCAAGTGGAAGGTGCTCATCCTCTGGGAGCTCGGCGTCAAACCGTGCCGCTTCGGAGAGCTGCGCCGGGGCCTGCCGGGCGTGACCGAGAAGGTGCTCGCCTCGCACCTGCGGGAGCTGGAGGCGGACGGCATCGTGCACCGCGAGACCTACGACGAGGTGCCGCCGCGCGTGAGTACTCGCTCACCCCTCGCGGCGCCTCGCTCAACACCGCGCTGGAGCCCCTCGGGCGGTGGGGCCGCGAGCACGTGCTGGGCAAGGCGCCCGAGAGGCAGCAGGTAGCGGGATAGCCACCACCTCAGCGGTCGAACCGCCCTTCCTTGACAGCGCGGACGAGCGCCGGGACGTCGGCGGACAGCACGGGGCCGCCGGGGTCCTTGGAATCCCGGACGAGCCCCCGCGGCACGGACAACTCGACGCAGTTGCCGTTGAGATTCGAGTAACTGGATCGCAGCCAGCGGTGTTCGGTCATGGTGCGCCCTCCATGTGATCGATGACTTCACCGATGTGGTCTACCGATTCGACCTCATCCATGGCGACTCCACAAAGATATTCAACGGCCTTCTGATACTCCACAACGTCGTGCTCGGCAGGAATGAACGCCCCGGAACTGTGATGCTCGAAATGCACGACCGGTGAGGTGTCCGGGAACTCGTACAGCACGAACGGGCCTGCCCAACCGGGGTGCCAGCCTATGCGCAGCGGGACGATCTGGATGGCGATGTTCGGCCTGCCCGCCATGGCGACCAGGTGCTTCAACTGCTCCAGCATCACGCCGTCGCGACCGATCGGCTCGTGCAGAGCCGCTGCCGAAATCAACGCGTGGAAATGGACCGGGTCCTGGCGGGTGACGACCTCGCGGCGGCTCGCGCTCAGCATCACGCGGAGTTCGATGTCGGTCTGCGGCAGTCCGCCGGTTTCCTTGATCGCACGGGTGTACTCGGTCGTCTGGAGCAACCCCGGGATGGCCATCGGTGTCCACTCCACGATCGACTTCGCGGCGCGTTCGCACTCCACCACACCCGCGAGCTGCTGCGGGATGCCGTTCATGCCGACCGTCAGCCAGTTCGGCTCCCGGACGTTGCGGGCGATGTCGAGTATCCGCTCCCGCTCCGCCGGGCTGACCCGGATGGCGGCGAGGATCATCGCCACCGTCTCGACGTCGGGGACCCGCGATCCGGTTTCCCAGTTGGAGATTTGCACGTGTGAGAGCTCCAGTTGGCGGGCCAGCGCGCGGACCCCGATACCGCTGGAGATGCGGGCTTCCCGCAGTGCCGCGGAAAGAGCCCTGGCGCGTGGCGTACCTGCGGTAGCGGCCAATGTGACACGTCCCATCGATGATCGCGCTGGCAAGATCACCTGAACAGGGCCCTAGTGGCACGGTGACGCTACCAGCGACGGTGGTTTCGACAACAGCGATCGATCGACTGCTACTTGGAGGCAGAGGCCCATGCACAGCTCGGAAGCGTGGCCCCGCTGGTTGCCATCGTCGGGTTTGTCAGGCGTTCTCGAAACACATTCCGCACCCGGGCCCGGCCTGCCTGCCGAGTGCGGTGCGGAAGTGATGTGGGCCGAGCCCGGTCATCCGACGACTGAGCGTCCTCGCTGTCTCGAATGTACCCGCATCGTCAAATCCTTTGCACGACGGGTGATCCACCGATACCCGGGCCCGCGCCGCGCACCGGGCCGGCGCGGGCCCGCGCCCGGTCACCGCATCGGCAACGCGGGATGCGTCGCGAACTCCCGCGCGGTGACCGGGCATTCCAAGCCACGGGGCGAACGGGAGTCCACATAGGAGTTTCGACCCCGAAGCCCGGACCGACGTGGTACCGCCCTCCCCCGCACGTCGGTCCGCCCGGTCGGGCCGGGCGCGATGGACGCCCCCGGACGCGCCCGGCCCGACGCCCGGCACACCGTCAGCCCCACCGTCCGTGCTGGGGAGCGCCCCAGCGCGGATGGAGGGTGGACGCGGCCGATCGGAGGGTCCGCACCATTCTTCGCGCCTCCTCCCGGTGCCAGCCTTTTCACAAGGGACCTGAAGTGGTCACGAGCGAAAACACCTGAGGAGGTCCGGACATGAACGGTCGCGGACACAACCCACACCCCGAAGAGACGCACGAGAACGTGTCTGCCGTGTACCGGTCCGGACGTTCCAGGCTGCGCCTGGCAGTGGCCGCGACGGTCGCAGTCGGCCTCGCGGGCACCACCGCGTGGGCGCTGCTGCCGGGCGGGACCGCCACCAAGGAGGTGCGCCTGGAGCCCACCTCCGCCGAGGACCGCGGCACCGCGACCGGTGAGCCGGACTGCGACGCGAACCGGCTGGTGGCCGACCTCCAGGCGGACCCGGACAAGTCCAACGCGTGGGCCGGGGTGTTCGGCATGGCGCCCGAGGAGATCCCCGCTTTCGTCGGCGGCCTGACCCCGGCGCTCCTGCCGTCCGACACCGCGGTGACCAGCCACGACTACGAGTCCGGCACCTACGTGGCGCATCCGGCGGTGCTGCAGGCGGGCACGTCGGTGTTCGTCGGCGGCACGGGCGAGCCCGCGGTCAAGTGCGTCACCGGCGACCCGTTGACCAGGGGCGAGATCGACGCGGGCGCGAACTTCACCGGACAGGGCTGGTACTCCTTCCAGCCCGGATCGGTCACCGGCAGCACCAGCGGCACCGGCAGCACCGGCGGCACCGGTGGCACCGGCGGCAGCGGTGGTACCGGCGGCGGCGGTCCGGTGAACCCGGGTCCGTCGAAGGAGGAGATCGAGAAGCTCCGCAAGAAGGCCCAGGACGCCCACGACAAGGCCGTCGAGGCGCGCAAGATCGCCGAGGACGCGCGGTTCAGAGCCAACGACAAGCGGGCCGAGGCCAACATCTTCACCGCGCGCGTCAACGAGCTCATCGCCAGGGGCGCACCGCAGGCGGAGATCGACGCCGCCCGCGAGGAGGCCGCGAGCAAGGACCGGCAGGCCAAGCAGGCCGAGCAGGCGGCCAAGGACGCCGAAGCCGTGCAGAAGATCGCCGAGGGCGTGGCGGACAAGGCGGCGAAGGAGTTCCAGAAGACCACCGGCAAGCCCTTCCAGCCGCGCAAGATCACCGACAAGGGCACGCCGGAGAAGAAGGCCCCCCAGCTCGCCGAGCAGAACGACGACGAGGACGTCATCGAGCAGAAGCCCGCCGAGGAGGAGCCCCAGGCCGAGGAGCAGACCGAGCAGAACGAGAAGGTCGGGGCGAAGCCGAAGACCGGGAACGGCACCGGTGGCGAGCAGAAGGGCACGACCTCGCAGAGCCGCGGCACCGGCTCCGCGCAGACCGAGAGCGGCTCGTAACAGCGGGCAGTGGACAGTTGGGCGGTATCGCAGGGCAACCGGCGATACCGCCCAACGCTGTCCGGCGCGGGGTCGGAGCCGGTGCGGCTGAGGACGCGGCATCAGTTGTCCATGAGGGACAAAGAGAACTGGCGTCAAAGCCCGAGAAAACTCTGATATCACCTTGATGTCTCCTTTGGACCTTCGGGCGCCTTCCGGCGGAAACCGGCCATTCACGGGAAGTTCGCCCGAACACCAACCAAAGGAGGTGGTTGCCCGAACCGGTCGACTGCGAAAGTCACCGTCGGCATCGAGGCGGTGACACCGAGGAGCTGACTACCGGCCATGCTGATGTCCGCAGACAATCCCGCCGTCCCCTTCGTGGACGTGTTCGACCGGAACTTCGGCTACGACTCCGACACCCTCGCCGCGGCACGTGAGCGGCACTGGTACGCGCGAATCCCCAACGGACTGATGGTCCTCGGGCACGAGGAGGTGAACGACCTCCTCCGCGATCACCGTCTGGTGTCCGACGGCAAGCGGTACCTGGAGATGCACGGCGTCACCTCAGGTCCGCTCTACGACTGGTTCGTGCCGATGATCCTGCACCGGGAAGGGCAGGACCACGCCCGTCTGCGCAGCGTCGTGCGCAGGACCTTCACCCCTCGCGTCATCGAGGGCCTGCGGCCCTACATGCGCGAGACCGTCGGCCGGATCGCGGACGGGATCGCCGAGACCGGGGAGTGCGAGTTCGTCGAGACGCTCGCCAACCCGTTCCCGGTCATGGTCATGGGCCGGTTGCTCGGCGTGCCACCGCAGGACCACGAGCTGTTCCACGGCTGGAGCACCGACGTCGGCCTGGTGTTCTCGCTCGCCTACGGCGGAGACGTGCGGGAGCGGGTGGAGCGCGCGGTCAGCGAGCTGGGCGACTACTTCGACGGGCTGATCGAGCGGCGGCGGGCCGAACCCGCCGACGACCTGATCTCCAGCATGATCGCCGCGCAGACCGAGGAAGAGGTGATCAGCGGCGAGGAACTCCGCAACCTGCTGGTCGCCCTGGTCTCCGCGGGGCACGACACCACGCGGCACCAGTTCGGCTCGGCGATGCTGACCCTCTGCCGGAACCCGGAGCAGTGGACGGCGTTCCGCGACGATCCCGATCGGGCGGTCGAGGAGATCCTGCGCTGGTGCCCGGCCGCGCCGGTCCTCTTCCGGTTCGCGCAGGAGGACATCGCATACCGGGACACCACGATCCCCGCGGGCACCTTCGTGATGCTGTGCGTGCACACCGCCAACCGCGACCCGAAGCGCTTCGACCGCGCCGAGGTCTTCGACACCACGGCGAGCAGGCAGACGCCCCACCTCACCCTCAGCGCGGGACCGCACTTCTGCCTGGGTGCCGCGGCCGCGCGTGCCGAGCTGTCCGAAGCCTTCACCGTGCTCAGCACCCGCTTCGGCGCACCGCGGATCGCGGGGGAGGTCACCTGGCGCAATCCCGTCGGCATCTACGGACCGGAGACGCTGCCGGTGAGATTCGTCTGACAGCGCGGGAAATCCGCACCGGGGCCACCTGAAAGCGTGAACTGGCCCGGGAAAGCTTGCTCTGCATCTTGCTCGAGGTTCTAAGTTGCCCTGGCAGACGGCGAACACGGGAGAAGTGGTGGCGAGCAACGCTGACGAGTGGCCCGACGGGCTGAAGGTGGCACAGGTGCGGATGGCCCGGCCGACCGACAAGCTGGCGGAGGTGGTCGAGTTCTACTCCGGCTGCCTCGGCCTGCCGGAGCTGTACAGCTTCAGCGGCCACGCCGGCTACGACGGCGTGATGCTCGGTCTTCCCGGCACGGACTACCACCTGGAGTTCACCTCGCGGGTGGACGGCAGCCCGTGTCCGGCACCGACCGCGGACAACCTGCTGGTGCTGTACTTCGACGGGGACGCGCGGATGCACGAGGCGGTGCAACGCCTAGGGGAAGCCGGGCACGAGCCCGTGCCGATGGAGAACCCGTACTGGACCGAGCACGGGGCGCTGGCCTTCGCCGACCCCGACGGGTGGCGGGTCGTGCTGGTGCCCAAGCCGGTGTTCTAGACGGGAAAGCCGGTGGCCCCGGCGGGGCGGCTGATCGGCCGCACTGCTGGGACCGCTGATCAGCCTCGGCTGCTCGGCTCGGGGATCGCGGTGCCGGCTACCGCGAACCCCTGGCCGCGCGGTCGTCAGCGCAGGGCTTCGACGACGATCCGCGCGGTGTCGGCGTGCAGCCTGTTGTCGTACTTGCGATCCGGCGCGCTCTTGCTGGTCAGGATCGCGATCACGATGGCATCGCCGGACTCGGTCCACGTGACGGCGACGTCGTTGGCGGTGCCGTAGTCACCGGAACCGGTCTTGTCGCCCGTGACCCAGTTCGGCGGGAGACCGGCGCGGATGCGCTCCCCGCCGGTGGTGTTGGCGATCAGCCACTTCTTGAGCTGCTCGCGCTCCGGAGCGCCCAGCGCGTCGCCGACGACCATCGCGCGGTAGCCGGCCGCGATGCCCGCCGGCGTGGTGGTGTCCCGCTCGTCGCCCGGGATCGCCGTGTTCAGCTCGACCTCCCAGCGGTCCAGCCGGGTGGTGGGGTCGCCGATCGAACGCGCGAACGGCGCGATCGCCGCCGGGCCGCCGAGCTCGGCCAGCAGCAGGTTGCCCGCCGCGTTGTCGCTGCGGGTGATGGCCGCCTCGCACAGCTCGGCGACGGTCATGCCGGTGTCCACGCGGGTCTCGGTCACCGGCGAGTTCGGCCGCAGGTCGGCCCGCGTGTAGCGGATCACCTTGTCGAAGTAGCCGCCGGCCAGCGGGTGCGCGGCCAGCAGCGCGCCCGCCGCGTAGGTCTTGAACGTCGAGCACATCGCGAACCGCTCGTCGGCGCGGTGCTTCAGCTCGCGCCCGGTCCGGACGTTGACCGCCGTCAGGCCCAGCCGGGCGTCGTATCGCCGTTCCAGCTCGGCCAGCGCCGGACCGAACCGGGCGGCGAGGTCGGGCGCCTGCGGCGCCGGGGCGGGGGTGCGCGGCGCGGCCGGCGCGGCGCACGCGCCCGCGACCGGCAGGGCGAGCAGGCCCGCCAGGACGGCACGGCGACCGACGCGTTTCTCGTTCTGGTGCAAGGGAATCTCCGTTGTTCCGCACTTACTTCCGACGCGGACCAATCAAGCACCGCGGCACGCGACAGCGCCAATCCGATGGGATGTCGCGCCCGATATGCAAACGCTATGGAGGCTGTTCGCGACCCCTCGCGGACCGGTCGGGAGGCTCGAAAAAAAGTCGGTCACAGCCGCCCGGAACGCAGGTCGTTCACCGCGATCCGCGCGCAGTCGGCGATCGCCGCGTCGACCTTGGGCAGGAACGCGTCGGCCCGCGCCGCGAGGGTGAACACCGCGACCGCGACGGGGACCTCGCCCTCGAACTCCACGACCGAGACCTCGTTGCGGACCGCACCGACGGTCCCGGTCTTGCCGGCCACGTGGACTCCCCGGGACGGGAACCCGGCGCGCACGCGGTGCATCCACACCTGGTTGGACAGCAGCCGCCGGATGAAGGCGCACTGCTGCGGCGAAGCCACCGCGTCGGACCAGATCAGGTCAAGCAGCCTGGTCATCTCGCGGGGCGTGGTCGCACTGGCGTAGGCGGGGTCGTAGGCGCTGACGGTGTGCGCGGCGTCGTTGTCGAAGAGCTCGGCGAACGCCTCCGCCGCTGTGGCCGCGCCGGTGTCCCTGACCAGCGAGGCGTGGCTGTCGGCGGTTCCCCCGACGACGCGGGTGCGCTCCAGGCCGAGCTCGGCCAGCGTTTCGGCGACCGCATCCAGGCCGACCTCGCCGAGGATCACGTCGGCCGAGGTGTTGTCCGAGACGCCGATCATCGACGCTGCCATGTCGCGCCAGGACACCGTGACCGGGTCGAGGAAGGTCGCCAGGCCGGTCGGGCCGGGCGTGCAGGAGGGCGGGTTCAGCCGGACCCGCGCCCGGGGGTCGATGCGCCCGGCGTCGAAGGCCCGGCACAGCGCCACCACCAGCGGGAGCTTGTAGACCGACGCCGTGACGACCAGGTCGTCGGCGCCGATGCCGATCTCGCGCCCGGGTCCGGTCTCGCTCCCGGAGCGTCCTTCGCGGCCGGGCCCCGCCTCAGGTCCGAACTCGCCCGCCTCCGTCCCGCTCCCGGGCCAGGCTTCGCGCGCGGGTCCGGCTTCGCGCGCCGGGGCGGAGACCCGCGTCGTCGCACCGGTCAGCGGCATGGCGTGCACCCAGCCCTCGGCGCCCGCGTCGCGCAGGACCTCGCGGATCTCCTGCTCGGCGCCGCTCATGACCGCTCCCGCCGCAGCGCGGCCTCGAAGGCGGCGCGGACCGGCTCGGGCGCCCCGGCCTCCGACCACACCAACCGGACGCGCAGCGCGAGATCGTCACCGGGTATCGGAACGCACGCGACTCCCGGCACGCGCAGCAGCGGATCGGTGGTGAGCGCGAACGCGCGCCCCGCGGCCACCGCCATGACCGCGTCGCGGTCGTGAGCGGCGGGCAGGAACGCCGGGTCGAGGCCCTTGCCGCGCAGGGTGTCGACCAGCAGGTCGAAGGCCGCCGTGCCGTGGCTGCGCGGGGCCGTCGCGCACGCGAGCCCCTTCAGCGACCGCAACGACGGCTTGGCGGCGTCGGCGGCGGGGTGGTCGGCGGGCACCAGCAGCCACCGCGTCACCTTGATGATCGCGCCGCACTCCAGGGAACCGATCAGCGCCGGGTGGTGCACCGCCGCGCAGTCCAGCCCTCCGGAACCTACGGCGTCGACCAGCTCGGCCGTCGAGGCCGTGGTGGTGATGACGGTGCGCGGGTTCGGGTCCGGCGCGCAGGTGCGCAGCTGGGTGGTGACGGCGGCTACGTGCCAGTCGCTGAGCGCCGCCACGACACCTACGCGCAGCGCACCGCGGCTCTCGCGCAGTCGCTCGGCCTCAGCGGTGAACCCCTCGGCGTTGGCCAGCAGGTCGCGGGCCCGTGGCAGCAGCGCGGCCCCGGCGGTGGTGAGCTGCGCGCCGCGCGAGCCGCGGGTCAGCAGGACGACGCCGAGCCTGGCCTCCAGCCGCTGGATGCCCTGGGACAGCGGCGGCTGGGTCATGCCGAGGCGGTCGGCGGCGTAGCCGAAGTGCCCCTCCTCCGCTACCGCGACGAAGAAGCTCAGATGACGAAGCAGGTCCACGTCGCAGATCCAAGCAAACGCCCGGACCAGGCGGGCTCCCGGCACGCCCGGCGACCCGCGACGTCAACTCCGGACACCAGCGACGAGGCCAGCCGGCGGACCCGCGGCGGTCAGGGCTCTCCGGCTGCGTTGCGGCCGGAGAACGACGCGAAGTAGGCCGCGGCCATGTCCTCGTCGCCGTGACCGGCTTCCAGCGCCCGCCGGAACCGCTCGCGGCAGGCATCGGCGACGTCCAGCCGCAGGTTGCCGCCGGTGACCTCGGTGATCAGATTGGCGTCCTTGAAGGCGTTGCGCAGAGCGAACGACGGCGTGTACTCCCTGCCGAGGATGGCGTTGCCCTTGACGTGCGCGTACGGGGAGTCGGTCGGGGTCCCCTCGATCGCCTCCAGGAAGCGCCTCGGGTCCACGCCGAGGGACTCGGCCAGCGCGACCGACTCCCCCACGGCGTTGGTCAACGCCAGCACCCAGCTGTTCACCGCGAGCTTGAGCCGGGTCCCCAGCGCCTGTGCGGGGTCGTCGCCGAGCCACAGGGTCTGCTCCCCCACGGCGTCGAACACCGGCTGCACCCGGTCCCGTACCTGCTGCGCGCCCGCCGCCAGCACCTTCAGCTTGCCGAGCTGCGCGGGTTTCTCCGTGCCGAGGACCGGGGCGTCGACCAGGTGCACGCCTTCGGCGACCGCCGCCGCCTCGGTCATCCCCTGGATGCCGATGGTGCCCATCTGCGCCCAGACCGCGTCGTCGCGCAGCTCCGGCACGGCCTCCCGGGCGGCCTTGGCGGTGGACTCGGCGTCCAGCAGCATCGTGACCAGCACGTCGGCCCCGCGCCCGGCCTCGGCGGGACTGCCCGCGACGACCGCGCCGTGCTCGGCCAGCGGCTCGGCCTTCGACCGCGTGCGGTTCCACGCCCGGACGTCGAACCCGGCGGCGAGCAGGTTCCGCGCCATCGGCGCGCCCATCGTGCCCGTACCGAGGAAAGCCACAGTGGTCATCGGTCGTGCTCCCTCCGTCTACGTGCTCCGCCAGCCGGGGTACCCGCACGAGCACGCGGCCCCACATGGCTCCGGCGCTAGCCGCACTGCCAGAGGAAGCGGCCCTGCCCGGTTTTCTCGTCGAGGAAGGCGTAGCCGACACCGGCGTCACCGAAGTCGACCTCGAACGGCTCGTCGGCCGAGTCGATCTGCAGCACGAAGCGCCAGGTCCCGGGCTCGTCCGGCGCCTCATCGCCCTGCAACCAGTCGGGCTCGCCCCACAGCGCGCTGCCGTACTCGCCCGCGCCGTCGTGCTCGGTCAGCTCGGCGCGGTGGTCCAGGCCGAACGTCGGCCCGCGCCGGATGCTGGCGACCCGGTAGAAGTCGGCGGGCTCACCGGGCTGGGCGAAGAAGGCGTTCTCGCCGCCGCCCGGTTCCCAGGTGCCGTCGACGTAGTCCTCCTCGTCGGTGATGAACAGGTAGCCCAGTCGCGGTTCGTCCCCGGGCAGCCGCACCTGGCCGAGGAAGCGCATCGGCCTGCCGGTGCTCGCCGACAGCGGCCAGGTGGGCTCGTCGAGCCAGACCGGCTGGCCGCCGAACTTGGTCACCGGCTCGGTGATCGGTCCGGCTGCCTCGGCGAAGCGCAGTCGCTGCCTGGCGGTGGTGTTGCTCGTGGGCATTCTCGTCCTTCACTCGGTGGTCGTCCCGTGCAGACCGTAGTGAGCCGGACCGACGACCAGGCGGATTTCCGGTGAAAAGCCCGCGCGTCACACGTTCGGCCCAGAGGTGCCCACCGAGGCGCGTGCGCTCAGCCGAAGAACAGCGAAACCACCTTCCGC
The DNA here is from genome assembly GCF_000062885.1 of Saccharopolyspora erythraea NRRL 2338. Taxonomy (NCBI): domain Bacteria; kingdom Bacillati; phylum Actinomycetota; class Actinomycetes; order Pseudonocardiales; family Pseudonocardiaceae; genus Saccharopolyspora; species Saccharopolyspora erythraea. Next base: position 1,516,181 of record NC_009142.1, on the reverse strand, counting down.
AGCAGTTCGTACAGGCCGTAGGCGAAGGGCAGGCCTACCCACAGCCAGGCCAGCGCGGTCAGGGCGGCGCGGTTCATCGCGCGACCTCCTCCGGCTCGTGGAACCTGGGAGCCACCGGCCGGATCAGCTCGTTGGCCACGAAGCCGACCACGAGCAGCCCGATCATGGCGTACAGCGACACCGAGTACAGGTCCGGTCCCTGCGCTCCGGAAGCCTCCTGGGCGTCGGCGACGGCGTTGACGATCAGCGGCCCGAGCACCCCGGCCGCCGACCACGCCGTCAGCAGCCTGCCGTGGATGGCGCCGACCTGGTAGCTGCCGAACAGGTCCTTGAGGTAGGCGGGCGCGGTCGAGAACCCGCCGCCGTAGAAGGAAAGGATCAGCATCGCGCAGATCACGAACACCGGGACGCCCGACGCCCCGAACAACGCGATGCCGAGGTACAGCAACGCGCCACCACCGAGGTAGAGCCGGTAGATGTTGCGCCGCCCGACGGCGTCCGATGCGGACGACCAGACGAAGCGGCCCGCCATGTTCGTCAGCGACAGCATGGCGACGAAGCCCGCGGCGGCCGTCGCCGAGACCGGGGTGCTGCTCGATGCGAAGAAGTCGGCGATCATCGGCGACGCCTTCTCCAGGATGCCGATGCCCGCGGTGACGTTGCAGCACAGGATCACCCACAGCAGCCAGAACTGCGGGGTCCGCAGCGCGTTGCGCGCCGACACGTTCGCCGTCGTGACCATCGAACGGCCGCCGGTCGGCGGTCGCCAGCCCGCCGGCTGCCACCCGTCCGGGGGCACCCGCACGAGCACCACCCCGAGCGACATGAACACCGCGTAGGCCAGACCGTGCACGAGGAAGGTCAGCGCGATGCCGCGGGAGTCCGAGCCGAAGGCGTCGAGCATCCGCACCGACCACGGCGAGGCGATCAGCGCCCCGCCGCCGAAGCCCATGATCGCGATGCCGGTGGCCATCCCCGGCCGGTCGGGGAACCACTTGATCAGCGTGGAGACCGGCGAGATGTAGCCGATGCCCAGGCCGATCCCGCCGACAACGCCGTAGCCGAACACCACCAGCCAGTACTGCCCGACGGCCACGCCGAGCGAGGAGATCAGGAAGCCCGCCGAGAAGCACAGCGTCGACACCGCCATCGCCCAGCGCGGACCCCGGCGCTCGACGACCGTGCCCAGCACCGCGGCCGAGAGCCCGAGCATCACGATGCCGAGCTGGAACGGCAGCGCGCTGAGCGTGCCCGACAACCCCAGCTCGTCCTCGAGCGGCGGTTTGAACACGCTCCAGGCGTAGACCTGCCCGATCGCCAGATGCACGGCCAGCGCGGCGGGCGGCACCAGCCAGCGGTTCCAGTCGGCTGGTGCGACGATCCGCGACCGATCGAGCAACCCTGCTGACATGCATCCTCCCGCCGTGCGATGTGGATCACGGCGAGCCTAGTGTCGACCACCCCGCGGCAGGGAGGCCCTTTTCCGGCCAGTGGTGTCCGGAACAGCGGCCGGCCCCGAGGTCGTGCCGGGAGCTCCAGGGCTGTGCCACAAGCGGCGAAACCGCTTGTGCTCTCGGACTTCCTAGGTGTGGGCGGGGCGGTGTTCGGCCAGCTGGGGGTAGAGCAGTGCCGGATCCTCACCGAGCCGTGCCCTCCACCGAGCCGTCTGCTCGTCGGCCAGGACTTCGAGCGCCCCGGCCTGGACGCCGTCCAGCGCTGCTCGCGCGATCACAGCCGGGTCGGTCTTGTCGGCCTCGATGCCGGCCATCATGTCGGTGTCGACGCCGGCCATCGCCAGCCCGGTAACCTGCGTTCCCTGGCCGGCGAGTTCGAGCCGGATCCCGTTGGTCAGCGCCCACGCCGCGGCCTTGGACGCCGAGTAGCTGTTGGAGTGCTGGTAAGCCATCCAAGCCATCACGGACAGCACGTTCAGAACGGCCCCGCCCCCGGCGGCGGCCAGGGTCGGCGCGAACGCACGCACCATGCGCAGAGTTCCGAAGTAGTTCGTCTCCATCTCCAGCCGGATATCGGGCATCGCTCCCTCGACGAGAGGCGCGAAGGTCGACACACCAGCGTTGTTGATGAGCAGGGTCACATCCGCGGCCGAGGCTGCCGCCGCGGCAACCGAAGCGTCATCTGTGATGTCCAACCGCAGCGGAACTACGCCGGGGATGTCGAGCTCGTCCGGTCGGCGGGCCGCCGCGTAGATCTTCTCGGCTCCCCTGCGTCGCAACTCGGTGACGAAGCTGCGTCCGATGCCGCGGTTGGCTCCTGTGACCAGTGCGATCGAGTTCTGGATGTCCACGCGAGCTACGCTAAAACCTCACGCCGACGTGAGGGTCAAGTCTCCTGCGCGACCGAGGTGGGACGAATGCGGATCGGTGAACTCGCACGACGATCCGGAGTGAGCGTGCGCGCGCTTCGCTACTACGAAGAACAGCGCCTTCTCAGCCCCGAGCGCACCGCTTCGGGACAACGCCGGTACACCGAGGACTCGGTCGAGCTGGTGCGCTTGTTCCAGCGGTTCTACGCGGCCGGGCTCAGCAGCCGCGTCATCGCGACTTTGCTGCCCTGCATGAACACCGGCCGAACCACCATGGAGCAACGCCGCATGCTGCGCACCGAACGCGACCGGCTCGCGGGACGCGTCGACGAGATGGCCAAGGCGCTCCACGAGCTCGACCGGCTCATCACCGCCGCCGACCAACGCGGCGACTGATCAGCGCGGTGCACCTGCGCCCCGCGTGCTGCCGTTCCCGGAAGACGACCTCCCCGTCTGACCGGTCCATGCGAAACCCGCCAGTGCCACATCCGACCGCTTCCGGGCACACGGACCCGGATGTGACGAACCACGCGGGTGCGACGATTGTCAGGACAGGCGCTCTCCACGACGGGAGGTCCGGATGGGACGGGTCACCGTGCGGCGGCCGGTGCTGCACATCAAGGCGGGCGAACCCCGGCGCAGGCCCGACACGCTGGCAGCCGAAGAACCGCTGGAGATCAGGGTCGCCTCGCGGCCGCTGAGCGTCACCATGCGCACACCCGGCAGCGACGTCGAGCTGGCCCACGGCTTCCTGCTCACCGAGGGAGTCATCACGGGCCGGGACGACGTGGCCGCCGCCCGCTTCTGCGACAGCCCCGGCCCCGACGGCCGCAACACCTACAACGTCCTGGACATCGCGCTCGCACCCGGCGTCGAACCACCCGACCCGTCGGTCGAGCGCAATTTCTACACGACGTCGTCGTGCGGCGTGTGCGGCAAGGCCGCGCTGGACTCGGTGCGGTTGCGCACCCGCCACTCCCCCGCCGAGGACCCGCTGCGGCTGCGCGCGGACGTGCTCTCCGAACTGCCCGGCAAGCTCCGCGCGGCCCAACGGGTGTTCGACAGCACCGGCGGCCTGCACGCGGCCGGGTTGTTCGACGCCGACGGCTCGCTGCTGGCCGTGCGCGAGGACGTCGGCAGGCACAACGCCGTGGACAAGATCCTCGGCTGGGCGCTGATGGAAGGCCGCACACCGCTCACCGGCGGCGTGCTGATGGTGTCCGGACGCGCGTCCTTCGAACTCGTCCAGAAGGCCGCCATGGCCGGTGTGCCGATGCTCGCGGCGGTCTCGGCGCCGTCGTCGCTGGCGGTCGACCTGGCCGAGGAGCAGGGCATGACCCTGGTGGGGTTCCTGCGTGGACAGTCCATGAACGTCTACACCGGATCGCAGCGGGTGGTGACCGAAATCTCGTGACCACCTGCGCTGACCGGCGAAAGCAACGCGGCCCGGTAGGCACGATGGAACGCGCGACACCGTGAGACCGGAGGGGAGCATGCAGACGCCAGAGCCCGCGCGGGGCCGACTCCTGCGAAGGCGAACCGTGCTCACCTCCGGGGCCGCCGGGGCCGCCGCGCTCGGCCTGGGCCTCTCCGGCGACACCTTCAGCATCCCCGGCAAAGCCGCACCGCTGGCCAACCAGAGCAACGCCTCGGTCGAACGCGTCCACTCCCTGGGCCGCAACCGCGAGGTCGACCTCGTGCTGATGTACCCGGAGGGCGTGGACCGCGAGGGGCTGCCGGTGTGCCTGATGCTGCACGGCCGCTACGGCGACGCCCGCAAGTCCGCAGGCGGGCTGCCCGGCTGGCTGAGCGCCGCGGTGGCCGAGGGCCGGGTCCCACCGTTCGCGTTCCTCGCGGTCGACGGGGGCGGCAACAGCTACTGGCACCGGCACCCGGGCGACGATCCGATGTGGATGTTGCTCGACGAGGTACCCCGCTGGCTCGGCGAACGCGGCCTCGGCGGCGACGACGGCCAGCCCTTCGCGGTGTCGGGCATCTCCATGGGCGGCTTCGGCGCCCTGCTCTACGCCCGGCGCAGGCACGAGCACGACAACCCGGTGACGGCCGCCGCGGTCGTCTCTCCCGCGTTGATCACGAGCTGGCGCGAGATGAGCAAGCGCAAGGCGTTCGTCGACGAGGCCGAGTGGGCCGGCATGGACCCGCTGCGCCACATCCCCGAGCTGGACAACGTCGCGCTGGGCGTCTGGTGCGGCCTCGGGGACAGGTTCATCACCGGCACCCGCGAGTTCATCCGGCGGGCCCGGCCGGAGGTGGCCTCCACCACCCCCGGTGGCCACAACAGCCGCTACTACCGCAAGGCGCTGCCCGAAGTCGTCAGCTTCATCGGCCGCAAGCTCGCCGAACGCGACGCCTGAGTCTTCCGGACGCCGGAGCTACCGGGCCCTCGGCCTACACCGGGCGCAGACGTTCGGGAGCGTAGGCGACCGTGTACGGCTCGGCGTCGTAGCGGTCGGCCAGCGGAACCGACCCGTACAGCGCCCAGCTCAGCATCGAGGGCCATGGTCCGTAACCGGCGTCGGTGTTGAGGTGCTCGCCGTCGGGGATGACGTCCAGCTCGATCTGCAACGCCTCGGCGAGCCGGTGCGCCTTGCGCATCGACAGGTACGGGTCGCCGGTGCCCGCGACCATGCGGGTGACGCCGCCCGCCTTGCGCAGGGCGCGTGCGTCGAGCGGGTAGGGCACGATGCCGGCCGCGTCCGGGTGCTGCCACTGCGGGTCGGGAGGGGCCACCAGCAGCACGCGGTCGGCGCGCCGCGTCTGGCCGCCGATGGTGACCGCGTGGTGCAGCCACAGGGCGACACCGCACGAGTGCGCAGCGACCACGAGCTCGGCGTCGGCGGGCACCGCCGCGAGCCGTGCGCGCAGCACCGGCAGCCACTCGTCCCGGTCGGGGTGGTCGGGGTCCGGCAGAGCCGGCATCTCCACGGTCACGTCCTGCGCCGAGAGCCGCCCCGCCAGCCACTGCTGCCAGTGCCACGGTCCGGAGCCCGTCATCCCGTGCAGCAGCAGGACGTGCATCTCGCTCATGTATCGCTCCCCGACTCGCGAATCTCGCCGATCGACCAATGATCTTCGATGACCGGTGAAACCGCAGGAGAGGCCCACCGGTGGGGAGCCCGGCCCACCGCATCGGGTATGGGGGGCCGGCGGACGCGGGGAGAGAGGGTGTCATCACTCGCCCGGAGCACTGGCAAGGTTCGGAACGCCGCGACGAGACCCACAGGAATGCGAGGAGTCGTCACGTCTTCGGGGCGGCCCGATCCCACGAACGGATCAGACCGGAACTCGCTCTCGTCTCGACCGAACCTCAGAACCGGCCAGTACGCGACAAACCGTCACGTACGTGAACGGACTCGCGGAGCGGCGCAGGCGGCGCCGACCGCGACGAACCGCACCGCTCAGGCGGACTTCTCGCGGCGCTCCCGACGGGTGGCCTGGCGTGCCACGATCGTGGGATTCACGTTCTCGCGCACGGTCTGCTCGGTTATCACGACCTTGGCGACGTCCGAGCGGCTCGGGATGTCGTACATCACCGGCAGCAGGACCTCCTCCAGGATCGCCCGCAGGCCGCGAGCGCCGGTGCCGCGCAGGATGGCCTGGTCGGCTATGGCCTCCAGCGCCGTCTTGGTGAACTCCAGCTCGACGTTGTCCATCTCGAACAGCCGCTTGTACTGCTTGATCAGCGCGTTGCGCGGCTCGGTGAGGATCTGCACCAGCGACGGCTTGTCGAGGTTGGTCACGGTGGCCACCGTGGGCAGCCGGCCGATGAACTCCGGGATCAGCCCGTACTTGATCAGGTCCTCGGGCATCACGTCGGCGAAGTGGTCGGCGTTGTCCAGGTCGGTCTTGGACCGCAGCTCGGCGCCGAAGCCCACGCTGTGCTTGCCGACCCGGTCCTCGACGATCTTCTCCAGACCGGCGAACGCGCCCGCCACGATGAACAGCACGTTCGTGGTGTCGATCTGGATGAACTCCTGGTGGGGGTGCTTGCGGCCGCCCTGCGGCGGGACGCTGGCGGTGGTGCCCTCCAGTATCTTCAGCAGGGCCTGCTGCACGCCCTCGCCGGAGACGTCGCGCGTGATCGACGGGTTCTCGCTCTTGCGGGCGATCTTGTCGACCTCGTCGATGTAGATGATGCCGGTCTCGGCGCGCTTGACGTCGTAGTCGGCCGCCTGGATGAGCTTGAGCAGGATGTTCTCGACGTCCTCGCCCACGTAGCCGGCCTCGGTGAGCGCCGTGGCGTCGGCGATGGCGAACGGGACGTTGAGCATCTTGGCGAGCGTCTGCGCGAGGTAGGTCTTGCCGCAACCGGTGGGACCCAGCATCAGGATGTTGGACTTGGCGAGTTCGACGCTCTCCTCGCGGCTCTCGCGCGTGGTGCGCTCGCCCACCTGGATGCGCTTGTAGTGGTTGTAGACCGCTACCGAGAGGTTGCGCTTGGCCGGGTCCTGACCGATGACGTACTGGTCAAGGAACTCGTGGATCTCGGCGGGCTTGGGCAGCTCGTCGAGCTTCACCTCGCCCGCTTCGGCCAGCTCCTCCTCGATGATCTCGTTGCAGAGATCGATGCACTCATCGCAGATGTACACGCCGGGGCCGGCGATGAGTTTCTTGACCTGCTTCTGGCTCTTCCCGCAGAAGGAGCACTTCAGCAGGTCGCCGCCGTCACCGATACGTGCCATGACCGCTGACCCCGTCCCCTCCGGCGCGCCGTCCGGTAGCGCGCCTGACCGTGTGTGCCTCCGACGGTACCTGCCGCTCCCCGGGTTCGGGGAGACTCACAGTCTCCGCCACACGCCGGGCACGGCGTGACTCACGACGTGCCCGGCGTGTCGCCGCCTGACCGTGCTCACCCTGCGCGAGCACGGGCGGACCGGTGAACAGGTGATCGAGTTGTGACCACCGTCTCACCGGACCGCGTCCGGCATGTCTTCAGGACTTCATCGCCGACAGCTTGCGGTAGGGCAGCACCTCGTCGATGATGCCGTACTCCACAGCCTGGTCGGCGGTGAGGATCTTGTCCCGCTCGACGTCCTTGCGAACCTGTTCCTGCGTGCGGTTGGTGTGCCTGGCGAGCGTGGCCTCCATCTGGTCACGCATCCGCTGCACCTCGGCCGCCTGGATCTCCAGGTCGGAGACCTGGCCGTAGATGCCCTCCGTCGCGGGCTGGTGGATCAGCATCCGCGAGTTGGGCAGCGCCAGCCGCTTGCCCTTGGTGCCGGCGGCGAGGATGACCGCCGCCGCCGAGGCGGCCTGGCCCAGGCAGATCGTACGCACGTCCGGGCGAACGTACTGGATCGTGTCGTAGATCGCCATCAGCGCGGTGAACGAACCGCCGGGCGAGTTGATGTAGATCTGGATCTCGCGGTCCGGGTCGTCGGACTCCAGGAACAGCAGCTGCGCCATCACGTCGTTGGCCGAGGCGTCGTCGACCTGGACGCCGAGGAAGACGATGCGCTCCTCGAACAGCTTGTTGTACGGGTTGGACTCCTTGACCCCGTACGCGGTGCGCTCGACGAACGAGGGCAGCACGTACCGGGACTGCAAGGACTGGTAGGGGTTCACGGGAACACTCCTCGTCTCGGTCAGCCGCGCGGCAGGTTGGCGGCGGTGGCGATGTGGTCGACGAAGCCGTAGTCGCGGGCCTCCTCCGCGGTGAACCACTTGTCCCGGTCGGAGTCGGCCTCGATCTTCTCGATCGGCTGACCGGTCTGCTCGGCGATCAGCTCCGCCATCTCCCGCTTGTTCTTGGCGAAGACCTCGGCCTGGATGGCGATGTCTGAAGCGGTACCACCGATGCCCGCCGACGGCTGGTGCATCATGATCCGCGCGTGCGGCAGCGCGAAGCGCTTGCCCCGGGCACCCGCCGAAAGCAGGAACTGCCCCATCGACGCGGCGAAGCCCATCGCAACGGTCGCCACGTCCGGCTGGATGAGCTGCATGGTGTCGTAGATCGCCATGCCCGCCGGCACCGAGCCACCCGGCGAGTTGATGTACAACGAAATGTCGCGTTCCGGGTCCTCGGCGGCCAGCAAGATCAGCTGAGAGCAGATCTGGTTGGCGATCGAGTCCTCGACCTGGGAACCGAGGACGATGATGCGTTCCCGCAGCAACCGCTCGTACACCGAGTCGTTGAGCGAGAGCCCGTTCGTCGTCGTCCGCATCTGCGGCGATCCAGCGCCGGACGCCGGAACAGTCTGGTGCTGCGTCACGTCTCCCCTGCCTTCTCCCACTGTGGGCCTCTTCCACGGGGGCGCCGGGTCCGCGGTGGAGGGGGGACCTCCACTGTGGACCAATGCGACCCCTGCGATGTCGCGATTCCCCTTCGGGTGATCCGCTACGACAGACCCTAACGAAAGTGGGCGGCACCAGCTTCCCAGTACCGCCCACGTTCGCTCAGAGCATGCCTATTCGAGTTTTCGCGACCGCGGTCACTCCGCCTTGGCGTCCGCCTTCGCCGACTGCTCGTCGGTGGCCTCGGTGCCCTCGGCCTGCTCGCCCTGCTCCTCGCCGGCCTGCGTGCCGAACAGCTCGTCGAGGTCGAGCTCGTTGCCCTCCTCGTCGGTCACGGTGGCCTGCCGCACCACCGAGAACAGGGCCTTGCTGCGCCGGACGTCGGCGTAGATCGCGCCGAGCTGGCCGGACTGCTGGGCCTGCTGGACGTACTGGTCGGGGCTCACGCCGAACCGCTGCGCCTGGTAGATGATCCGCTCGGTCAGCTCGTTGTCGGAGACCGACACGTCCTCGGCGTCGGCGATGGTGTCCAGCACCAGCTGGGTCCGCACCGCCTTCTCCGCCTCCTCGCGGGTCTCGTCCTCGAACTGCTCGCGGGTCTGGCCCTGCTGCTCCAGCCACTCGCCGAAGCGGTCCTCGTCGTGGTCGAACGGGTGGATCGCGTCGTGCTTGCGCACGTCGATCTCGGACTCGACGACCTTCTCCGGCAGCGGGACCTCGACGGTCTCCAGCAGCGCCTCCAGGACCTTGTCCCTGGCCTGCATGCCCTGCTGCATCCGCTTGACCCGGCCCAGCCGCTCCCGCAGGTCCGACAGCAGCTCGTCGACGGAGTCGAACTCGCTGGCCATCTGGGCGAACTCGTCGTCGACCTCGGGCAGGTGCCGTTCCTTGACCGAGTTCAGCTTGACGGTGACCTCGGCGTCCTTGCCCGCGTGCTCGCCTGCCACCAGGTTGGTGGTGAACGTCCGGGTCTCGCCCTCGCTCGCGCCGATCAGCGCCTCGTCGATGCCGTCGATGAGCTGGCCGGAACCGATCTCGTAGGACAGGCCGCTGGTCTGGGCCTCCTCGACCTCCTGGCCGTCGACGGTGGCCGACAGGTCGATGCTGACGAAGTCGCCCTGCTGGGCGGGCCGCTCGACGCCTGCCAGGGTGCCGAAGCGGGCGCGCAGCTCGTCGAGCTGCTCGTTGACCTCTTCCTCGGTCACCTCGACGTCGTCGACCGACACCTTCAGCTCGCCGAAGGCCGGCACGGTGATCTCGGGACGGACGTCGACCTCGGCCTTGAACTCGATGACGTCGCCGTCCTCGATCTTGGTCACCTCGATGTCGGGGCGACCGAGGGTGCGCACCTCGCTGCTGTTGACGGCTTCGAGGTACTTGGCCGGGACCGACTCGTTGACGACCTCGTCGAGCACGGGTCCACGACCGATCCGGCTCTCCAGCACCCTGGCGGGCACCTTGCCCGGCCGGAAGCCGGGGATGCGGACCTGCTGGGCCAGTGCCTTGTACGCGCGGTCGAAGTTCGGCTTGAGCTCGTCGAACGGCACCTCGACGTTGATCCGTACGCGCGTCGGGCTCAGGTGCTCGACGGTGCTCTTCACGTGGTCTCCTAGTGCGAACGTGCTTCGTACCCCGGCGGTGCCTGCGGGAGCGGCCCTGGGCCGCATCCGTCGACGCCGGGCTGACCTCCGAGTCTATTGCTTGCAGCTCGGGTACCCGGTTCGGGGTTGCTTACCACCTCTGCCGGGCGACGGTGCCACCCGTCAGGTCACCGCGCGGCGTGCTTCAGTGGAGGTGTGCAAGACACCGCCGCCGGCGACGCGACCTGCGCCGCCCTGTCCGAATCGCTCGGCGAACCGCTGCCCGGCACTGCCGCCGTGGCCGGTGGCTGGCTGTGCCTGGAGCAGCGTGGCCCTTGGGGTCACAACGCGCTGCTGCAGAGCCACCTGGATCCGGCGGTCGGACGGGCGCTGGACGCCGCCGCGGGACCCGCCGGAGTGCGGGTACAGCTCATCCGGCGCCCCGGCAGGCACGCCGACGAGCCACCGGACGGACCGCGCCGCGCCTACCTCGCCCACACCGGCCCGACCGGGTCCTGGCTGCGGGCGGCCGACCTGTCCGACCCGTCCGAACTGCTCGGCCTGAATTTCGCGGCGATCGCGGCGGGCCGCCACGGCGGCTGGGGACGCGAGGTCGCCGAGCCGCTGCTGCTGGTCTGCACCAACGGCCGCCGCGACCGCTGCTGCGCGGTCCTCGGCCGCGAGCTCGTCGCAGGACTGCAGGGCCGCCACGGCGACGCGGTCTGGGAGACCACCCACACCGGCGGCCACCGGTTCGCCCCCGCGGCGGTCCTGCTGCCCAGCGGCTACACCTACGGCAGGCTCGGCCCGCACCAAGCCGACGCCGCGCTCGCGGCAGCAGGCTCGGGCAAGGTCACGCTGGAGCACTGCCGAGGCCGCTCCACCTGGACCAGGGCGGGCCAGGTCGCCGAACTCGCGGTCCGCGACCAAATCGGCGAGCACCTGATCGACGCGCTGCGGGTGGAGCCGGCCGACGGGGACCAGGTGCGCGTCACGCACCAGGACGGCCGGACGTGGACGGTCACCGTCCACGAACGCGAACTCGATCCGCCGCGACCGAACAGCTGCGGCAAGGCCGCCGTGCGCCCCACCACGCTGGTCGCGGTGGACGTCAGCGACGCGCCGGCCGGCGTCAGTGGCTCACCAGCGCCGGACCCGCCGCCGAACTGAGCTCGGTCGGGGTCACGGCCGTGATGATCCCCTCCGTGGGCGGCGTGATCGCCGGGGACGGCCCCTGCACCAACACCGAAACCCCCACCAGAACCACCGCCACGGCACCCAGCACGGCGCACACCACCACGGCCGGGAGGTGGACACGCATCGGAACCCGAAAGGCATCGCGCACGCCACGGGAATCGGAACTTTCACCCCAGCCGTTACCGGCCGTCGCGAAGACCGCGACTCGCATCACGATCAGTGACAACCGGACAGGGGGCGGATTCACGGCGAAGAAGACAACGGGCGACGGGTTCGCGCCGAACGCGAACGACCGTCGCCCGATCGTCGGGGTGGCGGGATTTGAACCCACGGCCCCTCGCACCCAAAGCGAGTGCGCTACCAAGCTGCGCCACACCCCGTCTGAACAGCAACGCCACCAGGACACCCCGGTGCGTTGCGAGCAGCCTATCGCGACCCGCTAAGCTGGGGCACGCAAGGTCGCGGGAAAACGACCGGTTACGATGGCGACCGGTCGGCCCTCCGGCGGAGGACCCGTCCAGGCACCGGCACCACGGGCCATCAACAGAACACGCGGGCGTAGCTCAATGGTAGAGCCCCAGTCTTCCAAACTGGCTACGCGGGTTCGATTCCCGTCGCCCGCTCCGAGACGGGGAGGCCTCTGTCCGCGGAATGCGCGGACCGGGGTCTCTTCGCATTTCACCGGGGGGTCGAACCCCCCGGGACCCCCCACGGTGCGGTGGCGGCTTTCGGGGTGCTTCTCGCCTTCTCGAGCGTTCCCGGCCTGGTTTTGGACCAGCCTCCTGATGGCATCAGCCCTTCGATTTGCCCTCACGGCTCGGCACCGCTGTGCTTCACCATCACTGCTCGGCACCGCTGTGCTTCGCCCTCGCTGTGGTCTTGTGCTTTCGGGGGCTTGGGCACCGATCGGGCTGCTGTCCATTCGGCCGGCACTGGTCCGGATGGGCACTGCCAGCGGAATGCACGTCTGCCGTGATCTGCGGTTGTCGTGGTTTCTCGTCCTAATTGGACTTTTTCTCCCCGGTGGAAATGACGTTGTCGGTGTCGGGGGGATGGCGCATGCTGGCTGCGGTTCGGTCACCGAGTAGGCAGGGGGACCGCCGGTGTTCCGGCTCGAGTACAAGTGGCTGGTCGGCATCACGTTCGTGCTCGGCCTCGTGATGCAGATCCTCGACATCACCATCCTCAACGTCGCGCTGGCGACGCTGGGGCGGGAGTTCGGGGTGGACGCCAGCACCCTGCAGTGGGTGCTCACCGGCTACATGCTCAGCCTGGCGGTCTTCATCCCCTCCTCCGGCTGGATCGCCGACCGGTTCGGCAGCAAGCGGACCTTCCTGCTCGCCGTGGTCATCTTCACCACCGCCTCCGTCCTGTGCGGCTTCGCCGGAAGCATCTGGATGCTGATCGCCTCCCGAGTCCTGCAGGGCGTCGGCGGCGGGATGCTGGTGCCGGTCGGCCAGGCGATGCTCTTCCGCGCTTTCCCCGCCCACGAGCGCGCGAAGGCGTCCGCGGTGCTCGCGATCCCGATCACCGTCGCGCCCGCGCTGGGACCGATGCTCGGCGGCGCGCTGGCCGAGTACGCGAGCTGGCGCTGGATCTTCTTCATCAACGTTCCGGTCGGGGCCCTGACGCTGGTGTTCACGGTCCTCTTCCTCAAGGAGGAGCGCCGCGGCCGGCCCGGCCGGTTCGACCTTCCCGGGTTCGTGCTGGCCGGAGGCGGGCTGGCCACGCTGCTCTACGGGCTCGACCAGGGCGCCCAGGCCGGGTGGTCGGTGCCGACCGTGTGGGGCAGCCTGCTCGCCGCCGCCCTGTTGCTGGCGGGGCTGACGTGGCGGGAGCTCAGCGTCGACGAACCGATGCTCGACCTGCGGCTGCTGCGCAACCGCCTGTTCGGCACCGGCAACGCGCTGCTGGTGTGCCAGGTCGCCTCGCTTTTCGGCGTCCTGTTCCTGGTGCCGCTCTACCTGCAGGACGTGCTGCACGTCTCGCCCTTCACCGCGGGCCTGGTGCTGATGCCGCAGGCGGTGGCGATGCTGCTGGCCACCCAGGTCGTCAGCCGCATGTACGGCCGGATCGGGCCGAGGCGGCTGCTGCTGACCGGCTTCTGCCTGGAGATCCCCGTCTACCTGTGCCTGCAACTGCTCGGCACCGGCACCCCGCTGGTGGTCGTGGTGGTGCTGCTGGCGCTGCTGGGCACCTCCGTGGGCATCCTGATGACCCCGATGCAGACGGCGGCCTTCGCGCAGGTCTCGGTGGCCGAGATGGGCCACGCCAGCTCGATGTACAACGTCAGCAGGCAGGTCGCGACGGCGCTGGGGACCGCGGTCTTCGCCACGACGCTGGTCGTGGTCACCGACGCCGCGGGTGGCGGAGCACCGGCACACGCCCAGATGGCGGGATTCCACGGGGCTTTCCTGGTGGCGGTGGTGTTCGGACTGCTGGCGCTGGCGCTGAGCACGCGCGTGCGAGACTCGGACGCGGCGGCCAGCCTCGATCCGTCCCACCCGGAAGCCGCGCGGGCGGCGAGCCCGACGGGTGAGGTGAGATAGGTCAAGGCCGCCCCACGACCGCGTGCCCCGGTGCATATTTGGGGAGTGACCGAAATGCCGCATGCCGACCAGGTCCGAAGCCACGCCCGCTGGCGCCCCGGCTGGACCTCCGGCCGCACCAGCTACGCGTGGTTGCTCGGCCTGGCCGACCAGCCCGGGCTCCGCAGGCTGGTCAACGAGTACCAGTACGCCCTGCGGGACCTGCCCGGCTTCGACCTCGTCCCGCTGGAGTGGATGCACATCCTGGTCCAGGAGGCCGGTTTCACCGACGAGGTCGGCGACGCCGACCTCGACCGGATGGTGACCGCCGTCGGCGACCGCCTCGCGGGCAGCTCGCCGCTCACCCTGGCCTTCCACCACGCGGTCGTGCTGCCCGAGTCGCTGGCGCTGCCCGCCGAACCGCAGTCGAGCCTGCACGAGCTGCGCGCGGACGTGCGCGGGGCGCTGACCGAGGTGCTCGGCGAAGAAGCGGTGCCCGCCGAGCCCGAGGACACCGACCGCCACGTCAGCCTCGCGCACTCCACCACCGAGGGGCCCGCGATCTTCGCGGTCGCCACGCTCGGCGCGACCGCCGTGGAACCCACCACGGCCAAGGTCGGCTCGCTCTCGCTGGTCCGGCTCTCCCGCGACCACTCGAACTCCGAGTGGGAGGTCATCACCGACGTCTCGTTCGGCTGAACGGCCGCAGGACGCGAAAAGCGGTCGCGGCGGCGCGGACATCCCGGTAGGAACCGGGCATGACCGATCTCACCGCGCGCACGCTCCAGGGCAGCGAACTCGACGACTACTTCGACGTCTTCCGGGCGGCCTTCCTGCTCGACGACGAGCTGCTGCACTTCCGCGGCGTGCTCGACGCGGGCCGCTCGCACGGTGTCTTCGACGGCGACGAGCTGATCGGCGTGGCGAGCCGGCTGGCACCGCGGCTCGCGCTGCCCGGCGGGACGAGCGCGCCGCTGGCCGCGGTCACCGCGGTCGGGGTCAAGCCCGGGCACCGCAGGCGCGGCGTGCTCACCAGGCTGATGCGCGCGCAGCTGCACTCGCTGCACGAGGACGGCGGCGCGCCGGTCGCGGCGCTGTACGCGTCGGAAGGCGCCATCTACGGGCGCTTCGGCTACGCGGTGGGCACTTACGAGGCCAAGCTGTCGGTGCCCGGCAAGACCCCGTTCAAGTCCACTGTGGACATCGATCCGCGACCGGTGCGCGAGCTTGGCCGGGAGGCCGCGCTGGAGTTCGTCCACCGCTTCTACCCGACCGTCGAGCGCGACCACGCGGGACGGCTCTCGCGGGACGACAGCGCCTGGGAGGTCCGCGTCGCCGCCGATCGCCCCGGCGACGCCGGCGAGGGCAAGCCGCGGTTCGCCGTGCACCCCGACGGTTACGCGATCTACCGGCCGGAGAAGGGCTGGAACGACCGGGGCCCGGACTTCAAGCTCCACGTGCAGGAGCTGGTCGCCGCCACTCCCCGTGCCTACGCCGCGCTGTGGCGATACCTGCTCGACGTCGACTTCGCGGGCGAGGTCCGGTGGGACAAGGCCGCCGTCGACGAACCCGTGGTGCACCTGCTGGCCAACCCCCGCACCGCGGGCCGCCGGGTGGTCGACGGGCTGTGGCTGCGCCTGGTCGACCTCGACCGCGCGCTGCGGGCACGCACGTACTCCGCTCCGCTGGACACCGTCCTTGAGGTCACCGACGCCTTCTGCCCCTGGAACGCCGGGCGCTGGCGGCTGCGCGTCGACGACGACGGCAACGCCGAGGTCACGCGGAGCGAGGACGCCGCAGCGCTCGACGTCGACATCACCGACCTCGCGTCGGTCTACCTCGGCGGCAACACCTTCGCCGGGCTCGCGCGCGCCGGCCGCCTCGGCGACGCGGACCCGGACGCGCTGCGCCGCGCGTCCCGTGCGTTCGCCACCGACGTCGCGCCGCACTGCCAGGAAGGTTTCTGACCGTCCCGGCCCGCCGCCCGGGCGAGTACCGTCAGTGTCATCCGGCTCGACGTGAGCGGAGGCAGGCGTGGACACCGCAATCGTTCTCATCCTGATCGGCGTCGTGGTCATCGTGGCCGCCGTCTGGTGGTCCCGGCAGCGCGCCGCCGCCCGGCGGCAGGCCGAGCTCGACGACTCGCGGGCCGAGGCCCGCCGCTGGCTGGAGCGGCTCAGCGGCCAGGTCGTCAACCTCATCGGCACCAACGACGCCGCGAAGCAGGCGTTGGCCGACGCTTCCGAGCGGCACAACGCGGCGGGATCGCAGATGGAGCAGGCGGCCTCGGCGACCCAGTGCAAGCTGGTGACCGAGACCGCGCTCGAAGGGCTCTACTACGTGCGCGCGGCGCGCGTCGCGATGGACATGGATCCGGGGCCGGAGCTGCCCGACCTGTCCGGACAGCGCGGCGCGGGCCGGGTCACCGAGTTCCGCGAGGTCGAGGTCGACGGGCGGCAGCAGGTGGCGTCGCCGGAGCCGACCGACCGGACCCCGCACTACTACCCGGGCGGCACGGTGGCGGGACGCCCGGTGCCGGAAGGCTGGTACAGCGAGCCGTGGTGGAGGCCCGCGATGCTCGCGGGCACCTGGGGCGTCGGCTCGTTCGTGCTGATGAGCGCCATGTTCACCGGCATGGCCGGCGTGCCGGCCGCCGCCTACGCCGACAGCCCGCAGGACTTCGGTGCCGACGGGGCGGCTGACGGCGGTGGCTTCGACGGCGGTGGCTTCGACATGGGCGGTTTCGACATGGGCGGCTTCTAGCGTCGGAGCCGGCGGGAGTCGTGCCAGGGGCGGCGTCGGCCGCGTGTGGTGCGGGACCCGCTCGCACCGCTGCGATTCTCAGCGTGGCGGATGTGGCCTCTGTCAGGCCGCCTGGCAGGAGGGGCACCAGTAGAGCTTGCGCCCCACCAGGTCGGCGGTGGCGACTTCCGTGCCGCAGACCAGGCACGGCTGTCCGGCCCGCCGGTAGACGTAGACCTCGCCGCCGTGCCGGTCCTGCCTGGGCGCACGGCCGGTGGCCTCCGGCTCGTGCTCGGGCCGCACGGTGTCGATGCGCCCGGCGCGCACCCCGGCGGCCATCAGCTCGACCAGGTCGCTCCAGACCAGGTCCCACCGCTCGCGGCCAAGGTCGCGCCCGGGCGTGCGCGGCGGGATGCCGTGCCGGAACAGCACCTCCGCGCGGTAGACGTTGCCCGCGCCCGCCAGCACCTTCTGGTCGAGCAGCAGAGCCGCGATGCTGGTGCGGGAACGGGAGATCCGCTGCCATGCGCGGTCCGGGTCGGCGTCGGCGCGCAGCGGGTCCGGGCCGAGCCGGTCGCGCAGCGCCTCCACCTCCGCGTCGGTGAGCAGCTCGCACGCGGTCGGGCCGCGCAGGTCGGTGCCGTGGGTGTCGCCGACGATCCGCATCCGGACCTGACCCCGCGGCTCGTCCATCGGCAGCTCGGACTCGGTGAACGTGCCGTAGAGACCGAGGTGGACGTGCACGACCCGGTCCGGGCCGTGAAAGTGGAACAGGTGCTTGCCGTGGGCCTCGGCGCGCCGCAGGACCGAGCCGTCCAGCAGGGCCGCGCTCGCGGCGAACCTGCCCTGCGGGCTGCCGACCCGCACGGCCGCGCCGCCGTAGCGCTTCTGGTGCAGCTGTGCCAGGCGGTGCAGGGTGTGACCTTCGGGCACCGCTACACCACGACCCACAGCACGATGGACTCGACCAGGTAGGCCAGCAGCAGCCACAGGCACACCCGCAGCCCGCGCAGCACACCCTCGCGCGGCGGGGCATCGCGGTGCCGGACCGCGACCAGCACGGACACCACCACCGACACCAGCACCGCCACGACCGCGCCGATGATCAGCGAGACACCCACGCCCAGAGCGCAGTCGGGCTCCGGACACGTCGACCCGGGACCGCCGAGGAGCCACGGCTGCATGGCGCTCTGGCCGAACAGCAGCAGGAGCGTGCCGACCACCGTGCCGCCGACCCCCGCGAGGACGGTCAGCGGCGCGGTGGCCTGGCTCGCCATGGTCAGTTGCCCGGCAGGGCGGGCGGCTCGCCGGTCCGCTCGTAGTCGGTGAGCAGGTCGATGCGACGCTGGTGCCTGCCGCCCTCGAAGTCGGTGCCGAGGAACGCCTCGACGATCGCCTGCACCTCCTCGACGGTGTGCATCCGCGCACCGATGCCGGCCAGCAGCGCGTTGTTGTGCTGGCGGGCCAGCTTGGCGGTGTCGACGTTCCAGGTCAGCGCGGCGCGGGCGCCGGGCACCTTGTTCGCCGCGATCTGCTCGCCGTTGCCGGAGCCGCCGAGGACCAGCCCGAGGCTGCCCTCGTCGGCCACCACCCGGCGGGCGGTCTCGACGCAGAACGGCGGGTAGTCGTCCTGGGCGTCGTATTCCGCCGGGCCGACGTCGGTCACCTCGTGACCCTGCTCGGTCAGCCACTTGACCAGATGGTTCTTGAGTTCGAATCCTGCGTGATCGGAGCCTAGGTAGACGCGCACGTCGGCAGTCTGCCAAACGCCGGACACCCCACCGCCACCCTGGTTAGGATCGGGGCCCATGTCCGGGGCTGAGGTGCGGTTGGCGTGGGGCAGCGATGGCGTGCGAGCGCTCGCTCCTGGTTGTTCTGCTCTGATCGTCGTCGACGTGCTGTCGTTCAGCACCGCGGTCGACGTCGCCACCAGCACGGGCGCCCGGGTGCTGCCCCTGCGCTGGCACGACGAGCGCGCGGGGATCGCCGCGCGTGACGCCGGGGCGGTCCTGGCCAAGCCGCGCAGCGACACCGAGTGGTCGCTGAGCCCCTCCTCCCTCCTCACGCTCTCCGCGGAGGTTCTGCTCGCGCTGCCCTCCCCCAACGGCGCGAGCCTGTGCTCGGAGGCCGCCGAGTTCGGCGTGAACGTCTTCGCCGGGTGCCTGCGCAACGCCATGGCGGTCGCCGCGGCGGCCGGCCGGGTCGGCGGGCCGATCGGCGTCGTCGCCGCCGGGGAGGGCAACCGCCCAGCCGTGGAGGACGCGATCGGCGCCGGGGCGATCATCGCCGCGCTGCCCGGTCCTCGTTCGGCGGAGGCCGAGTTCGTCGCCGCCGGCTACCAGGCAGTGTCGCAGCGCATCAAGGCGCTGCTGGCCGACTGCGTCTCCGGCCGCGAGCTGCGCGACTGGGGCTTCGCCCACGACGTCGCCCTCGCCGCCGAGGTCGACACGAGCATGACCGCTCCCGTGCTGCGGGGCGGGCGTTTCGAGGCGTCGTGACCCGCTGGCAGGAGGTCGGCGACGGCGTGCTCGTGCGCCGGTACGCCGAGCTTGACCTGACCGTCGGCCTGGTCGTCGGCTCGGAGCTGGCGTTGGTGGTCGACACCCGCGGCGACCACCGGCAGGGCGCCGAGCTGGCCGAAGCGGTCCGGCAGGTGACGCCGCTGCCGTGGCAGGTGGTGCTCACCCACGCCCATTTCGACCACTGCTTCGGCACCGGTGCGTTCCTGCCCGCCCCGGTGTGGGCGCACGAGCGGTGTGCTCGGCACCTCGACCGGACCGGTGAGTCGCAGCGCGCGGAGTGGATCGCGCACTACCGGGAGCAGGGACGCGAGGACATCGCGGACGCGTTGGCGGAGACGACGATCACCGGGCCCGACCACCTGGTCGCCGACGCCGCCGAGATCGACCTGGGCGGCCGCACCACCCGCCTGCTACACCTCGGCCCCGGCCACACCGACCACGACCTGGTGATCGCCGCCGGGGACGTCGTCTTCGCCGGTGACCTGGTCGAACAGGGCGCTCCGCCCGACTTCGGCGACGCCCACCCGCGGCATTGGCCGTCCACTCTGGATGCGCTGCTCGCGCTCACGCCGGCGACGGTGGTCCCGGGCCACGGCGAGCCCGTCGACCCGGACTTCGTGCGGCGGCAACGAGCCGAGATCGCCGAGGTCGCGCGGCTCTGCCTCCAGATGCGCGAGGGCGCGGTCGGCGAACGGGAAGCCGTCGCCCTGTCCCCCTATCCGCCGGCGACCACACTCAGTGCATTCGCACGCGTTGTTCCGTAATCGTTGAACCGAATTTCCGCCTGTCATTGCGCCATTCAGCCCAATGCGCAAGGCCATTCGGCGTCTTTGTGCCACCTAAGGGCACCAGCGCGGAACCGGAACCGTCATTCTCAGGGGACGCGACGAATTCCGTTGTCGGACAGCATATCCGGAGAGTATCCGGAATATCACCGAATGCTGTTTCGACGGCGGTGTCGCGTGCACGTGGACCGAGCGCAGAAGTGGGGTGCAGGCAGTGTCCGCACGCGATGGGTCGGATCCGGCCGCCAGGCGGCAGGACCTGGAGAACCGCAACGCCGCGCTGCGCGGGCAGATCGACGGCATGCTGTCGGATCTGCGCCGCCGCACCGCCGAGATCCAGCAGAAGCAGGCCGAGGCCGCGTCCCGGACCCACGAGGTCAGCTCCGAGGACGGGATGGCCACCGCGACCGTCGACGCCTCCGGCACCCTGCAGAGGCTGGAGCTTTCGCCGAAGGCCTTCGAACGCAGCACCCCCGACCGGCTGGCCCGCACCATCACGAGCCTGATCCGGGAAGCCACCGGCACCGCGCAGCAGGCGTTGCAGTCGGAGTTCGCGGGACTGGCCGAGACCCCCGACCTGCCCAGCATCGTCGACGGCGCCCCGATGCTGCAGGACTTCTTCAGCAACAGCCCGCTGTTCACCCCTCCGGACCCGCAGGCCGAACGCGAGGAGCGCGCCGCCGCCGGGTCGTCGCAGGCCGCGCCTTCGCGTCCGGCGAGCCCGCCGCAGGTCCGCACCGCACCCGAAGACGACTACGACGACGACTTCGACTCGTTCATGGACGACAGGAGGCGTCGCTGGTGAGCAAGCCAATGCGGATGCAGCCGGAGGAGATCCGCTCCGGAGGCACCAAGATCGGCCACGCCGGCGAGGACTGCGAGAAGGTCCACCAGACGCTCAAGAGCGGGCTGGACGCCGAAGGCCAGTGCTGGGGCAACGACGAGGCCGGGCAGGAGTTCGCCAAGTCCTACGTCCAGGCCGCCAAGGACGTCGAAGAAGGCATCAAGAAGATCGCCAAGGCGCTCGGTGACATCAAGACGAACCTGCACCAGACCGCCGACGACACCGAAGCGCGCGATGCGAAGTCCGCGGAGGACCTCGCCAACGTCCCGAAATAACAGCTGGGGGAGCTGAAGACCCGTGTCGATCGAAATGCCGGACGAGGTCAAGTGGCTGTTCCCGATCGTGGTCGGACAGTCCTGGCCCGAGGGTGACGAGGACGCGCTGCGCCGTCTCGCCGACGCGTGGCGCGCCGCGGGCCAGGGCCTGGACGGGGTCACCTCCGCGGGCAACAACGGCGCCCAGCAGGTCAAGAGCGCCATGGAGGGCAAGACCGCCGACGCCTTCGAGAAGATGTGGAAGGACATCGGCGAAGGCGGCGAGGCGGCGCTGCCCAAGCTGAAGGAAGCGTGCGACAAGCTCGCCGAGAGCTGCGACAACAGCGCGCTCGAGGTCGAGCACACCAAGCTGACGATCATCGCCTCGCTGATCGCGCTGGCGATCCAGATCGCGGCGATGGTGGCCGCGGCCTTCGGCACCTTCGGCGCCTCCACGGCCGGCATCCCGATCGCGCAGGGCATCACCCGCGCCGTCGTGTGGCAGATCTTCAAGCAGCTCGTCATGAGCATCGCCAAGAACGTCGCGATCGAGGTCGCCACCTCGATGGCGATCGAGGCGGCGGTGCAGGGCATCCAGATCGCCTCCGGCGAGCGCAAGGGCCTCGACGGCGGCAAGTTCAAGGACGCGGCGATCAGCGGCGCCATCGGCGGCGTGGTCGGCGGCGCGTTCGAGGGCGTCGGCAAGGTCGCGGGCCGCATGGGCGGCGACGCGATCGGCGACGCCGCGGGCGGCGCGGCCGGCAACGCCGGCACCGCGGCCGGCCGGGCGGCGGGCGACGCCGCCGGTGACGCGGCGGGCGACGCCGCGGCGGCGGCGAGCGAGAGCGTCGCCAAGAACATCGGCAAGGAAGCCCTGAAGGAGGGCGCCACCGGCGCCGCCGAAGGCGCCATCGGCAGCGTCGCCGAGCAGCTCATCACCGAGGGCAAGGTCGACTGGGGCGACGTCGGCACCGGCGCCATGTCCGGCGGCGTCACCGGCGCCGGCATGGGCGGCATCGGCGCGGGCGCCGGCCACATCGCCGACAACATCCGCACCCCCGACGTCGACACCGGCGGAGCCGGTGGCTCGGGGTCGGGGTCCGGTGACGGCGGGTCGGGGTCCGTTTCCGGCTCGGGTGACGGCGGTTCGGGCTCTGGCTCGGGTTCGGGTGACGGCGGGTCCGGGGGCGGCTCCGACACGGGCTCGGGTGGCTCTGGTTCGGGCTCCGGTTCCGGCTCGGGCGACGGGGGTTCCGGCGGGTCCGATTCCGGCTCCGGGGGCACTGGTTCCGGCTCGGGCGGCGGCTCCGCCTCGACGTCCGACAGCGGATCCGGCTCCGGCGGTGGCGACTCCAGCTATTCCGGTTCCTCCGATTCGTCTTCCGGTTCCTCTGATTCCTCCTCTTCCAGCTCCGGTGGCGGCACCCCGTCCAGCGGCGGCGGCTCGCCTTCCAGCGACGGCGGTTCTTCTTCCAGCAGCGGCGGGACCGGACCGTCCACAATGTCCGCAGGCGGCGACTCCGGTGGCACTGCCGACGGTTCGTCCGGCGGTGGCAGTCATTCGACTTCCGACTCCGGATCCTCCGGTGGCGGACATTCCACTTCCGACTCCGGTTCCTCCGGTGGCGGTTCTTCCAGCCACAGCAACGATTCCGGCGGCCGCGCCTCGGGCGGCGACCCGACGCCAACTTCTCCAGGCGGTGACTCCACCCCGTCGTCTTCGGGCGGCGGCGCCTCGCACGCGACGCCGGGCGGTGGCGACGGCAGTCCCAGCCCGCGCAGCGACAGCGGCGGAGGCAGCTACTCCCCAAGCGACAGCGGCACTTCCGGTGGTGGTTCCAGCGGGAGTTCGCCCAACGGTTCCGGCACCTCTGGCGGTTCGGATTCGCCGAGCCCCTCCTCGTCCGGTGGCGCCTCCGGTGGCGGTGGTGCTGGTGCGGGCTCTCCGGATTCGTCCGGTGGTTCCCACGGCGGTGGTGGTGCCGGCGGCGGCCTCGGCGGCGGTGCGTCCCACGGCGGTGGCGGCGGCGTCGGTGGCGGCGCCTCGCACGGCGGCGGTGGCTTCTCCACCGTCGGAGGCGGCGACTCGACCCGCTCCCCCAACACTCCCGCTGGCACCAACGCGGCCAATGTGGACGCTCCGGCTGCGCCGGGCACCGCGGCCACCCCGAGCCCCGCGCCCGCGGCGGCCTCCGCGGGTGCCGGTCGCGCCGACCAGCCCGCGGCAGCGGGCGGCGCGATGGGCGGCGGCATGGCAGGCGGCGCCGGTGGCGTCGGAGCCGGTGGCGGCAGCACGCCCGGAGGCGGCGGAGGCCGCCCCGGAGCGGGCGGCGGCTGGACCGGTACGCCGGGCACGCCCGGCGCCGCGGCGCGGCCCGCCGGCGGCGGAGCCGACGCGGGCCCGCGCGGGCCGGAGGGCGGCCGCCCCGGCGGCGCGCCCGGCGACCGGCCGGGCGGGCCGCAGAGCGGCCGTCCCGCGGGCGCCGCGCCGCGCGGCGCGGCGGACGCGCCGGCCCGGGGCCCGCAGGGCGGGCCCGGCGGTCCGGGCGCACGCCCGGACGCCTCCGGGCCGGGACGGCCCGGGCAGGGCGGCGACGGCGTGCCGTCGCCGCGGCAGCACGGCGGCGACGGTCCGCCGAACCGGCCCCCGCAGGGGCCGGGCGGACCGCAGCGGCCGGGCGGGCCCGGCGGCAACACCCGCCCCGACGGCCCGGCCGGGCAGCGCCCCGACACACCGGGGCCGCGCCCGCACCCCTCCGCTCCGGACGGCACCTCGCAGCGCCCCCAGGGCCCGGCCGGCCAGCGACCGGACGCCCCGGGCCAGCGCCCCGACGGCCCCGCCCAGCGCCCGGATGGTGTGAGCCCACGCCCCGATGCGGCCGGGCCACGCCCTGACACCGCAGGTCCGCGCCCTGACACGGCCGGCCCGCGTCCCGACAGCGCAGGCCCCCGTCCGGACGGCGCCGGCCCGCGTCCCGACAACGCGGCTCCGCGTCCCGACGCGACCGGCCAGCGCCCCGCCGGCCCCGGCCAACGGCCGGACGGCAGCACCCCGCCGCGCCAGGACGCTCCGTCGTCGCGCCCGGACGGCCAGCAGCCCCGACCGGACGGCACCCGCCCCGACGGCGGCGATCGCCCGGCGAACGCCCGTCCCGACGGCACGAACCCGCAGTCCCAGCACCCGGACGGCTCGCGCCCCGACGGGACCAGGCCGGACCAGAACCAGCCGGACTCCCGCCCCAAGGACAGCGCCGACCAGCGCCAGGACACCGACGCACCGCGAGACCGCGATTCGGACGCCCCGCGCGACAAGACCGACGCCGACCCGGGCACGCCGGAGCGCCAGCACCAGATCGACCAGGCCGAGAGCACCCGCCAGCAGACCCCTGCCGGGTCCTCGTACCACGACGACCCGAACATGCGGGACCTCGCGAACCGGGTTCCCGACGACGGTGTCCACCACACGGTGGACGTCCACGCCCTCCCCGACGGCCGCGTGCGCGTCGGCGACCAAACCTTCACCCCGAAGGAATTCGCCGACATGCTCCGCCGCGACCCCAACTGGGACGGAAGCAAGCCGCTGCGTCTGCTCTCCTGCGACGCGGGCACCAGCGGCCTGGCCAGCGACCTGTCCCGCGAACTCGGCGTCCCCGTCACCGCCCCCCGCGGCCTGGCCTGGACCGACGGCAACGGCCGCGTCTTCGCCAGCGACATGGGCCCCGACGGCCTGCCCGGCTGGCCCCCGAACGGCGGCTGGGACACCCACAACCCCGACGGCACCACCACCCCCGCCAGCAACGACGGCTTCCACCCCTCGCGGGACGGCGAGGACTCCGGCGACCAGCCGGAGGATGCCGAGGCTCGCGGCGAGGACGACGAGCCTCGGACTCCGTACCAAGAGCCGCAGATTCCTGCTGATCTCGAGCGTGGACACGAACTCGAACAAGTCGGCGGCGACGATGATCCTCGAGAAATCACCCGCGATTCCGAAGGCCTGATCCAGACCATCGATGGCAAGCCTGTCGACAAGTACGTCCGCACGTCGATCGAGGACAGGCAGAAGAGCATCACCAAAGCCGTCGAGGACAACATCGACAAAAAGGGCCGGATCAAGGCGGACGCCGTCAAAGATAAGGACGGTGTCGCGTACAGCAAGAAGTCGATGGGCAAGGCGGGCGCGGTCAACGCATTGGTGATGGACAGGCGCTACGGCACCGTGTTCGAGGGGTTGAACGGACGCACCGGGACAAACGTCCCGACATCAACCGAATTGAACGGCCAACCCGCGACCGGAATTGACAGCGCCGGGAACAAATACCAGCTGACCAAGGACGACCTCCTCCACCGGCAGTTGCAGGACCACATCGCGAAGATGGCCGGTTACCCACCCGGAACCGACATCAACACGATCAAGCAGGCGGAGTTCCCGCACAACGACGTTCCCCACCGCCACGGCGAGGTCAAAGCGCTCGACGCGCTGCTCAAACGGCGTGAAGAAATCGCCGCCGCTGAGGAGAAGGCAGCGGCAACCCGAGAGGGTCGGGCACCGCAGAACATCGAAACCGTTACCCGGGAAGGCAAGCAAGTCGAGATCGTCCGCATCAAGTCTGAAGCCGAGTTCCAGAAGGTACTCGACGATCTCTACGTCGACGCGCGCTTCACCTTCGTGAAAGACCCCAACGACGTTGCCTCCTGCTGCGCGAACTGCGCACGAATCGTTTCCGGCCCTGCCTCGCTCCCGGACAACGTGCGGGACGAGGCCGATCTCACGCACGGAGCCAAAATGGGTACCGGCGGTTTCCAGGCCGGATCGCACCTCGACCCCAACGATCCTGACGGTAGCCCGAACCCGAAGTGGGAGCGCAAAGAAGTTTACAACCCGGACTACAATGAAAAGTTCAAGGAGCAAGATCGGAAGTTCAAAGAGCGGCAAGAGCAGAATCAGGGGAGCACGAATTGATCCGGGTCAACGAAGACGATCTCGACGTGGACGGTTCCGGGCGGGCCTGGCACCAGGGTCAGCCGTTCACCGGTGAGGAAGAGGACCGGCTTCCCGATGGCACGTTGATCTCCATCACAACCTACGCCAACGGGCGTCAGGAAGGTCCTGACCGCGAGTGGTACCCGGACGGCACCTTGAAGGAGGAAGGCAATTTCAGCAAGGGCCTCCCAATCGGCCTGCACCGCGCCTGGCGACCCGACGGCACCCTCGCCAGAGAACTTGAGTTTTCGGATGAGGGTCTGGTCATCCGGCGACAGGGCTTCGACGCCGAAGGCAACGTGACCTGGCAGGACGCCGGCTAGGGTCAGCGAAGAGCCGACCGCCCCAGGTGGTCGGCGGTGCGTGTCGTCTCCGGCAGGCGGTATTTAGGCGCCAGCCGCAACACGAGGTCGCAGGCTGCGTCGAGGGTGAAGCGGTGGCCTACGGACACGAACACCGGCTTCACCCCGCGCTGCGTGCGCAGCGCTCGCCCGACGACTTCGTCGTCGAGGCGGAGCGGGGTCCAGGCGCCGCGCTCCTCGCCTGGCGGCTCGTAGTGACCCATCGCCGTCTTGCCGACGCCGATGCTGGGCACGTCGGTGAGCACCCCCAAATGGCAGGCCAAGCCGAAGCGGCGCGGGTGCGCCAGACCCTGTCCGTCGCAGACCAGAACGTCCGGTTCCACCGACAACTCCGCCAAGGCCTGCAACAGAGACGGCGCCTCCCGGAAGGCGAAAAGTCCGGGGACATAAGGGAACTCGGCCTTCCCGCGCACCACGGCGCTGTCCACGACGGACAGCGTCGCCACGTCGAGAACCGTCACCGCGGCGACCAGCTCGTCGGACTCGTCGCGGTACGCCACGTCCAGTCCCGCGGCCGTGCGGATTTCGCGGGGCTCGCCGTCGAATCGAACCAGTGGACGCAGCCGCTCCTGGATCGCGACGGCCTCGGCCTCAGTCGTGGGCCATGGATGTGGGTCGCGAACGCGGATCACAACACTGATCGTAGTCTTGGGCGCGAAAGCAGCCTGGAACCCGCTTCCGCGCCCAAGACAGACCTCAGCGCTGGATGGACTTGATCTCCAGGAACTCCTCCAGGCCGAACTTGCCGAACTCGCGGCCGTTGCCGGACTGCTTGTACCCGCCGAAGGGCGCCTGGGGGTTGAACGCGCCGCCGTTGACCGCCACCTGGCCCGTCCGCATGCGCCGGGCCACCGCCAGGGCGCGCTCCTCGGAGCCGAAGACCGCGCCCGCCAGGCCGTACTCGCTGTCGTTGGCGATGCGCACGGCCTCGTCCTCGTCGCTGTAGGACAGGATCGACAGCACCGGTCCGAAGATCTCCTCGCGGGCGATGGTCATCTCCGGCTTCACGCCGGAGAAGACGGTCGGGCGCACGTAGTAGCCGGTGTCGAGGCCTTCCGGGCGCTCCGGGCCGCCCGCGGCCAGCGTCGCGCCCTCCTCGACGCCCTTGCCGATGTACTCCACGACCCGGTCGCGCTGGACGTCGGAGACCATCGGCCCGATCCGCGTCGACTCGTCGGTGGGGTCGCCGACCGTGTACTTCGCCGCTGCCGCGACGGCGAGCGAGACCGCCTCGTCGCAGAGGGATTCCGGCACCAGCATGCGGCTGAGCGCGTTGCAGCTCTGGCCGCCGTTGGGGAAGCAGCCAGCGACGCCGAGCTTGACCGCCTTGGTCAGGTCGGCATCGTCGAGCACGATGTTGGCCGACTTGCCGCCGAGTTCGAGCGCGACGCGCTTGACCGTCGCCGAGGCGACCTCCGATACGCGGCGACCGGCCCGCGTCGACCCGGTGAAGGACACCATGTCGACGTCCGGGTGGGCGGCCAGCGCCTCGCCGACCACCGGGCCGGTGCCGTGCACGAGGTTGAACACCCCAGCCGGGACCCCGGCCTCGGCCACGACCTCGGCGAAGATCCCGGCGGTCAGCGGTGCCACCTCGCTCGGCTTGAGCACGATCGTGCAGCCCGCCGCCAGTGCCGCGGCCACCTTGGCGACGATCTGGTGCAGCGGGTAGTTCCACGGCGTGATCGCCGCGACCACCCCGATCGGCTCGCGCACGATCAGCGAGTTGCCGGACTCCTCGGTCCACGGGAACCCGGTCTCCAGGACCTCGGCGATGCCCGCCGAGGTCGCCACCGGCACGCTCGCGTGCACGTGCGTGGAGAACGAGATCGGTGAGCCCATCTCGGCGGTCACCGTCGCGGCGATCTCGTCGCGGCGCGCCGCCAGCCCCTCGGAGATCCGCCGGACCGCCGCCGCACGCTCCCCCGTCGGCGTCGCGGCCCAGCCGTCGAACGCCGCCCGCGCCGCGGCCACCGCGGCGTCGACGTCGGCCGGGGTGCCCGCCGGCACCGAGGCGATCACCTGCTCCGTGGCGGGGTTGACCACGTCGATGCGCTCGCCGGCGCCCTCGACGT
Organism: Saccharopolyspora erythraea NRRL 2338; assembly: GCF_000062885.1. NCBI lineage: Bacteria > Bacillati > Actinomycetota > Actinomycetes > Pseudonocardiales > Pseudonocardiaceae > Saccharopolyspora > Saccharopolyspora erythraea. Next base: position 1,487,733 of record NC_009142.1, on the reverse strand, counting down.
GCTCGCCGCCGATGACGTGGCCGGTGCTGGTGCTGGGCGCCGCCATGGAATCCTCCACAAGACTGTGACAACGTCGGACGTCACACCGAGCCTGTCACAACCCTGTTCGGAACGGAACTCGCGGCGATCACCCGGCACCGGTCGGACCAGCGGCGACCACTCGTCCCGGGAACCGGGTGGTGTCCCGGCTGACCAGGACACCGAACGACACCTCGGCCGGGTTGCCGCGGCGCCACCCCCGGTGAGCAGCCGGGCGTACCCGAACCTCAGTCGAACCGCGGGTTCTCGGTGCGGGTCCGCTTCAGCTCGAAGAAGTACGGGTAGCCCGCCAGCAGCCGGGCGCCGTCGAAGATGCGGCCCGCCTCCTCACCGCGCGGGATCCGGGAGAGCACCGGGCCGAAGAACGCCACGCCGTCCACGTGGATGGTGGGCGTGCCGACGTCCTCCCCGACCGGCGCCATGCCGGCGTGGTGGCTGGCCCGCAGCTCCTCGTCGTAGTCGGTGCTGTTCGCGGCCTCCGCCAGCGACGCGGGCAGGCCGACCTCGGCCAGCGACTCGGCGATGACGGCGTCGTAGTCGTGGTTGCCCTGGTCGTGGATCCGGGTCCCGAGAGCGGTGTAGAACGGCGCAAGGACCTCTTCGCCGTGGTGCTTGGCCGCGGCGATGGCCACCCGCACCGGTCCCCACGCCTTGGCCAGCAGCTCCAGGTAGTCCTCGGGCAGGTCCCGGCCCTCGTTGAGCACGGACAGGCTCATGACCCGGAAGTGCAGGTCGATGTCGCGCACCTGCTGGACCTCCAGGATCCAGCGGGACGTCACCCACGCGAACGGGCAGGCGGGGTCGAAGTAGAAGTCGACCCTCGGCCGGTCCTCAGCGGTCATCTGTCCAAACCTCCATGATCACGCACCCGGCGGTGTCCGGGCCTCTGCCGGTGTAACCCCTCGGCGCACCAGTGTCTTCCCGGCAGCGCACCGGCATCCCCTCCCGGCGCAGGAGTCCCGCGTGCCCCAGACGACCGACACGCCGACGAATCAGCGCCACCACCGAACGTCACAGCACCACCCGGGACGTGATTTGATGCCTGAGCCCCTGCCGGTGCGGTCGCAACGCACCGGTCTCCCGACGAGCAACGAGGTGAATCCGTGGCCCCGCCGAACCTCACCCGCGAGCAGGCCGAGCAGCGTGCCGCGCTGCTGGAGGTCCAGTCCTACGCGATCGAGCTGGACCTGTCCGCAGGAGCGGGTGGTCCGGAGGTGGAGACCTTCGGTTCGACCACCACCGTGCGGTTCCGCAGCGCGACGCCGGGCGCGGAGAGCTGGATCGACCTGGTGGCGGCACGGGTGCGCAGCGCCGTGCTCAACGGTGTCGAGCTCGACGTCTCCGACTACGACGAGTCGACGGGCATCCGGCTGCCGGAGCTGGCCGCCGACAACGAGCTGGTGGTGCACGCCGACTGCCAGTACACCAACACCGGTGAGGGCCTGCACCGCTTCATCGACCCCGTCGACGGCGGCGTCTACCTCTACAGCCAGTTCGAGACCGCCGACGCGAAGCGGATGTTCACCTGCTTCGACCAGCCCGACCTCAAGGCCACCTACCAGATCACCGTCACCGCGCCGCAGGACTGGAAGGTCATCTCCAACGCCGCCGGTGAGGTCACCGACACCGGCGAGGGCACCCGGCGGCACGTCTTCGACACCACCAAGCCGATGTCGACCTACCTGGTCGCGCTGGTGGCGGGTCCCTACGCCGAGTGGCGCGACGTCTTCCCCGGCGACGACGGCCAGGACGAGATCCCGCTGGGCATCTACTGCCGCGCCTCGCTGGCCGAGCACCTCGACGCCGAGCGGCTGTTCATCGAGACCAAGCAGGGTTTCGGGTTCTTCCACAAGGCCTTCGGCGTGCCCTACCCCTTCGGCAAGTACGACCAGTGCTTCGTTCCGGAGTTCAACGCCGGCGCCATGGAGAACGCGGGCTGCGTGACCTTCCTGGAGGACTACGTCTTCCGGTCGCGGGTCACCGGCTACCTCTACGAGCGCCGCTCCGAGACCGTCCTGCACGAGATGGCGCACATGTGGTTCGGCGACCTGGTCACCATGCGCTGGTGGGACGACCTGTGGCTCAACGAGTCCTTCGCGACGTGGGCCAGCGTGCTGGCGCAGGTCGGCGCGACCCAGTACACCAACGCCTGGACGACCTTCGCCAGCGTGGAGAAGTCCTGGGCCTACCGGCAGGACCAGCTGCCCTCCACGCACCCGGTGGCCGCCGACATCCCCGACCTGCAGGCGGTCGAGGTCAACTTCGACGGCATCACCTACGCCAAGGGCGCGTCGGTGCTCAAGCAGCTCGTGGCCTACGTGGGTCTGGAGAACTTCCTGGCCGGGCTGAAGGTCTACTTCGACCGGCACGCGTGGGGCAACGCCACGCTCGACGACCTGCTCGTCGCGCTGGAGGAGGCGTCCGGCCGCGACCTGTCCTGGTGGAGCGCGCAGTGGCTGCAGACCACCGGTCTGAACATGCTGCGCCCGAAGCTCGCCATCGACGACGAGGGCCGCTTCACCTCGTTCTCGGTGCTGCAGAGCCCGGCCCGTCCCGGCGCCGGTGAGCACCGCACGCACCGCCTGGCGATCGGCATCTACGACGACGACCCGGCCACCGGCGAGCTGGTGCGGACCCACCGCGTGGAGCTCGACGTCACCGGCGAGCGCACCGAGGTCCCCGACCTGGTCGGCGTGCACCGGGGCAAGCTGGTGCTGGTAAACGACGACGACCTGACCTACTGCACGATGCGGCTGGACCCGCAGTCGCTGGCCACGCTCATCGACCGCATCGCCGACATCCAGGAGTCGCTGCCGCGCGCGCTGTGCTGGTCGACGGCCTGGGAGATGACCCGCGAGGCCGAGCTCAAGGCCCGCGACTTCGTCAGCCTCGTGCTCGGCAGCTCCCCCACCACCGGCATCGGCGCGGAGAGCGAGATCGGCGTGGTCCAGCGGGTGCTGCTGCAGACCCAGACCGCGCTGGCCTCCTACGCCGACCCGGCGTGGCAGCCGGAGGGCTGGCGCCGCTTCGCGGGCCGCCTGCTCGAGCTGGCCCGCGCCGCCGAGCCCGGCTCCGACCACCAGCTCGCGTTCGTCAACTCGCTGGCGGGCTCGGTGCTCGGCGAGGAGCAGATCTCGGCGATGCGCGGCTGGCTGGACGGCACGGCGCCGCTGGAGGGCCTCACCGTCGACACCGACCTGCGCTGGGGCCTGCTGCAGGCGCTGGTCGCCCACGGCGCCGCGGGCGAGGCCGAGATCGACGCCGAGCTGGAGCGGGACCAGACCGCGACCGGCCGCAGGCGTGCCGAGCGGGCCCGCTCGCTGATCCCGACCCCGGAGGCCAAGGAGAAGGCCTGGCAGCGCGCGGTCCACGACGACCAGCTGCCCAACGCCATCAGCGACGCGATCATCTCCGGGTTCCAGCACCCGGGGCAGCGCGAGCTGCTGGCGTCCTACGTGCGGCGCTACTTCGACGAGATCGACGAGGTCTGGCACCGCCGGTCCAGCGAGCGGGCGCAGCCCACCGTGATCGGGCTGTTCCCGTCGTGGGCGGTCGACGAGGACACCGTCGCGGTGGCCGACCGCTGGCTGGAGGGCGAGCACGCCCCGGCGCTGCGGCGCCTGGTTTCCGAGGGCCGCGCCGGCATCGTGCGGGCGCTGGCCGCACGTGAGTTCGACCGTTCCTGAGGTGGCCGTCCGTGAGCCTTGCGGGGTTGCCCCGAAAGGATCACGGACGGCACCGGACACGGCTTCTCACCTTCCGTGTCCAGTCGTTCACCGCACGTAAGCTGGGCGGGTCGGTCCGGTCAGGCGCCCGGCGACCGCGGCGCCTCGGCGAGCAGTGGAGCCGCGATGTCCCAGTTGATCTCGTCGATCGCCCAGCTCCTGTGGCCGCTGATCACGTTGACGGCCATCTTCGTGTTCCGGCGCGCGATCGGGCGGGTGCTCAAGACCGCCGAGAAGCGGGAGCTGGAGTTCGAGGTGGGCGGCCAGAAGCTCACCATGCACGAGCTCAACGACCAGCAGAACGACATGATCCAGGACCTCCAGCGGCAGCTGAGCATGCTCAGCAAGCAGCTCGACACCAAGGAGCAGCGGGTCGGCGCGGGTCCACTGGAGCTGGAGGAGGTGCTCGCCCCGCCCCCGCCGCTGGGGTCGGAGCTGGAGGAGAGCGACCTGCCCGACGTGCACGCCCCGGTCGGCCCGGAGCCGTTCGCGGTGCTGTGGGTGGCCGAGCGGCCCGAGTCGCACGCGCTGCTGGTGGAGCAGCTGCGCGACAACGGCGTGCGGGTGTCGATGGTGGCGTCGACCGGCGAGGCGCTGAGCGAGCTGTCCGAACGGCCCTACCGGCTGATCATCTCGGACATGTCGCGCACCGAGGACGGGCGCTACCGCTCCGACGCGGGGCTCGTCCTGCTGCGGGAGCTTCGGGACCTGGGTGTCGACACGCCGGTCATCATCTACTGCGGACAGCGCGGCGAGCTGCAGTACGGGACGCAGGCCAAGCAGGCCGGGGCGGTCGCGGTCACCTCGTCGGCCTACGAGATGTTCAAGCACTTCCAGAGCTTCGGCCTGCTCTGACCGGTGAACGCACGCGAGGACGGCCCCGCCGGGGCCGTCCTCAGTGGTTTCGCGGCAGCGTCCTCAGTGGTCGCCGAACTTGGTGCCCGCGGTGTCGGCGAGCATCCGCAGCCCGCTGATCAGGCCCTCGACCAGCTCGCCCTCGCGGAAGGAGGCGACCATGCTCATCGCCGCGAGCTGGCAGCTGCGGTCCGGGACCCGGCGGTGGGCTTCCTCGCCGGTGACGATCTCGAACTTGCGCTGGCCCGGCGACACCGCGACCAGGACCCCGTCCTGCGCGCGGCCGCCCAGGCCGGCGTGCAGCTCCTCGGCGGTGGCGCGGGTGTCCTCGCCGAGGCCGCCGATGTAGATGGCGAACTCCAGTCCGGTGGTCCGGCTGGAGAGCGTGAGGGCCTCGTCCAGCCTGGACAGCTGGGTGGTGCTGAACGGCAGCTTCGGACGCTCGGGCTCCACCTTGCGGGCGATGGACACCCGGCCCGTCGCCATCAGCGCCTCGCCGGCGCCGAGGTCCGGGGCCTCGGAGGAGCGGGCGATCTCACCAGTTGCCACGTGCGCCTCCCCGGGCGGTGCTGGGCTGTGCGTCCTCGGATTCCAGGTCGGCCAGCGGAGCGGCGCTGACGCCCGCGGGGTTCGCGACCCAGAACACCGGAGCGAAGTCCCACTCCTGGCCCGCGCGGTAGCGGGGACGGGTGAACCGTGGCCACAGCGCGATGAGCACGATGATCCCGTAGATGGCCGCTGGGACCACCGCCAGGACGAGCAGAGTCTCCACGACAGTCACAGCGGTTACGGTATCCGATGACGCCGGGATCGTGGGTCGCGACCACGGCTGACAGGAGTTCTTCGACCAGCGGCCACCGAGAGTTCCGCAACGGCCGCGGACGGTGCGCGACCACGGCGTTGTCGCTGGTATATGCCCGTGCGCGAAGACGGACGCACCGCTCGCCGCCGACTCTCACTGTGCTTTAGGTCACACCAAGTAACACGAATGGCCTAGCGCGCCCGTCCGAATGGAGTCCAACCAGAAGGTTGCAACCGGCGGCAACTTGGCGGCTTGTTCTTGGGGTTGCGTGCTTCTAACTTTTCACCTGTATGGGTCTTGCATATTTGATCATACGCGTTCAACGGTTGTTTTGAATGCAGGAGGCACACAATGTCGATCATCGTAACCGCCACACAGACCAACACCCTCACCCTTCCGGTGAATGGCGAGCCCTTGCTTGAACACGGTGTGCGCATTAGCGGGCACGGTCGGGCGGCCCGAATCGACAACGACGCGCGGACGAATCGCGGGGTCCGCATCAGCGGTGCGGCGCGGGGCGTGCGGATCAGCGGTCGCAGCGGTGTGCGGATCTCCGGACACGACCGCGGCGTGCGCATCAGCGGTCAGGCGGGTGTCCGCATCAGTGGGCAGGCAGGTGTCCGCATCAGCGCACGGAGCGGCGTGCGGATCTCCGGTGAACAGCGCGGCGTCCGCATCAGCGGTGAACAGCGCGGGGTCCGGATCTCCGGGCAGGACCGGGGCGTGCGGATCAGTGGACGCAGCGGCGTGCGGATCAGCGCGCGCCAGGGTGTGCGGATCAGCGGTCAGGCGGGTGTTCGCATCAGCGCGTGCAGTGGAGTGCGCATCAGCGCACGGAGCGGCGTGCGGATCTCCGGCGAGCAGCGCGGGGTCCGCATCAGCGCACGGCACGGTGTGCGCATCTCGGGCCGGCACCGGGGCGTCCGGATCAGCGGGACGCACCAGGGCGTGCGCATCAGCGGTCGGCACCGCGGCGTGCGCATTTCCGGGCAGGACCGGGGCGTGCGGATCAGCGGTCGCAGCGGTGTTCGGATCTCCGGCGTCCACCGCGGTGTGCGCATCAGCGCCCGCGACCTCGACCAGCGCCTCGCGGCCGCCTGCGCGGCCACGGACACCGGTGCTCTCGCCGCCTAGGCGGCCGGCTCACCCAGGTACGGCAGCCACAACGGGTCCGTTTCGGACAGCCCGGCGAGCAACCGCCAGTGCCGCCCGCGCGGCGCATGCGGGGCCACCGGCAGCCGCCAGCCCAGCTCGCTCAGCGTCTTGTCGGCCTTGCGGTGGTTGCACTTCGTGCAACTCGCCACGCAGTTCTCCCACGCGTGCGGCCCACCACGGCTCCTCGGCACCACGTGGTCGATCGTCTCGGCCCGCCCGCCGCAGTAGACGCAGCGGTGGTTGTCCCGCAGCATCAGCGCCGCCCTGGTCAGCGGCACCCGCCCGCGGTAGGGCACCCGCACGAAGTTGCTCAGGCGGATCACCGACGGCACCTCGACGCTGCTGGTCGCCGAGTGCAGCACCATCCCGGCCGAATCGCCGTGCACGACCTCTGCCTTCCCGCACACGATGAGCACGATCGCCCTGCGCAACGGCAGCGCGGTCAGGGGCTCGAACGTGGTGTTCAGCAACAACACCCGCCGCTTGCGCCAAGCGCCTGCGTGGCCGGGCGGCCGGTCGGCCGCCAGCGGCGGTCCACTCCCGCGGGCCGGCTGTGCAGAGCACAGGGGGGCCCGAGGCGCCAGCCCAGCGGCTGCGCCTTTCGGAGTCGGTTGTCGGTCGGGCACGCGACCACCTCCACCGGGTACCGGGCATAAGTCGAACACAAATGTCCGCCCGAACGCACGTGTGATTCGACACGTGTTGCGAAGTGGTTGTTCAAATCCCCCGTGAACAACGCGCGGCCGAGAGGTGAACTGATCCGCCGCGGCGCCTCGAACCGGCGATTCACCGCATGCGCGGAAATGATCCATTGCGTTCCGGCGAAAGCGGCGTGAACGCACGTATTGTCGGCGGGCGTGACCGATGTTGTGCTGACTTACCCAGACGCCGAGCGATCCGAAACCTCGGAGGTGCTCCACGGGCGCCGGATCGACGACCCGTACCGGTGGCTGGAGGACGCCGCCGACCCGCGGACCAAGGAGTGGTCCGCCACCCAGGACGAGCTTGCTCGCGGTTGGCTCGACGCGCTCCCGGGCCGCGAGGCGGTCGCCGAGCGGATGCGGTCGCTGCTGTCGGCGGGCTCGGTCTCGGCCCCGGTGTGGCGGGCGGGACGGGCGTTCTTCACCCGCCGCCTGCCCGGCCAGGAGTTCGCCGTCCTGCACGTGCGCGAGGCCGACGGCTCCGAGCGCGTGCTGCTGGACGTCACCGAGATCGACCCCTCCGGCCTGACGACCCTGGACGCGTGGTCCCCCAGCCTGGAGGGCGACAAGCTGGCCTACCAGGTCTCGGTCGGCGGCGACGAAGAGTCGCTGCTGCACGTCATCGACGTGGCCACCGGCGAGCGCATCGAGGGGCCGATCGACCGCTGCCGCTACACCTCGATCGCGTGGCTGCCCGGTGGCGAGGAGTTCTTCTACGTCCGGCGCCTGCCCAAGGAGTCGGTGCCCGAGGGCGAGGAGCAGTTCCACCGCCGGGTGTGGCGCCACCGGGTGGGCGCCGACCCGGAGCAGGACCTGCTCGTGCACGGCGAGGGCCTGCACCACACGTTCTACTTCGGCACGTCGGTGTCCCGGGACGGCCGGTGGCTGTTCGTGCACGGCAGCCCGGGCACCGCGCGCCGCGACTCGGTGTGGATCGCCGACCTCTCCGACGGTGCCCCGGTGCCCGAGCTGCGCCGCGTCCTCGACACCTCCGACGGCGTGCGCGCCTCGGCATGGGTCGAGCGTGACGGCCGGATGTACGTGCAGACCACGCTGGACGCGCCGCGCTGGCGGCTGTGCGTGGCCGACCCCGAGCACCCGGAGCCGGAGAACTGGACCGAGCTGGTCCCCGAGGACCCGGACTCGGTGCTGGAGGCGGTGCGCTGGTTCGACCCCGGCGACGGCGAGCCGCGCCTGGCCGTGCTGCGCACCCGGCACGCGGTGTCGGAGCTGACGCTGCACGACCCGGCCACCGGTGAGCGCACCGACGAGGTGCCGCTGCCGGGCACCGGGCAGGTCACCGCGCTCAACACCGTCGACGAGCTGACCACGCACGACCGCGACCGCCTGTGGCTGGGCTGGACCGACTTCGCCACCCCGCCCTGCGTGCACACCTACTCGCGCACGAGCGGTGAGACCGGCCTCGAGGCGCGGGCGCCGGGCGCGGTGGACCTGCCCGACGTGCACACCCGCCAGGTCACCTACACCTCGCTGGACGGCACCGAGGTGCGGATGTTCGTGCTCAGCCCCACCGCCGAGCCCGACCGCCCCCGCCCGGTGCTGCTGACCGGCTACGGCGGCTTCTCGCTGTCGATGGAGCCCGGCTACACGCCGTCCGCGCTGGCCTGGGTCTCCGCGGGCGGGGTGTGGGCCGAGCCGTCGCTGCGCGGTGGCGGCGAGGAAGGCGAGCAGTGGCACCGCGCCGGCATGCGCGAGAGCAAGCAGAACGTCTTCGACGACTTCCACGCCGCCGCCGAGCACCTGGTCGAGCAGGGCTGGACGACCTCCGACCAGCTGGCGATCTCCGGCGGCTCCAACGGCGGGCTGCTCGTGGGCGCGGCGCTGACCCAGCGGCCCGACCTGTACCGGGCGGTGGTGTGTTCCGCGCCACTGCTGGACATGGTGCGCTACGAGCGGTTCCTGCTGGGCCGCACCTGGAACGAGGAGTACGGCACCGCCGACGACGCCGAGGAGCTGGGCTGGCTGCTGTCGTACTCGCCGTACCACGCGGTGCGCGAGGGGACCCGCTACCCGTCGGTGCTGTTGACGGTGTTCGAGTCCGACACCCGGGTCGACCCCAACCACGCGCGCAAGATGTGCGCGGCGCTCCAGCACGCGACCGCTTCCGACCCGGGCGAACGGCCGGTGTTGCTGCGCAGGGAGACCGAGGTCGGGCATTCCGCCCGCTCGGTTTCACGTACGGTGGGGCTGGCGACCGACCAGCTGGCCTTCCTGGCGGAGGCGACCGGGCTCGCACTCGGCTGAGCCGCGCGGTCGGTCCGGCACTGGAGACAACGGCAGCGGCGCGGTGGGCGTCGTGAACGGCGGGGCGTTCACGAACCCACCCGCCCCCGCTGCCATCCCCCGAAGCTCCCCAGGAAGATCGATGCAAATCCCCGAACCGATGATCCCCCCGCTGCTCGCCCAACCCAGCTGCGTCAACGAGGCGGGCAGCTGGTGCAAGACGATCCACGACCTGACCGGCGTCGAGTGGCTGGCCGCCTACGCCGAGCTGCTGATCGCCAAGCCGCTCAACATCGTCTTCATCCTGCTGGTCGCCTTCCTGCTGCGGTACTTCGTGCACCGCACGATCAACGGGCTGACCCGCGGCAACGGCAAGACCCCGAAGCTGCTGCAGCCGCTGAAGGAGCGCCGCGGCGACACCCTCACCGCCGAACTGCTCTCCGAACGGCGCAAGCAGCGCGCCCGCACCATCGGCTCGGTGCTGAAGTCCATCGCGTCGTTCCTGATCTTCGGCATCGCGTCGATGTACGTGCTGAAGGTCTTCGACGTCGAGCTCGGCCCGGTGCTGGCCTCGGCCGGTGTGCTCGGTGTCGCGGTCGCCTTCGGCGCGCAGAACCTGGTCCGGGACTTCCTGTCCGGGATGTTCATGATGGTCGAGGACCAGTACGGCGTCGGCGACGTCGTGGATCTCGGCGAGGCCACCGGCACCGTGGAGGCGGTGGGCCTGCGGGTGACCACGCTGCGCGACCTCAACGGCACCGTCTGGTACGTCCGCAACGGCGAGATCCTGCGCGTCGGCAACTCCAGCCAGGGCTTCGCGGTCGCCGTGGTGGACTTCCCGATCTCGCACAACAGCGACGTCGAGAAGGCCATCGAGGTCGCCGGCGAGGTCGCGGCCGAGGCCACCTCGCGCGAACCGCTCTCGCAGGACGTGCTGGAACCGCCGGAGATGCTGGGTGTGGACCAGATAACGTCGGACACCATAACGCTGCGGCTGACCACGAAGGTCCGGCCGGGCAAGCAGTGGGCGGTGCAGCGCCGGCTGCGCGCGGAGATCAAGCGCGCCTACGACGACTCGGACATCCAGCCGCCCTACCCCAACGGCCGTCCGGTCACGCCGACGAGCCCGGGGCAGGCGTGACACCCGCGGGCGTGGCCTAGGAGGATGGAGGGGTGACTAGCTTGGAGACCTTCTACGAACAGGTCGGCGGCGAGGAAACCTTTCACCGGATCGTGTCCCGGTTCTACGCCGAGGTGGCGAAGGACGAGCTGCTCCGGCCGCTGTACCCGGAGGAGGACCTCGGCCCGGCGGAGGAGCGCCTCCGGCTGTTCCTGATGCAGTACTGGGGCGGGCCGCACACCTATTCCGACCGCCGCGGCCACCCACGGCTGCGGATGCGGCACGCCCCGTTCAAGATCGGGTTCGCCGAACGCGACGCGTGGCTGCGCTGCATGCGCATCGCGGTGGACGAGGCCGACCTCACCCCCGAGCAGCGCGAACAGCTCTGGCAGTACTTCGAGATGGCGGCCCAGAGCCTGGTCAACTCGTGGTTCTGACCCCCGCGGGCCCGCACCGGAACGTCCCGTGAGTCTTCTGGGCTGCTGTAGCGCCCCGAAAGGCTCCCGGACGCCGGCAACGGACCCGCGGGACTGAAACCGCCGTGCGGGAGGCCGACGACGACGCCCGGTGCGGGAGAATCCCGTACCGGGCATCGTTGTGTCTGACGGCCCGGGGGACGGCCTGGAAGGTGCGTGATGGGTCCGGTGGATCGGAAGGTGCGGACGCGGTGCTGAGACGAGCGGAACCGCTGGTGGCGGAGCGGACGGCATGACGACACCGGAGCCGGAGGACGCCGGGGCGTGGTGGCGCGACGCGGTCTTCTACCGGATCGACGTGCGGTCGTTCGCCGACGGTGACGGTGACGGCATCGGGGACTTCGGCGGCGTCCTGGCCCGGCTCGGGTACCTGGAACTGCTCGGCGTCGACGCGATCGTGCTCGCCGGAGTCGGCGGGCTGCAGTACCCGCCGGGCTCGTTCGAGGCGCTGCTCGACGAGGCGCACCAGGCGGGCATCCGGCTTCTCATCGCGATGGACCTCGACCCCGCGCGGGAGGACCCCGAGGGCGTCCTGCGGGACTGGCTGGACCTCGGCGTCGACGGCTTCCACCTCGATCCGCGCGAGGGCGTCGCCCCCACGATCCGCGCGGTGGTGGACCGCTACCCGGAGCGGATCGCGATCGGCAGCGGCCCGGGCTGGCAGCTCGCGTTCAACCTCGACCTGGCGGTGGCCGGCTTCGACGCCGGCGCCGTGCGCGAGGCGATCATCCGGGTGCTCGACGCGCCACCGCGCCCGGCGTGGGCGATGGCGACGCGCGGCACCGCGCGCGACGACGCGGCGCTGACGCCGGTGCGCGCGATGGCGATGGTTCAGCTCGCGCTGCCGGGCGCGGCGTGCCTGCGCCACGGCGAGGAGCTGGGACTTCCCGGCGCGCAGCGGATTCCGATGCCGTGGGAGGGCCAGGACCCGCCGTTCGGCTTCTCCGAGCGGCCCGGCGAGTGGCCGTCGATCTCCGCGGACTGGGCCTCCTTCACCGTCGAGGCGCAGCTCGAGGACCCGGAGTCGACGCTTTCGCTGTACCGGCGGGCGCTGGAGCTGCGCAGCGAGCACCCGGCCTTCGCCGGTGACGAGGTGGAGTGGTTCGGCGCTCCGGAGGGCTGCTTCGCCTTCCGCCGCGTCGGCAGCGACCTGATCTGCGCGCTGAACACCTCGACCGCGCCGGTTCCCGTGCCACCAGGTGAGATCCTGCTGTCCAGCCGCCCGCTCGCATCGGGTCAGCTGCCCGGGGGAACCGCCGTCTGGTTGGCATGACGGGAAGTTCGGCATGCCGCCGATGGTGTGAGTATCGCCTCTGCGGCGCCCCCTGGGGTGTGTGATCGGTTCGTCGGCTAGATACATTCCACGCGGCCCCGCGCCGCCAGGTATCCCGCGAACCCCTGGACATCATGACCTCACCCTGCCTCGCCGAGCCGACGGCCCGGAAGCCGCGGGCGCAGCGCAAGCGTCGCCTGGTCGGCGTCGACATCGCCCGCTTCTTCGCGGTGTTCGGGATGTTCAACATCCACTTCGGGGTTCCGTTCCTCGAAGGCCATCCCGAGATCGTGGTCGCCCAGTTCTCCAGCGGTCGTTCGACGGCGCTGTTCACGCTGCTGGCCGGGCTGTCGCTGGCGATGCTGTCCGGGCGGACGGTGGTGCCGCGGGGGGCGGCGCTGCGCGACGCCCGGCTGCGGGTCGCGGTGCGGGCTGCGCTGCTGGTGGTCGTCGGGATCGGGCTGGCCAAGGTCACCGAGGCCACCGGGTTCCTGCTCACCGTGATCATCGCCTTCTACGGCATGTACTTCCTGCTCGCCCTGCCGTTCCTCGGGATGTCGGTGCGCGGGCTGGCGGTCTCGGCGTTCGCCGCCGCCGCGATCGGTCCGCAGCTCTCGTTCGTGCTGCGCACCTGGATCGCCGACGGCACGCCGATGACGGCCCTGGTGGAGGCGGTGAACTCCGCCGACCCCGGCCACGCGGTGGCCGACCTCGGCGTGTTCGACCTGCTGCTGATGGGCTTCTACCCGGCGGCGTCGTACCTGCCGCTGGTGCTGGCGGGCATGGCCGTCGGACGCCTGGACCTGCGTTCCAGGAAGGTCCGGCTGTGGCTCACCGCGATCGGAGTGGTGCTGACCGCGGTGGCCTACAACGTCTCGCGCTGGCTGGTGTGGGCCGTCGGCGGGCTGCCGGAGATGACCGCGCAGGGCACGGTGCCGATCCAGCATCCGGACTGGCTGCTGGGCGCGACACCGCACAGCGGCACCTCCTTCGAACTGGCCGGCTCGCTGGGGATCGCGCTCGTGGTGCTCGCGACGTGCCTGGAGCTCGCCGACCGGGCGGGCCGCTGGCTGTTGCCGCTGGCTAGGGCGGGCTCGATGGCCCTGAGCCTCTACGCGCTGCACGCGCTGGTGATGGCCTGGCAGATCGTGGTCGGGGGCTGGCCGCTGAGCGGGGTGCCGGACTTCCTGGCGAAGCTGGCGAGCATGGGCCCGGCGCTGCCGCACGACATCCCCGACATGCCGGCGTTCCCCGCCGACGGGCACCGGCCGGTGGGCTTCGTGGCCTTCCTCAACACCTACATGCCCGAGTTCTTCCTCGGCTTCTCGATCCTGTTCCCACTGCTGTGGCGCCGGTACTTCACCCGGGGACCACTGGAGGCCGCGGTCAGCGAGAGCGTGCGCTGGATCGTCGACAAGATCCGCCAGCCCGACGACCGCGTGGTACCGGGCGACGACCGCCCGGCGCTCACCGGTACTGGCGGTAGCGGTCCGGACGACCGCCCGGCGGCACCGGTCCCCGACGCCCGCGGCGAAGAACCCGCCCGATACAGCGCCCGTTCCTGACCCCGGTTCCGGGCGCTCCGGCCGCCGCCTGGACATCGATCCCGGAGCCAGAGGGCGCCTGAGTGCCTGTTTTTGATCTTGGTTAGTGGGTGAGTTGGCGGGTCATGAGGGTGATGGCGGCCCAGTTGATGACGGTTTCGGAGTGGGCGGGCAGGCGTTCGTAGTCGCGGACGGTGCGGCGGGCTTGGGTGATCCAGGACAGGGTGCGTTCGACGACTCAGCGTCGGGGTAGTACCTGGAAACCGATCTGTCCGGTGATTTTGCGGACGATGTGCAGGGTGATGCCCAGGGCGGTGTCCGCCCAGGTGATCAGGCGGCCCGCGTAGCCCGCGTCGGCCCACAGCAGGCTGAGCCGCTGCTGGGTTTTACGGAGGTAGCGCAGGAGGAGTTCGGCGCCGCGTCGGTCGGTGACGTGGGCTCCGGTGACACACACGCCCAGCAGCAGGCCCAGTGTGTCGGTGGTGATGTGTCGTTTGCGTCCGTTGACTTTCTTGCCCGCGTCGTAGCCGCGGGTGTCGCGGCCCGCGGTTTCGGCGGCGCGCACGGATTGGGAGTCGATGACGCCCGCGCTGGGCTGGTGGTGGCGTCCGGCGCGGGTGCGGATCTGCTCGCGCGGGCTGTCACGCAGGGCGAGGACGACGTTGTCGCGGCTCCAGCGGTTGTAGAAGCCGTAGACGGTCTGCCACGGAGGGAAGTCCGCGGGCAGCCCACGCCATTTGCAGCCGTTGTCGATGACGTAGCGGATGGCATCGACCACGTCGCGACGCGGGTGCTGTTCCGGGTGACCGCCGCTGGAGGTCTCACACGCCGGAGTGGGCAGCAGCGGTTCGATCAACGCCCACTCGGCGTCGGTGGTGTCGGTCGGGTAGCGGCGTGGGCGGGCGGTAGAGCTGTCCTGGGCTGTTGTGGTGTACAAACGGATCGGGCCTTTGCTGTGTCGATCTTGATGTGGTGTCACGATCACTAGCAAAGGCCCTCTTCCACCCCACCCCCGGGGATCAAAAACAGGCACTGAGGTTCCGCCACCGGCACCGCCACGCAAACCGCTTCGACTCCAGATGTCCCGCCGGGCGGGATGCCGTCACATCAGCAGCGGCAGCAGGGCGTGCCTGCGGCGCACGACGGCGCCGAACCGGGAGTCCAGGCGCAGCCACGAATCCGTCGCGCTGACCCGCACGATCTCGCCCTCCGGCGGCGAAGGCGGGAGGAAGCCCATGCCGGACAGCACGAACAGGCACCGCAGCGGCACCTTGACGTCGAAGCCGGAGCCGCTGACGGTGAAGACCTCCTGGTCCAGCAGCGAAGCAGGCGGCGTCCCCTTCGGACCGACGTTGTCCTTGGCGACGTCGATACCGCGCTCGGCGACCTCCCCCACCACCCGGGCGGGCAGGTCGTCCACGCGGTGCCAGCCACCTGGCGGCGGCAGCTCCGAACGCCACAGCAGGTCGCGCGGCGGCCCCGGGTCCATGACCGGGCCACCGGCGACCGTCAGCGTCGCCAGCAGCTCGCTGCCCGACGCGGTCAGGTCCGACGGCTTCACCGAGCCCTCGACCGACCGGGTGCACAGCGCGTCGAACGGCGTCGCCGCCCACACGTCCAGGCGGTCCGTGTCGGGCCGGTTGCGCATCCGCACCATCGCCTGCCCGTCGAGCCGCACCGCGCGTGCGACGAACGCACCGAGGTCCTCCCGCTCGACCGCGTCGGGGATCCGCAGCTCAGGCACGGCCCAGCTCCGCCCCGTCGATCGCGACCTGCCACTCCGACAGGAACGCGCGCTCGTCCTCGGTCAGCCGCCTCGGCCGCCCCGCCCGCAGGTCGTAGGGCACCATCAGCGTCTCGGCGGAGGCCGCCAGCACCGAGTCGTGGGCGTAGGCGGCGTAGTCGACCAGGAACGACGCCGCCTTCAGCTCGCGCACCGACATCCGCACCTGCAGCGAGCCCGCCGAGTAAACCAGGGGCGTGTGGTAGTCGATCGTGACCCGCGCGACCACCATGCCCTCGGCCATCCCGAGCAGACCCTGCCGCCCGGCCTCGGCGAACAGCAGCTCGGCCCGCGCCTCCTCCAGGAGGGTCACCGTCCTGGCGTGGTTGACGTGCCCGAACGCGTCCATGTCGGACCAGCGCAGGGCCACCTCGGCTACGAACGCACCCACTTCGGCTTCCTCTCACGTTCTCGGCGCGGGTGCCGGCCGGTGTGGGACCGGCACCCGCGACCCGTCAGCGCACCATGCTGCGCAACTGCCTCGTCGCCACCGACAGCGTGGCCAGGTCGAGCCTGCCGGAGTTGCGGATCTCCTCCAGCGAGTTCCTGGCCCGCTCCAGCCGGGACGCGTTGATCGACGACCAGCTCGCGATCTTGTCCTCCGGACCGTCCTCGGGGTCGCTGGTGCGCAGGACGTCGATGGTGATCGCCCGCAGCGACGCGTAGAGATCATCCCGCAGCGCCAGCCGCGCCAGCGAGTGCCACCGGTTCCCGCGTTCCAGCTCGTTGACCGCGAGCAGCATCCGCTCGATGTCGAGGTGCTCGGCCAGCGTGTAGTACAGCTCGGCGCTCTCGCGCGGGCTGCGCTCGTGGCTGACCCCGCCGTCGCGCTCGGCGAGCTCGGCGACCTCGGTGATGTCCAGCAGCGCGTAGGAGTCCAGCAGCACCGCGATCGACTCCGCCAGGTCCTTCGGCACGCCCTCGGCCAGCAGCCGCTCGGCCTTCTCGGTCGCGCCCTCGGCGGCGCGGCCGTGCAGCAGCCCGCGCACCGAGGCCGACAGGTCGGCGACCACCGGCCGGAACCGGGCGATCTCGGCGCCGATGGCCAGCGGCTGCGGCCGGTTCGACAGCAGCCACCGCGCGGCGCGGTCGAGCAGCCTGCGGCTCTCCAGCACCATGTCGTCGGCGACCCGGCTGGGCACCACGTTGGCCAGCTCGTCGATCCGCCGCCACAGCTCGTGCAGGCCGTAGACCTCGGTCACCACCGCGTAGGCGCGCACCGCGTCGGTGGCCGACGCCCCGATCTCCTCGGCCAGCCGGTAGGCGTACGAGATGCCCGCGCCGTCGACGACCTCGTTGACCAGCAGCGTCGTGGTGATCTCCCGGCGCAGCGGGTGCGCCTGCACCGCCTCGCCGTAGCGCTCCCGCAGCGGCTTCGGGAAGTACTCGGCCACCCGCCTGCTGAACGCGTCGGCGTCGGGCAGGTCGCTGGCCAGCACCTCCTTCTTCAGCGACAGCTTCACGTGCGCGAGCAGCGTCGCCAGCTCCGGCGAGCTCAGGCCCTCACCGGCCTTCTCCCGCTCCCGGAACTGCTTCTGCGACGGCAGCGCCTCCAGCTCCCGGTCCAGACCGTTGTTCTTGACCAGCGCACTGACCTGCCGGGCATGCACCGACATCATCGGCCCGGCGTGGGCTCGGGAGATGCCCAGCACCGCGTTCTGCCGGAAGTTGTCGGCCAGCACCAGGTCGGAGACCTCGTCGGTCATCTCGGCCAGCAGCTCGTTGCGCTGGGCCCCGTCGAGCCTGCCCTCGCTGACCAGCGAGTCGAGCAGGATCTTGATGTTGACCTCGTGGTCGGAGCAGTCCACGCCCGCGGAGTTGTCCAGGGCGTCGGTGTTGACCTTGCCGCCGGAGCGGGCGAACTCGATGCGCCCGCGCTGGGTGAGCCCGAGGTTGCCGCCCTCGCCGACGACCTTGACCCGCAGCTCACCGCCGTCGACGCGGACCGGGTCGTTGGCCTTGTCCCCGACCTCGGCGTGGGTCTCGGTGGCGGCCTTGACGTAGGTGCCGATGCCGCCGTTCCACAGCAGGTCGGCCGGGGCGAGCAGGATGGCCTTGATCAGCTCCGCCGGGGCCATCGCCGCCACCGACTCGTCGATGCCCAGGGCCTGGCGGATCTTCGGGTTCAGCGGGATCGACTTCAGCGACCGGGACCAGACCCCGCCGCCTTCGCTGATCTTGCTGCGGTCGTAGTCGTCCCAGGTCGAGCGGGGCAGGTCGAACAGCCGCCTGCGCTCGGCGAAGGACGCCGCCGCGTCCGGCTCGGGGTCGATGAAGACGTGCATGTGGTTGAACGCAGCCACCAGCCGGATGTGCTCGGACAGCAGCATGCCGTTGCCGAACACGTCACCGCCCATGTCGCCGACGCCGACCACGGTGAAGTCCTCGGTCTGGGTGTCCACGCCCAGCTCGCGGAAGTGCCGCTTGACGCTCTCCCACGCGCCCTTGGCGGTGATGCCCATGGCCTTGTGGTCGTAGCCGACCGAGCCGCCGGAGGCGAAGGCGTCGCCGAGCCAGAACCCGTAGGACTTGGCCACGTCGTTGGCGATGTCGGAGAACGCCGCCGTCCCCTTGTCCGCGGCGACCACCAGGTAGGTGTCGTCGCCGTCGTGGCGCACCACGTCGGCAGGCGGGGCCACCTTCCCGCCCGCGAGGTTGTCGGTGAGGTCCAGCAGCCCGGAGATGAACATCCGGTAGCAGGCGATGCCCTCGCCCAGCGCGGCCTCGCGGTCGGCTCCCGGGTCGCCGGTGGGCACCGGCGGGCGCTTGACGACGAAGCCGCCCTTGGCGCCGACCGGCACGATCACGGCGTTCTTGACCGCCTGCGCCTTGACCAGCCCCAGGATCTCGGTGCGGAAGTCCTCGCGCCGGTCCGACCAGCGCAGACCACCGCGGGCGACCGGCCCGAAGCGCAGGTGCACGCCCTCGGTGCGTGGCGAGTACACGAAGATCTCGAACTGCGGGCGCGGCTCGGGCAGGCCGGGGATCGCCTGCGGCTCCAGCTTCAGCGACAGGTAGGGACGCGTCCCCCCGTCGACGAAGTAGTTGGTGCGCAGGGTCGCGGTGATCAGGCTCAGGTAGCTGCGCAGGATGCGGTCGGCGTCGAGGCTGGTGACGTCGTCGATCAGCTTGGTGACCTCGGCGATGAGGTCCTGCTCGTGGGCGGTGCGCTCCTCGGCGCCCAGGACCGGGTCGAACCGGACCTCGAACAGCCTGGTCAGCGCCACCGTGGTGGCGCGGTGGGCGAGGATGGCGTCCTCGATGTAGTCCTGGCTGTAGTTGATGCCGGTCTGGCGCAGGTACTTGGCGTAGGCGCGCAGCATGGCCGCCTGCCGCCAGTCCAGGCCCGCCCGCAGCACCAGCGAGTTGAACCCGTCGACCTCGGCCTCGCCCTGCCAGGCCGCGCGGAAGGCGTCCTCGAACCGCTCCCGCAGCGTGTCGAGCTGCTCGGCGCCGCCGGTGTCGAGCAGGCCCGGCTCCAGCCGCAGGCCGAAGTCGTAGATCCAGTACTGGCCGCCGTCCTCGGGGACCACCTCGTAGGGCCGTTCGTCGACGACCTCCACGCCCATGCTCTGCAGCACCGGCAGCACCCGGGACAGGATGACCCGCTCGCCGCCGACGTAGATCTTGAAGCGGCGCTCACCGGGGGCCGCGTCGCGCGGGGTGTAGAAGGACATCCGCAGGTCGCTCGGGCCTTCCAGCGCCTCCAGCCGGCGCAGGTCCACCAGGCCCTCGACGGCGCTGAAGTCCTCCTTGTAGGCCTCCGGGAACGACGAGGCGTAGCGCTGGCCGATCTCGCTGACCGCCTCCGAGCCCGCCCGGACCCGCTGGCCGTCGCGCCTGCCGGGCTGCTCGGCGTCGACCTCGTCGATCATCTGGTCGTCCCAGGTGTGGATCGCGTCGCTGAGCCGCTCCTGCAGGCGGTTCAGGTCCGGCTCCACCTGGTGCTCGGGATCGGTGTGCACCATGAAGTGCACCCGCGCCAGCATCGACTCGCCGACCCTGGTGCTGTACTCGACGCCGGTGCCGCCGAGCTCGGAGATCAGCACCTCCTGCATCGCCAGCCGCGAGCTGGTGGTGTAGCGGTCGCGCGGGAGGTAGACCAGGCAGGAGAAGAACCGGCCGTAGGGATCGCGGCGCACGAACGGCTTGAGCTTGCGCCGCTCGGCCAGCGCCAGCACGCCGGTGACGGTCTCGGCCAGCGTCTCCTGGTCGGTGGAGAACAGCTCGGTGCGCGGGTAGTTCTGGACCTCCTCCAGCATCCGCTGACCGGAGTAGGACTCCAGCGGGAAGCCGGCGTTGTGGATGATCTCGCGCACCCGGCGCTCGATGACCGGGATGTCCAGCACGTTCTCGTGCAGCGCGGTTGTGGTGAACAGGCCGAGGAACCGGTGCTCACCGGTGACCTCGCCGTTGTCGTCGAAGGTCTTGACGCCCACGTAGTACGGGTGCACGGCGCGGTGCACTGTGGACGGTGCGCTGGCCTGGGTCAGCACCAGCAGCTCCTTCGACAGCGCGTTGGCGCGCGCGTCGGGGCCCGCGGTCAGGCCGCGAGCGGCGACGCTGTCGCTGCGCAGCACGCCCAGCCCGGAGGCCAGCACCGCGCGCAGCGCGGGTTCCTCGCCGTCGGAGACCAGCTCGTTGTGCCGGTAGCCGAGGAAGGTGAAGTGGCCGTCGGCCAGCCAGCGCAGCAGCTGGGCGCCGTCGTGGACCTGCTCGCCGGGCAGCGGCGGCGGGTCGGTGTCGAGCGAGTCGGCCAGCGCGCGGGCCGTGGCGATCATGCGCTCGGTGTCCTCGACCACCTCGCGCACGTCGTTGAGCACGGTGAACAGGCCCTGCTCCAGAGCGTGGAGCCGCTCCAGGTCGGTGATGCGGTCCACCTCGACGAACATCCAGGACTCCGCCATGGCGTCGGCGGGCGGGGAGGCCGGGTCCGCGCCCGGCAGGACGTCCAGCAGCTCGCCCGCGACGTCCCGGCGGACCACGACGATCGGGTGCACGATGCGCTGCACCTCGGCGCCGTCCCTTCCCAGCTCGGCGATGACCGAGTCGACGAGGTAGGGCATGTCGTCGGTGACGATCTGCACGACCGTCGCCGGGTTCTCCCAGCCGTCCTCGGCACGGGTGGGGTTGAAGATCTTCACCACCGGGCGCCCGGCGACTCTGGACGCGGCCAGCTCGCGGTGCGACCGCAGGGCACCGACCAGGTCGGTCGGCTCGTCGTCGACGAGCTCCTCGGCCGGGACGTGGCGGTAGTAGGTCCACAGCAGCTCGGCCAGTTCGGGGGCGGCCTCGACCGCGCGGTCAAGCAGGCGGTCGCGGGCCTGCTCGGGGGTCTCGGGATGCGCGCCCACAGCAGGTACACCTCCGTCGGCCTGCAGTTGTTCGCGGTTCAACTGTCCGGGATTCGAGGTCATCTTCAGGCAGCTCCATGCTTGGCGGCACCTCGTTGTGCCAACACGAGTTCCAGCCTAAGCCTGCCAGGGGCAGGCGCGGGCAGAGGGCGCGGAGGCGTCCAATGCGTTGCGGCGAGCGAAACGATCAGTTTCCCGCCCGCGGCCATGAACGCGGATTCCCAGTGCTGCTGTCGATCGCCGCGCGCCGGTGCCGCGGCTCGGCCGCCACCGACTCGGCGTCCGAAGTGGACAGATACGCGCCGGGGACACCGGTAGCACCACTCGTGATTCCAGCCACATTCGTGTCACCGTGGCGTCCGGCGGGAGCCGCATCGTAGTCCGGGTCGGCGGCTGCCCCGGAGGTAGGCGCGCCCTGGCTGCGCCGCCCGGTCTCGTAGGCCACCAGCGCCTCGGCGAGGAGGTCGGCCAGCCCGATCTCACTGATTGGGACGTCCTCGGCGGGCGCATTCGCGGCGCTGGACGACTCGGCCGCTTCGGCGCCTCGGGACGACTCGGCGGCCCGGGGCGCGGCCCTGCGCTGCCGGGTCGAGATGTCGGTGGGCGGGGTCAGGTCGGGCTCGTCCCGGACGGCGCGCAACCGCTTCGGCGCGGAGAGCTGCTCACGGCCGGTCACGACGTCGCGCCCGGACGCGGGGCCGGCGTCGGCCCCAGGCCCCGGCACAGTCGCGCCCAGGCTGTGGCCAGCCGTCGAGGCGCCGTCCGGAATGCTGCTCGTCGCGGGAGTCGCCTCCGGAGTTCCTCTCACGCCGCTGCTGATTGCGAAGGTCTCGCCCAGGCCGCTGCTCGCCGCTGCTCGGGACCCCTGTCCGGTGCCGCCTGCCGGCCAAGGGTCGGTGTCGGCGTCGTGGGCGCTGGTGGCCCCTGCTGCTCCTGACTCAGCGTCCCCGCCGGTGGCTGCCGTGGCACGGGCTTCGAAACCCGGGCTTGTCTCAGCCGCTCGCCGCTGGTCAGAACCACGTTCAGGTTCTGCGTCGTCGTCGGGCTCGGCGTGGCGGGCACGACGCCTGCCCTGACGTCCCTGCGGGCGGGACTCCTCGACGAGCCGCAGGCTCGCCCGGATCTCCTCCAGCGTCCTGCCGCGGGACCGCCGCCCGCCCTCGACCTGGGGCTCCTGCGTCCGGGCGCCGCGGTCCGTGGCGTCGTCAACACCGTGGTGGTGGTGCTGGACGTAGGTGTCCGCGTCGGGCCAGCGCGTCGACTCCGCCGCCGCGACGTCATCAGCCGCCACACCGGTTTCACTGGTCACGCCAGGCGTGGCCCCGCGACCGCTGCCCGCATCGGCACCGCGCGTGGGAGCCAGGCTCGGGAACGTGTCCGACGCGTCGGCCTCCCGCTCGTAGGACTCGGCGTGCGACGCCCGGCCCAGGTCGGGGAACGACTCGATCGCCGAGTACGACCGCGCACCGGCCAGCGGATCGGCGCCGCCGGAACCGGCATCCGCGAGAGCGGAGCTCGCGAACTCGGAGCCCGCGAGATCGGAGCCCGCGGACTCACCGGGGAAGGACTTCGACTCCGAGAACGATGTCGCACCCGGGTACGACGCCGACTCCGGGAAGGAGGACTGCTCCGGATACGACGTCGACTCCTGGTACGACGGAGCGTCGGCCCGCTGCTCGCCCGCGCTCCGGTGGCGTTCGGAGCCGCCCGCGAGCGGGTCGGCGCCGGTCGCGGCCTCCCGCTCCGGCGGAAGCGCGATCACCGGCATGATCGCCGTGACGTCCGGGGCGTCGACCGGCGGCTGGTTCCGCAGGGTCGGCTCCTCTTGCCCGGAGGACTGGTCCCAGGATGGCCATCCACCTGCGGCCGCGTCTTCCGAGCCGCTCGCGAAGCCGGCGGCCCCGGCCTCCCGGTCGCCGGCGAAGCCGGTCGAGGTGGCGTCCCGGTCCCCCGCGAAGCCGGTGTCCCGATCGCGCACGAAGCCGGTGTCCCGGTCCCCGGCGAAG
This sequence comes from Saccharopolyspora erythraea NRRL 2338, assembly GCF_000062885.1. Lineage (NCBI taxonomy): Bacteria > Bacillati > Actinomycetota > Actinomycetes > Pseudonocardiales > Pseudonocardiaceae > Saccharopolyspora > Saccharopolyspora erythraea. The sequence goes on along the minus strand of NC_009142.1, from coordinate 1,464,656 downwards.
CCGCTCGAGGCGTCGTCCCGGTCCCCCGCGAAGCCGGTGTCCCGATGCCCGGCGAAGCTGGTCGACCCGGTATCGCGCTCCCCCGCGAAGCCCGAACCACCGGAGGCGGGGAAGTCGTAGGCGGAGAAGTCGTCACCGCTTCGTCCGGACTCGCCGAGTCCCGCAACGCCCTCCTGCGGGAAGTCCCACGTGTCAGCGCCTTGTCCGGCTCGCTCGTCGTAGGTCGTCGAGTAGTCCTGCGAAACGTCGCCGTGACGCGCCGCGTAGCCCTCGGTCGGGTCGGCGTGGCGCGTCCCGTAGCTGCCGGCACCCAAGCCGTGCTGATCGCCGAATCCGCTCCTCTGGCCAGGGAAGTCGTCCTCCCCGTGAGCAGAACCGGCCTCCGGTTGCGCGGCCATCTCCCGCTGGGTGTGCATGAACCGCTCGGCTTGGCGCTCGTGGTGCTCGGTGACGCGGCTGGTGAGCGTGGCCATGAGCCGGCGGGCGGCATCGCGGATGTCGCTGTCCCCGGAGCGGTACTGCGAGGTCTCCTCATCGGACCGGTCGGCTGCCAGCGGCGAGCTGGCGCCTACGTCTGCCGACGGCGTGCCAGTCGATTGCTCAGCGTGCGCCACCTCGCTGAAGGTCGTGCGCGAGCCGCGGTCGGCACTGGTCGGCTCGGCAGTCGCCTCCTGGCGGCGGCCTTCATCCGGCGAAGACTCGTGCGGCGCGCGCTCCCGCGCCGATCGGTCACCGTGTGCTTGCTGTTGTTCGTGAGGCGCAGCCGCGTGCGAGCCACTGGACTCCGTCGATGCGGCTGACTGCTGGCGGCCCCGCGCCTCCAGGAACTCGCGTGCCTTCTGGAGGTCTCCCGCCTCCAGCAGCGCACGCACCTGCTGGAGTTCCAGCGACTCCTCAGATTCACGCGACGCCTGAGTCTCCCCGGCGTTCGCCGTCCCCGATGCGGACGCCCCACGCGCCGAGGCAGGAGGTTCCTGCGCCGCCACGGGCGTCTCCTGCGCCACGGATGTCTCCTGCGCTGCGACGGAGGCTTCGTGCGCAGCGACCGACGCCGGGTTCGGTGACTCGCGCACCGGGCTCGGCGACTCCTGCGTCGGGTTCGGCGACTCCTGCACCAGGCTCGACGACTCCTGCGTCGGGTTCGGCGATCCCTGCGCGGCCGCCGCCTGGAGTTCCTCACGCTCCTGCGCGAGACGCCGCTCCGCACGCGAGCCGCGCGCGTGGTGCTCCTGACGCGCCTCGGAGGCCGCCGCGACCAGCCACTCGGGCGTCTCACCGGCCCGTCGCGAACGCCGGGAACCCTGCGCACGCCCGGCCGGCGGCTCCGCGTGGGTGCCGGATGCCTCGTCCCGCGAACCCCGACTCTGAGGAGCCGCCGACGGTGCGGAGCCCGACCCGTGCGCCGCCTCCGCGTGCGAAGCCCCTGTGTCCGGCTGCCCTGTGTACGTCGGCTCGGCGTGCGAGGCACCTGTGTGTGCCGACACCGCATGCGCCGCCTCCGCGTGCGGCGCCGACGCGGACGCCGCTGACGACGAAGGTGCGGTCGTCCGCTCGGCAGCGACCGGTGCCTGCTCCGCAGCGGGTGTCGTGCGCGCCGCGGGCACTCCCCCTGCCTGCGTCCGCGCCTGCGCCGCGGGTGACGTCTGGCGCTCGGCCGAACGTGCCGCACCCGGCTTGGGCACGGCTGCGGCTGGATCCGCCAAGGCTTGGGCCGGGTTCGCCAGGGGCGCCTGGTCTCTCGACGCCGATGGTTGTTCCCGGCGGGGCGTCGGCACCTCCTGCGCGGCCGGCTTCCGGATCGGTTCCACGCCCTGCACGAGCGCGGGGAACTCCTCCAGCAACCGCAGGCGTGCCGCGTGCACCGCCGCGCGCCAGCGGCGGTCGGCGGCATAAGCCCTGCGCAGGGCGAGCAGCGCCTCGGCCAGCTCGTCGGCGCGTTCGTGCAGGTTCGACAGGGTGCTCAGCGTCTCGGCGAGCAGCCCGTCCAGCTTGTGTCGCTCCGCGATCGCGATGGCGTCGTTGAGCACACGCACCGCGGCGAGGTGCGCGCCCTCTGGCTGGTAGACCCGTGTGGCGAGGGCGAGCCGGAGCCAACCGGAAGGGCCCGCTGCCGCGGCACGCACCGGCCTGCTCAGAACCTCATCCGCCGCGCTGACGGCCTCGTCCCGGCGTCCGAGCTCCAGCAGCGACTGGACGCGCTCCAGCACCAGCCGGGCGTGGATCTCACCGCTGTCGGCCGCCGGGTCGCCCAACCGCTGCAGCAAGCCGAGCCCGCTGTCGGCGGCGTCCACCGCCTCCGGGAACTCGCCCTGCCTGCGGTGGTGCCCCGCCCGCGCGGTCTTGACCCTGGCCCGCATCAGGCGGTTGGCGTCGCGGTTCAGCTCGGCGGCGATGTAGAGGCGGTCGGCCTCCTCCAGCGCCTCGGCCCGCTCACCTTCGGACTGCTGGAACGGCAGGGCCGCCGCCAGCGCGAGCAGCGCGTGCGCCCGCACCAGCGGCTCCAGCCGTTCCTGGGCGAGGACCGGTTCGAGCACGCGGACCGCGACCTCGTTGCTGCCCGCGCTGCGGGCGCAGCAGGCCAGCTCGACCCGCAGCTCCGCCGCTACGCCGGCCTCGCCCGCCGTCTCGGCGTCGCGCAGCGCCGCGATGGCCCGGCCGGTCGCGGACACGCCGCGACCGAGCCTGTTGGTGGTGAACAACGCCAGCACCTCGGCGCGCAACCGCAACGCCCGGTCACCGGTGCGCCTGGCCTGCGCCACGGCCCGGTCGCTGAGCACCAGAGCCAGCTCCGGCACCCGCCAGCGCATCTGCCACGCGGGGTCGAGCAGGTCCTGTGCGGCATCACCGGGCGGTAATCCGTGCACGCTGGCCAAGGCGCCTCCCCAGTTCAGCCCCGAGTCAACTTGCGATGGGTCACGCGGTGCGGACGGGCCGCTTCCTGGCCCAACCGCTCGATCTTGTTCTTCTCGTAGCCCTCGAAGTTACCCTCGAACCAGAACCACTTGGCGGGGTTCTCGTCATCTCCCTCCCACGCGAGGATGTGGGTGGCGACGCGGTCCAGGAACCACCGGTCGTGGGAGATGACCACGGCGCAGCCGGGGAAATGCTCGAGCGCGTTCTCCAGCGAGCTCAGGGTCTCGACGTCAAGGTCGTTCGTCGGCTCGTCCAGCAGGATCAGGTTGCCGCCCTCCTTGAGCGTCAACGCCAGGTTCAGCCGGTTGCGCTCACCGCCGGAGAGCACGCCCGCCGGCTTCTGCTGGTCCGGGCCCTTGAAGCCGAACGCGCTGACGTACGCCCGCGACGGCATCTCGACCTGGCCGACCTGGATGTAGTCCAACCCGTCGGAGACCACCTGCCAGACGTTCTTGTCCGGGTCGATGTTGGCGCGGTTCTGGTCGACGTAGGACAGCTTGACCGTGTCACCGACCTTGACCTCGCCGGCGTCGGGCTGCTCCAGCCCCACGATCGTCTTGAACAGCGTCGTCTTGCCGACACCGTTGGGGCCGATGACACCGACGATGCCGTTGCGCGGCAGGCTGAACGACAGCCCGTCGATCAGCAGGTTGTCGCCGAAGCCCTTCTTGAGGTCGTTGACCTCGACCACGACGTTGCCCAGGCGGGGCCCCGGCGGGATCTGGATCTCCTCGAAGTCGAGCTTGCGGGTCTTCTCCGCCTCGGTGGCCATCTCCTCGTAGCGGTCCAGACGGGAACGCGACTTGGTCTGGCGGGCCTTGGCGTTGGAGCGGACCCACTCCAGCTCGTCCTTCAGGCGCTTCTGCAGCTTCTGGTCGCGCTTGCCCTGCACGGCCAGGCGCTCGGCCTTCTTCTCGAGGTAGGTCGAGTAGTTGCCCTCGTACGGGTAGGTGCGGCCGCGGTCGAGCTCCAGGATCCAGCCCGCGACGTTGTCCAGGAAGTACCGGTCGTGGGTGACGGCGAGCACGGCGCCGGCGTAGTTGGACAGGAACTGCTCCAGCCACAGCACGCTCTCGGCGTCGAGGTGGTTGGTGGGCTCGTCGAGCAGCAGCAGGTCCGGCTTGCTCAGCAGCAGCTTGCACAGCGCGACCCGGCGGCGCTCACCACCGGAGAGGTACTTGACCTCCGCCTCCGGCGACGGGCAGCGCAGGGCGTCCATCGCCTGCTCGAGCTGGGAGTCCAGCTCCCACGCGTCGGCGTGGTCGAGCTCCTCCTGGAGCTTGCCCATCTCCTCCATCAGCTCGTCGGAGTAGTCGGTGGCGAGCTGCTCGGCGATCTCGTTGAAGCGGTTGAGCTTCTGCTTGATCTCGCCGACGCCCTCCTCGACGTTGCCGAGGACCGTCTTCTCCTCGTTCAGCGGAGGTTCCTGCTGCATGATGCCGACGGTGTAGCCGGGCGAGAGGAACGCCTCACCGTTGTTCGGCTGGTCGAGTCCCGCCATGATCCGCAGCACCGTCGACTTGCCGGCGCCGTTGGGGCCGACCACGCCGATCTTGGCACCGGGGTAGAACTGGATGGTCGCGTCATCGAGGATGACCTTGTCCCCGTGCGCCTTGCGCACCTTTTTCATGGTGTAGATGAACTCGGCCATACCCCGAATCGTAGTTGCGTCCCGTGCCGGACCCTTCACCGCGGTCGCCCATCGGGCCGTGGTCGCCCTCCGTCCCGGACCACCCCTGTCACATCACCTCCTCATGGCAGCCATCAGTACTGCTCAGGCCGGGATCCGCTTTTCATCGGCCGATTCTTCGAACACGGTCGGTGGTGGGCCGGGCGCCCGTGCGCCAGGCATGCCCCGTGCGCCATGCAGGCCCAGCGGCACCGGCTGAGCCAGCCCGTCCGCTCGGCCACCCCCCGCCGCCCGGTCGCGGCCGACGCCAGCAGACGGGACAGGACTGGCTCTCGCGCTACGGTTGCGACTCGCTTCTGTGGACACGCCCTGACCGGCAGCAACGGAAGCGCCGTGGCCGACCCCGACCAACTCGGCCTCGCGCACCGCCGAGGGTTCGTCGTGGCGCAATCCCACGTTCCAGCCCGCGGGATCGTCGTGCCGAAAGCCCGGCGGATCGTCCTTCCGGCGTTGGCGCGCCAGGTCGAGGCCGATGGCGTTGGCGTCGATCTCGACCGCGCTGCGCCACTGGCCGCCGACTTCGTAGTCCCTGGTTCGCATTCGCCCGGTGACCACCACGGGATCGCTCTTGCGCATCTCCTCGGCCACCCCGTCGGCCAAGCGGTGCCAGCAGTTCACCGTGGCGAATACCTGGTCGCCGTTGACCCACTCCTCCGAGTCCTTGTCGAAGCGGCGCGAGGTGCTCACCACGCGGAAGCTGGTGACCCGGTTGCCGCCGGGGGTCCGCCTGAGCCTGGGCTCGGTGATCACGTAGCCGACCACCGTCACGATCGTCTCGAACATCGCGCTGTCCTTCCCGATTGGTCCGTTGACCGGGCTTTTACCCGGCGCAAGACCAGCTTGCCGAAGGTCGAACACGGAGCGCGACGTCGATTTCACGATCTGTGGATAAACCAGGTGCCTGTGGACAACTCAGCCACGGGAACCACTGGCGAACTCGCCCGACCAGCGGGCGGCGTGAGAAGGCGGCCGGGGCTCAGCCCTTGCGCGGGGAGTCCTGCTCCGCCATCTGCCTGAGCATCGCGTTGTAGGCGGTCAGCTCGGCGTCGCCGTCGGCGTCGGCCTTGCGGTCCATCCGGCGGGCCGCCCTGGTGTCGGCCCGCGACCACTGGATCAGCAGCGCCAGCATGACCACGATCAGCGGGACCTCCCCGGACGCCCACGCGAGGCCGCCGCCGAGCCGCTGGTCGGCGAGCAGGTCGGTCATCCAGGGCAGTTCCAGGCTGCGGTAGAAGTTCTGCCCGATGACCGTCGCCGACATCATCAGCGCGATGCCGAAGAACGCGTGGAACGGCATCGACGCGAAGACCAGCCCTACCTTGCCCAGCGACGGCAGCGGTTTCGGCGCCGGGTCCACCCCGATCACCGGCCAGTAGAAGACGTATCCGACGAGCAGGAAGTGCGCGTTCATCGCCAGGTGCGCCCAGTGCTGGGTCAGCGCCACGTCGAACAGCCCGGAGAAGTACAGCGCGTAGAACGAACCCACGAACAGCGCGAGAGCGATGAACGGGTTGGTCAGCAGCCTGGTCAGGGGCGAGTGCAGGAACGCCAGCAGCCACTCCCTCGCACCGGGTGGGCGGCCCTTGCCCGCCGGCTTGAGCACGCGCAGCGCCAGCGACGTCGGTCCGCCCAGCACCAGCAGCGGCGGCGCGAGCATCGACATCAGCATGTGCTGGCCCATGTGCACGCTGAAGACGGCCGGCGCGTACTTGCCGACGCCCGCCGACGTCGCGACCAGGATCGTCGCGCACCCGCACAGCCAGGCGGCCGTGCGGCCGACCGGCCACTTGTCGCCCCGAGCACGCAGCCGCCGCACGCCCACCAGGTAGAGCACGGCCAGCGCGATGGCCAGCGTCCCGTAGACAAGGTCGAATCGGACATCGAACAACAACCGGAACAGCGTGGGCGGGGCTTCCAGGGGGTAGCCGACCAGCAGTTCGGTCTTGCTGGGGACCGGCCCGAGCTCGGCGGGCGGAGGCGTGCGCCCGAGTGCGACCGCGATGCCGATCGTCGCGAACATCACCAGCAGCTCGACCGCGCCCAGGCGCACGAGCGCGCCGCTACCGCGGTCGATGTCGCGCACGGCTCGCTGCCGCTGGAAGTAGCCGAAGCCGCCGAGCGCGACCAGGGCCAGGACCTTCAGCGTCACCAGGACGCCGTAGGTCGTGCTGAACAGCTGGTCCAGCGGCACCCGGACCAGCGAGTTGATCACGCCGGAGGCCGCCATCGCGATCCAGCAGACCAGCGCGATCGCCGAGTACCTGCGCGCCACCAGCCCGAGGTGCGCACCGCCCCGCACGGCGTGCGCGAGCAGCGCGACCAGCCCTCCGACCCAGAGCGCTGCGCCGAACAGGTGGAACAGCAGGCTGTTGGTGGCGATGTCGTGGGCGCCGCCGGTGGCGGAATGGCCGGTCGCGATCACCGGGAACAGCCCGGCCAGCGACCCGCCGAACAGCACCGTCGTCCAGCCCCAGGTCAGCACCACCCGGCAGGCCAACGCGAGCACGAAGGCGATCAGCGCGGTCAGACCCCACGCCTTGGCCTCCTCCAGCGCGTCCACCAGGCCGAACAGGACCTCGGTGTCGAGCACCTCGTGCACCGGACGTCCGGACGCGTCGGCCGCGGTGAACGCGACCATCAGCACGGCCCCCACGAACCACACGGCCGCAGCCCAGCCGGCCGCGCGCACCGCGGCGTACCCGTCGGCGGCGAGCGCGCCGGAGCGCTTGGCGGGGATGCCGAACGCGGCGAGCAGCAACGAGCCGATGCACACCACCGCCCCGGACTCGGCGATCACCCGCACGACGGGAAGACCGAACCGGGTGACGGGCCCGGGGTCGGGCAGACCGTAGGCGGCGTAGGCGTCGCTCGCCGACAGCGCGGTCAGCGCGGCCGCGACCAGCGCCGCCAGCACCCCGGCGGTGACGACGAGGACGCCTACCGCGCTGGAACGGGTACGGGCCTCCGGCGCGGTGGAGTCGCTGACGGTCTCAGATGCCACACACCGAGCGTAACCGGAACGCATAGGCAATCACCTGGGAGGTTGGTACCTGTCACCATGGTTCGCAGAGGTCGCCGCCGCTACGGTGAACGCCGTGAAAATCACCCGCCGCAGCCGTCCGCACACGCAGCCGACACGACCGCGCAAGCGTGCTGCGCGGCGTTCGAAGCTCCGGACGCTTGCGGTGGTGACGGCGCTGGCCCTCGCCCCGGCGGTGAGCGCGTGCGCGAACCCGATCAAGGGCGACCCGATCCCGGCAGCCGGTTTCTACGGCAGCGACCCGCAGCCGCCGACAGCGCCCCGCACATCCGAGCCACAGGTCCCACAGCCTCGCCGGGTCGACGGAATCGACCCGTGCACCCTGTTCACTCCGGAGGAGTTCGCCAGGGTCGGCGGCGCGGTAGGACCGCCGCGCCCGGGCACGCCGCTGCCGAGCACCTGCTCCTACGCGCTGGGCGGCGGGCCCGAGGACGCGGTGGGCGCGGGCTTCCACCTGCCCTACGCCGAGGTCGTCAAGCGGCAGCCGCAGGGCGCCCCGGTGGCGGTCGACGGACACTCGACGTGGCTCTACTGCGAGCTGGTGGACGTGCACCAGACCTGCACGGCCAGCACCGCCGTCAGCCAGGACCGCACACTGCTCACCCTGCTTTCGAAGCAGGGCGCCACCGCGGCCGACACCGCGGACCAGCTGTTCGCCCTGACCACGTCGGCGCTGCGAAGACTGCCGCCGGCCTGACACCGGCGCCGGATCCGGCCGCTGTCGATCAGCTTGCCGTTCGATACCGGCTCGGCAACGGTGCGGCGTCGGTCCCACATGGGACCAGTCGGGCCGCTACCCTGCTTCGTGCAGTTCAGCAGAGCTGCGCTCCGGCCCCCATAGCTCAGCTGGATAGAGCAAAGGACTTCTAATCCTTAGGTCGCAGGTTCGAGTCCTGCTGGGGGCGCATCACTCCTGGTAACGGCAGCAGGTTGGGCTGGCGCAACCATTTGCCGAACGCGAGCGGGCCGATGCCGGGGCAGAGCGACCCGCCGGAGCGCGTCGGTGGGGATGCGTAGGCTCCGCGCTCACGCCCGTCGCGCGACCTGTGAGGACAGCCGGATGCCGCACCGCACGATCATCGACGCGCACCTGCTGCTGGTGCGCGGCGGCGAGGTCCTGCTCAGCCTGCGCAGGGGCCGGTACGGCGACGGGATGTGGCATCTGCCGTCCGGGAAGCTCGACGCCGGTGAGTCGGTCGTCGCGGCGGCGGTGCGGGAGGCGCGGGAGGAAGTCGGGGTGCGGATCGACCCCGCCGACCTGCGCCACGTACACACCCTGCACGCCACCGGCCCCGGACAGGAACCCAGGCTGGGCGTGTTCTTCGAAGCGACCCGGTGGGCCGGCGAGCCCGTCAACCTCGAGCCGGAGAAGTGCCACGGCATCGAGTGGTTCGACCTGCACCGGCTGCCGGAGCCGCTCATCCCCTATCCCGCCGCGGGCATCCACGCCTATCGCGACGGGATTCCCTTCGCGACGATGGGTTGGCCGCCGGTGGAGTAGGCCGATGGCGGCAGAGGCGGCTTTCACGACGGGGACGATGGGGACGAGGTTCGCGGGCGGGCAGTGTCGACATGTCAGTCCCACCGGCCTCGCCAGTCACGGCAGTCTCAACGGTCGCGGTGGCGGCAGGCTCGGGCAGTTCGGCGACGGTGACAGCCGGGCAGGGATCGCGGCGGGCAAGGACAGCGGCCTCGGCGGACTCGATGGTGGGGCGGGCTCAGCGGGGAGGCGACAGCGGCGGCAGGCTCGGCAGTGACAGCGGCGGCAGGCTCGGCAGTGACAGCGGCGGGAGGCTCAGCAACGACGGTGACAGCAGACTCTCGGCAGCCGATTCAGCGGCCTTGCCAGCCGCCCCGCGCTCAGCGGTCGCGGCGGCGGCCGAGGAGCCAGTCGGCCACGGGGGACGTGGGCTTGCGCGGCGTCTTCTTGCTGAGCTCGCGGAGCCATTCGTGCCACACGGCGGCGTTCTCGGGGCCGTCGGCCCGCAGCAAGCGGCTGACCCTGCGGTAATCCGCCTGGCCGTGTGCGCCCGCCCAGCCCTCCAGGGCCTTGTCGAACTCCGCGCGCATCGTCGGGGTGAGGTCGTCGGCCCAGCCGATGAGGAACGCCAGCACGACCGCTCGGTCCCTGCGCTCGGTCGTGGTCGCCTCGTCGTCCCAGGCCGCCGCGAGTTCGCTCACCACGACCTGCTGGAGCCGTTCGCCTGCCCGCACGACGGCGTCGACCGCCTTCGCCTGCTCGCCCTCGAGCAGCGCGTCGACGACGGCCGGTCCGCGTGCGGCGAAAACCTTCTTGGACACTTCGCTCAGCTCGGTGGGGGGCGGCGTCGCGCCGGAACGCCGGAAGGCGGTCAGCCAGCGGCGCAGCGTGCCGTCCTCCTTCCACAGCGCGAGCAGCGTCTCGTCCCTGACGTGTTCGACCAGCAGCCGCAGCACGTCGAGGTACAGCGCGGAGACCTCGCGGCCGGCGAGGGCGGAGAGGGCCTTCTGCGCCAGCGACTCGGAAAGCGTGGCGGTAGGCATCCCGGCGAACAGCCGCCGCATCTCCGGCAGGGTCGGGCTGGAGTGCGCGAACAGCGCGTCCCACACGGCGTCGCCGACGCCCGGGCGGTCGGCTTCGCGGAGCGGTCCGAGCATCGCGGCGATGGCGTCCTGCCTGCTGCGATCGCCGTTCTCGACCGCGGCGGCCGCGACCGCCGCGTCCAGTGGCGCGAACGGGTCGCTGATCGCCGGGGCCAGGACCCGCCACCAGTGCTCGCGTATCGCCGTCGCGGTGGGGCCGGCGTCCGGACCTTCCAGCCGGGACGCGAGTTCCTCGCGCAGCAAGGCGATCAGCTCGTCCCCGCACGGCCAGTGGTCCGGGTCCATTCCGGCGCCGGGATTGTCGGCCCACCAGGCGGCGAACCTGGCGGCGGCATCGGCGAAACGCTCCGGCCGCGGCTTGACGCCGAAAGTCGCGGCGAGGCGCAGCAGCGGATCGAGGCGCTGCGGGTCGAGCCCGCCCGCGGCGGCTTCGACGAGGGAGGCGGCCTTCTCCATCTCATCGGGAGTCCACTGCCGCTCGGGTAACGTTCCCAGCGGGGTTCCGTCGCCGCCGCGCGCGAACTCGTCGATCTCGGCCCACAGCAGGGCGTAGCGCACCTGCCCGGCCAGCGCATCGCTTCCACTGTGGACGGAGATGGCCAGTCGGCGCAGCAGGGTGCGGTCCGGGCCCGCGGCCATGACCGCCTCCGTCACCCGCTCCAGGGCGTCGGTCGTGGACGAGGCCGGTGCGTGCTCGAGCCAGTTCACGAGCTCGAGCGCGTGGGCGCGGTCGTCGATCGACTCGCCGCACATCAGGACCCCGCCGACGAGCCGGTCCGCCAGCGTCGCGCGGCGCCGGTTGGCGTCCCGCGCGAACAGGTGCGCCAGCTCCACCGCGTCCACCACGTCGTAGGGGTCGGACTTGAGGAAGCGAGGCACCCAGTGCAGCCCCGCCTCGGTGGGGTCGACGGCGGAGTGCCGTCCCGTGGTCAGGTCGAACACCACGTGGTTCCGGTCGGATCCCGGTTCGGCGAACCGTCCCGCCTGATCGGGACGCAGCGCCAGCACTTCGGGGCCGTTGGGCTCCGGGCCGGTCGCGTAGATGCGGAAACCCACTCGCAAGGCCATCTCCTGCGGCAGCAGCAGCGTCGCGGCCGCGATCCAGCGCGCGATCTCAGCCGGATCGGGCCCGACGAACACCACCTGCGCCGCGCCGTGGCCGTGCAGCCGGTCCAGCGCGGAATGCACGGCCAGCAGCCGGGCCTCCCCGTCCGGCAGGCCGCGCACCCAGTCGCGGACCTCCTCGACGCCGAACGGGCCCGGCTGCGGTTCGGCGGCCACCGGGGCGCATTCGGCACTCGGCGCGGGCTGTTCGGACCACCACGGCGCATCCCACAGCTGCGCCGGGCGGACCGCGCCGTAGAGGGCGGAGTCGGCGGTCGCGACGGCGTGGGTGAAGCGGTGCTTGTCGTCGCCCGCGAGCCGGACCCCGCGGGCGGTCACGTACACGCCGTCGAAGACGTGGCTCAGCGACGGGCCGGCACCGCCGCTGGACTCGGAAGCGGACGCGGTGTGCAGGACCGATCGGCGCACGAGCGCCTTGGTCTCCTCGCGGGTCCCCGCCGACACCGCCTGGAACCCGCCCTCGTCGGCGGCACCGCGGTCGACGTAGTACAGCGACTCGAACGCAGGACCGCCCATCACCCACTCCGTTCCGTCGTCGTGAGAGGGGCCGAGCGACCGCGGCGCGACGTTCCGCCACCCGGACGCACGCTCCCCGCCACCTCGGCCGCGCGGGTCACCTGACCTTGATCGCAGACCTTAGCGTCGGTCCTCCTGGCAGCCGAACAAAATCGGACAGCCGGGTGATGCGGTGGTGAAAGGGCTCACCGAGCGGCCGGTGGGACCGCTCGGTACAGGCCGAGGGTGGCGATTTCGGGGGTGCCTCTGGACTGCTGGATCCGGATGCGAAGCCGGTCCGCCTCCATCGGCTCGGACAGCACCAAGAGCCTGCGGAGCCCGATGGTCGTGGCCGAGCCGATCTCGACCCAGCGGTCGCCCCGGCGAACGTCGACGGCGAACCGCTCCACCCGCTGGCCCGCGGTGACGTCCTCACCCAGTTCGACCTGGTCGAACGTCCGCCGCCCGCCCAGCTGCACCTCCAGCTCGCCGGTCGTCGCACCGCCCGGCGGCGACCACCCGGTGGTCGGGTCGCCGTCGGTGAGCGCGGGTGCACCGCCGCCGTCGGCCAGGTTGCGCCGGTAGGTGTGCCAAATCGCGTCGCCGAAGGCGCGCAGCTCGGCGACGTCGGCGTCGTCGATGCGGCCCGACCGGTCCGGCGGCACGTTGAGCAGCAGCAACGAGTTGCGGCCCGCGCTGCGCTGGTAGAGGGAGACGAGCTCGGCGGCCGGCTTCGGACGCTCGTCGTCGTGGTGGAACCAGCCCGGCCGGATCGAGACGTCGGACTCCGCGGGCATCCACGACAGGTACCGCACCGACGGGTCGGTGATCTTCTCCCGTGAGCCGAGGTCCTCGGCGGTCGCGCCGTCCGGCCAGCCACCGATGATCGCCTCCTGGCCGTAGGAGTTCTCCGGGTCGGCGGTGTAGGGCGTCGGACTCCACTCGGACTCGCGGGCGATCCCGTCCTCGTTGCCCACCCAGCGGAACCCGCGCGGGCCCTCGTCGATCACCGTGCCCGGCGACAGCCGCTCGATCAGCCGGAACCAGGACGCGAAGTCGTAGTCCTCGGTGAGCCCGGCCTCCGCCCACGGGTTCGCACCGTCGAGCCAGAACTCGTCGATCGGCCCGTACTGGGTCAGCAGCTCGTAGATCTGGTTGAGGTAGAAGGCGTTGTAGTCGTCGGCGGCGAAGGAGAACGACGGCAGCGAGCCGTCGGCGACCTCGTCCGCGCGGTCGTCACCCGGCACCAGCGTCGGGATCGTGCGCGGCACGACCGCGCTGCCGTTGCCGTAGCGGCCGTGGCCGCCGGGTGCGCGGTCGCCGTCCCCCAGGGTGACCCGCTCCTCGGTGCTCAGCGGCAGCCCGGCCTCGTGCTTGGCGCGGATGTCGCGGACGTAGCCGGCGTGCCAGTCGTGCGGGTGCTCGGCACCGTCGGAGGGCGAGAGGTAGATGCCGACCCGCAGGCCGGCCTCGCGCGCGGCGCGCACGTAGCGGCCGAGCACGTCGCGGGAGGGATCGCCGTTCCACCACGGGCTCGCGACGATCGAGTGCCGCGTGTAGCGCGTCGGGTACAGCACGAAGCCGTCGTGGTGCTTCACGGTGAGCATCACCAGCTTCGCCCCGGAGTCGCGGTAAGCCCGCATCCACTGCTCGACGTCGAGGCCGGGCGGGTCGAAGCTCGCCGGGTCCTCCGCGCCCGAACCCCATTCGCGGTCGGTGAAGGTGTTCATGCCGAAGTGCGTGAAGGCGATGACTCCCTGCTGCTGCCAGGCGATCTGCTTCGGCGCGGGCACGACGTCGACGGCCTTGGCCACGATCCGCTCGGGGGTGTCGCACTCCTCCAGCGCGATGATCGGGGCCGGTGCGATCGGGTCGTCGCAGCCACCCGGGCGGGCGCCGCCGGATGCGGCGACGGCGGGAAGCAGGGTCACGGCGGCGACGACGGACAGCAGAACACGCCGGACATGCCTCATGCGCACTCTTCCTCCGGACGCGCTTCTCGCGCGCGGCACCGGTTCCATTCGTACTCGCGGAACGGGAAGCGCGGAATCGGTCGTCTGGACCAATACGGCACGACGCGCCGGGCGGTGGGTCCCGGCGCGTCGTGCGGGTGCGGGTGGGCTGCGTGGCCGAGGGCGTGGGCTCGACCGGCGTGGCCGAATCCGGGAAGGGACTCAGCGCAGCGCGGGAGCCGTTTCGAGGTAGAGGCGGCGCGGAATCACGGCACCACCGGCGAAGTTCTGCTCCACCTCGGCGATCTCTTCGGGGTTCGGCTTCGCGTTGTCGCAGTCCGGTCCGGCGCTGGCACCCGACATCAGGTCGGCGCAGACGCCGGTGCGGTTGTCCGGCAGGCCGAGGATGTGGCCGATCTCGTGCGCGGCGATGCGGATGACGTCATGCCCCTCGTTCACCGCCTGGCGGCCCATCCAGATCGTGCCCTGGCCAAGTCCCTCGACCTGGGCGCGCGGCCACCCGTCGTCGGCCAGCACGGTCAGGTCGGCCGCACCGCCGTTGGCGGGCTCCAACCGCACGTTCTTGACGTTGTCGTTCCAGACCTGGGCGCCCTGGTTCACCGCGTCGACGAACTCCTGGGCGCCGCTGGCGTCGTAGGTGACGACCCGGACGTTCTGCGCCGTCGCGGCCGACGCCGACAGCGGGAAGCCGAGCAGAACCGCGAAGGCCAGCAGAACGCCGACAACGGGACGTGCTATTCGGGACAGGGACATGTCGTCCTCCTCGCGAAAGACCGGAATTGCGGCGGTTGGAAGTTAGACCGGAATCCGGTGCGCGAGCAGGAATTGGCGCATTTGTGCCACCCCGTTTCACCACAACTACCTGCATAAATGGGAACTCGTGCCGGGTTTCGACCGAAACGGACCGGATATCGCCTCCGATCGTGGTCTAATCGAGCGTGAAAACGTTCGAAGAGCGGGCTGGGGGTTCACATGATCGTTGACGAGCTGGAGCAGGCGTGGCGGGGATGGGCCGATCTCGGCTCCGCGCTCGGCGACGAGCAGTGGCGCACGCCGACCCGGCTGGACGGGTGGGCGGTCCGCGACGTCTTCGCCCACTGCGCGCCGGCGATCGGGGCCGCGGGCGCGGCCTGGAACGCACCGCCGGCCGAGGCCCCGGTCACCCACTCCGACGACGCCGCCGAACTCCTGCGGTTCTTCCAGCAGCCGGGCGGGGTGGCCCACGAGCACGCCGGCGACATCCGCGACCAGGCGGTGGCGAAGGCAGCGGCGGCACCCGCCGAGGAACTGCTGGAGGCGTTCACCGTCACCGCGCCCAAGCTCATCGCGAAGATGCGCGAGACCCCGCTCGACCACCGCATCGACTACATCGGCGTGGCCGTGCTCAGCGCCCGCGAGGTCATGCGCATCCTGCTGATGGAGGCGGTGGTGCACTACGTCGACATGGCCACCGCGCTGGACATGCCGGTGCCGGGCCCGGTCGCGGGAGCCCCGCTGCGCACCATCGCCCACCTGCTCACCGACCTGGCCGATCCGGTGGCCTTCATCGACGCCGCGACGGGACGCTCGAAGACGCCGGTGCTGCCGGTTCTGCGGTAGCGGCGGCGCGGTTTCGAAGCTCTCAGGTTGGGGCCGGAGTTACCTCGCACGCGCGACCAAGGCCAGGGACGTGTTGCCGCCGCTCACACGGCGGGTAGTACTCCGGGTAGCATCGAGGGTATGAAACTCAGTGTGAGCCTCACCGACGAAGACGTGACGTTCGTCGACGAGTACGCCCAGCAGGTGGGGGCGCCGTCCAGATCCGCCGTGATCCACCAGGCCATCAGCCTGCTGCGGAGCGCCGAGCTGGAAGATGCCTACGCCAGCGCGTGGGCGGAGTGGGAAAGCGGCGATGACCGGAAGCTGTGGGAGACGACCGCCTCGGACGGCATCGCAGATGCGTCGAGGTGACGTCTACTGGGTCGACTTCGAACCCATCCGCGGCTCGGAGGCCGACAAGACCCGCCCGGCCGTCGTGGTCAGCAACGACGCCGCCAACCGCAGCGCGGAGCGCGCCCGGCGCGGTGTGATCACCGTCGTGCCCCTGACTTCCAACGTGAACCGCGTGCTGCCGTTCCAGGTCCGGCTGCGCGCTGCCGACTGCGGCCTGGCCGGCGACTCGAAGGCGCAGGCCGAGCAGGTGCGGGCGGTGGCGTTCCACCGCCTCGGCAAGCGCATCGGCCGGGTGCCTGACACCACCCTCGCCAAGCTCGACAACGCCCTGCGGCTGCATTTGGGGCTTTAGCCGCCACCGCCGCGCCAGCGGCGGCACCGCCGCGTGAGCGGCGGCAATACTACCCAGGCTTTCGCCTGGCCCGAGGCCCAACCACGTAGAACTTCGAAGCGCGGGCCACTCACGCCGCGCCGCAGTTTCGAAGCTCTCAGGTTCGGGCCGGAGTTGCCCGCGGACTCGACCAGGGCCAGGACGGCGTTGTCGCCGCTACGCGACGAAAGAAGGCAAACCCACTGCGGAGTCCACCGCGATGGCCACGAAGAGCAGGGCCAGGTACGAGTTGGACAGGTGGAACAGCTTCATCGGGTTGTACGCGTGCCCTCGCCGGATCGAGTTGTGCAGGCGCTGCGCCACGATGAGGAACGCCGCGCCCGCGAGCACCGCGAAGGCCACGTAGACCCAGCTCGTGGCGGGCACCAGCAGCAGGGTGCAGGCCACCGTCGCCCAGCTGTAGACCAGGATGCGCGCCGAGACCTGACGGGGCGTGGCCACCACCGGCAGCATCGGGACGCCCGCCCGCGCGTAGTCCTCGCGGTACTTCATCGCCAGCGACCAGAAGTGCGGCGGCGTCCACAGGAACACCACGCCGAACATCACCAGCGCCGGCCACTCCACGCTGCCGGTCACCGCGGCCCAGCCGATGACCACCGGCATGCAGCCCGCGGCACCGCCCCAGACGATGTTCTGCGACGTCCTGCGCTTGAGCACCAGCGTGTAGACGAAGACGTAGAACAGGATCGCCGCCAGCGACAGCACCGCCGCCAGCAGGTTCGCGCCGAGCGCGAGCACCGCGAACGACACCACGCCCAGCACGATGCCGAAGACCAGCGCGCTGCGCCGGGGCACCTCGTAGCTGACCAGCGGCCGCTTCTTGGTCCGGTCCATCACCGCGTCGATGTCGGAGTCGGCGACGCAGTTCAACGCGTTGGCGCTGCCCGCCGACATCGCTCCGCCCGCCAGCGTCACGAGCACCAGCCACGGCGAGGGGATGCCGCGCTGGGCGAGGAACATCGCGGGCACGGTGGTGACCAGCAGCAGCTCGATGACACGAGGCTTGGTCAGCGCCAGGTAGGCCGCGAGCACGCCTCGGCGAGGTGTTTTGGGGGCGGGAGCCGCGTTGTTGGCGGCTGCGGGGGCAGCGGTCATGACTTCGCCGATCCGGTCCCTTCGACGGGGGCGCTGTTGTTCTCACCGGGCAGCGGCTTGCCCTCGGAGCGCAACTGGTGCCACAGCGTCACCTTGCGCTCGGCGAAGAAGGCGCCGAGCGGGATCGTGCCCGCCAGCAGCACCAGGAGCATGCGGCCCAGCGGGGCCTTGAGCTGCACGGTCGCGACGAGCGCGATGAACAGGTACACGATGTAGAGGTACCCGTGGCCGATGCCGATCGTGGTCGTCCAGCTGTCGCCGAGCTGCTGGATCTGCGTTCCCTCGGGCCACGCGTACTTCAGGACCATCGTCAGGCACAGAAGGATCAGCAGCACCGCGGTCACGTAAGCCATGATCCGGTAAAAGGCCAGCACACCAGGCTTCACGACTACCCCTCAATTCCGCCTCGTGCCTACACACCGGTGTCATCAGACCGTACGCCACACGGTGCGGCGCCCCACCGCTGACCTCGCGCAAGAGTGGCGCCGCCCACCTTGCCGCGGATCAGTTCAGCCGGTACTCCTGCGAGATCAGCTCGAAGGAGCGCAGCTTGGCCTTCCGGTCGTAGACGTTCGCGGTGATCATCAGCTCGTCGACCTGCGTGCGTTCGCGCAGCTCGTCGAGCTCGGCGCGGACCGTCTCGGGCGAGCCGTGCACCGCGTCGGCGAGCCAGCTCCGAACGAACGCGCTCTCCATCTCGTCGTAGGGGTAGGCGGCGGCCTCCTCCGGGCTGGGCATCCGTCCGGGGTTGCCCCGCCGCAGCCGCAGCATGCTCAGCGCGATCGGGCGGGCCAGGCGCAGCGCCTCCTCGTCGGTGTCGGCGGCGATGGCCTGCACGCCGATCAGCGCGTAGGGCTTGTCGAGCACCTCCGAGGGCTCGAAGCTCTCGCGGTAGAGGTCCAGCGCGGGCAGCGTGTTCTGCGACGCGAAGTGGTGGGCGAAGGCGAACGGCAGGCCGAGCGCGCCTGCGACCTGGGCGCTGAAGCCGCTGGAGCCGAGCAGCCAGATCGGCGGCACCGCGCCGTTGGGCACCGAGTGCACGTCGGCGTAGGGATGGTCGATCGGGAACTCCCCGCGAAGGAACGCCATCAGCTCACCGAGCTGCTGCGGGAAGTCGTCGGCGCTCAGCGCCCCGGTGGTGCGGCGCAGCGCGCGGGCGGTGGCCTGGTCGGTGCCGGGGGCGCGGCCGATGCCCAGGTCGATGCGCCCGGGGTGCAGCGCCTGCAGCGTGCCGAACTGCTCGGCGACCACCAGCGGCGCGTGGTTGGGCAGCATCACCCCGCCCGAGCCGACCCGCAGGGTGCTGGTCGCGGCGGCGAGGTGGGCGATCACCACCGCCGGGGCGGAGCTGGCGATGCCCGGCATCCCGTGGTGCTCGGCGACCCAGAACCGGTGGTAGCCCCACCGCTCCGCGGCCCTGGCCAGCTCGGTGGTGGTGTTCAGGGCGTCGGTGGGGGTGATCTCGGCGCCGACGGGCGCGAGGTCGAGGACCGACAGCGGGACCGGGGAGTCGCCGCGGGCGGCACCGCGCACGGCGTCGTCCGGGTTCGCGTCAACGTTCATCGGCCGGTGCAACCACGCACCCGCCGCCTCTGTTCCCGGCGCGGGCCCGCCTCGGGTGTCGGCTCCGCCACTGCGACCACCCGCGAGTCTTCCGGGCTGTCGCAACGACTCGGAGGACTCACGGGTGCGGCGGGTCAGCTCCCGCTGAGCGCGTAGTCGCGGACGACCGGCGCGGTGCGGCGCGCGAGCACCGAGTCGCGGATCTCGCCCGCGCGGACGGCGCCGTTGGACAGCAGCGACGAGGTGATGCCGTGGGTGTGCTCGGTCGCGCCCTGCAGGTAGATGCCGCCGGGCACGCCGTCGTCGGTGCGCAGCCGGTAGTCGCGCTCGACCCGAAGCCGGCCCTCTTCGTCGCGTTCGCAGTGGCCGCCGAGGTCGCCGAGCAGCCGCAGCGGGTCGCCCGGACGGCAGCCGGTCGCATAGACCAGCACGTCGGAGTCGAGGACCGTGCGCTCGCCGGTCGGCAGGAACTCCACCGTCACCCGCACGCCGTCCGGGCCCGGCCGCACTTCCACGGCCCGCGACGCGTTGAGCATCCGCAGCCGGCACTCCCCGCGCACCTTCTCCTGGTAGCAGCGGGCGTAGAGCTCCTCGATGAGGTCGAGGTCGACGACCGAGTAGTTGGTGTTGCGGTGGTAGTCCATCAGCATCCGCTTGACCTCGCCGGGCGCGGCGTAGAAGTCGTCGACGGCCCGCGGGTCGAAGATGCGGTTGGCGAAGGGGCTGTCGTCGGCCGGGGTGTGCCCGTAGCGGCTGAACACCGAGCAGACCTCGGCGCGGGTGAAGGTGCGGTGCAGGTAGTCGGTCACCTCGGCGGCGCTCTGCCCGGCGCCGATCACGGTGAAGCGGCGCGGCTCGGCGGGGTCGAGCTCACCGACGCGGTGCATCAGGTCGAGGTTGTGCCACACGCGGGGTCCCAGCTCGGCGCCGTCGGGCACGCTGGCCTCCAGGCCGACGGCGATGACGACGTTGCGCGCGCGGCGCAGGACCAGCTCGCCCGAGCCTTGGCGCACCAGCACCTCGAACACGCCGTCGGCGCCGGCCTCGACGCCGACGACCTCGGAGTCGTAGCGCACCAGGTGGTCGAGGCGGGCCGCCGCCCACTCCAGGTAGTCGTGGTACTCGACCCTGCTCGGGAACATCGCCTTGTGGTTGATGAAGTCGACCAGCCGCCCGCGCTCGTGCAGGTAGGACAGGAACGTGAAGTCGCTGGCCGGGTTGCGCGTCGTGGCCAGGTCCTTGAGGAACGACACCTGCATCGTGGTGCCCTCGATGAGCATGCCGCGGTGCCAGCCGAACCGGGACTGCCGGTCGAGGAAGACGGCGTCCAGCCGCTCGTCACCGGGCGCCGTGCGGTTGTGCTCGTCGACGGCGACGGCCA
This sequence comes from Saccharopolyspora erythraea NRRL 2338, assembly GCF_000062885.1. NCBI lineage: Bacteria > Bacillati > Actinomycetota > Actinomycetes > Pseudonocardiales > Pseudonocardiaceae > Saccharopolyspora > Saccharopolyspora erythraea. Next base: position 1,444,475 of record NC_009142.1, on the reverse strand, counting down.
GGGCGAGGTTGGACGGCCCGAACCCGATGCCGATGATGTCGTGCACTGGGTCCGTTCGATCGATCGGTGCCGCGGACACGTTGTCCCCCTCCATCACAGTGCCCACCGCAGGAGGGCACGACGGTTCCCCGGCGGTGTGCGCCGACATCGCCGGTGGTGCTCGGACTTCGCGGCGGCGCGCCTGTGCCGCCGCGCGCTGGTCACGACCTCAGTCGCGGTCGTGGTTGTACTGGTCGTGGTATTCGGTCTCGGCCATGCCGCGCTTCCAGTAGCCGACGGCGAGCACCGACTGGGCGGGCAGGCCGCGGTCGGTGCGCAGGTGCCTGCGGATGCCGCGGACCATCGTGGACTCGCCGGAGACCCACGCCGAGACGTCCTGGTCGCCGGGCAGCTCCAGCTCCCGCACGGCGTCGGGGAGCAGCGTGGAGCGGCCGGCGGGGACGCCGTCGCGGTGCAGCCAGGTCAGCCGCAGGTCCGGCGGGCAGACGATGTCGAGCTGCTCGGCGGCGTCGGAGACCTCGATGAAGACCTGGCCGCGCGCGGTGACCGGCAGCCGCTCGACCATCGCGCAGATGGCCGGCATCGCCGTCTCGTCGCCGACCAGCAGGTACCAGTCGGCCGCCCGGCACGTCCTGCCGCCGGAGCCCATCACGCCGAGGAAGTCGCCGGGACGGGCGTTGCGCGCCCAGTTCGACGCGACGCCGTGCTCGCCGTGCATCACGAAGTCCACGTCGAGCTCGCAGCGCGACTCGTCGTAGCGGCGCACGGTGTAGGTCCGCATCGTGGGGCGCTCGTGCGCCTCGGGCCAGACGTAGCGACCGGTGTCGCCGTCGAGGACGGCAGCACCGGCCGCCGCTGGTCCTGGCTGGGCACGAACACCTTGATGTTCGGGCCCTGGTGCTCGTCCAGGAAACCGGTGAGCTCCTCACCGCCCAGCGTGACGCGCCGCATCGACGGGCTCAGCTCCGCGGTGCGCAGCACCTCCAGGTTGCGCGCCGGAGGGCGTGCGTGCGGACTGGGCCGGTTCGCTGTAGTCATCCGCCGCGCGGTCCTTTCCGTTCCGGACGATCTTCGTTGATTAAGGCTAGCCTAACCATAGATAGGCTGCCCTGTCTCCCCCGCGGTGGTCGAGATCTCCACTTCGCCGCCACCGCGGTCCGCGGCTCGGCCGCGACCTCCGGTTCCGCCGCGCGATCCCGGATTCGCAGCGCGAGAACCACCCCGGCGAGCGCGAAACCGGCCGACACGAGCATTCCCGCGTGGTAGGTGCCCAAATCCGGTTCCCCGCCGACCGCCGGCACCGACGCGGTCACCGCCACCCCGAGCGCCGCCCCGACCTGGCGCTGGACGTTGAACAGCGTGGATGCGCCCCCTGTCGCCGACCGGTCGATCGTGGCGAAGGCGACGACCTGCAGCTCCGCCGAGGCCGCGCCGACGAAGAAGCCCGACCCGAGCTGGACCAGTGCGGCCACCCGCATCCCGGAGTCCGGGCTGACGACGTTCATCGCAGAACAGCGGCTCCTTGCTGCCCTGCGTGCGCAGCGGCAGCAGGATGTCCAGCGCGTGGCGCTGGCCACCGTGCCGGATGCGCTCGGCCAGCCCCGCGACGGTCGGCGCGGCGAACAGGCTGCCGACGTTGAGCCGGACGCCGAGCGCGTCCTTGACGCGCGCGATCAGCCGGGCGGCGAGCAGCGAGTGCCCATCGAGGTCGAAGAAGCTGTCGGCGACTCCGACCCCGGGCAGTTCGAGGACTTCGGCGAGCAGCCCGCAGAGCGCTTCCTCGGTCGGGTTGCGCGGCATGTCGTCGCCCACCGCGGCGCCGAGGTCGGGCGCGGGCAGCGCGTTGCGGTCGAGTTTCCCGTTGGGCATCAGCGGAAGCGCGTCGACGGGCACGATCGCCGCCGGGACCATGTGGTCGGGCAGCGCGTCGGCGACGTGGCGGCGCAGCTCGGCGGGCTCGGCGTCGCCGACGACGTAGCCGACCAGCCGCCGGTCGCCCGGCCGGTCCTCGCGGACCACCGCGGCGACCTGCGCGACCCCGGGGTGGCGCGCCAGCACCGCCTCGACCTCGCCCAGCTCGATGCGGAAGCCGCTGATCTTGACCTGGTCGTCGGCGCGACCGGCGAAGTCCAGTACGCCGTCGCGGCGCCAGCGCACGAGGTCGCCGGTGCGGTACATCCGCGAGCCGGGCGGGCCGAACGGGTCGGCCACGAAGCGCTGCGCGGTCAGCCCCGGCTTCGCGAGGTAACCGTGCGCGAGGCCGGTGCCCGCGACGTAGAGCTCGCCGACCACGCCGGGCGGGCAGAGCTGGAGCGCGTCGTCCAGCACGTAGAGGCGGGTGCCCGGGTCCGGTAGACCGATCGGCACGGACGCCGCGACCTCGTCCGGGTCGCAGTCCCACAGCGTCGAGTTGACCGTCGCCTCGGTCGGGCCGTAGCAGTTGACCATGCGGTAGCGGCCGGCCCAGCGCAGCACCAGCTCCGAGGGCACCTTCTCCGCTCCGCAGAGCAGCGTGACGCCGGGCGGGAACTCGGTGCCGTCCGGGAACATTCCCATGACCGACGGCCCGATCGCCATGTGCGTGACGCGGTGCTCGCGCGCGTACTCCGCCAGCGGCTCGCCCGGCACGCGGCGTTCGGCGGGCACCACCACCAGCGTGCCGCCGCTGAGCAGACCCATGCACACGCCACGTCGAAGCTCGGCGAGGCGAACTGCAGAACTCTGCTGGACGCGGTGACGCCCAGCCGTCCGGACTGCGTGGCGAGCAGTCCGGAAATGCCGCTGTGCGGGACGACGACGCCCTTCGGGCGTCCGGTCGAACCGGAGGTGTAGATGACGTAGGCCGGGTCCTCGGCCGCGGGCTCGGGCAGCGGACCGGACGGGTCGGCCGGCTCGTCGTGGCAGCCCAGCACCCGGGCGAGCAGGTCGGTGTCGCGGCCGCCGGTGATCACCACGGCCGGCCGGGCGTCCTCGACCATGTGCCGCAGCCGCTCGGCCGGGTAGTCGGGGTCCAGCGCGAGGTAGGCGGCACCGGAGGTCATCGCCGCCACGAGCCCGACGACCAGCTCCGGCGAGCGCGGCAGCATGACGCCCACGACGTCGCCGCGTCCCACGCCGTTCTCGGCGAGCAGGCGGGCCAGCGAACGGACACGCCGATGCAAGTCCCTGTAGGACAGCTCGACTTCCTCGAAGACCAGCGCGGGCTTGTCCGGGTGCTCGGCGACCCGTTCGGCCAGCAGCGCGGGGAACGTCGCGCGACGAGCGCCGGCGGCCGCCTCCACCTCGTCGCCCCAGCCCAGGATCCGCTCCCGCTCGCCGGCGCCGAGGATCTCCAGGCCGGTGATCGGCTGCGCGGGATCGGCCACCGCCGAGCGGAGGAGGGTGACCAGGCGGCCGGCCAGGTCGGCCACGGTCTCGCGGTCGAACAGGTCGGTGCCGAAGCGCACCAGCCCGTCGATGCCGCCACCGGGGCGGTCGCCGAGGCTGAACGCGAGGTCGAACTTCGCCGCCCCCGCGTCGGCGAGCTCCACGGTGGTCTCGACCCCGGGCAGTTCGGCGGGCGCGTCGTCGGTGGCACCCCAGTAGGCCAGCATCACCTGGAAAAGCGGGTGGCGAGACAGCGACCGCACCGGGTTGAGCACCTCGGCCAGGCGCTCGAACGGCAGGTCCGCGTGCTCGTAGGCGGCCAGGTCGGTCCGGCGGACGCGGTCGAGCAGTTCGCCGAAGGCGGGGTCGCCGGAGGTGTCGGTGCGCAGCACCAGGCTGTTGACGAAGAACCCGACGAGGTCGTCGAGCGCCTGCTCCCCGCGGCCGGCCACCGGTGTGCCGATCGGGATGTCGGTGCCCGCGCCCATCCGGGTCAGCAGCGCCGCGATCCCGGCCTGCAGCACCATGAAGACGCTCGCGCCGTGCTCGGCCGCCAGCTCCCGCAGCCGCTTGTGCAGCTCGGCGTCGATGTCGAAGCGGACCGCGTCACCCCGGTGGCTGGGCACCGCCGGACGCGGCCGGTCGGTCGGCAGCTCGAGCTGGTCGGGCAGGCCGTCCAGCGCACGGGTCCAGAACGCGAGCTGCCGCGCCCCCAGCCCCGCCGGATCACCCTCCGCACCGAGCAGTTCCCGTTGCCAGAGCGTGTAGTCGACGTACTGCACGGGCAGCTCCCGCCACAACGGCTCGGCGCCGCGCAGCCGCGCCGCGTACGCCGCCGACACGTCCCGGACCAGCGGCGCCATCGACCACTCGTCGGTGGCGATGTGGTGCAGCAGGACGTGCTCGTCCGCCCCGGTCTCGAAAAGCACCGTGCGGATCGGCGGCTCCTCGGCGAGCTCGAAGCAGTGGCGCGCCTCGCGCGCGAGGTCGGCGTCCAGGTCGCCGGTGCGCACCCGGTGCAGTTCCGGTGTGGTGTTGCGGACCTCCTGGCGCGGTTCGCCCAGCGTCTCGGGGAAAACCGTGCGCAGGCTCTCGTGCCGTTCGACGACGTCGGTGATCGCCGCCTGCAACGCGACGGGGTCGAGCCCGCCGGAGAGCTTCAGCACGACCGGCAGGTTGTAGGTGGGGCTGGGTCCTTCCAGCCGGTGCAGGAACCACAGGCGCTGCTGGGCGAACGACAGCGGCACCTGCTCCGGCCGCTCGTGGGGCACCAGCGCGGGCCGCTGCCCGCCGCGCGCGGTGAACTGGGTGACCAGGCCCGCGACGGTCGGGTGGTCGAACAGCGCGCGGATGGTCGGCTCGACGCCGAGCTCGTCGCGGACGCGCGACAGCAGCCGCGTGGCCAGCAGCGAATGCCCGCCGAGCTCGAAGAAGCCGTCGTCGATGCCCACTTCACCGACTCCGAGCACCTCGGCGAACAACGCGCACAGCCGGGCTTCCACGTCGTTGCGCGGGCCGCGCCCACCGGCCTCGACCTCCGGTGCGGGCAGGGCCGCGGTGTCGAGCTTTCCATTGCCGGTCAACGGGATCTCGTCCACGACGACCAGCGCGGAGGGAACCATGTAGTCCGGCAGCACGGCGGCGAGGTGCTCGCGCAGCCGCGCCGGCTCGGCGTCGGTGACGGCGTAGCCGACCAGCCGCCGGTCGCCCGGGCGGTCCTCCCGCACGACCACCGCCGCCTGGCGGACGCCCGGATGCGCGGCCAGGTTGGCCTCGATCTCGCCCGGCTCGATGCGGAAACCGCGGATCTTCACCTGGTGGTCGGCGCGGCCGGCGAACTCGAGCGTGCCGTCGGCGCGCCACTTCGCGAGGTCGCCGGTCCGGTACATCCGGGTGCCCGCCCGACCGTGCGGGTCGGCGACGAACCGCTGCGCGGTCAGCCCGCGACGGCCGAGGTAACCGCGGGCCAGGCCCTCGCCCGCCACGTACATCTCACCGACGACGCCCGGCGGTACGGGTTCGAGGTCGTCGGCCAGGACGTACACCCGCAGGTCGGGGATGCCGCGCCCGATCAGGCTCCCCTCGCGCCTGGCGGCCTGCTCGCGGTCCAGCTCCAGGTGGGAGACGTGCACCGTGGTCTCGGTGATTCCGTACATGTTGACCAGCACCGGATTCCGCGGGTGGCGCCGGTACCAGTCGTCCAATCTGGACAGTTCGAGCGCTTCGCCGCCGAAGACCACGTAGCGCAGCGCGAGTTCCGCGCAAGCTTCCCGATCGGCCTGGACGAGCTGGTAGAACGCCGACGGCGTCTGGTTGAGCACGGTGACGCGCTCGCGCTCCAGCAGCTCCAGGAACTCCCCCGGAGAGCGACTGACCTCGTGCGGCACGACGACGAGCCGACCGCCGTGCAGCAGCGCACCCCACAGCTCCCACACCGAGAAGTCGAAGGCGTAGGAGTGGAACAGCGTCCAGACGTCGGTGTCGTCGAAGGAGAACCACGGCTCGGTGGCGGTGAAGAGCCGGACCACGTTGCGGTGCGGGATCACCACGCCCTTGGGGCGTCCGGTCGAACCCGAGGTGTAGATGACGTAGGCGGCGTTGTCCGGACCGACCCGCCCGCGCTCGCCGGGTCCGGGATCGCGTTGCGAGTGCGCGGAAATCGCCTCGGCGGTCGCCGGGTCGTCGAGCAGCAGCCGGGTGATGTCGGAGGGCAGCAGCCGGGACGCGTGCTCGGTGTCGCTGACCAGCACCGCGGGCCGGGCGTCGGCGACGATGTGGGCGATGCGCTCGGCCGGGTGGCCGGGGTCCAGCGGCAGGTACGCCGCGCCCGCCTTGAGCACCGCCAGCAGCGCCACGACCAGCTCGGCCGAGCGCGGCAGGGCAAGTGCGACGAGCTGCTCGGGCCCCACGCCGTGGTCGATCAGGTGGTGCGCCAGCGCGGTGGCGCGCGCGTCGAGCTCGCCGTAGGTGGTGTCGCCGCCCTCGAAGGTGACCGCGACCGCGTCGGGGGTGCGCCGGGCCTGCTCCTCGAACAGCTCCGGCAGCGTGGCCGGCGACGACGGCTGCTCCTGCCCCGGCTCGTTCCACTCGTCGAGGATGCGGCGCCGCTCGTGCGGGGCGAGCAGTTCGATCCGGCCGATTTCGGCATCGGCGCCGGACTCGGCGAACCCGCGCAGGAACCGCAGGAAGCGGTCGTGGTGCGCGGTCAGATCGTCCTCGCCGTACAGGGCGGGGTTGGCGTCGAACTCGAAGCGCAGGTCGCCGCCGTCGAGGTAGACCGAGATGTTGAGGTCCTCGACCGGCCCGGCGGCCAGGTTGTGCACCTCGGCCTTCGCGCCGCCGAAGCTCAGGTCGTAGTCGAAGGACTTGATGTTGACCATCGGCCCGAACAGCGGGCGGTCCACGCCCACTCGCCGCAGGTGCCTGCGCAGCTCCTCACCGCGGTGGTTCTGGTGCCTGCGCAGGTCGCGAACGGCTTTGGCGGCCTGCGCGACCAGTTCGTCGCGGGTGGTTCGCGAGGTGACGCGCAGGCGCAGCGGCAGGACGTTGACGACCATGCCCGGCACCCGCAGGGCGACCGTGCCGAGCCTGCCCATCACCGGCAGGCCGAGCAGCACGTCCCGCGCGCCGGTCATGCTGTGCACGTAGGCGCCAACCGCGGCGATAAGCGCGTCGGGCCAGATCGTGCGGCTGAGGCCGGCGGCAACCGCCAGGGCGTCGGCGGTCTCGGCGCCTGCCGCGGCGGGCAGCCGCAGGAAGTGGTCGGCGCTCATCCGGACGCGGCCGGAGAGCGTCGCCGCCTCGGGTTGGTCGGCCAGCAGGTTCCGCCAGTACTCCGCGTCCTTGCCCGCCTTCTCGGACTCCCGGTAGCGCCGCTCCTCGGCGATCAGCGAGTCCAGCGGCTCGAAAGGCGACGGCCCGGGGTCCTCGCCCACGACCAGTGCGCTGTAGACCTCGGCGACCCGGCGGATGACGATCGAGAAGCCGTAGCCGTCGATGGCCACGTGGTGGATCCGCTGGTACCAGAACCAGTGGTCCTCACCGATCTTCAGTAGTGCGGCGGCGAACAGCCTGCCCGCCGGGTCGACCGGCTCGGCGAGGTCGGCCCGCATCCACGCCAGCGCGCTCGCCCGCGGGTCCGCCTCGGCGCTGACGTCGAGCACGGCAGCGGGAAGTCCACCTCCGGCTCCACGACCTGGCGCGGCTCGTCGCCGTCGACGACCACGCGGGCTCGCAGCGCCTCGGCCTCCGCCACGCCCCACCGCAGGGCCTGCTCGAACACCACCGGCTCCACCGGGCCGCTGATCTCGACGCACTCGCCGGTGTTGTAGATCGGGTTCGTCCGGTCGAGTTGCTGGGCGAACCAGATGCCCTACTGCGCTGTGGTCAGCGGCAACGACACGGCGGAGCGCTCCGGCATCGTTCTCCACCAATAAAAGTAAGGCTAACCTTGGTTCAAGCGGGGGATCACGTCACGGTGCGCTTACTCACGCGTTCACACAGGGGCATGACCGGTCGTCAGACCCGGGAGAAGACCATCAGAGCCGAGTTCTTGGCGGGCAGGCCGATCTCCCTCTCCCGGACGAACCCGGCCTTGGCGAAGGCGCGCACCGAAGCCTCGTTGTGCACATTCGGCTCGGCGACCACCCGCGCGCACCGCGGATCGGCGTCCAGCAGCGCACCCGCGACCGCGCGCAGCAGCGACGACCCGAAACCGCGCCCGAGCACCTCCCGCTCGCCGATCGCGATGTGGACCCCGAGGTCGTGCGGCCCGTACGGGTAGCAGCCCGCAAGCTTGTCGCGGGTCACCCGGTAGAGCTCCAGATACGCGACCTCGCGTCCCTCGTGTCCGACCACGCAGGGCAGGGAGTGCTCACCGCCGAGCTGGTGGGCGAGTTCCTCCCGCCAGCGCTCCAGCGGCCACGCCTGGTTCCAGTGGTGCGCGACGTGCGGGGTGTTCATCCAGCGGTGCACCAGTGCGACGTCAGGCCCGCCATCCCCGTGGACCGCGACCTCGACCGGACGCAGCGACCACGGCCCGCCCAGCACGGGCACGGGCGGCGGCGGGACGTCGGACTTGCCCTCGTGCAGCGGGTTCGGCACGTCGAACGGCACCGGCCGCACATCCGGCCGGTAGCGCAACCCCTCACCCACGAGCACAGCGCGGTCGGCGAGCGTCGGACTGCTCAGCCACGAGCGGGACAGGTCGTCGTCGACCGCGCGGAGCCGCCCGGCGAGCACCTCCAGCAACCAGCACTCGTCGGCGATCCCGGCCCGCCCGAACCGCCCGATGGCCGCCAGCGGGCCGGCGACCAGCGACCACGGGTCGGCGCCCGGCGACCGCGGCAGGTCGTCGACCTGCCGCGACAGCAGGCGCACCGCCTCCTCCGCGGTCATGCCGGCGGGCACCTCGTCGTCCTCGTCGTCGGCGAGCGACGAGAGCACCCAGTCGACAGCGGTACCGGCGTCCGGGGCGTTGATCGGCGCGCTCGGCAGCGAGCGGCTCCGCGAGTCCGCCGAGCAGGCGGCCGCCAGCAGCACCGGATCGGCGAGCGCCACCGGCACACCCTCGGCATCGAGGACGCGGATCGGGCCGAACCCGTGGGCGCCCGTCGGCGAGCGGTAAGCGACCTCGGCCGACACCCGCACCGGGCCGATCCGCAGGGACAGCGGGCCGGGCTCCACCGGAGTGTGCGTCTCGGCCAGCCAACGCCTGAGCAGCCGGCACGCGCGTCGTCGAGCCCTGTCCGCGAGTTCCACGTCGCCCGCCACGCCGTTCACTCCATCCGTCGACCCCGCTGAGCTGAGGCTAACCTAACACTTGATCACCGCGGAGCACGCCACTAGGCCGAACGAACGCACCCGCTCCAAAGTGGACACGCATGGTCACGAATCGGGATCGTGGACCAGTTCAGCCGAAATCTGGCTACATGACATCGAATGAAGATCCTTACCTGATCAGGTGAGGATCTCGGCGCTCCGCTGGGCGGTTTCGCGCGCGCAGACCTAATCTCCGCTTAGCCAACCAGGTCGAGTCGTCCGGATAAGGAGTTCCACATGGAAGACGCCGCTGACGCCGTCATCCCGCTCCGTCCCGGCTTCGACATCCAGATCCGGGGCTTCCACCGCAACCAGGTCATCGAGCACATCGAGCTGCTCGAGGACCAGCTCAAGCTGGTCACCATCGACCGCAACGAGTCCGCCCAACTCAACGCCGACCTGCGCAGGCTGTGCGACGACACCCGCAACGCGCTCGACCAGGCCGAGGCCCGGCTCAAGCGCATCGGGAGCTCCGACACCGGCCTGCCCGCCGCCTCGCAGCGGGTGCAGAACATGCTCACCATCGCCGAGGAGGAGGTCCAGACCCTTCGGGACCAGGCCAGGCGCCAGGCCGAGATCATCAGGGGCACCGCGGAGAACGAGGCCAGGGAGCTGATCGCCGAGGCCGAGAAGACCGCGCGGGAGCTGCGCTCCGAATGCGCGACGCTGGTCGCCTCGATGGAGCACCGTCGCGACGAGCTGCGCCGGGAGCACGACCAGCGGCTCAGCGAGCTGCGCAACCGCGAGCGGCGGATGCGCCAGGCCATCCGCGACGAGTACAAGAAGACCATGGCCGCCGCCCAGGAGGAGGCCGACGAGCTGATCGCCCAGACCCGCAAGCGCTGCGCCCAGTGGGACGCCGAGAGCGAGCGGCTGCGCCTGGAGGCGCTGGAGGAGATCGGCTCGAAGAGCGCCCAGCTCGCGCGCCTGCGCAGCGCCGCGCTCGCCGCGCTCGAGCAGACCCAGGAGACGCTGACCCGGTCCACGACCGTGCTGCGGGAGGTGGAGACCGGGGACGCCGAGCTCACCGAGGACCGGCAGACCGAGCTGGACCTGCCCCTGCAGCGCGAGGACGTCCAGACCTTCACCATCGAGCTGGAGCCCAGCTCCAACGGCTCCGGCCCGCAGCCCAAGGCGGTAGACGCCGTTCGCCGGCACTGATCGGAGGAAGCCGTGGACCTGCTCGTCCTGTCGTTCGTCGCCGGCTTCGCGCTGGCCACCCTGATCTTCTGGCCGATGCTTCAGCGCGCGCAGCGCCAACCTGGCGACTCCGCCAAGCGCACGACCACGGCGTGCTCGGCGACCCGGCTCGACCACGCCGCCGGTGCCGAACCGCCGAAGCCCGATCCGGTGGTGGTGGCGGGCCCCGGCCACGACACCGATCTCGAAGCGGAGGCGGTCGCGGAGGCCTCGGTGCCGGAGCGGCGCGAGCCGGAGCCGGTCGAGATGCCGTCGCTGCCGACCGACCTGTTCGCCCAGCGCTACCAGGCGCGGTTCAACCGCTCCCGGGGGCGGCTCGAACGGTTGCGGGCCCAGTTCAACGACCAGTGATCATCGTCCGCTGCTAATAGCGGACGATCACATCGGCTGCCATCGGACCACGAGCGAGTCGCGCTGCCCGAAGCGCTCCAGGTGCCTGCCGACGACGTCGCGCACCCGGTCCAGGACTTCGGCGTCCTCGGCCTCGGCCCGCAGTTCGAGCACGCCCGGCCGGTAGGCCAGCAGGCAGCTGCCCGCACCGCTCTCGACGGGCAGGGTGATCCGGACGCCGCCGTCCTCGTCGGCGACACCGCAGCGCCGCCCGAGGTGCGAGGCGAGCTGCTTGCCGTAGCGCTCCGGCTTGTCGGTGGCGACCTCCGCACGAGCCTGGACCATCACATCGCCCCTTTCGACGCACGTTAGCCTCGCCTAATTGTTAGCTGACCAAACGAGATTCGACGAGCGGCGCTCGGGTGTTTCTCGTCACAGTCGCCCGACCAGCACGAACGGCCGCAGGCAGCGGTCGCGGGAAACGCCGGCGGCATCCGCGGCGTCCGGTTGCTACGTTCGGTCGCGACCCCGGCGCCCCGACCGGCAGGAGCCCGACCCTTGACCACGCTCTACCTAGTCGCCACCACCGGGCACCCGAACTACGGCGACGAGCTCATCGCCGCGACCTGGCTGCGGCACCTGGCCCGGGTCGCGCCGGACGCCGAGGTCTGGGTCGACTGCCCCAACCCCGGGCCGAGCAACGTCCTGCTCGGGCACCTGCACCCGAAGGCCCGCTTCACCGACACCTTCTGGCGCCTGTGCTGGGAGGCCCCCGCGGACGAACCGTGGGAGGTCGCGTCGTTCGTCCAGCACGCGTTCGACAACCCCGGGCTCGCGCCGCGCTGGGTCGCGGGCATCGAGCTGGCCGCCCGCGCCGACCTCGTGCACGTCATCGGCGGTGGTTTCATCAACGGCGTCTGGCCCCGCCACATCGGGCTGGTCGCCGCGGCCGCCGCGGCCACCCGGCGCTCCGGCGCCCGGGCCGTCATGACCGGACAGGGCCTGTCGCCGGTCGCCGAGGAGGCCCAGCCGCTGCTGCGCAACCTCGCGTCCCGTTTCGAGCTGATCGACGTCCGCGACGAGCCCTCGTCCGCGCTGCTCACCGGCGGGACGTGCCAGGTGACCAGCACCGGCGACGACATGTTCTTCGGCGTCGAAACCGGTCTCTACCGCACCGACGACCACCCCGAGGTCATGGTCTGCCTGCAGTCGGACCTGCTCGACGTGACCGTGCCCGCGCTGGCCGGCTTCCTGCTCGACACCCTGCGCGAGTGGGACGTGCGGCCCGGGCAGGTCGGCTTCGTCGAGGGCATCCCGCGGGTCGACCGCGAGGTCTTCGCGCTGGTCGAGCACGACCTGCCGGGAGCGCGGTTCTACCCGTTCTCCGAGATCATGGATGCCGGGCTGCCCGCCTCGGCCGGGCAGCGCTGGCTGTCCAGCCGGTTCCACATGCACCTGGTCGCCGCCGCGGCCGGGGCCGCCGGGGCCGCGGTGTCGATCAACTCCGGCTACTACACCAACAAGCACCGGTCGCTGATCGAGCGCGGTTCCGGGTGGGCTCTGAGCGAGGGCCTGACCGTGCCGCCCAGTCCCGGGCCGGGCGGCTTCGCACCGGAAGTGCTGCGGGACCTGCGCGCGGGCAAGGAGAAGCTGGCGGCGGCGATCTACGGCGCCTGAGCCGAGGACCGGCGCCCCGCCTATGCGGTGCGGTCGGCCTCCGCCGGGGCGTCGAGGTCCCGCTCGAACCCGGCGTCCACGCCCCCGGCGTCGGAGCCATCCGCCGCGCTGTCACCGGGGGCCGCGTCCTCGACGGCCTCGGCATCTGCCTCGGCGTCGCCCTCGGACTCCGCCTCCCCCGCGGCCGCCAACGCCTGCTCGGCCTCCTCGCGCGCACGGCGCTGCGCCCGGTGGTCGAGGACGTAGAAGGGCGCGGCGGCCAGCACCGGCACCAGCATCCCGATGAGGATGATCAGAACGGAACCGCCCACAGCACCGAACCCTGCTCCCGGTGGGCGCACCCACGACCTGCGACTCGTCCTCGACATCGGTCCGAGCCGAGGCTGGCGTTACGCGCCCGCGGATGCTCCCACGGGCCGGTCGGCGAGCCAACGGGCGGTCGGCCACTCCTCCCGCTCCCACGCGCTGTTCCAGAACAGCCACTCGTACTCGGTGGCGCGGACGAACGCCGCCAGCATCCGCTCCCGCATCGGCTCGTCGGCCGCCGCCGCGAGCCGGTCGGTCAGCTCCCGCGCCGAGAGCACCGCCGCGGCGAACTCGTCGTCGGCGTAGGTGGAGATCCAGCGGTGGTAGGGGTGGTCCGCGGCGCCGCCGGTCGCCTCCAGGATCGTGCTGCCCACGTGCTGGTAGACCCAGAAGCACGGCAGCAGCGCGGCCACCACCACCGGGTACGGCTCGGTCAGCGCGTTGGCCCGCAGGAACGAGGTGTAGGCCAGGCACGACGGCGAGGTCTCGACACCGGAGACCTCCTGCTCGGTCAGGCCGAACTCCTCGACGTAACCGGCGTGCAGCCGCCGCTCCTCCACCAGGGCGCCCTGCGCGGCGCCGGCCAGGAACGCCGCGTCCTCGGCGTCGTCGGCCCGGCTCGATGCCGCCGCGAGCGCCTGGGCGAACCCGACCAGGTAGCGGGCGTCCTGAACGATGTAGAAGGCGAACCGGTCGCGGTCCAGCGAGCCGTCGGTGAGCGCGGCGTTGAACGGGTGCTCGACGATCGCCTGCTGGAGATCGGCGGTGCGGGCCCACGCCCGGGCACAGAAGCCGTCGGCGGGCGGGGCGGGGAGCTTGCTCATCGCGTCCTCTCGTCGGGGTTGGGTCACCACCACTGGTGGAAGTGGTGCACCGGCCCGTGGCCGTGACCGACGTCCAGCCGGTGGGACTCGCGCAGCGCGGTTGTCAGGTACTGCTTGGCCTCGCGGACCGCGCTCGGCCAGTCCGGCCGCTGCGGGCGCAGCGCCGCGATCGCCGCCGACAGGGTGCAGCCGGTGCCGTGGTCGTTGGTGGTCGCGACCCTCGGGCTGGTCAGGAACTCGGTGGCGCCGCCGCCGTGCAGGACGTCCACACTGGACTCGCCGTCGAGGTGGCCACCCTTGAGCAGGACCTGCTTGGCGCCCAGAGCCGCCAGCCGCTCGGCCACCGCGGGCATGTCGTCGGCGCTGGTGGTCTCGGGTTCGCCGAGCAGGTCGGCGGCCTCCGGCAGGTTCGGCGTGATCAGGTCCACGCGCGGCAGCAGCTCGTCGCGCAGCACCGCCACCGCCTCGGGCGCCAGCAGCCGGTCTCCGCTCTTGGCCACCATCACCGGGTCCAGCACGACGTGGCGCGGCGCGTACCGGTCGATCGCGGCGACCACCGCGCGGATGATCCCGGCGTTGGCGAGCATGCCGATCTTGACCGCGTCCACCCGCACGTCGTCGAGCAGCGTGTCGAGCTGGGCCGTGACGAACTCCGGCGCGACCTCCCGGACCGCGGTGACACCCGTGGTGGTCTGCGCGACCAGCGCGGTGATCACCGACATCCCGTAAGCGCCGTTGGCGGAGAACGCCTTGAGATCTGCCTGGATACCGGCGCCGCCGCTCGGATCGGTCCCGGCGACGGACAGCACGTTGGGAATCATTGACGTCCCTCCGCTAGTGCGAGCTAGGTCAGGTTCAACGGGTGTGTTCTCAGCCCGGAAGCCCGGGCACCCCGCGTCAGCAGGACCAACCTAACAACCCACCGCATCCCCGGGCCACTGGTCGGGCGCGGATTCGCATGCAACCGATCCCCGGGTTCGCCCGTCCTCAGGAAGCGAAGCCAAGATCGACAGCCGCGGAGGCCGCCGAACCGGCGCCGTGATCGGAGGGGTAGCAGATGATGTTGTCCGACCGCGCCCAGGTGTGGTGGATCGTCCCGCCCGGGCAGCGCATGCGCCATGCGATCACCGAGAGCCCGGGCGCCCGGCCCGCAGGCGACCGGGTGCCCGCGCTGTGCGCGGCGGAGGTGAAGATCCCCTACGAGACCTGGCCCGCCTCCCGCGAGCCGAGGAGCCGGGCCATCACCGACCGCTGCCCGGAGTGCGAGCAGCGGGTGGACGAGCGGCTGGAGCTCGACGCCGATCTCGTCGTCCGGGTCTGGGACAGCTAGGGGCCGACCGCTCGGGGTGCGGGGGATGCAGCTCGCACCGCGGGTTGCGGCTAGATCGCCGCGAGCGATCTCACAGTCACCATCCGGTGAGGACCACCTAACCCAGCCGATAAGGTGTGGGCAATGGACACCACGACCGACGCCACCCTGACGTCCCGCTCCCGCCGCGACCGCAGGCCGGATCCCGCGCGGGTCTGGGAACCGCTGGCGGGTCTGGCCGACGCCGCGCAGTCCGCCGCCGCGGGCTCCGGGGCCGTCGCCATCACCCGCGGCTTCGACCGGAACAGCAGGCAGCGCGCCAAGGCGCTGCGCGAACTGCTCGGTCAACGCGGCGTGGCGGCGGTCGAGGTGACGCCGGCCTCCGGCAGCGAACGGCTGCTGGCCGACACCGAGGTCGCCGCGGTGATCAACCTGGTCGGCGCGGGTTCCTGGCAGCCCTACCGGCTCGGCGCCAAGCTGCGCGCGACGGTGTTCACCCCCGGTGTCGCCGGTGACGAGCCCGCGAACACCGACGTGATCGGGATGGTCGGCGACAGCGGTCAGCGCGACGTCGCACTCTCCCACGTCGCGGTGCGCCCGGAGGACGCCTCCGCGGGCACGCTCGCGGTGGTCAGCGACGGCGAGCCGCTGTCGGTCCCGGGCGGCCGCATGACCGTGACCCTGCGCGACGAGCGGCTCGAAGTGCACCTGAGCGGCCCGCACTTCGCCGGGCAGAGCTTCACCACGACCGAGATCCGGGTGGAGACCTTCGACGGGCCGCACCGCCTGGTCCGCGACGAACTGCCGATCGCCGAGTTCGAGGGCGCGGTCACCTTCACCGCGGAGCCGCGGGGCCTGCGCGTGCAGGCCGTCTGAGCCGCCCGCCGATCGGCATCTGAACTCCGCACCGCCGGTGGACCTCCGGGTCCACCGGCGGTTCTGCTTCCGCGGCGCGAAACGCTCCGGCGGCAGCGTCACATCCGCGTACCTGACGCGTCCCACGAACGGCCTCGGCGCGAAGTCCGTTCGCGCCGGATCGCTGCAAGGAGGTCGGGATTCGTGGAGATCGCCGGGGAATGGCAAGTGAGCTGCCGCGACATGGCGGGCAGGCGGCGGGACGTGTCGGTGTTCGCCACCCAGGGCGACGTCGTCGTGGTCGCTCCGCCCGGCGAGACCGCGGTGCTCTCGCCGCTCGAGGTCGGACGGCTGCGCGCGGCTCTGCGCGACGCGGCCCTCACCGCAGCCGACTCCGGGCCTTAGGGCCCGGCGCTCGGTCGGGCCGCCGACGGCCGGGAGCCTTCCCGGGTCGCTGTGGCCGGCCAAGGGGCCCGTGCCCGGCGAGATCGACAGCGCACCGGCCCGCGGGGACGGCCGTGCGCCTGCGGCGACGCACCAAGACCACACAGCCGCCTGACCTCGACCGACCCGTCCTCGGGAGTCCGCCGCCCTTTCCCTCCAGCCACTGGAAAGGCATTATCTACTCCGAGTAGCTTCCGACCGGGAAGGTGGACGCGTGGCAACGTTGATGCGACGGCTGCGGCAGGCGGTGCGACCGGAACGGGCACGAGGCCTGCAGACCGCCTACATCCTGGCCCGCCAGGGCGTGGTGCGGCCGATGCGCCCGGACAAGCTCCTGCGCATCCTCCGGGCCTGGCTGCGCTGGGGCATCACTCCGCCGCTGGCCTACGCGGTCGGCGCGATCCGCCATCCCGACCGGCCCGCGGTGATCGACGAACGCGGCGCGATCAGCTACGCCGAGGTGTCCCTGCGCACCACCCGGCTGGCCAACGGCCTGCGCGAACGCGGGATCGGCGAGAGCAGCCGGGTCGGCATCCTGTGCCGCAACCACCACGGCGCCATCGAGACGATCGTGGCCTGCGGCAAGCTCGGCACCGACGTGGTGCTGCTCAACACCGGGCTGAGCAGCTCGCAGCTCGCGGCCGTGCTCGCCGAGCAGCGGGTCGACCTGCTGGTGCTGGACGCCGAGTACGACCGGCACCTGCCGGAGCTGCCCGCCGACCTCGACGTGGTGCTGGCCTGGACCGAGGGCAGCACCCGGCACTGGACGGTGGAGCACCTGATCGCCACCTCGCAGGCCAAGGCGCTGCCCAGGCGTCCGCGCCACGCACGGATGATCGTGCTGACCTCCGGCACCACCGGCACCCCCAAGGGCGCGCGCAGGCCCGACCCGCCGGGCATCGGCCCGGCCGCGACGGTCATGTCCCGCATCCCGCTGCGCAGCGGCGAGCGGATGCTGGTGTGCGCGCCGGTCTTCCACACCTGGGGCCTCGCCGCCTTCCAGCTCGGCGCCGTGCTGGGCGCGACGCTGGTCCTGCCGCGCCGGTTCGAGCCGGGCCACGCCCTGTCGGTGGCCAAGCGCTACCAGTGCACGTCGATGTTCGCGGTGCCGGTGATGCTGCAGCGCATCCTCGACCTCCCCGCCGAGGAGCGCATCCGCCCCGAATCGCTGCGCGTCGTCGCCTCCAGCGGTTCGGCCATGCCCGCCGACCTTGCCACCCGGTTCCAGCGGGCCTTCGGCCCGGTGCTCTACAACCTCTACGGCTCCACCGAGGTCTCGTGGGTGAGCATCGCCACACCGAGCGAGCTGCGGGCCGCGCCGAGCACCGCGGGCCGTCCGCCGCGGGGCACCACGGTCCGCATCCTCGACGAGAACGGCAAGCCCGCCCGAACCGGCGCGACCGGCCGGATCTTCGCGGGCAACGACATGCTCTTCGAGGGCTACACCTCCGGCGGCCGCAAGGAGGTGGTGGACGGGCTGATGTCCACCGGTGACCTCGGTCGCATCGACTCGTCCGGACGGCTGTTCGTGGTGGGCCGGGAGGACGACATGATCATCTCCGGTGGCGAGAACGTCTACCCGAAGGAGACCGAGGACGCCATCGCCGCACTGCCCGAGGTCCGCGAGGTGGCAGTAGTCGGAGTCGAGGACGCCGAGTTCGGCCAGCGCCTGGCGGCCTTCGTCGTCCTCCAGGACGACACCCGCCTCGACGGTGATGACCTGCGGGAACGCGTCCGGGGCTCGCTGTCGCGGTTCGCGATGCCGCGTGACGTGGTCTTCCTCGACGAGCTTCCGCGCAACGCCACCGGCAAGGTCGTGCCCCGGGAACTGCACGCTCCCGGAGCGTCCGGGCGCGTGACCGAAAGGTGACCACTCGGGGGCACGGGCGATCGCACGATCACCACCCGCGCCGCGTTAGGCTCACGCGGGTGAACGACCGTCTAGTGTGGATCGACTGCGAAATGACCGGTCTCGATCTCGGCAAGGACGCCCTGATCGAGATAGCCGCCCTGGTCACCGACGCCGACCTGAACATCCTCGGAGAAGGTGTGGACATCGTCATCCACGCCGACGACGAGGTGCTGGCCGGGATGCCCGACGTGGTGCGCGAGATGCACGAGCGTTCCGGGCTCACCGAGGAGGTGCGTCGTTCGACGGTGACCCTGGCCGAGGCGGAGCAGCGGATACTCGACTACATCCGCCGGCACGTGCCCGACGGGCGGTCGGCGCCACTGGCGGGCAACTCCATCGCCACCGACCGCGGCTTCATCGCCCGGGACATGCCCACCCTCGACGCCCACCTGCACTACCGGATGGTGGACGTGTCGTCGATCAAGGAGCTGTGCCGGCGCTGGTTCCCGCGGATCTACTACGCCCAGCCCGAGAAGGGCCTGGCGCACCGGGCGCTGGCCGACATCAAGGAGTCGATCCGCGAGCTCGCCTACTACCGGCGGACCGCGTTCGTGCCGCAGCCGGGCCCGACCAGCGAGCAGGCCCAGGCCGTCGCGAGCGAGCTGCTGGGCGGCGACAACGTCGTGGGCGGGACGGAAAAGGCCAGGCAGAAGCAGGCCGATCAGCGTGGAAACGGCAAGTGAGCCGACCGCGGACCCGGCTTCGGCGAGCCGGTGTCAAACCGCTCGACGGCACCCGCTAGGATAATGAACGTCGCTGCGGGGCGGGCCGGAAACGGCCGGAGCCGGCAGCCGCGGTGGGTGTAGCTCAGTCGGTAGAGCACTGGGTTGTGGTCCCAGGTGTCGCGGGTTCGAATCCCGTCACTCACCCCAGCGAGAAGGCCCCGTTCCTCGGAACGGGGCCTTCTCGTTTCTCGTGGTCACCGGTTGCCGCGGGACCACTCCTCCCACGGGATCTGCCAGTCGCCGAAGCCGTCCCAAGAGCGCAGGGACGGGCCGCCGGCGTTGGTGATCTCCACGACGTCGCCCTTCTTCAGCAGGTCGTAAACCCACTTGGCGTCGGACATGCTCATGTTGATGCAGCCGTGGCTGACGTTGCGGCGTCCCTGGTCGCCCACCGACCACGGCGCGGCGTGCAGGAACTCACCGCCGTTGGAGATGCGCACCGCCCAGCTCACCGGCGTCCGGTAGCCCCCGGCCTCGACCGGCAGGCCGTAGGTGGAGGAGTCCATGATCTTGGTTTCGTGGTGCTCGGTGACCACGTGCACGCCGTTGTTCGACGGGAACTCGGGCTTGCCCAGCGACACCGGGATGGTGCGCTGCACCGCGCCGTTGACCTCGATCGACATCTGGTGCGTGGCGCCGTCGGCGCGCAGGATCACCGCGTCGCCGATGGTGATGGTCGCGCTGCGGTCCTCCTGGCCCCACACGCCGCCGCCCAGGTCCTTGCCGTAGACGCCGACGTCGACCGAGACCTTCGTGCCCGGCTTCCAGTACTCCTTGGGCCGCCAGTGCACCTCGCGGCTGTTGAACCAGTAGAACGCGCCCTCCACCGCGGGCTCGGTCCTGATCCGGATCGCCTCCTCCGCGCGCGCCTTGTCCGGCGCGGGGGCGTCCTTGCTGAAGTAGAAGGCCAGCGGCTGCCCGACGCCCACGGTCTGCCCGTCCAGCGGGTTCATCGACACGTAGGTCTGGTCCTTCGGGTCGACCGTGCTGAACGTGGTCTGCTGGGTGACCGGCGGCCCGGCGGCGCCCTGGACGGTGGCCACGAGCGTGTAGGTCTTGGCGTAGCCGAGGACCTCGCTGGAGGCCCAGCTCAGCCCGTCCGGGGCAGGCGCGCCCGCGACCGGCTTGCCGTCCTGGTTGGTCAGCGTCGCGTCGACGATCTTGCCGTTGGCGACTTTCGCCGAGATCGGCGCGGTCGGCGACACGTCACGCGCTCCGTTCTGCGGCGTGAACTCCACCGAGGGCGCCGGTGGCGGCGCGGGAGCTTCCGCGAGGTCGGAGCCGGCCCCGCTACAGCTCGCGACGAGCACGGCGACCAGGCCGAGCACCGGGAGCGAGAGCAGGCGGGACGGCAGCCCCGACTGCCTCCCGACCGGGTTACCTAACAGCTTCATGGGCGACAGTCCGTTCAATCAAGTGCACCACTTCCCGCTGAAGACAGTGTGCAGCAAGATCCCGACGGAGTGTGTTGGGACCGTCCGTGCACACGGAGCAAGCTCCAGCGGCAGCCTCCTCCGGAGAGGGAGACGCGATCACCCCCTCCGAGGTTGCTCCGCTGACCAGCCAAGACGTGAAGCGACCCCCCTCGAAATGGCCCGATCGGGGGTTGTGCTAATCTTTTCAACGTCGCCAGGGAGACCGGAAAGCGAACCGGAGGAACTGGGGACAAGGCCAGCGCCAATAGCTCAACTGGCAGAGCAGCTGACTCTTAATCAGCGGGTTCGGGGTTCGAGTCCCTGTTGGCGCACGCGAGTTCAGGGCCCTGATCGGTTTCCGATCAGGGCCCTGAATTGTTTCTCGCCCCATTTCGCCGAGCCATCCGGTTCCGGGCGCCATCCCCCTGCACCACGTCCCATGTAGACGGCTCGCGTCTGGAGAACCGCCGGTAATCGCACGCGGATCGATGCCGCCTCCGGCCCCGCGGACGAGACCGGAGGGCTCGGTTCACGGCACGAGGACGATCCGGACCCCAGTGGTGGCGTCGGCCTTCCACGCCGACCCGACCGCGTGCAGGGGTATGGAGACGGCGTGGACGTCGAGGTCGGCGGAAGGCATGCGGTTGATCAGGGAGGTCAGCTCGGCGGTCCGCTCGGCCTCCGGCAGCGACTCGGGGTCGACCTGGGAGATCTCCACCCTCGACTTTCGCGCCCCTGCGTCGGCCGCGACCGGGCCGCCGGACCCGACGTGGACCCAGCGCAGCCGCCGCCCGCCGGCCAGGGCGTGCAGCGCGATCTCGGCCGGCCGGCCCGACAGGTAGTCCAGCACGACGTCGACGCCGGCGGCGTTGGCCGCCATCTCCTTGCCGACGGTCTCGTCGTCGCCGTCGAGCGGGACGACGTCGTCGGCACCCACCTCCAGTAATCGGTCGAGCATGGCCCGGTTCCGGCCCGCCGCCACGACCCGGCCGGCGCCGAGCATCCTGGCGATCTGCACCGCCATCCGCCCCGCGTTGCCGGTGGCCCCCAGCACCAGCACCGACTCCCCCGCCTCGAGTCCGGCCTTGCCGCGCATCGCAACCCACGCCGACATCGACGGGTTCACCGTCGCGGCGACCGTGACGTCGTCGACGTCGTCGGGGATCGGGATGCAGTCGCGTTCGGCGACCACCGCCCGCTCGGCCATGCTGCCGTAGGGGTGTCGCAGTCCGGCGAAGAACACGCGGCTGCCGCACGGCAGCCGGCCCACGCCGTCGAAGCCGGGGATGAACGGTGGTCGCGGCCGGCCGGTGGCCGGTGCTCCCGCGCCCGCGCGGACCGCCGGGTGCAGGCCCGCGGCGACGACTTTGAGCACCACCTGCCCTTCGGCGGCTACCGGATCGGCGAGCTCTTCGTAAGAGGGCGAATGGTCGAATGAACGGACGACTGCTGCATGCATCGGTGTTCCCCCCACAGTGGCAACGGGTCGACAGCGCGCAATCTACGCCCGATCACCCACCGGTACCCGGACCCGCGACCCCGGGCCACCGCTCCGGTCCACTGTGGTCAGATTGTCGACGCAGGCAGAACCGCGGACCACCGCTGGTTCTACCAAAACACCGGCGTCGGCGCGTCCGGGCGGATCCGCCCGCCGCCACCCCTTCTCGATCCCGCAGCGCGCGGCGTCACACCCTGGCCGCCGCGTGTGATCCGCGCTACCCCGGGAGCTGCGTCCGACGGAGCAACGACCGCCATCCGCGGAGCCCATCGCCTACCCACCGCGGCAGGTATGCAAGGGCGTGCCCGGCGGGCACCATGGTGCTGACGAAACAGCAGGCCGAAACGTTCCTTCCGCCCGATGCACACGGTTTCCCCGTCCCTGCCCGACAGACACCGCAACGCCCCGCGGCACCGCACGCCCCCGGAACCGAACACCGATCCCGGGCCCATGCGACCGCGATCCGCCCCGAACTGACGCCGATCCAGGTGGTTTGATCCACTATCGTTGCCAGCGAAACTTGCCCGCCTCGGAATAGTGAGCCCCGCATGTCGCGCGACGAGCAAGCTGCCCCGCCCGGCGTCCCGCCGGGGGTCGACACCTCGAGACCGAGCATCGCCCGGGTCTACGACGCCGGACTCGGCGGCAAGGACAACTTCGAGGCCGACCGCGAGGTGCTGCGCGCGATCCTGGAGGTCACGCCGGACGGCATGGTCATCGCGCGCGACAACCGCGACTGGCTCATCCGCGTCACCCGCTTCCTGGCCGAGCAGGCCGGTGTCCGGCAGTTCCTCGACCTCGGCTCCGGCCTGCCCACCACCGAGAACACCCATGAGGTGGCCCAGCGCATCGACCCCGAGAGCACGGTGGTCTACGTCGACGACGACCCGGTGGTGGAGGCCCACGGCAAGGTGCTGCTGGAGGAGAACGAGCAGACCCACTTCGTCGGCGGCGACCTCACCCGCCCCGAGGAGCTGCTGGCCGACCCCGCGCTGCACCGCACGCTCGACTTCTCCGAGCCGGTCGCGCTCTACCTGATCGGCGTCCTGCACCACTTCCCCGAGCTCGACCGGCTCCGCGAGATCGTGCGCACCTACGTCGACGCGCTCGCCCCCGGCTCGTTCCTGGCGATCAGCCACTTCCACAACCCCGGCGGGGAGTACGAGGACATCGCCAAGCGGGTCGAACGGGCCATGCTCGACAGCGAGATGGGCAGCGGCTACTTCCGCACCCGCGAGGAGATCGCATCGCTGTTCCTCGACCTCGAGCTGCTCGAACCGGGTCTGTGCCGCGCACCGGACTGGTGGCCGGACGGCCCCCGCGTCAAGCCCCTGGCCGTCTCGCAGCGGATGTTCCTGGCCGGTCTCGCGCGCAAACCCCGCTGACCTGCCGGTACATCCGCGGCCGGCCTCCGCGGTGATATAGGCGACATTCCGGACCCATGGCGAAGCATTAGGTTAGGCTCCCCAAACCAGTCATTCCAGACGTACTCAGGGAGCACCATGTCCCGAAGCCGGAGACTCATCGCCGCCGTCGTCGCGGCCGTCGGCCTGGCCACGACCGCCGCGTGCGGCACGTCCGGCCCCGACCAGCCCGCGGCGGCGCAGCAGGGCGAGCGGGTCATCAACCACGCCAAGGGGCAGACCAGGATCAGCGGCACGCCGCAGCGGGTCGTCGTCCTCGACACCGGTGAGCTCGACGCCGTGCTCGCGCTCGGGGTCAAGCCGGTCGGCACGGTCCAGCCGGACGTCGACATCCCGCTGCAGCCCTACCTCGCCGACAAGGCCGGCTCCCCCGAGATCGTCGGGACCATCGGCAACGCCAACCTCGAGAAGATCGCCGCGCTCAAGCCGGACCTGATCCTTTCGAGCAAGGTCCGCGACGACGACAAGTACGACGCGCTGAGCAAGATCGCCCCCACGGTGTTCGCCGAGACGGCGGGCAGCACGTGGAAGGAGAACTTCCTGCTCGACGCCGACGCGCTGGGCAAGAAGCCGGAGGCCGAGCGCGTCCTCGCCGACTACCACCGGCGGGCCGCCGACATCGGCAGGACGGTCGGCGACCCGGGGGCCATCCGGGTCGGCACGATGCGCTTCATCACCGGGGGCAACGAGATCCGGCTCTACAACCGGTCGTCGTTCATCGGCACCGTGCTGGCCGACGCCGGGTTCAACCGCCCCGACAACCAGCTCGCGCAGAACACCACCTTCACCAAAATCAGCCGGGAGGAGGTCTCGCAGGCCGAGGCCGACCTGCTGTTCTACAGCGCCTACGGCGACTCCGCCCAGCAGCGCCTGAACGAGCTGGTGGCCTCCGAGCAGTGGCGCAACCTCGCCGTGGTCCGCAACGGCAAGGCCATCGCGGTGCCCGACGACCGCTGGTTCCTCGCGCTCGGACCGATCGGCGCCAACCTCGTGCTCGACGACCTGCAGAACTACGTCGCCAAGCGCTGAGGCGCACCCGCCCGGTGCGCCGGACCGCCTGGCGCACCGGGTTCGGGTAGCCGTCAGCGGGTCCGCTGGACCCGGCGCTCGTCCCACACCGGCTCGTCCACTTCGGACACCGATCCGTCCGCGCGGAACACCAGGTAGCGGTCGAAGGAGCGGGCGAACCACCGATCGTGGGTGACCGCCACGACGGTGCCGGTGAACTCCGCCAGCGCCTCCTGCAACGCCTCCGCCGAGGTCAGGTCCAGGTTGTCGGTCGGCTCGTCGAGCAGCAGCAGCGTCGCTCCGGACAGCTCCAGCAGCAGCACCTGGAAACGCGCCTGCTGACCGCCGGAAAGCGTCTCGAACGGCTGGTCCGCCGAGGCCGCGAGGCCGTAGCGGCTCAGCGCGGGCATCGCCTCGTCGCGGCCCCGGCCCTGCCGGCCGCCGTCACCGCGGCCGAGGATCTCGGCGGGCGTGCGACCCAGCCACTCCGGGTGGTGGTGGGTCTGGGCGAACAGCCCCGGCACGATCCGCGCGCCGAGCCGGCACGTCCCGGTGTGGGCGACCGCCTCCTGATCGGCCAGCAGCCGCAGGAAGTGGCTCTTGCCGGAACCGTTGGAGCCCAGCACGCAGAGCCGGTCGCCGAAGAAGACCTCCAGGTCGAACGGACGCATCAGCCCGGTCAGCTCCAGCGACTCGCAGGTGATCGCCCGCAGCCCGGTCCGCCCGCCGCGCAGCCTGGGCCGCACGCGCTGCTCCTTCGGCGGCAGCGGCGGCGCGCCGCCGTCCTCGAACTTGCGCAGCCGGGTCTGGGCGGCCCGGTAGCGCGAGGCCATCTCGTCGCTGATCGTGGCCGCGCGCTGCAACGACCGTATCAGCTCCTTGAGCTGCTCGTGCTTGTCGTTCCACCGCCTGCGCAGCTCCGCCATCCGCTCGCGGCGCGCGGCGCGGGCCTGGTGCCACGTGCCGAACCCGCCGCCGTGCACCCACGCCGTCCGGCCTTCCAGCGTGACGACGTGGGTGGCCGCGGTGGCCAGCAGCTCGCGGTCGTGGCTGACCACCAGCACCACCTTGCCCGACTCCGCCAGGCGTTGTTCGAGCCAGCGCTTGCCCGGCACGTCGAGGTAGTTGTCCGGCTCGTCGAGGATCAGCACCTGTTCAGCGCCGCGCAGCAGGGTTTCCAGCACCAGCCGCTTCTGCTCGCCTCCGGACAGCGTCGTGACGCCGCGGTGCTTGGCGCGGTCGTAGGGCACGCCCATCGCCAGCGTCGTCACGGTGTCCCACAGCACCTCGGACTCGTAGCCGCCTGCCTCGCCCCACCCCGCGAGCGCGTCGGCGTAGCGCAGCTGCGTCGGCTCGTCGTCGGTGTCCATCAGTTCCAGCTCGACGGCGTCCAGCTCCGACGCGGCGGCGCGCAGCGCCGGGGAGGCCACGGTCAGCAGCAGGTCGCGGACGGTGCGGTCGTCCCGGATCGAGCCGATGAACTGCGGCATCACGCCCAGACCGCCCTGGACGTTGACCGCGCCGGTG
The DNA here is from genome assembly GCF_000062885.1 of Saccharopolyspora erythraea NRRL 2338. Classification (NCBI taxonomy): domain Bacteria; kingdom Bacillati; phylum Actinomycetota; class Actinomycetes; order Pseudonocardiales; family Pseudonocardiaceae; genus Saccharopolyspora; species Saccharopolyspora erythraea. The sequence continues at coordinate 1,418,835 of NC_009142.1, read as the reverse complement.
AGCGACTTCAGCTCACCGGCCAGGATCCGCATCAGCGTCGTCTTGCCCGCGCCGTTGTCCCCGACGACCGCGACGACGTCACCGGCGCCGACGCGGAAGGAGACACCGTCGAACAGCTCACGTCCGTCACCGAGCCGATAGGACAGCGCGGACGCCTCGAGGAACCCCATTCGTCCAATTGTGTTGGACCCGGCAACCGGATTTCGCTATCCGCAGCTGACCACGTGCTCCGGCGGGCTGGTGTGGTCGAGCCTGCGCACGAAGGCATCCCCGCCGAGGTCCGCTCGGCGCGCGCACGCGGTTTCCTCGCCGTCGAACGGTCCGTAGTAGACCGAGTAGATCTCCGCGCCGTCCACGTGGGTGCGCAGCGACTCGCAGCCGGTCGAGGGCGAATGCTGGTAGCTCGCGCCGGGGAACTGGTCCAGGTACCGCTGCACCTGCTCGGCGTAGATGGCAGGGTTGACCGACGAGCCGACCATCACCAGGTAGCCGCCGTCGCACGGCGGCCGGCTGATCGGCACGCTCAGCCCGAGGTCCCCGGGCGCCCGCGGTGGCCGGGACTCCGGCTTCGGTTGCGGGGGCGGCGGGGTCGCGGTGTCACCACCCTGCGCGTTCCCGCCGGGTGGCAGCGACGTGAACAGCGCGGCGCCGCCCGCCACGAGAGCGACCGCCGCGACACCCGCGGCCACCGGCCACCAGCGGCGACGACCCGGACTGCTCGGCGCCTTGCGCGTCGGCGCGGGCACCGCGCCCGCCAGCGCCTGCCTGGCCGCCCGAGCGAACTCGCCCGCGGTGGCGAAGCGCCTGCGCGGGTCCTTCGCCATCCCCGTCTCCACGACCCGGTCGAACGCCGCCAGCGCCGGGTTGTGCGAGCTCGGCCGCGGCGGCACCCGGTTGAGGTGGGCGTTGATCAGCGACTCCGCGGTGTGCCCGGCGTACGGCTTGGCCCCCGTGAGGCACTGGTAGAACACGCACGCCAGCGAGTAGACGTCGGCGCGGTGGTCGACCGGCCCGTCGCCGAAGCGCTCCGGCGCCATGTAGTCCAGGGTGCCGACCGCGATGCCGGTCGTGGTCAGGCTGGTCCGGTTGCCCGCCCAGTGCGCGATGCCGAAGTCGACGAGGTAGGCGAAGCCACCGCGGCCGATGATGATGTTGGACGGTTTGACGTCGCGGTGCACCAGCCCTTCCTCGTGCGCGGCGTCGAGCGCCTGCGCGATCTGGTGCACCACCTCGGCCGCGTCGGCGGGCGGCATCGGACCGTGCGCGGCGAGCAGCCTGCTGACGTCCTGGCCCTCGATGAGCCGCATGTCGAGGTAGAGGCGGCCGTCGATCTCGCCGAAGGAGTGGATCGGGATGACGTGCGGCTCGCGCAGCCGCGCGGCCGCGAGCGCCTCGCGCTTGAAGCGCTCCCGGTACTCCGGGTCCGCCGCGACCCCGGAGCCGAGGACCTTCAGCGCCACGATGCGGTCGTGGCGGGTGTCGTAGGCCCGCAGGACCTCGCCCATCCCGCCGCGGGCGATCAGCCCTTCCACCCGGTACGGACCGAACTGCGAGACCACGGTGTGCGACTCCCCCTCCTGAACCGACAACGCGCGCTCAACCGCAGGTCATCATATTGGGTGAAGCCGACACTCTTCGCCCAGTTCTGCAAGCCGCGGTGGCCGTTTGCGTCCGGGATCTCCCAGCTCCCTAGTTGTTCACGACGATCGTGAGCCTGATGTCTCCGGACGAACGGCCGGTCAGCAGCCGGTGTTCGCCGCTGCCGTCCGGTATCCGGACGGCTACGTCCACTTCGGCCTCCTGGCCGGCTTCGACGTCCACCACCCGGAATCCGGCCAGCCAGGGTGGACGGCCGTGCGAGGCGGCGTACACCTGCACCACCTCGCGTCCGGCGCGCTCACCGCAGTTGCGGACCGTCACCCGCACCGCGCCCGGCACGGCGGCGGCGTCGACGTACTCCCAGCTCGTGTAGCCGAGCCCGTGTCCGAAGTGGAAGGCCGGGCGGCTGTCGCGCGCCAGGTACGCGCGGTAACCGATCAGCGTTCCCTCGCTGTAGTGCAGCTTGCCGTCCATCGGCTGCACGCGCGGCAGCGGAACCGGCACGTCGGCCGTCGTGGTGGGCAGGGTGGTCGGCAGCCTGCCGCCCGGCTCGGCGACACCGAGGAGCACATCGGCGAGCGCGTCGCCGTACTCCTGGCTGCCGAACCAGGTCCACAGCACCGCGGGCACGTCGCGGACCCACGGCATCAGCACCGGAGAGCCCGCGTTGACCACGACGACCGTGCGGGGGTTGGCCGCCGCGACCGCCTCGACGAGTGCGTCCTGCGCACCGGGCAGGTCGAGGCTGTGCCGGTCGCGCCCTTCGGTCTCGATCTCGGCGTCGGTTCCGACCACGACGATCGCGATGTCCGCCTCGCGGGCGGCCCGCACCGCAGCGTCGAACTCCGCCGCGGCGTCCGGCACGAGCCCGCCGTGCCCGAGCCCGAGCGCGATGACGGTGTCGCCGTCCGGTGCGAAATCCACCGCCACCGCAACGGTTCCGTCCTCGCTCAGGTCGGAGTCGACCAGGACGACGTCGACGCGCTGCTCCGGTGGTTCGATCATGTCCGCGAGCGGGTCGTCGGTGTCGACCTGGCGTGCCACTTCTCCGTCGAAGACGACGCGCCCGGCGATCTCGACCTCGAACTTCCCGCTGCCGTGCACGCCGAAGACGTGCTCGCCGGGTTCGGCGCGGAGATCTCCGCGCAACCGCAGGACCGCCGTGCCGCGCGGTATATCGGATTTCCCCAACCACAGCAGGGTTTCCGTGCCGCGCAGCTCGGAGCCCAGCACCGCACCGTCGTCTCCGACGAAGTCCAGCCGCAGGCCGTCACCCTCACCCTCGGGGTCGTGCACGCGCTCGCGTGGGATCGGATCGAGGAGCCTGCGATGCCGGACTCCTCTGCGGAAAACCACCTCCGCATCGGACAAGGCCGCGCGGATGCCGTCGAGCGGGGTGACCACGTGCGGTGGGCTGACGTGCGAGGAGCCACCACCCTGGACCGCGGGCAGCACGGCGTTCTCCCCGATCACGGCGACCTTCCCGACCGACGCGGACAGCGGCAGCACGGGTTGGTCGTCGACGTTCGCGTTGCGCAGCAACACGAATCCCCGCGCCGCCAGCGTACGGATGACCGGACGCGCCTCGTCGGGAGGACCGGACAGGTCCACTTCGGACTCACCATCCAGCGCACCGGTACGGGCCGCCAACCGCAGCAGTCGCAACACCTTGTCGTCCAGCAGCTCCTCCGCGACGCGCCCCTCCTGCACCGCACGCGCGAGCGCACCGCCGCTCCACGGCCCACCCGGTCCCGGCATGACGAGGTCGAGCCCGCCGAGCGCGCACCGTTCGCAGTCGCGGGCGGCGAGCCAGTCCGAGACGTTGACGCCGTCCCACCCCCACTCGCCCTTGAGAATCCCGTTCACCAGCTCGGAGTTCTCGGTCATCGAGTGCCCGTTGACCGAGTTGTAGGCGGTCATGACGGCCCACGGCCGCGCCTGCTCGACGATGCGCCGGAACGGCTCCAGGTACACCTGCCGCAGCACCCGCGGCTCGACGACCGCGTCGTAGGTCATCCGCCCGGTCTCGCTGTCGTTGGCCACGAAGTGCTTGGGCGTCGCGGCGACCCCGCGCGACTGGATGCCCTTGACCACCTGCGCACCGATCTCGCCCACCAGCAGCGGGTCCTCGGAGAAGTTCTCGAAATGCCTGCCACCGAAGGGACTCCGGTGCAGGTTCACCGTCGGCGCGAGCACCACGTGCACGCCCCGGCGACGCGCCTCGTCGCCGAACAGCTCCCCGACCAGCCGGGCCGCGTCGACGTCCCATGTGGCCGCCACCGCCGACGCCACCGGCAGCAGCAGCGAGGTGTCCCGTTCGTCCCACTTCGTCCCGCGCACGCCGTTCGGGCCGTCGGAGAGGACCATCCGGTGCAGCCCGATCTCGGGCATCGCGTGCAGGGTCCAGAACCCCGACCCGGTGAGCAGCCGCGCCTTCTGCTCGACGGTGAGCCCGGCGAGCAGGGATCGCAGTCTCGACTCGTCGGGCTCCGGTCGATCAACGGCACCACTCATGGCGAGGTCCTTTCCGCTGGGACGCCGGCTGCGTGCGACCCAGGAGTGACCGCGACGCGACCCGCTGTCCATTCCACATCAAAGACACGCCGATATCTAGCCCGCCGCAAAGTGGACGAACCCAAGATGTAGTGTGTCCCGCGCTGATGGATCACCACGGAAGGTGAGGCAACAGGGAACCCGGTGCGAATCCGGGACTGCCCCGCAGCGGTGAACGGGAACGACCGTCGTGACCGGCTCCGGCCGGTACGGCACTGGGCGCGCACGCGCCCGGGAAGCCACGACCAGTAGGCCGCCCGTGAGTCCGAAGACCTGCCATCGGTGCGCGCACGAGGTGTGCGCGCTGTCCGGGACCTCGAGGGCGGGTCGCGTGGACGACCGGCGACGCGTGCCGTCGCCGCGATCCCGCACGCCTGACGTGCTCCCGGGCCTGCCCTACGAGCACGTGAGGAGAAAGCGTCGTGACCGAAACGCTCACCGCACCCGTACCGAGCAGCGCACCCGACTGGGATCGGGTTTCGGCTGTGGTCCGGCAGGCGTGTGAGGGTCTGGGGGGAGTGTCGGCCGACGCCGTGCTCGACGAGGTCCGCCGCAACAGCTTCGACGGCATCAGCGCCGACGAGCTCGCGATCGCCCAGATCATGGCCGCCCGCATCATGGTGGAGGCCGAACCCAACTACTCCCAGGTCACCGCCCGGCTGCTGCTGGACCGGCTGCGCCGCGAAGCCCTGACCTACCTGGCCGGGCTACCCGACGACGCCGACCAGGAGCAGATGCGCGAGCGGTACGCGCCCTACTTCCGCGACTACGTCGCGCGCGGCGTCGAGCTGGGCCAGCTCGACCCCGAGCTGGCGTCCTTCGACCTGGACCGGCTGGGAGCCGCGCTGCTGCCGGAGCGCGACATGTCCTTCGGCTTCCTCGGTCTGCAGACCCTCTACGACCGGTACTTCCTGCACCACGACGGGACCCGCTACGAGCTGCCGCAGGCGTTCTTCATGCGGGTCGCCATGGGCCTGGCGCTGCGGGAGGACGACCGCGAGGCGCGGGCGGTGGAGTTCTACCGGCTGCTGTCGTCGTTCGACTTCATGTGCTCGACGCCGACGCTGTTCAACTCCGGTACGACCCGTCCGCAGCTTTCGTCGTGCTTCCTGACCACCGTGGACGACGACCTGCACGGCATCTTCCACTCCATCAGCAACAACGCGATGCTGTCGAAGTACGCGGGCGGGCTCGGGAACGACTGGACCCCGGTGCGCGGCATCGGCGCGCACATCAGGGGCACCAACGGCCAGTCCCAGGGCGTCGTGCCGTTCCTCAAGATCGCCAACGACACGGCGGTCGCGGTCAACCAGGGCGGCAAGCGCAAGGGCGCGGTCTGCGCGTACCTGGAGACCTGGCACATCGACGTCGAGGAGTTCCTCGACCTGCGCAAGAACACCGGCGACGACCGGCGTCGCACGCACGACATGAACACCGCGAACTGGGTGCCGGACGAGTTCATGCGCCGCGTCGAGGCCGACGGCACGTGGACGCTGTTCTCCCCCGACGAGACCCCTGACCTGCACGATCTCTACGGCACCGCGTTCGCCGAGCGCTATCGCGCCTACGAGCGGGCCGCCGAGCGGGGCGAGATCAAGGTGTACCGGCAGGTCCGCGCGGTCGACCTGTGGCGGCGGATGCTGACGATGCTGTTCGAGACCGGGCACCCGTGGATCACCTTCAAGGACCCGTGCAACCTGCGCTCGCCGCAGCAGCACGCGGGTGTGGTCCACTCGTCGAACCTGTGCACCGAGATCACGCTGAACACCAGCCGTGACGAGGTCGCGGTGTGCAACCTCGGGTCGGTCAACCTGGCGCGGCACGTCACCGCCGACGGCATCGACCACGAGCGGCTCGAGCGCACGACCCGGACCGCGGTCCGGATGCTCGACAACGTGATCGACATCAACTTCTACACGATCCCGGAGGCGCGGCGGTCGAACCTGCGCCACCGGCCGATCGGTCTGGGGTTGATGGGCTTCTCGGACGCGTTGTTCGCGCAGCGGATCCCGGTGTCGTCGCAGGCCGCGGTGGAGTTCGCCGACCGCAGCATGGAGGAGATCTCCTACCACGCGATCTCCGCCTCGGCAGACCTGGCGGCGGAGCGCGGCAGGTACGAGTCGTTCGAGGGTTCGCTGTGGAGCCAGGGCGTGCTGCCGATCGACTCGCTGGCCCTGCTGGAGCAGGCCCGCGACGGCCACGTCGACCTCGACCGGACGATGACCAGGGACTGGGGCGCGTTGCGGGAGCGGGTGCGTGCGGTGGGCATGCGCAACTCCAACGTCATGGCCATCGCGCCGACCGCGACCATCGCCAACATCTGCGGCGTGGGGCAGTCCATCGAGCCGATCTACCGCAACCTGTACGTGAAGTCGAACATGTCCGGCGACTTCACCGTGGTCAACCCGCACCTGGTCGCCGACCTCAAGGCGGCGGGGCTGTGGGACGAGGACATGCTCGCGGACCTGAAGTTCCACGACGGCTCGCTCGATCCGATCAGCCGGATCCCCGGCGAGCTGAAGGAGCTCTACGCCACCGCGTTCGAGGTCGAGCCGCGCTGGCTGGTCGAGGCCGCCGCGCGCAGGCAGAAGTGGATCGACCAGGCGCAGTCGCTCAACCTGTACGTCGCCGCGCCCAGCGGCCGCAAGCTCGACGAGCTCTACCGGCTGGCGTGGCGACAGGGGCTCAAGACCACCTACTACCTGCGGTCGACCAGCGCGACGCACGTGGAGAAGAGCACCCTGCGCGGCACCGACGGCAAGCTCAACGCGGTGCCCACCACGCCGGTCGCCCCCGTGGTGCCCACCGCCGCCGTGGACGGCGCCGCGTGCTCGGTGGACGACCCCGACTGCGAAGCCTGCCAGTGACCGACCCCGGTGGTGCCCCGCGGCGTTCGGCGTCGCGTCCGGCCCTCGGGGCACCACCGGCCAACCATCTTCAAGGGGAATTCCCGATGAGCATTGATTCCGCGACCGCGCCGAACGCGTCATCCGGTCTCGGTGAGATCGACCGCGACGGCGGACGTGTGGACGTCGCCGAGAAGGCGATGATCAACTCGCGTGCCGACGTCAACCAGCTGCTGCCGCTGAAGTACGGCTGGGCGTGGGAGAAGTACCTCGCCGGCTGCAACAACCACTGGATGCCCACCGAGGTGTCGATGCAGGCCGACATCGCGCTCTGGAAGTCCCGCGACGGCCTCACCGACGACGAGCGGATGATGCTCAAGCGCAACCTCGGTTTCTTCGCCACCGCCGAGTCGCTGGTGGCCAACAACATCGTCCTGGCGGTGTACCGGCACATCACCAACCCCGAGTGCCGGCAGTACCTGCTGCGCCAGGCGTTCGAGGAGGCCGTGCACACCCACACCTTCCAGTACATCTGCGAAAGCCTCGGCCTGGACGAGGGCGAGCTGTTCAACATGTACCGGGAGATCCCGTCGATCTCCGACAAGGACGCCTGGGCCCTGCGCTACACGCAGAACCTGGAGAACCCGGACTTCGAGATCGGTACCCCCGAGGCCGACCAGGCTTTCCTGCGCGACCTGGTTGCCTTCTACGTGATCTTCGAAGGCATGTGGTTCTACACCGGGTTCGCCCAGATCCTGTCGCTGGGCAGGCGCAACAAGATGGTCGGCATCGCCGAGCAGTACCAGTACATCCTGCGCGACGAGTCGATCCACCTGAACTTCGGCATCGACTGCATCAACCAGATCAAGATCGAGAACCCGCACCTGTGGACGCCGGAGTTCCAGGAGGAAGTCCGCACGATGCTCACCGAGGCCTGCGAGCTCGAGGTGGCCTACGGCCGCGACACGATGCCGCGCGGCATCCTCGGCCTCAACGCCGGCCTCTGCGAGGAGTACATGCGGTTCATCACCAACCGCCGATGCGCCCAGCTCGGCCTGGAACCGGTGTTCCCCGAAACCGCGAATCCCTTCCCGTGGATGTCGGAGGCCATGGACCTGAAGAAGGAGAAGAACTTCTTCGAGACCAGGGTCATCGAGTACCAGTCCGGCGGCGCCCTCGACTGGGACTGACACCCCACCGAGCCTCCGCGGCCGGGCGCGACGACTCCCACCAGCGCCCGGCCGCGGACCCCCGGCTGGCGTCGGCTTGCGCCAATGCGGTCATCCGGGACCACGCCACCACGATCAATCCGGGATCACGCCAGCACGGTCAGTCCTGGACCACGCCACCACGGTCAGTCCGGGACCACATTGCCGCGGCAAGCCTGGGACAGATTGCCCAGCCGCCTTTGGGTCACATTTCCCGATCCGCGCCGCAAGCGGAGTCTCTCGCATACGGTTTCCCGCAGGACTTGTCCTGGCTCCACGGGGGGAAACGTGATCATCTTCGGCACGCGGCGGACCGTGCATCGAGTGGCGAACCTGCTCCTGCACTGCCGCAACTGCAACCAGGTGTGCGCGACCACGCTGAACAAGGGCGTCACCAAGTTCACCCTCTTCTTCATCCCCCTGTTCCCCGTCCACATCAAGCACGCGCTGACGTGCACCTGGTGCGGCGCCACCGCGCAGGTGCCGTGGGCCGAGGCCGACGAGCTGGTCAAGCAGGCCCAGCCGCAGCAGGCAGGACCGACTCCCCACGCCCCCGCCCACCCGCAGGCCCATGGACACGCGTCCGCGCCCGGGTACACGGGCGCACCTGGCTACCCGTCAGCTCCGGGAACCCCACGGCAGCCCCCGATCGCTCCGCCTCCGCACCAGCAGTAGGCCTGTCTACCCGCAGAGGCCACCGCACGGGCAGTTGGCCGCTCCACCAGCAGTAAGCTGCGACCTGCACCGATCCACTGTCGTCTGGACTGACAGACGCGCCGGCGTCTCCCGGGAGCAGACCCGCGCCCACGTTCGGCCGCCGCCCCGGCTGTCGTCTGGACAGACGCGCGAGCGTCTCTCAGGAGCAGACCGCGCCCACCGCCGCCGACCGGACCAGCCGCGCGTACTTCCCGAGCACGCCCTGCCGGAACTTCGGCTCCCGCGGCACCCAGCCTTCCTTCCGGCGCGCGAGTTCGGCTTCGTCCACCAGCAGGTCGAGCGTCCGGCCCGCCAGGTCGAGCCGGATCGGGTCCCCGTCGCGCACGAACGCGATCGGCCCGCCGTCGGTCGCCTCGGGAGCCACGTGACCGATGCACAGCCCCGTGGTACCGCCGGAGAAACGGCCGTCCGTCAGCAGCAGGACGTCCTTGCCCAGGCCCGCGCCCTTGATGGCACCGGTGACCGCGAGCATCTCGCGCATACCCGGACCACCGCGCGGCCCTTCGTACCGGATCACCACCACGTCGCCGGCCTTCAACGAGCCGTCTTCGACGGCGTCCATCGCACCCTGCTCGCCGTCGAAAACCCGCGCCGTGCCTTCGAAAGTGGCGGAGTCGAACCCGGCGCTCTTGACCACCGCACCTTCCGGGGCGAGCGATCCGCGCAGAATCGTCAGCCCGCCGGTCGGGTGCAGCGGGTTCGACAGCTTGTGCAGGACCTCACCGTCGAGCTCCGGCGGATCCAGCTCGGCGAGGTTCTCGGCCACCGTCTTCCCGGTGACCGTCATGCAGTCGCCGTGCAGCAACCCGGCGTCGAGCAGGGCCTTCATCACGACCGGCACGCCACCGATCCGGTCCACCGCGGTCATCACGTGCCGACCGAAGGGCTTGACGTCGGCGAGGTGCGGGACGCGGTCACCGATGCGGTTGAAGTCGTCGAGCGTCAGGTCGACCTCGGCTTCCCGCGCGATCGCCAACAGGTGCAGCACGGCATTGGTGGAGCCACCGAACGCCATCACAACGGCGATGGCGTTCTCGAACGCCTCCTTGGTCAGGATCTGCCGCGCGGTCAGTCCGCGCTCGATCATCCCGACCACCGCGCGCCCGGCCTCCCGGGCTCCGGCGTCGCGCCGCCGGTCTACCGACGGCGGGCTCGCCGATCCCGGCAGCGACATGCCCATCGCCTCTGCCGCGCAGGCCATGGTGTTCGCGGTGTACATGCCGCCGCACGCGCCCTCTCCCGGGCAGATGGCGCGTTCGATGCGGTCGACCTCGGCCTCGCTGATCAGGCCGCGGGCGCAGGCGCCCACCGCCTCGAACGCGTCGATGATGGTGACCTCGCGGTCGTCGACCCGCCCGGGGAGGATCGACCCGGCGTAGACGAAGACCGCCGCGACGTCCAGGCGCGCCGCGGCCATCAGCATGCCCGGCAGGCTCTTGTCGCAGCCGGCGAGCAGCACGGACCCGTCGAGCCGCTCCGCCTCCATCACCGTCTCGACGGAGTCGGCGATGACCTCGCGGGACACGAGCGAGTAGTGCATGCCGACGTGACCCATCGAGATCCCGTCCGAGACCGAGATCGTCCCGAACTCCATCGGGAAGCCGCCGGCCGCGTGCACACCTTCCTTGCTCGCCTGCGCGAGCCGCTGCAACGACAGGTTGCACGGCGTGATCTCGTTCCACGAGGACGCCACCCCGATCTGGGGCTTCGCGAAGTCGGCGTCCTGCATCCCGACCGCCCGGAGCATCCCCCGCGCCGCAGCACGTTCGATCCCCTCGGTCACGTCACCGCTGCGGGGCTTCAGACCACGCCCCGACTGTCCTGTGCCATCAGTGCTGGTGCTCACGCCCGCCACTGTAAACCCGACCGGCCCGCCGGCTCCCGCCCACAACCAGCTCTGCACACCAGCACCAACAAAAAAGGGCGGCTGCCACTCGGGCACCCCCCACACACGCTCACACACACCAAAAGAGGGGGAAGATCCACCCGGTCCCGGGCACACCCTCCCCCCACCACACGGCCACAAGCCGCAAAACAGAATGGTGGGGCCACCCGAAGTCGGGTGACCCCACCATCATCAGTTGATTGTCGGCGGTGTCCTACTCTCCCACACCCTGTCGAGTGCAGTACCATCGGCGCTGGCAGGCTTAGCTTCCGGGTTCGGAAAGGGACCGGGCGTTTCCCCACCGCTATCGCCACCGACAAACCCCACCCCACCACCACCGTGGCAGGAAACCTCAAGGGTCCATCACAAACCATTCAATTAGATGCCACAACAACCAACCTGGTTGTTGTTTCAGACACCGTATAGTGGATGCGCAGCAATCTTTGTGAACAAGTCCTCGGCCTATTAGTACCCGTCCACTCCATCCATTACTGGACTTCCATGTCGAGCCTATCAACCCAATCATCTCTTGGGGGCCTTAACCCACAAAGGGGAGGGAGACCTCATCTAGGAACAGGCTTCCCGCTTAGATGCTTTCAGCGGTTATCCCTTCCGAACATAGCCAACCAGCCATGCCCCTGGCGGGACAACTGGCACACCAGAGGTCCGTCCGTCCCGGTCCTCTCGTACTAGGGACAGCCTTCCGCAAGTCTCCTACGCGCGCGGCGGATAGGGACCGAACTGTCTCACGACGTTCTAAACCCAGCTCGCGTGCCGCTTTAATGGGCGAACAGCCCAACCCTTGGGACCAACTCCAGCCCCAGGATGCGACGAGCCGACATCGAGGTGCCAAACCATGCCGTCGATATGGACTCTTGGGCAAGATCAGCCTGTTATCCCCGGGGTACCTTTTATCCGTTGAGCGACACCGCTTCCACCAGCCAGTGCCGGATCACTAGTCCCTGCTTTCGCACCTGCTCGACCCGTCAGTCTCACAGTCAAGCTCCCTTATACACTTACACTCAACACCTGATTGCCAACCAGGCTGAGGGAACCTTTGGGCGCCTCCGTTACCCTTTAGGAGGCAACCGCCCCAGTTAAACTACCCACCAGGCACTGTCCCTGAACCCGATCAGGGCCCGAGGTTGAGATGCCCAGAACGACCAGAGTGGTATTTCAACAACGACTCCACACCCACTAGCGTGAGCGCTTCCCAGTCTCCCACCTATCCTACACAAGCCGAACCAAACACCAATACCAAGCTATAGTAAAGGTCCCGGGGTCTTTCCGTCCTGCCGCGCGAAACGAGCATCTTTACTCGTACTGCAATTTCACCGGGCCTGTGGTCGAGACAGCGGAGAAGTCGTTACGCCATTCGTGCAGGTCGGAACTTACCCGACAAGGAATTTCGCTACCTTAGGATGGTTATAGTTACCACCGCCGTTTACTGGCGCTTAAATTCTCCGCTTCACCCCACAAGGAGGCTAACGGGTCCTCTTAACGTTCCAGCACCGGGCAGGCGTCAGTCCGTATACATCGTCTTACGACTTCGCACGGACCTGTGTTTTTAATAAACAGTCGCTTCTCCCTGGCCTCTGCGGCCACCACCAGCTCCCACCGCACGGGCGTTCACCAGCAGTGGCCCCCCTTCTCCCGAAGTTACGGGGGCATTTTGCCGAATTCCTTAACCACAGTTCACCCGACCGCCTCGGTATACTCTACCTGACCACCTGTGTCGGTTTCGGGTACGGGCCATGCACACACTCGCTAGAGGCTTTTCTCGGCAGCATGGGATCACTCACTTCACCACCACGGCTACGCATCACCCCTCACCCCAATGGTGCGCGGATTTACCTACACACCGGGCTACAGGCTTACACCAGTACTACCACTCACTGGCAGAGCTACCCTCCTGCGTCACCCCATCACTTGACTACCGCGGAATCAGGTCCCATGCACCAACTACGCTCGTCCGAAGACTCACACAGCCAGCGGATGGTTAGTCTCAACCGTTTCACCATGGACGCATGCGCACGGGTACGGGAATATCAACCCGTTATCCATCGACTACGCCTGTCGGCCTCGCCTTAGGCCCCGACTCACCCTGGGCGGACGAACCTGCCCCAGGAACCCTTAGTCATCCGGCGGCAGAGATTCTCACTCTGCACTCGCTACTCATGCCTGCATTCTCACTCCCACACACTCCACACCAACCTTACGGCGGCACTTCACAGCATGCAGGACGCTCCCCTACCCAACACGACCTCAATCGCATTGACACGGCTTCGGCGGTGTACTTCAGCCCCGCTACATTGTCGGCGCAGGACCACTTGACCAGTGAGCTATTACGCACTCTTTCAAGGATGGCTGCTTCTAAGCCAACCTCCTGGTTGTCTCAGCGATCCCACATCCTTTCCCACTAAGCACACACTTAGGGGCCTTAGCCGGTGTTCTGGGCTGTTTCCCTCTCGACGACGAAGCTTCTCCCCCGCCGTCTCACTGCCACGCTTCACCCAAGGCGTATTCGGAGTTTGGCTGACGTCAGTAACCTGATAGGGCCCATCAGCCAACCAGTGCTCTACCCCACCCGGGAAACACGCAACGCTGCACCTAAATGCATTTCGGGGAGAACCAGCTATCACGGAGTTTGATTGGCCTTTCACCCCTACCCACAACTCATCCCCCAGGTTTTCAACCCTGGTGGGTTCGGGCCTCCACACGGTCTTACCCGCGCTTCACCCTGGCCATGGGTAGATCACCCCGCTTCGGGTCTGCACCACGCGACTCAAACGCCCTCTTCAGACTCGCTTTCGCTCCGACTACCCCACACACGGGTTAACCTCGCCACGCAGCAGCAACTCGCAGGCTCATTCTTCAAAAGGCACGCCATCACCCAAAGGCTCTGACGGATTGTAGGCACACGGTTTCAGGAACTCTTTCACTCCCCTCCCGGGGTACTTTTCACCATTCCCTCACGGTACTATCCGCTATCGGTCACCAGGAAGTATTTAGGCTTAGCGAGTGGTCCCGCCAGATTCACAGCGCCCTCCACGGAAACGCTGCTACTCGGGAACACCACCACACGCGGCATATCGGTTTTCGCCTACGGGACTCTCACCCACTCCGGCCAGGCATCCCAACCTGTTCAACTAACCAACACACACACGCTGAAGAGTCAGCAGCCTCCTCCAGCAGCGCCCCACAACACCGCACACGCAACCCCTGCCAGGTATCCCACATGCACGGTTTAGCCTCCTCCGCTTTCGCTCGCCACTACTCACGGAATCACCAGTGTTTTCTCTTCCTACGGGTACTAAGATGTTTCACTTCCCCGCGTTCCCCCCAACACCCTATACATTCAGATGCTGGTAACCCGACATCACTCGGGCTGGGTTTCCCCATTCGGACATCCTCGGATCACAGCTCGGTTGACAACTCCCCGAGGCATATCGCAGCCTCCCACGTCCTTCATCGGCTCCTGGTGCCAAGGCATCCACCATGTGCCCTTTCAAACTTGGCCACAAAGATGCTCGCATCCACTATACAGTTCTCAAACAACAACCAGACGAGCCCACACACAGTGTGTTCCCTCAGGACCCAACAACGTGCCAAACGATCTTCAAGCCTTGAACAACAAGACCAACGGTCAGCGTTTCCACTAATCCTCCGAGCACCCACAGCGCAAGAACACTCGCCTTGCCCACCATGGACACCCCACCAACAGACAACTGTCGATGGACGTGATGCTGCTCCTTAGAAAGGAGGTGATCCAGCCGCACCTTCCGGTACGGCTACCTTGTTACGACTTCGTCCCAATCGCCAGTCCCACCTTCGACCACTCCCCCCCAAAGGGTTGGGCCATGGGCTTCGGGTGTTACCGACTTTCATGACGTGACGGGCGGTGTGTACAAGGCCCGGGAACGTATTCACCGCAGCAATGCTGATCTGCGATTACTAGCGACTCCGACTTCACGGGGTCGAGTTGCAGACCCCGATCCGAACTGAGACCAGCTTTAAGGGATTCGCTCCACCTCACGGCATCGCAACCCTCTGTACCGGCCATTGTAGCATGTGTGAAGCCCTGGACATAAGGGGCATGATGACTTGACGTCATCCCCACCTTCCTCCGAGTTGACCCCGGCAGTCTCCCGCGAGTCCCCACCATTACGTGCTGGCAACACAGGACAAGGGTTGCGCTCGTTGCGGGACTTAACCCAACATCTCACGACACGAGCTGACGACAGCCATGCACCACCTGTACACCAACCACAAGGGAAACCCCATCTCTGAGGCAGTCTAGTGCATGTCAAACCCAGGTAAGGTTCTTCGCGTTGCATCGAATTAATCCACATGCTCCGCCGCTTGTGCGGGCCCCCGTCAATTCCTTTGAGTTTTAGCCTTGCGGCCGTACTCCCCAGGCGGGGCGCTTAATGCGTTAGCTACGGCACAGGAACCGTGGAAACAGTCCCCACACCTAGCGCCCAACGTTTACGGCGTGGACTACCAGGGTATCTAATCCTGTTCGCTCCCCACGCTTTCGCTCCTCAGCGTCAGTATCGGCCCAGAGACCCGCCTTCGCCACCGGTGTTCCTCCTGATATCTGCGCATTTCACCGCTACACCAGGAATTCCAGTCTCCCCTACCGAACTCAAGTCTGCCCGTATCGACCGCAAGCTGAAGGTTAAGCCTCCAGTTTTCACGAACGACGCGACAAACCGCCTACGAGCTCTTTACGCCCAATAAATCCGGACAACGCTCGCACCCTACGTATTACCGCGGCTGCTGGCACGTAGTTAGCCGGTGCTTCTTCTACACCTACCGTCACCCGAAGGCTTCGTCGATGTCGAAAGAGGTTTACAACCCGAAGGCCGTCATCCCCCACGCGGCGTTGCTGCGTCAGGCTTTCGCCCATTGCGCAAGATTCCCCACTGCTGCCTCCCGTAGGAGTCTGGGCCGTGTCTCAGTCCCAGTGTGGCCGGTCACCCTCTCAGGCCGGCTACCCGTCGTCGCCTTGGTAGGCCATCACCCCACCAACAAGCTGATAGGCCGCGGGCTCATCCTGCACCGCCGGAACTTTCCACACACAGACCATGCGGCCATGTGTCCTATCCGGTATTAGACCCAGTTTCCCGGGCTTATCCCAGAGTGCAGGGCAGATTACCCACGTGTTACTCACCCGTTCGCCACTCATCCACACCCGAAGATGCTTCAGCGTTCGACTTGCATGTGTTAAGCACGCCGCCAGCGTTCGTCCTGAGCCAGGATCAAACTCTCCAACAATGACTGTCGAAAACAATCCCAGCAGACACTCAAACAACCCCACAGGGCCGGAGCGCCATACTCAAAGAAACCACCAAACCCCACAAACAACCATCAAGGCCGTTCACGAGATCCAGGGGCATACAATCTACACTAACCTAAATCATCGGCACGCTGTTGAGTTCTCAAAGAACACACCCACACCATCACCCCGACCCCATTTTCAGGCCGCGAAGCTCCGGGGAGCATTTCCTCTCGCTTGTGTCCACCACTCTAGCAGACCCGATTTTCGGCGATTTCAGGGGGGTCGGCCTTTCCCGTTTCCCACCGCGCTCACCGAACGAGCACTGCATTTGAGTTGTCAACACCAGTCAAGCTATCAAAGCTCATTCGTGTTTCAAGGCCGCCCACTCTACCACCCGAAGGCAGGAGCTTGGTTCGCAACCCCCGTCAGTGCCCGGCCCGTTTCTCCGTCCGGCCCGTTCCGCGCTGACAAGAGAAAATCTACAGCACCCTGAACACCCCCTGAACACCACCCCCCATTAACAACAAAACACCAGGTCAGAGCCGATCTTGGGGCGGAGCCACCCGATACGGGGTCACAGCGGTGCGCAAGTTGCACGTTCGGGTGGTCATCTTCCGGTCGTCCGGTACGGGGCCCGAGCGCGGGTAGCCTCTTGATCCGATCCGTCGGAACGGGGGTAGCAGTGGACTCGACACCGATCTACACCGAGCTGCAGCAGACGCTGATCGATCCGGAAGCGAGCAACTGGGGCCCCAGCGCGCCCCCGGAGTTCGCGGCGGCGCTGACCGAGCGCGCTGAACGGGGCGGCGAGGAGGGAGCGAAGTCGTCCTCCAAGTCCACGGCCGCGCGCGGAGGCGGCGGCCGCAGGCATCGCGCCGAGGACTGACCGGCCTCCACAACCGCACCGCTGCCTCCCAGGAGTCGCGGTGCGGTTGTGCTTCGCGCGGGCGTCACGCGCGCGAGGCGAGCCGGCGTTCGCGCTGGCGGACCGGGTCCGGGATCGGCGCGGCGTCGAGCAGGCGCCGGGTGTAGGCGTGCTCTGGCTCGCCGAGCACCCGCGCCGTCTCGCCCGCCTCGACGATCGTGCCGCGGTGCATCACCGCGACCCGGCTCGCCAGCAGGTTGACCACGGCCAGGTCGTGGCTGATGAACAGGCAGCCGAAGCCGAGCTTGCGCTGCAGGTCGAGCAGGAGCTCGAGGACGGCGTCCTGCACGGAGACGTCCAGGGCGCTGGTGGGTTCGTCGGCGACGAGCAGTTCGGGGTCCAATGCCAGGGCGCGGGCGATGCTCACCCGCTGCCGTTGCCCTCCGGACAGCTCGTGCGGGTGCCTGCCGCGCATGCCCGCGCTCAGCTCGACGGCGTCGAGCAGGCCGGCGACGCGGCGTTCCAGTGCCCGGCCGCGGGCTGCGCGATGCAGGCGGAGGGGTTCGGCGATGCTGTCGCCGATGCTCATGCGCGGGTCGAGCGACGACCCCGGGTCCTGGAAGACGATGCCGAGCTTGCGGCGCAGCGGGCGCAGGCGGCGCGCCGGGAGATGCGTGATGTCCTGACCGTTCAGCACGACCCGGCCCGCGACGGGTTCGGCCAGCCTGGTCACGCAGCGGCCGACGGTCGACTTGCCCGATCCGGACTCCCCGACCAGGCCGAGGGTCTGCCCGCGTCCGATGCGCAGGGACACGCCGTCGACGACCCGCTGCCCGCCGTAGGCCATGGCGAGGTCGTGGACTTCCAGCACCGGGGTCTCGGCGGGCTCGGCGGTCGCGTCCGGCTTCTCGTCCAGGCGGGGCACGGCCGAGAGCAGTGTCCGCGTGTACTCGTGTCCGGGCTCGGCGAACAGTTCCTCGACGGACGCCTGCTCGACGACCTCGCCGCGGTACATCACCACGACCCGGTCGGCCAGGTCGGCGACCACGCCCATGTCGTGGGTGATCAGCAGGATCGTCATGCCGAGCCGGTCGCGCAGGTCGCGCAGCAGGGCCAGGATCCCGGCCTGGACCGTGACGTCGAGCGCGGTCGTCGGTTCGTCGGCGATGAGCACCTTGGGCTCGCAGGCCAGCGCCATCGCGATCATCACCCGCTGCCGCTGCCCTCCGGAGAGCTGGTGCGGGTAGTGGCGCAGGCGGCGGCGCGGTTCGGGGATGCCGACGGCTTCGAGCAGCTCGACGGCCCGAGCGCGTGCTCTCGACCGCGACAGGTCGGTGTGCATCCGGACGGCTTCGGCGATCTGCCAGCCGATGGTGAACACGGGGTTCAGCGAGGTCATCGGTTCCTGGAAGATCATCGCCAGCTCGCCGCCCCGGATGCGGCGCAGCTCGCGCGGGGTGCGCCCGACGACTTCCGAGCCGTCGACGCGGATGCTTCCGGTCACCTCGGCGTTGGGCGGCAGCAGGCCGAGGGCCGCCATCGCGGTCACGCTCTTGCCCGACCCCGACTCGCCCACCACCGCCAGGACCTCGCCGGGCTCGAGCGCGAAGTCCACGTCCCGGACGGCGTCGGTCGTGCCGCTCTCGGTGCGGAAGCGCACCGACAGGCCGGAGAACGCCAGCACCGTCATCGGTTCCCCTTCGGGTCCAGGGCGTCGCGCAGGCCGTCGCCGAGCAGGTTGAAGCCGAGCGTCGCCAGCACCACCGCCAGGCCGGGGAAGACCACCAGCCACGGCGCCTGGGCGAAGTAGGTCTGGGCCGCCGAGAGCATCACCCCGAGCGACGGCGACGGCGGCTGCACGCCGAGCCCGAGGAACGACAGCAGCGCCTCGCCGATGATGGCCGCCGGGATCGCGACGGTGATTTGGACAAGCAGCGCGTTGACCGCGTTCGGCAGGACGTGGCCGAACAGCACCGCGCCGCCTCGGGCGCCCGCCGCGACGGCGGCGTCGACGTAGGCCTCGCTGGACAGGCGCAGGGTCTCGCCGCGCACGACGCGGATGAGGTTGGGCACCTGGGACACGCCGATGGCGATGGCGGCGTTGAGCAGCGACGCGCCGAGGACCGCGGCGAGGCCGACGGCGAGCACCAGGAACGGGAAGGCCAGCAGGGTGTCGGTGATCCGGGAGACGACGGAGTCGACGACGCCGCGGTAGTACCCGGCCACCAGCCCGAGCGGCACCGAGACCACGAGCGCGAGCAGCACCGAGAGCACCCCGACGGTCAGCGAGGCGCGGATGCCGTGCAGGACGCGGGAGAGCTGGTCGCGGCCGAGCTCGTCGGTGCCGAGCCAGGCCGACGCCGAAGGCTGCTGCAACACGCGGTTGAAGTCGACCGCCGCCGGGTCCGTCGGCGCGATCAGCGGCACCGCCACCGCCGCGAGCACCAGCGCGGCGCTGAGCACCAGACCGACGACGCCGGTCCGGTGGCGGACGAGGCGTCGCAGCACCCTGCGGGAGCCGCTGACGGCGGCCGCATGCGTCACCGCGCACCTCCGCGCACCCTGATCCGGGGATCGACCACCGAGTAGAGCAGGTCGACGGCGAGGTTGACCGCGATGTAGCCGGCCGCGGTCACCAGCACCGCGGCCTGGATCACCGGGAAGTCCCTGGTGAACACCGAGTCCACCATCAGCTTGCCGAAGCCGGGCAGCACGAAGATCTGCTCGGTAACCACCGCACCGGAGATCAGCGCGCCCAGTTGCAGGCCCAGGATCGTCATGACCGTGATCAGGCTGTTGCGGAGCCCGTGCACGCCGACGACGCGCCACTCGCCCGCGCCCTTGGCCCGCGCGGTGCGCACGTAGTCGGAGCCGAGCGAGTCCAACATGGACGATCGCATCTGGCGCATCAGCACCGCCGCCAGGCCGCTGCCGAGCACGAACGCGGGCAGCACCATCCGTTCCAGGTTCTCCCACGGCGACTCGGTGAACGGCACGAATCCCGACGCGGGCAGCACACCCAGCCACACCGCGAAGACCAGCACGCACATCAGGCCGAGCCAGAAGTTGGGGATGGACAGGCCGAACAGCGACAGCCCGTTGCCGAGCCAGTCGAGCGGACCGCCGCGGCGCACCGCCGAGACGACACCCGCGGCGAGCCCGACCAGCGCGGCGAACAGCAGGCTGAGCACCGCGAGCTCGAGGGTCACCGGGATGCGGCCGAGGATGATCTCGCCGATCGGCAGGCCGGTGGTGGCCGACTCGCCGAAGTCGCCCCGGACCGCGCGGCCGAGCCAGGTGGCGTACTGCACCGGCAGCGGCTGGTCCAGCCCGTAGGAGTGGCGGATCTGCTCGATCGCGGCGTCGTCGGCCTCCGGACCGGCCAGCGCGACGGCGGGGTCACCCGGCAGGGCCCGCAGCCCGGCGAACACGACCAGCGAGACCAGCACGAGCGTCACCAGCGACTGGAGGATCCGGCTGAAGGCGTAACCGCGCGGCATGTCGTCAACCCTCGTGCGCCCGGTAGCCGGCGCCGGCCATCCGCATGATCCCGTCCGGGTACACCGCGACGCCGGCCAGATCCGCGGAGTGCGCGGTGTAGTACTGCTGGCGGTAGAGGTAGATGACGTTGTTGCGCTCGTGCAGGTCCTCGACGACGAGCTCGTAGAGCCCGCGGCGGCGGTCCGGGTTCTGCTCGGCGGCGGCCCGCGCGATCAGCGCGTCGGTCTCGGGTGTGGAGTGGCCGCTGTAGTTCTGCGGGCTGCCCTCGGTGTGCATCACGGCGATGTTGCCGTCGGGGTCGGGGCGCCCGGACCAGCCGATCAGGAACGTCTCGAACCGGCCCTTCTTGGCCGCCGCGATGGCGCTGGTCGACTCGGTCGGGCGGAGCACGACGTCGAAGCCCGCCCGCGCGGCCATCGCCTGGATGACCTGGCCGGTGCGGTTCTGCGCCGAGTCGTTGGCCAGCATCAGCTCCACCCGCAGCGGGGTGCGCACGCCCGCCTCGGCGAGCAGCCGCCTGGCGCGTCCGACGTCGTGCGGCGGGCACGCCTGGGTCCGCGGGGTGGCGAACTCGCTGGTCGGCGGGATCGGCCCGCAGGCGGGCCGGTAGAGGCCGTTGAATGAGATCTTGTTCAGCGTGGCGCGGTCGATGGACAGCGACAGCGCCTCCCGGACCCGCGGGTCGGCGGCGAGCGGCCCCGGCACCGGACCGGTCGACCCGCCCACGTTGGCGATGTTCACCGTGATGCCCATGTACTGCACCGAGGGTGTGTTGAGCAGCACGACGTCGGAATCCCTGGCGAGGATCGGCACTTCCGGCGGCCCGGCCTCCCACACGACGTCGAACTCGCCGGAGCGCAGGTTGGCCAGGCGGATGTTGTCGTCCGGGACCGCCCGGTAGACCAGGCGGTCCAGCATCACGTGGTCGCGGCCGTAGTAGAAGTCGCTGCGCCGCAACACGATCCGGTCCTGGGCGACGCGTTCGACGAACTCGAAGGGGCCGACGCAGACGGGGTGGTCGGAGAAGTTCTCGCCGAGCCTGTCCAGCTGAGCCGGCGACATGACCATCCCGGCGCGGTCGGCCAGCACGCTGGGCAGCGGCGCCGACGGCGTGGTCAGGCGCAGCCGGACGGTCGCGGGGTCGGCGACCTCGACGGAGGCGACCGCGGAGAGCTCCACGCGGCGGGATGAGCCGTCGAGCTCGCGGTGGCGGTCCAGGCTCCTCTTGACCGCGGCCGCGTCGAAGGGCGTGCCGTCGTTGAACCGGACACCCGGGCGCAGCGGGATGGTGAGCTCACGTCCGTCGGCGGACGCCCGGGGTAACTCGGTGGCGAGCTGCGGGACGATCCGGCCTGCCTGGTCGACGTCGTAGAGCTTCTCGCACAGACCCGCGAAGACCTGCCTGCCGGCCAGCGTCGTGGCCAGGGTCGGGTCGAGGCGGTCGGGTTCCTGGTCGAGGGCGATGACCGCCTCGCCGCCGCGCACCGTCGGCGCCTGCACCGAAGTCCGCAGCTCAGCGGCGGTGCGTTCGACGTCGACCAGCGGGGCGCACCCGGTCGTCGCGCAGACGGCGGCCAGCACGGCCGCCATCGCGTACCGCCCGGACCGCTCTCGCAACACCGGCCTCCCGATTCGTTGATCGACGAAACGGTACGGCGGCGGTGCCGGCATGTAAATGCTTCGTGACCGGCCCGGAACCTTGAGTAGTCGGACGGCGCGCCGCGGGCGGAAGACCGCAGAGGTTCACCGGGACGGGTTCACGCGCCCGGCGGAAATCCTTCGGCGGTCAGTCCACCGCGGAGGAGAACTGCGGCAGCGAAACCGCGGGAACCGGGGATTCCTGCTGCACGGACTCTTCCTGGCTCAGTTGCAGCGCCGGCAGTTCCCCGGCTTCCTCGCCGGGTTCGTCGACGGCGGCCGCGGCCTCCTGCGCCTTCTGGTTCAGGTGCTCGCGGGTGCGCTGGGCGGCGCCGCGGATCTGCTCGGTGAGCTGGCGGTTGGCCTGCCTGGTCTCGCGCTCCTCCCGCTCCTGCGCACGGGTGCTGCGCGGCGCGCCCTGCGGCGACCTGGCGCGCTCGATGTAGCGCTCGAAGACCGCACGCAAGCGCTGCGCATTCCGCTCGCTCAGGTCGATTTCATAGGTCACGCCGTCAAGCGCGAAAGTGACGGTGTGCTGGGCTGGGGACCCGTCGATGTCGTCGACGAGTTCGACCTGAATCCGCTCGGCCATGATCACCTGTCTCGGGAACGTGCCCCGCCTCGATCCGCGACACTTGCAGGCGAGACTCCTGCGACCCTGACCACGTTGTAGCACGTGGGATCGCTGTTGTCTCGTACTTCAACGATAGAACAGCACCTCAGACGGCCGATAACCGCCGTGCGGGTCACGTGCGCGGTGCGCCACCACGTCGTGCCCCACTGCCAGCACACCGTAGCCAACGCGTTCGAAATCGAGAAAGTAATCTGAAGCACAGTGCCGGGCTTGCCCGGCGGGACGTGGCGGACGCGAGTGGAACATTCTCGCAACAATCGTTTATTGTTCGCTCGATCTTCGCCGTAGGGTGTTGCGAAGACGCACGATAAACGATCCGGAATCGAGGGTTACAGTGGCGCAGAAGGTCACCGTTCAGCTTGTCGACGATGTCGACGGTTCGGAAGCGGAGTCCACGGTCGAGTTCGGCCTGGACGGGGTCAGCTACTCAATTGACCTGTCGAAGGAGAATGCCGCCAAACTCCGCGACTCGCTGGCGTCTTACGTGGCCAGCGCGCGTCGCACCGGCGGGCGCAAGCGCCCCGGGGGCAAGGCGAACAAGCCCGCCTCCGCGCCCAGTGCCGCCGACCGCGAGCGCAACCAGGCCATTCGCGAATGGGCCAGGGAACAGGGCATGCAGGTTTCCGACCGCGGCCGTATTCCGTCCGAGGTGGTCGAGGCCTACGACAACGCTCAGTGAGTGCTCATCGCGGGTGGCCGGCACCCGGCCGGCATTGAAACCGGCCACCCGCGCAGCCTTCACCGGACTTACTGTTCGTGATGGCCCGAGAAGCCGTCAGTAATTGCTGCGGCGCACGCCCGGGGTGGGCGCGGTACATCAAACAGAGGCCAGAAAGTCCGCAATCTCCTGCCTGGTCGGCATCGAACTGCTGGCCCCGTTCCGCTGCACCGACAGCGCGGCCGCGGCCGAGGCCCGGCGCAGCGCCTCGCGGATGCCGGCGCCCTCGCCGAGGGCCACGCTGAGCACGCCCGCGAAGGTGTCACCCGCGGCGGTGGTGTCCACGGCCCGGACCGGGAAGCTCGGCATCTCCACGACCTCACCGCCGCGGCTGCCGTAGAGCGAACCGCGGCCACCGAGCGTGATCACGACCTCCGGCACCCGCTCCAGCAGCGCGGCCAGCGCCCGCTTCGGGTCGTGCTCGCCCACCAGCGCCTCCGCCTCGTGCTCGTTGGGCACCAGCAGGTCCACGTTGGACAGGACGTCGTCGGGGAGCTCGGCGGCAGGTGCCGGGGTCAACACAACTCGGACGCCGTTGCGGCGCCCCGCGGCGGCTGCCGCGGCCACCCCCTCGAACGGGATCTCCAGTTGCAGCAGCAGACTTCCCGACGCCGCGATCAGCTCCTCGTCGCCGGGCGCCAGACCATCCACAGTGGCGTTGGCCGACGGGACCACGATGATGGAGTTGCCGCCGTCGTCGTCGACGGTGATGTGCGCGGTGCCGCTGCGGCCGTCGACGGCGCGCAGGGCGCTGGTGTCCACCCCGGACCCTGCCAGGCTCGCGCGGATCTGCTCGCCGAACTCGTCGCGGCCCACCGCGCCGATCATGTGCACCGCCGCGCCTGCCTTGGCCGCGGCCAGCGCCTGGTTGGCGCCCTTGCCGCCGGGGACGGTGGTGAACTCGCGTCCCAGCACGGTCTCCCCCCGTCCGGGTGCCGTGCCCACGTAGGCCACCAGGTCCATGTTGCAGCTGCCGAATACGGTCACAGTCGTCGTCACGCCGCACATCATCGCT
Source organism: Saccharopolyspora erythraea NRRL 2338 (assembly GCF_000062885.1). Taxonomy (NCBI): domain Bacteria; kingdom Bacillati; phylum Actinomycetota; class Actinomycetes; order Pseudonocardiales; family Pseudonocardiaceae; genus Saccharopolyspora; species Saccharopolyspora erythraea. The sequence continues at coordinate 1,394,372 of NC_009142.1, read as the reverse complement.
GATGAGGGCGCTCGCCCGGTGCCCCCGGGGCGTGGCCGCGGGGCTGGTTGACCAAATCTCGTCGCCGCGGCCGATCAGTGGGTCCGGGCCGGACACCGGACGTACGATCGCCCCAACCGCCCGAGGAAGAGAGCGAGAAGCGGTGGACTACGTGGTGACGGCGGAGCTCGAACCGCCGGTCGAAGCCAGCGACCTGGACCCGTTGCAGCGTGAGGGGGTGGCCGCGCTCCTGGACCGCCAGCTGGCGCTGGTCGAGGGCGTCTCCGGGCCCGCGGAGGCCGACATCGACGTCCTGGACTACCGCATCACCGTGCACCCGAACGGCGCGAGCGTCGTGCTGGCGCTGGACGCCCCCGGGCTGCTCCCCGCCGAGGAGGCCGCCGCGATGGTGCTCAACGAGCTCATCGGGGAAAGCGAGCTGCTGGTCGGCTGGAGCGTGGCGCACTCCGAGGTACGCATCACAGAGGACGAGTTCAACCAGAGCCTGGCGGCCGCAGAGGCGGTCGGCCGGGACGCCGGCGACACCGGGCTGGAGGCCGCCGTCGAGGAGGCGCTGGAGAGCGCGGGCGAGGAGGAGTCGTCGCTCGACACCGAGCACTGGCGGATCAAGCTCGACGAGCTGGCAGGCGGGTTGCGGGCCTTCGACCTCGACGTTTTCGGCACCAGCTCGCCGCAGACCGCGCGGCTGGCGGCCGGGGCGCTGATCCACGCCGTGCGGGTGGTCACCGACGAGATCTTCTACGACGAGCTGGCGCTGGCGGTCAACAACGCCTCCGCCGACGACGCGGTCGGGCTGCTGGTCCTGGAGGAGCTGCCGCCCTGCTACGAGCACCGCTACGATGCGTGGTTCGCGCGGGCGTTCCTGCTGTCCTCGGCGGCGGTGGCGGCCCGGCTCACCGAGCCGTCGTGGACGCCGCCGCGCACCGTCGCCGAGGCGCTGGCGTTGCGGCTGTTCATCAACGAGGCGCAGGTGCTGCTGGAGGCCGCCGAGCTGATGAGCTGGGAGGACGGCGAACCGGTGTTCGCCGCCTTCGCGGGCAAGGCGTTCGCGGGCACCGACCACGAGGACCTGTACCTGGTCGACTTCATGGCGCTCGAGGACTCGCCCGACGCCATGAGCGCGCGGTTGGAGGAGCAGTTCCGCGAGCGCGGGCTGACGTTCGACCAGTGGTTCGAACCGCGGGACACCGGCACCGGCATGCACCCGTACCTGCACCGCACGTCCGACGACTCGACCGACCTCTGACGTCTGCGAACAGTCCCGCTGCGGGCCTGGAGGAGGGCCGCAGACGGGCGGGCTGGCGAGCGGGGTACAGGGCGATCTCCGGAGCCATGTGCGGCTCCGGGTTGTGTGCAGGGCGATGCCCGTCCAGCCTCGGCCGCCAGCCGGCCGGCCGGCGAGTAGCCGGCGCTACCGCTCGGCCGGCGGACGGCGGCGCAGGCCGGCGGAGGTCATGTGCGGCGGGGCGTAGTCGATGTCGGCGGGGTTGAGGTCCGTGCCGGGCGCGACGATCTCGTCGATCCGGTCGAGCACCTCGTCGTCGAGGGCCACCTCGGCCGCGCCCAGCACGTCGTGGAGCTGCTCGACGGTGCGCGGGCCGAGGATCACCGACGTCACGGCGGCGTGCGAGGCGGCGAAGGCCAGCGCCAGGTGCGTCAGCGAGACGCCGGCGGCGTCGGCCAGCGCCAGCAGCTCCTCGACGGCGTCGAGCTTGCGTTGGTTGCCCGCCAGGTCGAGGTCGAACTTGTGCGCGATGAGCCGCCGGAACTCGTTGAGCTCGATCTCGGTGCCGCGCCGGTAGCGCCCGGTCAGCCAGCCGCTGTTGAGCGGGCTCCAGGTGAGCACGCCCATGCCGTACTTCCGCGCGGTCGGCAGCACCGACCGCTCGATGCCCCGCACGAACACCGAGTACGGCGGCTGCTCGGTGTGGAAGGCGATGTGGTTGCGGCGCTGCGCGACCCACCGCGCCTCCACGATCTGCTCGGCGGGGAAGTCCGACGAGCCGATGGCCATGATCTTGCCGGCGCGCACCAGGTCGGACAGCACCGACAGGGTCTCGTCGATGTCGGTGGCCGGGTCGGGGCGGTGGATCTGGTACAGGTCGATGCGGTCGGTGCCGAGCCTGCGCAGGCTGTCCTCGACCGCGCGGGTGATCCACCGGCGCGAGCCGCCACCGCGGTTGGGGTCCTCCCCCATCGGGAAGAAGCCCTTGGTCGCCAGCACCACGTCGTCCCGCCTGCCGCGCAGCGCCTTGCCGACGATTCGCTCGGACTCGCCGTGGGAGTACATGTCGGCGGTGTCGACGAGGTTGACGCCCGCGTCGAGGGCGGTGTGCACGAGCCGCACCGCGTCGTCGTGGTCGGCGTTGCCCCACTGGCCGAGCATCATCGTGCCCAGCGCGTACTTGCTGACCGAGATCCCGGTTCGGCCCAGAGTCCTGCGTTGCATCGGTTCTTCCTCCCTGCTGTCGTCGGCCAGTCTCACCGCGGAGCGGTGGGTCAGGCAGGGGCGAGCGGTACCTGGGTGCGCCACGCCCAGGCCGGCGGGGTGACGGGCGGTGCTGAGGAGGAACCGGAAGCGGGTCCGGTGTGGACGCTTGCGTTTCGACGTGCTGTCGCCAACGTCCACTGGCCCCGGACGCACGAAGGCGCCTCCTCCCGCTTCGGCGGGTGGAGGCGCCTGCAGGTGCGCTCAGTCCTGGTTGCGCAGCGAGTACGGCGGCACGGTGCAGCCGATGAGGCTCGCGTCGTCGATCGACTCCGGCCGGTACGAGCTGTTCGGGAACGACTCCAGCATGACGTTGGTCGGGTCGTCGATCGGCTCGACGCGGCCGAACAGGAACGCCCACTCGTGCTCGTCGGAGCCGAAGTACGACACGGTGTCGAAGATCGAGCGGAACCGGTTGTAGGCGCGGATCAGCGTCTTGTTCCGCCACACCGTCGGGCAGCCGGCCTGGACCGCGACGACACCGCCCGGCGACAGCACGGTCTGGCACCGCTGGATGAACTCCAGGCCGTAGAGCCGGTTGTGCTGGCCGTCGGTCTCGTCCTCGCGCTCGTCGGGCAGGTCGACCACGACGATGTCGTAGCCCTCCGGCGGCGCCTGGTCGAGGAAGCTCCAGCCGTCGGCGTAGTGCAGCGCGATCGGGCCGTCACCGTTCTCCACCCCGGGCAGCTCCTCGGCGGTGTAGCCGTAGGGCAGGTGCTCGGCGCAGACCTTCACGCACTCGCTGTCGATGTCGACGTGGTCGACGCGGGTCGCGCCCGCCTGCACCGACATCTTGCTCGCCACGCCCTCGCTGGAGCCGATGATCAGCACCCGCTGCACCTTCTCGGCGAGGAGGAACGCCGGGACCATCATCGCCTCGTGGTAGACGAGCTGGGAGAACTCGGTGCTCTGCCGGTCGTCGTCGCAGAACAGCGAGATCCCCTGGTCGGTGCGGCCGATCACCACGTGCTGGAACGCGGTGTCGCCCTCCCACAGCACCTCGTCGATCCGCCACAGGCGCCGCATTCCATCGCCCATCGGCTCCTGGATCCACCGGTGCCCATCGAGTTCGATCAAGGTGTGCTCCTCCTTCTGGGAGTCCGGGCGGCGATCACGACGCCGGGTAGTCGTGGCCGCGGTGAATGGTCTGAGTATTCACCGCCGTGGGGCTCAACGCCTCGGCGAGCAGCGCCACCGCCCGCTCCGGCTGCGCGGTGTGCCCGCAGGTGAAGACGTCGATGAAGATCGAGCCGTTCTCCGGGTAGGTGTGCATCGAAGCGTGGGACTCCGACAGCAGTGCCAGCACGGTGACGCCCTGCGGCTCGAACCGCCTGGCGATCATCTCGCACACCGTGGCGTACGACCGGTCCAACGCGCTCTGCAGCGTGTCCCGCAGGAACTGCTCGTCGTCGAGCAGATCCGGATCGACGCCCTCAAGTTCAGCGAGGACGTGCTGGCCGGTGAACAGACCGACCGGTTGCAGGGTCCCGGTGTCAATCGACATCTATCGACCTCCCATCGTTTCGCAGATTCCGCTTGCGGGGAAAACTCGGCAATGCCCTGATCAGGCGAGTTCGTCGCCGTCGATGCAGTGCGTGGGCAGCGGGGCGATGCCGTTGAAGCACACCGACGAGTAGCTCGCGGTGTAGGCGCCCGCGCTCAGCAGGTCGACCCGGTCGCCGCCGCGCAGCGTCAGCGGCAGGTCGTAGCGCGTGTGCTGGTACAGCACGTCGTCGCCGTCGCAGGTGGGGCCGGCCAGCACGACCGGGCCGCACTCGTCGCCGTCGCGGGAGGTCCGCAGCCGGTAGGTGATGGCCTCGCCCTCGGTCTCGGCGAGCCCGTTGTAGCGGCCCACGTCCAGGTAGACCCAGCGGCGGTCGTCGCCCGCCGACGCGGTGACGAGCACGACCTCGGTGCGCAGCACCCCGGCGTCGCCGACGACCTGCCTGCCCGGCTCGATGAGCAGTTCCGGGCGCCGCGCGCCGAAATGCCGGTCCAGCGCCCGCTCGATGTGCTCGGCGTAGTCGCCCAGCGGCGGCGCGGACTCGGTGTAGGAGGCGGGCAGTCCGCCCCCGAGGTTCACCATCCGCGGTGTGACGCCGTGCTCGGCCAGGCCGTCGAAAACCTCGCGGGCGGCCCGGATTCCGTGTTCCCAGGCCGACGGGTCGAGCTGCTGCGATCCGATGTGGAACGACACGCCGTAGGGGTCGAGGCCGAGCTCGGCGGCGCGGCGCAGCAACCGGACGGCGGTCTGCGGCGTGCACCCGAACTTGCGGCCGAACGGGGTGCGCGAACCCTTGTTGTCGACCAGGACGCGGCAGAACACCTGCGAGCCGGGAGCCGACTCGGCGATGTTGAGCAGGTCGGCCTCGCTGTCGGTGACGAACAGGCGCACGCCGAGCCGGTGGGCGCGGGCGATGTCGCGGGGCTTCTTGATCGTGTTGCCGTAGGAGATGGACTCCGGGCTCGCGCCCTGGGCGAGGCAGAGGTCGATCTCACCGGGGCTGGCGACGTCGAACGAGGACCCGAGAGCGGCGAGGGTGGCGACCACCTCGGGGGCGGGATTGGCCTTGACCGCGTAGCAGATCCTGGCGTCGGGCAAGGCCGAGCGCAGCGCCTGGTAGTTGCGGCGCACCGCGGCCAGGTCCACGACCAGGCAGGGCGTCTCCGGCGCGGTGCGGTCCAGGTAGTCGCGAATCCGGTCCTGGACACCGGATTCGGCGGCGCCGCTGGGGCGGTCCGTCACATCGGTGGTGGCGGACAGATCGGTCAATCCCGTTACCTCCGTCTCGGGGGTTTCGTGGGTCGCGAAGACTGCGCCGAACGGTCCCCTGGCCGTTCGCCGACCAAGCACGGTACCTGGCGTGGAAGCGGATTTCGAACTGCAGGCCGCACCGGCCGGGGACTGCTGGAACGATTGTGATGACTCCCACGCGCAGCGCCGGGAAGACCACCGCGCGCCGCACGGTCGCACGCGTGCCGAGGAGCGGGCGCTCAGCTCGCGGGGTGGTCCAGCACCAGCGCCAGGTAGAAGTCGACGCGCGTGGGGAAGTCCGAGAGGTCGCGGCCGGAGATCTCCTCGATGCGCTGGATCCGGTACCGCAGCGTGTTCACGTGCACGTGCAGCTGCTTGGCGCTGCGCGACCAGGAACCCGAGGTGTCCAGGAAGACGCGCAGCGTGTGCACCAGGTCCGAGTTGTGCACGCGGTCGTACTCGGTGAGCCGGGACAACAGCCTGGCGCGGTAGGAGCGGCGCAGCTCGTCGGGGACCGAGGCCAGCAGCACCTCGTGCGAGGCCAGCTCCGCTCCGGTCGCCAGGCCGGCGCCACCGGCCGCGCCCGACCGCGCACGGCGCTGCCGCGCGAGCCGCCTGGCGTAGCCCGCCTCCTCCAGCGCTCCGCGCAGGCCCGTCACCGGGCTCACGTCGCTGAGCCCCACCGTCACCATCCGGTCACCGAGGCCCGGCTCGACCTCGGCGATGACGTCGCGCAGCCGCCCTTCGAGCGCGAGCAGGTGCTCCTCGTCGTCGGCGAACACCGCCGACGCGCCTTCGCGCAGCGGGACCGCGACCGAGGCGGCGCCGGTCGCGGCGGCGATCTCGCGAAGCAGGGCGGTGGAGGCCGCCCGGTCTCCCGCGTGCAGTTCGACCGCCCGCAGCGGCTCGCCCGCGGGCAGTCCGGCGGTCTCCAGGCGGACGGCGACCTCCGCCGGGGTCATCGCGCCGTCGAGCAGCCTGCCCAGCGCCGCCTCGACCGAGCGGCCGGCGATCTGGCGGGCCTCGTCCACCCGCGCGCGCAGCAGCGCGACGACGGTGCCGAGGTCGCCGGCGATGGCCTCCTCCTCGTCGCCCCACATCTCGCGGTCGCCGCGCACGGCCACGAACCAGCGGGCGGCGGGGGGCTCGGTGTCGGACTCGACCGGCCACACGGCGAAGCCGTGGTCGCCCACGCGGACCGCCCTGGGCAGCCGGCCGGACCTGAGCACGTCGTCGACCAGCGCGCGCCGCAGCTCCCCGGTCAGCTCCGCGGTGCCGCCGACGACCCATCCGGCGCACGAGAGCACCCAGCAGTCGGCGCCGAACTCGCCCGCGGCCATCGACAGCACCCGCTCCAGCCCCGCGCCGGAAGCCGCGGCCGAGACGAGCTCGCGCCGCGGTGCGGCTCCGCGGCGCTGCACCCGCTCGGCGAGCACGTTGAAGCTGAGGGCCAGCGGCACCTCGAACACCGGCACGCCGTGGCGCTTGCAGGCGTCGACCAGGTCGGGCGGCGCGTGGCCGAGGCGGGCGGTACCGCTGGCGAGCCCGGCGACACCGGCGTCGGCCAGCGCCGCGACGAATTGCTCGGAGGTCTGCGGTCCGGTGTGCCACACCAGCCCGCTCAGCACGAGCTCACCACCCTCGAGGTAGCGGCGGGGGTCGAGCAGGTCGGTGATGTAGACGCCGCGGACCGGGCGGTCCACGTACTCCTCGCCCGCGAGCAGCACCAGTCCCAGCTCGGGGTCGGCCAGCAGATCACGCAACAGCACCGGCGCACCCAATCGAATCGCGCGGAACACGCCCGCAGCGCGTTTGTAGGAACATACTAAGCACCCCGATCGGCACGCAGTGTTTTTCAGCACTTCCACCGCTAGTAATCACCCCAACGTCGGATGTGTACTGACTCACACCTTTGAACGGCCGTGACAGGGAGCAAAACCGTGGATTTCCTCCGCCCGGCCTCCTGGCGTGAAGCACTCGAAGCCAAGGCCACACATCCCGACGCGACGCCCATCGCGGGCGGGACCGACGTCATGGTCGAGATCAACTTCGATCACCGGCGTCCCACCACGCTGCTGGACCTCACCGGCATCGACGAGCTCGCGAGCTGGAGCGAGCACGACGGCAGGCTGCGCATCGGCGCCGGCCTGCCCTACACCAGGCTGATCAACGAGCTCGGCGACCGGCTGCCGGGCCTGGCCATCGCGTCGCGGACGGTCGGCTCGCCGCAGATCCGCAACCGCGGCACCCTCGGCGGCAACCTCGGGTCCGCATCGCCCGCCGGTGACGGCCACCCGCCGCTGCTGGCCTCCGACGCCGAGATCGAGGTGGAGTCGGTGCGCGGCACGAGGATGCTGCCGGCCGGCGAGTTCTTCACCGGCGTTAAGCGCAACGCGCTGGCCGAGGACGAGCTGATCGCCGCGGTGCACATCGCGCCCGCCACGGGCGCCCAGCAGTTCTCCAAGGTCGGTACCCGCAACGCGATGGTGATCGCCGTGTGCACCTTCGCGGTGGCGCTGCACCCCGAACAGCGCCGCGTGGGCACCGGGCTCGGCTCGGCGGCCCCGACGCCGCGCCGAGCCCTGGCGGCCGAGGAGTTCATCGCGGGCGAGCTCGACGACCTGTGGGAGTCGCCGCGTCCGCTGGCCGACTCCGTGCTGGAGCGCTTCGGCAAGCTCGTCGCCGACGCCTCCTCGCCCATCGACGACGTCCGCGGCACCGCCGACTACCGCCGTCACGCGCTGTCGGTGATGGCGCGCAGGACCCTGCAATGGGTCTGGAAGGACCACTGCTCCGGGAGGCAAGAATGCGCCTGAAGTTCACCGTCAACGGCCAGCCGCAGGAAGCCGACGACGTGTGGGAGGGCGAAAGCCTCCTCTACGTGCTGCGCGAGCGGCTCGGCCTGCCGGGTTCCAAGAACGCCTGCGAGCAGGGGGAGTGCGGTTCGTGCACCGTCTACATGGACGGGGTGCCCGCGTGCTCGTGCCTCATCGCCGCGGGTCAGGCCCAGGGGTGCGAGGTGCGCACCGTGGAGGGCCTGCACGACGGGGAGAAGCTCGACCCGGTGCAGGAGGCCTTCATCGAGGCGGGCGCCGTGCAGTGCGGCTTCTGCACGCCGGGCCTGCTGGTGCAGACCCACGACCTGATCGAGCGCAAGCCCGACCCCTCCGACGCCGAGATCCGCGAGTCGCTGGCGGGCAACCTCTGCCGTTGCACCGGCTACGAGAAGATCATGGACGCGGTGCGGCTCGCCGCGCAGCGGAAGGCCCAGCGGGCATGAGCCGAGTGGTCATCGAGGGCGGTGCCGTCGTCACGATGGACGGCGGCACCTCGGCCGGCGACGCCGCGGGGTACGGCACCGAGTACGCCGAGGGCCACGTGGTCGTGGAAGACGACCGGATCGTGGCCGTCGGGCCCGGCTCGGCGCCAGAGCAGGACGTGCCGGTGCACCGCATCGACGCCACCGGCTGCGTGGTGACGCCGGGCCTGGTCAACACCCACCACCACCTCTACCAGTGGGCGACCCGCGGCTACGCCGTGGACTCCGACCTGTTCGGCTGGCTGACCGCGCTGTACCCGGTGTGGGCGGGCATCGACGAGGAGATCACCCACGCCGCGGCGTCGTCCGGCCTGGCGTGGATGGCGCTGTCGGGCTGCACCACCGCCGCCGACCACCACTACGTCTTCCCGCGCGACGGTGGCGACGTCTTCGGCGGCGTCGTCGCCGCGGGCGAGCGGGTCGGCATCCGGCTGCACGCGGTGCGCGGGTCGATGGACCGCGGGCGGTCCCAGGGCGGGCTGCCGCCGGACTCGCTCGTCGAGGACCTCGACGAGGCGCTGGCGGGCACCGATGCGGCCATCGACCGCTTCCACGACCCCTCGCCGGGGTCGAGGGTGCGGGTCGCCGTCGGCCCGTGCTCGCCGTTCTCGGTCAGCTCGGAGCTGATGCGCCAGGCCGCCGAGCTGGCGCGCCGCCGCGGCGCGCGGCTGCACACGCACCTGGCCGAGACCGTCGACGAGGAGGAGCAGTGCCGGGCCGAGTTCGGCTGCTCCCCCGCCGAGTACGCCGAGCAGCTCGGCTGGCTCGGCCAGGACGTGTGGCTGGCCCACACCATCCACCTGTCGGACAAGGCGATCGCCCGCTTCGGCGAGACCGGCACCGGTTCGGCGCACTGCCCGAGCTCCAACGGCCGCGTCGGCGCGGGCGTGGCGCCGGTCCGCCCGCTGCTCGACGCGCGGGTCCCCGTCGGTCTGGGGGTCGACGGTGTCGCGTCGAACGAGGCAGGCGGCCTCGGGCACGAGATGCGCCAGGCGCTGCTGACCGCCCGCGCCCACTACGGCCCGACCGCGATCTCGGTGCGCGACGCGCTGTGGATGGCCACCCGCGGCGGCGCGAAGTGCCTCGGCCGCGACGCCGAGCTCGGTGCGCTCACGGCGGGCAGGCTGGCCGACATCGCGGTGTGGCGGATCGACGGACTGGGTCACGCGGGCATCGAGGACCCGGTGGCCGCGCTGGTCCTCGGGCCGCTGCCGAAGCTGGAGCGGCTGCTGTGCGGCGGCGACCCCGTGGTCCACGACGGGCACCTGACCAGGACCTTCGAGTCCGACCTCACCCACGAACTGCGGCGGGCCAGTGCCCGCATCCGCCACGAGGAGGCCCTCCGATGAGCAACCCGGCTCCTGCTCGCAGCCCCCAGGACCTCAACGACGCCATCGCGGGCGGGATCGGCGAGTCCCCGCTGCGTCCCGACGGCGCCCTGAAGGTGCGCGGCGAGTTCGCCTACTCCTCGGACCTGTGGGCCGAGGACATGCTGTGGGGCGCCACGCTGCGCAGCCCGCACCCCTACGCCCGCATCCGGTCGATCAACGTGGGTCCGGCGCTGAAGGTGCCGGGCGTCTACGCCGCGCTCACCCACGAGGACGTGCCCGGCGAAAACCTCTACGGCCTCAAGCACGCCGACCAGCCGGCGCTGGCCGAGGACGTGGTGCGCTACCGCGGCGAGGCGGTCGCGCTGGTCGCCGCCGACCACCCCGAGACCGCGCGGCGCGCGCTGGAGCGCATCGAGGTCGACTACGAGGTGCTGGAGCCGGTGACCGACGCCGAGCGCGCGGCCCACGACGACACGTTGCCGAAGCTGCACGCAGAGGGCAACGTGGTGCGGCACCAGAAGATCCTCAAGGGCGACCCGGACGCCGAGGCCGAGGTCGTGGTGTCCGGTGTCTACACGGTCGGCATGCAGGACCAGGCGTTCCTCGGCCCGGAGTCGGGGCTCGCGATCCCCGCCGAGGACGGCGGCGTCGACCTGTACCTGGCCACCCAGGACCTGCACTCCGACCTGCGCCAGACCGCGCGGGTGCTCGGTCTGCCGCCGGAGAAGGTAAGGATGACCATGTCCGGCGTCGGCGGCGCCTTCGGCGGCCGGGAGGACCTGTCCATCCAGGTCCACGTGTGCATGCTCGCGCTGCACACCGGCAAGCCGGTCAAGATGGTCTACAACCGCGAGGAGTCCTTCTACGGCCACGTGCACCGCCACCCGGCCAAGATGTACTACGAGCACGGCGCCACCCGCGACGGCAAGCTCGTCTACGTCAAGGCCAGGCAGTACTTCGACGGCGGTGCCTACGCCTCGAAGACGCCGGTCGTGGTCGGCAACGGCACCACGCTGGGCGCGGGCCCGTACGTGGTGCCCAACGTGGACATCGAGGGCTGGGGCCTCTACACGAACAACCCGCCGTGCGGCGCGATGCGCGGGCTGGGCGCGGTGCAGCCGACGTTCGCCTACGAGTCCCAGATGGACAAGCTCGCCGCCGCCCTGGACATGGACCCGGTGGACCTGCGCATCAAGAACGCGATCAGCCAGGGCGAGACCATCCCGACCGGTCAGGTGCTGGACTACCCGGCTCCGGTTGCCGAGCTGCTGGAGCGGCTGCGCCGCATCCCGCTGCCCCCGGAGAACCGCACCGAGCCGGTCGACATCCGCGACATGCCGGGCGGGGCGTCCAACACCACCCACGGCGAGGGCGTCAAGCGCGGCATCGGCTACGGCGTGACGATCAAGAACATCTGCTACGCCGAGGGCGCCGACGACTTCTCCACCGCCCGGGTGCGGCTGCAGGTCGTCGGCGGCGAGCCGATGGCGATGGTGCACACCGCCGCCGCCGAGGTCGGGCAGGGCCTGGTCACCGTGCAGCAGCAGATCGCACGCACCGAGCTCGGCGTCGAGCTGGTCAACATCCACCCGAACGACACCAGCGTCGGCCCGGCCGGGTCCAGCTCGGCCTCCCGCCAGACCTACGTCACCGGCGGCGCGGTCAAGGTCGCCTGCGAGGCGGTGCGCGACGCGCTGTTCGGGCTGGTCGCCGAGAAGTACCGGGAGAGCCCGGAGCACCTGTCGCTCACCGGCGGCAAGGTCGTCTCGTCGGCGACAGGCGTGCTGGCCGACATCGCCGAGGTGCTCGGCGACGACGTCATCGAGGAGACCCGGGAGTACCACCACCGGCAGACCTTCCCCATGGACGAGACGGGGCAGAGCTCGCAGGTGCAGGTGCAGCACGCGTTCTCCGCGCACCGCGCGGTGGTCGACGTCGACACCGACCTCGGACTGGTCAAGGTCGTGCAGCTGGACTGCGCCCAGGACGTCGGCAAGGCGGTCAACCCCGACGCGCTGGTCGGCCAGATCCACGGCGGCTCGGCCCAGGGCCTCGGGCTGGCTGTGATGGAGGAGATCAAGGTGGACGCGGGCAACATCCGCAACCCGTCCTTCACCGACTACCTGATCCCCACCATCCTCGACATGCCGCCGATGACGGTGGACGTGATCGAACGCGGCGACCCGAACGCGCCCTACGGCGTGCGCGGTGCCGGTGAGCCGCCGACCATCTCCACGACTCCCGCGGTGGTCGCGGCGATCCGCGCGGCGACCGGCAAGGAGCTGCCGCACACCCCGGTCGCGCCCGAACACATCATCTGATCCGCGAGCCGGTGGGTGCCGCTCGCGCGGCGGCACCCACCCCGCGGGAACCAAACCCGGAAGCGCAGCCGCCTTCCGGGCCGTCCCCGGCCGGGATTCCAACCGCGGAGTCCGGCCCCCGAATTGCCAGGAGAGCGAAATGACAGTGGACGTCCAGGTCGCGCGGGAAACCGACTGGATGGCCAGGGCGATCGAGCTGGCCACCCGCAGCGTCGCCGACGGCGGCGGGCCGTTCGGCGCGGTCGTGGTCAAGGACGGCGAGATCGTCGCGACCGGCCACAACCAGGTGACCACCAACCTCGACCCGACCGCGCACGCCGAGGTGGTCGCCATCCGCAACGCCTGCCAGGCGCTGGGCACGTTCAAGCTCGACGGCTGCGTGCTGGTTACCTCGTGCGAGCCCTGCCCGATGTGCATGGCCTCGGCGCTGTGGGCGCGGATGGAAAGCGTCGTCTACGCCGCCGACCGCGACGACGCCGCGGTGGCCGGCTTCGACGACCGCGCCTTCTACCAGCTGTTCAGCGACCCCGACTCGGTGTGGCCGACCCCGGTCCGCCGCATCGAGATGCCCAACCGCAACGAGGCGTTCGACGCCTGGCGGCAGAAGGAAGACCGCGTCGACTACTGACGCCTGAGGCAGTTCAACTCCAAGCGACCCGACTACCACCGGGCATCGCCGAGACGACCGGGTCGACGCGATGCCGCGCGAGCGGATCCCCACTTTCCTCCGATTCCGAGCAAAACGGTCCGCTCGAAGGCCGAGGCAAAACCTCTTCCGGCCCCTTTCTCACACATCACCAAACGCCCCACCAACATTCGGCGTTGGCTTCCGCATGCGCGAAATACCGCCGAAAAGCAGTCCGGGTGGCCTCGGAGCCCGCATCCGCTCCGAGCTCACGCGGGGGCGCCCACCGGCATGGGAGGACTCATGACCCAGCAGCTGAGCCAGGAGAGGCCAGCCGACCCGGATTCGGCCAGATCACCGGTCGACCGGTTCTTCCAGATCACCAGGCGCGGTTCCACGATGTCCCGCGAACTCCGCGGGGGTCTGACCACGTTCGTCGCGATGGCCTACATCGTGATGCTCAACCCGCTCATCCTCGGCTCGTCCGCCGACGCCACCGGCGCGGCGCTCACCAGCGAGCAGCTCACCACCGCCACCGCGGTCACCGCGGGCGTGATGACGATCCTGATGGGGATGATCGGCAACGCGCCGCTGGCGCTGGCCGCCGGCCTCGGCGTGAACGCCGTCGTCGCGTTCACCATCGCGCCCTCGATGACCTGGGCCCAGGCGTTCGGCCTGGTGGTACTCGAAGGCGTCCTGATCGTCGTCCTGGCCGTCAGCGGGATCCGCGAGAAGATCATCAACGCCATCCCGGCACCGCTCAAGACCGCGCTCACCGTCGGCATCGGTCTCTACATCGCGCTCATCGGCCTGGTCAGCGCCGGGTTCGTCACCCGAAAGCCGGACGCGGCCAACACGACCGTGCCGGTGCAGATGGGCGAGGGCGGCCACCTGCTGGGGCTGCCGATCGCGGTGTTCTGCTTCAGCCTGCTGCTGATGATCGTGCTGATGGCCCGCCGGGTCCCCGGCGCGATCCTGATCGCCATCGGGGTCAGCACGGTCCTGGCGATCGTGCTGAACGCGGCCACGGGACTGCCGGCCGACGCCTGGGGCACCATCGCCCCCGAGATGCCCGAGAGCTTCGTCGCCAGCCCCGACTTCAGCCTCTTCGGGCAGGTCGACCTCTTCGGCGGGTTCGCCTCGGCGGGCGGCATCGCGGCCACGGTCTTCCTGTTCACCCTGGTGCTCTCCGGGTTCTTCGACGCGATGGGCACCATCACCAGCGTCGGGAGCGAGGCGGGGCTGTCCCGCAACGGCAAGATCGAGGGCATGGGCCGCATCCTGGCCGTCGACGGCGTCGCCGCGGCGGCGGGCGGGCTCACCGGCTCGTCGCCGAACACGGTGTTCCTGGAGTCGGCCACCGGCGTCGCCGAGGGTGCCCGCACCGGCCTGGCCAGCGTCGTCACCGGCTTCCTGTTCTGCCTGACGCTGCTGTTCACCCCGCTGGCCGCGGTCGTGCCCGCGCAGGCCGCCGCGCCGGCGCTGGTCGTGGTCGGCGGGATGATGATGGGCCAGGCCCGCCACATCCCGTGGAACGACCCGGACTTCGTCATCCCGGCGTTCCTGACCATCGCGCTCATCCCGTTCACCTACATGATCACCAACGGCATCGGGGCCGGGCTGGTGGCCTTCAGCGTCATCAAGCTCGCCAAGGGCAAGCCCCGGGAGATCGGCTGGCTGGTCGGGATCCTCTCGCTGGTCTTCGTCGTGTACTTCGGCGTAGAAGGAATAGAAACCCTGTTCGGGGCGAAGTGATCCGGCGGCTCCGCGAGCCGCGCGCTCGCGGTGCCGCCCGGGCCTGGCCCCCACGAACCCAGGAGGCACCATGCGTGACATCGCCGAGCAGTTGCTCGAGTGGGCCGACCAGGGCGAGCGCTTCGCGGTCGCCTCGGTCGTCGGGGTGCGGGGCAGCGCGCCCCGGGGACCCGGCGCGGCCATGGCGGTGCGATCCGACGGTGCCGTCCTGGGCAGTCTTTCCGGTGGCTGCATCGAGGGATCGGTGCACCACGCGGCCCTGGCGTCGCTGGGCACCGGCAACCCCGTCCTGCACAGCTACGACTACGACCCGGACGACCCGTTCGCGGTGGGGCTGACCTGCGGCGGCGAGATCGACGTGCACATCCAGCCGGTCGACCCGCGCCGCGACAGCGCGCTGCTGGCCGCCCTGCGGGCCGCGGTCGCCGACGAGCCGGTGGCGCTGGTCCGGGTGCTGGCCACCGGCGCGACGGTCGCGGTGTGGGCCGACCGCAGCGCGGGCTCGACCGCCGACCCCGACCTCGACCACCGGGTGCTGAGCGAGGCGCGGGCGATGCTCGCCCAGGACGTCACCGGGCGCCGCGAGGTCTGCCAGCCCACGCCCTCGGGCGGCACCCTGGACCACGACGTGTTCTTCGAGTCCTGGACGAAGCCGCCGCGGATGCTCGTGTTCGGCGCCATCGACTACGCCGCCGCGCTCGCCCGGCAGGGCAAGTTCCTCGGCTACCACGTGACGGTCTGCGACGCCCGCACGATCTTCGCCACGCCCGTCCGGTTCCCCGACGCCGACGAGGTGGTGGTGCAGTGGCCGCACAAGTACCTGGCCGACTGCGACGTGGACGGGCGCACGGTCATCTGCGTGCTCACCCACGACGCGAAGTTCGACGTCCCGGTTCTGGAGGAGGCGCTGCGCGGCCCGGCGGCCTACGTCGGCGCGCTCGGATCGCGCCGCACCCACGCGGACCGGCTGCGCAGGCTGCGGGAGGCGGGGCTGACCGAGGCCGAGCTGGCCCGGCTGCGCTCCCCCATCGGCCTCGACCTGCGCGCGAGCACCCCCGCCGAGACCGCCGTCTCCATAGCGGCCGAGATCATCGCCCTGCGGTCCGGGGCCAGCACCGCCCCGCTGACCAGCACCGACGGCCCCATCCACGCCCATGGCTGAGGGGGTCGCGGGCGTGGTGCTCGCCGCCGGGGCGGGCCGCCGCTTCGGCATGCCCAAGGCGCTGGTCGAACACCGCGGCGAGCTGTTCGTGGAACGCGCGGCACGCGTGCTCGCCGAAGGCGGGTGCGCGCCGGTCGTGGTGGTCCTCGGCGCGGCCGCCGACACCGTCCAGGAGCGGGCGGACCTGACCGGCGTCACGGTCGTGGTCAACCCGGACTGGTCCACCGGCATGGGGTCGTCCCTGCGCGTCGCGCTCGACGCGCTGGCCAGGACGACCTCGGCCGACTCCGTCTCCGCAGCGCTGATAACGCCGGTCGACATGCCGGGAATCGGCCCGTCAGCGGTGCGGCGCGTCGCCGCCCACGCGAGTCACGCCCGTCTCGCCGCGGCGACGCACCAAGGGCGCCGGAGCCACCCCGTGCTCCTCGGCCGCGACCACTGGTCCGGTGCGAGCGAGTCCGCGGCCGGTGACTCCGGCGCCCGCCAGTACCTGCGCGACCACGAGGTGACCCTCGTGACCTGCGACGACGTTTCGGAGGGCTACGACATCGACCGCCCGGAGGACCTGGAGGAGCCATAGGCCGTAAAGTCGGGCCCTCAACGCGTGTAGTGACCGATGCACCGCCGGGATCGTCGAAGCACCGCGGCACGGGGTCCCGGCTGCGACGTCGCACGACCGCCGAGAACGCCGGACGCGGAGGCAACATGGCAACGGGACACATCACCGCCAACTACGTACCGGATGGCGACGACTGGTCCATCACGGTCAGCACGGACCGGGAACGCAAGACCGCGAGCGCGCCCGGGCTCATCGCCGCCAGGGACAAGGCCGACCAGCTCATCGAGCACCTCGCCCCCAACTCGCACGGACGCGTGGTGATACACCTGCTCGACGGCGACGGGTTCGCCTTCAGCACCGCCTACCTCCAGGCCAGGCACGGACTCTCGGACGAGGCGACCCGGCAGGCGGCGGCCGCCGCCGACGGCGCGCAGCGCCGCTCGCGCAGCCGCGCGGCCCGGTGATCGGGGCCGCGCCCGCGACGCCTGCGGCCGGGGGAACCGAATGGCGCAAAACACGCCCGATCGGGGTTCTGTCTCTAAGATGTCAGCCGTGAACGCGCCCATGAGCAGTGCACGCGACGAGCAGCCGGGTGTCCCCCGGATGGGGTCGGCCCGGCAGGTCGCCGCCGGACGGGGCAGGCCGCGCGACGCCAGCCGCGACGCGGCGCTGCGGCAGGCCGCCATGGAGGTGCTGGCCCAGGTCGGCTACCGGGCGCTGACGATGGACGCGGTGGCCGCGCACGCCCGCGCGGGCAAGGCCACCATCTACCGGCGCTGGGAGTCCAAGCTCGACCTGGTCATCGACACCTGCAACCAGCTCGTGCAGCGCAACATCCCCGAACCCGACCAGGGTTCGGTCGAAGCCGACCTCGGCGAGTTCCTCACCGCGTTCGCGACGTTCCTCACCGGCCCGGTGGGCAAGGCCGCGCAGGCGCTGGTCGGCGAGCTGCCGCACGAGCCGGAGCTGGCCCACGCGTTCCGCGAGTCGTTCCTGCTGCCGCAGCGCGACGTGCTGCGGCGCATCATCGAGCGGGGCGTGCGCCGCGGCGAGATCCGCGCGGACGCGCCGGTGGACACCGTCGTGGAGCTGGCGGGCGCGGGGCTGATGTACCGCCTGATGCTCATCGAGGAGCCGCTGGACGCCCGCTTCGTCGACCGGATACTGCACGAGGCCCTGCTCCCGCTGCTGCGCTGAGCCGGCGCGGGCCTGCTCGGGGCCGTTGCGGGCTGGGGCCGTTGTCGGCTGGGTGCCGCGGCTGTCGTGGCCTGGCCCTGCCGAGTCCTGGTTTCGCTGTGGCTCTCGAGCCGCCGGCGCCGCCCCTCCCCGGCTGTCCGTCTTGGCCGGGTGTTCAGACCGGGGCCGGGACGCGGTCGTGAGTGCGGGCGAGGGTTCGACTTCGCCGCCGGCACTCACGACCGGGTTCAGCGGAAAAGCCTGCGCACCACGACGATGGTGACCAGGGCGCCGACGCCGATCAGGGCGTAGCGCACCCTCGGGTCGTTCAGCTTCTCCTGCATGCTGGCCTTGCCGGACTCGACGAAGCGCTTCGGGTTCGCCTTCGTGCCCAGCTCGTCCAGGGTTGCGGCCAGCGCGTCGCGCGCCTGCTCGATGTCGCGCTGGATGGCGTCGGGATCACGTGCCACGTGTCCTCCTCAGTTTCACCGGCTGGTGACACGGTAGATCACCCCTCCGGCCGGCTCCCACCGGCCGCCAGCCGTGTCGCCGACCGCACACCTGTCGGGGTCGCGCCCGGCCACCAGCTAGGCTGTGCCACAGCGGGGGCCGTAGCCCAATTGGCAGAGGCACTAGGTTTAGGTCCTAGCCAGTGAGGGTTCGAGTCCCTCCGGCCCCACCACGTCACCCGGTATCGACGCCAGCCGCCGCCCTCGCTCGAATCCGCGGATGTCCTCTGTCCTGCGCGTCTCGGCAGGCACCGGTCGGCGCTTCCCGCCGGTGCCGGAGTGGCCCTTCGAACCCGCTCCGGATTGGCCCTTCTCCGATGCCACTCAGCGGTGGAACCTCAAGGGAAGTCGGCTGCTGTTCCCCAGCCACCGGAGAGGAAGCCCCATGTTCACCGGCCTGAGCGCCTTTCCCCTCACGCCCACCGATGAGAGCGGTGTCGACGAGAAGGCGTTCGCCGGGCTCGTCGCCCGGCTCGCCGAGGCGGGTGTCGACTCGATCGGTGCGCTCGGCTCGACCGGTGGCTACGCCTACCTCACCCGCGAGGAACGCGCTCGCGCCGCAAGGACCGCTGTCGACGCCGCGGGCGGCGTGCCCGTCGTGGTCGGCATCGGCGCCCTGCGCACGTCGCAGGTCCGCGCCCTCGCCGAGGACGCCCAGCAGGCGGGCGCATCCGCGCTGTTGCTCGCCCCGGTCTCCTACCAGCCGCTCACCGACGACGAGGTTTTCGGGCTGTACGAGGACATCTCGCGCGAGGTGTCCGTTCCGCTGTGCGTGTACGACAACCCGGGCACGACGCACTTCACGTTCAGCGACGAGCTGCACGGCCGCATCGCAGCGCTGCCGAACATCGGCGCGGTGAAGATCCCCGGAATCCCCGCAGACCAGGCGCCCGACCGGATCGCAGCGCTGCGCAGCACGCTGCCCGGACACGCCGCGATCGGCGTGAGCGGCGACGCGTTCGCCGCCGGGGGCCTCAGCGCGGGCGCGGACCTTTGGTTCAGCGTCATCGGCGGTCTGCTGCCGCAGCAGTGCCTGGCCATCACCCGCGCCGCGGCCGACGGCGACGCCGACCGGGCCACCGCCCTGTCCGAGCGCATGGAACCGCTCTGGGCGCTGTTCCGCCGCTACGGCAGCCAGCGCGTGACCTCCGCCGCCGCGGAACACCTCGGTCTGGTCTCCCACCCGAACCTTCCCAAGCCGCTGCGCGGTCTCGACGCGGCAGCCCGGCGGGAGGTGGCCGACGCGCTCGAGGCGCTGTGACCGCACCCCACCCGTGATCCGACGACTCCATCACCGCGTCGGTGTGCTGGCTCAACCCGGGTTGAGCGCAAGCGCTCCGGAACGTCGCGCCCGGTTCCTGGCGCGGCGGGCCGAAGGCTGAGCCGGTTCGCTCAGCGGCTCCCTGACGCCGAGTGTCCATAGAGGAACGTCCGCACGCCGGCCCGGACCGCGGCATCGACTTCGTCGTCCCCGCCGGTCGACGTGCCGGTGAGCAGACCACGCGTGGCGGCCGTTCCCGTGGTCAGCAGCAGGAAGTGCTCCGCCGCCCGGTCGGGGTCGTCGATGTGCAGCAGTCCGCGTCGGCCGAGCTCGCCGATCCCGCGCGCCAGCGCGCGGTGCACCCGCACGGGGCCGACCTCCTGCCAGGCGCCGACGAGCCCAGGCGGCAGGTGCACCTCCTCCTCCCGCATCTGACGCACCATCGCGAAGTGCGAGGCGTTCTCGGCCTTCGCCGAAACCCACGCACGTGCGAGGCCGGTGAACGCGGCCTCGACGTCGCCGACGGCGCCGAGGTGGTGGTCGACGAGCCCGGCGAGCGCTTCGGCGACCCGCGCCGCGCTGTCGCGCACGATGACGGAGAACAGCTCCGCCTTGCCACCGAAGTGGTTGTAGATGGTGCGCGTGGACACCGCCGCCAGCGCGGCGATCGCGTCGATGCTTGCCCGCTGGTAGCCGTGCGCGGCGAACGTGCTCCGCGCCGCCTCGAGAATGGCTTCGCGCTTGGCCAGCAGCCCGCGCGGCCGGCCTCCCGCCGTCTGCGTCATACCCGACATCGTCGCACCCGGTGAGCGAGGTGCAATATTCGTTTTACTTGTTTGCAGTGATCGTTGTACTTTGCTCCCGAGACGACGACTTCCACCGACTGCGAGGACGACCATGCGCACGACCTCTTTGGGCACGACCGGCCCCGCTGTTCCCGTGCAGGGCCTCGGCTGCATGCGACTGCTGCGGCCGGCCGCGCCATCCGCGCCGGACGACGAGGCGGATGCGTTCGCGCTGGTGAACAGGGCTCTGGACCTGGGCGTCACGTTCCTGGACACAGCCGACCTGTACGGCGACGGCTACAACGAGGAACTCGTCGGCCGCGCCATCCGGCACCGCCGCGACGAGGTGGTCCTCGGCACGAAGTTCGGAGCCGTCCGCAACCCCGACGACTCATTCAGCACGCGCGGGGACGCCGCGTACGCGCGAGCGGCCTGCGAGGCCAGCCTGCGGCGGCTCGGCACCGACGTCATCGACCTCTACTACCTGCACCGGCGCGACCCCGCGGTGCCGATCGAGGAGTCCGTCGGTGCGATGGCGGACCTGGTGGCCGAGGGCAAGGTCCGCCACCTCGGGCTTTCCGAGGTGACCGCCGAGGAGCTGCGCGCCGCGCACGCGGTGCACCCGATCGCCGCCCTGCAGAACGAGTGGTCGCTGTGCCGGCGGGAGATCGAGGCCGTTGTCCCGACCTGCGTCGAACTCGGCGTGGGCGTGGTGCCGTACTGCCCGCACGGGCGCGGACTCCTGCTGCCGGGCGCGAAGCACCAGGCGCAGCGGCTCGGCGAGATCGCCGCGGAACTCGCGGCGCTACCGGCCGCGCTGCGGGAAATCGCCGACGAGCACGGCGTCCGGCCGGGGCAGGTCGCGCTGGCCTGGGTGCAGCAGCGCGCCGTCGAGTGGGGCCTGCCGGTCGTTCCCATCCCCGGCACCACCCGGCAACGGCATCTGGAGGAGAACATCGCGGCCGTCGGCATCGTGCTGAGCGCGGAACAGCTCGCGAGGCTCGACATCCGTGTTGGGGAGGCCGCCTGAGCAGAGACCACACGCGTGCCCGAATGCCGCTACGCCCTGGAATGTCGGGAGGTCCTGCAAAGCTGCCGCCATGAGCAACTTCCCGGACACGGGCGCCCACTTGTCGCAGACGTGGGCCGGTGGCGTCCGTCACGAGCCTCCGCTCGTCGCCGACGAGGTCACGACGCTGACGTCCTTCCTCGACTGGCATCGCCGGACTCTGGAGCTCAAGTGCGCGGAGCTGTCCGCGCGGCAGCTCGCAGACAAGGCC
Source organism: Saccharopolyspora erythraea NRRL 2338 (assembly GCF_000062885.1). Classification (NCBI taxonomy): domain Bacteria; kingdom Bacillati; phylum Actinomycetota; class Actinomycetes; order Pseudonocardiales; family Pseudonocardiaceae; genus Saccharopolyspora; species Saccharopolyspora erythraea. The sequence goes on along the minus strand of NC_009142.1, from coordinate 1,373,046 downwards.
GTGGCGCCGTCCGCGCTGAGCCTGCACGGACTCGTCCGGCACCTGGCCGGGGTCGAGCGGTGGTGGTTCCGCATCCAGTTCCGGGGAGAGGACCTGCCGATGCTGTACTACTCCGACGACGACCCGGACCAGGACTTCGAGTCGCTGGACGGGGATTTCGCCGAGGCGCTGGCGACCTGGCGGGCCGAGTGCGAAGCCTCCCGCGAGATCGTGGCCGAGGCCGCCTCACTGGACGAGACGGGCACCCGCAGGTCCACCGGGGAACCGATCTCGCTGCGGTGGGTGCTGGTGAACCTGATCGCCGAGTACGCCAGGCACAACGGCCACGCGGACCTGCTTCGCGAACGGCTCGATGGAGCGACCGGGCACTAAGCCGACCAGTCGGTGCGCCCGGGCGCCTGCGCGACCGCGCCCGCACCGGCAAGCGTCAGCGCGACCGCACCCTCACTGCCAAGCACCAGCACCCGGCACTCGGCGACACCGCTACGCCGCTACGCCGCTACGCCGGTCGGCAGTGTCACCACGCGATTCCGGTGCCGGCCCCGGTCGGTCACTGCTCGAACAGCCTGCGCAGAACGGGACGCGCCGACGCTTCCGGGTCGCCGTTGGCGCTCTCCGACAACGCTCCGCTGATCCACAACGAGGCGAAGCCGTGGACGAGCGACCACGCGGCGAGTTCCGTCGTGCGCTCGTGCTCCCCCTGCACCTGCCGGACGCCCTCCTCCAGGACGTGGCCCGCCCGGTCCCGCGCGGCGGTGACCCTGGGGTCGTCGGTGCGGTAGAGATCCGGCTGGAACATGACCTCGAAGTGCGCCCGGTGGTCGACGGCGAAGCGCACGTACGCGAGGCCCACGTCGACGAAGTCGTCGCCGGCGTCGGCCAGGGCGTCGGCGAGCAGCCCGAAACCTTCGGCCGCGAGGTCGGTGAGCAGGCCGGTCTTGTCGCCGAAGTGGTGCGCCGGCGCGGCGTGCGAGACGCCCGCCCTGCGAGCCAGCTCGCGCAGGCTCCAGCTGGCGGGTCCGGACTCGGCGATCGCCGCCGCAGCGGCGTCGAGGATCGTTCGACGCAGGTCGCCGTGGTGATAGCTGATGGCCGCCACCTCATCTCGCCGTCGGTGAGGCGCCAATCCTGACACCGCGAACTAGCCACCGACAAGACCAGCCATCCGGTCGGGCCACTGGACCTCTGGACGCCCGCCTGACGAGCCGCCGCCAGTCGACATCTCCGAGCGCGGGTCGACGGGGGCTACGCGAGCATTGCCGTCACGCTGCCCGCACCAGGGCGACCAACGGGATGACACGATCCGCCCGGCGGCGGAACTCCGCGAAACCCGGCTCGATCTCCACCTGCCGCCGCCACAGCTCATCGTGCTCGCCGGGCTCCACCGACTCAGCCCGCGCTTCGTAGCGGTCACCGCCGAGCTCGACTGTCACTAGTGGATTCGCGACGAGGTTGTGATACCAGGCGGGACTTTTCGCCGCACCGCCATTCGAAGCGAAAACGACCAGCCGGTCCCCGTCCGGGAGGTAGAGCACGGGAGTCGTGCGCGACACACCACTGCGAACGCCGGTCGTCGTGAGCAGCAGGAGGTTCTTGGCCTCGAACTCACCACCCACCCGGCCATCGTTGGCTCTGAACTCCTCGATGACCCGCTCGTTGAACGCATTACCCATACTCTCGCCTTCCCCCACGCCCCCGGAGCGCTCACCAATCGAGCGCGAACCTACGACCTGACACCAGTGGCAAGGTCAAGGAAACCCTCACGATGACGGGGCCCTGCGATCAACCGGCTGCCCCGCACAAAGCCGATACACCCCAGCGAGTCGAGACGGGCAACGTTCCGCGCACGGAGTTCCGTGCCCGCCCTGACCCAACACACCGACCGCATTCCACAGCACGCACCCGACACACCGTCAGCGAGTCGCTGCACACCCCACACCTGCAACCGAGCTACACCGTCACCGACACACCGCCAGCGAGTCCGCACCCAACACGCCGACGCTTCGGACAGCACCCGACACACCGACCGCAAGGCAGGCCCCTCCCGACACACGGCGGCTCGGGAACGCGCCAAGCCCGCTCACACCAAGTGGCGAGGCACCCGACACACCACTGGCGAGTCCGCACCACACGCCGATGGCGAGTCGCGACACCCCCGTCCCCCTGCCGAATCGCAGCAAGGCCAACAAACCGACGGCGAGCCCGCGCCCAACACACCGACGGCGAGTCGGCAAGCCCCGAGTCGGCCAGCCCCCGGCCCCGGACCCGGCCAAACCCCACCTCGCCGGTTCGGCCCCTTCCACCTGGTCCGTGTCGGCACTATATTCCGAACAACTTTCACGTTTGGGGTGATCGGCATGACGGTTCCGAGCTTTCCCGAGGGCTTCGTCTGGGGCGTCTCGACCTCGGCGTTCCAGATCGAGGGCGCGACCGCCGAAGGCGGCCGGGGACCGTCCGTCTGGGACACCTTCACCGCCACCCCCGGCAAGGTCGCGCGCGGGGAGGACGCGCGGGTGACCGCCGACCACTACCACCGCTACGCCGAGGACGTCGCGCTGATGTCGCAGCTCGGGGTCGACGCCTACCGGATGTCCTTCGCCTGGCCTCGCATCCAGCCGACCGGTTCCGGCCCCGCCAACGCCGAGGGCCTGGCGTTCTACGACCGCCTGCTCGACGCCGTCTGCGAAGCGGGCATCGACCCTGTCGGCACCCTCTACCACTGGGACACCCCGCAGGCGCTGGAAGACGCGGGCGGCTGGCTCAGCCGCGACACCGCCGCCCGGTTCGCCGACTACGCCGCGCTCGTCGGCGAGCGCTTCGCGGACCGGGTGAAGATGTGGATCCCGCTCAACGAGCCCATGGTCATGTCGATCTTCGGCTACGGCATCGGCGAGTACGCGCCGGGCCGGGCGCTGCTGCTCGACGCGCTGCCGACCGCGCACCACCAGCTCCTGGCGCACGGCCTGGCGGTGTCCGCCCTCCGCGCCGCGGGCGCCGCAAGCATCGGCACCGCGAACAACCACAGCCCGATCTGGGGCGAGGGCGAAGGCGAGGCGGCCGCGTTCCTCGACGCGCTGATCAATCGCCTGTTCGCCGACCCGATCCTGCTCGGCAGCTACCCGGAGGTGCTGCACGGCCGGCTGCCGGACGGCTTCGCCGACGACCTGCCGGTCATCGCCGCTCCGCTGGACTTCTACGGCGTCAACTACTACGAGCCGATGGCCGCGACCACACCGACCGCACCGGGCCCGCTGCCCTTCGAACTGCGACCGGTCGAGGGCTACCCGATGACCACGAACGACTCGCCCGTGGTCCCGGACGCGCTCCGCGAGCTGCTCGTGACCATGCACGAGCGCTACCCGGGGATGCCTCCGGTGCACATCACCGAGAACGGGTGCAGCTTCGACGGCATCCACGACCGGGAACGCATCGACTTCCTCACCGGGCACCTCACCGCACTGCGGGAAGCCATGGACGCCGGCGTCGACGTGCGCGGCTACTTCTTCTGGTCGCTCATCGACAACTTCGAGTGGTCGAAGGGATACGCGCCCCGGTTCGGGCTCGTCCACATCGACTACGACACCCTCGCCCGGACCCCGAAGGACTCCTTCCACTGGTACCGCGACCTGATCAAGCGGTCGCGATGAGCACCGACGCGCTGGCCGAGCCCCGCACGCCGGTGCGGGCGGGCTGGACGGCGCTGCTGTTCGTGGCGAACCTCGGCCTGTGGCTGGCGTTCTACGCGCCCATCCAGGTGTTGCTGCCGCAGCATTCGGAGACACTGGCCCCCGCCGACAAGGAGGTCGTCTTCGGCGTGGTCACCGGGATCGGCGCCGCCGTGTCGGTCGTGGCCAACCCGCTGGCGGGCATGCTGTCCGACCGCACGACCTCCCGCTTCGGCCGCAGGCACCCGTGGACGCTGGGCGGCGCGGTGGCGGGCGCCGCGGGGCTCGCGGTGCTGGCCGCCGCGACCGACGTGGTGGTCATGACGATCGGCTGGAGCCTGGTGCAGGCCGGTCTGAACGCGATGCTGGCGAGCCTGGTCTCCGCACTGCCCGACCGGGTTCCGGTGCCGCAGCGCGCCCGCATCGGCGGGCTGGTCGGGATCAGCCAGATGCTCGGCACCGTCGCCGGCACACTTGTGGTCACGCTGCTGATCAGCGGCTTGGCCTCCGGTTACGTGACGTGCGCGCTGCTGGTCCTGCTGGCGGCAGCTCTGTTCGTGGCCTTCACGCCCGACGCCGTG